>CAYPEI010000052.1:0-2234 GCA_964409775.1 uncultured Phycisphaeraceae bacterium | reverse complement strand
CCGGTTGCGAAAGCAGCCGGCCCTTTGGTTTTCAGGGAACGCCGCCGAGAGACCTTGGCGGCGTTTTCGCGTTTTGGCCCACGTTCCGAAGGGTTCGCCAACCCGTCCGCCCATTGGACGAGTCTCTGCCGCGCGGCGTGTCCATAACCGGCTCTGGCCCACTTGGGCCTTACGGGCGCGATTTTGGCCCAAATTCTCTCCGCGTCTCTGGTCGCCGGGTGCCCGGGTTATATGGGGTTCGTGCTCGCGAAGGCGGAATGGATGCGGTTGCAACCGTGATCCGCTGGCTATCGCGCCACGCGGCGCGCGACTTTTGCATAAAGGCATGCGGTGATGCGGCTGTGATCGTCGCGGCCATTCTCTCCGGCTCGGAGCTCACCGTGATCTCAAACACCCGGCCCGAGTCCATGACGCCTGCGGAGCGCGACGCGGAAGTGGCGAGCATCTTCGCCCGCGGCCTTGCGCGGGCCATCCATGCGGATCGTTCGCGTTCCACCCGGGAGGCGAGCGACCTGGCGAAATCTGACGCCGATCGACTTGAACTTCCGCAGCATGCGGACCTCAGTGTCTCCGCACGGCCCCGGGGTTAGGGCTCCGGACCATGCGAAGAGGAACCCCCATGCCCGATGCGATTGAACGACAACTCGGCGAGCTTCAGCGGATGACCACCAGCGACTTGGTGGACCGCTACGAGGAACTCCACGGTCACGCCTGCCGCACGCGCCACCGCGCCTATCTGATCCGCAAGATCGCGTGGCGCATCCAGGCCAACGCGGAGGGCGACCTGAGCGAGCGAGCCAAGCGGCGGGCGGCGGAACTCGCCGACGACGCCGAAATCCGCACGATGGCTCCCCGCTCGTATACCTCTCCGCCGCAGCCCGGCGAGATCCGCACCTGCGTGCGGTCGCTGGACCCGCGGGACCGCCGGGATCCCCGGCTGCCGCCGCCCGGCTCCGCGATCGTCCGCCAGTACAAGGGGCGGACGATCCGGGTGATGGTGCTCGCGGACGGTGAAGGCTTCGAGTTCGACGGCGAGCGGTACGGCACGCTGTCGGTGATCGCCAAGAAGGTGACGGGCCAGCACATCAACGGGTACCGCTTCTTCGGATTGCGGGGTGGGCGATGACCAAGCGAGGCCGAACGCCCAGCGTGCCGCCATCGCGGGAACGGGGCGCGGGAGCGGCCGGGCCGATCCGGTGTGCGATCTACACCCGCAAGAGCAGCGAAGAGGGGCTCGAACTCGAGTTCAATTCCCTCGACGCCCAGCGGGAGGCCGCCGAGGCGTACATCGCCAGCCAGCGGAACGAAGGGTGGCTTTGCCTTCCGGACCGTTACGACGATGGTGGTTTCTCCGGCGGCAGCATGGAGCGGCCGGCGCTGGAGCAGCTGCTGAAGGACATCGAGGCCGGCAAGGTCGATTGCGTCGTGGTCTACAAGGTGGACCGCCTGAGCCGGTCGCTCATGGACTTCGCCCGCATCATGGAGACGTTCGACCGCAAGGGCATCTCGTTCGTCTCGGTGACGCAGCAGTTCAACACGACGAGCTCGATGGGGCGGCTGACGCTCAACATCCTGCTCTCGTTTGCCCAGTTCGAGCGAGAGATCATCGGCGAGCGGATCCGCGACAAGATCGCCGCACAGAAGCGCCGGGGCAAGTGGGCGGGCGGCGTGCCCATCCTGGGCTACGACGTGGACCGTTCCGGTAGCAGCCCCCGCCTGGTCGTCAACCCCCGCGAGGCGGCCAAGGTCCGTGCCATCTTCCAGATGTACCTCGACAAGGGGTCGCTCCAGCGGGCCGTCACTGAACTCCGGCACCGGGAGTGGAAGAACAAGCGCCGGGTGACCAAGAAGGGGGTCAGCGTCGGCGGCCAGCCGTTCAACACGGGCACCCTCCACGTTCTTCTGACCAACCCGCTTCTGACGGGAAAGATCGTCCACCGGGGCAACACTTACGACGGCGAGCACGAGGCGATCGTCGATCCCGCCTTGTTCGAGCGCGTCCGCCAACAGCTCCTCGACAACGGTCGGACCGGTGGTATCGAGATGCGCAACAAGTACGGGGCTCTCCTGCGTGGGCTCCTGCGCTGCAAGAAGTGCGACTGCGCCATGATCCACACCTTTTACGGCAAGCGGAACAAGCAGTACCGCTACTATCGGTGCCTGGAGGCCATCAAGAATGGGGCGCACACCTGCGAGGCGTCGTCGCTGCCGGGGCTGGAGATCGAGAAGCTCGT
>CAYPEI010000051.1:0-4218 GCA_964409775.1 uncultured Phycisphaeraceae bacterium | reverse complement strand
GAAGGCCGAGGGGACGTGGGCGGTGACGATGCACGGCGCGCCGGAGGGGACGCCGGAGTCTGGTCGGCGCCCTCGGCGGGCTGGGGGGCGGGCTCGGGCGCGGGCGTCGGCGCCGGGGCTGGGGCTGGGGCCGCGCCCGAGCCGGGCTGGTCCGCCGGGGCGGGGGTCTGCTCGGTACCGGTGGCCTGCGTCTCGCTGGGCGCGGCGATCGACGGTCGAACGAGGTAGTTCAGGCCGATCGCGGCGATGATGTAAAACACGAAGATACCGATGGTTGCGACGGTCAACGCATCGCCGGTGCGAGCGCCGAACGCCGTCTGGCCCGAGCCGGCACCCGAGCCGAATGCGCCGGACAGGCCGCCGCCCTGGGGCTTCTGGATCAGGACCGTCAGGATCATGATCAGGCAGACCACCAGGAAACCCACCACCATGAGGTTGATGGCGATTTGAGGAATTTGTGCGAGCAGGGCGATCATCGTGCATCCTTTGAAGGGTCGAAACTCTAGGGAGAGCGCGCTGCAAACGCCAGCGCAGGCCCCGGCTCCGTGTTATCGACCCTTTGCCGAACCGCTCCCTGCCCCGGCCGCCGCCTTCACGATGGCCAGGAACTCGTCGGCCTTCAGCGAGGCCCCGCCGATCAGGCCGCCGTCGATGTCGGGCTGGGCCATCAACTCCGCGGCGTTCGAGCCCTTGACGGACCCGCCGTACTGGATGCGGATCCGCGCGGCGGCGTCGCGGCCGAACAGCGACGCCAGCACCGCCCGGCACTTGGTGTGGGCGTCCTGCGCATCGGCGGGCGTCGCGTTCTTCCCCGTGCCGATGGCCCAGACCGGCTCATAGGCGATCGTCAGGCCGGCGACCTGATCCGCCTTCACCCCCGCCAGTCCCGCGCGCAGTTGCCGCTCGTTCACCGAGTCGGTCTTTCCGGCCTCGCGCTCTTCGAGTTTCTCGCCGATGCAGAGGATGACCCACATTCCTGCATCGAGCGCCACGCGGGCTTTGCGGTTGATCAGGTCGTCGGTCTCGCCGATGACGTGCCGCCGCTCCGAGTGCCCGGTCAGCACCACCTGCACGCCGCAGTCCTTGAGCATCGCGGCGGACACCTCGCCGGTGAATGCGCCGTTGGGCTCGGGCCACAGGTCCTGGGCGCCGAGCATGATGCTCGAGGACCGCTCGCGAAGGACGTGGTGCACGTGACGGATGTAGACAAACGGCGGGAAGACCGCGATGTCGCACTGCCGGTCGAGCCGCGCGGTCGCGACAGCGCGGGCGAGGTCATCCGCCAGCGTGCGCGACGCCGCGGCGTCGAGGTTCATCTTCCAGTTCCCGCCGACAAAGGGCTTGCGCATGGTGGATACTCAGTCGCGGCTCTGGAGTTTGGCCAGGAGGCGCAGGATCGAAACATACAACCAGACAAGGGTCACCAGCAGGCCGATCGCGCCGAGCCACTCCATGTGCTTCGGCAGGCGCTGGGCGGCGCCCTGCTCGATGAAGTCGAAGTCGAGAACCAGGTTGAGCGCGGCGATCACCACGATGAATCCGGCAAAACCGATGCCGATGATGCCGTTGCCCCAGATATGTGGAATGTGAATGCCCACGAGATTCAGGACGAGCGACAGAAGCATGAACGCGCACAGGCCGCCCGTCGCCGCGACCACGCCCAGTTTGAAGTTCTCCGTCGGCCGGATGATCCGTGTTGCATAGAGCAGGAGCAGGGTTCCTGCAACGCACAGCGTGAGCAGGACGGACTGGATCACGAGCCCGGCGCCCAAACTCGCGACCACGCCGTCCTTGGCGCCCGCGGCGTACATCGACCAGAACACCGATGCCCCGCCCGCGAACACGCCCTCGCACACGGCGATCGGCAAGGCCAGATACGGCGATGCCGCCGGCTTGAACGTGCAGATGAGGACCAGCACCAGGGCGATCAACGATCCGCCGAGAACCGCGGGGAAGATCAGGGCCGGGTTGGCCGCGGCGTATGACCACGTCGCGATTCCGGCAGCCGCGCAGATGCCCAGCAGGATCGCCGTGGCCGTCACCGACCCGTTGAGGGTCATGACCGTCCTGCCGGATTCGGCGTGCCGCTCGTAGGCGGTCTGGGGTGCGAAGACCCGCTCATTGAGAACCGGGTTGCTGGTCCTGAGCATGGATGACTCCGTGGGGTGTGAACGCGGGTCGAAGAAGCAGTCGCGCGGGCCGGCGGAGTATACCGATGTGCGAGGGCTTGGCCCGGGGATGGCACTGCGTGTACTTCCGGTGGTTTCAGCAGAGACAGTCCGGGTCGAATGGTGACCAGCAGGAGACGATGGTGGCCGGTGCGACGACTCGGCCTGCCGAGCACTACCGAGAACATCGATCGGCCGCGGCGGAGTCGTGCTCTCAGGTTGAGAATGGTGCACATTTCAAGACCGTTGAGCACGGTATGCGCACATGTGACTTGCATGCAAGAACCCAAACATGCAATCCCGGTATGATCAGCATTGCCATCGTTTGACAATGTCCCCCCCCCCCCGGTTATCCTCGCACATTCACAAGGGGAACGCTGTGTTCTCAGCACTCGTCATCGCCACCACGACATTCCTCGCTTCGGCTTCCTTCGCGGCTGTTGAGCCAACGGAGGCGGAGGTTCGCGCGTGGCTGGAGGCGGAGATTGAGCGGGCGAGCAACCTCGACCTGCCCGCGCCGTTCGGGGTGAAGTGGACGTACGCGGATTACAACGTTTTGAGTGGGGATGAACTGGCAGCGTTAAGGAAGGAAGTGGCTGGAAAGCCTTTCCATCCGCGGCGACCCGAGTTGGAGGCAGCGGAGCGTCAGGTGCGCGAGGGACGAACGCTCATTCACATGCTCTGGCTGCGGGACGACGGCGGTCGATGGAGGTTTGGAATTGAGTACCCGGGTTTGACCACCCGTGATACGGGATATGGTCCGAGTCAGTCGTGGCGGCTGACGGACGGCGCACTGAAGTTGTACGACCAGAGCATCGTTGAGGCCGGAAACGACCCGACTCAGAGTCCCAAGTCAGAAGAGAACATCTACCGCCCTGACCTTCAAGCAATCTTCTTTGGATCGCTCTGGACGACGCGTGCGTTCAACATCGGGATCAGGGAGATAACCGTCTCGGACGCTCGATGGCGAGCGCTGTTCGAGCCGGCGAGCGCGTCCACGACAATGTCATTGAGCATCGAGTACACGGGACGGTGGGACGAAGAAGCGAAGCGGGGCTTTGTCGAACGAATGCACTATGTTCGTCATCCGCAAAGTCAGTTCCAAGGGCAATCGGAGGTGTTCGAAGTGTGGGAGCGACTCGGCGGCGAGTCGGGTCCGTGGGCGGCGACATCCGTGAGCCGGTTGAACGCCGCCGGCCGACTTTGGAGGAAGATCACCGACGTGTCGCTGGTGCAACTTTCCGAGGCGGACCAGATGGCGGCCCTTGAAGTTCCCAAGCAGGGATCCATGGACTTGTTTCGTGGAGAAATCGTCATCAAGGAAGCGGCGGACTACACCACTGGCGTCGTCACGAACACAAGTGAGGCGAACAGTGGCGCGGAGGTCACAAGGACCATTCCCGGATTCTCCACCACGCGAGGGCCGGGTTGGCGGACCCTGATCGGTTGGTCGGTACTTGGTGCGATCGGCGTGATTGTCGTTCTGTTTTGCATACGGCGTTGTGGTCAAATTCGAACTCGATAGAGGAGCTGCGCATGAACTGGAATCGACGCGTCTTGTGCGGGCTGGCGGCGAGTGTGGCGATTCCTGCAACGGCGGGGATGGCGACGCTTTGGAACTGCTACGAACTGCGCGATTGGACCTGCTGCGCCGACAGTTCGATCAAGTGTTCGTGGAGTGATGGCGGCGTCCCGCCGCTGATCTCGAACTGGTGGTGTTTACAGGACTCAAACGCCGTAGGGTTTACCACTTTGGCGGCCGTGCAGGTGCCCGTTGGTCAGCACCTCACCATGAACACGATTCCGGTTGGTTCTTGCACGATCACACCCAGCACCTGTGGCGCCACCCCGAACGCGTGCAATGTTGGGACACCGTTCCTCCAAGACTGTGCCGACGCCGTGCTCACCGGCAGCTGTACCACCCCATGAGCAGCAACACCCGCACGGACAAAAACGAATCTGGCCGGCGTGTCGTTGCTCTCACAGTTGGAAAAGTGCTCTGTCCAGAACAGCGTAGCGTGGTTTGAGACCCCTACACCTTGATGGCGTA
>CAYPEI010000050.1:0-5598 GCA_964409775.1 uncultured Phycisphaeraceae bacterium | reverse complement strand
GGGGCGTGCCGCGGCCGGCGACCGGCGCGCGCTGCTGGACTACATGCGGCTTCGGCGCGCGGCGGGCTGATCGCGGGCGCCTGCGGCCGGCAGGCCGACGGCCGGCTCACAGCAACCTTGTTTTCTGAGCACGTGATCCCGGGCGTGCGCCCGGGGCGGACTTTCACTGTCAATCAGGAGGCCTCTCATGCCTTTTACGGGAAAAGCGACGTTCAGCGCCGGAAGCACCCTGCCCGAACTCGTGGAGGATGTCTCGGACATCATCGGGCTGGTCAGCCCGTTCGAGACGCCGCTGCTGGATCTGCTCGGTGATCCGAAGGCCGCGGCGACCAGCACGATCCATGAATGGCTGGAGGACGCGCTGCTGCCGAACACCGACAGCGTGAACCAGACGAGTTTCTCACCGAACGCGACGGACGCGACGGCGATCACCGTCGCCAACGGCTCGCGCTTCAGGGCCGGCGACCAGGTCCGTCCGGAGGGACTGCGCGAGGTGATGCTGGTGACGGCGGTGGCGGGCAACGTGCTGACGGTGGTGCGCCGGTACGGCAACACCACGGGCGGGGCGCTGAGCAACGGCCTGAAACTGTACATCCTGGGCAACGCGGCGGTCGAGGGCGACGACCGGCCGGCGGTGAGGTTTACCGACCGCGTGCGGAAGCGCAACTACACCCAGATCTTCACGGCGGGCGTGGAGGTGTCGGGTTCGATGATGGCGGCGCGGACGCACGGGGTGGGCGATGAACTGGACTACCAGAAGCAGGAGCGTCTGCGGGAACTGCTGCGGGACCTGGAGAACGTGGTCATCAACGGCGTGGCGCCGACGGCGACGCAGCAGGGATCGTCGTCGGTCCGGCGAACGATGAACGGGGTGATCCCGCTGATGGCCACGAACCAGTTCGTGCCGGGGCAGGGCGGGATGCCCTCGGGCGGGGGCGGCGGTAACGGGCTGACCGAGCCGCTGCTCAACGCCGCGCTCAAGGCGATCTGGGAGCAGAGCGCCGGGCGGGTCGACACCATCGTGGTGGCCGGGGCGCAGAAGCGGAAGATCAACGAGTTCCTGGTGAACGCGCGCCTGTACGACGGCGGGGACACCTCGTTCCAGTCGCGGGTCGGCGTCTATGAGAGCGACTTTGGCGTGTGCCGCGTCGTGCTGTCGCGCTGGGTGCCGGCGGATCACCTGCTGCTGCTGGATTCCTCGCGCCTGTCGGTGCTGCCGATGGCGGGCCGGAGTTTCCACTACAAGCCGCTGGCCTCGACCGGGGACGCCGAGAGCGGCATGCTCGTCGGCGAATACACGCTGGAGATGAAGAACGAGAACGCGCACGGGCTGATCCGCGGCCTGTCCTTGTAATGGAGCGGACGCGTGCACGGGGGGGCGGGGCCGGAGACGGCGCCGCCGCCCTTTCGGAGACGGTCGGGGCGGGGAGCGGGAGCGTGGGTGCAGCGGAGGTCGCGCCCGGCGCTCCGACGCATCGAGATCAGTCATCAGACCCAGGAGCGGCCCATGTTCATCACCGATCGCGATCTGCTTGCCTTCGAGCCCGACCTGTTCCGCGATGCCGGGTTTGTATCGCAGAGGCTGATCAACACGACGGGATCGATCAGCAGCGGCAAACTGAACATCACCGGGGCCGATTTCGCCGCGACGGGCGTGACGGTCGGTCACGTCGTGGTGCACAACGGCACGCCGATGGAGGTGTTGCTGCGGAACAGCGCGACGCAGGTGACGGTGTCGCTGCTCCGGGCCTCGGCGGCGGATGCGGCGATCGTGCCGCCAAACGCCTCGACCGCCGCGGCGGTGGTGTTCACGTTTGCGCCGCAGGTCGCCTCGGCGCACGCGATGGTGCTGGCGATGCTGGGGCTTCCCGCGGCGGGCAGGGGCCTGGCCGGCGAGATCGATGAAACCGCGATCAAGAACCCGGACGACCTGCGGACGCTCGAAGCGCTGCTGACGCTGGGCCTGGTGTGGGCGGGCGCGGCGGCGGTCGCGGGGCCGGGGTCGAACGCCGCGGCGAGGGCGGAGCAGTATCGGCTTCGCGCAGCGCGCGAGCGGTCGGCGGCGGTTGCGCGGCTGGACGCGAACGGCGACGGTGTGGCGGACTCGGAGCGGAGGGCGGGTGCGGGGGTGTTTGTGAGAGGGTGAGATCCGAACCGGGCATCAACGCGGAGCACACAAGGGTCGCGAACGCGGGCCGGGGCAGGACGATCGAGGCGGGGTTCATTTGTGGCTTTGGCGCACTTCGCTTCGGCAAGTCAAACTGAGGGAGAACGCCGTGCTCATCATCACGCCCGCCGCCGTCCGCTTCGACACGCTCACGCTCGACGATGTCACGCTGATCGCGATCGAGCGGACCGCCGAGCGGGCGATCGTCGAATGGAGCGACCTCGGTCCGCACCCGACATTCGCGGATGTGCCGGAGCAGCGGATCACCGTGAAGGTGGCGAGCCGTGTGTCCCGGGGCGACTTGGCGGCGCCGACGCCGGGGCAGCAGGGGGAGTTGAGTTTCGTGGTATCGCCCCAGGGCACGGGCGCCGCGGCGAAGAGGCACGCCGCGCAGTGCGTGGTGGTGGCGGTGAAGTATGAGATCGTGCATGCGGCGGGCAGCGCGGCGAAGGGACCGAGCGCGGTGCGGGTGATCGAACTCGTAGCGGTGTCATCGAGCGGCGCGGCCGATCCCTTCGTCGTCTCCGACGCATGAGTACGAAGCAGGCCCACAGAGATCACAGAGGCAGACACAGAGATCTCAGAGAGTCTGCAGGACAAAGCCATTCCACGTCCGTTGTGCCGGAGTGCATCTCGCTGCCTGGTCCTGATCAATGTCTCGCGGTGTCCCTCAATGCTCTCTGTGGATGACTTTGAAACAAACTCGACATCACCGGCTCTCGGCGAGCAGCAAGCGAAGCACCACGCGTGTCTGATGAAGTTCGAGAAATCCCGTCAGCCACATGCTCAATCTCCGTCCGCCTCTGTGCCCTCCGTGTCTTCTCTGTGCTCTCTGTGGACGGCCTTGAACCGACTTGGAGGCTCTATGGCGTCGTTCTTCAACTCACTGGGCTTGTTCAACTCCGGCCCGCACCGCTTCGGGCATCGGGCGATCGGCGAACTGGTGGTGGCCAACGCCGCGCTCAACCCGGTGGTGCCGGGATCGATCGCCGCGGGCCCGCTGGAACTCGTGGTGGTCGTGGTGGGGCGACTGGTGGCGAGCAGCGAGACCAACCTGTGGACACTGCGCGATGCGATCGCGGCACAACTCACCGATCCGCCGGTGACGGCTGCGCTCATCGATCATCACGGCCGCACGTGGAACGACATGTCGTTCGTGCGGTTCGAGCCGCTGGAGCCGAGCGGCGGTCAGGGCGCGGGCCGGACCGACCGCGGCCGCATGCGGTCGCTGGCGTATCGCGCGACCTTTGTGAAGTTCCTGTAAGCGTCGCTTGCTCGTTCCTTCACATCCGACATCCCACGTCTGAAATTGGAGTCACCCATGCCCACCGACCTCATCCCCGCACTGGCCCAACTCGGCGCGGCCGGGCTGATCGGCTGGATGTGGCTGACCGAGCGACGCGCCGCGGCGGAGCGCGAGCAGCAGTTGCGCGAGGCGCACGCGGCGATCCTCGACGAGCGGCCCCGGCTGGAGGTGCTGCTGCGGGCGCTGGATGCCAACACACGCGCGATCACCGCGCTGGAGGTCGGGCAGCGACAGTTGGCGGAGGCGGTGCGCTTCCGAAATCCTCCACCGCAGGGGGAGGTGGCGGCGTAGCGGGCGAGCGGAACGGTCGTCTGAAGGTCCTCTCACCGCCGGGGGAGGATCGGGACGCGCCGTACCATGCTGCCCGCGGCCACAAACTGCCGCGAACAGGGAGTACTCACGAATGGCCTCTTCTCTGCCCAAGGGCAACGCGATCATCGGACAATCCGGCGGGCCGACCGCCGTCATCAACCAGTCGCTCGTGGGCGCGGTGCTGGCGCTGCGCGAGGTCAAAGGCATCAAGAAGATCATCGGCATGCGCCACGGGGTGAACGGCCTGGTCGCCGATCAACTCGTCGATCTAACGCGCACGCCGGTGAAGCACCTGGAGGCGGTGGCGAAGACGCCCTCGGCCGCGCTGGGATCCAGCCGCGACAAGCCCGACCCGGAATACTGCGAGAAGATCGTGCAGGCCTGCCGGAAGCACGATGTGCGCTCCTTCTTCTACATCGGCGGGAACGACTCGAGCGACACGTGCCGCATCGTCAACGAGATCGCCAACGGCAGCGGGTGGGAGATGCGCTGCTTCCACATCCCCAAGACGGTCGACAACGACCTGATGCTGAGCGATCACACCCCGGGGTATCCATCATCCGCGCGGTTCCAGGCGATGGCGTTTGAATCCGACTCGCTCGACAATGCCTCGCTGCCGGGTGTGAAGATCAACATCGTGATGGGCCGCAATGCCGGCTTCCTCACCGCCGCGGCGGCGCTGGCCCGCGGCGACGGAAAGGACCGCGACCGCAACGGCCCGCACCTGGTGTACCTGCCCGAGGTGCCGTTTGATCCGAACCGGTTCGTGATGGATGTGGAGATGGTGTATGCGCGGCTGGGGCGCTGCCAGGTGGCCGTGTCGGAGGGCATCCAGACCGCGAGCGGCAAGCCGATCATCACGACGATCATGCAGCACCTGGATCGCGATGCGCACGGCAATGTGCAACTCTCGGGCGTCGGCGCACTGGGCGATGCGCTGGCGGATCATGTGCGGAAGCACGTGAAGGGGACGGGCGGGAAGTCGCTGCGCGTGCGAGCGGACACCTTCGGCTACATACAGCGGGCGTGGCCGGATGTCTCGCCCATCGACGCGAAAGAGGCCCGCGGCGTGGCGAAGTTCGCTGTCCGCATGTGCGCCAAGGGTGATACGTCCGGATCGGTCGCGATCATCCGCGAGAAGGGCAAGGCGTACAAGGCGAGTTTCAAGGCGATCGAACTCTCCGATGTCGCGGCGAAGACGCGCCACATGCCGCCGGAGTTTATCGCGGGGCACTGCGATGTGAGCGAGGCGTTCATCAAGTGGTGCAGGCCGCTGGTGGGCAAACTGCCGGTCGCGGCGAGGCTGTGACAGGGGAGCGTCCGCGGGATCACGTGTGCGGCCGTTTACAGGGGGTTCCTCACCGGCGATCTGCCTCGGTGCGTCGTTACGCTTTGGGCCATGCGAGCAGCGCGACCGCCAGGTATGGAACGGCCATGACCACTCCCACCACCACGATGGCCTGAAGGATGAACAGCGCGAAAACGGCTACCGCCGGGCCGCGGGAGAGGAGCACGAAGCGGGTTCGATACCGTGCCCGAGAGTGGACCGCGATCGCGCCGCACGAGACGCATGCACCGAGCGATAGCCAGAATCCCAGGTGCCACAGGTTGGCGTTCTCAAGCGGGAGGGCGCAACTGATCGGGATGAGCAGCCAGGGCGCGAACATGATCAGGTGCGACCGTGCCCACAAGTCGGCCCAGAGCAATCGGTCGCCGCGGCGGGCCAGGAGGCTTGCGGACATGCCGAGCGCGAAAAAAAGGTTCTTCCGGGATCTGCGGGGTGAATGCTGTCGAAGAAGGGCAGGCGGTACCT
>CAYPEI010000049.1:0-7306 GCA_964409775.1 uncultured Phycisphaeraceae bacterium | reverse complement strand
GGCGCGGGCCGCCGCGGCGGGCCGGGCGAGCGCCCGGGGGACGATGACGAGGGCGCGGCATGGTCGAGCGCGCTGCGCGAAGCGGCGGATGCGGACCGGTCGGGCTCGCGGCGGTCGATGCTGGCGGGCGCACTCGATAACGCGGCCGCGCTGCGGCGGGAGCGGTACCTGGACATGCTGCGCCGGGGCATGGACCCGCGGTTCATGCGGGCGGGTGATTGCGGGTGCGAGGAAGAAGAGTGGAGGTAGATGTCGGAAGTCGGAAGTCGGATCGAGATTGTTGACGGTGCGAGACAGGAAGCGAGGGCACGATGCGGATGTTGAAGCGAGTGGCGCTGGCGGCGGCGACGGGGTTGGTGGCGTGCGCGGGGGCGTGGGGCCAGGACCTGGGCGTGAAGGCGCCGGCGCAGAAGGAGCCGATCGTGGTGCACAGCGCGACGGTGCACACGGTCTCGGGCGCGACGCTGAGCAACGCGTGGGTGTACTTCGTGCAGGGGAAGATCGAGGCGGTGGGCGATGGCCCGCTGCCGCGGTTCGCGAGCCCGGTGCGGATGATCGATGCCTCGGGCCGGCACGTGTACCCGGGGCTGGTTTCGCCGTACACGCAGTTGGGTCTGACGGAGATTCCGACGGTCCGCGCGACGGTGGACACGACGGAGGCGGGGGCGGTGTCGCCGGAGGTTCGCGCGGTGGTGGCGGTGAACCCGGACTCGACGCTGCTGCCGGTGACGCGCTCCAACGGGGTGCTGCTGGCGGGGGTGTTCCCGACGGGTGGGCTGGTGTCGGGGCGGGCGGGGGTGATCCGCCTGGACGGGTGGACGTGGGAGGACATGGCGGTGGATTCGGACATCGGGCTGGTGGTGAACTGGCCGCTGTCGCGGCCGATCTCGGCGTGGTGGATGGACCAGAGCGAGGAGGACCAGCAGCGGGACATCGACCGGAACGCGCGGGTGCTGGAGGAGTTCATCACGGGGGCGAAGTCGTACGCGGCGGCGCGGGCGGCGGACGCTTCGCTCCCGACGGACCTGCGGTTCGAGGCGATGCGGTCGCTGTTCGAGGGGGGGGCGGAGGGGTCGGCGCGCCGGCCGCTGCTGGCGGCGTGCAACGACGCGGACCAGATCCGCGCGGCGGTGGGGTTCTGCGTGAAGCACGGGCTGAAGTGCGTGATCGTGGGCGGGCGGGACGCGGTGTCGTGCGCCGAACTGCTCAAGCGGCACGACGTGCCGGTGATCGTGAACGCGGGGACGTTCCGGTTTCCGCGCCGGGACGACTCGGCGTATGACGAGGCCTACACGCTGCCGGCGCGGTTGGAGGGCGCGGGCATCCGGTGGACGCTGGCCAACGGGAGCGACACGGCGCACGAGCGGAACCTGCCGTACGCCGCGGCGATGGCGGTGGCGCACGGGCTGCCGCACGACGCCGGGCTGCGGGCGATCACGCTGGGCGCGGCGGAGGCGCTGGGCGTGGCGGATCGGTACGGCTCGCTGGAGGCGGGCAAGAGCGCGACGCTGGTGGTGGCCGACGGGGACATCCTCGAGGCGACGACGAACGTCGAGCGGTGCTTCATCGACGGGCGGGAGATCGACCTCGACGACAAGCAGAAGGCGCTGGAGCGGAAGTATCGCCAGAAGTACGAACAGATCGGCGAGACGCGGAAGAGGTGAAGCGCCTTGGTGCGGCGGAGCGGGGCGCGGCGGTCAGAATCGCGTTCTGCGCCGCATCGCCGCGACGGCCCCGCCCACCATGCCGAGCAGTGCGGCCGCGCCGGGGGCGGGGATCGGCCGGACGGAGACATCGTCGAGGAGCCAGGCGCCCGGAAAGCGGTTCTGCCGGAACTCCAGGTATGAGCCGGTGATGTTGGAGTGCAGCGGGAGCGTGTAGTGCTGCCATTCCATGGTGCCGCCGAAGCCGGTGGCGAGGACGACCTGCCCCTCCCACGGGACCCGGAACGTCGCGAAGCCCAGCCCTGTACTCTGGATCCAGAACGATAACTCATAATCTTCACCTGCGATGGTCGCCAGGACCTGTCCGATGTACTGCAGTTGGGTCGAGGACAGGTAGGCATAGCGCATTCCCGAGTGCGCAAAGCCGTCGCCACCAACCAGGAACAGCGACTGCCCGGGCACGCTGGGCGGCGCGAACCAAGGCGAGAAACTCCCGGTCTCGAACCCGCCGTTCTCCACCAGTTCGCCGGCGAGGGCAGGGGAGGCGAAGACCAGCGCGAGCGCTGCGGCGAGCGTAGCAGTGCGGAGGGGTAATCGGACCATGGCTTGGCTTCCGCGAGGCGAGAGAGGAAGTCAATTTAGCACGGCGCGGCGGAAGGCCAAGGGAATGTCGGGCCGGACAGCGAAAGAAGGCCGCGCGGGGGGCGGTGGGCGGGGGTGTATAGACCGGAGACATCCTTTACACCCGTTCGGGAGCATGGTTGACACATTGCGCCAACGGTGCGGGACCTTTGAGGAGGTCCGGCAGGCGGTGCTCGATTCGGATGCGGGCTCGTGGGTGACGGCGCTCGTCGCCCGCTTTGCGCATGGCGGGCCGGGTTGATGGTGCCGCGATTGTCCGGTCCGACTATCGTCCGGGCATGATCCGCGCGGTGGAGTTGATCGT
The DNA here is from genome assembly GCA_964409775.1 of uncultured Phycisphaeraceae bacterium. Classification (GTDB taxonomy): domain Bacteria; phylum Planctomycetota; class Phycisphaerae; order Phycisphaerales; family UBA1924; genus JAHBXL01. The sequence goes on along the minus strand of CAYPEI010000049.1, from coordinate 4,696 downwards.
GGGGATGGAGGTTCACGTCGAACTCTCGACGCGGAGCAAGATGTTCAGCCGCGTGGCGAGCCCGGCGCACCCGGAGGCGTATGGGCGGTCTCCGGAGCCGAACACGCTGATCGACCCGGTGGTGCTGGCGTTGCCGGGGGCGCTGCCGGTGATGAACCTGGCGGCGGTGGAACTGTCGATGATGGTGGGGCTGGCGCTGGGGTGCTCGATCGCGCCGCTGAGCAAGTGGGACCGGAAGGGTTACTTCTACGCGGACCTGCCGAAGAACTACCAGATCTCGCAGTATGACCTGCCGCTATGCTTCGACGGATCGATCATCCTTCCGCCGATCGGGGCGGACGGGCGGATCGACTTCGAGGCGATGTCGAAGGGGGCGGGCGTGGCGACGGGCCCGCTGGGCGAGCCGGGCGCGGCGGGCCGCGGGAGCCGCACCATCGGCATCATCCGCGCGCACCTGGAAGAGGATGCGGGGAAACTGCTGCACGAACTGCCGGGCGGAACGAGCGGCGGCGGGCGGGCGTCGTATGCCGACTACAACCGCGCCGGGACGCCGCTGCTGGAGATCGTGACGCAGCCGGACTTCCGGAGCGCGGACGAGTGCGTGGTGTTCAGCCAGATGCTGCGGAACATCTGCCGGTTCCTGGGGGCGAGCGAGGGGGTGATGCAGCGCGGGCACATGCGGTTCGAGCCGAACATCAACTGCGTGCTGACGCTCGAGGACGGGCGGACGGTGAAGACGCCGATCGTGGAGGTGAAGAACCTGAACTCGTTCAGGTCGCTGAAGGGCGCGATCGAGTTTGAGTTGCGGGAGCAGCCGCGCCGGTGGGAGCGGGACCGGATCGAGTTTGCCCCGGGCACGAAGACGACGCGGGGGTGGGACGACGAGAAGAACGAGACGTTTGTGCAGCGGGAGAAGGAGGAGGCGCACGACTACCGGTACTTCCCGGACCCGGACCTGCCGCCGGTAGTGGTGAGCGCGGAGTGGAAGGCGCGGATGTCGGCGCGGGTTCCGGAGTTGCCGCTGAGCCGTGCGAGGCGGTACATCGCGGACTTTGCGCTGCTGCCCAAGGAGGCCGCGGCGCTGACGGAGGAGCGGGACGACTGCCTGTTCTATGAAGCGGTGGTGGAGGCGGCGCTGGAGCGGGGGATCGAGAAGTCGCGTGCGGGGCGGGTGGCGGCGAACTTCGTGCTGCAGAACGGGCTGAAGCGAGCCAACGAGCGGACGCGGGCGATGGCGCACGCGGCGAGGGCGGCCGCGCACGAGGATGGGGACACTGCGCACGGGAGCGGCGGGGGGGCGGGCGAGCCGGTGCTGGTGAGCGGGCTGGGGATCAGCCCGGTGCAGATCGCGGGGATCATGGCGCTTCGGGAGGGGAACACGGTGAGCGCGGCCGCGGCGGACGAGTTGTTCGGGCTGCTGTGCGGGGCGGAGCCGGAGGCGCCGGGGTTTGAGTATGAGACTTCGGGCCGGGGCGGCGGGGAGGAGCCGGGCGCGGATGCGGAGGCGGTGGCGCAGCGCCGGGGCATGATCATCGTGCACGATGCGGGCGCAATGGATGGGTGGTGCGACGCGGCGATCGCGGCGGAGCCGGCGAGCGTGGCGGCGTACAGGGAGGGCAAGGCCGCGGCGCTGGGGCGGCTGGTGGGCGCGGTGATGAAACTGGCGGGCGGGAAGGCGGACGCGAAGGCGGTGCGGGAGCGGCTGGAGCAGAAACTGAAGTGAGCGGCGCGGGCCGGCACGGGCAATGAAAAACGCCGCGACCCTTTCGGATCGCGGCGTTGAGTGTTGCGTTGAAGACTCGGTAGAGGATCAGGACCGATCAGCGGTCGACGAAGAAGGTGAGTTCGTCGTCGCGGACGGGGGTCTTGATCTGATCGCAGGCGGTCTCGGAGATGACGAGTTTCTCGCCGGCCGTCGCGGACTTGAGGGTGAGGGTGAAGGCACGCTTCTCGCCGGGCTTAAGGACGCCGGTGACGCCGGTGAAGGTGAGTTTGTTGCCGTCGATCGTCGGCGCCTTGGGAGCGGTGCTGGAGACGAAGGACATGCCCTCGGGGAGGGTGATGTGGACGTGGACGTTGGTCAGGTCGACCTGTCCCTGGTTCTCGACCTCGTAGCGGTAGACCTGGTTGTCGCCGACGAGGACGACGCCCTCATCGTCGGTGAGGAGGGTGCCGATGTCGGGCGAGCCGGTGACGCCGAAGGTGCAGGAGGCGGTGACGGCCTCTGCACAGGTGCAGCGGGCGGTGCCGGAGACGGAGACCTGTCCTGCGCCGGAGGTGCGGAGGGTCATGGAGACGGTGCGGCTGGCGCCCGCGGCGATCTCGCCGAGGTTCCAGGTGACGTTGCCCGTGGCCATCGTGCCGCCGTTGTCGGCGGAGACGAAGGTGGTGCCGGAGGGCACCGCTGCGACGAAGGTGGTGGCCTTGCAGGCGGCATCACCCTTGTTGGAGATGGTGAACTTGACGGTCCCGTTGCGGCCCATGAGCAGTCCGCCCGGGCACTCGGCCTTGGCTTCGAGCGAGGGCTGCGTGGCCTTGAGGGCGACGGCGGCGGACTCGGCGGTCAGGTTGCCGTCGGCCATGGCCATGGCCTTGTTGGAGTAGGAGCCGGTCTTGCTGACCTTGACCGGGAAGGTGAAGGAGCGGGTCTGGTTCCCGGCGAGGGTGCCCGCGTCGAACTCGACGGTGGACTTGCCGTCGGCGGTGGTCATGCCGGTGGGCAGGGGGTCACGCACCTTGACGTTGCGGGCGGCGCCCGAGCCGGTGTTGGTCACGTCGATCTTGACCGTGGCGCTGTCGCAGACGGTGATGTCGGCCGGCGTGATGGACTTGACGATCTTGAGCGCGGGCTGGACGACGTTGATCGTCTGGCAGAGCGCGTTGTTGTAGGCGAGTTCGCAGCAGTGGGTGATGGTGCCTGCGGCGGGGGCATTGCCCGTGACGCGGATGGTCTTGCTCTGGCGACCGGAGAGGTTGCCCAGTTCCCAGGAGTAGACGGCGCCGGAGGTCTTGGGGGCAGGATCAGCGGAGACGAACTTGAAGTTGCTCGAGGGCTGATCGGTGACGATGACGCTGTTGAGCGCCATGTCGGTGAGGTTGGTGACGATGATGTCGTAGGTGAAGTTCTGACCGGCGACGACCTCGCCCGGGCTGGTGCGCTCGATCATGACGGCGGAGGTGTTCCGCTCGCCGGTGGGGAGGTACATGACGCTGGAGCCCATCCGCGGGGCGGGCGCCGGCGCGGCGGCCTTGGGCGCCGGGGTCTTCGGCATGTTGGCGGTGGGGTCACCGGACGGGGGGGTGGCCGGGGTCGACTTGCCGCTGCCGTCGTCGCGCGGGTAGGTGTACCAGTAGTCCTGAGGCGAGGTGGTGGACTTCTGGCCGTCGTTGTTGCAGGCGGTGAGGCCTGAGAGGAGGACGGCGCCCAGGCACATCCCGCTCATCCACGATTTGATGCTCATGCTGAAATCTCCTTGTCGTGTAGTGTGAATCGATGGCAGAAACGCCGCGGGGCAACACCACCGTGCCCAGAAAGCGTGATTGCGGAAGAAAGACCCCGAGAGCAGCGATCTTGGCTACCCATCGAGAGCCGGTCCGAACGCCTGATTCAGGATATAACCGCGTGTTGACCAACTCGACCCTGAGGTGGAATTTCCGGGGAATAACCCGGTGCTTTTTGGTGGTTGGGCCGGTTGGCTGCGGAGAGCCACGAGCCGCGAATGTGCTGCCGCGGCGGCGGTCATTTCTGCTGAATCACGGTGAACATGCGTTGCAAGACACCCACTATTGGCGGATGTTGGTGACTGGTGTTCGCAAGGCTATCGCATGTTGCGCAGATTGTGCGCATGATTCGATCGGTTCACGTTTGCACCGTTCTTTCCCAGTTCGCGCGGCGTTGCTCGGTGCGGCATCATTTCGCCGCGGCGACAGCCCACTGCTTGGTGTCGGTGTATTGCTGGAAGGCCACGACCTTGCCGGAGCGGAGCCGCCAGACGTGCGCGAACTGTGCGTCGACGGGCTTACCGGTGGCGTTCATCGTGCCGCGGTATCGGCCCTCGACGACGATGGTGTCGCCGCCATCGACGAAGTGCTGCGGGACGACGGTGAAGCCGGCGATGTCGGTGATGCAGCGCTGGAAGACGCCGGTCGCCACCGCCGCGGGCCCGATGTAGGGATTGCCGTCGGCGTAGAGGAAGTGTTCGGCCTCGCACCAGCGGATGGCGGGGTCGAACGCGCCGAGCACCGCGCCGACGTCGCCGCGAGCGAAGGCGTCGTAGAGACTCTTGATGATGTCGGCATTGGCGGGCATGGTTGTCCTTTCGGCGGCGGACTGTACCGCGAGGAAGGAGACTGGGGTGGGCGGTTGGGCTGTGTGGATCGCCGCGCGGAGGGAGTGCGGCAGGCGCGACCTTGGGGGCAGTCGCGGCAGTTGTGCGCAATGAAAAACGCCGCGGCTCCACGGAGTCGCGGCGCGGGTCGATCGCCCGGCACGCCGTCGCTGCGCAGAGCGTGCGTGCCGGAGAAATGGAGCCGGGGGGAATCGAACCCCCGAGCACTCGCGGAATCTCCGGGAGAATACGCCGATTCCGAAGGGCGCGCAGCGCCGGGCGCAGCGCGGGCCGCACCGGGGGCGAAAGGAGGCGCAGGACGGGGTCGAACGCGCAGCCCGGCGCGCGGGCCAGTCCCGCCCGCGTCG
>CAYPEI010000048.1:0-9552 GCA_964409775.1 uncultured Phycisphaeraceae bacterium | reverse complement strand
GTGAATAGCGAGCCTATTGAAGCGACCGATTGGCGCGGCCTGCACAGCGGAAGTTGTGAGAGCACTGGGTGCCAGCGAAGTTTCGGGGGTTCTGCGCATCATGCCTTTAGGTTCGCGGCCAGCACTCCGCCCCCCGGTGGTTACCCAAGGCCGAACGTTCCTAATCCGGACGACCTGAAATGGGAGCCAAATCGCAAGTACGATCCCAACAATCCGCTGCAGCGGCCTGGACAATGGGTGGATCCGGACGGCAATCGTTGGACACTGCATCCGGAGGACTGCGACCATCATGAGCACTGGGACAAGAAACCCCGGAAGGGTCCCAATCAACGAATTCCAACAGATCCGAGCAAGCCGATCTTCAAACGTCCCGGCAAACCCCCGACCCGCCCAGGCAGAGCGCCCGTCAAGATTCTTCCTGCGATCATTTCAACGGCGTGCGTCGCTGCGTGTGCTACCAGCTACGACTCGTGCCTCTCGAAGGCCAATGACGAGTACGAGTCTTGTCTCAAGACCGCGGGAACGTTCAAGAAACGCTCAGATCAGTTGGAGTACGAGGCGCTTTGCGATCGTATATACTATATCGATGCGACTTCGTGCAGTGCTAGCTACTTGGCTTGCGGGTTGGCTTGTCTGCTCCCCTTCTCTATCCCTGGACTCAATTAGAATGAATGCTTTTGGGAGTCAAAGATTATCGTGTCGGGTGGGGGAAGGCGAGGAAGTCGGCGCGTTCTTTTCGCGAGTGATTCGTGCAGTTCATAACACTGCTAAGCACGCTGATCGAGCTGCAATCTGGTGGGTTCATGGCGACACTTCCTCACAATACGGGAGTCCTTGGCTCGCGATCCTCAACTCGATGCTCAGCGCAGTTGAAAAGCCTATGATTTATCTTCCTGCTCTTGACATTGACTCTACGGGAGCGCAGCTGGTTGAGCATTGGTTTAGTTTGTGTGACGTGCATGACAAGGACATTGAGGAGTTCGTTAAGATTTATGATGCAGAATCTCCAGATACTTTGGTCAGTGCAATGATTCTAAAACGTTCGGATATTCATTCATGGCGACAAATGGAACCGTATTCGGTTAGTGTTGCGTTGCAGCAAGAGTGTAGCGATATATTATTTATGCAAGTACTACGCGACAATGACGCCTTTGAGATGACAGGCGCCGGCGAATTACTCAAAGTGTTTGGTCAGATTTTCCGACGTCCTTTGTAAGGACCCGTCCTGTACAAATATTCCGTCCGTGATTCTGGTCGAGATTCAGGGGTGAATGTGTCCCGCGGCCTTCCGGCGCCGTGATCGGAAAGCGATCTTCCGACAATCGGACGTGCCTTTGCGATCATCGGGGCTCCCTTTGCAGCGACTGGAGACACTTTTCCCGTGATTGGAGCCACTTTTGCCGCAGGTGGACGTGCTTTTGCGGCAAATGAAGACACGATCTTCGTGATTGTGGGCACATTTGCGGCGATCTCGGCTCCGTTTGGTCAAGAGGCGTCCCCGATCCGCCGATGGGCGTCCACGGGCGCCGCGCCGTGCGGCCCCCCGCACGCATCATGACCCGAACGGGCCTCCTGCTAAACGGGCAGCACGATCATCGCTCAACGTTCGAGCCTGGTCCGCTGTGATTTCGCCCAGTCACGCCACCGCGGCGTATCCCCCCGCAGCGCGATCTCGTCGAGCATCGACACGGTTCGGTCGTCGGCCTTGCCCGAGCGAAGTTGGAGCCTTGTCAGAGCCTGCATCGTCGGGACATGCTCCGGGTACACCTCGAGAGCGGTGGCATACATAGCCAGGGCTTCGTCGGTACGCCCCGCTTTCTCCAGCACCAGCGCCAGGTTCATCCGCGGGTCCGGGTGGCCTGGCATGAGCTTCCTGGCCCACTCGAACTCCCCGGCCGCCTCGTACAGCTTCCCCTGGCGCAGGTAGACCGCCCCAAGGTTGTTGTGCGCCGGCCCGTTGTACAGGTCAGCATTGAGCGCCTCTCGTAGCAGTTTCTCGGCCTTGTCGGGGTTCGACTCGATGACCTGGACCGCCTCGTGGGTCAGCCGCTGCGAAGCGGCGGTATCCCGCAATCCCCCCTCCAACGGCGAGTACGGCCCGATCCGGCCCGGCCCGGCGCAGCCGGACAGCACGGCCGCCGCCAGCGCCCCCGCGGACAAGATGTTCCGGATCGTGGCCATCAGCGGTCGGCTCCGCGGGTAAGAGTGTAGATGGATTCAAGTATGAATACGCCGCGCAGAGGGAGGTCGCCACCCTCGACCGGGGGTTTCCCGCCCTGCGGGGCGAGATCGATGGCCACCACCGTCCAGGCTGGCTCGCGCTGCCGCCATGCATCGAGGAAGGCGCCGACTTGATGCAGGGTCACGCCGGCGAGAGTCAGCGTTGCCCGGCGGCGCCGCGATCCTTCGCCCGCTCCCACGGCGACCTCGGACTCGGGGGACAGACTCGTCAACGCGGAGGACGGGATGCCCGCCAACGCGAGGGTTTCGCTCACCCGCGGCGTCAGCCCCGCGTTCTGACCGTCGCGAGCGGGTAGGAGAGGGAGCCCCGCCCGCAGCGATACCAGTTCCTTCGCGTGGTCCGAGACTTGTTGAAGCTTGGTCCGCGTGGCATCGGCGGCCTCGCCGGCCGCTCGCGCCCGCAACGCAGGAACGCCGATCATGGCCGTCAGCAAAGCGGCAACCATGCTCCAGAGCAGCACGATGCGCGCGGTCATGGATTCACCTCGCGGCGCACGTTCAGGGAGAGACGCGTAATCCGGTCCGTCGAGTTGAGCCGAGGCTCGTCGAGCCTCCAGCCGCTGGGCGGTACGAACGCGCGAAGGAACGGAGCGGGGTCGCCTTCGACGGATACCGAGATCGACGCGGCGCCCCGTGAGATGGCCAGCGACTGCGGCATGGAGGGGACCGCCGCCGGCCACGACCGGAGCAGTTCGGCGAGGGCCAGCGAGGCGTCGTCCTCGGGCCGCGCCGGCCGCAGCCCGCTCGCGAGCTTCCGGAGACGCGCAACCTCCGCGCTCAGCGTGGTCTCCTTCAGCCCTCCCGCTTGCTTCAGGACCGCCTCGGCCTCGGCCTCTGCGGAGCCCGCCACGGCGGTCCAGTACGAGGCGCGTCGGGCGAGCCCGGTGCCGACCAAGAGGCCGCATAGCAGGACAATCGTGGCGGCGGTGAGGTGCCGTTGCCACCGTGAGCGCCGGACGAGAAGAGGCTCGAACTCGCCGACAAGAAGGTTGAGCAGGAGTGGATCGGCAACGCCCTCGATGCACGGCGGCAGCGATTCGGGCGTGAGGGTGAGAGTGCCGGCGCCAAGCGATGCGAGCTCGGACCGCTCCGCGGCGCACACGACCACGCGATGCTCATCAAGCGGCGCGCACACGGTGTGGAGCTCGCCGGGCTCGCACGGGGACTGCTCCTCGATGATCTGCCGGAAGACCTCCGGGGCCGGGCCGCACCGCCGCCACGCGGACGCTTCGACCACCGACCAGTAGAAGCGTTCCGCCGGCCACCGGACATGCAGGGACGTGTTCATGGCGCACTCCCCGGTCGTGCATCGGTCAGAGCAAGCGTTCGGACGCCAGCGTCGTCCCGGATGCTGACCCCGGTCTTCGTCACCGCTTCGATGGTTCGCCCGCCAAGTTCTTCGCCAGAGCCGAGCAGCAGCAGCCGATCCACGTCAGGGTCGTACAGCAGCGCCTTAAGATTGTTGTCCTGGCGGATGACCGCCAGCAACTGCAGGCGAAGCGGGGGTGGGGGCGGTGAAGGCGCTGGTGGTAGAGTCGGGGCCGGCGGTGGGGGCGGGGCGATCCATAGCGGCGCTCTAAAGGCATCCACATCCAGGGCGACCAGGCTCGTCGAAACAGCCTCCTGGGTCGGAGACGGCGACGCCGCATGTGGGACACCGATGGAACCGAGAGGCGCGAAGGCCCACGCCGCGCATCCGACCACAGCGACGGCCGCAAGGATCAACCATCGCCGCTTCGTGCGTCGGCCTCTTTGGACCGTTTCCTGGCGTTGATCCACGACCACCATCAAGTGACCACCTCTTCGTTGGCGTCGATCACGCGCGCCACTTCTTCTTGTGTCGTGATCCCGTGCGCGGCGAGGGCGTCGCCGGCCTGACGCAGCGTGGTCATCCCGGATCGCTGCGCGGTGGCCTTGATGTCCATGCTCGACGCTCTCCGGCAGACCAGTTCGCGGATGGCGTGGTCGAGGACCAGGAGCTCGAAGACACCGGTCCGACCCTTGAACCCTGTCCCCAGGCACTCCACGCATCCTGCCCCGATGCACGCCGCGTGGACCGTCCTCACCAGGCGCTGCGCGAGCACGGCCGAAAGGGACGAGGAGACCAGGAACGGCTCGACGCCCAGGTCCAGTAGGCGCGCCACGGCGCTGGCCGCGTCGTTGGTGTGCAGCGTCGAGAGCACGAGATGACCGGTAAGACTCGCCTGGACCGCGATGCGCGCCGTTTCCTCGTCCCGCACTTCACCCACCATGATCACGTCCGGGTCCTGCCGCAGGATGTGCTTCAGGCCGGAGACAAAGGTCACGTGCTTCTTGGGATCAACCTGGGTCTGGCTGATGGAAAGCCCCGACGTGCCCCCCGTCGAGAGGTCGTACTCGACCGGATCCTCGACGGTCATCATGTTGAGCTCGCATCCGCGCGATTGGCCGCCGGCGTTGGTGGAGCTGAGCCACGCGAGCGTGGCGTACAGCGTCGTGGTCTTGCCGCTGCCGGTGGGGCCGGTCGAGAGCACGATGCCGCTCGCGCGGCTGACCTGCGCGAGGTATCGCTGCTCCACATCCGGGGGCATCCCCAGCGCGGCGAAGTTGAGCAGATGGGGCGAGCGCGAGGGGTCGAGCAGACGCAGGACGACGCGCTCGCCGTACGTGCTGGGGAGCGTGCTGATGCGCAGATCCACCCGCCGGCCAGCCTGAGCGCCGCCGGAACCTCCGATCGTCACGGTCGCGCGGCCGTCCTGCGGCGTTCGGCGCTCAGCGACATCCAGGCGGGCCATCACCTTGATCCGGCTGACGACGGATGATGCGAGGGATGCCGGCAGCTCGCGCGCCGTGTGCAGAGCCCCGTCGAGGCGATACCGGATCAGCGTGCGGTCCCGGATGGGCTGCACATGCACATCGCTGGCGCCGCGGAGGAGCGCTTCGAACAGGATCATGTCGACCAGCCGCACCGCCGGTGCCTTCCCCGCCGTCGAGAGCAGGTCACGCTCGGTCTCCCGCACGGCGGCGTCGAGCTCGGTCTCGATATCAGCAGAGCCCTCGACGACGACCACCGGCGTATCGCTGTCAGCGCCGATGTTCACGGCGCACGCGTAGGCGCGGTCGACCGCGGCGGCGATCTCTTCGGCCGATGCAACGCGGGTGACGATGGGCCTGCGGAGCTTGACACCAACATTGAAGAGGACGGTGGGGTTCGTGCCCGCCGCGGCCAGAAGAACTTCCACCTCTCCTTCTCGTCCTGCGCTGAGCACCAGATGCCGCCGCGCGAACTCATGGGTGACCCGGGCAAGGAACTCCTGGGTTGGCCGCGGCGCCGCGGACTCTCCGACCGGGCCGTGCTCCGGCGCCTGGACACGCTCGACGGGACTGGCCAGCGAAGTGCTCACCGGATGATCCTTGGTTCCACGTCGGGCCATCCGTCGTCGATCGCGGCGGCTTCCGCGTCCCGTGCTGAGAGGTACTTGAGGTCGTCGAAGCCGCGGCCGCGGAGCACGTTGGCGCGGATGAAGACGAAGAAGCGGGATCGGCTGTCGGTGTTGTTGCGATTTTTGAAGACTTCACCCAGGATGGGGATGTCGCCCAGCAGCGGCACCTGCGACACGCCCTTGGATTTGTTCTCGAGTTCGATCCCGCCCACCACGACCGTGAACCCGTCGGGGATCGTCGCCACGCTCTGCACGCGGTTCTGTTGCCGCGCCGGCGGGAGCGTCGGGCTGGAGGCGGCGCCCAGGAATGAGCTCAGCGACACCGAGTACTGAAGCACCAGGTGATCGCCCTCGGCGATCTGCGGCTTGATCGTCACCACCGTGCCGGCGTCCTGCGTCCCTCCGAACGAGGTCGTCGAGACGGTGGTCGAAGCGTTCACGCTCGCATACGGCTGCTCCACCACCGAGTCCAGGCTCGCCTGCTGGTTGTTCCCCACGAGCAGCTTGGGCATGCTCACCGAGCGGCCGTCGTTGAGCGTCTGCAGCGCCCGCACGACGACGGAGAAGTCGCCAGGGCTGAGGACCACGCCCGTGAACCCCGCCGCGTCACCGGCGGTTCGGTCTCCGCTTTCGCCGCGCGTGCCCAGGCCGAAGAGCGATGAAAGACGGATGAAGAGATCGTCGTTGATCCGGAGCTTCTCCAGCTCAACGCCCAGGTCCAAGGTCTGCCCCTGAGTGAGCGTCACCATCAGGACCTCGAGCATGACCTGCGGCTGACGGACGTCGATCGTGGGGAGCAGGGATTCGATCTGCGACAGCAGCCGCGGTTCGCCCACGGCGATCAGCGTGTTCGTCCCCTCGTCGACCGTCAGACTCAACGGCGTATCAGTCTCGCCGCCCGGGACGGGACGCCGCATTTGCGCCGAGGCTTGCTGCGATCCGCGGGCACCAACGGCGCTCGCCGCGGGCGGCGGGGGCAGCGGGATCACCGCCGCGGTGCGATCCGTCGCCGGCGCGGGCGTGGCTCCAGGTAAAGACTCGGCGCCGGCGTTCACTGCGCCGGCTTGGATCAGCTGCTCGAGGATCGCCTTGACCTCCGAGACCGACCGGTTTTTGATCACGAACGAACGCGCCGGACGGCGGGCTGACACGGGCGCGGCATCGAGCCGCTCGATGAGCGCTCTAAATGCCTCATGCTGCGTCGGTGTGGCCGTCACGACCAGGCTTCCCGTCAGATCATCGATCACGAGTTTCCAACGGTCGTCCGCGAAGTCCTTCACTGTTTGCTCGGCGAGCCTTGCGACCTCCCGGGCGGCGAAGTGCCGCGGAGTGTACGTGACAGACTCGACCCGCTCCCGGCGGTCCAGCTCATCGAACAAGCTCCGCCAGTACGAACGGTGCGTTTCTTGCATGACCAGCAGCACGGAGGTTCCGTCCGGCGCGGCGACGACCTCGCCCGGCACCTTCTCCCCAGACACCGCTTCCCGCTTCGCGGCCACCTGTGCGACCAGCGCCGCCATCTGCACCGCGGAGATGTTGCGGACGGGAACCTGCTCGACCACCGTCCGAGCCCCGGGCGCGTCGAGGAGCTTGAGGATTGCCAGCGCTTGCTCGACACGCGATGAGACATCGGCGAGCAGGAGCAGGCCGCCGTCACCAAGCACCGCGACCGAACCGGACGGTTTCGACAACACCTTCGAGAGCGGCTCAACGAGGTCCTTGGCATGACGATGCTGCACACGAACGGCGGTGACCATGAAGCCGGGCGCCGGCTCGTCACCGGGTGCGCGTTCCGATGCGACCGTCGCGAGGGAAGCCGCGTCGGCGAGTTTGACGACGCTGTACGCTCGCTCCCCCGGCATACGCACCGTTGTGAACCCGCGGGCGGCAAGCACCCGATTGACGAGCAACCAAAGCTCGTCATCCCCTATGCCCGCGTCCAAGCGGAGCGTCACTACTCCCTTGAGGGCCGATGCGTCATACTCGACGTTGAGCTTCAGCCGCTGGCTGGCGATATCGACAAGGCGGGCGAGTTCGAGCTGGCCCGCGAGTGTGGTCTGATCCGGCTGCGCCGCTGCGACTGTGCATCCGAAGGCCTGCACCACCGCCGCAGCAGCGAGCACCCAGGACGCAAGCTGGTTGCCGCGATGCTGCATACATCAACAGTGTACCAGCAACTACCGGGCAACACCGAAAGAAATGGTGGATGTGCGGCTGTTGATCTGCAGCGCTTCAGCGGGCACCGTTGACCTTGCCATGTCGAGCGACAATGTGGGAACCTCGACATCCGTTTGGAAAGCGAGCCGACCACGCGGCGTGGACAAGGTGATGTCCCTGGTGCGCCGCTCGATCGACGGCGCGGAGTTCGCGCCGCCGGACACCGTGGGCGCCAGGCGATTCACCGACGCAACCGTCCCCGCCGGGACCCACACCGTCGCGTACACCATCCAAGCCAAGCGCGGCGACCAGCACAGCTCCTTCAGTGCCTCCCTCACCGTGCGCTTCGGACGACAGGGTTTCACGCTCGGCGGCGAGTCCGTTATCGCGAGCGTTTCCAGTACGCCGCTCCGGGAGCGGAGGGCGGCGTAAGGCGTCTACTCCATGCGCTTCACATCAAAGTGCTGCCAGTCCGTTACGAACTCGGTCGCGCTTACACATTCCGATGCCCGGCTCCTTTCCGCGAGAAGTCTGTCTCTCGCATCTGGCCGAAAGCGAGCGCGATATTCTCCAGGCGGCAAGGTAGGGGAACTAAATGGAAGTGCCTGGATCACCGCGCTTCCAGCCGCGCCGCTCTTGAGTGGCCATTGTGGCGGCGCCGGCCACTGCTTACCCACAACCCACGGCACACCGGACTCGTGGATCTGCGGCCGCAATTCTACTTCCCGGCCATGCACGTCCTGGATCTGTAAGTAGTCGTTTGCAAACTCTCCAGTGATCGCTCTCGCAAAGATTGTGGCACACTCTGCCGTACGATCTGGGTCGCCCGAAACAAGGAGATCGATCACGAGGCCCCGCTTGGCCGACCGAAGTCCGGCGATTGAAGCCCGAATGGGCATGGCGGATGGATACATGATGCTGCTTTCGTACTCTTGCGCGACTTGGTCGCTTGGTGGAACGACTTTGTTCGGAGCGCTGCACCCCGCCAAGCTCATGAGCGAGATGATGGCGCAGGACGCGATGCACTGATGCCGATCCATCTGGTCCTCCTTTGCGTTCAGAACCAGTGGTAGTGACCATCTCGACACTGGTTGTTTCCGATGAACCGCCGGCACTTGGATTCGCAGTCGTTCAGGAGATTGCAGATCCCCGGCACCGATGAGCAGGCACGTCGGCAACAGTCATTGGTCCCCACGCATTGCCCTGCACCGGAGTAAGCGGCGTACTCCCTGCAAATGGCCTCCTCGCACATGCTGAAGGGGCATGTGATGGGATACTTACAGAAGTGCGCGGCGTGTATGAGCTCATGAATGAGCACTTGTTCGATTGTTTCACCGCTACCGAAGCATCCGGTTGGGTTATCCGTACAGACGGTAATTGACGGGCAGGAACCGAAGAATCCCGGCTTGGCGACGGCGCAAGGAGGATTGCTGCCGCCACAGCGCTTGCAGGTAATCGTCGGTAGGCATCCGCACTCCGACTGAACGCGTTGAAGGATCTTTTGGAGGTCAGGATTATTCCAGTTGATCGAGGGAAGCCCGCCGCCGCTACAGCCTACCGTCGGCGGAATGATCGGCGGCGGCGGGTTGGTTCCACCTCCACCGCCTCCGCCGGGCTGACAAGAACTGCTGAGCGCGAACGGAACAACGATTCCGCCGCCGCAGGTCGAACCGCTGCCGATGGTTGAGATGAGGCCATCAGAGTCAACCCGAGGAATCGGCTGACTCCTGAC
>CAYPEI010000047.1:0-10064 GCA_964409775.1 uncultured Phycisphaeraceae bacterium | reverse complement strand
GTACGTCGACCACCTCGTCGGCAACGTCGAGATGGGCAAGATGAACCACTGGGTGAAGTTCTACGAGGATGTCCTCGAGTTCACCATGTTCAAGCACTTCGACGACAAGGACATCTCGACCGACTACTCCGCGCTCATGTCCAAGGTCATGGCCAGCGGAAACAACCTCATCAAGATGCCCATCAACGAGCCCGCCGAGGGCAAGAAGAAGTCCCAGGTCCAGGAGTACCTCGACTGGCACTGCAACACCCCCGGCGTCCAGCACCTCGCCCTCCGCACCGACGATGAACTCCACTCCATCGCCGCGCTCCGCGCCCGCGGCGTCGATTTCCTCACCCTCCCCGACGCCTACTACGACCAGGTCTGGGGCCGCGTCAACAAGATGCTCACCGACCACGGCCACAGCGCCGTCAAGGAAGACCATCAGCGCGTCCGCGACCTCGGCATCCTTGTCGATGCCGACGACGAGGGCTACCTCCTCCAACTCTTCACCAAGCCCCTCCAGGACCGCCCCACACTCTTCTTCGAGATCATCTGCCGCCGCGGCAGCCAGTCCTTCGGAAAGGGCAACTTCAAGGCCCTCTTCGAAGCCCTCGAACTCGAGCAGGAACGCCGCGGCAACCTCTGATCGCCCGCGCTCTTTTCGCGCAACGCGATGACCTGACCCCCATGCCGCGATGCACGCCGCGATGGCGCCCGTGCGCCTTCCGCACGCCACCCCCTCCGTGTGTTCGCCCCGCGTACGCACCGTCCGCCATCCACACATGACCGCGATCCCCGAGCGCTATGGGCATCGCACCGCTGCGCAACGCGCCATCCGCGTCTCGCCGCCCGGACTCTCCTTGCTCATGCCTGTTCCCGGGGTAGGCTGAACTCCCGGGCGGACACTCGTCGGGAGCGCATCCATGCCGTGCCACCTCGTCAAACTCGTTGCCTGCTGCGCCCTGGTCTCCGTGGCCGCCGCGCCGGCCGCCGCCAGCGTCCGCCTCCCGGGCGCGACCGGCATCAACGACAACACCGACTTCCCCTGCATCGGTCGCGTCGACACGCCCAACGGCACCGGCACCGGCACCGTCATCGGCAACGGAATGTGGGTCCTCACCTCCCGGCATGTCGTGTGCGACGAGAACAACATGCCGTTGGCCGCCGGCGGGCTCAGGTTCCGAAACGGTGCCGGCGGCGTTACCTCCCACACCGTCAACATGGTCATCTGTCACCCGACCGTCGACATCGCGATCCTCAAACTCGATGACATGCTGGACGGGTCATACACAACGGCCGCCGCCGCGATTCCCAATGGCACCATGTTCTGCACCGCCGGCTTCGGGCTGACCTCCTCCAACGCCGGCACGCCCAATGCCACCTGGGATGCGGACTCCCACGCGCGGCGCGTGTACTACAACACCGTCAACAACGGCGCAATTTCTTATGACGGCGTTCCTGCATCCACATACGACTTCTCCTGCCCGCCCGGCCCGCCCGTGCCCGTCAACGGCGAGGGCATCGGCGCCTACGGCGATTCCGGTCAACCCATGCTCATCTCGCGTCCCGGCGGCGGCTTCGACATCCGCGGCGTCTACGTCGGCCAAATCGTCCCCCCAGGCGGCCAGGACGGACCCACCTGGGGCGCAACCGGCGTCTTCATCAACATCACCGACAACCTCCAGACCTGGATCACCACCAACATCCCCGCGCCCGGCACGGCGACGGTCCTCGCGCTCGCGCTGTTCGCCGCCCCGCGCCGGCGCGCGAAGTGATCGCCGCCCGCGCGGCCTCCCGCCGCTGATTCATGATTCTCTCCGCGTTCGGCCGCGCCGCTTCACGGGCAGCCGGCAAACCACGCCGACAGAAACGCGAAAACGTCCGGAACGCCGAGTGTTCCTGAGTGATCAAAGTCCGCCGGGCACGCGGCCTCGATAGTCAGCAGCGCCCCGCGGCTGACCGCCCGCCCCGAGTTGCACCCGCCCACCAGCCTCACGTCGTACACCCCGGCATCCGCCGCTGTCACCCCGGCGATCGACATCGTGCCCGAGGTGACCCCGCTGATCCGCCCGTTGTTGCTCAGCGGCACACCGTTCCGACGCCACTGCAACGCGGTCGCGCCCGTGGTCGCGACCGAGAACACAGCGCCCTGCCCGGCCGCGACGGACTGATCGGAGGGATGCTGGGTGATCGCCGCCTGCCCGCCGGTGTTCAGCCGAACGGTGACGTTGTGACTGAACGCATTCGCCGCGGCAAGGTCGGGCTTCCCGTCGTTGTTGAAGTCGCCCATCGCCACGGAAACGGTTCCTGCGCCGGCTCCCAACTGCACCGGCGCGGCGAAGGTGCCGTCCCCGGCGCCCAGCAAAACCGAAACATCCTCACTTGCGATGTTCGCCGATGCAATGTCGGGCCTGCCGTCCCCGTTCAGGTCGCCGATCGCAATCGAATACGCCTGATCGTGCAGCGGATAGTCCACCCGCGGTGCGAACGTTCCGTCGCCGTTGCCCAGCAGGATCGAGGCGCTGGTTCCCATGGAGTTTGCCACGGCCAGGTCAGGCTTGCCGTCGCCGTTGAGGTCGCCCATCGCGACCGCCAGGTTGCGGCTTGCCACCGAGTAGGACACCGCGCCCGCGAATGTCCCATCGCCGTTGCCCAGCAGCACCCGCACGTTCGGGTTCACAACCGTCGTGAAGTTCGCCGCGGCAAGGTCGGCCCGGCCGTCGCCATTGATGTCGCCGATCGCCACGCAGTTGATGCTCACGCCCACGCCCGTGTTGATCGGCGGGGCGAACGAGCCGTTGCCGTTGCCCAGCAGCACCGTGATGCCGTTGCTGCCCGTGTTCGCCACCACCAGGTCAGGCCGGCCATCCCCGTTCATGTCACCGATCGCCACGTACGGAGATTGCACGCCCGCCATCAAGTCGACCCTTGGCCCAAAGGTGCCGTCTCCGAAACCCAGCAGCACCGAGATCGCATGCCCGCCCAGGTTCGCAGTGACGAGGTCTGGCCTCCCGTCTCCGTTGAGATCCCCGACCGCCACGCACTGCGGACTGTTCCCCACCGCGTAGAACACCTGCGGCGAAAACGTTCCGGCCCCGCTTCCCAGCAGAACCGCCACGCTGTTGCCCACCGAGTTGGCCGTCACCAGGTCAAGTCTGCCGTCGTTGTTGAGATCCGCCGCCGCCACCGACCACGGCTGTGTGCCCGTCGGAAAGTTCACCCCCGCGCCGAACGATGCCGCACACTGCGCGTGGGCCGTGCCCGCCGCGATGCACGACCACAGGATCGCGGCCGCCACCGCCATGCCGCATTGCACAGAGTCACCCGTGCGCACACGCAGCCCACGCGCCGACATCTGCAGGCGCGGCCGAACACAATATCGATGCATGCTGCGGCTCCATCGCCGACTTTCGCAACCCCTCGACCTAACGGAGTGAACCGGGGGCTGTCGGCTGAGCCGAAAACGTACCGAAAGACCTGCTCCGTGGCAAGCAAAACCGCCATCAGGCATCTCAGCAACTTCACCCAACATCCCATAAGCCCGGAGGCTTGCACCCCCGCCGCGCTCCCGCTGACCCCCTCCGGTAAACTCCGCACTCCGCGCTGCGAAACCCCGCTCCCCGCTCTCCGCACAACACATCACCCCATGCCCCCGCCCAACGGCCATCTCGGTTCCCCCGACTCACGCGCTCCCGCTCCTCCCGCGCTCGCCTGGATCATGCGCATCGGCATCACCGTCTTCATCATCCCCTTCCTCCTCATCGGCTTCGGCATGCTCTTCGGCGGCGGGTTCTTCGGCGGCTTCGGATGGTTCGCGGCGATCCTCGGCCTCCCCTTCATCGCCCTCCCCATCATCATGCTCGCCGCCATCTGGCTCTCGCCGAGCAAACAGACCCAGCGCTTCGACGCCACCGCAGTTCTTCCCCCGCCGACCGACGCGCACGAGTCCACACGCCCCTGCGCCTACTGCGGCCGCCCCCGCGCTGCCGCCTCAAACACCTGCGACTCCTGCGGCGCGCACTGATCCGCCCGCCTCCCATCCCGGCCGGTTGACAGGCCGAGAAATCCAAACAAACACTTGACACAGGCGGCCGCGTTCTTGATAATCCTGGCTGCGTCAGGTCACGACCACCCGCGACTCTCCGGATTCCAGTACTTCGAAGCCGGCGAGTGTTCCCGGGCTCCGCGGAACGCCTGAGTCAGCGGGAGGGAGGGGGAGGGGGGGGATGTCTGTATTGCAGGTCCACAGCGCAGCGCGCATCGTCCGCGGTCGCGCACGCCGCCACCGCCTTTCACATGCTTCGAGACCCCCCGGAAACAAGGACTCTGCGCGCAGAATCGCTCGACCACAGGCAACCCCCTCAACATTTGGCCACCCTGTTCAGTGGATGCTGCGCGCACGTTCCGTTTTCAAACGCCGCCGAACCACCCAACTTCACGCGCCCGCGCCGTGGGTCCGAGCCCAGGCGGCAGTCCATGCATCTTCGCCTTCCTCGGCGCCTGGTTCGCCGGCTGCCCCCGCTAAGCCCGGCGCCCAACTCGCCCGGACATGACAGAGGACACGGCCCGACGCCGTGTCCTCTGTGCTTCCACTCGGCGCACGATGAACTCACCGTGCATGCGACGCAGCGCCGGCCGCCTCGTTCGCCTTCACCCCCGCCTTGAACCCCGTGTACACAAACACCGGGATCTTCAATCCGCCCAGGTGCTGCCGGATCAGCGGCGACACTTTCTCCCACTCCAGCCCGCCCACCCCCGTCGCCAGCCGCGGCAGCGCCAGGCTCGCCGGCCTCTGCTCCTCCGCCCAGATGTGCAACTTCTTCAGGCAGTGATTCACCGACTCCACCTTGGCGCGGCCCGGCTTCATCCCATGCTCAAACCCACCCTCCTGAGTGAACAGGCTTACCACATGCACCGGCCCGTCCTGCCCGACGCCGCTCCACGCCCACAGTTCACCCGGCTTCGGATGCGCGACCTGCCCGTAATGGCGGAAGTCCTTGAACATCGCCGGAAACCGCTCGCGCAGTTGCAACGCCAGGCCCGTGTTGAAGTGGTCGTTGGGCGCAACCCCGTGCGCAATCGCCGCGGCGGAACTCAGCACAATGTCTCCCGTCACTTCATGCAGCATCGGATTCCCTCTCAGATTCATGCAAGCCTTCGGTTGGATTAAAGACAACAGGACAATGATATACTCAATAGAGTCCCGGGTCAGCGGCATCGCGTCTGCGACTCCGCGGTCGAGCGAAGAGGCGCTCAGAAGTCTCCTCAGAACCCGAACAAAGTCCGCCAACTCGATCCAGTCACAATTTCTGCATGCCTTGTCTGGTAATCTCCCAGACTCGTGCTATTGTCTCTGGAGACATCTGTACAGCCAACCCTAGAGACGGAGGAGAGAGAGATGCGTACCGCCTTCAAAGGCCAAGGGATTTCGCTCGTTGCGGCTGTTGCCGCAGTCACCGGTTTGGCCGCCTCGTCGGCCCTCGCCGGAGGTTCCACCCACCGCACCATCGCGATCACCGGCGTCGACAACGCCTTTGGTCCCGGCGCGGGCGCGGGCGTGACCTTCAGCACCCTCGATCAGCAGCAGCCCACGATCAACGATGCCGGCCAGGTCGCGTTCCGAGGCAACAGCAACGTGACCGGCACGCCCCAGGGCCTGTGGATCCACGGGGGCGGCGTGAACACCAACGTGGCCGTCGCCGGCGGGGCGCGCCCGGGCGGCGGGACCTACACCAGCGGAACGACGGGCATCATCAACTCCATGCTCATCAACGCGAGCGGCGAGTGGGCATTCCGCCTCGGCGCAAGCACGGGCCTGTTCTCCAATGCCGGCGGCGTCCCCGCCCGCATCATGCTCACCGGCGATGTCGCGCCCGACACCGGCAGCGCGACGTTCAGCAGTTCCGCCACCGGCATGCCGCTCTTCAACGCGGCGGGACAGGCGGCCTTCATCGGCAACCTCACCACCAACACCGGCACGCCCCCGGTGGTGATCTCGGGCGCGACGGCGAACTCCGCGGGCATCTGGGGCGGCATGCCCGGCGCCGCATCACTGCTTCTCCGGCAGAACGACACCGTCACCCCGATCAACCTTGACGGCAGTGTTCGCGTGGGTGCGTTCCAGTCCGCCTCGCTGGGCTATAACGGCAACGGCCGCTATGTCGTCAGCGGCGCGCTGCAGGGCTCCGTCACGACCGGCACCGGCGCGGGCAGCAACGCAACCATGATCGCCAGCAACCGCTCCGGCGCTCTCGAGGTCATCTCGCGTGCGGGCGACGCGGCTCCCGATTCCGCCGGGGCGGCCTCGACGAACCTCTACCGGGCATTCTCCACCTCCCAGATCGGGTTCAACAACGATGGCCGCGTCGCGTTCAGTTCATCGCTCCGCGATGCCGCGGGCGTGCAGACGGCGACCGCCGCGCTGTTCACCGATGCCGGCAGCGGCACCCTCCGGCTCATCGGCAAGACCGGCGACCCGCTCCCTGCCTCGATCGCCAACGCCAACGGCGCCGAGTTCGCCGGTGTGAACTGGGGCAGCGCGTTCAACAACATCGCGATGAACACTTCCGGCACCACCGCGTTTGTGGTGACCGGCCTGGGCAACACCGGCGGCACCAACAACACCAACGTCCTCTTCCGCATGGCCGCCGGCGGCGACCTCATGAAGATCATCCGCAGCGGCGATGTCGCCATTCCCGGCGGCGCTCCGGACGGAAGCAACGCGTTCTTCAACTCGCCGTCGAACATCCAGATCAACTCCCGCGGCCAACTCGCCTTCCTCACGACCCTCACCGGCGTCGGCGTCAGCCCCGGGCTCGGCAACGGCAGCGCCCTCTTCGGCGCCGACGAAAACGGCGTCACCTGCCTCCTCGCCCGCACCGGTGATCTCTTTGAAGTCGCCCCCGGCGACCTGCGCCAGGTCTCGTCCATCGGCGGCCTGAACACCAGCGGCGGCCAGGACGGCCGGGCCATCAACCTCAACGGCAAGGGTGAACTCGTCTTCCAACTCGACTTCAGCAACGGCACATCAGGCATCTTCGTCGCCACCGTTCCGGCTCCCGGCGCGGCGGCCCTGCTCGGCCTGGGCGGACTTGTGATGTTCCGCCGCAGGCGCTGAACAACCTCGCATGCTCGCTCGCATCACTTGGAAACACGTGGTGCGAGATTGGAACCCCTCCCGCCCGCTCTCCCGCACACCCGCCGTGTGCAGCGGGCAACTCGTGGCCTCGAACCGGAGAACTGCATCATGCTCAGTCGCATCGCCCTCGTCGTCGCCGGCCTCACCACGCTGGCCGCTGCCGCCCATGCCGACATCGTCCGCGTGACCATCACCGGCAATGTCGAGCAGAACAGGTTCGTCAGCGGTGCCCTCATGGGCGTGCCCGCGGGCGCCCCGGTCACCGTCGTCCTCGATCTCGACTCCACCAACTACATCTCCAGCGTCGCCCTCCCGACGCGCGTCCGGGCCTACCCGATCGTCGGCAACTCGCTGGTCTTCACCGCCGGCAGCGTCTCCGTGACCCGCAACCTCACCTACGCCGCCAACTTCTGCGTCCGCAATGACGACCCCCGTGCCGACGGCTTCTTCCTCTCGCAGGGCACCGACCTGCCCACCGAGATCCCGCTCAGCCTGGGTCTGACCACGCCCTTCGGCGTCCAGTTCTCGCGCACATTCAGCATCGACACGCCGTTCCCGACCCCTGATAACTCGCTCACCTCGCTGGACATCCTCGGCGCGCTCGGCTCGTGGGGATACGAGGACATCAGTTCCTTCAACTTCCTCGTCGCCCAAGGGGAGAACAACGTCCCCATGGTCCTCGGGTATGAACGGATCACCATCGCCGCGCTGCCGTGCGTGGGCGGCCTCTGCCCGGCCGACTTCGACTGCTCCGGCGGCGTCGGCGTGCCGGACATCTTCGCCTTCCTCAGCGCCTGGTTCTCCAACCAGCCCGCCGCCAACTTCGACGGCGTCGCGGGAATCGGCGTTCCCGACATCTTCGCCTTCCTCAGCGCATGGTTCGACGGCTGCGGCTCCTGAGCATCTCCCAGGGAGGCCCGGTGTCACAGGACCGGGCCGTCTCTCCATCATGTGTGAAGACACGGACGCGGGCACCACACCGCGTCCGTGTCTTTTTGATCCCGCCGGATTCAGTCCGTGCGGTCACCGGCGAGCGGCGACAGAAGTTCCAGAACCGCCAGCAGCGACTCATCGGCTGCAGTCGGACCGGCGTGCACCGCCGCGGCCGGGTCCGGGTTGTTGGCATTCGCGGCGGAGTTGTCGTACTCGCCGTGGAGGCGGAGCATCATTCCAGCAGCGATCCGCCGCGGCTCCGTGAACACGCACCGCATCTGCCAGCGGTAGTCGAATCGGGGAGCGTCGAGCACGACCGCTGACGGCGTGCCCGTACGTCCGACGGCATCGGCGGTCAGACGGATGGACCGGCCACGTGCACGCATGTTCAGGTAGACGCTCAGCACCCGGGCATCCGTGTCAAGCAACCGCTCGGCCGCCACGGCTTCGCTTGCCGCCCCGGGGCGGATCGACAGTTCCGAGTTCTGAACCGTGAGCGTCCGGACCTCTTCCCGCGGTCGCTCCCCCAGCGAAATCGCCATCCGCAGCGACGACATCATCTCTCGGCCCATCGGCAGCGCGTACTGATCCACCAGCAGCGAGCAGCCCGCCGGGAGCCGCCGCGCAACCCCGTCGGGGTATCGCACGATGTTCTGCGCCGGGCTGTACACGCCCAGCAGTTCAAGCCCCTCGACCGGCGCGCGCTCATCCGGCGCGGGCGTTCCCCGCGGCAGGATCCACACCAGCGCGTGGTGCACCGTGTCGGGCTTCATCGGTCGGAACTCGATCTCCCGCACCCACGCATCCTGAACAATCTGCAACGGCATCACCGACCGCTTGTGGCAGAGAGGTCCCTCTGCGGGAAGGCGCAGAGACGGTGTGATGTACAGCAGATCGGGCCGACCACCGCCCACCGCCCACTCGGCGCTCGCGGTCAGCGGCGCCGGTCCCTGCGCGATGTTGCCCAGCGCGTGGTCCGAGGCCAGCCAGGAGAGCAGGTCCGCGCGGTCCTTGTCGCTCATCTGCCGCGGCGAGGCGATGGACCCCAGCCCGCTTGTCATGCGCCCGTGCGAGGGCGGCATCAGCCCGTCGCGCACCACCGCCTCGATCATCGACACACGCCCGAGGATGTCGGGGTACGTCGCAAGGCTGAACGGCGCCACGCCGCCCGGCGTGTGACAGGCAACGCAGTTAGCCGCGAGGATGTGTGCCGCGCTGCCGAAGTATGTGAGGCTGGTCGCGGCCCGCTTTCGCGGCACATCCACCAGGCATCCGGGGGCGAAGGTCGCCCTGACCGGCAGGCTGCTCGCCGTGCCGGCGATCGCGGCGTCCAGTGCATCGCGCAGGTACGTGCTCCGCGGCGCGGGGAGCGACGTTCCCACGCCATACTGATCATCAACAGCGCCGCGATACACCAGCCGCGACTCGCCATCGAGCACAAAGACCTCGGTGGTCGTGCGCACGCCGAAGATCGACGCGACCGCCCGGTCACGGTCAGGCAGATAGGGCCCGCGGAATCCGTACTCGCGGATCTGGTCGCGCATGTGCTGGTCGGTCTCGGCCTCCACGGTATTGACATACACGAAGATGACGTTCTTGGGCGGCGCGCTGTACTCACGCTCGATGCTCGCCAGCCGCGGTCCATACTTCCGTGACAGCGGGCACCCCGTGCTGGTCATCACGATCACCACCGCGTGCCTGTCCTTGAACAGGTCGGCGGGGTCGATGGTCGTTCCGCCGAGCGTGAGCAGCGGGGGGAGTGCGAACTTCTCGCCAATGCCCAACGCCGCGGCATCATTCACGGATGTCTGGCGCTGCAGCGCCGGCGCATCGGCCGGTTCATTGGTGGTGCGACACGAAGAGAGAGCAACGAGGCACGGCAGCGCCAGGCACCCCCCAACGAAGAATCGCCGCGAGTTCCGCCGCAGGTGTCGCATGGCCATGGCCCAGAATCAGTCCGACATCCGACATCCGACATCCGACATCCGACATCCGACATCCGACATCCGAC
>CAYPEI010000046.1:0-10148 GCA_964409775.1 uncultured Phycisphaeraceae bacterium | reverse complement strand
CTTTGTACCCCAAAGGCCCTCACTCAGACTGGTTCAGCTTTCCCAGGGCAGGTCAACCGCGCATGGGCAAGCGTATCGACGTGGTCACCGCGATCGGACACACGCTCTTTGTATTTGAGTTCAAAGTCGGCGACACTGAGTTCAGGCCCGGCGCGATCGACCAGGTGTACGACTACGCACTGGATCTGAAGCACTTTCACGAAACGAGTCACAGGCAGTTCATTGCACCGGTTCTGGTTGCGACGAAGGCTCGCTCAGCGCCCTTCAAGATCGCCGCAACATCACATGACGATGGTTTGCTTGCTCCAATCCTGGCTTCTCCAAAGCGCCTTGGTGAGGTCATCGAGCAAGTGCTGGCGTTGCGCGGGGGTCCGGTGATCAATGCCGTTGAGTGGGAACGAGGGCGATACTGTCCTACACCGACGATCATTGAGGCAGCACTCGCACTCTACGGCGGTCACTCGGTCGAGTCGATTTCTCGAAGTGATGCTGGCGCGATCAACCTGAGTCACACATCCGAGTCGATCTCGACCGTTATCCGTGATGCCCAAGCAAACAGGCGAAAGGCTATCTGCTTCGTCACGGGCGTGCCTGGCGCTGGTAAGACGCTCGTTGGCCTGAATATCGCGACGAAGCACAGCGATACGGCCAGCGCACTGCACAGCGTCTTCCTCTCAGGCAACGGACCGCTTGTACGAATCCTCTGCGAAGCACTGGCGCGAGACAAAGTGCGTCGCCTCTCGATGAGCGGCAGAAAAGGGAGGCTTGGAGTTGCACGTAGTGAAGTTCGGGCGTTCATTCAGAACGTGCACCACTTCCGCGATGAGTGTCTCCGCAGCGAGAGCGCTCCGGTTGACCGCGTCGTCCTGTTCGATGAGGCCCAGCGCGCGTGGAACCGAAGGCAGACAGCGTCGTTCATGCAGCGGAAGCGAGGGCATGCCGATTTCACTGTGTCGGAGCCGGAGTTCTTGATCTCCTGTATGGATCGGCATCCCGACTGGGCAGTGATAGTCTGCCTTGTCGGTGGTGGACAGGAGATCAACACCGGTGAGGCTGGCATCGGAGAGTGGATCGAGTCCTTGAATCGGTCGTTTTCTCATTGGGACATCCACATTTCGCCCCGCCTGCATGATTCCGAGTACGGCGCCGGTGCAGTGTTGGCGCAGCTGGACGCTCGCCCCAATGTGACGTGGAACGACCACATGCACTTGTCTGTGTCGATGCGATCGTTTCGGGCGGAGAGCGTGTCGGCGTTCGTCAAAGCTGTTTTGGATCGAGAGCGTTCCGAGGCGCAGCGACTGCTCGACGAGATCAACGCAAAGTACCCAATCCTGTTGACGCGAGACCTGAAGCAGGCAAAGGGGTGGCTCAGGAAGCAGGCGCGAGGAAGCGAGCGGTATGGTCTCGTTGTGTCTTCGCAGGCGTTGAGACTCAAGCCGCACGCGATCGATGTCCGGTCTCCGACCGATCCTGTACATTGGTTTCTTGATCCAAAGGATGACATTCGGTCTTCCTACTACCTCGAAGACGCGGCGACAGAGTTCGACGTGCAAGGGCTCGAGCTCGACTGGGCTGGCATTGTCTGGGACGGCGACTTCCGCCCGACGTCGAGTGGCTCCGGCTGGTCGCACCACTCGTTCGTCGGAACCCGATGGAACAAGATCAACAAGCCCGAACTTCAGAACTACCTCAAGAACGCTTACCGTGTCCTCTTGACGCGAGCCCGGCAGGGAATGGTCATCGTCGTGCCCGAGAGTGATCCCGACGATCCGACCCGCGCAGCACAGATGTACGACCCGACATTCGAGTACCTGCAGTCCATCGGCATCAGGCAGTTGTAGTGCCCTTACCACCACTCCCCCTTCCGAACCTCGCTCCCGCCGCGGCCCTTCGACTCCGCCCGTTCCGCGAACGTCATCGCACCCCCCCGCGCCCCGCGCGCCCGCTCCCCGCGCCACAGCATCACAAATCTCTATACAGCAACACCTTGCATCCTCGTATCGGCAGACCCAAACACAATCCTTGCAACACCGTCGCAGGCCATGTAAAATCCAAACATCATGCCCGCCTCACCTCCCCGGCATTCCGGCACGCACCCCGCGCGGCCGATCCGCGGCGTGCTTCTCCCGCCCTGCCGCAACCCCCGCATTCCCCTTCCCACTCCGCCCCTCCGACCCCTCGCCTTCCGATCCGGCATCGCCCGCCCCCCCGCCCCCCGCGCTCGCCTTCAGGCTGCCCAGTGCGCGGTGTCGTCCCGCGCGCGTTGCCGGCCATGCCCGCCGCGATCATGTTCCCGCGCTCGACGACCATCTCCCCGATGTCGGTGTGTCTGCGCGCAGATCCGTGTGCGAACTCGCGCGGCTGCGCGCCACCGCGCGCGCACGCGACAACACCCGATACCAGCGGGTCTGCGCGCACATCCCTTTTGCGCGCCGCTGGTGGTCGCTGTTGCGTCCGCCCGAATCGGTGGCTCTGCGCGCAGATTCAGGTGTCCGATTCGCCTCCCGCGGCCGCCCCGGCCTCGAACGGCCAAGTCCGGAGCCCGGCCCGCCCACCCCGCCTCTACCCTTCCGCCCATGCCCGGCCAGCAAGACCATCCCGCACTCCGTCACCGCTGGGAGCGGCTGTGCGAGCGGGTCGGGGCGTTCAAGAAGGCCGAGGAGTCGGACCTCACCTTCGAGATGCTCTCGACCATGTACGCCCACCCGCCGCGGGCCTACCACAACCTCGGGCACATCGAGCAGGTGCTGTCGGAGTACGACGGCGCGGCGATGCTCGCCGAGGACCGCGACGCCGTCGAGTTCGCCCTGTGGCTGCACGACTGCGTGTACTTCGCCGAGCGGCCCGACAACGAGTCGCGGAGCGCCGACGCCGCGGCGATGATCGCGGGCCTGCTCGGCTGCCCGGCCGGGTTCACCGATCGCGTGCGCGAACTGATCGCGGCGACCAAGCACGCCGAGCCGCCGGCCCGCGGCGATGCGTCGCTGGTGGCGGATGTGGACCTGTCGATCCTCGCGGCGGGCCCCGCGGAGTATGACGCGTACCGCGCGGCGATCCGCGCCGAGTTCGACTTCGCCGATGATGAGATGTTCCGCCAGGGCCGCGCGGCGTTCCTCGAGCGCATGCTCGACAAGCAGCACATCTTCGCCACGCAGTGGTTCCGTCGGCAGAAGGAATCCGCAGCGCGCCGGAACATGGAGCGCGAACTCGATGCGCTGCGCGGACGCTGAGGCATCAGGCCAGCGGGTCGACTCGCGGCACAGGGTTGCCGTGGTGGGCCACGATGCGGGCGATGTCGGCCGCGGCAGTGCGGAGGGCCGCGCGGCGGTCGGCGCGGGAGGGAGGCGGCGATGAATCGAGCCGGACGCACGCATCCAGCCACGCACGCAGGGCACGCACCTGCAGCGACTGCCGCGGCCGGACGCCGCAGCCCGTCGGCTCGATCAGCAGCGAGGCGAACATGCGGGCGGCGGCGGGCATGGCGGCGCGGCGGACGCCCTCGCAGTCGATCAGCGCCAGCCGCGGAGCAGCGCCCGGCGATCGGCTGACGATCAGGTTCGAGGGCTTGTGATCGCGGTTGAAGACATCGTCCATCTGCGCGATCTGCTCGCCGACGGCGCGGGCGATGGCGTGCTGTTCGCGGATGCCCGGCGCGGCGGGCCCGCGGCCGTGGACATCGGCCATGAGTTGCAGCAGCGACTCGCCTGCGACGCGGAGCATGACCAGGAGTTGCGCAGCGCGGCCGTCGACGGCGGCGCCGGCGAGGACCAGGACATCCGCGGTGGGGATGGATCGCGCGGCGAGCCGCGCAGCGCCGCGCCAGTGGCGGTCGAACTTGCCGCGCCCGATCGCGGCCTTGAATCGCTCCCACGGGCCCGCGACTTCGCGGCACTTGATGACGACATCGCGGTCGCGGAGGTGCGCAGCGCGGACCCAGGCATGGCCCTCGTGCTTGAGGACGGTCGACGAGACGGCCCAGCCGGCATCGGCGAGGGCGGCGGCCCAGCGGGCGGAGTCTTCGCCGCGCCGGGCGCGGATGATCGTGACGGAGGAGATCGAAGGCGGCGTGCGCGCGCGTGGGAGGTCGGCCGGGGGGGCGACCGGGGGGGCGGGGGTCACACCTCCACCCACTTCAACTCTCCGGGCCGGCACAGGTCGAGCGTTGCACACTCGTCGACGAAGCGTGCGACGGCCTCGCGTTCAGGGTCGCCGACGTCGTAGGTGAGTTTGCGGCCGAGGTAGTCGGCGGCGGCATCGAGCGGCCAGCCGCGGTCGCCTGCGCGTGCGGCGACGAGCCAGTCGAGGCGCGTGGCGTTGTGGCGGCGGGCGCGGTCGAGCATGGCGGCGGCGAGACGGACGGGGAGGGAGTCTTCCTCGCCGGCGCGGCACATCCACATGGCGTAGACAAACGGAAGGCCGGTGAGGTCCTTCCATGCCTGGCCGAGGTCGAGTTGGTGGGGGTATTCGGCGGGCTCCGGGGGATCGGTGACGACCTTGTCGCCGATGAGGAGCAGGGCATCGAGCGGGGCGCCGGCGGTGTTGCCGATGGCGACGTGCTCGCGCGCGTCGAAGTCGATGGTGTTGACGTCGATGCCGAAGCGCCGCTTCATGATGATGCGCATGAGCGCGACGGAGGTGTGGCTGTCGGTGTCGGCGCCGATGGTGCGGACACGTTCGAGCGGGACGCGGGAGAAGACGCGGACGGTGAGGGTGGGTCCGTCGCAGCCGATCATGCCGACGGGGAGCAGGACGACGCGGTCGCGGTTCCGGGCGGCGTCGATGACCGACGCGAGGGCGAGATCGACCTCACGCGAGAGGAGCATGTCGATGAGGCGGGCGGGGACGGCGCTGATGAGTTCGGCATCGCGCCAGGACGAGAGGCCCTCGATGAGCGGGAGGGTGTTGAGGTACTTCACGCAGCCGATGCGGACGGGGGCCATGCGGAACGTTACGCCGGGGTGGGCGGCCGGGCGTGTGTTCGTGCATTGAGGGGAAGCCGCCCGGTGCGCGCTGGCGCGGCGGGCGGGGGTGGAATCAGGGAGCGCGGTTGCGCGGCTCACTTGGGCTTGATGGCGTCCTTGGCGTCCTTGACCTTCTGCTTGACGTTCTTCTGGATCTCGTCGAGATCGTCATCGGCGGCGGCCGCGGGGGCCTTGGTGCGGACGCAGTGCATCTCGAAGACCTTGGCTTCCTTGCCGTCGGGGCCGGGGTGGAAGACCTCGACGGAGTACTTGCCATCGCCGATGGTGTAGATGGTGCGGGTGTGCATGGTCTTGCCGCCGGGGGCATCGCACTGGCCGGTGGTGGTGATGACCTTGCCGGTTCCGTCGCAGGTTCCGGTCTCGATCATCATGCCGGTGCCCATGTTGTCGCGCCAGATGGTCTCGTACTTCTTGGAGATGTTGTTGTAGCCCATGATCGACTGCCCGATCATGGGCTGGCCCATCATGGTTCCCTGGAAGTTGGAGACGAGGAATCGGCCGCCCATGCGCATGTGGTTCTTCTGGGTGGCCTTGCTCTCCTCGACTGTGCCGTTCCAGTTGGACTTGATGGTGCACTCCCACTCGCCGGCGAGTTTCTCGAGGTGCTTGTGGTGCTCGCCGGGCTCGGCGGCGGCCATCCACGCGGCCATCTCGGCCTCCATGCCGGGGGAGGGCTCGGGCTGCACGGCTTTTTTGTCGGGCTGGGCGGCGGGGGTTGCGGCGGGCGCAGCCGCGGCGGGCTTGACGGGTGTCGCCGACGACGGCTTGACGGTGGTGTTCTGTGCCATGGCGGAGGCGCAGAACGCGGCGGTTACGAGGATCGGGAGAGCGGTTCGCAGGTTCATGTGTTTCTCGCTTGTGTTGATGGGTTCTGTGCGTGGTGAACGCGTGTGTGTGGGGGGGGATTACTTCGAAGCGTCGGGCGCGGGCTTCCGGGTGTAGGAGATTTCCATGATGCGCTGCTCCTTGCCGTCCTTGTCGGTGCAGAACATGACCATGGCGTGGGCGTTCTTGCCGCGGAGTGTGATGACCTCGCGCTTCTTGCAGCGGTAGCCGAGGGGATGATCGAACTCGGTGGACATGGTCCACTCGCCGCGCTGGCCGTCGAAGGCGCCGGTGGAGAACTGGATCATGGTGGACATGCTGTCCTGCCATGTTCCTTCCCAGCGCTTGCCGGTGTTGTTGTACGCGAACTGGCCGGATCCGGTGAACGGTTTGCCCTCGAACTCGCCGCGGAACTCGTGGTGGAGGAAGCGGCCGTCGTGGATCATGGTGTTGACCATGACTCCGGCGGAGACGGAAGGCTCTTCGACGCCGGGCATCCACATCTTGATGGAGGCATCCCAGGAACCGACGAGTTCATTAAGGATTGCGTGCTGGACGCCGGGCTTGGCGGCGGCCTCGCAGGCGGCCATCATGGCCTGCATCTCCTCGGTCATGGCGGGCGGGGTCGCCGCGGCGGGCTTTTTGTCGGCGGGTTGCGCGGCGACGATGGCCACTGCGAACGTGGCGAAGAGCACGCCTGCGGAGGCGATCGTTCTGGCGGGCTGGATCATCGGGCGTTCCTTCTGTTGTGGGTGAGCGCGGGTCGCGGCGCATCTCGGCGGGAGGTTTCCAATCAGAAACCAAACATTGAAAGGCTACTTCGACTGTCGGGGCGTGTCAATACGCAGCCTTACCGGTGGAAGCGCGGTGGAGACGGGGTGCGGGATGGGGCGGGGGCGCCGTGCGGGCGGGTCAACAGCCCGTGAACCAGGC
Source organism: uncultured Phycisphaeraceae bacterium (assembly GCA_964409775.1). GTDB lineage: Bacteria > Planctomycetota > Phycisphaerae > Phycisphaerales > UBA1924 > JAHBXL01. Next base: position 3,408 of record CAYPEI010000046.1, on the reverse strand, counting down.
GCGAAGGAACGAGAAAAAGTCGGGGACGGAGATCCCCGCGACGCCGTCGACATCGGCACGGGCATCGCCGGCCATGAAGTCGCGGATGTACGCGAAGACATCGGGGACGGTGGTGGCGCCGTCGCTGTCGTGGTCGGCGATGCACTCGCCGCAGGCGGGATGCGAGACGAGGCGGGGCTGGCCGGCGAGGGCGTGCCACGCCTGGACGCCGACCGCGTAGGTCGGGGTCATGACGATGCCGACGACGCGGAGTTCGTCGGAACCGTCGGGGCAATGGACTTCGACGAGGACGGGCGCGCCGGAGTCGTAGAGATTGGGCACGGCCCAGCCGCGGGTGGAGGGATCGCCGGGCATTCCGCCGCCATCGCGAGAGCACGCGACGCACGGCGACATGACGCAGGCATTGATGGGGAGCAGGGTTCCCTGCTGCGCGGCGGCGGTGGTTCCGGCGGACCAGCGGAGCCGCCACGGGTCGCCCTCACCGAGGCACTCGCCGGCGAAGCCCCATCCGGCGACGATGATCTGTTCCTCGTTGCGGGCCTCGCGGCGGTATTCGACGGCGAGAGGCGCGATGCGGCTGGGAGCCGACTCGAGGCGGCAGAGGGCAAGATCGGCCCCGACGACGCGGGAGATGGCGATGATGCGCCGGTCCTGGAAGGCGCCGGTGCAGCCTGTGCCGGGGAAGGAGTTGGAAACCTGTCCGGACTCGCCGCGGCGGAAGCGCACCCAGAAGTCGCGCTGGCTGGGGGGCCATGGCGTGCCATCGGGCCGAAGGAGGCAGTGCGCGGCGGTGAGGACGAGGTCGGGCTCGACCAGGACGCACGACCCGGCGACCTCGCCGGCGCAGGCGGGGGCGCCGACAGCGGAGCCGAGCAGGAGACCGACGGCATCGAGGCTGAATGTCTGGGGCGAGACTTCCTCGCCGTTGACGATGGCGCGAGCGGCGGCGGCGGGCATGAGCGCCAGCAGCGCGGCGACGAAACGCAGCGCAAAGCGAGCACTGCGGCTGCGGTCGGAAGCGGAACGAATCGAACCCGTGAAGCGCATGGGAGTGTGCCGTAGGAGAGGCCGGGAACTGGGTGTGCGCGAGCCGTGCGCTTCGAGGCGGGAGGCGATCACGTCCGGGGATCGCGGAGGCGGACGAGGAGCAACATTCGCGCGGGCGGCCCGGCGCGAGCCCGGAAAAAGACGCTTTCCGGAGCGGGGAGGCCCCGTTTTACCGGATGCAGCCCCGCAAAGCAAGGACTGTTGATGTTATCGGTCTCTCAGACAGGTATCGCGGATCGGAATGAGTTGCCCGCTCCCCCCAACGCGTCCCGATCCGGTGCGGCTCCGCTTTTCGGGCGGCGTGGGGGGTGTCGAGAGGCGCTTCGACCGGGTGGAAGCGGATCCGGTAGTCTGCGGGCATGAAGACCGCTGTCTTTGGCCGCGTTCTGGCGGCGACACTTTGCGTCATTTCCATCCTCGCGGTGACGACACAAACGGGCGGGCAGCCGTCGGGGACGTCGTCGGGCCCGCTGGCTCCGCCGAACAACGGGATGCGGCAGGTGGAGCCGGGCGACAACTGGTGGGCGCTGACGAATGCGACGGTGCACGTGAAGCCGGGCGAGACGCTGGCGGGCGCGACGGTGGTGATCCGGGACGGCCGGATCGTGTCGGTGACGCCGGGCGGGGCATGCCCGCCGGGCGCGACGGTACGGGACTGCAAGGACAAGCACATCTACGCGGGGTTCATCGATCCATTTGTGGAAGTGGACGTCCCCGCGCCCTCGCAGGATTCGCCGGGCACGCACTGGAACACGCGGATCACGCCGCAGCGGACCGCGCTGGACCGCGGCGGCCGGGGGATCGAGGAGCGGGAAGCGGATGCGCTCCGGGCGATGGGGTTCGCGGCGGCGGGGATCTCGCCGCGGGGCGGCCTGATCCGCGGGCAGTCGGCGGTGGTGTCGCTGGCGAAGCCGGGACCGGCGTCGACGGGGCCGTCGCGGGTGTATGCGTTGCGGGCGTATCAGGCGGTGGGGTTTGACTCGGGCGGTGGCGGGCGCGGGTTCGGCGCGCCGGGCGGGACGCCGGGCGGCGAGGCGGAGGACCAGACGCGGTGGTCGCGGTACCCGAACTCGCAGATGGGCGCGATCGCGCTGATCCGCCAGACGCTGAGCGATGCGGACTGGATCCAGGAGGCGCGGGGCGCGGTGCAGTCGGGCGCGGGCGGAAAGCAACTGAGCGTGCAGGCGATGACGGACGCGTTCGCGCCGTCGTGCCTCGAGGCGCTGATCCGCAGCGATGCGGCTCCGCGGCTGCTGTTTGATGTGTCGGACGAGTTGGAGACCCTTCGCGCGGCGAAGATCGCGCGGGAGTTTTCGCGTCCGGCGGCGGTGCTCGGGTCGGGGCTGGAGTTCAAGCGGCTGGGCGCGATCGTGAAGGACGGGCTGCCGGTGGTGCTGCCGCTGGCGTATCCGGAGCGGCCGCGGCTGGGCTCGCTGGATCGCGCAGAGGAGGTGGAGATCGAGGCGATGATGGCGTGGGAGCAGGGGCCGACGAACCCGCGCCGGCTGGACGCGGCGGGGCTGAACGTGAGCCTGACGACGTCGAAACTCGGGAGCCGGGCGGGCGGGCGGCGGGCGTTCTGGGGCAGGCTGGGGAGCGCGATCAAGCACGGCCTGCCGGCGGAGCGCGCGCTGGCGATGCTGACGACCAATCCGGCGCAACTGCTGGACGTGGCGGACCAACTGGGGACGGTGGAGGCGGGAAAGGTCGCGAACCTGGTGATCGCGGATGGAGCGCTGTTCCAGGACAAGCCCGATGCCGCGGCGCTGGATGCCGAGAAGGCAAAGGCGGAGGGAAAGAAGGAGGGCGAGGAGGAGAGCGCGAAGAAGAAGGATGCGCGGATCGTGGATGTGTGGATCGACGGCCGGCGGTACGACGTGGTGACGACGCCGGAGTTGAACATCAACGGCGAGTGGGCGCTGGAGTTCCCGGCGCCGATGCCCGACGGCGCGACGATCTCGTTCTCGATTCGGCAGGAAGAGGATTCGCCGGCGGTTTCGATCACGATCCGCAAGAAGACACCGGCTCCCGCGGCGCCTGCGCCCGCGGGGGCGGAGCCCGCCGCCGCCGGCGCTGAGCCCAAGCCCTTCGAGGCGACGAGCCGTGCGACGAATGTGCGCCTGAACGGCCACCGGCTGAGTTTCGTGTTTGATCACGGCGCCTTTGGCGAACCGGGCACGTACATGAGCAGCGCGGTGGTCGATCGCGCTGCGGACGGCACGCTGATCATGGATGGCGAGACGATGCGCTCGTCGGGCGCGTCGCTGAAGTGGAGCGCGAGGCGCACCTCGGAGAAGGTGCAGGCGGATGCGCCGGAGGTGGCGGGCGGGGGCGATCGCGCCGGGCGCGGCGGCGGCCGGG
>CAYPEI010000045.1:0-10590 GCA_964409775.1 uncultured Phycisphaeraceae bacterium | reverse complement strand
CTCCGCACTCCGCACTCCGCACTCCGCACTCCGCACTCCGCACTCCGCACTCCGCTACCGCCGATACCCCATCGGCTGCTCCAGCAGCGCATACGCCTCCCGCACCACCGTCATCCCTAGGAACCCCGCCGCGGCGAGGCTTGCCAGGATCCACCCCTCCGTCCAATACCCCTGCCCGAACAGCCATGCGCACGCGTACAGCGAGAGCCACAACGCGCCATAGCGGCTGATCTTGTCCGCCGCGCGAGGCCCCTTCCCCAGCAGCCGCGCCCGACGCCATGACAGCAGCACAAAGAGCACGGCCAGCGCGGCCGGGCCCGCGCCGGCCCATGGCGACACCCATGACGGCCACAGGCCCTCCGCCCCGCCGCGGCGGTACCCGAAGTACACGATCACCGCGCTCCAGAACGCCCACCCCGACACCGCGAACGCAACGGCCCGCCCCGACAGCCCCGGCACCTTCCGCCCCATCGCATACGCCGCCAGCCCGACAACCAGCGCGTGAGTCATAACGAGCCACACCGGCAGGACGAACCTGAGCGAGAGATTCGGAACAACCATCTGTCCGGCATAAATCAGCCCCAGCACCACCAGCCCGATCGCCGGAACAAACTTGCCGACGGTGTTGAAGAACAGGATCGCCCCGGCCACCAGCAGCGTCAGCAGCACCGCGGTCATCCCCATCGGCGTTGCGCCCAGCACCGCCGCGCCGAACGTCAGCGCCACCAGCGAAATCGCGGCGTCAAGGCTCAGGCGGCCCGAGGGCAGCGGCCGCTCCGGGTGCGTCGTCTGGTCGCGCCGCAGGTCCACCACGTCGTTGAGCGCGGTCGCAAAGCCGAACAGGCCCAGCGCGTTCACCGCGCTGCCCAGCAGCAGCAGCCACAGGCTCGCCGCTCGAAACTCCGCGGTTCCAGGCTCCTCATCGCAGGCGTAGGTCCACAACACCACGAACCAGACATTGGCGACCGCCGCGAACGCGGTGGTGAGCCGGGTCAGGTGGAGCGCGGGCGACACGCGAAGCAGGAAGCGGCGCATCGGCACAGCGTAGCGGCTCTTCGGGGCGCCCGGCGCTCCATGCCTGCGTGGTGTACTCCGCCTCCGTTCGGTGCGCCGCTCCTCGCGGATATCCACATCCTCCCGCCTACCATGGGCCGATGCCAAGAACAGCCCGGAAGCAGTCGTTACCCCAGCGTGCCGCCGACAAGCCCAGGGTGGGTGTGGTTGTCAGCCGATACAACGCATCGGTCACCGATGAACTGATGGAGGGTGCCGCGTCTGCCTACGCCCATCGATGCGGCGATACCGACCGCGTGGTCTTCGTTCCTGCGCCGGGCGCGTTCGAGATTACCGTCATCGCCGCGGAACTCGCGGCCTCCGGCCGGTTCGACGCGGTGGTCGCCCTCGGCTGCATCATCCGGGGAGAGACCTCGCACGACCAGCACCTGGCCCAGTCCGTCACGCGCGGGCTGACCAACATCGCGGCGATCCACCGCATCCCGGTCGGCCTCGGCGTTCTGACCGTCAACAACGCGAGGCAGGCCCGCGATCGCGCGGGCGGAAAGTGGGGCAACAAGGGGGAGGAAGCGATGAACGCCGCCCTCGATACCCTCGCCGTGCTCCGCGCCATCCGCCGGGGGGCTGGCGCCGCAATCCTGTCGGACTCCCGTGCCGTCCCGGACAAGGCCGCTCGTTCCCGGGTGAAGAAGGGAGCCCGCTGATGGCCACCGCCCGCGACATCCGCCGCCTTGCGTTCCAGGTGCTCTACCAACTCGATGCACGCAACGGACAGGACCCCGAGGCGGTGCTCGCCGCCACGATGAAGGACGACGAGGACTCCGGCGATGCCACCGAGTTCTCGCAGTCCGAGCGCAAGAAGGCCTTTGAACTGGCCAGCATGTCCTACGCGGGGCGGGACAAGGCCGACGCGTTCATGGTGGAGGCGGCGCCGGGCTGGCCCGCTCACCGGCAGGCCGCGGTGGACCGTGCGATCCTTCGACTGGCGCACTACGAGATGACCAGCGGCCGCACGCACCCGAAGATCGCCGTCAACGAGGCCGTCGAACTCGCCAAGACCTTCAGCACCGACAAGTCCCCGGCCTTTGTCAATGGCCTGCTCGACAAGTTGCTCAAGACGGTGCTCGCGGAGAGGGGCGAGTCCGACGTTCCGATCGAGACCGCCGGCGCCGCCGAGCACGCTTCCCCGGGAGGAAGCGGGGGAGCGACCGACACGGTGGAGGCGGCCTGAGCCATGGCCTTCTTCAAGTCCGTCCTCGGCAGGATCAAGGAAGGCCTGACACGGACCCGCGAGGTCTTCGCGGGAGCGATCCGATCGATCCTGATCGGTCGCGTTCTCACCGATGAGGTCATCACCGAACTCCAGACGGCGCTCCTGCAGGCGGATGTCGGTGTCGCCGGCACGCAGAAACTCATCGACGGGATCCGGGCCGATTACAAGGCCGGCAGGATGACCCGCGGCGAGGACGTGCTGGAGTACATGAAGCGGGAACTCAAGGCCCTCTGGCCCCCGGAGGACCGACGCCTCCGCGAGGCGCCCGCAGGCTCCGGGCCGACCGTGATCCTTGTCACCGGCATCAACGGCGCGGGAAAGACCACCAGCATCGCCAAGATGTGCTCGATGCTCCGCAAGGAGAACAAGAGGGTTCTGCTCGCGGCGTGCGATACCTTCCGCGCCGGCGCGGTCCGCCAACTGGAGATCTGGGGCGAGCGGCTCGGCGTTGACATCGTCAAGGGGCAGCAGGGGGGGGACCCCGCGGCGGTCGCCTTCGATGCCTGCAAAGCCGCGGTCGCGCGCAATGTCGACTATCTCATCATCGACACCGCGGGCCGCCTGCAGACTCAGGACCCGCTGATGCGGCAACTGAGCAAGATCCGCTCGGTCATCGCCCGGCAGATCCCCGGCGCGCCGCACGAAACGCTTCTCGTACTCGATGCAACCAGCGGCCAGAACGCGCTCCGCCAGGCCGAGGAGTTCTCCAAGGCCGCGGATGTCACGGGCATCTTCCTGGCCAAACTCGACGGCACCGCCAAGGGCGGCATCGTCGTCGCGATCCGCCACGCGACCAGCATCCCGGTGAAGTTCATCGGCGTCGGCGAGACGCCCGACGATGTGCAGCCGTTCGACCCCGAGCAGTTCGTCGAGGCCATGTTCGCGGCGTGATCGCATAGACTGCCCGGCGTGGATCGCTTCGATGTCATCATCGTCGGTCTCGGCGCCATGGGCTCCGCCGCCGCGGCATGTCTCGCCCGGCGCGGCATGCGCGTCGCGGGGATCGAGCAGTTCGAACTCGGCCACGTTCGCGGCAGTTCGCACGGCCGGTCCCGCATGATCCGCATGTGCTACTACGAGCATCCCGACTATGTTCCGCTGCTCCGAAGGGCCTACGAACTCTGGCGAGAGACGGAGCGTGCTGCGGGCCAGGGGTTGCTCCACGTGACCGGCGGCGTGTACGTCGGGCCGCCGGGGTCGGAGGCCGTCGTCGGGGCGATTCGCGCCGCGGCCGAGCATCGCCTCGACCATGAGTTGCTCGACCGGCCGAAACTCGCTGTCCGCTTCCCATGGCTCCGTGTCCCTGCGGATCATCACGCGCTGTTCGAGCCGATGGCCGGCTATCTGCTGCCCGAGGCGGCGATCGCCGCGTTCCAGAGACTGGCCGCTGATGCAGGAGCAACACTGCACGACCGCGAACGAGTGCAGTCGTTCGCGGCCGATGGTGACTCGGTGCGCGTGCGGACAGACCGGGGCGAGTATGCCGCGAAGCGAGTGGTCTTCGCGTGCGGCGCATGGGCGACACGCATCGTGCGGGACCTGGGCGTCGAGGTCGTCGCGACGCGGCAGGTGCTGGGCTGGGTGCAGCCGTTGAGGACCGAGCGGCTGCGGGAGGGCGGCGAGGTGGTGTGGGCCATTGATTGTCCGAGCGCGGAAGGGAATGTGAAGGCGGGGTTGTACTACGGCTTTCCGACGAATTCCGGGGCGGTCGGCGGGGACGGCCGCGGATTCAAGATCGCGAGGCATGCGATCGGCGAACGGACCGACCCCGAGACGACCGACTTCGAAGCGAGGCCCGAAGATGAGGCCGACTTCCGGCCTGCGCTCCGCGCGTTTCTGCCGGATGCGGATGGACCGCTGAACCAGGTCCGGGTCTGCATGTACGAGAACAGCCCTGATGGGCACTTCATCATCGACCGGCATCCGAAGCACTCAAACGTAATCGTCGCGTGCGGATTCTCCGGACATGGGTTCAAGTTCGCAAGCGTGGTGGGAGAGATCCTAGCCGACCTCGCGGCCGATGGAGGCACGCGCCACCCGATCGGCTTTCTCGGGTTGTCACGGTTTGCGTGACCATGCGACCGCCCCTTCGGTGATTGTCGACTCGATCCAGCGGTCGTCCCACGCGTACATCATGGCGGCCAGCGGTGACTCCGACTCCAGGACCCAGGAGTCGGGCTCGATGAGCACGAGGTCCGCGGCGGCGCCAGGCTGAATGCGTCCGGCATCGGGCCACCCCATCGCGATCGCGTTTCCGGCGGTGATCTGCCACCACCAATACTCGGGCGTGAAGGCCGGCGCGAGTTGGGACTGCGGGCCGGCGAGCCAGACCTCGCGGGCAGCGCGAGCGACGCGCACCATGCTGACATCCGGTCCGCCGGCGACATCGCTTCCCAGCGCGAGCGGACGGAACCGCTGCCCCGCGAAGTCGCCCGAGGACAGAAAGCGGTTCGCCGTGGGGCAGTGGGCGACGACGCAGCGCCAACTGTCCAACTGCCGCCGGTCGACCTCGCTGAGCCAGATCGCATGGGCGAGCACGGTGTTCGGGCCGAGCAGGCCGGCGTGCTTGTAGACATCGAGGTAGGGCAGGTGGTGCAGCCGCTCGACCAACTCGCACTCGGGCAGCATCTCGGCCAGGTGCGTCTGGATCCACCAGCCACGTTCGCGGGCGAGATTGGCCGCGCCCTGCATCAACTCCATCGTGCAACTGACCGCGAACCGCGGCGAGACGATGGGCTCGATGCGCCGCACGGGCTCGAGCGCGGCGGCCTCGTCGAGGAGTTGCGGTGCGGGTCGCAGGAGGTCCTCGGGGGCCTCTTGGTCCATCAGCACCTGGCCCATGCGGCCGCGCAGGCCGGCCGCGGCGAGCGATTCCATCGCCGCGCGGGTGCCCGCGTGGTGCACGGAGCCGTAGGCGCAGATCGCGGTGGTGCCGCTTGCCAGGAGACGACGGGCGACGCGAGCGCCCATGCGCCGGGCGAACTCCGGATCTTGCCATCGTCGCTCGGCGGGGAAGATGGTGCCGTGGAGCCAGTCGAGAAGCGTCAGGCCATCGATGCCGATCGAATCGAACTGGGGGATGTGCAGGTGGGCATCGATGAACCCGGGGCAGATGATGCGGTGGGTGTCGATCGGGGCCGCCGGATCGACTTCCACGCGGGAGATTCGGCCGGAGTCGATCGTGACCGCGCCGCGAACCAGCCGCGCTGTGGCCGCGGCGGCATCGGTCGGCGAACCCGGCAGCAGCAGCGTGCCTTCGAGCGTCTGGATGTTCGCGCCGATGGTCATTCGGGTTCCTGCGGGACGGAGTCGGTGACGCCAAGGGGCAACGCTACACCGGCCGGCGTGGGGTTGATGGATGGGGCGGGTGCGGCGGGGGCTCGAGTCGGCGGGGAGTTGTGGTAGGCTGTGGATCCGGAGGTGGTGACGTGATCAGATGGAAACGGACATTACGAACGGCGTCGAGCGAGCGGTTCCTGGCGGTGAGCGAGGCGGGGGGCAACCTCGGGCCGGAAGTGGCCGCGGTGGACCTGCACTACCTGGCGGACGGAACGGTCGCGGGCACGGTGATCCTGCTGGAGGGTGTGGGGGAGGAGTGGTCGGACGAGCGGATCCCGGATCTGCTGGCGTCGTTTGATGAGGACTTCCTGCCGGATGTGGACCTCGCGAAGGGAAACCTGACGTACACGGTGGTTCGCGGGCGGGTGCTGGGGTCGTATCAGGCGGAGCAGGATGGGGGGTGAGGGGGTAGGGGGGAATGGGGAATGGGGAATGGGGAATGCGGAATGCGGAATGCAGAATGCGGAATGCGGAGTGGGGAGGGCGTGGGGAACGAGGAATCTGCGCGCAGAGCCGCTGGAATGGGGGGGCAGGATGTCGGATGTGGGATGTCGGATGTCGGATGTGGGGAGTGGTGAGTGGGAGGGGGGAGTGGAAAGCGGGAGGATCGGTAGGGAAGGCACGAGCCCCCACCGTCGCCTTCGGCGACACCTCCCCCGCGGGGGGAGGTTGCCGGAGCGGGCACGGGGAGCGGGGTGCCTGGCGGAACTGCTCGCGCTGGGCGGCGTTTTCGAGCGCGCGGATGCGGCGGAGGGCCGCGCAGGCAGCGCGGTTGGAGTCGACGGTGGGGCGACCGGATCGGGAGCGGTAGCGGAGGGCGGAAGCGAGTTGGGCGAGGGAGGCGTGTTTGAGGAGGAGGTGGCGGCCGCGGGTGCGGGGGAGGTCGGGGGCGATGCGCGGGCGCGTGAGATCACGAAACGGGTTGAGATCCCAGACGCGGGGAACAAAGAACCCGCGCGCAGAGCAGCCTGTTTCGGGGATATTGTTGAAGGTCAGGAGGAGCGGGGCTGGGGCCGCCGGAGGCATATAGTTAGCATACTGTTTGGTTTCAGAAAGGGCAAGGGGATGTCGGAAGTCGGAAGTGGGAAGTGGGGAGTGGGGAGTGGGAAGTGGGATGTCGGATGTCGGATGTCGGATGTCGGAAGGGGGATGTGGGAAGGGGGATGTGGGAAGGGGGATGTGGGAAGGGGGATGTGGGAAGGGGGAAGGGGGAACGGGGAAGGTGGAAGGTGGACGGTGGAGCCGGAGGATTTGTAGAAGAGGCAAGAGCCCCCTCCGCCTCGCTCCGCGAGGCATTGCTCCCTTGAGGGAGGTTGTCGGATGGGCGCGGGGGACGGGAGCGTGCTGCACGGGAGACGGTTGGAAGAGCACGGTGCACGCGTCGAAGACGCCCCGTGAACCATGACATGTCAGGGCAAAGAGATTGCCCATGTCACCCGCCGAGCGGGCCCATGGGAAGCCAGTGCATTCGGGTTGGTTCTGGCCGCAACCTGCGCCTGCTTCGCAGGCTCTGAAGCAAGACGAAGGACAAGAGTGAGTGGATCTGCTCTCCACCGGGCAAGCCCGGTGGCAAGCGACCTGCGCCGCTGCGCGGCTGCGGAGCAGGCACCATCTCACGCTTCATCTGCTCTCCACCGGGCAAGCCCGGTGGCAAACGACCTTCGTCGCTGCGCGGCTGCGGAGCAGGCACGATCACGCGCATCATCCGCTCTCCAAGCCGCGGCACGGGTTGGATCTGGACGCCGCGCTGCCAGACGGTTGGAAGCGCACGGTCCACGCTTCGAAGACGCCGCGTGAACCGTGGCGTGTCAAGGCAAAGAGGTCGCCTGTGTTACCCGCCGCGATCGGTGGCAGAACGCCCGGTGACCTCGTCCCGAATCGGCGGCTGCGCCCAAGCCGATACCCCGCTCGCGAGCACTGCCAGTGCTCCGAGCACGCCACGAATCCATGTTCTCATGTCTTTACTCTCTGCGCTTACGCTGTGTCACGAGCACAACACACCCGAGCATCCCCATCAGGCTTGATGGGGCGGGGACAACGGATGCGATCCTGAAACCGAACTCATTCGTGTCGAGGTACGGGAACCCGTTCCCCATCTCGGTGTAGATCGAGTCGCCGATGCCGTACCCCGGCGAGCTGTTCCGCCAGCTGCCCTCGAAGTGTCGGAACATTTGGCCCGAACTAATCGAGGTAATGTCTTCTAGCCACTCCGTGGTCGCGCCGGCCATGTCAAGCAGGCCCCAGGGGCTCTGGGTATCGGGATATGCGCCAAGCGGAACGGAGAACGGGTTCTCGCCGGGAAAACGGAACTGGTCCCAGCCGTAGTTGGCTTTGGCAAGGGGGCCGTTGGGGTCTGGGCCGGGCAGACCATCGGTTCGGACGTGGTAGCCCGGCGGGCCGAAGGTCAGGCGCTCGTTACTCCCGTCGGTGTAGGTCCACCAGCCGGGCTGATTCTCGCCGTGGCGGTTCGGATCGAAGTGGCCAGCCTTTATCCACTCGTCCCATGTGGGGATGAAGTATCGCGCGCCCTGGGAGCGGGTCTGCTGATCAGAAAATCCGCCGGTCCCGTTGTTGCCGAATGTGCTGACGTCGTATGCCCCGTTCAGAAACGCTTCGCGCGCCGTGCTCTTGTCGTTGTGGAGCCAGTTGCAGTACATCGCGGCCATGCGCCAACTGATGTTGCCCACGGCACGCATCTCGTTCCCCGCGGGGACCACCCACCGTCGTCCGCCCGCAGTGTTGGGAGTGGTGCTGACCGCTCCCCAGAACGTCGGCGGGATGAGGTGGGGCAAGCGGTCGTTCGCCGGCCGGTCGTACGCGGCATTGAAGAACTCCACCCACTGGCTTGTCGTCACTTCAAATCGGCCGATGCTGTATTCGTAGTCGACGCTGCCACGGCCGATGGCTCGGTCGTTGAATGCGCCGTCACCCATCCACGGCGCGTTGCCGGGGTGCGTGATCCGCACGAAGTCGATGCCGGAGAGGGGGTCGATGTCCGCGTGAGCCGGCCCGCAGAATGACCCGAGTGCAAGCATCCCGGCGAGCATGCATGGATGGAGTAATCGACGGGTGCTGCTCATGCGACCGCTCCGAGCCCGCGTCTGCGTCTTGTCACGAGAACAACGCACCCGGAAGCAAGCACCACCAGACCGGTGGGACCGGGGACTGTTGAGGCAATGCGGAATCCGGTATCGAACGGCGTCCAGTACGGCGAAAGTTGCCCGCCGCTGTCCCAGACAGAATCGGCTATGCCAAATCCCGGCGCACCACTCCAATAACTGCCTTCAATGTATCTTGACCTTGGGCCTTCAATGGCCCCAGAGAAAATCTGTTCCGTCCACTCACTCGTCGCCCCTGCGACATCAAGCAACCCCCACGGGCTCTGCACATCGGGGTATGCGCCGAGCGGCACTGCGAAGGGGCTGCCGTAGCCGGGGAAGGTGAACTGGTCCCACCCGTAGTTGGCTTGCGCCAGCGGTCCATTGGGGTTCGGGCCGGGCGGGCCCGGCGGCAGGTTGATGTGCGCTCCGGGCGGGCCGCCGGGGATCCACGCATCGGTCGAGTTGGAGAACTCCCAGTATCCGCCTTGATCCGGCCCGTAGCGGTGCGGGTCGTAGTGGGCTGCTTTGATCCACTCATCGCGCGAAGGGATGAAGTACCGCGCCCCGGGCGATCGCGTCGGCTGGTCGGCGAAGCCGCCCATGCCGTTGGGGCCAAAGGTGGAAACGTCGTACGCCCCGCTCAGGAAGTTCTCCCGCGGCGTGACGCCTCCGGCGACCGCGCCGCCGTTGTGGAGGAAGTTGCAGTACATCGCCGCCATGCGCCACGAGATGTTCCCTACCGCCCGCATCTCGTTGCCGGCGGGCACCTGCCACCGCCGCGCGTTGGGGTTCGAGGCGTTGATCGGCGTCGTGCCCTGCGCCCCCCAGAACGTCGGCGGCGTCAGCCACGGCAGGTTGGGCTGCCCGGCGGGCCGGTCGTACGCGGCATTGAAGAACTGAACCCACTGGCTGGTCGTCACCTCGTACCGGCCGATGTTGTACTCGTAGTTGACGCCGCCGCGGCCGATGGCGTCGTCGCCCTGCGTGGGCGGGTTGGTCCCCATCCACGGCGCATTGCCGGGGTGGGTGATCCGGACGAAGTCGATGCCGGAAAGCGGGTCGATGTCGCCAGAGGCGGGAGCAGACAAGGCCGCGAGAAGGGCCGAAAGGGCGAGAATCGTCCGCGCCCATAGGGGGGAAGTTCGCCGCGCAACCCGTCGCTTGCGCTCCGGGCTCTGACAAGTCCGGGACGCTGAGTCGGGTCCGATAGGTTCTGGGCGGCTTGCATGCAACAAGGGCGATCTCCCGAACGGGTCGAATCGGCCCTCTCCAGCCGTGGGAGAAGTTACCACTACCTACGGAGGACGCAAGGGAATGTTTCGGAACTCCCGGATTTCCTACGAAAGCGCCCGAACTTTGCGCCGGCTGAGTACCCGGTTGTACAGAATGGTGGAGAGACGCTCGGAAGCACGGTCCACGCTTCGAAGACGCCGCGAGAACCGTGGTATGTCAAGGCAAAGGGAGAATCGGTCGTGCCCCCCGCCCTGCGCGTGTGCTCGGGGCCTGCCGAGCCAACGACGCCACCAGCAGGTGGCAGGCGGGACGCCTGCCCCACCGGGAAGGGGAGATGCACGGGCAGGATGCCCGTGCCACGGAGATCAGACGAACCGCAACGCGCGTGCGCCTTGCGCCTGCGTGTGTGCTCGGGATAGGTCGAGCCAACGACGCCACGAGCAGAGGGCAGGCGGGACGCCTGCCCCACCGGGAAGGGAGATGCACGGGCAGGATGCCCGTGTCACGGAGATCAGACGAGCCGCAACGCGCGTGCGCCTTGCGCCTGCGTGTGTGCTCGGGATCGGTCGAGCCATCGACGCCACGAGCAGAGGGCAGGCGGGACGCCTGCCCCACCGGGAAGGGAGATGC
>CAYPEI010000044.1:0-14080 GCA_964409775.1 uncultured Phycisphaeraceae bacterium | reverse complement strand
ACAGAGATACGCTACTCGAACCCGATCGGTTGCGCGGGGTTGTTCAGAGGTCCCTCATATGTGTCGGCAGAGCACGGGACAGTGGGCGCGGCCCGCGCACGTTCGAGCGAAGAGACCTTGATCTCTTGATAAGTCGGCAGCGAAGGACCTGTCGCGGCTGCGGGGGTTGACCGCCACTGGAGCGCGAGTGCGACGGTCAGCGCAGCCGCTCCGGCGATCGACGCCAAGAGGACGAGAGTGCTGCGAGTGATCATGGCATGACTATGCAGTTTGAGCACTTCTGTCCCATCGACGCGGAGATCAGGCAGCATTGCAAGCCTCCGTTCAACACGCAACAGTAGCAGGTGCAGTCGCCGCAACTGCTGCCGCACACGATGTTGGAGCACGCCGGCTGACCCGACTGCGGGCAGCACACGGTTGACGACCCGCATTGCGCCCAGCACACACCCGCGGTGAAGAGAACGGTGCACAATGAGAACAATGCGACAATCCTGATCATGATGCGGCCCTTTCCTTTACAAAGTGGTGGTTCAACTTCAGCCTCATGGCGTGTACTCGACAAGCCATCCCGACCACTCTTTCCGGATCCCATCTTCCGCCTGGAACTGCAGAATGGCGTTCGCGGTGCTATCGATTGGGAGTACTGCACCGCCGTCGATCGTCAACCGATGCCGGATCAAGTCCACCCGGACTGGAAACACTCGTCGCGAGGCATCGACCGAGCAATGACCGCCCAATAGTACTCCCTCATACTGCGGATCAATGGGTGTCCAAAGGTCTTCACCTTCGACAATTGCGGCCAACCGATCAGGCCATCCCGCAAATGGAGGCGTGATCGTGGCTGTCACCCTTGCTCGCTCTGGCGGAAGCCCATCAGCATGTATCGACACGATAGAGTCAATCCGGGCATCTGCCGGTGCGGGTTCGACAGCGATCTCAACATCAGCACTGGACCGCGGAGCGATTACAACCGCAGCCAGTGCCAGCGTGGTGCACCCGCAACTCGCGTCTGCGCCGGTGAGCCGCACTGAGCGAACCCAATGCGGATTCCGCACGCGGATCGTGAATACGCGGCGCTCCATTGCTCGAATCGATCCAAGATCCATGATGGGATCGACATGAAGTCGAGCCGGGTGTCTCCAGGTCGCTACGGCAAAGCCCACAAGCAGACATAGTGCTGCGAGTGAGATATGCATCAGAACGCGGCTCTGTGCACCCCATGCGTTGAACATCGTCGAGTGAGAGTGTGTGGACATGGCCCAACCCCGATGTGCGGCGTGATGGATGACCAGTTATAAGGTAAGGGAGGGGGGGGGGGGGCAAAGTCAAGAGATGGATGTGATTAGGGCCGACACGTCTCGGCAGCCTCTGGCGAATAGATGACACCAAGTGTGTGTCGCTACCGGGATCCAGACGGTAAGTCGTGTTGGGAGTCTCGGCAAAGGAGAGGCGGCGTGCTGAGCGCGATGGGCGTGAGCAAGCACGGGGTGGATGAGTCGGGCATAGGCATCCGCGACCTGCTGGGCGAACTGATGTTCGGGCAGCGGAACCACGGCTGATCGCCGTGCAAGGCACATCGAGAAAAGCAAACGACCGAGCGCGGGGCTCGGTCGTTGGGTGCGTTCCGTTGATGGGGTAGGTGGGAAGCGGGATGGGGATCAGAAGTCGCGATCGGGTCCGCCGCGGCGGCCGCGCCGGTCATCGCCGCGCCGATCGTCGTCATCGCGATCGTCGCGCGGGGGAGGGCCGCCCGCGCCGCGCGGGCCATCGGGCCCGCCGAAGCGGGGTCCGCGTGGCCCACCGGGACCGGGCCCGAAATCGCCGCCGCGCGGGCCTTGCGGGCCGCCGAACATGGGCCCGAAGTCGCCGCCGCGCGGGCCCTGCGGTCCGCCGCGGAAGTCGCCGCCGCCGCCGCGAGGTCCTTGCGGGCCGCCGAACATGGGTCCGAAGTCTCGGCGTTGCTGGAAGCGGTCAGGGGCGAACGGGGGCGGACCACCGGCACCGGGGCCGAATCCGCCGCGAGGACCCTGGAACTGCTGCGGACCGCGCGGTCCGCCGCGGAAGTCTTGGAAGTCGCCGCCGCGGCGCTGCTCGCGCATGCGTTCCATCATGTGTTCGCGGATGCGGTGGCGGGCAAACTCGCGCTGCTCGGGCGGCATGTTGCGGAGGCGTTCACGCATGCGTTCGCGCAGTTCGGGCGGGAGACCGCCGCGGTCTGCACCGTGCCGACCCCGCTCCGCGGCGCGTGGACCGCCGCGCGGGCCTGCGCGGTCGTCGTCTCGCTGGTCGCGACGGTCATCGTCCTGGCGCTGCTCGAGCCGTTCGCGGATGCGGGCCTTGGCCTCGGCCCGCTGCTCGGGCGGAAGGTCGCGCAGGTGGTTCATGATGCGCTCACGCATCTCCGGCGGGAGTGCGTCGAAGTCGAAGTCACTCCGGCGGTCGCGGCGGTCGTCCATCGCGCGATCGTCGCGTCCGGGCCGACGGTCCTCGTCGGCGCGAGGGGCACGCTGCCACCAAGACTCGGGAGCATCGGCCCGGGGCCCGCGTTCCGGGCGGTCGTTGGAGTTGCGATCAGGACGACGGTCGTCGTCGCGGTCGTCACGATCATCGCGGTCGCGTGCACGCGGGGGGGAGGTGTCGCGCGGGCCGGGGCCGCGATCGTCCCGCGGCGCGGGGCGTGCATCGCGCCGGTCATCGCGGCGGGGTGCATCTTCCGGCTGAGCGAGGCTCGCGGCGGCGGAGAGGCCGACGGCGGCGGCCGCGGCGATCAAAAGGCTGGAAACACGAGTCATTGGAATCTCCTGAAAGTTGTTCACGGGTCCAACGCAGCGGGCGCCATCGCATTGCATCCAGCAGCGTGGAGCGCAGGCCCTCAATGGCTCAAGCCGGGCCGGCGGAGCAGGCGAACAATGCACGGATGACACTCCCCGCCCTGACGTGGCTTGTGTACGCCGTTCCGGCCTACTTGCTGTATCCGGTGTTCTTTCGGATGCGGTACGGGAAGTCAGCGGTGGCGGAGCACTTTCCGCCGCGGAACCTGTATGGATGGGTGGACTTCGGCCTGGGCGCGTGCCTCGTGGGGTATTCGGTGTGGGTGGTGTTTGGCGCGGCGGGGGCGGAGCCGATTTCACGAAGCGCCGGGGTGGGTGCGTGGTGTGCCGGGTGCCTGCTGCGAATCTGGGCGGTGTGGACGCTGGGACCGCACTGGCGGATCGGTCAGGATGAGGGCGACGAGACGACCGAGCACGTGAAGACGGGGCCGTATCGGTTCATGGACCACCCGATCAACTCGGCGCTGGTGCTGGTGGCGATCGGTCAGGCGCTGATGACGGGGCTCGATGCGCGAGCGATGTTCCTGCTGGGGTTCGCCGTGGCGTACCTGATTGTGCAGGCCGGGGCGGAGAAGGCGTTCTGGCGAAAGCGGCAGAGCGCGAGAGCCGCGGAACATCGGGGCGGCGAAGCGGCCAATGTTAAGGCGTGATGCCGGGCATCCAAACGGGGGGAGCGCGGGATTCGCACGCACGGCTCTCGGCGCGGGTGGATGAGCGGCCGCGCGATCCAGACGGACCCGTACGGCGTATAACCAATCAGTGCCGCGCGAAACCTCTCCGGGGCGTGCCGGATAACGCCGATAGTGACGCGTTGACGGTGGCGTGCCTGAGGCGGGGGCCGGCGCGGGCAGGGGAACCTGCGCAGCCGACTCCGGCCATTGCGGCCATGCTCCTCACGCGGGAGCGCGAGCCGCTTGGAACCGAGTTTTCGTGCCGCGATGAGGCGGTGCGAGGAGGCCGCGCATGCACCGCGATGAAGTTCATGGCCGTTTGTTCCGTTCGCCCGACGCCCATGGCGGGGGCGGCGGCGATCTCGCCTCGATGATCGAGTCGCGGATCGACCGGCGGACGTTCCAGCAGCATCACTGGGAGGGGACGTTCCTTGACTATCTCCAGTTGGCGCAGTCGCGCCCGGCGGTGGCGCGGAACGCGTACCAGAGGCTGTACGACGCGATCCTGTCGTACGGATTCGAGAAGTACCGCATCTTCAAGCGTGACTGCGTGCGGTATCACTTCTTCAGCGATCCGATCGACAACGGCGCGGACGCGATCTACGGGCTGGACTTCTCGCTGACGCAACTGGTGGACTTCCTCCGGTCCGCGGCGGAGGGATACGGCACGGACAAGCGCATCCTGCTGCTGCACGGGCCGGTCGGCTCGAGCAAGAGCACGATCGCGCGGCTGCTGAAGAAGGGGATCGAGGCGTACTCACGCACGGACGCGGGCGCGGTGTACTCGTTCTCGTGGCAACTCGATGAGCACTGCGGCGCGGGGGGGAAGGAGCACGAGTTCCCGTGCCCGATGCACGAGGAGCCGCTGATGCTCGTGCCGCGGGAGGCCCGCGGCGACATCCTGGCGAAACTGAACGCGGGCTACACGCCGCAGTTCCGGAGTGGGCAACTCCGCATCCAGGGCGAGTTGTGCCCGTTCTGCCGGCGCGTGTACGACGAACTGATGCGGCACTACGGCGGCGACTGGAAGCAGGCGATGACGCACGTGAAGGTGCGGCGGATCATCCTGAGCGAGAAGGACCGCGTAGGCATCGGCACGTTCCAGCCCAAGGACGAGAAGAACCAGGACTCGACGGAACTGACCGGCGACATCAACTACCGGAAGATCGCGCAGTTCGGCTCGGATTCCGACCCGCGGGCGTTCAACTTCGACGGCGAGTTGAACATCGCCAACCGGGGCATCTGCGAGTTCATCGAGGTGCTGAAACTCGACGTGGCGTTCCTGTACGACCTGCTGGGCGCGAGCCAGGAGCACCTGATCAAGCCCAAGAAGTTCGCGCAGACGCACATCGACGAGGTGATCCTCGGGCACACCAACGAGCCCGAGTACAAGCGGCTGCAGAACAACGAGATGATGGAGGCGTTCCGCGACCGGACGATCAAGATCGATGTGCCGTACAACATCCGGCTGGACGACGAGATCAAGATCTACCAGAAGGACTTCGGCGCCGAGCGGATCAAGAACATCCATATCGCGCCGCACACGCTGGAGGTCGCGGCGATGTGGGCGGTGCTGACGCGGCTGGAGGCTCCCAAGAAGGCGGGCCTGTCGCTGATGCAGAAGATGAAACTGTACAACGGCAAGGCGATCCCCGGGTTCACCGAGGACTCGATCAAGGAACTGAAGGAAGAGTCGCAGCGCGAGGGGATGAACGGCATCTCGCCGCGCTATGTGCAGGACAAGATCAGCAACGCGCTGGTGAGCAGGCAGGCGGTCGATGAGAAGTGCATCAACCCGTTCATGGTGATGAACGAACTCGAGGGCGGGCTGGCGCACCACTCGCTGATCGCGGATGAGGACATCCGCAAGCGCTACCGAGAGATCCTCTCGATGGTCAAGGAGGAGTACGAGGACATCATCAAGGCCGAGGTGCAGCGGGCGATCTCGGCGGATGAGGAAGCGATCAAGCGGCTCAACCAGAACTACATCGAGAACGTGCGGGCGTACACGCAGCGCGAGAAGGTGCTGAACAAGTACACCGGCAAGTATGACGAGCCCGACGAGCGGCTGATGCGGTCGATCGAGGAGAAGATCGATATCCCCGACTCGCGCAAGGACGATTTCCGGCAGGAGATCATGAACTACATCGGCGCGCTGGCGCTCGACGGGAAGAAGTTCGAGTACAACACCAACGCGCGGCTCTACAAGGCGCTGGAACTGAAACTGTTCGAGGACCAGCGGGACACGATCAAACTGAAGAACCTGGTGTCGAGCGTGGTGGACGACGAGACCCAGCAGAAGATCGACATCGTGAAGCAGCGGCTGATCAAGCAGTTCGGGTACAACGAGACCAGCGCGACGGATGTGCTGAACTACGTCGCGAGCATCTTCGCCAGAGGGGATACCAAGAGCAAGGGGTGAGGCCGGCGCGGTAGACTGATCGGCGACGGCGGAGCGAGAGGGTCGGTCGTCGCGGGGTCGGCTGCATGCGGCATTGTGCCCGGTGTCATTACGACCTGCGTGACTTGCCGGCCGGGCTCTGCCCGGAGTGCGGGCGGGTCTTCGACCCGGCGGATGAGGCCACGTATCTCGCTCGCGTCGGGTGGCTCCAGACCCGGTGGCCGGTGGTTCTGAGCCTGACGGCGACCATTCTGCCGCTGCTCTGCTGGCTGATGATGCAGTTGACGTGGCTGCTGGCGACGCTGTGCCTGGGGCATCGGCCGCGTCCGAGCATGGATGACCCGAAGAGCATCGCCGCGATCGCGCCGTTCTATCTGGCGACACTGATGCTGATACCGTTGGCGCTTGCCGGGGCGATGGCGATGCCCCTGATCGCCTGCGTCCATCGAACGTGGCGGCGCGCGGTGGTGCTCGGAGGCGTGGGCGTCGCGCTGATCGTGATCGGCATCGGCCTGCTGCGGTGGGATCCATTCGATGTGGCGGAGTGGTTCATGGACTGACGCGATGGCGAGCATGCCATCCTGTGCGCGACTCCATTTGTTTCGGGGAAGTTCCCGTTCGTCGGACATGCCGATGTTCGTGATACTGGGTCTGTTTGCGTCGGGCGATCGTGCCGCCCGCATGGGCCGAAGTGCTCGCGGCCGATCCCGCGGCTTTGTCTGGGCTCCGGCCTTCAAATGACCGAACGAACCCAGAGCGAACGAGCCGGTACATCCGACGTACTTCGTCTACTCGGCGCGTATCATCCGCGTCGCCACGGCGACCCGGGAGAGGGGGGACGGCGGGGACGGAAGGAGCACAGGCCCGCGCCAGGGGCAACAGGAAGGGCGGTGGGAGGGGGGCGGCCCCGCCACAGTGGCGAGGCCGAGTCTGCGGCTCCAGAGGGGCCGCGTTGAGGTTTCTTTTCAAGGAGGGACGACCATGACACAGGTCTCCAGCAAGCCCGGCACGACCAGCACGACCAACGGCTCTCACGCCCATGGCGCGCAGGCTCAGGCCCCGGCCAAATACTCCCTCCCCGGCCCTGAGAAGTGGGCCAACCCGACGCTGAACACCGACAAGCCGCTGGTCTGGGTGAACGGCCGCATGGTCCCCAAGAAGGAGGCCATGGTCAATGTGTATGACCACGGGCTGCTGTACGGCGACGGCGTGTTCGAGGGGATCCGCGTCTACAAGGGCAGGATCTTCAAGTGCATGCGGCACATCGAGCGGCTGTGGAAGTCCGCCGAGGCGATCCGCATGCAGATCCCCATCTCCCGGCAGGAGATGGTGGACGTGCAGCGGGCCTGCATCGAGGCGAACAACCTGACCGACGGCTACATCCGCCTGGTGGTCACCCGCGGCGTCGGCACGCTGGGGCTCGATCCGCGGCGTTGCCCGACGCCGGGCGTGATCTGCATCGCCGACCAGATCTCGCTCTTCCCTCCGGATATGTATGAGAAGGGGATGCGGGTCGTGGTGGCCAACCGGCCAAAGACGCCGATCCCGTGCCTGGATCCACGGATCAAGAGCCTGAACTACCTGAACAACATCCTGGCCAAGTGCGAGTCGATCGATTTCGGCTGCCACGAGGTCATCATGCTCAACATCGACGGCTACGTCACCGAGGGCTCGGGCGACAACGTGTTCGTCGTGAAGGGCGGCAAGGTCTACACCCCGCCGCCCGAGGACGGCATGCTCGAAGGGATCACCCGCGAGTTCGTGGTCAAGACGCTCTGCAAGGACATCGGCGTCAAGTGCCTCGAGAAGCGGATGCGCCTCGAGGATGTTCTGGACGGTGACGAGGTGTTCCTCACCGGCTCGGCCGCGGAGATCATCAGCGTCACGCAGATCGACCAGCACGACAACAAGAAGATCACTCGCGAGTTCCGGATCTCCGAGGGCGAGGGCCCGATCACCAAGAAACTGCGTCAGCGGTTCCGCGAGATCGTGACCAGCGACCACGTGCCCGAGGATTGAGTTTCCCTGACGGTGAATCGCGAAGCCTGTTTGCAGATTCAAGAACCCACCGAGATTCTCGGTGGGTTCTTTCTTGAACGGGGAAGCGGAGGGCGGCGCCACTCGCTACACTCGCGCCCCGCATCGATCATCGCCACTTCTCCGACGCGAACCGGAACGGATATGACCGCAACTCCGACCGCCCCGGCCGTGCACAAGACCCCCGCAGATCAGGCGCCCGCCGTGTCCAAGCACTCGCCTCCCGCCCGTTTGTCGCCGCACGAGGACCACTCGTGGCTGTCCGCGTACCGCGGCCGGTTCGTGGTGTTCGAAGGCCCCGATGGCTCGGGCAAGAGCACGCAGTTCCGCAGGTTGTCGGACGCGGCGAAAGCCAAGGGTGTCCCGCTGTGCGAGGTACGCGAACCGGGCGGCACGCCGGTGGGGGAGAAGATCCGCGAGACGCTGCTGGCGCGCGTGCAGCCCGGGATGGACATGTCGCTGCGGTGCGAGATGCTGCTGTACATGGCCAGCCGCGCCGAACTTGTGGAACGGCGCATCCGCCCCGCGCTCAAGGCCGGGGAACTGGTGCTCGCCGATCGCTACGTCGCCAGCACGCTGGCGTACCAGGGCGCGGCGGGGGGGCTGAGCGGCGCCGATATCTCCGCCGTCGCCCGCGTCGCGACGCAGAACCTGCAGCCCGATCTGTACGTGATCTTCGACCTCGATGAAACCGCCGCGGCGGCGCGGCTCAGCCCGCTGCTCGACCGCATGGAGGCCAAGGGCGCGGCGTTCCACCGCAAGGTGCGGCATGGTTACCTCGACCTGGCCAAGGGCGACCCGTCGCGCTACGCGGTGGTGGATGCGAGCAAGGACCCTGAGACCGTGTGGAAGAGTCTGTGCACGACGATGGCCGAGCGGGCCGCGCACCTGGCTCCGAGGCGGTAGCAGCTGTCGACAGAGAACACAGAGGGGACACAGAGGCACGGAGAAAGAGCAGAGTGCCGTAGCCAAATGAAGACGGACGCGGGCCCGCTCGTCAGGTGTTGTGACGCACCACACGCCGTCGGTTGCATCCAGCCCTTGAGAAAGCGACAATCGCGATCGTCATGCACACCGGATGAGGATTTCAACGACTCTGTGAACTCTGTGCCTTCTTTGTGGCCTCTGTGGACATTGCCTTCCTGAGCCATGACCGCAGCATTCCTCATCCTCTTCGCGTATCTCGCCGGGTCGATCCCATTCGGCTTCCTCATCGCTCATCTCCGCGGCATCGACATCCGCAAGCACGGCTCGGGCAACATCGGCGCAACGAATGTCGGCCGCGTGCTGGGGCGAAAGTGGGGGGGCATCTGCTTCGGGCTGGATGTGCTCAAGGGCCTCCTGCCGACGCTGTTCGCGGGCTGGTGGCTGGGGCTCGTGCGGTTTGATGGCGGCCCGATCGCGGGCGCATCGACGGCGATGCTGTTCGCCTGGCTGGGCGCGATGGCCGCGACGGTCGTCGGCCACATGTTCCCGGTGTGGCTGGGCTTCAAGGGCGGGAAGGGAGTCGCCACCGGGTTCGGCGCGCTGCTGGGCGTGTGGCCGGTCCTGACGTTCGCGGCGATCGGCGCGATGTTTGTCTGGCTGACGAGTGTCCGGCTCTGCCGGATGGTCGGCATCTCGTCGGTGCTCGCGGCCGTGTGCCTGCCGGTGTTTGTCGGCGTGCAACCCTGGATCGCCCGTTCGGCCGGTTCCGCGGCCCCTCCGCCGGTGTGGCCGTTCTTCGTGGTCGCGTGCACGCTCGCGGCCGTGGTGATCGTCAAACACAGGACCAACATCGCGCGGACCATCGCCGGGACCGAGCCGAAGATCGGCCGGAAGCCCGCCGGGCAAACGCCCCCGGCCGGATAAACCCCACACGCTGCACAGGCAGGGCGGACAGTCGGGGGGCATGTGTGGGTGGGTGGGGGGAAGCGGTTCGGCGTATCAGCCGTCCACGGTGTTCTCGGACACAAACTGCGCAGGCTGCACGCCTCGTGCGGGCCGGTCCGCGGCGTTCTCGCCGCATGCGGTTCACGCACGCCCGCGTGAATCCGATCTTGGAGCGGTACGGGGGCATGTGTTGCCGGGGAGCCCGCTCATGGCCACGACCAAACTGAAACTGCACCGAGAGACCCCCGCCGCGCCCGATCGCGGCGAGGACATCCCGGCGACGTTCCGCTTTCCGGCGATCCCTCGGGGCCGGGGGGAGCGCGGCCAGGCCCAGCGCCAGACGCTGCTTGCGGGGCGCGTGGAGCCGGGCGATGAGCCCGCCGGTGATGACCGGCAGCGCCAGCGCCCGCCCGCGCTGAAGTTCACCGCCGCGGACGGCACCGTCCGCACGCCCGCGCTGATCGAGCAGATCGAACGGACCCTCGACGCGATGCAGGCCCGCGTCGACCGTCTGCGCCGGCAGGCCGATGAGCCGTACCGCTTCCCGCCGCGGCACGATGAGCACGACGACCGCCCGACGGCCGCGTGACACGGGCTCGGTGCTTCCTTTCCACAAGTCCTGAGCGTCGGCATCAATCCGCCGGCACGCACCGGCCCCTGGCCCAGCGGCGGAGTTCATCGACGCGCTCGCGCATCGTGACCGAGAGCGGCGGGGAGTTCTTCGCCGCGTCGATGACCATGTCCGTGGTCAGCAGGCGCCCCGATGCCCCGGCCTTGTACAGCGCCGAGATGATGGCCTGCTCGATCTCCGCGCCGGAGTAGCCGGCGGTGGCCGCGACGATCCGCGGCACATCGAACGCCTTCGCATCCTGGTGCCGCTGCGCAAGGTGGATGCGGACGATCTGCTCGCGGGCCTCTTCGGCGGGCAGGTCGACGAAGAAGATCTCGTCGAAGCGGCCCTTGCGGAGCAGTTCGGGCGGGAGCGCCTCGATGTCGTTCGCCGTGGCCACGAGGAACACCGGGGCGCGGTGTTCTTGCATCCAGGTGAGCAGCGCGCCGAACATCCGGCGCGACAGGCCGCCGTCGGTCGAGGTGCTCGCCGCGCCGGCAAACGCCTTCTCGATCTCGTCGATCCACAGCACGATCGGGGCCATCGCCTCGGCCTGGCGGAGCGCATCGCGCAGGCGGCGCTCCGACTCGCCGATGTAGCGGTCGTACAGGCCCCCGACATCCATCCGCAGCAGCGGGCGCTGCCACGCCGTCGCGATCGCCTTCGCGCACAGGCTCTTGCCCGCGCCCTGCACGCCGAGCATCAGCACGCCCCGCGGCGGCACGAGGCCCCTGGCCGCGGCCTCGGGCTCGAACGCCTGCTCCCGATCGGCGAGCCACGATTTCAGGTTCTTCATCCCGCCGATGCTGGACAGATCGACCGGGCTCTTGACATACTCCAGCAGCCCCCCCGCGGTGACGGCCTGCCGCTTGAGCGCGAGGATGTTGTGCAGGTCCTTTGCGTCGAAGGTGCGGTCGTCGGCGATGGCGTCGAGCACCACCTGCCGCGCCTGCCGCCGCGTGAGGCCGGCGAGGTTGCGGAGAAAGGTCTCCAGGTCCTTCTTGGAGAGGCTGACCTTCACCGGCTTGCCGCGATGGGCCCACTGCAGCGTGCTCCGCACGATCTCGTGCAGTTCATCGCGCGTGGGGAAGGACAGGTCCAGTCGCGTGGCGTCGGCCACGACGGCGGGCGGGAGGTCGGAGCGGTGATCGATCAGGACCAGCGTCGCGCCGTGCCGCTGCAGCCGCGGGATCGTCTCGCGCAGCAGGCGCAGCGTGCGGTCATCGGTCAGGTGCGGCGCAAGGTCGAGCGCGGCGAGGATCGGCCCGGCCCCGCCGCCCATGCCGGCGGTGGAGTCCTTCATCTCGGCGATCTGGGCCATGCGGGCCAGACCGATGACGGGGTTCTCGGTGGCGGACTCGACGGGCGCGCCGCCGAGGAGGGCGTCGGACACGCCGCGGATGATCGACCACGACCACGCGCCCCGACCCAGGCGGATGGCCGCATCGCGCACGAGTTGGAGCGCGTACTCCTCCTCGAAGGTCGGGATGAAGATGCACGGGTGCTGGGCGCGGATGAGTTCGCACAGGTGGTCGAGGTTGGTGACGGGCTCGGGCATGCCGCCGGAGTCTACCCCGCGGGCGGAGAGCGCGGCATGAAGCGGCCCGGGCGTCGCGGCCCGGGCCGGGCGAAGGTGCTCGATGTGTGTCGATGCCGTGTTACGGCCCACAGGGCCCGGACCCCGTGGCGAACCACGCGCTCAGGAACGCGAAGATGGCCGGAACGCCGCAGGGCGAGGGCGGGCTGCCGGATCCGCCCAAGCAGTAGGCCGGGGTGCTCTGCGCAAACCACGCGCTCAGGAAGGCGAACAGGTCGGGGACACCCACAAAGCCGTTCTGGTCCCAGTCGGCGACGCAGGTGGGCGTGAGGTTCTCGCACTCATCGAGGATGAGGTTGTCATCCGTGTCAACATCGGGGCCATGCATGTCGCCGTTGAGGATGTCTTCCGAGTCGGGAATGTCGTTGCCGTTGCAGTCGGCCGTCACACGGAACAGGTACCTGCCGCCGTCGATCTCGCCCATGCCGCATTGGCCGCTGGGGAAGACGCCGACGAACTCCTCGCCCACGACATCGCTGCACAGGAGCATGGCCGATGAGGCGTCGTCCCACGAGGCCTGGTACACGCCGTCCTTTGGCAGAATGTTCAGCACGGCGGTGATGCCGACGCTCCGCTTCTCGCCGGGGCCTGGGGGGGCGGCACCGGGGTGAATCACAAAGTTGAACATCGAGTCGATCGGCGCGAGCAGGCACTCGTTGGATGGGTACTGGCAGTGAAGGTTCAACAGGCTGTTGGCCGTGTATCCGGTGGGCGGCTTGACGGGCCCGTACCAGCGGAAGATGACGGGCGTGTTGGGGTTCGCGAAGTCGGT
This sequence comes from uncultured Phycisphaeraceae bacterium, assembly GCA_964409775.1. Taxonomy (GTDB): domain Bacteria; phylum Planctomycetota; class Phycisphaerae; order Phycisphaerales; family UBA1924; genus JAHBXL01. Next base: position 1,289 of record CAYPEI010000044.1, on the reverse strand, counting down.
GTACATCACCGCGTGCTCGAGTGAAGCGTCGGGCGGTGTGCAGTCCTGCGGATAGAACGCATAGGGGACGAGCCCGACCGCCCCGCCGCCGAGCGGGCCGGAGGGGGCGGCATAGTGCGGGGCCTCGAAGGCCGGGTTGAACTCGGGGTCGCTCGTGTTGGGCGTGATGACGATGCGGTCGCCGATGCCCAGTTCATCGCCCACGATCACCGCGCCGTCCCACGTGCCGCCGGCGTTGTTGCCGTTGATGATGATCTGGCCCCGCAAGCCTTCGAAGTCTCGTACGACAATTCGACCTTTGGCGGCGTAGTTCGTGTCCCGGGGCGACGCTTCATCGAGGATTCCGTAGCTGTAGATCCAGCAGTCCCAAAGTGACCCTTCGCCGCAGTCACACGGGGTGCCGGGTCCTTCGTGCCCGAAGTCGTGGTCGGGCGGTCCGTCTCCCAAACGCCCACCAATCCAGAGAGTCTCCGTTGCCTCAAGCGTTGGGAGGTGCACTTCGCCCAACACATCGTGCAGCACCTCGGCCCGAGGACAGCCAAAGTACCAAACGGCGCCCGCGGGCCCGATGCAGCCTACGGAGCACTCAGGAACCTCGGCATAGTCATTCGCGAAGTCGTCAGCCGGCGTGGAGCCGTCGTACTCCAAGAGGGCAGACCACACGACGCCTTCTCGGATATCGCCCACATCGAGATGCTCGATGAGCGGAGATTCGATACGGCTGATGTAGTTGCCCTTCTCGAGCGGGAACTGCCACACTTTGGTCATTCGCGTGACTCGGATGTGTCCGATGGAGGCACCCTCGACATCGGCGGCGGCCCAGATGGTGGAATCGATGCTGCCGAAGGAGAAAGGGCACAGCGGCTGGGTGTACCACACACTCGCGGTGACGGGATTCACGGGCGCGCAGATTGCCCCGATGAAGCCCGTCTCATAGAGATTGGAGTAGTACTCGGGGACATCGCGACCATAGCCGACCTCGACTGATTCGATTCGGCCTCGGTTGGGATCGCCCTCGTCGATCCCTGTCGCGACGATGGAGCCGAAGAGTTGCAGTCCAATCGTGACTTCACCTGTAACGGACGAACCGATAATGTCGGCTCCGTGGACCAGGATCTTGATGTCGATCGCAGCGGTAATGGGACCGCCCGCAATGACGCCTGCACGTGTCGAGCCGTAGGAGAGGATGTCCGCTTTGATTGAACCTGAGATCGCACCGTCAGTCCGAATCAGTTGGGACTTCTGATCAACCGCCTTGTGGGCCCGATCGACGCGAGGCGACGGCGTGA
>CAYPEI010000043.1:0-15194 GCA_964409775.1 uncultured Phycisphaeraceae bacterium | reverse complement strand
AGGTCTCTCGGCGGCGTTCCCTGAAAACCAAAGGGCCGGCTGCTTTCGCAACCGGCCCGGCAATAGCGGGGCCAGGATTTGAACCTGGGACCTTCGGGTTATGAGCCCGACGAGCTACCGGACTGCTCCACCCCGCAATCAGGACCGGAGCATAGCGGTGGGGGGGCGGGGGATCAAGGCGTGGGCGTCTGGAACAGGAACGGCACCAGCGGGGAGTATCAGTCTGACACACTGAGTGCCCGGCGGGAGGGGCCGGGCGGTGAACGCGCGAGCGTGCGTGCCGCGGCGCAGGGGCCGACCTCCAGTTTCCAGACTCGCTCCGCAAGGCCGCGTCCGGCGGCCAAGAGGCGATGCCTTCTCCGCCTCGAGCGCTCCCACCCGCCGCGGCCTCCCTCCCTACACTCACCGCAATGACGCAGAATCGTGAACCGGTCAACGTCCTCCTCGTCGGCGGCGGCGGACGCGAACACGCCCTCGCGTGGAAACTCCGCCAGTCCCCGCGCCTCGCCAACCTCTTCATCACCAACCCCGAGAACCCCGGCCTCGCCGCGCTCGGCAAGTCCGTTGATGTCCCCATGGACATCCGCGCACCCTTCCAGTTCCAGCGATTCTGCGACAAGAACAACATCGGCCTCGTCGTCATCGGCCCCGAAGAGCCCCTCGCCGCCGGTCTCGCCGACATCCTCGCCGCCCCGGGCCGCGCCATCTTCGGCCCGTCCGCCGCCGCGGCCCGTCTCGAAGCCGACAAGGCCTGGGCCAAGCAACTCATGCGGGCCGCCTCCGTCCCGATGGCCGACGGTCGCATCTTCTCCGACCCCGCCGCCGCCAGGATGTACATCGAGACACGCGAAGAGCCCCCGGTCGTCAAGGCATCGGGCCTCGCCAAGGGCAAGGGCGTCATCGTCCCGCAGACCGCCGCGGAGGCGCTCGCGGCGATCGACCGAATCATGATCAAGCGAGAGTTCGGCGATGCCGGAAAGACCGTCGTCGTCGAAGAACGCCTCGAAGGCACCGAGGCCTCCGTCCTCGCCCTCGTCGACGGCCGCACCATCTACGTCCTCGAAGCCTGCCAGGATCACAAGCGCCTTGGTGACAACGACACCGGCCCCAACACGGGCGGCATGGGCGTCTACTGCCCCGGCGGCATCACCGACGATGCGATGCTCACTCAGGTCCAGGCCGAGGTGCTCGTGCCCACGCTCGATGCCCTCCGTCGCGAGGGCATCGACTTCCGCGGCGTGCTTTACGCCGGAATCATGCTCACCCCCGGCGGGCCCAAGGTGCTCGAGTTCAACACGCGTTTCGGCGATCCCGAGTGCCAGGCGCTCATGGCCCGATTCGACTCCGACCTCGTCGACGTCCTCCTCGCCACCGCCACCAGGCGCCTCGAGGAAGTCGACATCAAGTGGAGCCCCGCAGCGTCCTGCTGCGTCGTCATCGCCGCGGAGGGCTACCCCGACAAGCCGCGCTCCGGCGTCCCCATTTCCGGGATCGACGCCGCCGCAAGGGTCGAAGGGGTCCACGTCTTCCACGCCGGCACACGGCGCGAGCCGGGCGGCGCGATGGTGACCGCGGGAGGACGAGTGCTCAACGTCGTCGGCACTGGCGCCACCATCGCCGAGGCGCGCCGGCGCGCGTACCAGGCCGCGGACATGATCCAGTTTCCTGGAAAGGTCGTGCGACACGACATCGCGGCCAAGGCCCCCGAACTCGCCGTCAAGTCCTGACCTTACTTGTTCCCGTCCGGCTTGGTGTCATCCCCGGCGCGCGGCGGGTTGATCGCCGGCGAGGCCTGCATGACCCGCGCAACCAGTTTGGGCAGCCGGTCCAGCGGATACACCCGGTACACATTGCCAGTGCGCACCGCCGCCAGCGCCGAAACCGTGCTCATGCCGATCTCAACCTCCGCCAGCGGCGCATCATCAAGCGACCGCAGCGAGATCCTCGCTCCGGCGCGATACGCCTCCGGGGCGTCCAGGTGAACCTCGGGGCGGGCTGTCGCGGCGCCTTCACCACCCGTCAGGAAGGCCAGTGTCGTGGCGATGTTCTTCACTTCATCGTCCGCCAGGGCCTTCGGCGCATCGCCGCCCGTCGCGGTGATCTCGACCCATCGATCAAGCGACCGCTTGAGGATGCGGCCGTCATCCGTCGGCACGCCCTTCTGATCGAGTCGCTCCAGCACGATCATGCCGACCTGTGCCGCGTTCACCGCCGCCGGATGCGCCGACAGGTACATGCCCGGATCCAGCGAAAGTTTCGACAGGCTCACCGCGTTGACTTTCACCAGCCGCTGACCGTCGATCAACGCAAACACCTTCTCCCCCGAGCCATCGGCGGGCCCGCCGATGTCAAACGTGTGCCGGATCGTGCTGATGCTCGGACGGTCGGAGGCCGACGAGGCATCGCTGCGGTCGATCTCGATCAGCACTTTGGACCGCGGCTGCTCGACGCCCGTCTGAATGCCCGGCGCTCCGTCGTCGATGAACTCCGAGACCTCGACCGCTCCGAGCGTCCCCAGCATCGTCTGCACCGCCGCCGGATCGGCCGGCGACGCGACGGGCTCGCGCAGACTCCAGCGCCCCTCGATCCGGCCGAGGCCGAGCACCTTGTTGCTGCTCTCCAGTCGCATCCGCGAGACATCGCCTTTGGCCCACGGCATCGCGGTCCGGTCGCGCCAGTTCCGCACGCTGCGATCACGCAGCATCAGGTGCAGGCGATCGCTCACCATCGCCCGGCGGATCGTGTCGCTCCCGCTCTCCCCGCGCTGCGTCACCTCGATCATTCCCGTGCCGCCGATTGTCCGCTCCGCCAGGCGAATCGTGATCGGTCCGCCATCGACCCGCTCAAGGGTCACCTCGGTCGGCATCTCGCCCAGGTCGCTGCCGCGCTGCGGAAGAGCGGTGGCCCGGACCTCGTTCATCAGCGCCAGCAGGTTGTCGGCCTGCGCCCCGGGCACCGGCCACGCGATCGGCGAAGCGTTCGGGCCACCGAGCCGAAGCAGCCACTCCCCGCCCGCCGATTCCGCGCGTTCCAGGATGTCCGGCACGCCGCTCATCGGGCCGACAGTGACCTTCCGCACCGCCGATGCGCCGAAGTTCAGCACCCGGTCGCCCACGGCAATGCCCGCGGCTCCGCCGGCCCCTTGCCGGAACGCCACGATCACGCCCAGCCCAAGGACCACCGCAACGACCAGCCACGCAATGACGGCTTTGGTAGACATGCCCGAACTGTAGCGGCGACGCTCCGGAATGTTGCGGCAAAACCCCCGCCGCCCACAATCCCAACACCATCTGCACCCGGGCAACTTCTGCGCGGAGCGGTCGCCCCGGATCTGCTAGGCTCCTCAGCGTGCGTATCGCCCACACCTGCTTCGAGTGCGGCTCCGATCTGACGCGCCTCCCGGCGCCGCTCGATCCGCAGTATCGCCTGCCCATCGTGGTCTGCCCCGGCTGCCGCACCGCGGCCGTCCGTCGCGTGCATCCCACCATGGTCTGGGCGCGGTGGCTCCGCCGCGCTGCGTTCGCGGCGTTCATGCTCGCGTCCCGCGGCGTTTCAACGCTGCTGGTTGCCGCCGTCATCGTCGCCCTCACCAACTCCGCGTGGTCAATGCTCCGTGAACTCTCACTCGGGGTCGAGCGGCTCGATCAAGTGGTGGCTGTCACCCTGCTCCTGTGGCTGCTGGCCTCGCTCCTCGGCGGGCTTTGGATGGGCCTGCTCTTCTGCCATTGGAACTTCGTACAAATCGCGGCGTGGTGGCTCGCGATCCTGCTCGCCCTCCCCGCGATACCCAGCGCGATGGAGTTCATGGACCGCCTCGTCACCACGACGCCGACAGATGCCGCGGCATTGCGAGCGCTCTGTGTGAGACTCGTGCTCGACATCCCCGCCGGGTACGGCCTTCTCGTTGTTTCGTGGGGCTGCGCGCTCGCGACGATCCCCGCCGGACGATGGACCGGCATCGGGTGGCTGAACCGACGAAGGCGTGCGGCTTGGCTGCGCGCCCGCGCAAGGAGGAAATCGACATGGGCGACCACGTTGCTCCGGCGGGCATGACCGCCGCGACTCCGACCGAGGAACGGATCTCAACCCTGCTCGCCGATCGGCCGTGCAGCGCCTGCACCTTCAACCTTGTCGGCCAGTCGATCATCCGCGAGCGTCACTACGGCATGCTCGTCGTGCGTTGCCCCGAGTGCGGCGCCATCGCCAGCCTGCAGGAGTATCCGCTCCTGGGCCGCTGGGCCGGTCGGTGGGCCGCGGTCGCCGCGGGGCTCTGGCTCTTGGTTGCCGTTGCCGTCTCGCTCGGCATCGCCGGGGTGATCTGCGGGTTCCTCGTGGGCACCATGGAAACAACCACGCAACCCCTCCAGACGCTTATCGCCAAGCAATACGAGGCCTACCAGGTGGCGCAAGGAGCCCCGCAGAACCAGGTGTCCGGCTGGTGGAACATCGAGCCGGCATGGTGGAGCGGCCTCGACAAGCAAGCGTTGATCCGCGATGCCGGCGGATGGCGCAACGCGATCCAGTGGTGGGGCCTCCTCATCTGGGTCCCGGGATTCGTCATCCTCTTCTCTCTCGCCTCGGTCTGGGCTGTCGGCGCGGCCCACCGAAGGGGCATCCGGCTGCTCCTCACCTACCTGCCGATGCTCGCCCTCGGCGGAGTGTTCTTTGTGCTCGCAAGCCTCCCCGGCGGACGATGGCTCACGGCATCCGACCTCGCGATCGAACTCTCACGGTCCCGTGTGCTGCCGATCGCCGCCGTGCTGCTCGTGCTGCCCGTAGTCCTTGGAGCCTTTGCCGGTCGGTCTTTGGCGCGTGCGCTCGTCGTCCTCTGGCTCCCGCCCAGGCTCCGCGTCCCGCTCTCATTCCTCTGGATCTGTGATGGCAAAACTCCCCCCAAGCCGACGTGGTAGCAGCCGCAGCCCAGATCAACCCGCGGCACGACTTCAAGGAATCGGATGACAGCAGTCCCTCGCCCGATCATCGGCATCTCCGCGGATGTCTCCGAGCCAAGGCCGAATGCCCTGCGCATGGAGTGCGCGCTCGCCTACTGCCGCGCCGTCGCGGAAGCGGGGGGTGATCCCGTCGTCCTGCCGCCCATCATCGAGCAGATCCCGCGTCAGTTGCAATGGTGCCGCGGCTTCGTGCTGACCGGTGGCGACGACCCCAGGATGGAGAGTTTCGGCGAGCCCACGCACCCCGCCGCCAAGCCCATGCACCGCGTGCGTCAGGAGTACGAAGTGGCCCTTCTCCGGGCGCTGGCCGCACCCGCCAACGCGGCGGTCCCCGTGCTCGGTGTCTGCCTCGGCATGCAACTCATGGCCCTCTGCGCTTCGGGCCGTCTGAATCAGCACATGCCCGATGATGTTCCGACGTCCGCTCAGCATGCGGGCAACGCCCGACATCGCCTCCGCATCGCGAAGAGCGGCGGCCCAGCCGACAGCCTCCTTGCCCTCGCGGCCGGCGCCGAGGTTGTCAGCCATCACCGGCAGGCGGTGACCGATCCCGGCCGATTGCGAGTCGTCGCAACCGCTGAAGATGGGATCATCGAAGCGATCGACGATCCCGCTCGCCCGTTCTATCTCGGGGTGCAGTGGCATCCCGAACGCACCCCCGATGCCGCAGCCGGATCCGCGATCTTCCTTGCTCTCGTGAGCGCCGCTCGCGGCGGGATCGCGCCCGGCCAGTAACTCACCGCCCGCGGCCCTCTTGCGACTGACGCGAAGTTCCATCGATTGCCGTGCGATCGCTGGCATCGTCCACGCACGATGGGCATACTACTACGTCGGTGTGCGGTCACCCGCAACCGGAGTCTGGAACAGATGGGGTCTGCATGGCGATCTGAACGATGCCCGGAAAGGAGAGGTCCAGATGAATGTGTGGAAGGCCGTTGTCCTGCTGGGCGCATGCTCGGCGTTCCTTTTCGCTCAACGCGCAAGCGGGCAGATCACCGTTGTCTCCACCTCGCCGCCGCGGCACACGCTCGCGCCGTTCACCACCCCGATCTCGGTCACCTTCGATCGTCCCGTCAACAGGACCACGATCACCTTCCAGAGTTTCTGGGCATTCGGTCGTTGGAGTGGTCCGGCCGATGGCGTCTTCGAGTTCTCCAATGACGACCGGACCGTCACGCTCCGACCCACGCGCCGCTTGTCGGTCGGCGAACCCGTCACCGTGACCATCAGCAGGGCCGTCCGCGGCGCGGACGGATCAAACTTCAGGTCCCAGGGATACCAGTACCAGTTCCTCACGCACGCCCGCCGCGGCAAGATGCAGTTCACCCAGATCGCCTCGCTCACCACCAACGTGGTGCCCTCGGACTTCACCCGCATCTACGGCGCGGCCGGTTCCGACGTCAATCGCGACGGCTTCCTCGACCTCGTCGTCGTGAACGAAGTCTCTTCCGACATCCGGGTCTTCCTCAATCGCGCCGATCGAACCGGTCTGTTCCATCCCTTCCTCTCCCCGCCGACCCTGAACGAGTACGAGGCCAGCCCGAACGAGCCCTGCGACTTCAATCGCGACGGACTGGTCGATATCGCCACCGCGAACACCGACGGGTCGACCGTCTCCATTCACCTCGGCATCGGAACCGGCACGTTCCAGCCGCGTCAGGTGCGGTCGGTGGGCGGCGCTCCGCACGGGCTCGCGCTCCTCGATGCCGACGGTGACGGGGACATCGACATCGCCACCAGCAACACCTCCGGAAACAACGTCTCGCTGCTTCTCAACAATGGCGACGGCACCTTCGCCGCCGCCACCAGTTTCGACGCCGGTTGCAACGGCGAATATGCGCTCGGCTCGGCCGACATGGACGAGGACGGCATCCTCGATCTGGTCGTCGGATGCATCAACTCGCAGCAGGTGCGTGTTCTCAAGGGCAACGGCAACGGCACGTTCACGGCCCTGGCCCCCGCGAGCGCGGGCGGCAATGTCTGGATGATCGCCATCGGCGATGTCAACGGCGACGGCCACATGGATGTCGCGTCGAGCAACAGCGCCTCCGGAAACGGCGGCATCCTCTTGGGGACCGGCGCAGGGGGGCTCGCTCCCGCCGTCACCTACTCGATCCCCGGAACCGCGATCGCGACGGACCTCGGCGACTTCGACGGCGACGGCGACCTTGACTGGGTCATGTCGAGTTTCTCCGGAAGCCGCTGGCGCCTCTTCCGCAACAACGGTAACGGGACGTTCACCGGTGTGCAGGACTGGTCCGCCGATTCCAACCCGTCCTGCGCCGTGATCCTCGACTTCGACAACGATCGCGACCTCGACCTCGTCTTCACCGACGAGATCGAGGACACCATCCGCCTCATGCGCAACGACAGTTACTGCCCCGCCGACTTCAACGGCGACAACGCCGTCAACGTCCCCGACATCTTCGCCTTTCTCTCGGCGTGGTTCGGCGGCAGTTGGCTGGCCGATTGGGACGAGTCCGGCGCCAACACCGTTCCCGACATCTTCGGCTTCCTGTCCGCGTGGTTCGGCCCGTGTCCCTGACCGCATCGTCGATCCGCCAATGCAAAAGGGGCATGTCGTTCGTTCAGAACGGCGTGCCCCTTGCTTCCCGCTTGGCGTCGTTGTCACAATCCGGCTTGCACCGGACGCAAACCAATCCGCCTGCACCGACCAATACCCTCACTTCGACCCGGCATCGGCCAAGGACGGCCTCCACCCTCTATCCACGTAACGAACGATCCAATCCCTCAGTAAAACTTCGCGAGCAAGCCCGAAGTGGTTCGATTGGAATCGCCGGTTCAGGGGTTCTGGCGTTACACTGCGAATGCCGGAGGTCGTGTGGGTCCAGCGAGCGAAGACAACTCCGAACCGGTTCGGCCTGAGGCCGAGGGGCCCGTTCCGGAAGCATCGAGCATTGTCAACGTGCTCTATCACGAACTGCGGGCAATCGCCGCAAGTTACTGTCGCCCAGGGGTTTCCGGCACCCTTCAGCCGACCGTGATCGTCCACGAGGCCTACCTCAAACTCGCCGGATTCGCATCCCGCGCCAACCGCGGGACGCACCCCTGGCGCAACCGGGAGCACTTTCTCGCCGCCGCCGCCACCGCCATGCGGCAGGTCCTGATCGACTATGCCCGAAAGCAGCGTGCCCAGAAGCGGTCACCCGAGGGGCCGGGCCAGCGTGTCGACGTCGAACTCGTCGTCACCTCCGACAGCGCCCGGTCGGCAAGCCACGCATCCCTCGACGCGGTGGAACTCGACGATGTGCTCGGGCAACTCGAGTCCGCCGATCCGCGTGCGGCCCGGGTGGTCGAACTCCGCTTCTTCGGCGGCCTGACCGTCGATGAGACCGCCGGAGTGCTCGGCCTCAGCCGCACCAGCGTTGAAGAAAGTTGGCGCACCGCGCGGGCATGGCTGCTCAGCAGGCTGCAACCCGATGGAGAGCGGCGTTCATGATCGCAAACGGCATGAACTCCGACCGATGGTCCGAACTGCGCCGGGTCTTCCTGGACATCGCCGATCTGCCCGCCGCCCGGCGTGACGCCGCGCTGCACGATCTCCAGCAGCGCGACCCGGACCTCGCATCAGAACTGCGCCGCATGCTCGCCTGCGACCGGCAGGAGCACACCATGCTCGACACCGCTGCCGCTCCATTGGGCCTCCTGCTCGAACCAGATCCCGCCGCCTCTGGTGATCCGACCCACCACGATTCCAGCCCTCTCGGCGCGGGTGTGCCCGAGCAGATCGGCGCCTTCAGGGTCGTCAGTGTCATCGGCGCGGGAGCCTCGGGCCTGATCCTCGAGGCCGAGCAGGTCTCGCCGCGCCGCCGCGTGGCCATCAAACTCCTCCACCCCGGATTCGCCTCGCGCGAAGTCCGAAATCGATTCAGGCGCGAAGCCGAGGTGCTCGCCCGATTCAGCCATCCCGGCATCGCCCGTGTCATCCTCGCCGGGGCGCTCCCCGCGCCCGACGGTCGCCCGTACATCGTGCTCGAGTTCATCAAGGGCCAGTCGCTCGTCGACATCGCGGCGCAGCCCTCCCGTTCAATCCGTGACCGGCTCCTCTTGATGGCCGCCGTCTGCGATGCCGTTCAATACGCACACAGCCGCGGCGTCATCCACCGCGACCTCAAGCCCGAGAACATCGTCCTCGACGGCGATGGTCAGCCCAAGGTGCTGGACTTCGGAATCGCCCGTCTCACCGACGCCGCCGAAGGTCCGAGCAGCGCAACCCTCCCCGGCGAACTCCTCGGCACCGCGGCGTATATGAGCCCGGAGCAGGCCGGGGGGTCCCCCGATCCCGGCGGCGAGGGGATCGATACCCGCGCCGATGTCTATGCCCTCGGGGCGATCACCTACTTCCTGCTCAGCGGGCGTTCGCCCGTGAATGTCGCCGGATATTCCCTCGCCGAAACGGTCAGCGCTGTTCACCGTGGAGAGATCGCCCGCCTCTCCACGCTCGTGCCCGATGCCCGGGGCGATATCGAAGCCGTCCTGCACAAGGCCCTCGCCCGAGATCGACGCGATCGCTACGACTCCGCCTCCGAACTCGCCGCGGAGTTGCGCCGCGCAGCCGAGGGAGAGCCCACGCTGGTCCGCCCACCCTCGGCGCTCCGCCAACTCCGCCTACTCGCGCGAGCACACCCGCGCGTCGTTGCCGCGGCGACCGTTGCCCTGCTTGCCTCGATCGGCGGCGTGGCCATGCTCGAACGCGCATGGGCCCAGTCCGAGCAGAACTTCGAGGCCGCCAGCGGCGCAGCCGATGTGCTCCTCAACCAGGTGCTCGATCGTCTCACGCCGATGTCCGGGACCGTCGATACCCGCCGCCGGATCGTCTCCGAACTGCAGGCGCCCGTCGAACGGTTCGCCGCGGCCCGGCCCGGCAACCCCCGCCTCACGTTCAATATCGCCCGCCTGCTCGATGCGCAGGGCGACCTCGCTGTGCACGACCTGAAGTGGCCCGACGCGCTCGACCTGCGCCTCCGAGCGCTCAAGATCCTCGACCAACTCTCCGCGCTCCCAAACGCCCCCAGTGAATGGACCGGCCTCCGCTCGCTCACGATCGTCAAGGCCGGCGACGCATACCAGGCCATGGGCCGTGGCGACGCCGCCCTCTGCATGTACGAACACGCGCTCGATCTCGATGAAGACCTGGTCGCCCGCAGTCCCACCGATGTGCGTCTGAACGATCAACTCTACTGGAGTTACCAGCGACTCGCCGCCAACCTCTACGACAGCGACCGCCTCCGCAGCCGCGCGTACTTCCAGAAGTCCCGCCAGCAGGCCGACCGTCTGCTCGCCATGTCCCCGGAGCGTCCCGGCAGCCTCTTCGCGAAACTCACCGTGCTCGCCGAGGAAGTGCGCCGCGATGAAGTGCCCGAAAGTCGCGATGCCCTGCCTTCCACCAGTGATGATGAGCGCCTCGCCATGGGCCGGCGCCTCGTGCAGTTGTCCCCCACCAACCGCGGCCACATCATCCGGCATGTTCGTGACCTCGTGAACGTCGCCGGCAACCTCGCCGACCGCGGCCGCTTCGAGGAAGCCCTCGCCCTCTGGACGCAGGCGAAGTCGTTGACCGAGCCCATGCTCAGCGCCGATCCCGATGACGCCTTCGTGCTCGACACCCAGTCCGTTGTCGCCAGCCTCGGCGCGTCGATCCTTCAACTCCGCGGCGACCAGGATTCCGCCGCCGCGATGCTCAACGAGAGCCTCCGCGCCTGCCTCAACGCCCTCAGTCTGATGAAGACCGCGGACATCCACATCCCCGAGCACACCCAGAGGCATCTCCAGACGCTCATGGACCGCTTCTTCGAGATCGGGGATGCCCAGGCCTGCGAGCGGATCGTCGTCGAACTCACCGACGTCGCCCGAAACTTCTGGCGAACCAACGAAAGCCCGATCTTCATCGAGACGCTCGCGTCCACGTGCAACGCGCCGCTCCTCGAGGCCGGGTTCGGTCCGAATCACCTCAGGAAACTCGCCGCCGAAATCGACGCCGGTCGGCCCGGCTCGGCCGTTCCCGCGCTCCTCCGTGCCGAGGCCGCCGAAGCCGAGGGCGACGCCATCGCCGCCGCCGAGTTCTGGTCCATGGTCATGGATCGAAGAGACGAATGCGGCCGATTCGCGCGAACCCGCCTCGTCGAGCGGTAACGCCCGCCCGCTCCCCTTCACGCCGCCCCAAAATGGCCCCGGCAGGACTCGAACCTGCGACCAAGGGATTATGAGTCCCCAGCTCTAACCGCTGAGCTACGGGGCCAGGCCAGGGCAGTCTAGGCGGAACGAAACGGGGCGCACCACCCGCGGTGCGCCCCGTGATACTCAACGCTCGTCGGGTTTGCTCAGCCCTTGATGAACATCAACTCGCGGTACGTCGGCATCGGCCACAGATCCGCGGCGACCTGCGTCTCCAGTTCATCCGCCACCTTCCGCAGCGCCGCCATCGCCGGCCGCACCTCGGCCTTGATCTGCTTCGCGTGCCGGACCGGGTCCGACTCGTGGTGCTCGACGGCCTTCTCCAGTTCGGCGATCCGCGTCCGCAGATCCGTCACCAGGTCCACGAACTCCTCCAGCATCTCCGTCTGGTCGTCAGAGTCGACCCCGGCCTGCTTGGCCGTCGCGACGGCCTGCGCAACCCGCGCCTGGTGCTTCAGGCACGACGGCAGGATCATCGTTCGCGCCATCGACACCATCGTCTCCGCCTCGATCGTGACCTGCTTGATGAACTTCTCGACGAACACGTCCGCACGGCTCTCCAACTCGGCCTTCGACAGCACCTTGTACTTCTTGAACAGGTCGACCGCCTTTTTCGTCCGCAGCGCGGGCAGCGCCTCCACCGTGTCCTTGAAGTTCGGCAGGCCGCGCTTCGCCGCCTCCGCGTGCCACTCCGCCGAGTAGCCGTCGCCGTTGAAGATCACCCGCCGGTGCTGGCGAACGATGTCCTTCAGCAGCAGCCGGACCGACGCCTGCAGTTTCGCCTCCGTCGGCCTCGTCCCCACGGCCTTCTCCAGCCGCGTCGCCACATGATCCAGCGACTCCGCGATGATCGTGTTGAGGATCGTGTTCGGCCACGCCGAGGACTGCGTCGAGCCCACCGCCCGGAACTCGAACTTGTTCCCCGTGAACGCGAACGGCGAGGTCCGGTTCCGGTCGCCCGAGTCACGCGGGATCTGCGGCAGCGTGTGCGCGCCCAGGTCCAGCGCGCCGCCCTTGATCGTCCGCCGGGTCTTCCCCGTCTCCAGTTGGTCGATGATGTCCGTCAGCATGTCGCCAAGGAAGATCGAGATGATCGCCGGCGGGGCCTCGTTCGCGCCCAGCCGGTGGTCGTTGCTCGCGCTCGCGATCGACGCCCGCAGCAGGTCCGCGTGCAGGTCCACCGCACGGATCACCGCGCACAGGAACACCAGGAACTGCATGTTCGTGTGCGCTTCCTCCCGCGGATCCAGCAGGTTGATGCCCGTGTCCGTCGACAGCGACCAGTTGTTGTGCTTGCCCGAGCCGTTCACGCCCGCAAACGGCTTCTCGTGCAGGATCGCCTGCAAGCCGTGCCGCGGCGCCACCCGCTTGAGCACCTCCATCACCAGCATCTGGTGATCGCACGCCACGTTCGTCGTCTCGAACACCGGCGCAATCTCATACTGCCCCGGCGCAACCTCGTTGTGCCGCGTCTTCACCGGCACGCCCATCCGGTACAGTTCCCGCTCCACATCCGTCATGTACGTCAGCACCGCCGCCGGAATCGACCCGAAGTAGTGGTCCTCCAACTGCTGCCCCTTCGGCGGACGCGCGCCAAACAGCGTCCGCTCGCACAGCAGCAGGTCCGGCCGCGCAAAGTACAGGTTCCGGTCGATCAGGAAGTACTCCTGCTCCGGCCCCAGCGTCGTCACCACGCGAGCCACCCCGGCGTCCGTCCCGAACAGCCGCAGCACCCGCATCGCCTGGTGCGAGATCGCGTCCATCGACCGCAGCAGCGGCGTCTTCTTGTCCAGCGCCTCCCCGGTCCACGACACGAACGCCGTCGGGATGCACAGCGTCACCGTCCCCTCGCTCCGCGTCAGGAACGCCGGGCTCGTCGGGTCCCACGCCGTGTAGCCGCGAGCCTCGAACGTCGCCCGCAGGCCGCCCGACGGAAAACTCGACGCGTCAGGCTCGCCCGAGACCAGCGCCGACCCGCCGAACTCGCTCAACGTCCCGCCCTTGCCATCCGGGATCGTCAGCGAGTCGTGCTTCTCCGCCGTCAGCCCCGTCAGCGGCATGAACCAGTGCGTGTAGTGCGTCGCGCCGTTCTCGATCGCCCATTCCTTCATCGCCGCCGCCACCACGTCTGCGATCTCCGCGCGCAGCGCCTTCCCCTGATGGATCGTCTCCATCAGCCGCTTGAACACGTCCTTCGGCAGCCGCTGCCGCATTACCCGCTCGTTGAACACGTCCGCGGCATAAAACCCGTCCACGCGCTGCCCTGCTCCGCCGCTCATGCCGTTCCCATTCTGCTGATACCGCGACTTCGGGGCGACATAACCGCTCACCGCCTCGTGCCGCGATGTGGACAGGATCGAGCCTCCGTTCGCACTGCCGTTCTCGAGCGCCATGGGGCCTTTCGGCCGCGGAGCGTGCCTTCACGGATCGCCGCCCCCGGTCGCGCCAGCGCTCCATCGCACTCGCGGCCGGGGATCAGTTCGGGGCGTTCCAAGCAGGTGGGTCCCGCGGTCTCTCGGGCTTGATTGTTGCGCGGTTGCACCGGCCGGGAAACCCAATTCGCGATTCCCCAATCGCTTTTTGGCATCTTCCACCTCCTCCACCTCTTCCCACCACCCCAACCTGCCTGTCGGTTGCTGACGACTGGGCAGCCGGCCTCCGGTCCGCCGCGATCCAATCATCGAGAGCAGCACGGCATGAGTTCGCGGCAGAACTCCCCGGCCGCCTTCGCCGGGTCGCGCCCCGCCTTCGCCGCCTCACCCATGCGCTTCACCAGCGCACTACCCACGATCGCCGCATCCGCCCCGCCCTCTTCCAGAACCTGCCGCACCTGTTCAGGGGTGCTGATGCCGAATCCACACGCGAGCGGCAGGGTGGTGACGCCGCGAAGTTGCCTGACCCGCTCGGCCACCGTCGCCGCGGTTGGCGATCGGCCGTTCGAACCGCCGGTTCCCGTGATGCCCGTGCGCGTGAGCACGTACACGAACCCCGTGCACGCCCGCGCGATCGCCGCGGCCCGTTCCGCGGAGGTCGTCGGTGCCACCAGCAGCGTCGAGGTCAGCCCCGCCGCCGCCGCGGCATCTCGCCACGGCCCGCTCTCCTCCGCGCTCAGGTCCGGCAGAATCACGCCGTCAAAGCCCGCATCGGCCAGTTGACGGAAATACGCCTCTGGCCCGAGCCGCCACACGATCGACACGCTCACCATCGCCACGATCCCCACCCCGCACCCCGCGGCCCGCGCCTGCCGCACCTCCGCCGCAACGCTTGCCGGGGTGCACCCCGCCCCGATCGCCTCGTGCATCGCCGCGGCGATCACCGGCCCATCCGCGATCGGGTCCGAAAACGGAATCCCGATCTCCACCACGCTCGCCCCCGCCCGCTCCAGTTCCAGAAGCGAGGCGCACACCGCCCCCGCCGACGGATACCCGCCGCACACAAACGGCATCAGCGCGGTGCGCCCCGATGCACGGAGTTCGCGGAAGATGGTGTCGATCCTCGACATGCGGACTGAGCATAGCGGGGGGCATGCCGGGCCGACTGCCAACAACGTGCCGCCTCACCATGCTCTCACTGAGCCGGTCCCTTCCCATCCCCGCCCGCGAAGCGGGCCACGTGACGAGCCTGGGGCGTCAGCCCCGGGTACACGGATCGCCTTGGCAATCGAGCCCCGAAGGGGCGACACTCTCCGACCGCTTTACCTCTGCCCCCGCCGCGCCAACGGCGGTGACATCACATCTGACCCCGCCCCCGCACGACCTTCTTTCCCTGTCCCGCCTGCCTTTCCCTTGGTCTTTCCTCCGCGCCGTGGTACATTGACTGCCTCTCTCACCTCGCGGAAAGCCAAGCCATGGTCCGATTACCCATCTGCGCCGCAGCGCTCACGCTGGTCTCCGCCTCCCCGGCGTCGGCCGGGAACATCGTGCAGAACGGCGACTTCGAGACCGGGAGTTTTTTCCCCTGGCTCGTGCCGCCGAGCGTGCCCAATCAATCGCTGGGACCTCTGAACAACCCCGCGCAACCGATCGGGTTCGAGTAGCGTATCTCTGT
>CAYPEI010000042.1:0-16935 GCA_964409775.1 uncultured Phycisphaeraceae bacterium | reverse complement strand
CGTCGCACCACGCCCATTGCCCCGAGCCCTGCAATGCCAGCGCGATGCCGTGGCGGGGCGCGCGCCGCGCGCGCAGCCGATGGACCAGCCAGACGGCGGGGGTGGGGAGGGGGTGGCGGGCTGGAGGCCGAACATGGCTGTCGATCGCCGTCGTGGAGTGCGGATCGTGGTGCGGGCCGAGGAGGCGTCGGGCGCGGACCGGGACGCGATCTACGCGATGCGGCACGATGTGTACGCGGTGGAACTGGGTCAGCACGCGATCAACGGGTCGCGTCGGCTGAGCGACGGGCTGGATGCGCACAACCGGTACCTGGTGGCGGAGGCGGACGGGCGGATGATCGGGTTCATCAGTCTGACGCCGCCGACCTCGCCGCGGTACTCGATCGAGAAGTATCTGAAGCGCGAGGAGATCCCGGCGCGGTTTGATGACGGGTTGTGGGAGGTGCGGATCCTGACGGTGTCGCGGGAGCATCGGCGCGGGCCGGCGGCGCTGATGCTGATGCGTGCGGCGCTGCACGCGATCCGCGATGCGGGCGGCCGGCACGTGGTGGTGATGGGTCGGCGCGAGGTGTCGCCGCTGTATGTGCGGGTGGGGCTGAAGGGGACGGGGATCCGGTTCTCGTCGGGGGCGTGCGAGTATGAGGTGATGACGGCGAGCGTGGAGGAGATCGAGCGGGCATCGGTGGGGCTGCCGGAGGTGCTGGAGCGGATCGAGGGGGCGCTGCGGAAGGGATCGAGGGAACGAGGGAAGGCGCCGTGCGATCATGGCGGTGCGTTCTTCGCGGCGGTGGGGGCGGGGTTTGACGACCTGTCGCGGCGGCACGGGGTGGTGAGCGCGGATGTGCTGGACGCGTGGTTCGCCCCCGCGCCGGGCGTGATGGAGGCGATCCACGAGCATCTGCCGTGGATGCTGTCGACCTCGCCGCCGACGCACGCGGAGGGACTGGTGGAGGCGATCGCGTCGGCGCGCGGCGTGCGGGCGGAGAGCATCGCGGTCGGGGGCGGGTCGAGCGCGCTGATCTTCCTGGCGATGCGGCACTGGCTGACGCCGGCATCGCGGGTGCTGGTGCTCGATCCGATGTACGCGGAGTATGAACACGTGCTGGGGCGGGTGGTTGGGTGCAGGGTGGACCGGCTGAAGTTGAGCGCGGAGGAGGGGTTTGTTGTGCCGCGAGAAGCGCTGGGGCGTGCGCTGGCGTCGGGCGAGTATGACGTGGTGGCGCTGGTGAACCCGAACAACCCGACGGGGGTGCACGTGGGGCGGGCGGAGATGGAGCGTCTGGTGGGGAGCGCGCACGCGCGGACGCGGGTGTGGATCGATGAGGCGTACATCGAGTACGTGGGGAGCGGGGAATCGATGGAGAGGTTTGCGGCGACGAGCGGGAACGTGGTGGTGTGCAAGTCGCTGTCGAAGGGGTATGCGTTGAGCGGCGCGCGGGCGGCGTACCTGGTCGGGCCGGGGTCGATCGCGGCGGAGATCCGGCGGATCACGCCGCCGTGGTCCGTGAGTTTGCCGGCGCAGGTGGCCGCGGTGCGTGCGCTGGCGGACCCGGGGTATTACGCGGCTCAGTATCGCGAGACGCACGAACTTCGCCGGGAACTCGCGGGCGCGCTGCGGCCGGTTGCGCCGTGGCGTGTGCACGAGGGTGAGATCAACTGCGTGCTGTGCCTGCTCAGCGAGGGGATGCCGGGCGCGACGGCGATCGTGGAGCGCTGCCGCGAAGAGGGCGTGTTTGTCAGGCAGTGCGCGACGATCAGTCCGAGCCTGGGCGATCGCGCGGTGCGCGTGAGCGTGAAGGACCGCGCAACGAACGCGCGGGTGGTGGGGGCGGTGAAGAGGGCGGTAGGCATGAGGCAATAGGCACTCGGCACTGGGAGAGAAGTCGGCGCGCACCGTTCCTCCCCGGTTTGTGGAGAAGTTGCGGAACCTGCGCGCGGGCATGCAAGATTGCGCGCGCATCGGGAATGTCATGGAGTCAGGGCCGCGCATGCCGGGAATGCGGGCCGGGGACGGGAAACAGCAACTTCAAGGAGATGACTCGTGAAGACTTCCATGCTTGCTATCGGTGCGCTTGTCGCGTGTGTGGGGCTGGGGACAGAGGCCGCGAGGGCGGATCGCGCATTCCGCGCTTCGACGGGGATCATGGTGAACGCGTCGGCGGGCGGCGCGGGGCAGGTGGTGAGCGTGGATCCGGTGCTGTTCAACCCGGAGGCGGGGACGGTGCGGAACCTGAGCGGGACGGTGACGATCTGGGTGAACGATGTTCCGGTGATCACGGCGATGTACATCTACAACGTGGGGGCGTCGGTGTCGAGCGGGTGCGTGCCGAACTTCTGCGACGGGTTCTGCCCGGATCCGAGCCAGTTCTGCCAGCCGTACCGGCCGGGGTATCCGTGCGCGTGCTACATCAACACGGAGCGGGTCTCGTCGCCGCCGCTGCACCTGAGCGTGGGCGACGTGGTGCGGGCGACGCTGGCGGCGATCCCGGGCGCGGAGCCGGAGGAGTTCACGGCCAACGACGCGATCTCGATGGTGTACGCGGGCGGGTGCGCGGCGGACTTTGACGGCAACGGCACGCGGGATGTCGCGGACATCTTCGCGTATCTGAGCGCGTGGTTTGCGCAGAACATCCGCGCGGACATGGACGGGGTTCCGGGCGTCGCCGTGCCGGACATCTTCTTCTTCCTGTCGCTGTGGTTTGCGGGGTGCGGGACGTGAGTTCCGGGGAGCGGGGGTGATGGATTGAGGCATCGACCCCGTGCGGCACGCCGCGCGGGGTTGGTGCGTTGGGGGCGCGGCCAGAAGTTCATTGTGCGGCGGGGGAGTTCCCGATAGCCTTATGAACACTGCTGAAAGGGACGGGCATGTTCGAGCGCATCGGCCGGAGTTGGGAACTGGGCAAGCAGAGTTGGGCGGTTCTTCGGAGCGACAAGCAACTGGTGGTGTTCCCGCTGCTGAGCAGCGCGGCGTGCCTGCTGGTGCTGGCGAGTTTCGCGCTGCCGGTCGCGATGACGGTGGACTGGTCGCAGTTGTCGGAGCGGCAGGAGGGCGTGCGGCACGCGTCGGAGAACCCTCTGTACTACGCGGTGGTGTTCGCGTTCTACTTTGCGAACTACGCGGTGATCGCGTTCTTCAACGCGGCGCTGATCGCGTGCGCGATGCGGAAGTTCAACGGGGAGGACGCGTCGGTGTCGGCGGGGCTGAGCGTGGCGGCGTCGCGGCTGCCGCAGATCCTGGGGTGGGCGCTGGTGGCGGCGACGGTGGGCATGGTGCTGCGGATGATCTCGGAGCGGTCGGGCCTGCTGGGGAAGATCGTGATCGGGCTGATCGGGTTCGTGTGGACGATCGCGACGTACTTCGTGGTGCCGGTGCTGGTGGTGGAGGGCGCGGGCCCGATCGAGGCGGTGAAGCGGTCGGCGGGGGTGATGCGGAAGACCTGGGGCGAGACGCTGGTGGCCAACATCGGGCTGGGCGCGATCAGCATCCTGGGGTTCCTGGTGTCGCTGGTGCCGCTGGCGGTGGGCATCGGGCTGACCATCGCGACAGGGTCGCCGTGGCCGGTGGCTCTCGGCGGCGGGTTGATGCTGCTGATGCTGGTGGGCCTGTCGCTGGTGACGAGCACGCTGCAGATGATCATCGTGGCGGCGCTGTACCGCTATGCGGCGACGGGGCTGGTGCCCGAGCAGTTCGACGGGCAGTTGCTCAAGCAGGTCTTCCGGCGGAAGGACTGAACGAGGGCGCGGCGAGAGATGCGCATGAAAACGGGCCGCGGCGGCGCGGCCCGGGACGTTGAGTGTGCGGGGGGGGGGCGGGGGCGAACGGGCGGGATAGGCGTTGCGCGGATCAGGCCTTGGCGGGCTTCTTGTCGGCCTTGTCCTTGGGGGGCGTGTGGACGGTGATCCACTTGCTCTTCCAGACTCGTGCGCCGCACTTGCGCTTGCCGGTGGACCACTTGATCTTCTTGCGGACGGTGTTGGGTGTTCCGGACATGGGGGCTCCTGTGGGATGGGTGGGGGATGATTGACCCGCTGGGGGATGAGTGTATCAGAGCGGCCCTTCGCGACAGACCACGGCCGATGGGTCTTGCGGTCGGCGTCTTGGATTGAACATAAGGGCCCGACTCGAAGAGTCGGGCCCGCGCGGGGCGAGTGTGCCCGCCTGCTCTACCACCCGGCAACGCGGGTGTCGTGGGCGGCGTCGAGCATCGCGATCATGTAGCGGAGCGCATCGCAGGCGTGGTCGAACTCGCCCTTGGCGGGGACCTGCGAGCGGCCGTCGCCGGGCTTGAAGTGGTAGCGGCGGAGGGACTCGATGAGGCGTGTGCATCGGGCGTGGATGAACAGCCGCGGCGGCCCGGCGGCCGGGGCGAGGCGTGCGCGGACGAGGCGGATTCCCTGCGCGATGTCGAGTGCGCGGCTGCGCGCGGGGATGCCGGCCTCGCGCAGGAGTTGGATGTTGGCGTGCCCGGTCTGGTCGTTGGCGGCGTTTCCGGCGGGGTCGGCGGCGAGGAACTGGAGAGCGGCAAGCCCGCCGCGGGGGCGCAGGAGGGCGAGCAGCGCATCGATGTGCCGCTGGAGGATTCGCTGGGTGGCGATGAGTTCGTGCTCGACGACGAGCGCGCCGTCGGGGAGCGGCCGCGCGAGGAGGATGGCGGTCTGCGCGCGGAAGCCGAAGTCCATGCCGGCGATGAAGTGATGACCGGCGGGAAGGGGCGCAGGGTCGGGCGAGTCGTCGGCGGCGAGGCCGACGACGTGCATGCGCGGATCGAACTCTGGGTAGACCAGGTCGTGGCGGCGCGGCTCGAGGCAGAGCATCTCGCTGCGCCAGGTCTCGGCATCGACGCGGCGCTTCTGGGCGAGCGCGTCGGCGATGCGGATGTGCCCCGCGGCGTAGGGGAGGGCGGCCTTGGCGCGGCCGCGGCAGTCGTCGAACAGGTCGCAGGATTCGCACGCGTGCTCGTCGGTGCAGTGCTCCAGAGCGTCGACGATTCCCCAGCGGAAGAGGCGGCGGCGCGGCGTCGCGGCGGGCGCATCGGCGGAACCGCCGACACCGGCGCCGACGAGGTCCCACATGATCCCGTAGGGCAGGTGCATGGTGGAGAGGGCCTCGATGCTGCCGCGGACGACGGCGCCCCACGGCCCGTGGGCGTGGAGCGAGCGGGTGGTGAGTTGGACCGCGCGCCAGAGGTCGTGGTCGAAGAGTTCGACCTCGTCGCAGCGGACTTTCTGGACGCGCACGCCGCGGACGGAGGTTTCGGAGGCGGCGAGGACCTCGGCGCGGGAGCGGTTGATGAGGGTGATGGACCTCGCGGCGCGGCCGAGTCGCCCGGGGCGGAGGAGCGGCGCGAGGGCGGGATGCTCGAAGAGGCGGGTAAGGTGCTCGTGCATGCGCCGGCTCTGCTCGAGCGAGCCGCCGAGGATGCGGACCTGGATGGCAGGCTTGAAGACGAGGTCGAGCATGGTGGCGACGGCGCCGAGGAAGGTCTTGCCGCCGCCGCGATTGGCCCAGACGACGCAGTCGGCGGGGTGTC
Source organism: uncultured Phycisphaeraceae bacterium (assembly GCA_964409775.1). Classification (GTDB taxonomy): domain Bacteria; phylum Planctomycetota; class Phycisphaerae; order Phycisphaerales; family UBA1924; genus JAHBXL01. The sequence continues at coordinate 11,404 of CAYPEI010000042.1, read as the reverse complement.
GGTCGGGGGGGAGATGGTCGGCGGGCTGTTGCGGCGCGAGCGTGCCGCTCTCGGACGGGAATCGGCGTCCTTCGAAGAAGGAGTGGACGAGGTAGTCGAAGGGCCCGTCGGCGCGATCGGGCCGGTCGGCGGGATCGGGAAAGCGGATGTCGAGTCGCGAGCGGAGGAGGTCGGCCAGTTCGCGGGGGTCGGCGGGCGGGCAGGCGGGGTCGATGGGCGGGACGTGCGGCTCGCTCTCGGCGGGCGCGCGGTGGATGTGGTGGGACATGAGATCGGCGCGAGCGCGGCCGGGGATGTGCCGGGGCCGGAGCGCGTGGATTGAGAGGAGCCGCGCGGCGTCGTGGCGGATGGGCGTTCGCGTCGTGGCGGGTCGGCGTGATGATCGCTTGGACATAGTCCCTCCCGTGGTGGTGCGTCAGTGATGGGTGCGTCGAAGGCGTATGCCCTTGCGGGCACGGGGCTGGCGACCGCGCGCGCGGCGATGGCGACGAGTTGATCGAGATCGGCGTGCGCATCGCGGCGGGTGGCGCGGGAGTCGTTGGCCCAGCGCCGCAGCGCCGACTCGGCGCGCCGGCGGCGGGCGCGGGGCAGGCGGCGGACGGAGGCGGGATCGACGAGGCGCCAGGGCTGGAGGCGGGCCGCGCGGAGTTCGCGCCGCAGGTGTGCGTCACGGCGCGAGGGCGGGAGCGCGACCTCGCGCATGCCGGCGGCGCGGAAGAAGTCGGCGAATGCGCCCATCGCGGCGACGGCCTCGGTGTGCGGGGTGAGCGGGTCGTCGAGATAGGCGCGGACGAGGGCGGTGGCGATCCCCAGGCCGCGGAAGCGAGGATCGACGATGACGCGCGAGATGCAGCGGAGGTGGAGGTTGATGAGCCGGGCGTGCTGCGCGGGGTCGGGGTGGGCGAAGAGGCCGGGCCAGAGCAGGGGCCGCCAGCGGGCGTTGAGGACGGGGCGCGAGACGATGAGGACTCCCGCGAGCGTGTCGCCGTCCATTGCGCGCATCGTGCGCTCGCGGGTCGCGGGCGGGCCGGCGCGGTAGTGGAACCGCGCGAGCGCGGCGTAGTCGGACGGCGAACCGGCGGAGATGGTGATGGGGCTGAACATGGGCGGCGACAATGGTGGAGGGATCGATCGGGGTGAGAGGGTGTCAGCGGAGGTCGATGACAAGCCAATCGGGCAGTTGACGGATGGCGAGGATGAGTTCATCGCGCGAGGATGCCGCGAGGATGGAGACGGGTGAGCGTGTCGCGGCGAGCGCGAGGGCGCAAGCGGTGGGCAGGTCGAGGCACGCGGCGAACTCGTCGGCGAAGAGGACGGGCCGGCGCGGGGCGGGCACTGCGGAAGCGCGGCGGGCGGCGAGCGCGAAGGCGAGTCGCCAGCGCTGGCCGTCGGAGAGCAGGCGCGCCGGGCGAGTGAGGAGGGTGGGATCGGCAAGGCCGGCGCGGGCGAGCGTGGAGAGGGCGGCCGGGAGCGCCATGCGGAGCAGGTCGATGGGCGGCCGCGGTTCGACGCGGAGCGGCTCGGTGCGGAGATGGATGATCGCGAAGCGAGGGGGCCGGAGCTCGCGCCGGGCGAGGCGGAGCGCGGTGGACTTGCCGGTGCCGCTATGACCGGCAAGGAGGATGCGGCATGGCGGGCCGGCGCGCAGGCGCAGGAGCGCGGCGGCGGCCGCGGAACGAGCGGCGGGGAGCGCGTCGCGACCGAACGCGGCGCGGGCGCCCGGGACGGTGAGGCCGAAGACCGCCAGGGCGCGGAGCGTGCGCGAGGACATCGACGGTGCGGACATGGGGCCCCCTGCGGCGAGCGATCAGGGCGTTTCGCGGGGCGCGCTCGCCGAGCGCCAGACGCGCCCGAGTTCGCGCAGAAGAGAGATCTGCCGGCGGAGGACGTGGTAGGAGAGGTTGGCGCGGCGTGCGGCATCGCGGCAGGAGTTGCCGTCGAGGATGCAGAGTTGTGCGGCGATGCGCGTGGGCTCGGGCCACTCATCGGGCCAGGCGAGGCGCGGGGCGGCGCGCGAGAGAGAGGAGTTGCCCGCGGGGAAGCGGAGGCGGCGCGAGACCACGAAGCGGAAGGCCGGGTCGCGGGTTCGGTTGAGCAGGCGGTTGACGCGGGAGCGGATGCGGTGGCGCGAGACGCCCAGGAGGCGGGCCACATGGGAAACGGTTCGGCCCGCGCCCAGCAACTCGCGGACGACGAGGGCATCGCTGATGGGCAGGAAGTCGGCGAGGGCGAGGAGGCGTTCGGCCTCGGGGCGCGGGATGTGGGTGGGAGCGATCTGGTGGGCACGCCGGCGAAAAGTTGAGTGGCGGGGCTTGTCTTTTTGATCGGTCTGGGTTAGGTTATTGGTGCGGTGTGTGTTTGGATGCCGCGGATCCATGACTGAGCCTCCTTTGGGTCGTGTTCACCGTCGGGTAAACCGAGGTAAAAGATACCGTATAAAACACGAACGATCAAGATTTGCGTACGTATTTTGATAGGTTATCCACATGGCAGCGACGGCTGAGGCAGCAGGGGCACGGGCGGCGGATGCGGGGTCGCTGGGGTCGATTCTGCGCGCGGCACGGATCCGTAAGAGACTGACTCTTCAGGAGTTGGCGACGATGGCGCGGTGCGCCAAGTCATACTTGTCGCAACTGGAGACGGGGTTTCGATTGGGGTCGGGAGTGAGCGCCGGGTTGCTGGCGCGGCTGGAAGCGCACCTGGGTTTGACGGCCGGTGAACTGGTATTCGCGGCGCAGTGGGAAGCGACGCCGGGGCCGGTGCGGCGGGAGTTGGCGCGGGCGGAGGCGGGGAGGCGTGCCGCGGCCGAGCAACTCCGTGCGCTGCTGAACCGGGGCGGCGGCGCATCGGCGGGTAGCGGGAGGGGGGTCGACCTGGACGGCCTGCACCGGAGCGGACGGCTGCGGGCGATGATCGAGCGCATCGCGGGGGACGGCGCGGGCGAGTCGTTCCAGAGTGAATCAGCGGATGAGGCGCGGCGGGGCTGGGAGTCGCGCGGGCTGGAAGCGATCGGCATCGCGGTGGAGGTGCCGCTGATCAACTCGGTCGCGGCGGGATATCCATGCGATTTCACGGATCTGGGGTATCCGGCGCGGGTGGCGGATGAGTATGTGCGCGTGCCGGATGTGCGCGATGCGGACGCGTTCGCGGCGCGGGTGGTGGGCGACTCGATGATGCCCGACTATCGCGAGGGGGACATCGTGGTGTTCAGCCCGGCGCGGGACCTGCGCGACGGAATGGACTGCTTCGTGCGGCTGGAGCCGGATCATCAGAGCACGTTCAAGCGGGTGTTCTTCGAAGCGGCGGGGACTGAGGGGTCGAGGGACCGGGGGATCGAGGGGGAAGAGGAGATGTGCGGGGAGATGATCCGGTTGCAGCCGCTGAACCCGCGGTATCCGGCGATGGTGGTGCCGCGGGAGCGGGTGGCGGGGCTGTACGCCGCGGTGAGCGTGACGCGGATGGTGTGATCGGGGGTCCGATCGCGGGGCGGCGCGCGAAGGGGTACACTGGCGATGTGCGATGGCCGTTCCCAGTTCTGTGCGTAATGGTGCTCGCGATGGCGGGGTGCGCCGCGTCGCGGTCAGAGCGCGTGGAGCGTGCGCTGCTGAGCGATGAGCCGCCGGCGGATTTCTGGCTGGCGGTGACGGTGCTGCGGCCGGTTCCGCTGGGGGCGTTGATCAACGCGCGGACGGAGGCGGAGCGGTCGACCGTGCCCCGGGCGGCGCGGTACGTGGTGGAGGCCGACGCGGTGCTGCGGGTCGCGGTGGGGTATGGCGCGACGGAGGACACGTATCCCGCGCGGACGCGTCAACTGACCCGCGGGCAGATGTGGGAGTTGTGGCGGGCGCTGCGCGGGACGGGGCTGGTGGATGCCGATCATCCCGACCGGACGGGCCGACTGCCGGAACTGGATGAGTTCGGGAAGCGCACCGCGGGACGCGGCGGGTATTGCGTGTCGTTCTCGATCGAGGGTGAGCGGCGGGCGCTGGCGATCGATGAGGCCCGCCCCGCGGCGGCGGAGGCGCGGATGCTGGTCGAGCGGCTGGCGGCGCTGGCGTGGATCGAGCGGCCCCGGGAAGAGCCGCCGGTGAAGTCGGAGGACGGAGCGGCGCAGGGCGGGGCGGAGCCGGAGGACTCACCGCGATGAGCAACGCGACGCGTCACACACTGCGGAACCTGCTGAGCGCGCTGGTGGTGCTCGCGGCGGGGCTGTTCGTGGTGGCGCTGGCGACGCGCGGGCTGGTGCACCGGCCCGGCGCGGCGGAGGCGATGGCGGGGGTGACGACGGTGCAGGCGCCGCAGGCGGGCGCGGGCGGGGGGGCGGGGGCGGAGGCGGCGACGCAGGCGAAGACGCACGTGCGGCTGGTGATCGACTTCGGCGACGGCGTCGAGAAGCACTTCACGATGATCGAGCACAAGCCGGGCCTGACGGCGATGGATGCGCTGCTGGCGGCGAAGGCGAACGCGCGGGGGATCCGGCTCGAGCATTCGGGCAAGGGCGAGACGGCGTTTGTGAGCGCGATCGATGACCTGAAGAACCAGGGCTCGGGCAAGGACAGGAAGAACTGGCAGTTCTTCGTGAACGACGTGTTCGCAACGCAGGGGCCGGGCGCGACGGCGCTGAAGGCGGGGGACACGGTGAAGTGGGTGTACGAGGTGTGGAAGGGGAAGTGAGGGGCATCCCCGCGCGACGCACGAAGAGGCCGCGGCGTCGGATCGCGCCCTGTGCGTGACCGCTCGTCGCTGCCCACGTTCTGCGTGCACAGCCTCAGACACCGAACGACGTGCCGACGGCGCGGGCCGCGGCGAGCAGCGGATGCTCGGGCGTTCCGTTGGCGCCGACGGGGACGAGGCGCTGCTTGCCCGCGGCGATGAGGATGTCGACGTCGGTGAGGCCGCTGTCGGCGATGCCCTGCATGGCGACCATTCGGGAGGTGGCGCCGCGCTTGAGGAGGGTCATGGCGTGGTGGCCGAAGCGTGTGCCGAGGATGCGGTCGGCGGCCACGGGTGAGCCGCCGCGCTGGACATGGCCCAGGACGCAGAAGCGGGACTCGATGCCGGTGAGGTCCTCGAGGCGATCGGCGACGACCTTGCCGATGCCGCCCAGGCGGATGGGGTCGGGGCTGGTGGGGTCGACGCGCGCGACGATCTGCTCGCCGTCGCGCGGGCGTGCGCCCTCGGCGACGCACACGATGGAGGACTTGGCCCCGCGTGCGCGCCGGCGCTTGATGGCCGCGGCGATCGCGTCGAAGGAGAAGGGGAGTTCGGGGAGGAGGATGACATCGGCGCCGCCCGCGAGGCCGGCGAAGAGGGAGATCCATCCGGCGTGCCGGCCCATGACCTCGACGACCATGATGCGGTGATGGCTGGCGGCGGTGGTCTGGAGGCGGTCGATGGCGTCGGTGGCGATCTGCACGGCGGTGAGGAAGCCGAACGTGAGTTCGGTTCCGAAGAGATCGTTGTCGATGGTCTTGGGGATCCCGATGACGTTGATGCCGTGCTTGGCGAAGTCGGAAGCGATGGTCATGGTGCCGTCGCCGCCGACGACGACGAGGGCGTCGATGGCGTGCTCGCGGAGGTGCTTCAGGCAGTCGTCGGTCTTGTCGGCAAAGCACAGAGAGCCGTCGGGGTTCTTGCCGACCACGCAGCGCTTGGGGTTGGCCTTGTTGTGGGTTCCGAGGATGGTGCCGCCGGTGTGGAGGATCCCGGAGACCTGCTCGTAGGAGAGTTCCATCACGCGGTTCTCAATCAGGCCGGCAAAGCCCTCGCGGAAGCCGATGACGGAGAGGCCGGAGAGGAGCGCGTCCTTGGTGACGGCGCGGATGACGGCGTTGAGACCGGGGCAGTCGCCGCCGCCGGTGAGCAGGCCGATTCGTCGGATGGTGTTGGACATGGGAGGAGGATAGTTTGGATGTGGGGTGTCGTGGTGTGCTGGGAGTGACGTGCTGTCGCCCCCGTCAAGTCCGGTTGCTCGCAAACTCGCAATTGACACGACTAGCGCGGTAATCTGCGAACGTGAGGTGTACCGCTCCGGACGCAATCGGCGGGGGCAGCGCCGCGGCCGCGGAAGGCGCGGCGATGCGGGCGCGCCCTGCGAGGCGGTCGCTGTGGGTGCTCGTGTTGATGGGTGCAGGGTTTGTGATTGCGAGGTGGCTCGGCGGCTGGGGCGGGGTGCACGCGCTGATGGCGGCGCCGTCGTCGGCGTGGTTCGGCGCGGCGTGTGTGCTGGTGCTGGCGGGCGTGTTCGCGCGCGGATGGTGGTGCAGGCTGGCGCTGGGCGCGGCCGTCATGCTCGCGGCGGGCGGGTGGTTCACGCTGCGCGTGGTGGAGACGCCGCGGGATGCCCTGGCGCCGATGCTGGATCCGGACCCGCTCGCCGGGCCGAGCGTCATGACCATCGAGGGCGTGGTTCGGGAGAAGCCGCGACGGCGGGAAGCCGAGCGCGGCGAGTTTGATTCGCCGGCGGGTGAGGCGAAGTGGGTGGTGGAGTTGGAGGCGGACACGGTGAACACGGCGGCGGGGCCGGTCCGCGCGAGCGGCGGCGTGCGGGTGTTTGTCGCGGGCGATGCCGCGCCCCCGGTGCGCGAGGGGCAGCGCATCCGCGTGACGGGCGCGACGGAGCCGGTTTGCGCGGCGGGGAATCCCGGCGAGTTTGACATCGAGTCGTGGGCGCGGCAGGAGGGGCTCGCGGGGACCATGAGCGTGCCGGGGGCGGAGTTGGTGGAGGTCATCGAAGGCCGCGGCGGGATGGAGCGTCTGCGCGCGGGCTGGCTGGCGTGGCGGGGTTGGCTGCGGGAAAGGGCCGAGGCGGCGCTGGGGGGAGAACCGCCGAGCGGCAGATCAACGGAACTGCGGAGTGCGAGGAGAGAAGAGCAGGGGAAGGCCGAGTCGAGGGCGAGCGCCCGCACACTGCTGCGCTCGGTGCTGCTCGGGGAGCGCGATCCGGAGTTGCGCGAGGTGCAGGGGGCGTTTGTGAACCTGGGGCTGGTGCACCTGGTCGCGATCTCGGGCTTCAATCTCGCGGTGATGGCGTTCATCGCGCTGTTCCTGCTGCGCGCCACCGGCGACCGCGGCTGGCTGGAGCCCGCCCTGCTGGCGCTGGTGGTGGGGTTGTACATGATCGTGCTGCCGGCGCAGACGCCGATCATCCGCTCGGGCCTGCTGGTGCTCGCGCTGCTGCTGACGGAGGCGGGCGGCCGGCGGTACGACCGGCTCTCGACGCTGGGGTGGATCGGCTGCGGGCTGCTGCTGTGGAAGCCGCTGGACCTGTGGTCGCTGGGGTTTGAGTTGTCGATGGGCGTGACGGGCGTGCTGCTGTGGCAGGGGCACAGGTTTGCGGATCGGCTGTTTGGCGCGGAACTGCGAGGGCTGGCGCCGGATCGGTCGCGCACGTGGGATGCGCGGCTGCGCCGGGCGGCACGCGCCGCGTGGCGATTGACGAAGCAGACAGCCGCGGCGAGCGTGCTCGCGTGGCTGGTCGCGACGCCGGTGGTGATCTGGCAGACGGGCATGTTCAGCCCGCTTGCGCCGCTGACGACGCTGCTGGTGCTGCCGCTGGTGACGGTGGTGCTGTGGGCCGGGTATCTCGCGCTGGTGATCGGCATGTGCGTGCCCGGCGCGGCGGCGCTGACCGGCGGCGTGCTCGACCTGCTCGCGTCGCTGCTCATTGATGTGGTGCTGGTGCTCGATGCGCTGCCGGGCATGACGTTCAACCTGCCGCGGGTGAGCGTGTGGTGGGCGTTCGCGGCGACGGCGTGCGCGCTGTGGTGCTGTGCGCGCGGGCGGCTGCGGTGGGGCGATGGGTGGGCGGCGGGTTGGCGGGATCGCGCCGGGTGGATCGCGGCGGGGATGGTTGTGGTGTGGCTGATCGCGGAAGTGGCGATCGGGCCGCGGCTGGCGGTCGGGGGTCTTCGGCAGAGCACCGCGCTGCGGATCGACACGCTGGCGGTCGGCGATGGGACGTGCCACCTGTTGCGAGCGGGCGGGCGAGGGGATGAGGCGATGCTGTGGGACTGCGGGAGTCTGACCGCGCGGATCGGCGAGCGCGTGGTGCGCCGCGCGGTGCGCGACCTGGGCGCATGGAAGGTCCGCACGGCGGTGGTGACGCACGCGAACGTGGACCACTACTCGGGGCTGGCGGATGTGGCGGGGCCGCTGGGCGTGCGGGTGGTGCTGGTGTCGCGAGCGTTCGCCGATGAGGCGGAGCGAGCGCCTTGGGGCGGGCCGGGGCGGTTGCTGGCCGCGCTGCGGGCAAGGGGCATCGAGGTGCGCACCGTGGGCGCGGGAGACGGGTTCGCGCTGGGCGGGGAACATGGCGCGAGCGTGGAGTTTGTCTGGCCGCCCGAGGGATACACGCCGCGGCTGGTGAACGACGCGTCGCTGGTGGCGCGCATCACGCCGGGAATCAGGGGGCGCGGAGCGTCGTCGCCCGCCCCGTCGCTCCTGCTCACCGGCGACATCAGGCCGGCGTCGATGGCGGGGCTGCTCGCGGCGGGCCCGGGCGTGCTCGGGGGGGTGGGCATCCTCGAACTGCCGCACCACGGCAGCGTGAACGAGACGGCGATCGAGTTCGTGCGCGCCGTTTCTCCCGCGGTGGTCCTGCAGAGCACCGGGCCGCGGCGTGCGGTGCGCGGGCAGAGCGGGGGATGGGAGACGCTGCGGGAGGGTCGGGTGTGGTGGGTGACGGCGCGGGACGGCGCGGCGTGGGGGGAAGTGGGGAAGGATGGGGATGTGCGGTCCGGATCAAGACGTGCCCCTGCCCGCTGATTCGGGATGGGTTGACCCCCCATACACTCTTCCCCCATGTCCACCTGGTCCCCCAAAACCACCGCCCCCGTCCTCACCGCCCGCATCCCTTGCTGGCCCCACGCCGACCCCAAGGGTCGCCACACCGTCTCCTACGACGAGTATGTCAAAACCACCTCCGGCGGCATCCATGGCTATGAAGCGCTCCGCAAGGCGCTCACCATGACCCCCGAGCAAGTGACGGAAGAGGTGAAGAAGTCCCAACTCCGCGGCCGCGGCGGCGCAGGATTCCCCACCGGCCTCAAGTGGACCTTCCTCCCCAAGCCCGCCGAGAACGGCGACGGCGGCGTGCGATACCTCGCCATCAACGCCGATGAGTCCGAGCCCGGCACCTTCAAGGACCGCCTCCTCTGCGACTTCGACCCCCACCTCGTCCTCGAAGGCATCGCCATCTGCTGCTACGCCTGCCGCATCTCCACCGCCTACTTCTACATCCGCGGCGAGTATCACCACCAGGCCCGCATGATGGAGAACGCCATCAAGGAGGCCTACGCCCACGGCATCTTCGGCAAGCAGGGCCTGCTCAACGGCGCGGAAACCAGGAACCCCTTCAGCAACGCGAGCGGCGGTAAAGGCTGGGCGGTCGATTGCTACCTGCACCGCGGCGCGGGGGCGTACATCTGCGGCGAGGAAACCGCCCTCCTCGAGGGCCTCGAAGGCAAGCGCGGCTGGCCGCGGAACAAGCCGCCGTTCCCGGCGATCAAGGGCCTCTTCGGCAAGCCCACCATCATCAACAACGTCGAAACCCTCGCCCACCTGCCGCTGATCATCGGCGCGGGGGCGGAGGCGTTCATGAAGCAGGGCACGGAGTCGAGCATCAAGGGCTCGCCGGCGAGTTTCGGCACGAAGTTGATGGGCATGAGCGGCCACGTCAACCGGCCCGGCGTCTTCGAGTTCGACCTGGGCATCCCGCTCCGCGTCTTTGTCGAGAAGTACTGCGGCGGCATGCGCAACGGCAAGAAGTTCAAGGGCGCGATCCCCGGCGGCGTGAGCATGGGCATCCTCGGGCCCGATCAGTTCGATGCCGAACTGGATTTCGACATCGGCCGCAAGTACAACGTCCTGGGCCTGGGCACCGCCTGCCCGACGGTGTTTGATGAGGACACCGACATGGTCGCCGTCGCCCGCAACATCGCGCGGTTCTTCAAGCACGAGAGTTGCGGGCAGTGCACACCCTGCCGCGAGGGCAGCGGCTGGCTCTACCAGTTGCTCAGCCGCATCGAGGAGGGCGACGCCCGGACGAAGGACCTCGACCTGGCGCTGGAGATCGCCACCAGCATGGGCGCGATGCCGGGCACGACGATCTGCGGCCTGGCCGACGGCAACAACTGGGCCGTCCGCACCATCATGAACAAGTTCCGCGACGAGTTTGAGAGCCGCGTGAAGCCGACGTTCGTGCCGGTGAAGATGACGGTGGGCGCGGCGGCGCGGTAAACGCCTTCACGCGGCACGGGCATCTTGCCCGTGTGTCCTCCGCGCCCGTGGCACGGGCATCCTGCCCGTGTGTCCTCTGCACCCTCTGCCCGCCCCGAACAAGCAGCCTGACTGTCAGGGGAGAGCGTTGCGGCGCAGCCGCATGCTCTCGCCCCAACGGGGCATCGGGCTGTAGCCGCGGCGAGATTGCTCCAGCGCCCGTGACACGGGCATCTTGCCCGTGTGTCTTGTGGTGCATCCTCCCCGTGCGTCCTCTGCACCCTCTTCCCGCCCCGAACAAGCAGCCCGACCGTCAGGGGGGGGGGGGGGGACGTTGCGGCGCGGCCGCATGCTCCCCGCCCCACCGGCGCGCAGGCTTGTAGCCGCGGTCAAGGTTCGCACCGCCGGTGCGCGCCGCCGACCGTGGAAAGCGAACACGCACACACGCGCTTGTCCTCCCCTCCCCTCTCTCACCGCCTCGGAAGGGGCGGAGGAGTTGTCTCTTGGCGCTGAGGTCGCCGTTAGAATCCCGCTTCACCGTCTTCGATTCCCAGTGCTTCCGCGAGCGCAAGCGCATTTGCGAGCATTGATGTGCCATATTGCCGCGCGAGCATTGCCAACACTGCAGCGCCTTGCTCAGTCCACTCCGCCTGCTCGACGAGTGCAGCCTGCAGTTGTTCGCCACTCGGGTCGGGTCCAATTGACTCGACAAGCGATTTGTACTCTGTGACAAAGCCGGGAACGCACGCTGGGTATGACTTGAGATCCATTCACTTGCTCCCGACTGTGCAATCGGCTCCACAACCCTGAACCAACTCTGCTGGCATCGCCGACCAGCAATGCTATCAGAAAGGCCTTGTGTTGTAGTTTGCGGGGGGCCCTGGTACGCTTGGCCGCTGGATCCCTGGAGCAGCCCTTGCCCGAACGGTCGTACTACGCCGATACCATCGCTGCCTTTCTTGATAGGAACGAGTCCGAGATCCTCGGCACCTTGTCGCGCAGCAGCACCTTCGCTGATGAGCCAACTCAGAAGGCAGCGTGGATTGAACAGATTCGTATCCTCAAGGCAGTAGTTTCGCCGCACCGTAGCGAGTGGGGCAACGGAAAGGTCTACTTTGAGTACGACGTACCGTGACCTGCCTGAGATCTATGTACCACTCTGAGTGAGGGCGACTGAGTTTATCTT
>CAYPEI010000041.1:0-17835 GCA_964409775.1 uncultured Phycisphaeraceae bacterium | reverse complement strand
GCCGCCACCGCCGCGCCCGGCTCCATGCCCGCGGCGTCGCCGAGGCTCGACCGGGCCGCGGCCAGGTTGGTCGCCCCCGCCTCCAGCAGCGCGCGGTCGATCGCGAGCGATCGAACCGTGGCCTGCAACTCCTCCCGCGCCCGGGAGAGTTCGCCCCGGGTCTGATCAAGTGCCGCCAACAGGCTCTCGTGTCCGGTTTCCGTGGTCGTTGTGGTCTCGGCTGACATGTGTTCTCCTGTAATGAGGTCGAAAGAAGCGCCGCGTCCGCAGTCCCGGGCACTCCGCTCCCGAGACCGGCCTGTCCCGTTCATCCCACGCTCGGATCGCTCGCGCCGTAGCCCAGTTCCGTGAGCACGCGTTGCCGCGACACGCCGATCGCCAGTTTCCGCTCTGCCGCGAGCAGCGCATCGCTCTCGCTGGGCGGGAGCGGATCGGGCCATGCGACCCGCACGCCGCGATCGCGCGGGTCGGTCGGCAGGATGCCCAGGCGGTCGAGCGCATCGAGCACCAGCCGCGACGCCTGCACCATGCCGCGCCCGTAGTTGATCCGCTTCCGCGCTGTCCGGCTCAGCAGGCCCATCAGCGTCACGCGCAGCGCGTTGGCGCTCGAGAGGTTGCCGATCTTCGCCCGCACCACCCCCGCCGCGAGCGGTGGCACGCCCGAGACCTTGTCCAGCGCCTCCCGCACCTCCGCGATGTGCACATCCTCCGATGGGCTCGACGCATCGCCGCCGAACATCTCGATCGCCGCGTTTGGGTTGTCCGTCAGCACCACCTGCCCCGGGCCAACCGGCAGCCGGTCCAGCCCGTCGAGCCCCTTGGCCAGGAACATCTTGTACGACTGCATCGTGACGCGCGACGCCCGGTCCGACAGGCGCGTGTTCAGCTCATCCTGCAGCGGGATCAGCGGCTCGACCTCGCCCACCCCCTCATAGGCCAGCGGCTGCGAGGTGTTCTGGATGTGCGCCACCGGCGGCCCGCCCCGCGTCTCGTCGTGCTCTTCGCTGCGCGCGGGTCCCGCCAGCGACGGCCCCTCCTCGATCAGTCGCGGCGTCGCCCTCGCGTCGGTCTCGTCGTGCTCATACACGCGCCGCCACGTCGGCCCGATCACTTCCGTCACGACGATCGTGCGCGAACCGCCCGGCGCACCCTCCGGCCGGCCCAGCCATCGGCGCAACATCCCCGCCGTCGCCCGGCCGGCGCCCGCCTCGGCCGCGACTTCCTCGCGGCGCGACCGGATCACATACGCCTCGAGCCGGCGGAAGTCCGCGCCCGACACCACCGGAATGCCCCGCGTCGGGTCGATCACCTCGATGCGCACCGCCGCCCTCGCGACATCGAGCAGCGCGTCCTCCCCACCGGCCATCCCCTCCCGTGCACCCCCCTCGCCCGCCGCCCGCACCAGCAGGTCCACGTGCCCATAGACATGCGCGAGCAGCGCCAGGTCCTGCAGCAGCGCTGCGCCGCCCGAACTCTCCCACACCGCCTCCAGCACGCGCTCGATCCGCCGCGCCAGCCGTTGGTCCCGTGCACCCGAAACGAACGACACCGGGCGCCCCACCATGAAGTCGATCATCGTGTGGATCCGCCACGCAATGTCGTTCTCGATCACCACTTCCTTCCGCTTCCACACGCGGTCGTCCGGCAGGTCCCCGCCCAGCGCCCCCGGCCCGCCCAGCAGCCGCGCCGGCAGACCCTGCTCCTGCGCCAGCGTGTACGCACGCGACGACGGGCCCCGGCCCGATGCGCCCGACATCCGCAGCGAGTTGCGGTAGTACCCCCACAGCGCGCCCAGCCGCGGCAGAGTCTGTTGCTCATGACGCCAGATCAGCGCCTCGATCCTCGCGTGCGTCAGTCCTGCGTCGGTAAACGGTGCAAGGTCCAGCGGCATGGTGTCGACTCCGGGCGGGCACTCGGGCAACGCGGCGTGCGTGCCCCTCACCCAAGGCCCGGTTGGCGTGCTGTCGGCGCGCGCAGCGCAACATCAATCTGCACGGGCGGTCGCAAGCCCGGCGCCCGGCGCCGGTTACGCAACCAGAGTTCTTCTGATCCCGTCTGGCACGCTGCGCCGGATCCGGCGCGCGCTGCGCGCCACGGCCCCTCGCGCGCGGCGCCCTGTCCCCGCCGTACAATCCCGCGCCCCTTCGACAGCCACCGTTCTCCGTCCGCTTCCAGCACGCGAGCCCCCTCAATGAGTCAACGAAACGGCACACGGTCCTCCAGCGCGCGCACCGGCGCCGCGGCCATCGAGGCCAAGCCCCCGCGCGCTTCGACGCCGCGATCCGAGCGACCGCCCGCCGCCGACGCCGTCCCTGTCGATCGATGGACGCACCGTGACTCCGGTGTCGAGGCGCGCGTGTATGTCGGCGACTGCCGCCAGATCCTGCCGCGGATCCCCGAAGTCGCAGCGCACAGTGTCGACCTCGTCTTCGCCGATCCGCCCTTCAACTGGAACCGCGCCTACGACAAGTGGGACGATGCGCTCCCCGAGAAGGAGTACCTGGACTTCACCTACGCGTGGCTGGACCTGTGCATCGACGCGCTCAAGCCGCACGGATCGATCTGGGTGAACATCCCCGACGACTGGGCCGCGGAGATCGTCGTCCACCTCAAGTCCCGCGGCCTGCACATGGTCAACTGGTGCGTGTGGCACTACCGCTTCGGGCAGAACTGCACCGAGCGGTTCATCAACTCCAAGGTCCACGCGCTCTACTTCTCGAAGCAGTCCCACGCCGCGCCGCCCCGGACCGGCCCCGCGGGACGCGGCACCGGGCGCGCCGCGACAGGCCCCGGCGGACGCACCTGGAACCCCGGCGAGATCCTCGAACAGTCCGACCGTGCCAGCATCTACAACGACCCGCGCACCTACTCCAAGAACGACGGCATGCCCGCGGGCATGCGCGTGCCCATGGACGTGTGGTACGGCCAGTTCTGGGGCCGCATCCAGGGCAACAACAAGGAGCGCCGCGCCGGCCACGACAACCAACTCCCCGAGGTCTACCTCGAGCGCGTCATCCGCGCCTGCTCAAACCCCGGTGACCTCGTCCTCGATCCGTTCCTCGGCAGCGGCACCACCGGCGTGATCGCCCACGCGCTGGAGCGCCGTTTCATCGGCACCGAGTTCAGCAAGGAGAACGCCGGTCGCGCCATCGAACGCATGAAGTCCGGCCCCATCCGACTGGGAGCCGGCGCAGGGCAGTCAACGGCGATCTTTGGGAAGCGCACGCTCGGCGAGAAGAAGCGAAAGCGGATCGAGAAAGTGAAGGCGGAGAGTGCCTGATTCACCGCGCGTGATCAGGATCAACGAACGGAACTCCGCGTCCTCCGCGCCTCTGCGATGATTGTTCAGACACCATGCTCGCTATCTTCGACATCGACGGCACGCTCATCCGAAGCACCCACGTCGATGACGAGTGCTTCACCATCGCGCTCGACCGGGTGCTCGGAATCCGCGGCTTCGACACCGACTGGGCCAACTACACCCACTCCACCGACGACGGCCTGATCCTCGAAATCGCCGAGCGCTACGGACGCTTCGCCGTCTCGCCGCAACAGATCAACGACGCCAAGGCCGAGTTCTTCCGACAACTCCGCCGCGCCGTCTCCGCCGCCCCCGTCAGCCCCTGCACGCAGATCGACGGTGTCGCCCGCATGCTCGACGCCCTGTGCTCCCGCCCAGGCTGGCGCATCGGCATCTCCAGCGGAACTTCCGAAGAGGCTGCTCGCATCAAACTCGCCGCGGCGGGCCTCTCCCTCGACGGCTTCCCCGCGACCTTCTCCCACCGCTGCCCGCGCACCTCCGCCCCCGCCTCCCGCGCCGACATCATCTCGCGGACACGCGAGCAACTCGCGGCTCTGTGCAAAACCGACGCGAGCCCCCGCGCCGGCCTGCCCACCGTCTACATCGGCGACGGCCTCTGGGACCTCCGCGCGGCCCGACACCTCGGCATCGGCTTCGTCGGCGTGCGGCACGATGGCAACGAGTCCGCATTGCGGGCCGAGGGTGCAATACGCATCGTCCATCACTACCGCGACCTACCGGGGTTCCTCTCTCTTCTCGAAGAGGCCGCGGCATGAGCACCGCCCCGCTGCCCCCGTTCCTCGCGGCCGATCCCGCCGCAACGCCCGCCGCGCCCGCCTGCCTCCTGCACATCAAGGCCGTCCCGGGCGCCAAGCGCGATCAGATCGCCGGTCCGCTGGGCAATCGACTCAAGGTGCGCATCGCCGCCCCACCCGAAGACGGCCGCGCAAACGACGCCATCCGGCGGCTGATCGCGCACACCCTCGGGATCCGCGAGTCGCAGGTCACCATCATCCGAGGCCACACGAACCCCGAGAAGTCCCTCCGCATCGCCGGGCTCTCACCCTCAGACGCCGCGGCGATGCTCGCCTGAGCCGCGCCGGTCCCCGGCCCCCTTCCGCACGTACCCTGCACACGTGGACGCCTCCGCTCCATTCTGGGTTGCCCTCCTGCTCGCGATCTTCGTGCCCATGCTGCTCGGCAGGCGGCGCGAGAAGCGATGGTTCGTCCTCGCCATCCTCATCGTGCTGCCCATCCTCGCCCTGCAACTCGCCGAACTCGGCGCTGCGCGCCGGCAGTGGCAGACCGACCTTGAGCACTTCCGTACCCAGCCGCAGCACCTCCGCTTCGACGAAACAACCTCCGCCGTCGGCACCTACGACCCCGCTCGCGACACCGTGTCCTTCCAACTCCCCGACCGCACCGTCACCATCGGCCCGCCGAAACTTCAGACGCCCGCCATCGTGCGCTCGCCGCGGCGATGGGCCGAGGGCGTCGGCGTCGGCTTCGTGCTCGTTTCGATCGGCTTCATGCTCGGCATCAGCATGTCGCGCACCTGGCCCGCTCGGCCGCTCCCATTACGTAGCCCGCCGCCCCTCGATCGGCGCAAGTAGACACCTGAACTCCGTCCTGCGATCGGGCTTTGTTTGGATTTCAAACCCAAATTCCGGGCTTTTCTAGGACCGTTCACGCGAACTTCCTTGGCGCGGGTCCGTCGTCGTGTTCTACTTTGACTCGGTCCACGACCTTCTTTCCGCACGGTCGGGGGGCCGCCGCGACATTGGACAACTGTTCGCGGCACGCGGGGCGCCGCTCCAAGTCGTCCCGAGGCCATGGTTGCCGCCAAGGAGGTCCGTCGATGCGTTCAATGGTGCGCTGCGTGTTGATGTTCACCCTGGCCCTTGCCGCGTGCGCCGCCCCCGCGCGCGCCGGCTTCCACCTCATGCAGATCGAGCAGATCATCGGCGGCGTCAACGGTGACGCCACCGCGCAGGCCATCCAACTCCGCATGCGCGCGACCGGCCAGATCTTCACCGGCGGCGCACGCCTCCGCGCGTGGGATGCCAACGGCCAGAACCCGATCGTCGTCTTCCAGTTCACCAACAACATCGTCAACGGCGCGGCCGGCTCCCGCATCCTCATCTGCACTCCCTCCTTCGCCGCGCTGACCTCGCCCGCCGCGGTCAACGACCGCACCATCACCAACGTCATCCCCCAGTCCTATCTCGCCTCCGGCAAACTCACCTTCGAGTCCAGCATCGGGCAGATTTACTGGGCCGTCGCCTGGGGCGGATACACAGGCCCCAACACCGGAATCGCCGGTGCCGCCGGAAACGATGCCGACGGCCAGTTCTCGCCCGCTTTCTCCCTCCCGCTGGAGAGCAACGCCACGCGCGTGCTGAAGTTCCCCGGCCTCTTCACCGACCTCAGCACCAACAACGCCGCCGACTACATCATGACCACCGGCAGTTCGACCTGGGTCAACAACAACGGCGGCGCCTTTGTGCTTCCGCCAGCCACTGGCCCGTGCTGCTTCAACTTCGGTCTCTGCCAGGTGATGCCGGAGTTTAACTGCAGTCTGTTGGTGCACTCCAGTTGGACCGCCGGCGGCACCTGCGCGCCGGATCCGTGCCCACCGGTCACCGGCGCCTGCTGCTTCGGCTCGATCTGCTCCGTCACCACCATCGCCAACTGCGATCTCATGGGCGGCTTCTACAGCGGCCACGAAACGGCCTGCTTCGCCGACACACCCAACAACTTCGTCCTGTGCTGCCGCGCCAACTTCGATCAGCAGAACGGCGTCGGTGTCCCCGACATCTTCGCCTTCCTCAGCGCCTGGTTCGGCAACCTGCCCAGCGCCGACTTCGACGGCAACGGCACACGCGAGGTCCCCGATATCTTCGCCTTCCTCAGCGCCTGGTTCGCCGGCTGCTCCTGATCGCCCGGCCCCCATACACGCGCGATCGCTCACACAGGCCGAACCCGCCCCGGCCGCGTGCGTACCATCCACGGATCTTTGACAATCGGGGCCGAACCGGCTTTCGACCGGGCAGGGAAGGCTTGGTGTTGCGCGTCCAGGTGTGTGCAGGCCTGGTAAAACAGCACACACAACCAGTAGCTGGCAACAGCAACTACGCTCTCGCGGCCTAATTCAGGCTGCGCGTTCCGCACTCGACGCCCGATAGGGGGCGGAACGATGACTTCGGGCTGGCTCACAAGTGGCGCACCCGGGCGCGTGAGCGAGGATCCATCTGGGTGATTGGCCGCGGCGGAGGATGCTGACCTTCGACGCCGCGGGTGAAAGCAAACGATCAGACACACGCGTAGACGCATCTTGCTGACTGTCCCGGCACGGGGGTTCAACTCCCCCCGGCTCCATTCTTCCGACGATCCGGGGCTTGCGGAAACAAGCCGCAAGTCCCGGAAATCTGCGGAGTTCCGCGCTTCAGCGTGATCCGCGTCATTTCCCTGTTTCCGCTCGTTTCCGGCCCCATCCGACGCCTTCCGCTGCGCCTGGCGCTGCGCGCAGGTTGCGTCCTTCGTGGCCGTCGCCTTCGCCGCCCGCTCGAAGAGTTCATCCGGGACGGCGTTGGCGTAGTGCTTCCCGCTGATCGTGATGCTGTGCCCGATCCACCGGCTCACGGCGAACTGCGGGAAGGTCATGGCCCATTCCTTCTCGCACGACGAGCGAAGCGTCTGCCACAACCGCGCCCATGGCTCGACGCTCGCCTTCGCCCAGATGCGTCGCACCCGCCGGATGACGGCCCCCTTGCCGCCGATGGTGACCAGCGGCGTCTCGCCCTCGGGCATGGTCTCGAAGCGATCCCGCAGCAGCGCCATCAACTTCGGCGTTATGGGGACCACCCGCTGGTCGTGGCCTTCCCACCGCTCCGTCTTGGGGCTGTGGACGGTCAGGCGTGCCCGCTCGAAGTCCACATCGGCCCAGGTGAGGCGGTGCGACTCGCTGGAGATACGCAGCCCGGCGTACCGGGCGAGCCCGAAGAGCAGCCGCCATTCCGCGTCGGGGCAGGCATCGATCACCCGCTGGATCTCGTCGGGTGTGATGTACCGGGTGTACTTGCTCGGCGTTGGCCCGCTCTTGAGCGTGTCAAACGGGTTGGCGTCGATGGTCTTTCGGCGCTTCGCCTCGCCGAGCATGGTCTTGACGTTGCCGCAGTGCGTCCGGATGGCCGCCTCGGAGAGGCCGAGGTCCTTGAGCGACCGCCGCCATGCCGTCGCGTCCTCGGCGGTGATCTTCCGCAGCGACTTGTCCTTGTCGAAGAACGCGAGCAGTTTCGTTTCCGTCTGCCGGAGTTTGCGGGTGCTCTCTGGCTTCAGGTCGTCCTTCCGCTCTGCGATGTACCGCTCGACCAGCGTGCCGATGGTGGCGCTCTGCCGCTCGGGCACGAGGCCGACCGCGGCGAGTTTGGCGTACAGACGATCTTCGAGGGACGAGAGCCAGCGCGAGGTATCGTCGGTGGGCGAGTGCCCGTGCAGCGCGGCCGCAGCAAGGTCCTCGACGCGGACCTTGAACGCCTCGGCATAGCGCTTGGCGACCTGGCCCAGCGTGATGTGCCGCGGGTTGCCCGCGGCGTCGTGAAAGGTGATGAACCGGCTGCCGTTCTTGCGGGTCGTGATGCTCGCCATCGGGCGGACCTCCGTGTCGCCAGTCAGGCTCGGACAGGCCGAGTGTCAAGCGGAACTGGGGGATTCGGGCGGAATGTGGGCGGAATCACGCGTCGTGCGGCGGGGCTGTCCCGCCTGACGCCGACGAAACCGACGGAACCTCGGCCTGCGGGCCACCCGTGGCGTTTGGGGCCGCCGTGGGCGGGGATGTGTCGGAGGCGAGGGCGTGGCCCCGAAGGGCGAAGCGCCGCGACGGCCGCCCGCCACGCGGCCCAGGCGCGGACCACGACCAGTCGCCGTGCCCGGCCTTAGCAAGGGTGTCGAGTTCCGCTTCGGCATCCGTCGCCCGCGCCAGCGAGCGCAGGCGTTGCCACTCGCGGATGCTGACCGAGCCGTGGTGGCGTGCGATGAGGTCGAGGTGGCGGCGAATGGCGCGCTGCTCCGCGGGCTCGGTGATGCTGAGCCGCGCATGGCGCTCCGACGCGGCGAGGTAGTCGGCCCACGCGATGGCGGCGGCCATCGTGTCTGCATCGATGCGCGGCGCTTCGCCTGCCGTGCCGCAGCGGCCCCAAGTCGTCAGCGCGTGCAGCGTGAGCGCGATGCGCAGCGAGAGGCCACACAGTTTGCCGCCCCATGCGCGGCGTTCGGCCAGGTCGCCAAAGCCCAGAGCGGCCTCGGTGCGGAGTTGGAACGCGTGGTAGAGGGCGTCGGCCTCCGGCGAGAGCGCGATGACTGCTGGGCCGGTGTCGGGATCATCACTCGGCTCGAACGACAGCAGGCGGGTGAGCGCGGCCTGCCAAGCATCGCGGGCAGACGCTCGCACCGGCTCGGGCCGCACGTCGCGCATGCCGACGAGGTCCGGCGGGGCGATGACGGCGAAGCGAGCGAGCAGCCCGCGCCCTTCGGCCTGTGGGTCGCACCAGACAGCCTCCACCGCCGCCTGCTGCACGCACAACGCCACGGCGAGCGCGGGGCGATCGATCACGTCGGATGGGCGGCCAACCCGCTGGGCACGGATCGGATCGCCCGCGTGCCCTTTGAGCATCGCGCCGTAGTTCCGCACGCCGGAGTAGCGGCCCTGCACGATGTCCAGCGCGTCACCCTCGGCGCTGGCGAGGAGCGCCCGCCCGAGGTTCTCCTTCATCTGCCGCACCAGCGCCTCCGGCGTCGGCTCGCTGGCCAGCAGCGCCGGCGCGGTGGGAACGGGCGTCGCTTCCATCTCCTGTGCGAGCCGGATCGCCTCTCCTTCGACAACTGCTCGCTTGAACGGGTCGGCCACTTTGCCCGCCTGGTCCTCGATCGCGCGGATGCGTCGCTCGGTGATGCGGTGCCGCTGGGCCGCCGCGGCGATGACCGGTCGCATTTCCCGGCCCTTGTCCGCTTCCCATTTCAGGATCGGCCGCAGCAGTTCAGCCAGCACCGCCGACTTGCGCGTGCCTGGCTCGGAGAGCACCAGCGCCCACAACGGGGCTGGCTCGATGTGATCACCATGTCCGCGGACGCAAGCGACATTGCAGACGCACGCCGATGCGACTGCCATGCCCAGCAAGGCGGCCATATCGGGCGGCGTCTGCGTTGAGCGGGCCAGGTCGGCGAAGTAGCCGCGGATGTCAGCAGTGGCGGCGGGGAAGAGCGTGGCGAGGTCGAACGGGGGGCGCTCGTCCGGCCTGTGCCCCGCGGGTGCCTCCGGTGCGAAGGGTTTGGCGGCAACGGCCAGGGCGTCGAGCTTCGCATGCACCGCCTCGGCATCGCCGCCTTCCATCGCCAGCACATCAACTATGTCGCCGCCAGGTGGAAGCGCAGGCCATTGCTCGGTGAGCCGCACGATGCGGACTTCCTGAGCGCCCGCGGCTTGGCAGAGTCGCGCAACCTCCTCGGCGTAGGCATCGCCCGCTGCATCGTGGTCAGGGAGGATCACCGCGACCTTGCCCTTCATGACGGACCAGTCGGACTTGCCCGCTGCCTTACTGCCGCCCGCGCTGGTCGTGGCGACGAGGCCAATGGCCAGTGCCGCGTCCACGCACGTCTCGCCTTCGACGATGTAGACCCACGCACCCTCCGGCAGCCGCGACAGCATCGGCATGTTGAGCAGCGGGCGTGGTTTGGGCATCGCGGCGATCACCCAGCCATCACCATGCTGACTGATCGGGCGCACGACCTTCCCGTCCGCGGGTGAACTCCAGCGGATCACCTCTCCAACGGAAACGCCCTGGGCGTCGGTGTAGGTCCAGCGTGCAGCGCACGGCCCGTGCTTCCGCTCCAGCACCGCGACCGCTTCGTCGGAGGTGGCGAAGGTCGCGGCGCACTCGGTTCTCTGCGGGGCCGACAGCCTCCTCAACTCGCCCGGGGGCGTCGGCATCAGGTCCCTCATCGCCAGCCCGAGCGTGCCGACGATCACCTCCACCTGGCACCCGGCGTGGCAATGCAGAAGGACACGAGCGTCCGTGCCGATGCCGATCGACAGCGACGGATCGCGGTCGTCGTGCGCGGGGCAGCGGGCCGACCACGCGTCGCCGTGTCGCTTTGGGATGCATCCCGCCCGCGTGAGCGCCTCAAGCACGGCATCGATGGGCTCACCCATGGCCTACCCCCTGCGCCTCTCGCTTCGCGCGATCAATGAACCGCCTCAAGTCCGTGGGATCGATCCGGACGCTGCGGCCGAAGCGCACGGCAGGAAGCGTGCCCGCCTGCACAAGCGTCCAGACGGTGCGCGGCGTGACGCCGAGCACCTTCGCCGCCTCGCGGTAGGTGAGCAGCGGGTGCATGGCGGTCTGACCTCCTGTCGCGTTCTTGATCTCGTCCATGAGTGCGCACCTATCGCGCCGCCGCGATCGGCGCGGCGTGCGTCATCCGTGATCCGTGTGTGAGAAAGGCCGGGGGCAGCCCGCAACCGCCCCCGGCCGCACCAGCGCCGACTGTTTACGCCTCGCCCTTGCTCCGCACCGCCGCCCGCGGGTCGCACAGGGCCGCGCCGAAGTCGAAGTAGACGCGCCACGACACCGCCAACTTGTTCACCGTCTGGTCGAGGCCGAAGAACTCAACCGTCGGCGTCTGCTGGCCGTTGAGGAAGCCGACGATGATCGGGCTCGCCGCGGGCGCGGCGAACAGGTACCAGTGCTTCGTCGAGGCCTTGTTGCCGTACTTCTTCGTGTTGCTCAGTCGCGGCTCGACCTCAAGCCCGACGGCGTTCTTGAGACTGTTGCCTGTGGGCAGGTTCGTCTGTGCGGCGATGAACTCACTCTCCAGAACCGCCCGCGCCGTCGTCTGCAACTCCGGCGGCACCACCAGCACGACGGGCCGGAGGTCCAGGTCGTTACCCTCGGCGTCGCGCTGCGTGATCATCGCGGCGATGGCCCGCCCCAGCGAGTCGGGGCTGAGGTTGGTGTCCGCCCCGGTGATGTAGTTGCCGTTGCCCGCGGAGAAGAACGCGCCGGCGTTCGACATCAGGGTGTCGTACACCAGATCGCTGAGCTTCCGCATCGCCGCCTGGCCCATCGCACGAGCGACGCTGTCGAACAGCGACAGGTCGTCGTTGATGAGGTCGCGGCGGTCGATGGAGAACATCTTGCCGTACGTGTCCACCTTGTACTGGGTCGCCGCCTCGTCGGCACCGCCGTGCTTGAACTCGCCGCCGGGCGGGATCTGCTGGAGCGAGCCGGTGAACGACGGACGGATCGCCGTGGCCGTCTTGAAGTCCGGCACGCTCCGCACACCAGCCAACGACCGCCAGGTCGCTGGGCTCTCCTGATAGCCGTCGAGCAGCACCTTGTTCACGGCCGCGCCCAGCGCCTCGGTGAGTGTGTGCGTCGTCAGCGACGCCCGCACCATGCCCTCGCGGTCGGCCGGGGCGTCGATCCCCTCGTGCTGCAATGCAGCGCGGCAGAGGTCGAGCGTGTGGGCCACCCGCAGATCGTCGGCCGCCTCCATGCACGCCGGGCCGAGGGCCTTCTCCGCGAGCGCGGCGAAGCCCGCCCGCTTCAGGATCGCGGCCTCGATGATCCGTGCGCGCGGGATGCTGCCCGCCCCGTGGTCCCGCTGCATGCCCGAGTAGACGGGCCGCGAGGCACGGAGCACCTCAAGGACACCGGCACGCAGGTCGGTGACGGTGATGTCACCCGCGATGGCCTTGGCCCGCAGGTCGTCCACTCGCTTCTGCTGCGGACCCCAGTCCCGCTCGCCCATCGGGCGGCAGGTCAGGTCGATCTCCTTCAATCGGTCGCGCTCGTCGGCGCGAATCTGATCCTCATTGGCGATGTCTGCCATGTTCGTCCGTCCTTGGCGTGAAGCCGCGATGGCCACCGACGTTTCCGCGTCGGCCCCCAGCGGCGTGATGCTGACTTCCCGCAGTCGCCCCTTGCGCACGAGCGTGAACCCGCTCGGCGACGACAGCGACCGCCCGTTGATCTCGACCAACTGGTTCGGCTTCACCCGTTCGTGCTCGGTGGGCGCAACGCCGACCGACGCCTGGAACTGGAAGCCGCCCCGGGCCATCTCCACTACGTGCCGCGCGGGCTCGCCTGCGCCGCTCACGATGCCGCTCACCATGAGCCGACCGTTGGCGACGGCGGGTTCACCGTGACCGACGACGCTGCCAACGCTGGCGTCATGGTCGGCCAGCAGCGGCACCTGACCGCCTGCCTCGAGGCCTGCCAGATCGATCGCGATGTCCCCCCAGCCCGGCACGCGCATGATGCGGCCGGTGTACGCGACGACGCTGATCTTGGGACGGGCGTCCTTGCCCGCGGCCTCGATCTCGACGTCGGCGGCCGTGAGCAGCAGGTCCTCCTTGACCGTCACTGTGTTCATTTCATTCCTCCAGTCAGATAGGGGTTGAACCCTGCCGCCAGCAGTTTCGGGGCCAGCACCCTCAGGCGCTGCCGGATTGCGCCTTCGGTCAGTTTGAGGCGTCGCGCGGTCTCACTGACGTTCCCGCCGCACTCAATGACCAACCGGCACAACGCGCGACTGTCCTCGTTGTCGATGAACTCCAATACGTCGTCCGCAGTCCACGCTGACTTGCTGAACTCCACCGTGCGGTTGCCGCCGACGCCGGGTTGCGGCTCATCGGCGTAGACGCCCGCGGTGATCTTCTCGCTCTCGTCGGCAGACTCCGGCAGAGGCTTGATCCGGCCGACCTTGATCGCTTCGCGGGTGGCGAACTTGATGACTGCCCGCTGCACGATCGTGTAGATCAGCGTCTTCGGACTCGCCCCGCGCGTCGGGTCGAACTTCGGCGGGCTGGACATCAGGTGCAGCACCGCCTCATGCGCTGCATCGTCATGGCTGACGCGCGGCCCACAGTGCTTCGGCGCTTCCTTCAGCGCCACCCGCCGGGCGTAGTCGAGCAGGTCCGGCGTCAGTTCGAGTTCGATTGGCGAGGAGCCGGGCATTCAGATCTCCTCGCCACGCTCGAGCCTCTCGCGGATGTCGTCGCACAGCGTGAAGGAGATCACGGCCGGGGTGATGTCATTGAGGCGGCCATCCTCGCCGGTCACGCCCCGCGGCGGCACGCGATGCATCACGAAGTACTGGTCATCGTCCGGCACGGGCCGCCCGTACTTGGCCGACTCGCGCTCGGCCGCCTCGCGCAGTGGGCGCAGGAAGTCGGCATAGCGGCATCCCAACGCCAAACACACCACCGCGTACGGCACGAAGATCTGGCACTCCTCGAAGTGCTCGGCGGCAGCGTCCACATCCGCCTGCGACCAGGCATCCGGCTGCGACGGCTTCACCACCCCCTGCTCCACCAGCGCGTCGAGCATCTTCGGGCGGCAGTCGTAGCCGCGGGAGCGAAGGTGGTTCGACGCGACGACCGTCGCCATCGGGAACATCCCATCCCGTTCCATGTCGGCGGCGGCGTGGAACGCGCGGTCTGCACCCGCCCTGGGCTTCAGGCGGAGGTCGAAGTACTCGTCAAAGGTCAGTCCGATTCGGGTCACGGTGGTCTCCTTGCCGGGGGCTTCGGGAATGATGCACGCCTCCTGACCACTTGTTTCCTGCGAGGGGGTCGATTCGTAGGGCAAGCAGGAAGTTTTTTCGGGGCAGCCCGAATCGGTGGGCGAGGTGGCCTTTCGACCGCAGGCGGCATTTGGGACCGTGAAGTCCGTGTAGGCACCCCTACGGGTAGTGGAAACGCCGGTAGCCGTGCGCATCAGGTTGTCGATCGACGTACACTCGACGCGATGCCCAACCCGCCGCCCTTGAATCCTGAAATACGAGCGCTCGCCGCGAGCATGGAGGCCTTCGAGGCGTCCGAAAGCGTTGCGAATACGGGCACTGGCGCGAGGCGCGAGGGTGAGGATTTCGAGCGTTTGATCGCGCGGCTCTGGCTTTCGTTCCGGCGCGTCGCGGAAGCAGGCGGGGCACAGGTTTCGGTCGTCGCGGGCGTCGGTACGCGCCGCTACGCCAAACTCAGCATTGGTACGCGGTCCATGTTCGTGCCCACATCGGCATCGGATGGCGTGACCAACACGAATGCCGAGCAATCACGCTGGTTGGAGGTGGTCTTCGGCGTCAACGATCTGATCGCCGCATTCCCGACCGAAGCCGAGGCCGTCCGCAAGTACGCGCCGGAATCCGGCCCGTACGCCGGAGCACAATACCCAACGATCTACAGCGGGCTTTCCACGAAGTTTGACGACACGGTTGTTCTCGTGGATGGGGGTGTCCTCCGTGAGAAGATCATGATGGAGTACAAGACCGCCAAGTCGAGCGCCGGTCGGCAGATCGACGGCAACGCGCACGAGCGGCTGTCCTTCCAGATCATGCAGTATTTGGAGGTGGCGACCCGCTATACCAAGTGCAGCCTCATGGTCATGGCCAACGGCGCGTTCATCCGCTACCGCAACAAATACCACGTCAATTTTCACGTGCAGGCGGATCGCCTGACCAACTTCGCGTGGTTCTCGATGGAGCACGCCTGCACCGCCACAGAGTACACCCGGTTCCTCACGGGCCTCTTGTCCTGGCTGTTTGAGGGCACGCCACGTACACCGGGGAACTCGCGTTGATCAAGTACATCGGTTCCAAGCGGACGCTGATCCCCGTCATCCTTGAAGCGGTGCGGAGGGCGTCGAACGCGCACTCGGTGATCGACCTGTTCTCCGGTACGTCGCGCGTCGGTCATGCACTGAAGACTGCTGGATACCGCGTGCTCTCGAACGACCACAACGCCTACGCCGCCACGCTCGCTCGCTGCTACGTTCAAGCCGACGCTGAGGACGTGCTCGAGGACGCCAAGACACTCGTCCGCGAGTTCAACGCGATAACGGGCGAGCCGGGGTACTTCACGGAGACGTTCTGCGTCAAGTCCCGCTTTTTCCAGCCCAAGAACGGCGCGCGCGTCGATGCGATCCGCGAAGCGATCGCAAGGAAGGGTCTGGAGCCGGAACTTGAGGCGGTCATGCTCGTCTCGCTCATGGAGGCGGCGGATCGGGTGGACTCGACGACCGGCCTGCAAATGGCATACTTGAAAACGTGGGCACCTCGCGCCCACAACGACTTGGAGTTGCGCGTCCCCGAAGTGTTGCCGCGCGCCAAGCACGGCAAGGGGCAAGCGACGTGCCTTGACGCGCTCGAAGCGGCGAAGTTGCTCGATGCCGATGTGGCGTACATTGACCCGCCGTACAACCAGCACTCGTACCTGGGCAACTACCACGCCTGGGAATCGCTCGTGCGCTGGGACAAGCCGGAGGTCTACGGCATTGCATGCAAGCGGATCGATGTCCGCCAGCGGCAGAGCATTTTCAACTCCCGCCCGCAGTTCGCGGGCGTAATGCGCAAACTCCTGTCCGCCGTGCGCGCCCCGGTGCTGGTTGTCTCCTTCAACAACGAAGGCTATCTCGCACGCGAGGAAATGGAATCCATGCTCGCGGCCTTGTGGAATGGTGAAGGCAAGGTCACGACGATTGAGAACGACTTCAAGCGGTACGTCGGCGCGCAGATCGGCATCTACAACCCGCAGGGGCAAAAGGTCGGCAAGGTCAGCCACTTGAACAACAAGGAATACGTCTACGTCGTCTCGCGAGAGTGCTTGTCCGAACGGCTCGCCCCGATGCAGGCAGCGCCAACAGAGCAGATGGGCCTGTTCGCCTGATTCCGACGGAGGTGCTGGGGTTCAGCAGCCCCGGCATCGGCAAGATCGGAGCCGGGGACTTCATTACCGAGTACGCGATGCAACCCGAGCCGCCTTCGCGCCGCCTTGGGTCGGCGATACCGGCGTGATGCACGGAAGTCCGCCGCCCCACTTGGGGATGCGGCCTGGTTCCTCGCGTAGTCGCTGCTCCCAACTCTCGATGTCGAGACCCTTCGCCAAATCGATGGCGGTCTCAACAGAATCACGAACGCCGCAGTCCTTCGCGGGTGTATGCTCGGTTGGGGCGGTGGCGTGCTTCATACGGTCTTTGCCTCGATCAACTGGCCCATGACGGTAGTCTCGCCAAGGAATGGGAAGAGCCGATCAGCGATCGCGTCCTGTTCGGGCGTAAATGCCTCGGTCTTCAACCCGAATGACTCGGCCTCCTGCCGGTCAATCACAAACCCGTGGTCCGGGTATTTTTCGACTAGATGCCGGGCAATCTGTTGAGCTTTTGTGATCGGATACTTCGGTTGTAGCAATCGCGACGCGTACTCCTCAGCGATCTTGAGCGCACGGGAGGCGGCGGTGTACCTGACCGGGTCCGTCTTGTCGAGCAGCGGCTTCGTCAAGTCGGCCGCAAAGTGAAGCACTTTGGGAAGCAGCGTGTCCACCTTCTTCCGAGTGCGCGGGATCAGGTGCATCATCGAACGGTCGGCCACCTCCAATGCGAACGCGTTCAGCCGCTCCAACGCCTGAAACTCGTCGAGCGCCGATCGCCACTCTTCCGTTTCATCGTCTCTGAGTTGGGCATCCAACGGCCCCAGTTCTGCCTGCTCGCCCATTTTGATCGTCGCCGCCCCCAGCGCGAGCAGGGTGCCGGCGCTCTTCGCATACCGAGGAACCACGGCGACGAAGCCGCCGCAGTGGCGGCGAAGAAGCGTCGCTATCTGATACGCGCACTTGGCCGATCCGCCGGGCGAATCGATGAGCAATGCGATCCGTTGACCCTTCGGGAGCGAATCTTTGGACATCTGAAAGAGATCACGCACGCCATCGTGTATCTCACGGGAGTGTCGCTCGGTACCCTGGATGAAGAGCCAGAGCGGCATGCCGAGCGCCGCCTCCATGTCCTTGATGGCCGCAGCAAACTCCGGCTCAATCGGTCGCTCCGAACCGGGCAGCAAGCTCCCGGTCATCGGCACCGGCTCTGCTGTGGGCGCTGGCACGGAATCCCCGGCAATCGCCGCGGCAACATCGGGTGTTGGCTGCGTCAACGGCGCACCCTTCGGTTCAGCCTCCGAGGTGGCACGACCATTCGCGGCAGTGCGCGGCGAAGCGGGCTTTTCAGATACTGCGGGCGTGGCGTTGGCCATAGTGATCTGATTGTAACGGGTAGGAGCTTGGGCGGCCCAGCGACTTCCGAACCTCTACGCCTCCAACGTCGCCATCGTGATCTGCGACCAAGCCCCTTTGTCGTCGCGTCTGATCACCCAGGGGGTGTGTCGTCGGACATCCGAAACAATGTCTGTCTATCCCCGCGGCTGTTCCCGCGGGCGTCACATCGGAGCCCCCGGCGGGAAGGAACCATGCCGAGGTTGCCCCCGACAGAACGAGCGGCGATGGCCCGCTGCGTCGCGGCATCGCGGGTTTCGTCGGTTCTGTCGTGCGTCGGGCGGATCAGCGGGCGGCAGTAGCCGTCCGAAGCGCCGCGACGATCCCGGCACGCACTTCGGGCGGCAGGTTGGCCCACGACGCCACGAGGCGGGCCAGGTCGGCGTCGGGCGGGGCGTTGCCCGCCCCGGCGACCGGCCGCGACGCGGGCGGGACTGGC
>CAYPEI010000040.1:0-18487 GCA_964409775.1 uncultured Phycisphaeraceae bacterium | reverse complement strand
GGAATGATGTCTCTCCGCGATTCCAGCAGAGAACACAGGGAGCGATGCATCAGCCCCGAGGGGCTGATGCATCGCCGCGCCGACTCTACCCATCCCGCGGGCTGCGGTGCAACCGTGTCTGTGTCTGTGCCCGGCGGCGTGCGCGATGCGTGGGGGACGGGCCGGCCCTGGGACGTCACGGCTGGGGTACCTCGGCCTTGCTGGGCTTCGGATGTCGCGCCGCGCACAAAGATGCGGCACGCATCGGCATGGCAGTATCGAAGATTCAATCCAGCGGCTCTGTCCTGGCCCCTCGACATTTCGCGGGGTGGTGCTGTGCCCACAGGACAAACATTCCGGAGGTGGCCGGACAGAGCCGACGCGTTCCACATCATCACACCGAGAGCTTCCTGCTCACACTTCCAGGCTGCGGTCCTCCTGACCCGCCGACCGTTGACTGCGCCGTCGCCGCCGGCGGCCGGCGAACAGGCGCTGTGGCTCGAAGTCCACGCCTTCCTTGGCGATGCGGTGCAGGGCCAGGCCCAGCTTCCGCATGATCGCCGTCAGTCCCTTCTTCTTGATCCCGCCGTCGCGCTCGATCTTCGCGGCGTACCAGCGGTTGATCGGCTCCTCCATCGTCAGCCGCATCGCCGCGAAGTGCAGCCAGCGTCGCGCTCGCGACGAGCCACGCTTGCTGATGCGCTGCGGGCCCTGCACGGCACCGCTGGAACGCTCCGTCAGGTTGAGCCCCAGGGCCTTGAGATACGCCCGGCCGCAGCTGTACTGGCCCGGGTCGCCGCCCTCGAGCCAGAGCACGCCCGCGGTCGCCGGGCCCACGGCCGTCGCCATCCGCTTGACCACCGGGTGCTGCATCGCCAACTCCGCGAGTTCGGCCTTGTAGCGACGCATGACCCGCTTGGCGCGGATGGCTTCGGCGGCGTAGTGCCGCACGCGCTGCGCCTCCGCCTCGCTCACCTCGACGCCCACCGTCTCTCTCGCGAGCTGCACGATCCGTGCGGTCCGTTCCGTCGTGAGCATGTTGTGGCCCCACTGCTTCACCCGGTCGGCAGCGTCGGGGTCGGCCGCAAGGCCCTTCGGACCGCCGTAGTGCAGCAGAATGCGCGGAAGTGTCTGGCTCGTCAGCCACAGGTCCTTCTGGATCTCCGGCCAGTGCGCCGCCAGCCACGCTTCGAGCCGGTTGAACCACGCAATCATCTGCCGCTGGTACGCGTCGCCCAAGTCCGCGGCCAGCGAGAGCCGCTCCTCCCAGTCATCGGCCTCGCGCCACGGCCACGGGCGGCTCTTGCCGATCGTCGCCAGCTCGGCGATGAGCGCCGCGTCCTTGCCGTCGTGCTGGCTGGGCACGCCGTCGAACACCTCCGCGTAGTCGTGCGAGACCTTCGCGCTCACGCGATGCACAACGATCCCCGCCCGATGGCACGCCTGGCGGAAGACATCGCCGTAGCGACCCGTCGGCTCCAGTGCGACGATCATGTCACGCCCGGCGCTCAGGCTCCGCAGCAACTCGATCCCGATGCCGATCTGGCTCGGTTGCCTGACACGGATCGGCCGCAGGAACGTCCCGTCGGCCCAGCGCGGCACCAGGCGAAGGTCCGCTTTGCTCACATCAACGCCGATGGCCAACGCCTGGCCGTCCCGCCCCTTCACCAGCTCCGCCACATCCACCGCATCCACAGGCCTCGTCGAGTACGATTGTGCCATCGGGATGACCTCCTGCACGCGGGCGGCGGCGCTTCACGGCTGCCTCACCCCGCTTTTCCGAGGCATCCCGTTTTCCTTGCGCACGCCAACACGCCGGAAGGTATAGCCATTTGCGCTGTCCGAGCGCGGATCCGGGGCGGGGGTGGTATGCCTCAGCGCCAAGGACGCGACGTGGGCGACCGTGGGCCAACGGGTGTCCAACGGGCGCACCGGGACGCGGGGGCGCGACGTGCGGGCGTCCGTCGGCGCGGAATCGCGCGTTACCCACATCGATGTGGTCGTTGCCCACAACAGCGAGATTCACGGCGAATCCTCGCGGCTTTGCCTTGCCGGTTGGCGAGTTTCATGGCTTCATGTGTCACAACGCGGGGCGGAACCCCGCAAAGGAGACCACGCACATGAACGCGAAGAAGAACACGAAGACGACGACGCACAAGGCCAAGGCCCTCCACATGGCGACGGAAGCAGTCCGCAACCGGCTCGGGTTGGAGACGCTCAAGGACCGAAAGCGCGACGCGCTCGACTTCCACGACATCTCGGTAGCCAGCATCCGCGACGCGATCGCGCTCGCCTTCGAGGCCGGGTTCGCCGCCGCGAGCGGGAAGCCCATCCCGACCACGCCGACGGACCCCAGCGAGATGCTCGACACGCTGGAGATCACCAAGAAGACCGGACGCCCGACAGGCGGGACATGGGTGAAGGGCAACATCGCGGGCCACGCCTTCGAGGCGCTGGTCTTCCCCGAGCACGCCACAGACGCCGCCTACGAACTCGACGACAGCCGCATCTCGAAGCTCTGGCTTCAAGAGCACTTCACGCACGCCGAGGTCGCCTGCTTCGACCGGGGTTGGGACCGCAAGCCCACGACCGAGGCGGCCAACGCCATCGTCGGCTTGCTCGCCGCGGGCCTCGCCGAACACATCTTCGGGAGTTGAACAGCACGCGTTGAACAGCACGCGACGACGCGGGACACCGCGCCGCACGCGATTCCCCGCCGCAATGTGCGGCGGGATTCCGCACCCGTAGTTTGGAGAACAGCATGAGTACGAAGACGACCAAGAAGCCCGCCCGCATGTCCAAGAGCGCCGCTCGCGCCGAGGGCGCGGCCCGTACGGACCGCCTCCGCAAGGCCGCCCTTGCGGAGATCAAGGATCGCCTCGACGGCAAGCCTGGCGAGGCAACGCCCGCGAAGGCCAAGGGCGGCAAGGCCCACAAGACGCCCAAGGCCCCGAAGGAGAAGAAGCCCAAGCGCGTCAGCGCCCTCGACGCCGCAGCGCAGGTGCTCGCTGCGTCCGAGGTGCCCATGCGGGCCAAGGAGATGATCGCCCGGATGGAGGCGAAGGGTCTCTGGAAGAGCCCCGGCGGCAAGACGCCGGAAGCCACGCTCTACGCCGCCATCATCCGCGAGATCGCCGCCAAGGGGACTGCCGCCCGATTCAAGAAGCACGAGCGCGGCGTGTTCGTGGCGGGGAAGAGGGCCTGACCCATGGCCGCCACGCCACACCGCGAAGCGCAACTCGAGGACGTGCTTCAAGCCGCCCTTTTCCTGCTTGGGGCACGACAGGACCAGATGGTCACGCTCGAGGAATGGACGGACCTCGCTCGCGCGATCGCCGTGTGCCAGGATCGGAAGACCGCCGACTACCTGACCGAACACGACCTCGAGGACATCGCCGAGCGCTACGCCCTCGAATGGGACGAAGCGACCGACGGCCCGCTCCCGAATCTCGACGATGAGTGATGCCGGCCGCCCCGGAAACGCCTCATCGCACCCCGGCCTCGAACCGGGGTGTTTCTTCGATTGCCGGTAGTTCCTCAGCGACGACTGCCAGAACGCTGGCAGCCCGGCCGCGAGTGTGGCACCTATAGGGACTACACTTCCGCATCCCGAGGCTGCCGCATGAGTCGATGCAGCACATTCCGGTGGTTCATCACCCTGCTCACCGCGGTGGGTGTATCGCTGTGCTGCTGCAGCCTCGGTCCCTTGATCAGCATCTGCAAGCCGTGTGACAGCGCGCACGCGACCTGCCACGCCTCGCACCACGACGATGATGCCGCCGTCACTACGTCATCGATCCATGATCATCCCGATCACGACCCGGCAGCGCCGGATCAATCCAAGCCCGGGCAAAAGGACGATGGATGCTCATGCGGCGGTGACAAAAGGGTCGGAACTCTTGAAGGAAAGTCACAGGTCACGCTTCAGCCTCTCGTGCTGGCGTACACGTTGCCTGAACCGGCGGCCTTACAGCCGCTGCGAGGGCTTCTGATCAGACACTGGGTCGACTCTCAGGCTCCTTTGAAACCGGATCAATCGCTTCTGCGCCAGCACTGCGCGCTCATCGTGTAGCGTTTGAGCAGTTGCGGCCAGTTTCTGGTCGCGCGGCCGTTCCGCGCCCGCTCGCGATCCCCTCAGCGGGCCGGTCTTGGCCTTACCACCCTGATTCACATCTTGATCCCTCACTCGCCTGCCCGCAGCCGCGCTGCATCCGGCCGTCGCGGCTCCGAAGCACTGGCGGCTCCAGCGCCACCGCATCCCCGCGTTCAGAAGTCTCAACCCCAATGGAGATCACACGATGAAGTCCAGACCACACCTGACAATCGCGTCCATGTTCCTGCTCTCGTTTGCCGGTGCCCCGGCGCTCGCTCAGCAC
Source organism: uncultured Phycisphaeraceae bacterium (assembly GCA_964409775.1). Classification (GTDB taxonomy): domain Bacteria; phylum Planctomycetota; class Phycisphaerae; order Phycisphaerales; family UBA1924; genus JAHBXL01. The sequence continues at coordinate 14,132 of CAYPEI010000040.1, read as the reverse complement.
GGGCACCAGGATGCTAACCAGCCCAAGCACCACGATGAGGCGGCGGCACCGGCCAAGGCCGATCAACGGGTGGGCGATCCGTACGCGCTCGATACCTGCCCCATCACCGGCAAGAAGCTCGGCTCGATGGGCGACCCCGTCGTGAAGCTCTACGACTCGCGCGAAGTGCGCTTCTGCTGCTCCGGGTGCCCCGAGAAGTTCGAGAAGGACAAGGTCGCTAACTTCACCAAGATCGATGAGAAGATCATCAAGGACCAGGCACCGCTCTACCCGCTCAAGACTTCGGTGGTTACGGGCAAGGATCTGCCTGCCACACCCTTTGAGTTCGTCTACGGGAACCGTCTCATCCGACTGGGTGCCGAGGGCGAGAAGGCAGACTTCCTCAAGGACCCCAAGAAGTACCTCGGCACACTCGACAAAGCTGTGGTTGAGCAGCAGGGTAAGGACTACGCACTCAAGACTTGCCCAGTAAGCAAGGAGGAGTTCGGCGGCGACATGGGCGAGCCGGTCGACCTTGTGATCGCCGGGCGCCTCGTGAGGCTCTGCTGCAAAGCCTGCAAGAAGGACGTCGAGAAAGACCCGGCGAAGTTCGTCGCGATCGTTGACGCGGCGCAACGAGGCAAGAAAACCAAGCCGGAAGCAGACCATAAGACGAAGGACGGTCATGACAACCACAAGCATGGGGGCGGCTGATACCCCCGCGCAATAGAGGCGTCTCCACCCGCACCGGCAGGGTTGGAGATCGCCGCAGCGCGGCCGGTGCGCCGGCCCCTCGGACCGATCGATTACAGTCCAGGACAATGAGGTTCTCATGATGACAATGAACAACAGGTTGGCCGCGCACACGATTGTTGTCGCACTTGTCGTGGTCTTCGCAGGCTGCACCGGCACGCCCACGGCGTCGGAACGACAGGCCAGAGCCGACGTCGAAACGGTGCGTTCGAAGTATCGCCCCGGGGACGCGAAGCCGACGCTCCCGAACCTCTCGAAGGACTCGCCCCTCGCGGACTACCTGCGCTTCGCCATGCTCAACAACCCGAGGGTCGAGGCCGAGTACTACGCCTGGGCGGCGTCGGTCGAGCGGATCACGGGGGCGCGGTCGTTGCCCGACCCACGGATCACCTTCGAGGCCGACATCACGAGCGTGATTGAGACGGTCATGCCGGGTCTGATGATCGACCTTCCCGGCCCCGGCAAGCTGCGCGCCGCGGGAGATGTCGCGGCGGGGGAATCCCGCGCTTCGTACTTCAAGTTCGAGATCGAGGTGCTCAGGACCGCGATGGCGCTCAAGTCCGCGTACTACCGCCTGCACTTCCTCGAAGACACGCTACGGGTGCAGCGGGAAACCCTGAGTCTCCTGGGAGACCTTGAGACTCAGGCCCAGCAGCAGGTCGCGGCGGGCCGCAGCGGCATTCAGGATGTGCTCCGTGCCCAGATTGACCGGGAGCAGCTCACGACGCAGATTGCGAACCTTGAAGACTCCCGTGGTGTTCTGCTCGCGGAGTTCCGCTCGGCCCTGGGCCTGCGCCCGGATGACCCGACGGTGCCAGTCCCAGACACATTTGAAGCGTCGCCACCTCCACCGCCAGCGGACCAGATCCTGGCCCTCGCAGCGGCCCACAATCCACAACTCCGGCAGATGGAGGCGGAGGTGCGGCGCGGCGAGGCGATGATTGACCTTGCAAGGACCAGCCGCGTTCCGGACTTTTCGATCGGCGTCGAGGCTGATGTGAAGGCCAGCCCCGTGATGTGGCGTCCCACGGGGAGTATCACGCTCCCAATCTGGCGCGACAAGATTGCCGCGGAGATTGCCGCGGCGCAGTTCGAGAAGAAGTCGTCCGAGGCGAGACTCTCCGCTGAGCAGATCGGAGTGGCCGCGGACCTGGCGTCGATGCTCTACATGTACCGCGAGAGCACGCGGAACAGCGACCTGTACGCCACGACGCTTCTGCCCAAGGCCCGTCAATCGCTCGACGCCGCGCGTTCGGGCTATGCGGCGGGGCGATCATCCTTCCTCGACGTCATCGACGCGGAGCGCCAGTTGCTGGTCTTCGACCTCTCGCTCGTCGAGGCTCGCACGCAGCGCGAGCTGTCCCTGGCTTCACTCTCGTTGCTGATCGCCGGCACCGCGCCCGAGGGTGCTCCCATCTTGCCGACCGCTCCTGCCCCGTCCAAGGAGACCAGCCCATGAAACGTCGCACCGCCCTCGTTCTCGTATCGCTCATCGGCCTCGTCGCGGCTGGGGCTGGGTACCTCCTCGGCTCTGCCCGCTCGGGCTCGAGCGGTCGATCAAGCGTCCCCGGAGCCTCCGGCGGTACGTCCGATGCTCCACCGATGACCAAGCAGGTCTACACGTGCTCGATGCACCCGCAGGTACGGCTCGACCAGCCGGGCAACTGCCCAATCTGCGAGATGCCGCTGATTCCCGCGGCGTCAGCCACCACAGCGGCCGGAGAGCCGCCGATGCTCCAGCTCTCGGAGCACGCCGTGTCGATGGCCAGCGTTGAGACTGTCGCCATCGAGCGCCGGCCTCTTTTCCGTGACCTTCGTGCAGTCGGTCGCATCGAGTACAACGAGTCATCGCTCGCGACCATCACGCCGCGCGTCGATGGCTTCGCCGAGCGGCTCTTTGTGAGCTTCACGGGCGTTGAGATCCGCAAGGGCGATCACCTTGCGGAGGTCTACAGCCCGGAGTTGCTCGTTGCGCAACAGGAACTCCTCATCGCATTGCAGGCCGGGGCCGGCAACTCGCTCGCCGAAGTGGCCAAGACCAAGCTGCGACTGCTGGGATTGACCGACCAGCAGGTCACGGACCTGATCGAGAAGAAGCAGACCACCGACCGGGTGACGCTGTATTCGCCCATCAGTGGCACCGTCATCGAGAAGAGCATCGTCGAGAAGGCTTCCTTCAAGGCCGGCGATGCTCTCTACCGCATCGCCAACCTTGACAGCGTGTGGGTGTACCTGGAGATCTACGAGTACGACCTTCCGTGGGTGCGCTACGGACAACAGGTGCGGATCACAGCGCAAGCGATCCCGGGGCGGACGTTCGATGGAGTCGTGACGTTCGTCCAGCCAGTCGTCAACGAGCAGTCACGCACCGTTCGCGTGCCGGTCTACGTGGACAACAAGGACCATTCTCTCAAGCCGGGCATGTTTGTGACGGCGCTCATTGCCGCGGAACTCACCAGCGAGGGCAGGGCAGCGCCGACAGGCGTCGAGGGACGCTACTCGTGCCCCATGCACCCCCAGGTACTCGCGGATGACGCAGGCGCGTGCCCGATCTGCCAGATGCCGCTGGAGAAGATCCCGGGTGGCGCGGCCGCCGCCGCTCCGGAACAGCACCCCGCGCACGACGCGCCTCCTTCTGCAGCGCCCGTTCCTGCCGCTGCCAAGTACTTCTGCCCCATGAAGTGCGAGGGCGAGAAGACCTACGACCAGCCGGGGCGCTGCCCGGTCTGCAACATGAAGCTCAAGGAGGTGCAGGTCGTGCCCGCGGATGCCGCCCAAGGCTCGGGCGTGCTGGCCGTCCCCGTCTCCGCGGTGCTCGACAGCGGAACCCGGCAGATCGTGTACATCGAGAAATCGAGAGGGCTCTTCGAGCCGCGAGAGCTCACGCTGGGTCCCCGCGCGGGCGAGTACTTCGCGGTGCTTGCGGGGCTCGCCGGGGGGGAGCGGGTGGTCACGCGGGGGAACTTCCTGATCGACAGCCAGTTCCAGGTCACCGGACACCCCAGCCTTTTCTACCCCGGCGGGCTGCATGCGTCCATGGGCCACCAGCACGGAGCGACCGCCGCGCCCGGCAGCCCGGACGCACCAACGCCCCCGGCACCATCGGGCGACAAAGCACCTCAGCCCGCGCAGTCACCGGCTGGCCACAAGCACTGAACGGAGGCGCGTCTCATGGTCAATGCCATCATCCGTTGGTGCATGAAGAACACGTTCCTGATGCTCCTGATCATCATGGGCATCTGCGCGGCGGGCTACTGGGCCGTGACGCGAACGCCGGTCGATGCGATCCCCGACATCGGCGAGAAGCAGGTCATCGTCTACGCCGACTGGGAGGGCCGCAGCCCCCAGGATGTGGACGATCAGGTCACCTACCCGCTGACGACGAGTCTCACCGGCACGCCGGGCGTCAAGTCCATCCGCTCCATGTCCGGCTTCGGCTTCTCGATGGTCTTTGTGATCTTCGAGGACAGCGCCGACTACTACTGGGCGCGTTCGCGCGTGCTCGAACGCATGAACGTGGCGCAGCAGCGACTACCCGCGGGCGTCACGCCCGTGCTCGGGCCGGATGCCACGGCGCTGGGGCAGGTCTACTGGTACACCGTCGAGGGCGAGGGGTTCGACCTGGCCGAGCTGCGCTCGATCCAGGACTGGTACGTTCGGTATCAGATGCAATCCGTCCCGGGCGTCAGCGAGGTCGCCAGCATCGGCGGGTTCGTCAAGCAGTACCAGATCGACCTGAACCCGGACAAGATGCGGGCCCACCGCGTCACGATGATGGACGTGTACGACGCCGTCCGCAAGAGCAATATTGACGTGGGTGCAAAGGTCGTCGAGAAGAGCGGCGTCGAGTTCTTCATCCGCGGCCTGGGCTTCATCAAGTCGATTGAGGACCTTGAACGGGTCGTCATCCGTCAGGAGGGCGGCACGCCGCTCTACCTCAAGAGCGTGGCCACGGTGCAGCTCGGCCCGGACTTCCGGCGCGGGGCGCTGGACAAGGGCGGCGTCGAGGCCGTCGGCGGCGTAGTGCTGATGCGATACGGCGAGAACCCGCGGGAGGTCGTCGCCCGCGTCAAGGACAAGATCGCCCAGTTGGAGGCGGGCCTCCCGACCAAGAAGCTGACGGACGGTCGAATCTCCAAGGTGCGGCTGGTCCCCTTCTACGACCGCACGACCATCGTGCGAGAGACGATCGACACGCTCAAGGAGGCTCTCTTCGAGGAGGCGATCATCGCGAGCCTGGTGGTCGTGTTCTTCCTGATGCACCTGCGAACGACCGTCACAGTGCTTCCGACGCTGCCGCTTGCCCTCGCGGGCTCATTCATCCTCATGTACTCCTTCGGCATTGACAGCAACATCATGTCGCTGGCGGGATTGGCCATCGCAATCGGCGATGTGGCCGACATGGGCATAATCATGGCCGAGAACATCTACCGGCGCCTCGCCGCCGCCACCGACGAGGAGAAACGCGAGAAGGGGCATTTCGGGATTGTCTACGAAGGGGCAACCGAGGTGGGCGGCGCGATCATCACCGCCGTCACCAACACCATCGTGTCGTTCATCCCCGTCTTCTTCCTCACCGGTCAGGAGGGGAAGATGTTTGGACCGCTCGCATATGCCAAGACGTTTGCCATCGGCTCGTCCGTCGTGCTCGCCGTCACCGTCGTTCCCTTCCTGTGCTACCTGCTCTTCCGCCCGGTGAAGTGGAAGCACCACATCACGCTGCTCGTCGCGGCGAGCGTCGGTGTACTGGCCATGTTCTCCACGCACCTCGCGTTTATGTGGGGCTTGGGCGGCGGCCATGACCGTGGGTGGCTTGTTGCCGCGGCCGTGGGCGTCGCGGTCGGCCTGTGCGTCGTGCGCATGACCCGCGAGAAGTTCGTCCCGCTGGACCGCAACCCGGTCTCGCGCGTCATCGCCAGGGCGTATGTGCCGACGCTGCGATGGGTGCTCTACCACAAGAAGACCTTCATGATCGTGCCGGTGCTGATCCTCTTCACCGGCCTGACGGTGTGGCTGGGCATCCACCGCACACTGCAGCCCGTGGAGTGGGTGGTCAACATCTTCGCGAGCGAGAAGGCGTCGCCCGAGCTCAAGAAGGCGATGTACGCCGACGAAGACGCGGATCTCACACGCCCGCTCCTCGAACTCGACCAACTCCGCTGGCAGGCGGTCCGTGACTCCAGCGGCAGCTCGCACACCCGGCTCCTCTGGCGGAGGCAGGACCCCGCCGAGCGCAGCGCGGAGACTGCCGCGGGCCTTGCCGTCCTCAGAGAGGGTCGAATACTCCCCGGTCTCGGTCGCGAGTTCATGCCGCCGCTGGATGAGGGCTCGCTGCTCTACATGCCTTCGCTCCTGCCGCAGGCTTCGCTCTCGCAGGCTGTGGAGGTCAATAGCAAGCAGGACCTGGCGATCGCCACCGTGCCCGAAGTGGAGAGCGTGGTGGGCAAGATCGGCCGCGCCGAGTCCGCCCTCGACCCTGCGCCCATCGGCATGATGGAATCGATCGTGATCCTGAAGCCCGAGAGCGAGTGGCGCACCAAGAAGGTCGAACGATTCTTCTCGGGCTGGCCCGGCCTTTTCCGCACGCCGCTCTCCTGGGTCTGGTCAGAAGAGCGCCGCATTACGAAGCAGGAGATTCTCGCCGAACTCCAGGAACGCACCGCCATCCCCGGCGTGCTCCCGACCTGGCTCCAGCCGATCCAGACCCGCTTGGTCATGCTCCAGACCGGCTTCCGGGCGATGATGGGCGTCAAGATCTACGGCAGCGACCTCCGCGAGATCGAGAAGATCGGTCTCCAGATTGAGCAGCTCCTCCGCGAGGTGCCGGGCGCCACCGACATCGTCGCCGACCGCATCGTCGGCAAGCCATACATCCAGATCCAGATCGACCGCGAGCGCATCGGCCGTTACGGCGTCAACATCCGCGATGTGCAGGATGTCATCGAGATGTCCCTGGGCGGCATGAACCTCATGGACTCGGTCGAGGGCCGCGAGCGCTACCCCATCCGCATCCGCCTGGCCCGCGACTTCCGCGAGGACATGGAGGCCATCCAGCGGATCAACGTCCCTTCTTCCACCGGCGCGCAGGTGCCGCTGGCACAGCTCGCGGACATCTCCACCGTGCTGGGCCCGCAGGAGATCAAGGGCGAGCGCGGCCTGCTTGTCGGCTACGTCACCATGAACACCCGCGACCGAGACGAGGTCTCGGTCGTTCAGGACGCCGAGGCCGTGCTGCAGCAGGCCCTCAAGGAAGGCCGGCTCACGCTGCCACCCGGGTATTACTGGGAGTGGTCCGGCCAGTTCGAGAACCAGGTCCGGGCCACCAAGCGGATGCAGGTGCTGGTCCCGATCACCCTGGGCATCATGTTCGTGATGCTCTACCTGGGCTTCAAGCGCTGGTGGATCGCCCCGGTGATCTTCTTCGGCGTGCTGGTCTCGGCCTCCGGCGGTTTCATCATGCTCGCGCTCTGGGGCGCGAACCTGTCGGTGGCCGTGTGGGTGGGGTTCCTGGTGCTCTTTGGCGTGGTGGACGACGACGGTGTGGTGATCGGAACCTATCTCGAGGGCGTCTTCAAGGACCGCGAGTTCAAGTCCGTCACGGAGATCCGTGAGGCCGTCATCGACGCGGGGCTCAAACGCATCCGCCCGTGCCTCATGACCATCGCCACGACGGTCCTGGGGCTGATGCCCATCTTCTGGGCCACCGGGCGAGGCTCGGACGTCATGCAGCCGATGGCGATCCCATCGATGGGCGGCATGGCGATCAGCCTGATCACGCTCTTCATCGTGCCGTGCGCGTTCTCCGCGGTCGAGGAATGGAAGTGGACGCGTTCAATGAAATGACTCGGACGTAATCGCATGACCCACACGCCCACAACACCGTCACGCGCGGCAGAAGGTGCTTCTTCCCCGGCGACTGCTTGGCACACGCTCGGTTCCAAAGAGGTTGTTCTAGAGCAGCGTTCCGATGCTCGGGTCGGGCTCTCCGCTGCCGAAGGCAGCGCGCGGCTGCAACGGTTCGGGCACAACACCCTCACCGCGCGCGAGGGGCGGTCGTGGTGGGCGGCGTTCGGCTCGCAGTTCGCCGCGGTCCTGGTGTGGCTGCTGATCGTCGCCGCCGGCGTCTCGGCGGTGCTCGGCGAGTGGGTCGATGCCGGAGCGATCGCCGCGATCATCGTCATCAACGCCGTCATCGGCGCCTCGCAGGAACACAGCGCCGAGCGCTCCATCGCGGCCCTGCGCGGCATGACCGCGCCCAAGGCCCGCGTGGTGCGCGATGGTGTTGTGACCGTCCTTCCCGCCGCCGCTATTGTGCCCGGCGATGTGCTGGTGCTGGAAGCCGGCGACCTGGTGGCCGCCGATGCGCGGCTGATCGAGTCGGCCTCGCTCGCGGCGATCGAGAAGTCGCTCACCGGCGAGAGCGAACCCGCCGAGAAGGACGCCCGCGCTGTGTCGCCGCCGCCGCCTGCCGATACGCCATTGGCCGAGCGACGCGGCATGGTCTACTCGGGCACCGCCATCGCCACGGGCACGGCCCGCGCCGTCGTCGTCGCCACGGGCATGCGGACCGAGATGGGCCGCATCGCGGCGCTCATCGCAACCGCCGAGGCCGATGGGCCCACGCCACTGCAAGCGCGGCTTGCCCGCGTGGGGCGACTCCTGGTCGTCGCGTCGCTGGTCATCGTCGCGGGGCTCTTCGGGCTGGGGCTCATTCGCGGCGAGCCGCTGCTCTCGCTCTTCATGACCGCCGTGAGCATGGCCGTCGCCGCCGTGCCCGAGGGGTTGCCGGCGATCGTGACGGTGGCCCTGGCGCTGGGTGTGCGCCGCATGGCCCGGCGGCGGGCCCTGATCCGCCACCTTCCGGCGGTCGAGACGCTGGGCGCAACGAGCGTGATCTGCACCGACAAGACAGGGACGCTCACGGTGGGGCAGATGACGGCGCGGGCGCTGATGGTGCCGGGGGGCGTGGGGGGTGTTGGGGGGGTGGGTGATGGGGGCGCGGGCGCATCGCTTGCGACCCTGGATGTGTCGGGCGAGGGGTACGCGCCGGAGGGAACGGTCACGGTTGCCGGGAGCGAGTTGAGCGCCGGGGCGCGGGCCGCGGCGATGCGGCTGGCCCGCAACCTCGCGGGCGTGAACAACGCGACGGTGATGGAGGAGAAGGGACGCTGGGAGGCGAGTGGCGACCCGACCGAGGCGGCCATGCTCATCGCGGCGGCCAAGGTCGGGCTGACGCGCGAGACGCTGGATGCGGGTTCGCCGCGGCTGGCCGAAGCGCCGTTCGACTCCGACCGCAAGCGTGCGGCCGTGGTGCGGCGGAGCGCGGATGGTGCTGATGTGCTTGTCAACGGCTCGCCCGAGAGTGTGCTGGCACTCTGCACGCACGTCGCCGATGGGACCGGTGCGCGAAGCATGACCCAGATGGACCGCGCCGCGATCGACGCGGCCAACACGAACTTGGCCTCCAAGGGCCTGCGTGTGCTGGCCTGCGCGGCGAGAGGGCTGCCTCAGGGTGAAGTGGCAGCGACGGTCGCCGATCCCAGCCCGGCGTCTCTTGAACGTGACCTGACGTTCGTGGGCCTCGTCGGATTGCTCGACCCGCCGCGTTCTGAAGCTCGCGAGGCCGTCGCCAAGTGCAAGGCGGCGGGCATCCGCGTGGTGATGATCACAGGCGACCAGCCCAAGACCGCCCTCGCCATCGCGCGAGACCTAGGGATCGCGAGCGACGCGGACACGGCGCTCTCTGGGGCGGAACTCGCAGCAATCGATGATGCTGCGTTGCCGGAGTGTGCGGCGCGAACGGCCGTGTACGCGCGCGTCACCGCGGCCGACAAGCTCCGGATCGTGCGGGCGTGGCGGGAGCAAGGCGCGGTCGTCGCGATGACCGGAGACGGTGTGAACGACGCGCCGGCCCTCAAAGGCGCCGATGTGGGAATCGCGATGGGCGCTTCGGGGACCGAGGTCGCCCGCCAGGCCTCCGACATGGTCATCACCGACGACAACTTCGCGTCGATCGTCGCCGCGGTCGAGGAGGGCCGCGGCGTGTACGACAACATCAAGAAGTCGATGCAGTTCCTGCTCGGGGGCAATGCCGCCGAACTGCTCTACATGGGCGCTGCCCTTGTCGCCGGATTGCCGACGCCGCTCTTGCCTATCCAGATCCTCTGGATCAACCTTGTGACCGACGGCCTTCCCGCGCTCTTCCTGGCCGCCGACCCCGCCCCACCGGGCGTGATGGAACGCTCCCCTCGCCCCCGCAACGCGGCGTTCATCGACCGCGCGTTCGTGGGCACGATGATCCTGACGGCGTTCCTCACGGCGGGCGTCGCGCTGGGCGTGTACCTCTACGGCCTCAAGTACCACGACGAGACGATGGCCCGCACCCACGCCTTCGCCGCGCTGGTGTTCGCCGAGTTGCTCCGCTCGTTCGGAGCCCGCAGCGAGACCGTACCGATCTGGCGGATGGGGTGGCGCGACAACGCGATGCTGCTCGTGGTCGTCGCGGCGTCGTTCGCCCTGCAACTCTGGACGCACCACAACCACACGCTCTCCTCGCTCATGAAGACCTCGCCGATGGGATGGGAGGAGTGCATCCCCCTCGTGGCTGTCTCGTGCATCCCGCTGGCCGTACTCGAACTGGTCAAGATCCTGCGGACAACACGGAAGGAGCGTGGGTGATGGACAACGCGGTCGCCCTGGTGCAAGCATTCCTGCGTCTCCACGGGTACCTCACCGTGACGGAGTTCCCCGTCGTCCGTGCCGCCCGCGGCGGCGGGCAGGAGTGCCTGACCGATCTGGATGTCCTGGCCTTCCGGTTCGGCGAGACATCGGGCCCGGGTGAAGCCATGCATCACCCGGCCGAGAGCGAAGCGAACGCGTTGCTCGGGATCACCGGGGGCGTGCCCGACATGATCATCGGAGAGGTCAAGGAGGGGCGGGCCGAACTCAACGACGCCGCCACCAAACACGACGTGCTTACCGCCGCCCTCGAGCGATTCGGCTGCTGCCGGCACAGCGAAATCGACGGTATCGTTCATGAGTTGCTCCGCCACGGCCGAGCAAACACGCAGAACGGCCACGGGGTTCGTCTTGTCGCTTTCGGGACGCTGGCCCCTGGGCATCAGGATCGACGATGCCATGTTGTGCTCCTGGGAGACATCGTGGCGCACCTGCGCGCGGACATGCGCCGTCACTGGGACGCCTGGCGTGCCTCGGCGTCCAAGGACCCGGGGTTCGGAATGCTCCTGACGCTGGAGAAGGCCGAGCGCGGACATCGTCCTGCTGGTCCCGGCGTCCCGCCCCACGTCGATCAATCAACCGGCCGCACACGTGATTCACGGGGTGGACGACATCATGGATGAAGAGCGCCGGTACCATCTGAAGCAGGCTGTGCTGTGGGCCACTGTTATCACGGTCGCCCACTTCGTGGTTCCCTCAGCGGCGCACGCCTGGCATTGGCTCCACACCGCCCTCTCGGCCCTCTACTTGCCGTTGATCTTCCGCGCGGCCGTGTGGTTCGGGTTTCGTGGCGGACTGACCGCGGGCGTGGGGTGTGCCCTGCTCTACCTCGGATACCTGGCGCTGCGATGGGCCGTTGGTGGGTCGCTCAACCACGATCAGTTCGCGTTCCCCGCAGTCTTTCTCTTCGTGGGTTGGTCGTCGGGGCTGGTCGCAGAGGATGCACGCTACAAGCGCTGGCAACGCGACGAAGTGATCCGTCGGGCGAACGCGGCTGAAGAGGCCCGCAAGGAACTTCCGCAGCGCGGGCCGGACAAGGCAACACAGGCGAAGGGACCGTCATGAACCATGACCATCATCACGCAGCCGATGGACCGACCGGCAGCAAGACGACCAAAGGTGAATCTCCGTCGTGTTGCCCGAGTCATGATTCACGAGCGCCCGATTCGTCGCACGAGCATCCAGTCGTGACCGATCCGACCGCCGAGACCGTGTTCACCTGTCCGATGCACCCACAGATTCGCCAGCCGACTCCGGGCAACTGCCCGATCTGCGGCATGAGCCTTGAGCCGCTCATGCCCTCGCTCGAGGAGGGAGCGGACCCGGAACTCGTCCGTTTCACGCGCCGCTTCTGGTGGACGCTGCCGCTGACGATCGTCGTCACCACGCTCGCGATGGCCGGGCACTACCTACCCGGACTCTCGGCCGTCGCTCGCACCTGGACCGAGATGTTCCTGACCGTCCCGATTGTCTTCTGGGCTGGGTGGCCGTTCTTCGTGCGCTGGGCCGATTCAATTCGTCGCCGTAGACCCAACATGTGGACGCTCATCGGGACTGGCGTGGCCGCGGCATTCGCTTACAGCTTCGCGGCGACCGTCGCCCCCGGGCTGTTCCCGAAGGGCTTTGAGGCGCACGGGCGCATCGGCATCTACTACGAGGCGGCGGCCGTGATCGTCTCGCTGACACTGCTGGGACAGATCCTTGAGTTGCGAGCACGCTCGCAGACCTCCGCCGCGATCAAGTCGCTGCTGGGCCTTGCTCCAAAGACCGCGCGCCGCATCCGAGCCGACGGCGGGGAGGAGGATGTGCCGCTCACGCACGTGCATATCGGCGACCTGCTCCGCGTGCGGCCGGGCGAGAAGGTCCCGGTGGACGGGGTCGTCACCGACGGCCGCTCCAGCGTGGACGAGTCGATGCTCACCGGGGAACCTGTTCCGGTTGAGAAGCAGGCGGGCGACCGTGTCATTGGGGCCACCATCAACGGGGGCGGCAGCCTTGTGGTGCGGGCCGAGAAGGTCGGGGCCCAAACGGTGCTCTCGCAGATCGTGCAGATGGTGGCCCAGGCCCAGCGTTCACGCGCTCCGATGCAGCGCCTGGCGGACGTGGTGTCGTACTGGTTCGTGCTGGCGGTGCTCGCGATCGCGGCCGTTACGCTGGTGGTGTGGGGCTTCTTTGGACCCGAGCCGCGGTGGACCTACGCCTTCCTCAACGCCGTGGCGGTGCTCATCATCGCTTGCCCCTGCGCGCTGGGGCTGGCGACGCCCATGTCGATCATGGTGGCCACCGGGCGCGGCGCGACATCGGGCATTCTTTTCCGAGATGCCGAGGCGATTGAATCGTTGCGCACCATCGACACGCTGATCGTGGACAAGACGGGCACGCTCACGGTGGGCAAGCCCGCGTTCCATAGCGTCGTGGCGGCCCCGGGCTTCACCGAAGACGAGGTGTTGCGCGTCGCCGCGAGTCTGGACCAGGCCAGCGAGCATCCGCTCGCCGAGGCCTTTGTGACGGAGGCCAAGCGGCGGAGTCTTCGGCTCAGCAAGGCCGAGGGGTTCCAGTCGGGGACTGGAATCGGCGTTCGCGGCCGAGTGGACGGCAAGTCGATCGCGCTCGGCAACACGCCGCTGATGGAGGAGTTGAACGTGGATATCGCGCCGCTCCGGAGCGCGGCCGAGGAGCGTCGGGCCCAAGGCGCCTCGGTGGTGTTCGTCGCGGTGGACGGCCGTGCCGCGGGGATTCTCTCGGCGGCTGATCCCATCAGGGAATCGACGCCCGAAGCAATCCGCCAACTCCGCGACGAGGGCATCCGGATTGTCATGGCCACCGGGGACGGGCTTACCACGGCCAAGGCCGTGGCCAGCCGACTGGGGATCGACGAGGTCCACGGCGAAGTGCGCCCGCAGGACAAGGTCGAACTCGTCGCGGCGCTACAGGCCACGGGCCGGCGCGTGGCGATGGCGGGCGACGGCATCAACGACGCCCCCGCGCTCGCCCGCGCCGACGTGGGGATCGCCATGGGCACCGGCACCGATGTCGCGATGAACAGCGGGCACGTGACGCTCGTCAAGGGCGACCTTCGCGGCATCGCCCGGGCACGCCAACTCTCCCGCGCGACCGTCGCCAACATGAAGCAGAACCTTGTGTTCGCGCTGATCTACAACGCCTTGGGCGTGCCCATCGCGGCTGGAGTGCTGTACCCGGCCTTCGGTGTCCTGCTCTCACCCCTCTTCGCCGCGGCGGCCATGAGCCTGAGTTCGGTGTCGGTGGTCGGCAACGCGCTGCGCCTGCGCAGATCTTAAGCTTTGGTCTCGGCGCGGTCCCGTTTGTTTCATTCCCGCCGAAGTTGATTGTGAAGGACGATCGCTGGTCGCGCAGTGTTCCGATTGAGTCGGTGGTGGGCATCCTCGCGAAAAGAGCGATATCGCGCCGACTCGATCCGCCACAGAAAGACGAACTCAAACGCGAGATTCTGAATAGCGATCCGGACGATGAGCCCCTGACAGAGCAACCGGTCCATGAGCCCATCCCTCTTCCGCCTCTGGTGGAGCTCGACCCACTCACCTTGCCCGAGCCGTCTCGATCTAGCAGGACGCTGCAAAATGGCTGACGGGGTGGGGGTTCCGCTGGATGCTCTCGTTGGGTATCGATGTTGATCGGCGTTC
>CAYPEI010000039.1:0-25119 GCA_964409775.1 uncultured Phycisphaeraceae bacterium | reverse complement strand
ACAGAGATACGCTACTCGAACCCGATCGGTTGCGCGGGGTTGTTCAGAGGTCCCATCGGTGTGCTCTCGTCGCGTGTGGCTGTGTACGTGCCATCTCTAGGCCGCGCTGCAGGTAGTTCGAGGCTCGTCCGAGTCGCTCACAACGGCCCCAATCTCCCGAGCACCACCCGCTGCGTGATGCGCAACTGCTCTGCCCGTGTCGTCCCGCCCCGACCGACCACCGCCATTGCCGCGCGACGCATCGACACAGCTCCAGCATCGACTGTACGCACCAGCCACATCGCCGCGCGCCCGTAGCACTTCCGGACAAACAGATACCGGGCCCGCCACATCGCCTTGCTCTTTGCCTCGCTGACCATTCTGGTCGGGTCAGACGATGAGCCTCCCAAATGTGTCGTCGTGCTGCTTGGGTCATAGCGCACGCGCCACCCCGCCAGTCGGATGCGGAAGCACAACTCCGCATCCTCCCCATAGAAGAAGAAGTCATCATCCAGCAGCCCGACCTTCTCGAGCACGCTCGTCCGCAGCAGCATGAACGCCCCGCCGATCCATTCCGCATCGCCCGCATCTCTCTCCATGTCCCACCCGCGATACTCCGTCTGCGCCCAGCCGAACATCCGCGGCAGCTTCCACGGCAGTCCGGTCGCGCCGAGCATCAGACGCAGCGGCGACATGAACTTCCTCGACACCACTTGCAGCGATCCGTCCCCATTCAGCAGCTTGCACGACATCGCCCCGATCCGCTCCTCACGGCCCATCAAGTCCAGGCAGCGCGCCAAGCACCCCTCGTGCACGATCGTGTCGCTGTTCAGCAGCAGTACGTACCCCGCGCGGTCCCGCCCCGCGGCGGCGTCCCGCTTCCACGCCCATCGAATACCCAGATTGTTGCCCCCCGCGAATCCAAGGTTCCTCTCCGATACCAGCAGTTCGCACCACCCGCCCCAACCCTCCCGCTCGATCGCCCCGCCAATCTCCGCCGCCGAGGAGTCCCCCGATCCGTTCTCCACTACCACCACGCGGATCCCCTTCGTCCGTCCACGTTGCGCCGCGACCGACCGCAAGCACTGCACCGTTAACTTCGGCGTCCGAAAGTTCACGATTACGACAAGAGTTGAGGCGCCAGCTGTCATGAGGCCCGGCTCGCCATTTCGAGACTTGTGAATGTTCTGGGGTCCGGCTTGCTCTGACCCTCAAATCGCATCGCCCAGCGGCGACCCAAGTGTGTCAAAGGCTTCTCGAAGTAAAGCGTCGACAAGTGCGCCAAGCCGAACGCGGTCAGGAAGCACAGCGGTCGCTTCAGGTACCTTTCGATCGTCTCTCCCGAACCCAGCCACCCCATCATGCTCGCCGGATGGATCACGTACAGGGCATACGAAATCTCCGCGATATAGCGCAGAGGTCTCGATTCCAGCACCAATGTGTACCACGAGCGAGCATACAGCGTCGCCCCGACCACCATCGAGCCGATGTAGGGTCTCAAATACTGCGCCGGTCCGGATGCAGGATGGCAGGTCACCGCAAACACCGCGAGCCAGATCAAGATCGGCACGCGCCCGATGACTTGCCCGATCTGCCGGCCGCGAGATCCGAAGGCGCCTCCGTAGCAAAGCGCCAACGTTGCCCCTGCCAGGATCTCATCCACACGGTAGTGCGTGTTCACGTTGATGTACACGCCATCCCTGATTCGCCACAGCGTGACCGCCGCGGCCAAGAGTGGCAAGGCCAGCAGCCCGCGACCCCCCAGCATCCCCACCAGCAGCCCGACGAAGAGATAGAAGTGCATCTCAACGCACAGGCTCCAGAAGTGGCTGATGTGCTTCACCCCCTCGACCCCGCTGGTGTAGTTCAGGTAGTAAAGCCACACCGGCGGATACGCACGCAGCGGCGCAGCCTGCAGCAGCAGGATCAGCGTGCCGCCCACGATTGCCAGTGGCACAATCCTGCACAGCCGCTTGATGAAGAACGGCACGACCTGGTCGCTGCGCAGCAGTGTCATCGTGATCAGAAACCCAGACAGCGTGAAGAACAGTGACATCCCCGCCGGCCCAGCCGTGCTGTTCAGTTGCATCCACTTGGGACCCAGCGGGAGCATGTGCGTCGCCATGACCAGCAGAATGCTGATCGCCCGCCAGCCGTCCAGCACCGCGAATCGCCGCTGCTCAGTGCCGCGGCCGGGCAATGTCCGCGCCTCTCCGCTCAAACTGCCGCCCCGCGCATTCGCACCGGCTCTGGCATCCCGCGCCAACTTACCGGCACACCTCCCGCCACCGCAATCCCCGCGACTCCGCCCGCTCCAAGCAGATAGATCGGATTGACCATGGCGTTCAGCAGGTTGTCCATGGCATACAGCACCATCACCGTCGCCATCACCGTCGCGCCGGCCATCTCCGCTCCCAGCAGCAACTGTGCCGGGAACCGCCGCAGATAAAGAGCTGTCGGCCCGAGCAGGAACGCAAACATCGCCGCCAACCCGAACACCCCGTTCTTCGTGAGCACGATGAGCCAGAGTCCATCAGGCACAAAGCGCTCCCCGTCCGACTCCCGAAGCATCAGCCGATCCATCCGCCCATCGCCGAACAGCAGGCTCGACTGCATGAACCGCCAGCACACATCCTCGCTCTCCAGCCGCACACCCAGGCTTCCCTCCCGGTCCTGATCCATCATCCCCGCCACATCCCGCAGCACCTGCGCATCCCACCCGCCCACCGTTCTCGCCGCCACATACAGCGGGGCGATCAGCAGCATCCCCGCCAAGATCACCCGCGTGCCCAGCACCCGGCTCAGCAGCAACGCTCCCGTCCCCGCCAGCATCAGCATCAGCGCATACGACGATCTGCACGCCGCGGCGACCGCAAACAGCCCCACCGCCAGGATCCACGTCGGCACCGCCCCGCCGATCATCCGCACCGTCCGCACCCGCCCCGCCGTCCACATCCACACCCCGCACACCGCCGCCGTCCCCATGAACATCGCCACAGCCAACCCGTGCTGCATGAACACCGTCGGCCGCCAGCCATCGCCTCGCCGCGACTGCACGAAGTCGTGCTGGTGAAACCCATACACCCACGTGTGCAATTGGGGGCTCATCCGTGCCTCGAACAGCACCAACGGCACATACACCAGCCCAGCGACGAAGATACCGAGTGCCAGTTCGCGCAGACCGTCGAGGTCGCTGAAGTACAGTCTGCCGATCAGGTAGGGCAGGCCCCACGCGACGGCCTGCTCCAGAGCACCCGAAAAACCTTCGTATGCGCCATACCCATTGCTGACCGCCGACGGTAGTGGCACGAGCACCCACGCGATCATCGCCAGATCCACCCAACTCCACCGTAGCCGCGAGAACCGCCCCGCATCGAAGATCATTGTTCCCAGGAACACCGTCACGCACGAGATCGACATCTTCGTGATGTCCGGCAGCCCCGGCAGCGGATACTCCGCCATCGGCAGGAACAGCCACGCACCCAGCATGCCCACGATCACCGCCTTTCGCGGTGGAAGCACCGTAAACAGAACCAGCACCACCAGCGGCCAACCGAAGATCGTGATGGGGACAAGGGGAGTCAAACGGTTGGACCCGCATGTGCCTCGCTCGGTCGTTGCCCGCCTGTGAGTCGCTTCCAGAGAACTCGCGACGGTTCGTCAAGGGCCTGCGCTGCAAGGCGCAATACGCAGAATCCAGAGATCATCAAGCCCGCGGCTCCGAGCATGATTCGGGCGGCAACCGATCCTGCGATCTGCGGGAACATGAGCGGGATCCCCGCGGCTGCCCCCCCGATCCCTGCGACGAGTGCTGTGTACGCCGCGTCCTGCGCGAGCACTCTCACATTGCGGCGTGCGAGGGCCCAGATGACCACCCCGTGGCCGGCGAGGTTTCCGAGTCCAACCCCGAAAATGAAGCCCGGCATACCGGCGAGAACGTGACCCCCAATGCATGCCGGAATCGTCACGATCGCGTTGAGCGAGTTGCTCATCGCGAGGCTCTTCGAGTCGCCCATCGCCAGAAGCGCACGATCCGCTCCTGCCTGGAGCAAGGCGAGCCATGCGACCCCGGCCAACATTGGTGCGAAGACTGCCGCATTCGCATAGCGGCTGTCATAGAGCAGGGTGAAGAACCACGGTGACACAATCACGATGCCGAGCGCTCCGAATTGTGAGACTGCGAGGAGCAGCCGGCGTGACTCGAGCAACCTCGCCTCGATACGCGATGGATCCTTCCGAAACACCTCTGCCAGCGCGGGAAACTGAACCTGGCTTGCGAGCTGGCCCGCGATGTCCGCAGGCAGTCGGCTGAACATGTAGGCGATGCTGTACACACCAAGCACATCCATGGATACGAGTTTGCCAAGGATCAGACGATCCGACTGCATCGCCAGGAAGGTCACGCTGGTACTGAGGAACACCCAGCCGCCGAAATGCAAAAGCTGCCTCGCCGCGGCCGGGTCCCACGCAAAGCGGTTGCGGATGCCCGGCAGCATCGTGTGCGTCGCGATCATGAACAGTGTGTAACTGATGAGCGAACCGCCGATGATTGCCCAGACCGATGGCCAGATGAGCGCCCACACGACTGTGATAATGGTCTTGATGATTGTCTCAGCAAGCCCCATCAGTGTGATCTTCCCAAGCCTGAGTTCGCGGCTGCTCGTGTACATCGCTGTCGACTGCAAGCCCGTTGAAACAAAGGACAGACCGCATGCAGGGATGATCCAGAGCAGTTCCGGTGTGGAGTAGAACCGTGCGACAGGCCAGGCGAGCGCGAGCGTGACGAGCCAGAGCACAACGCCGCGAATCGCCTGAAGTGTCCATGCGGTGTTGAGGAAGCGTGGCTCATGCCCGTGCGGGTTTTGGATGATCGAAGCCCCGACTCCGAAATCCGAGAACATCTGCAATGCCTGAAGCACGATCGATGCCAGCGCGACAAGTGCAAATGCCTCGGGAAACAGCACGCGCGCGAGAACAAGATTGGATCCAAGACGAAGGACATTCCCGATCGCAAAGGAACCAAGTGTCCACGCCGAACCCCGCGCAGCCCGGGACCGCAGCCCCTCCTTCGTCGCAGGCGGGCGGTTGCCAGGCAGGTCGACGACGCGAGCGTCCGAGTTGGCAGCGTGCGAGCTCACCTGTCGGGTCCAATGATGCGGATGTACTCCGCAAGGGCACGGTCAGCCATCGCATCGAGGCTGAACTGGCGGATGGCAGTCTCCCTCGCCGCCTCCCCCAGGCGTCGCCGGAGTTCCGGATCAGTGATCAGCCTGCGAAGAGCGGCCGCCAGTGCCGCATCGTCCCGAGGCGGGATCAGCAGTCCGTTCACTTCGTTCTGGATCGCGCAAGACGTATCGCCGACATCGGTTGCGACGATCGCGAGTCCGGCCATCATCTGCTCCATGAGCGCGATACTCAGGCCCTCTGTGTGTGAAGTCTGAACTCCGATGTGCGCACCGGCGAAGAGTGGCGGCAGATCGTCGTCAGGCACAAAGCCCGGAGCGAACATCGAGTCGCTCAGCTGTAGGTCCGCGATCAGGGCCCGAGTTCGCTCAAAGTACGACTCGGTATGCCCCATCGGTGATCCTACGAGATGGACTTCGCACGGATGCCCTTTCTCTCTCAGATGGGCCGCAGCGCGGATCAGAGCCTGCGGATCCTTGGGAGGCACCATTCTTCCGATCCAGAGAATCGACACCGGTGACCCGGGGCGCCGGGGAACGAACGCCGTCGCTGGCACTCCACCGTGAAACACGCCGACATCTGTCAGCCCGGTGCGTCGCTCGAGTCGACGGACGACATCTCTCGACGAGCCGCTCACGTGATCGCATCGTCTGATCGCCCAAGTCAGCACCTGCTTCTGCCATCCGCCACGATCGAGCACATTCTCCGAATCCTGCCAGGTGAACGCGACTCTGACCCGTCTTCGTAACCCGAATGTCGCGAGCACAACCAGAGGAAGCGAGCGAGTGCCGTGCACATGCAGGACCTGGATGTTCTCTTGAACGATGAGCCGTCGAAGAGCCTGAATGCCCTTCCAGCCCTGGATGAACCCACCTCGCCCCGCACCCAGCGCCCTGAGAGATACCTCCGGCGGGGGCGCTTCGGCGAAGTGCCCGGAGTCTCGCAGCGCGATCGCAAAGGACCTCGCTCCACGCTGGCCGATCCCCACCGCCAGGTTGTACGCAAGGCGCTGCGCGCCGCCCTCGCTGAACGAACCAAGAATCTGCGCCGCACAGATTGTCGGTGAACCAGTTGTCGAGGGTTGGTTCATACTCCAGCGTTCGCCGGCACGCTCCCCTGCCTCAGTGAGCAGGCTGTCCGCACGCCGCAACCAAACCTACTCTAGCCTCGGTCGGCGGCATCCATACGCAGTACCACTTCCACAGGAAGTAGAGCCTCTTCCGGTACTCTCGATAGAGCCCGTCGTTTTTTGTAAACACGCTCTTGAGATAGAACTCCGACCACTGCCCGCTCAACACCCCTGCGGCGGCGAGTTCATGCACGGCGCGAATCATCACGTCTGCATTCTCATCGACCCAGGCTCCGAGCGGGCCCGCAAATCCCTTCTTCTGTCGGTCGATGATCGTGTCAGGGATGATGCCGCGGATGATCTGCTTCATCAGGATCTTTGTGCTCTTGCCTGTCAGCTTCCATTCGGTTGGTATCTGTGCAGCGAACTCCATGAATCGGTAGTCGAGGAAGGGCGAGCGTACTTCCAGTCCGCAAGACATGGACATGCGATCAACCTTCGCGGCGTAGTTATCGCCAAGCCGATTGTAGTAAATATCAAACTTGAGCATCGCCTCGACGAGATTGCCGTTCGCCTTCGGCAGCAGTTCCCCCAGCCTCCGCCGCGCCCACGCCTTGAAGGCCGCCGGCCGATAGACGAGGCTGGCGCCGATCTCGCCGCAATACTCCTCCCGTGGCAGCAAGCTCACCCTCAGCGCCTCTGTGAGCAGACCGATTCGGCTTGTGTCGTATCCGCGCCATCTGCATAAGACTGCGTGCGCGAAGCGCCGCAGTATCCGCGGCACACGGCAGATCGTTTCGAACTGAGCGGCCACCTGCCGGCCGCCGTATCCTCCGAAGATCTCGTCTCCACCATCACCGCTCAGCGCGACAGTCATCCATTTCCGTGCTTCCTGGCACAACAGCAGCGTGGGAAACGATGAAGTGTCGGCGACCGGCTCGTCATACACGCGGGACACTTCGTCCGCCATGCGGTCAATGTCCGCCGTTCCGAACATGCAGTGATGGTGCTTCGTCGCAAACTGTGCCTGGGCAAGGCGAATGTACTCCGATTCATCGAGACCCGCAATCTCAAATCCCATCGAAACGGTGTGCAGATTGTCGCCATCAACCCACTTGCGCATCTCTGCCACAACGGTCGTGCTGTCGATGCCGCCTGACAGGAACGCACCGACCGGGACATCCGCTACGAGCCGGATGCGGACGGCATCCTCGAGGAGTCGGCGCCCCTCGCGTATCAGTGAGTCTCGATCCCGTCGCGGCCTCGACTGCGGAATCTCGTAGTAGAAGTCCAGCGACTTGCGACTGTGCTCAAGATCCCAGGTCATGTACTGCCGCGGCTCAAGTTTGTGAATGCCCTCGAAGATCGTCATCGGACTTGGAATGAACTGAGTCGAAAGCAGGAGATCAACCGCCTCCAGGTTCACCCTCCTGGGCAGTGGATGTTCGAGAATCGCCTTGAGCTCGCTCGCAAAGATGAGGCCATGCGATGTTTCGGCATAGTAAAGCGGCTTGACTCCGATCCGATCGCGGGTCAGGATGAGCCGATTGGAGCGTCTGTCGTAAATGCAAGCCGCCCACATGCCGTTGAAGCGACTCAGACAATCGAGACCCCACTCCAAATAGGCACGGAGAAAGACCTCCGTGTCCGAACTTCCGCGAAACTGATGGCCCAATCGAATCAGATCATCGCGGACCTCGATGTGGTTGTAGATCTCGCCGTTGTAGATGATGACTGCTTGGCCATCATCGCTCGACATCGGTTGACAACCGGTGTCGGTCAGGTCCAGCACACTGAGCCGAGTGTGACCAAGCGACACTCGTTCATCGACAAATGTGCCTGACTCATCCGGTCCGCGGTGATGCAACGCGTGCACCATCGACCGGAGCAACTGTTCATTTCGCCAGGTGAAGCCGGCGATCCCACACATACTTAGTTCCAGTACCCGGCCATGCACTTCTTTAGTCTGCCGCCTGCCGGAGCGGGACTCGTCGCAAACAGGTCATGCTGCGTGGCATCGCTCCGCTGCTTCGCCGCGATTGTCATCGCTTGCCGCCGCACTCAACGCGCAACGACTCGACCAGTGATGAGCATACAAGGTGCACCTGCTCGTTTGTCATCGTCGGATACATCGGTAGCGTGAGCTCGCGGTCCGACAGAGCCTCGGTGCGCGACAAACCGATCGTCCCGCCGCCGCGGCCGGCAAACGCGCTGAACCTATGCACCGGCGGATAGTGAAGCGAGGACTGCACCCCCGCTTCACGCAAGCGCTCGATGATTCGTGGCCGGTCCGTGCCCTCGGGCAGTATCACGG
Source organism: uncultured Phycisphaeraceae bacterium (assembly GCA_964409775.1). Taxonomy (GTDB): domain Bacteria; phylum Planctomycetota; class Phycisphaerae; order Phycisphaerales; family UBA1924; genus JAHBXL01. Next base: position 16,573 of record CAYPEI010000039.1, on the reverse strand, counting down.
GCATGATGTGGTGCCCGACGAAGTCGCCGGGCCTGCTGATCCGCTTCCAGTCAAAGTCAGGGATGACCACTGGACTGTCACCCAGCAGATCGCAGTAGAGATCTCGGATGCGTTGCCGCTCCGCCAAGAAGCCGTCCAAGCGTCCGAGTTGGGCCAATGCAACCGCACTGCGCAGGTCCTCCATGCGGTAGTTGTAGCCATGGGCAATGACGTCGTAGCTGAACGCGCGACCCTTGAACCGATCGAGCGTTACGGAGGTCATCCCGTGTGAGCGCAGGTTCTTGAGGCGGGCGGCGAGCGCATCATCGTCTGTGGTGATCATCCCACCCTCGCCGCAAGTGATGTTCTTGTTCCCGAAAAAGCTGAAGCAGCCCGTGATGCCCCATGAGCCGCATGCACGCCCCTGGAGCGTCGAGAACAGTGCGTGTGCGCAGTCCTCGACCACAACAATGCCGCGATCGTTGGCGAGTCTGAGCAACCGCGGCATGTCGACAGGAAATCCCGCGTAGTGCACCGCGATGATCGCCCGAGTCCGTGGCGTGATGCGCTCAGCAACCTGCTCTACATCGATGTTCAGGTTGTGCGGCCCGGCCGAGTCGCAGAACACCGGTTCCGCCCCGACGTACTTCACAGCATTCGCCGTCGCCACGAACGTCAGCGTCGGAACGATCACTTCGTCCCCCGGCCCGACGCCCGCGCCGATCATCGCCAGGTGCAGCGCCGCCGTGCAGTTGTTGATCGCGATCGCGTGCGACACGCCGCAGCGCCGCGCGAACTCCGCTTCAAGGCGAGCGGTCGTCTCGCCCATGGTAATCCACTGCGAGCGCAGCGGCTGGAGCACCGCTTCCTGCTCAATGGGCCCGAAGTGTGGTTCGAACAGGGGAACTCGCCACTGCATCACTTCGCTCCTCGCGTGCCGCCGCCCGGGAGAAACCGTTCGCGGTACTTCTGAACCGTCTCGTTCGCGACGGCATAATCCTCAGGGCGACCAATGTCCAGCCAGAGTCCGTCAAAGGGACGGACTTTCACGCCGCGATTCGCGGCCAGCATGTCCAGCATCAGGTTGTCAAAGCCGTAGTGCTTCGCCGCGGGGATGAGGTCCAGTATTGTCGGGTTGAACACGTAGATGCCCATGCTCGCGTGGTACGTCGTGGTCGGCTTCTCACGGAACCCCGTCAATCGTTGGGACCCGTCGTACTCCAGCACGCCGAGTGAAACCTGGATTGTCCGCGGAACAACCGACACGCTCGCCTCCTGGCCATGCGAGACGTGATACTCATACAACGCGGCGTAGTCGATGTCCGTCAAGAGGTCGCCGTTCATCACCACAAAGGGCTTGGTGAGTCCCTTGACGAGTTTGAGCGGACCCATGGTCCCCAGGGGCTGATCCTCGCTGACGTACCGGATCTTCAGCCCCCATTTCGATCCGTCCCCGAAGAACGCCTGCAGCAACTCCGCAAGGTGGCCTACCGAGATCACGATGTCCCTGAACCCGTAATGCCGAAGTTGGCAAAGCACGATCTCGAGAATCGGCATGTCCCCCACGGGCATCAGCGGCTTGGGGAACACTGTCGTATAGGGGGCGAGCCGCGTGCCCTTGCCACCCGCCAGAATGACGACGGTTGCATCAGGCATTAGACCACGTACTCCTCAGGACGGAATCGCTGCGGATTCGCTCGAATGAACTCGGCAACCCGCTGAAGCCCCTCACGGAGCGTCACCCGCGGCGCCCATCCGCACCGTGACCTGGCCGCGGCGGCATCACAGAGCAGGTTCATGACCTCGCTCTTCTCCGGCCGCTTCCGTTGATCATCCGTCACGATGTCGATCCGTCGACCGGTAATCTCCATCGCGATCTCCGTCAACTCACCGATGGTCACCGCCTTGCCGGTGCCGACGTTGGTCACGAGACCGACGCAGGCGTCGCTCGACGCGACAGCGAGGAAGCCCTCCACCGTGTCCTCAACGAACAGAAAGTCGCGGGCAGGCGAAAGCGATCCCAGCCGCATCGACTTCGCACCGCTGAGAATCTGGGACAGGATCGTCGGAATGACCGCGCGCGCTGACTGCCGCGGCCCAAACGTGTTGAACGGCCGGATCGTCGCCGCGGGCAACACAAACGATCGGTGATAGCTCTCGACCAGTTTGTCCGCGGCAATCTTGCTCGCGGCATAAGGCGACTGCGCCTGAAGCGGATGATCTTCATCGATCATGGGTCTGAGCGCCGTTCCATATGCCTCGCTGGTGGATGTGTGCACGAGCCGCTTTACGTCCCCGCGGCGGCACGCTTCGCAGACATTCAGTGTTCCTTGCACGTTCGTCATCACGTACGACGCGGGCGCGCGATAACTGTACGGAATGGGGATCAGGGCGGCGAGGTGGAACACCACGCTCTGTCCCTTCACCAGTTCCTGCATGAAGAACGGATCACAGATGTCGCCGTTGACGACCTGGAGCCGTGACAACCGTTCGGCAGGCAGAAACTCCAGATTCCCCCGGTCCGGACGCGAGTCGTAGTGCAGCAGCGCGGTCACCTTTGCTCCCAGAGCCAGCAACCGATCCGTCAGGTGCGACCCGATGAAGCCGCCCGCACCCGTCACCAGCACATGTTGTCCCGACCAGTTCATCATTCGCCATCCTCAACTTCGGAAGTATCGCGCGGCGTCCATCCGGTCCAGGCGTTCACGCGCCAAGCCGTCCGCGGCAGAGAATCGTTTCATGGAGCGTGTCGGCACGCCCAATCCAGTTACTTTCAGTCAGAGCCAAACGCACCGGCCATCTCGAGTGTCCACTCGATCGTCCCGTCACTCCTGCGCAGCGGGTCCGAAGACCCGAACCGCATCAGGAATCGCTTGAACGATTCGAGGTAGGTCGCCGTCTCGGACCGGACCTGGCCGAACAGCGCACGGTCCATCCGAGTCAACTCCGTGCGTAGGACATTGACGCAGGTCACATGCACGCCCGTGAAGTCTGCCGGAAGCCGGTCGACATGGAGAACGGCCGAGGTCGCTTCCTCCATGGCCCGAGTCACCTGAGACATTCGGTCATCAAGTCCGGACAGAGATTCCAGATACCACAGATAATGCAGCCGCCATGCCACCTGCAGCGGAGCCCGCTTGAGGAACCGCAGATAGGCGCTGCACAGGTTCTTCACGTGGCAGAAACTCATGTCGTCAAACCCCTGCGTCAGGCCGCGCTGCGGTGTCTGGAACTGGATCCACGCAAAGGGGTCGAGGTTGAACTGCCTCCCGCGATGCGAGGACACACGGTGGAAGCAATCGGTCGGTCGGTACTGCGATCGCAGCCATTCGACATCGATCCCCAGCGTCCATGTGCCGATCTGACGATCCTGATCCTCCAGGCCGTCAAAGTGCGTGAACTCGTGCCCCGAGAACCGCCAGGTGTTTGCCCGCATCGCATCGACGATCGACGTGAAGTGATCCTTCCGCAGGGGATAGAGATCAAAGTCGTGGAGCACAGCGTGCTTCGTCTCGCAGCGCCCGAGCGCGAGCGTCGTGTTCATCGAGTTGTAGAACGTCGACACATGGACCTTCTCGATCAGCCAGCCCGCGGCGGGCGGATAGCACAGAAACTCCAGCGGAAGCATCGGGAACTCCCGCCGCGTCCGCTCTTCGATCTCCGCCATCTCCTGTCGCTTGCGGCGGTCAAAGACCACAAACAGTTTCTTGAGGTGCGACAGGTCCGTCTTCGCGACGAACCGCAGATTAACACTCAGGAGATGCCTGAGATCCCACGGGACGCCAAGAATGACCGTGAAGCCATCGCCCGCCGCCTGAAGCGGACGCCACCGGAGCAGACTGCTCAGTGCCGTCTTCACGACCTCACGACCTATCCGCTGCCTGAAAGGATGGCGCGTCAACGCAAAGCCCTTGCTGTGCTGCATGGCCGTATCATTGTCGATTGGTCACCAAGTCACATCAAGCGGCTTGAAGAATCGGACCAGAGTGATGTGCGGGAACGACTTCGCTTGTCCAAGCAAGTGCTGGGACATCTGCAAGTATGAGTCTCGATGTTCCAATGGCGTCGCTTCAAGGAACTCGCGAGTATCCATCTCGGAAATACTCGATTGCCGCGCCAGCCGCATACTCGGCCAGCCACGATCCTCGCTGCTGCAGGCGAGCGCTGGCGAGAAAGTCCTCGGCGGTGCCCGCGCCCCCGATCGATTGGCTGTAGGTCGCGATCGTCCGCGCTGCATCCAGGTACGTCAACTGTGCCACCTGGGACCCTGTGTCGCCAGTAGCGCTTGCCCACTGCGCGAGGCTCATCGCCGTGCTGTTGTACCGGAGTTGCTGCCCCGCGGGCAAGTGTGTCCAATACGTGTTGTTGCGGAAGGTGATCGCCCCGGGCGTGGATGCGAACCCCACATAAATGGCGTTGGCCGAAGAACTCGATGCGGTCGGCAACTGCACCTCGTTGTCTTCAAAGACCACTCCGCTCATGGAAGTGAATGCCGATGGGGAAGGGGGCGATGCAACTGGCGGCAGAATCGTGATGGGGCCGCGCCAGTGGTAGAACACATTGTTGCTGATCGCGAGATTATTGTTCCCCACTCCGCACCCATACGAGTTTGTCCACAAGTACAGCGGGATAGCGTTGGCATCTGTTGCCGGCGTGTTGTGGGCAACAATGTTCCCGCGGATGACCGCGCCCTGCATGCCGATGTTGTAGCAGAGCATTCCCATGCCGCGCGGGTTCGATGCGTTGATGTCGACACCGTGCAGGACCACATTCCCCTCCATGCGCCCCGTGACACCGCTGGTATGCGTGTTCGCATCGGGGTCGCCGCCGCCCAGTTGCGCGGCGATCGGGTTGAGCAGGAACAGGTTGTCCTCGATCACTCCGCCGCATCGGAGTTGCAACCCGTGCGATGAAGCGCGCGCGATGATGTTCCGACGAATGATGGCATTGCCAGAGTTGCCGGACGAGATGTACAGATTGTGATTGAAGATCGTCGCATCCGAGCGGTCCGAGTTCCGCCAGCCGTTGTGGTCGAAGACGCACTCTTCAATCAGGAGCCCATCCACATAATTGATGAAGGCGCCCTGCGAGTGGGCGCCGCCGTTGGGAAACGCATCGACCACCGAGCACCGCCGGATGATCACGTTGCGGATGCGGTGACTCTCAGACCCCTGAATATTGATGTTGTCCTTGAAGCCGGTGATGAAGCAGTCCTCAAGCAGAATGTTCGTATTGCCTTGTGACGAAGAGATCAGCGAGACCCCCGAACCCCCGCCTGTGGACTCGGCCTGGATGTGCAGCCCGAGTACCGCGATGTTGCTCGGGCTCCAGTTGAATCGAAAGCCGTCCGCGCCGCTCCCGGGAGGGGGTGTGAAGATCGGGCGCGGGCCATCGCCGTAACTTCCCCAGACCTGCGGCTCCGTGGCTGATCGCCCTCCGTATCCGCCGACCTCCCACCCAGATTGCGAAAACGTGTCGCCACGATTGAAAAGGATCCAGTCCGGATACCCCGTGCGCAGCAACGCCCGCCCAGCGTTGATCGTCGCCTTCGGCGTAAACGGGCTCAGCCCGTTGTTCGAGTCGTTCCCCGTCGAACTGCTCACGTACACGATCCGCGTGTCCGCGCTCGGCGTGAACGTCGTCCAACTGCTCGTCACGCGAACCTCGGCCCACGTCGTGGGGTCGGAAGTCCCGTCCTGGTCGGCCGCGGCGATCCGGTACCGCCACAACCCATCACCCGGCGAGTCCACGAATACATACGGGAACGGCGGCGCAACCAGGGTGTCGCTGTCCACCCACACCTCGCCCCACCAGTGCTGACGCTGGATCATGAACGCCTGCTGGTTCGCAGACTCCACGCTCCAGCGCAGTTCCACATCGCGTTCGTTCCCTGCGTCCCGCGCGGTCAGGTTCCGCGGGGTATGCAGCAGCAGGTTGTCGGGATTGACCGGGCCGTCCGGGTTCGAGTTCGGGGCCCAACTGCTGGAAATCGGATCCGGCCGCGGCGGGTCGACAAGTGGGTCGGTCGGCGGGTCCATCGAAACTGACTCGCCGGCATCATCGGTGCGTTCGCCCGCCGCACTTGGCCCGCTCGGGATTGCAGTGTCCGGCTGGCCAGGGCCCGAACCAGAACCGTCCAAGCCACCGGGCGCGGGAAGCGCGGCGGCCTGCGGCTGTTCGCTGGGCCCGCACCCCACAGGAAGGGCTGAGGTGCCGACAAGAACGGCGAGCAAGCACAGAAGGTCGAGCATGGTACGGAATCTCCCAGTCCTGGGGAGTGTCTTCTCGCCCAATTCGGGCAAGCACTTAATCAAGGGGGAACGCTGCGCGCACAAGATACCGGGAGAGTCTGATAAAACAATCCCTATAACAGGGAATAGACCGAGAACTTTTTGCGCGGCCATCTGCAGCCAGCCATCCGATTCGCGCGGACTCCGTCCATGTCAACTGCATCCCATGCAGTTGTTCGACCCGAACCAACCCCATCCACCCACCCCATCTCGAAAGCCTCAATCCACGGGGATCAGAAGGTCTCGGTCGATTTCCAGAACGGCTGCATTTCCGACCATATCCACGTGAAGGACCAGTCGGTTGTCTTGAACATGAACGTCGACCCTTCCACGAACACCCTTGAACGGGCCGGCGGAAACTTCGACCTCCGCTCCATGCTCCAGCGGAGCGCACGGCGTCAGAAGTCCTTCGGCACGAAGAACTTGCGAGATGGAAGCGAGTTCCTGCCGCAGCGACTCCTGGTCTTGGACGTGCAGCACCTGTGCCACCCGTCCGGTTCGCTCGGCGGTGAAGCAATCCTCGCGCTCTCCAGCCATGAAGAGGTAACCCGGAAATAGGGGGAGTAACGCCCGGACTTTTCGCCGGCCGTAATACCTGACGACCCTTGTGAGCGGCAGGAAGCAGGGAATGGACCGCGCCACAAGATCGGCCGCCAAGGCCTTTTCCTGCCGGCTCCGGGTGCGGACGACATGCCACGTCGCACCATCGAGACGCGGGAACTCCACGGCATCGTGTTCGATCAACGACGCCGCGACAGGCAGCGCTATCGCCTCGGGTTGCACGATCGGTCTCCCAAAGCCGGGCAAAGAGCCGGGACCGTGGTCTATCGGTCCGCGGCGGCACCCGGTCGAGACCAAACGGCCTTGGTTTGGTTCATGATGAAGGGTTCACACACGAGTAGAAACACTATGCCACACCCCGGACAAATGTTCGCCGCGATGCGCTCAAACCGCGCTGCGTCCGCCGGCCCTCCGCCAAGCGCTGACCTGGCCCAGATGTCCGGCTTCGTGATCGAGCATCAGGTGGACCAGCGCATCGGCCACTCGCGGGAAGCGCTGTTCCCAGCGCTTGAGCGGGATGGGCTGCGCCAGCGCTTCGCCGTGGACGGCGTTCAGGACCGCCGCGAGTTCGTCATGCCCGTCAAAGAAAGACGCCATCAGTGCGCCTTTCGGCAGATACGCCGACCGCTCACCGACCGGCCTCGAGTCCTTTCCGAACGGACTCCGGATGGGATCCGCAAACTCGCCCTCGCGTGCCCCGCGCAGGATGGCGCTGAGAGTGGGGGGGTAGAGCGACAGGTGACTGAAGACCCACGCCGGATGGTTCATCACCACGTCTGCCACAGGCTGTGAGACCATGTCCTCATCGCTCAGATCCTCCACGAGCCTCGCGGCGTAGTCACGCTGCTTGGCCCACGAGCCGAGGATGGCACCCACAAGAATGCTGGTGGCTTTGCTCATCGGTGCAGCATAACCGGCCGAGTTCGAAAAGTAGCCCCCTCCCGACGTGGGGAGGGGGCTCAAGGAGCGGCCGGACGGTTCGGGGCACTCGGTCCGCGAGTGTGTCCCCCCTCTACCGACCGGCCTGCGTTCGTTGCGCCGCACATGCGGAGATAAGCCCGCGCCGGAGTCTTGCCGGCGCGGGCGCCCCGCGGCGTGAGTTGTCAACACAGGAACGATTCACGATCACAAAGGCACACTCTCCGTCATCCGGCATCTCTCACGGGCAGCCCGCAAACCACACGCTCAGGAACGCGAAGATCGCCGGAACGCCCACAACTCCGCCGAAGTGGTACGCCCGCGGATCCTGGATAAACCACGCTGACAGGAACGCGAAGATGTCCGGGACCTCACGCACGCCGTTGCCGTCGAAGTCGGCCGGGCAGGGCGGCGCGTTCTCGATGAGCGCAAAGCCGCTGACCTGGATGTAGTCCGTCGGATTGCCGGTCACATCCATGCCCGTGAGTGAAGACGGCACCCATTGCATGCCCGATCGGCAGTCCATCGAGACCGAACTCACGCCCGGGACCGCCGCTCCCAGCACGAACACCGTCACCGGCGCATCGCACAACTCCATGCGAATGCTCGCGGCATCAAAACTCACCGCCCGCGGCTGCGCAGCATCGCACGGACCCACGTACGAAAGGTCCAGCACCGGGCCGTCGATGTTGATCGACGAGATCGTCGCACCGCCGGCGTTGCGGAGCACCAGCGTGAACCCCTGCACGCCGCTCGCCGAACCGTCGAACACCATCGTGTGCGAGGTCCCGCCGGCGTTCGAAGTGCTCGACACCCGCGCCGCTTCATGTTCCTCATCGTCGTACAACTTCATGATGATCACGTGCCCGCGGCAGCAGTTCCCACGCGCCAGGCTCATGCCCGCGCCCTGCACGCCCGCGGGAAACGAGAGTTCGTTGAGCAGCGGGTTCCCCCACCGGTACGAAACCCCGTCCGCGCCATGACTCGCGAGTTTTCTCGCCTTGGTCGTGTCGTCGAAGATGCCCTCGTTCACCCACTCCATCACCTGGGCATCACCGACCGCCGCGACCTCCGCGCCGAACGTCAGCAGGCTCGCACCCAGCACATGCAGCGAGTCCATCCCGCCGTACGTCACGTGCATCGAGTCGACATCCGCGAACCTCGAGCACGCCGCGCACTCAATCGGTGTGAATCCGAATGCCGAGACTCCCTGCACCGACGCGCTGCCAAGCCCGCTGAGTGTGACCGTTCCGCCGCCGAACATGATGGTTCCGCCCATGCGGTGCTGGCCCGGCGGACCTTTCCGGTTGATCGCCATCGCGCACGTCGGAATCGGTGTGCCGGGCGGAGGCGTGATCACGCCTCCGAGCGACGATCCGGGAGTGCTGCCGCTGGCCAGCACCGAACCGTCCGCACCATATGCGGCCCACTGCATCGCCGCCGCATTCATCTGCGCAAAGTCGCAGTCGATGTGGAGCGAGCCGTCTGCGCCTCCGCCGCCGCCGCCGGACAACCGCACCGTGCCCTTGATCGTCCCGTCCCACCCTCTTGGCCGAATCCTGATCTCCCGGGACGACAACGTCGGCGCGAGCAGCGGGCCCGTATCCAGCCTGACCATGCCGCCGTACGTGCTGCGGAGAGACACGTCCAGACCATCATCATCGCTGTCCATGTCGCAGCACGGCACGCGGAGCGTCACCGTCTCCTCATTCGTGTCCGGGTCATTCACTCCCTGCACCACCACCGCGTTTCCCGTCGCCACGCACGTGAGGCCGGACAGTCGCACCATGGATGGCGGATCGTTGACCGGTCGAACGATGACGGTTTCGATCGCGTTGTTCGCAAGCACGTGGAGCGCATGGATCTCCGGGCTCGTGCCCGCGGCCACAACCGGAACAAACGCAACCGAACTTACGCCGGAGACGGGTGTTCCGTCGGGCAGGACAAGCGTGTCCGGCGCGCTCATATCCACCCGCCACCGCCCGTGCAGGCATGCGCACCGCAAGTCGCTTCCGACCTCCGGTCCGCCCGTGCACGCGATCGCCAGGACGCCTGTCTGCTCCCGCCGAGAGAACAGCATCGAGCCATTTGCGTCGAAGAAGTGAACATCGATGGCTGAAGCGCCGCTCGCGCTGGCATCGCAGGTGAACGAGTCGCTCCCGGTAAATGGGTCATCCCCATACACCCAGCGAGAGATCTCCGAGCCGAACCTGTTGACCGCCTTGACGTTGATCGTGTGGCCGATCCCGGCATTCTGCCAGCGCATCGTCACCGTCCCGCCGATTCCATCGTCATCCAGATCGATCGCCACGCCGTCCTCGAGCGTCGTGTCCAGGTGCGAGATCTTCAGCGCGCGGACCTGATCGCAGTCTGCGAAGTCGTCGCAGACCTCGTCGATCGCCGCCACACCCAGCCCGTGGCTCGACACGCCGAACGTCCTCAGGCTCGCATCCGACACCACCAGATCGTGCAGCCCGCTCGCCGTCACCAGCATCGACTCGGTCCCCAGCCACGTGTCGCATGCGCCGCACGTCTCGGGCTCGATTCCCAGCACCGCGACTTCGTGCAGCGCGGCCGGCGACAGCCCGGTGATCGTCCACGGTCCTTCCGGCAGTTCCACCGACAGTTGCTGCGTCCGGTGAACGGGCACGCCCTTGGTCTTGATCGCCAGGCGACACGCGAGCCCGGTGCCCGGCGGCGAAGCCACCGACGCGATGCACGTGATGCTCGATGCCGGCACCACGGACGTGTGAATCATGTTGCCAAACGAATCCCGTGCCACGACGCGGATCGTCGTCGCGCTCACGCTGGAAAAGTCGCAGGCCACGTCCAGCGATGCACCGGGCGTTCCATCCGGCGGTCGGCTCGACAGCCGCACGGTGCCCTTGATCGTCCCGTCCCACCCCTTGGGCCGGATGCGGATCTCTCTTGCCGCCGGCGACGGGATCAGCATCTCATCGAGATCCACGCTGACCGCTCCGCCCGATGCGCTGTCCAGTCTGATCTCCACCCCGTCCTGCCCGCTGCTCCCGATGTTGTGCACCGGCAGCCGCCGACCGTCCACTGGGCCGAGCACCGCCGATCCCATCTTCGCATGCTCGATCCCGCTCACCCGCACCTGGCCCCACGAGGCCTGGGCGCACGCCACAATCAGCCCGGCCGCGGCCAGGCCCGAACGCAACAGTCTCTTCGAGTGCATTGCTACCGCTCCTTGTTTGACGGGTCCGAACCCACACCACAGGGATCGGGAGCGACCCCAGACCGCACGGACCGCGGCCCGGAATCACCGTCGACAAGGACTTGCCACACCACCGAGGAACCTTGCAGATTACTTTGAAAACTTGTTATAAGACCCGAACAAAACCAAAGTCGGCGCAGCCCAGCACTCACGGGCACCCTGCGAACCAAGCGGAGAGGAAGGCGAAGATGTCGGGAACGTTGACGCCCTGGATGCCGTTGAAGTCGGCGCGGGGGTCGAGGGCGAACCAGGCGGAGAGGAAGGCGAAGATATCGGGGACCTGGACCAGGCCGTTGCCGTCGAAGTCGGCGCGGCAGGGCGGTGGCGGGGGCGTGAAGGCGTTGCGGAGGACGTTGACCGACCCGCCCGAGCCGGGGCCGCGGAGGCCGCCGTTGACGGTGATGAGGTCGGGCTGACCGTCGCCGTCGACATCGGCGGTGAGGATGGCGACCGGGGAGAGTCCCGCGTCGAGTTGGGCCGACTCGACGAAGGCGAGTTGCTCGCCGCCGTTGAGGTCGTTGCGGAGCAGGCGGACGGTGACGGCGGTGTCCTGGGCGTCGCGTGCGAGCACGGCGATGTCGAGGTCGTGGTCGGCGTCGAGGTCGACCATGGCGACGCTGCGGGGCATGCTGCCGGCGGGGTTGGAGGTCTGGAGGATGTACTCGACGCCGGGGGCGAAGGAGAGGGCGTCGGTGGTGGCGATGGGGGTGGTGTTGACGACGACGCTGAGGGAGCCGGCCCCGCCGGTGCCGCTGCGGTTGATGACGACCAGGTCCTGGCGGCGGTCGAGTTCGCCGCGGGCGAGCAGGCTGCCGGCGACGAGGGCGACGGGCTCGGCGCCGACGCCGACGGTCTGGGGGGTGTTGAAGGTGCCGAATCCCTGGTTGGACATGACGCTCATGGACGAGGAGCCGGAGTTGGCGACGGCGACATCGACGTCCTTGTCGTTGTCGGGGTTGAAGGGGCGGATGGCGACGGGCCGGATGCCGACGGGGACGGTCTGGAGGGGTGAGAAGCCGGGGACGCCGGGGGTGTTGGTGTTGGCCATCATCATGACGTTGTTGTCGCCGCCGTTGACGACGGCCAGGTCGACGCGGCCGACGCGGTCGAGGGAGAAGGCGGCCAGGGCGGTGGGCTCGTTGCCGACGGCCAGGGTGAGGTTGTTGAGGAACGCGCCGCTGGTTGCTTGCTGGCTCAGGAAACTGACGGAGTTGGAGTTCATGTTGGTCGCGGCGACGTCGTTGCCGTTCTGGCCGTCGAAGTCACCGATGGCCACGCCCGAGGGGTTCCTGCCGACGGTGACCTGGGTGGAGTTGCCAAAGCCCAGCCAGTTGCCCTGGGCGTCGTTGCCGAGGTTGAAGAGGATGACGACATCGCCGTTGTTGTTGAGGGGGTCGGCGGCGTCGGGGAGGGCGATGGCCAGGTCGGGCCGGCCGTCGTTGTTGAGGTCGCCGATGTCGGCGGCGGTGGGCCCGCCGTCGAGTTGGAAGGCGCTGGGATCGTTGAAGTCGGGGGTGACGCCCAGGTCGGCGACGACGAGTTCGACGGTGCCCGGGCCGCGGTTGGGGTAGACCGCGCGGAGGAACTTGGGGCTCTGGCCCTGGACGGCGGGGACGGGTGGGAAGAAGGCGACATCGAAGCGTGAGGCCAGGGGCTGGGTCGACTGGAGGAGTGGGAGGGCGGGGTAGTTGCCCTGGGCGTTGGGGGTGGGGACGTAGCCGCTCAGGAACTCGACGAAGAGTCCGCCGCCGAGCGTGGCCTGGCCGTTGACCTGCAGGCGGTCGTACTGGCCGGGGAGTGAGCCGGCGACCTGGGAGCGGAGTTTGCCGGAGTCTGCGCCGAACTCGGCGATGGTGCCGACCTGCGTATAGGCGCCGTTGATGGTGAGGACGCCCGGAGAGTTGCCGGGCTCGATGGCGCCGAAGTTGATGACAGGGCCGTTGATGGTGCCGTTGCCGCTGAGGGTGGCGCCCTGGAAGAGCACGATGCCGAAGGTGTTCTCGAGCGTCGCGCCATCGCGCACGGTGACCGACCCGTTGTTGATGGTGAGCAGGAACGGCACCGTCCATCGCGAGCCCGTGCCGGTCACGGTGACGCTCGAGCCCTGCGAGCCGGACTGATCGCCGACGCCGGCGGTGCGGGTGGTGACGCGTGCGCCGCCCTCGATGAGCATGTGACCCTGGCCGAAGAAGCCGACGGAGAGGTCGCCCTGGGTCATCGTCATGCGGGCGGAGGGCCCGGAGAAGATGAGCGAGCCGATGGAGCCGGGCTCGGCGCCGATGAGCCCTGCGAAGGGCGAGAGCGTTCCGTTGATGATGCTGAGCGCGGCGGGAACGCCGGGCAGGTCGCCGATGATCATCGCCGGCTCGAACGGTGAGGAGATGTTGTAGGTGGAAGCGCCGAGGTCGAAGACGACGCCGCCGCGACGGACGAGGAGGCGGCGATTCTGCGCCGGGGGCGAGAGCGGGAAGTTGACGGTGTAGGCGCTGCTGATGTCGAAGACGGCATCGTCGAGCGCGCCGGGGACGGCGGGGAACCAGTTGAAGAGGCTGGCGAAGTCGCCGCCGCTCGGGCTGACCCAGCGGCGCTCGCCGGGCGCGGTGATGACGGGCGGGACGAACTCGTAGCAGCCGCGGTCGACGGGCGGATTGCCGACGCCGGTGTTGGCGACGAGCGGATCATCGACGAAGCGGTTGTTGCCATCGAGGTCCCAGGGGAGGGACTCGGTGGTGTTGCCATCGCCATCGATGTCGAAGGTGTCGAGCGGCACGGCGGTCGAGTCGCCGGAGTCGGTGGCGGGCGAACCATTGGTGACGCGGAGGTCGCCGTAGTCGTCGTCGGGAGTGCCCCATTGGTTGTCCGCGCCGGGCGAGGGGAGGCGGCGGAAGCGGGGGTCGAGGCCGTTGTTGCCGGTGCCGCCGAGGGAGCCGGTCCAGCCTTCAACGAGTGTGTGCGCGATGGTCGAGAAGCCACCCTGCCCTGCAAGGTCAGTCAGTTGTTGCTCTTGCAGACCTGATGCAGGGCTGGTGCGATTCCCGAAGAGAATCGAGTTGGAAATGTGCACGCTGCCGCCGGCGTAATAGAGCACACCTCCGCCGCCCGCGAAGGCTGGCGTCGATGTGTTGCAGGCAACCACGCAGTTGGTCAAGTTCAGGGCCGAGCCTGGATAGTCCACAACCAGTGCCATGCCGGGCTCAGCCGAGCGTGGGCCGTTCCCCACGACCGCACAGTTGACAAGATCAGCAGTCGTGCCTGCACCATAGAGATACATCGCGTAGCCGAACTGCGCGCTGTTTCCGAACCACCGACAACCGACGAACACCGCGGTGCCGCCCACCCACACAGACCCCGCGCCACCGAAGTCCAAGCAGCGGTTTCGACGGAACTCGCACAGGGCAAAACGGACCGGCTGACCGGTCGCGCCAAAAACCTCAAACGCGCCGCCGCGGCCGTTCATCGCGACATTGTCCTCGAACAGGCAGCGGAGGAAGTTCGGGGAGAAGGTACTCTCAAGATACACGGCTCCCGCCTGCCCAAGCGTCGCGAGGTTGCCTTGGAACTTGCAGTCGGTGAACACCGGACAACTGCTCGACACGATGTACGCCGCCCCCCCGACGGCGGCCTTATTCGACAGGAATACAGTGTTTCGAATGGTTGGAGAGCCCGGATACAGGTACAGCCCGCCCCCCGTTGAGTTTGGATAGTCAGATGTCGCGGCCCCTGCGGTGATCGTAAAACCGTCGAGCACGCTGCTGGCGTCCGATCCGGTGCCGTTCACGACATGGTACGAGTTGTCCGCGCGGTTCAGGTCGCCGTTGTCATCGCCGTTCAGATCGCCGGACAGGATCGTCTCGTTCGCGGCGATGTTGCGCTGCGAGAGTTCTGTCTCGTTGCCCGCGAAGCCGCCGTAGATCGCAAGGTTGTTCTGGAGTTGGAACGAGGCGGAGCGTGAGCCGCCCTGCGTGAGGGGCTGGGAGGGCTTATAGGTACCGGCGGCGACGCGGATCTGCGCGAAGGCTCCGGGATACAGCGTGGCGATGGCCATCGCGTTCTGCAGACCAAGGGAACCCGACAGAGCGTTGCTCCACGAGTACCCGGAGTTGTCACCGGTCGCGTTCAATTTCACGTACAGGATTGGTGTGTAGTTGGTGGAACCGAACTCATACGCCCCACGATCAATCTCCACCACCGAGTTGGAATCGCCATCGACCCGACGAAAGTTCCCGGCCAAGTCGGCGATCAGAGAGTTCGACACCGCCGCGGTCTCTGCCGAGTCGATCGCGGAGGAGCCCGCCGACACGGTGTAGTTGTCGTCAATCGTTCCGAGGACATTATCGATGCCGTCAGGATCCACAAACTGCGGATTGGCGGCGTTGTTGCTGACGCCTCCCAGCGAGCCGGTCCAACCCTGGATCGAGCAGTACCGGAAAGTGGTGGTGCCCAGAGCCACTCCACGAGTTTCAACTTGCGAGGTCTGATCACCGGTTCCGTTGCCACGGAACAGGCAGTTGGAAACAACCACGGGCCCGTCGTACACGTACAACCCTCGTGCCCCCGAGTCTCCAACTCCGTTGTTGACCACCGTATTGTTCTGGAACAGTGTGGTGACTTGCCCCGTTCGCAGAAGCGCACCGCCCCGGGCGTTGGAGGCCACGAGCGAGTTGGTCACCGCGGCGTCAACCCTGTTGAAATACATGCCGTCGCCGGGAGATCCGGCGGTCCCGACATTCCTCACGAAACTGCACCGATCGACATTGCAAAGTGAGAGGACAAAGCCATCTTCTTCACGCGAAGCCATGTAGAAGCCGGCTCCCGAGAACGCGCTGCGATTGTTGAAGAGCACGCACGCACGAAGAGTCAGGGAAATGACCCCGCCCCTGGTGCGGGAGTAGGCATAGATGCCGCCACCCCAAGGCCAGAGAACGTTGTCGCCCGTGGTGTCGTTGCCGTCGGAGTTGCCGCCGGTGATGGTGAACCCGTCGATGGTGAAGTTGCCGGCATTCGGAACCCACACGACGTGATAGGCATTCTCGCCCATATTGCCGAGCGCGGGAGTATCGTCACCGGCGAAGTCCCCGCTGAGACGGGTCTCCGGGTATGGGAAGCGGCGCTCCGCTGCGGAGGCTTCGTTTCCAGCGAATCCGCCGATGAACTTCATGGGGACCGAGGCACGCAGTTCAAAGGTGCGTGATCGATTCGTGCCCAAGGTGGGCCGGGTTGGCTTGTAGACCCCTTGCGCGACCCAGACCTCAACACTGCCAACAGGCACAGCGGCCGCCGTGGTGAGCGCAGACTCAACATCCTGAAACGCCGTCTGCCAACTCTGCCCGTTGCCGCCGGGGGCGGCCGCGGCGTTGACATAGATGATGGTCTGGGCGTGAGCGGGGGAGGCGGAGAAGGTGAGTGCGGCGAGGAGGAGGGTGAGGACCAACGCGATTCTGCGCGCAGAGCCGCCGAAGGTGGGGGGAGTTTCGGGGACGTGCACGGGCAGGATGCCCGTGCCACGAGCAGTTGTGCGCGCAGAGCCGCCGAAGGTGGGGAGTTCACGGCGGGAGCGCACTTGCGGGAAGTCGTGGGTGCGCGGGAG
>CAYPEI010000038.1:0-28491 GCA_964409775.1 uncultured Phycisphaeraceae bacterium | reverse complement strand
AAGATCCGCGCCGCCTTCCCGGGCTCATTCCCCGGAAACACCGGATGAACCAAAAGAACACCGCCCGGCCTGGTCCGTGACAGGTCGGGCGGCGCACGTGCACACATTGCACACGTGTCCCGATTTTGGCTGGCCGCGGCTCGTCTTTCAAACCAACGCACGCGGCCAGGTTCTCTGCAATCGGCGGCGCCTGAACAACTCGACGCCAGCCGTGAGGTCTCTCTCCCCCCCTTTATGCAACACCTGTGCCAGCGCGAGCGTGGGGGTTCAGGCGGTCTGGGTGATGGGGTAGGGGCCGCGCGCGGCCTGTCCCGGCCAGGTCCATTGGCCACGGCGCGCCAGCCTGGCCACCACAATCTCGCCGGAGGGGTCTCCCCTGCCCCTGCCGCCTGCGCCTCGGTCCGTTAGAATCCACTCCAATGTCCAACAGTCCCACGGCAGCCGCGGTCCCGGGAGCAGTCTCCATCACGTCGGGTGAACTCGCGGCGATGCTCGGGGGCGAACTGGTCGGCAGCCCTTCGGTTCGGATCACCGGCGCCCGGGGCATCGAGCGAGCAGGGCCGAACGACCTCACGTTCATCCGCTCGCCCCGTTTCGCGGCGAACTGGGCCAAGTCCGGGGCCGGCGCCGCCGTGGTCAGCCGGGGCGTCGAGGTCCCGGGACACGACCCGGTCTCCCGCGCCCTGATCATCGTGCCCAGCGCCGATCTGGCGATGGCCGCCCTGCTCGACAAACTCGCCCCGCGGCCCGTTCGGCCGCGCCCGGGTGTGCACCCATCGGCCGTGGTGGACCCTTCGGCGAAACTGTCGCCCGAAGCCTGCATCGGGGCGCTCTGCGTGGTGGGCCCGGGCGCGGTGGTGGAGGCCGGGGTGGTGCTGCATCCGCGGGTCAGCATCGGCGCGGGGGCACGGATCGGCGCGGGGGCGGAGTTGTTCCCCGGCGTGGTGATCTACGACCGGTGCGAGATCGGCGCCCGGAGCATCCTGCACGCCAACACCGTGATCGGGGCGGACGGATTCGGATTCGTGCCCGATCCTTCGACCGGCGGTGTGGCCAAGGTGGCGCACGCGGGGATCGTCCGGATCGGGGCGGGCGTGGAGATCGGCGCCAACTCGTGCGTGGATCGCGCCAAGTTCGACGCGACGGTGATCGGCGACGGCACCAAGATCGACAACCTCGTGCAGATCGCGCACAACTGCGAGATCGGCCGCGGCTGCGTCATCTGCGGCGTCACCGGCATCGCCGGCTCGGTGAAGATGGGAGACGGCGTGACGATCGGCGGATCGTGCGGGATCGGGGATGCGATCGAGATCGGCGCACGCGCGACGCTCGGCGGAAACAGCGGCCTCATGCACGACCTGCCCGCCGGCGAGACCTGGCTGGGCTATCCGGCGCAGCCGGCGCGGCAGCAGTTGCGCACCTGGTCGGCGGTACGGGAACTTCCAGAGGTTTTGCGGGCGATCAAAAAATATCTGAGCGGTTTGGGGAAGTTCGACGGCTCCAAGTCTTGATGGAAGATCGGCTTGCGCGCAATCCACCGATATCAGGCAGGATAAACCTGACTGATTACGGGGATTGTTGGTCCCGCCAAATCGCGGTAGCGTCACGAAATCGAGTGGTTTGATCGCACCCTGTTTCGTGGAGCCGTACATGCGCTACCTTGCCGCAGCATTGGCGTTGTTTCTGACGGTTACCGCGTTCGCGCAGACGGACTGCAACGGCAACGGCCGCGACGACGCGCAGGACATCGCGCTGCACTTCTCGCTGGACTGCAATCTCAACGGCATCCCCGACGAGTGCGAGTGCGTCTGGAACAACGGCGATGCGCCGACGAACCTGGAGCAGATCAACGGCCAGATCTCGCACATCGGCGGCGGCGCGATGGGCATGGGCGTCGATGCGCTCCGCGTCGCCGACGACGTGATCCTGCCGCCGGGCTACCTGCACCGCATCATGGCGTTCCGCGGCCTGATGCTCACCAACTCGCTCGCGCCGGCGCGCCGTGCGAGGATGGAGATCTACGAGGACTGCAACGGGCAGCCCGCGGCAACGCCGTTCTTCACGTCCCGCCATTTCGACGTCAAGGAACTCGGCCTTCGCGCCGACCTCTTCTACGTCGTCGAGTACCGATTCGATCTGTGCGCTGACAACCTGTGGCTGCTTGGCGGCAAGGGATACTGGTTCGCGCTCATCGGCGAGACGGACCGCGTGACCGATGATCTCTCGAGTTGGGCGTTCACGGTTCCCAGCGATGACTCGCTGATCTCGAAACTCCCGGTGACCGCCGAAGGTATGAAGGTCTCCTACCAGAACTATGCGTGGGGCGGGTGGTCTCCCCTGTGCACCAGTTGCCCCGACTGCGTGAACATGGTGTTCAAACTCGACGGGTATTCCTGCCCGATCGTCCACGACAACGGCCCGCCCGATGTGCGGATGGCGACCAAGGGCGGGATCAAGTCCGGCCCGTATGCGTCGGCGGTCTGGCGGGCACGCGATGACTTTGTGATCCGCATGTGCGAGGACCGGCAGGTCTGCGTGCTGGACGTCTGGGTGTGGGCCAACTGCGACCCGATGAACGGCTTCATCGAGATCTACAGCGATGATCCGTGCGCGGCCAAGGACGGTCCGCCGGTGGTGACGGAGGCGGCCATCCCGCCGATCTACCCGCCGCAGTCTCCGACACTGGTTGTCGATACCGGCGAGTTGCTCACAGTCGCCGGATCGACCGAGCCGCTCCGCCTGTACTGCATGCGCCTGATCGAGCCGGGCTGGACGCTCGCGGCGGGGCGGACCTACTGGGTGAGCGCGGGGGCCGCGTACACCGGCTCGTTCGCCACCAAGAGTCTGTTCGCGTTTGCGAACCGGTGCCCGATGCCGTGCGACTTCATGTTCAACGCGCCCCAGCAGCGTCGCGTGAGCGCTGTGGCGACGCCCTGGTCCAACGCGATCGTCGCGGAACGGCGTGACCTGGCGTTCCGCCTCGCGGTCGAGCCGCTGCCGGGCGGAACAGTGGTGGCCCCCGCCGCGGAGCCGGAGTGCCGGGCCGACATGGACTTCGACGGGCAGTACGGAGTGCCGGACATCTTCGTCTTCCTGACCGAGTGGTTCGCCGGCGCGTGTCCGTGATCCAATCCTACTAAAATACAAACGATCGAAGTTCAAGGGCTGCTCCGCGCGGGCAGCCCTTGTTCGTTTTGATGTGTCGGCTCGACCGCCGGGGTGGCAAATTGGCTCTAAAACGTTCCAATACAAGAAGTTATGCGGTCACCCCTTGATTTGGTTAGTCATTTCTGGTTGACTGTGTCCCATACCCACAAGCGGGGAGCGTCCCGAGGATCCCCTCGACTCCTGCCGGGACACCCCCCACGCGCCTGGGCGTTGATGGAGGCATGGTCATGGTCCGTGGTCTGAAGAAGTGTGCGGTCGCGCTGGCTGCTCTGTGTGCCGCGACGGGAACCGCGTCGGCGCAGACGTTCAGCAATCCAAATCCGATCACCATTCCGGCGGGATCGCCCGTAACGACATCGGGTGTCGCCGACCCGTACGGCTCGACGATCAGCGTCGCGGCCGTGATGGGGCCCGTGGCCAAGGTCACGGTCACGCTGACAGGGCTGACGCACACCAACCCCGACGACATCGATGTGCTGCTGGTGAGCCCGTCGGGGACAGCGCTGCGCCTGATGTCGGACTGCGGAGGCGCGGGCGACATTTCATCGCTCAACTTCACGTTCGACGACTTCGCGGCCTCGAACCTCCCGGACAACACGCAACTCTCCGGCGGCACCTACAGGCCGACGAACTTCGGTGTGGGGAATGACGGCTTCCCCGCGCCGGCCCCGGCGCCCAACGCGGCGACGCTCTCGGCCTTCAACGGCCAGGACCCCAACGGCACGTGGACGCTGTACGTGCAGGACGACACGGCGGGCAGCGTCGGCTCGCTCGACTCGTGGTCCATCACGTTCCTGTGCGGCATCGAGGTGACGAACACGAACAACAGCGGCGCCGGCTCTCTCCGCGCAGCGGTCACCGCGGCGGAGGCCAACCCGGGCCTGGACGTGATCTGCTTCAACATCCCCGGCGCGGGGCCGCACGTCATCTCGCTGACGTCGGAGTTGGAGATGATCGATCAGCCGCTCATTATCGACGGCCTGACGCAGCCGGGGACCTCCCACAACACGTGGCCGCCGACGCTGCTGATTGCGATTAGCGGCGCGGGCGCCGGGATGAACGGCGACGGCCTGGAGTTCAACTCCGCCGCGAGCGGGAGCATGGTCCGCGGGCTGGCGATCCTGAACTTCGACAGACATGGGATCATCCTCGACGGGGCCGACAACTGCCAGGTGAAGTGCTGCTATGTCGTCGGGAATGGCGGGGACGGCGTCCGCATCGTGAACAACGCGGACAACAACGTGATCGGCGTGGATGGCGATGGCGTCGATGATGACAAGGAACGAAACCTGATCTCGGGCAACGGGGGTCCGGGGGTGCGGATCTCGGGGCAGAACTGCGACGACAACCGCGTCTCGGGCAACTTCATCGGCACACGTTCCGACGGAGCCGCGGCACTGGCCAACCGCGGTCCCGGCGTGTTCATCGACGACTCCAACGGCCACCTGGTCGGCACCGACGGTGACGGCGTGAGCGACGATCTGGAGGGCAACCTGATCTCGGGCAACGGCGACAACGCCAGCGAGCCCGATGCCGGCATCCTGATCCGCAACTCGTCACGCTGCATCATCGCGGGCAATCTCATCGGCGTCGCGATCGACGGCGTCACCGCACTGCCCAACATCTCCGACGGTGTGTGCCTCTCGGGCACGACGGGCAATCCGTCGAACGCCAACCGCATCGGCACCAACGCCGATGGGGTGAGCGATGATCTGGAACGCAACGTGATCTCGGGAAACGGCGGCGACGGGGTCGGCGTCGGTGCGTTCGGCGGCTCCAACTGCCAGCGGAACCGCATCGCCGGGAACTTCATCGGCGTCGGCACCGACGGTGTTACGGCGATCGGCAATGGGCAGGAGGGCGTCGACTTCCAGGGCAACATGGCCGACAACAACTACGTCGGCTTCGACCAGACGGGCGCCGACAACCCGGCCAAGGGCAACATCATCGCGAACAACACGCGGAGCGGCGTGGTCGTGCGAGGATCCAACGCCGGCAACGCGGCGATGGGCAACTGGATCCGCGGCAACCTGATCTACAACAACGGCGGCCTTGGCATCGACCTCGGCGACAATGGAGTCACGCCCAACGACGACAACGACCTGGACAGCGGCCCGAACGAGTACAAGAACTTCCCGGTGATCACGTCGGTCGCCGGATCGATGGTGAGCGGCACGTACAACTCTGTCGCCAACAAGACGTACGACGTGGATGTCTACCAGAGCCAGTCGCCGGACCCGTCGGGCCACGGCGAGGGCCAGTACTACCTCGGGTCGACCACCGTCACCACCGACGGCATGGGCAACGGCGCATGGAGCCTGAACGTCGTCTTCCGGGGCGGGACGCTGTACATCAGTTCGACCGCGACCGACCGCGACATCAACCGCGGCACGAGCGAGTTCTCGGGCAACTTCGCGGTCGCGCAGGTGGACTGCGAGCACCTCTCCTGTGAGGACATCAACACCATCAACGAGAGCGGGCGGTGCGCCGCAAGTGTCTCGTTCGGCCCGCTGATCAGCGAGGAGTGCCTTGCGCTGGGGTACATCGTGACCTGCACGATCGGCGACGGTATGGGCGGGCAGACGCCGATCTCGTCGCCGCACGTGTTCCCGATCGGCGCGACCACGGTGACGTGCACGCTCATGGCGCCGACCGGCCTGCCGCTCGATGAGTGCACGTTCGTCGTGACCGTCACCAATGTCGAGGTGCCGACGATCGTCTGTCCGGACAACTTCAGCGTGAACACCGACCAGGGCGAGTGCGGAGCGAACGTGAGTTTCCAGCCGCGGCTGGTCTTCCCGTGCGATGCAGGGGGCCGCTCGCTCTACACCATCCGCTGCACGATCAACGGTCAGCCGGTCACGAGCCCGCACTTCTTCCCGGTCGGTGTCACCACGGTTGAATGCTGCCTGTACGAAGGTGTTCCGCCCGCGTTCGGAGAGAACGGAAACCCGGGCGGCCTGATCGACTGCTGCACCTTCACCGTCACGGTGACCGACGCCGAGCGCCCGATGCTGGTGTGCAAGCAGGACTCGGAAGTCGAGGCCGGCGCGTGCGGCACGGTCTACCTGACTGCTGCTGATGTCGTCCTGGTCTTCACCGACAACTGCCCGCTGGACTGCTGCGACCCCAAACTGGCCGCCGACCCGAGCACCTGCGGCCTGAGTTTCTCGCCCAGCGTGCTCGAGTGCCCGCTCCTTGATGTTCCCATCCCCATCGCGGTGACGGCCACCGACTGCCACGGCAACACCTCGACCTGCACGGCCACAGTGATCGTGCGGGGTCCGGATTGCAACAACAACGGCCGTCACGACTACTGCGATATCTGCATGGGCGTCTCGCTGGACTGCAACCAGAACTGGATCCCTGACGAGTGCGAGTGCTTCTGGTGCAACGTGCAGGAGCGGTTCATGGTCGGTCCGCCTCCGCAGCCCGATGTGAACGCACAGTTGTCGCACCTGGGCGGCGGCACGGCGTGCGGCGAGAAGGTCGCCGACGACTTCTACCTCGAGCCGGGGTGCATGCACCGCATCACCGCGGTCCGCGGCAGGTTGCTCACCAACTCCCTCGCGCCGCTCCGGCGTGCACGCATCGAACTGTATGAAGACTGCAGCGGCAAGCCGGTGGACCAGCCGTTCTTCACGGCCGACTACACGCAGCCGAACTCGGTCGCATCGCAGGTGATCGATGTGCATCCCGCCGCGGATGGCTTCTCCGTGGTGACCTACCGGTTCGATCTCTGCGACAAGTGCGTGTGGCTGGAGGGTGGCAAGACGTACTGGGTATCGCTGATCGGTCTGCCCGACCACATCGACAACACCGACCTGTCATACTGGGTCGCCGGCCCCACCGGCCAGCCGCTGCTGGGCTCGGTGCCGGTGAAGCGGTCGGGAACACCGGGCTCGACGTGGGGTTCGTGCAACTTCGGCCCCTGGCAGAGCCTCGACACGTGCTGCATCGGATGCGTCAACATGGACTTCTGTGTTGACGGGTACTCCTGCCCGATTATCTGGGACAACGGCGGTGTGGACCTTGTCAACAAGGGCGGTTCGGCCTCGGGCACGCACCAGCAGTACAGCGACCGCACGGCGGACAGTTTCGTCATCAAGACCTGCAAGGATGAGGATCTGTGCCTGATCGAGGCGTGGATCTGGACGAACTGCGACCCCGTCTATGGCTTCATCGAGTTGTACGCGGACCTTCCGTGCGGACCGCCGCAGTTGGCCAACGAGTCATTCCGCGAATACAGCGGCAATCGGATCGAGGCGACGCGCTACCCGCAAACCTGGACGCAGGGCGGCCGCACGTACACGCTCTGGCGCCTGCAGGTGAAGAACCCGGCGATCACGCTGATCGGCGGCAGGAACTACTGGCTCAGCGCCGGCGCGTACAGCACGGGCAACTTCAACGCCAACAGTTTCTTTGCCTGGAGCACGCCGGGGTGCGACGCATGCACGGGCGTCAACACTTTCCGCATCACTCCCGCGCAGCACCGCACGCTGCGCCCGCCGCCGACCCCGTGGGCCGATGCAAGCCCGCGGCGTGACTGCGCGTTCCGCATCGCGGCCAAGGCGCCCGATGCCATCCCGACGGACACGACACTGCCGCCCGACTACGGCGCGCAGCCCGGGTGCCTCGCCGACGCCAACAACGACGGCACCGTGGCCGTCGACGACATCTTCACGTTCCTGAGCGCCTGGTTCACAGGCTGCCCGTAACCCGTCGACTCGCGGCACAACACAGCCACTCTCGCCTCTGCCCCCGGGCCCGCGCCCGGGGGTTTTTCATTCCAAGTAACCCCGATGAAACACACCCAAAGTGGTGACACTTTCCCCGCTCCACTGCTAAGTGCAAGATAGGCAGAGGCTTATGGAGTCAATTTGCACCACAAGCGGTTGTGCGTGCAAGTCCATGTTTACCAAGAGATTGTGCGATTGTTCCCCAATAAAGTGGGATTCATGTTGTACCCATAACCAGTGGTTGTTACTAATGGGGTGTCAGTCGCCTCATTGCACTCTGTGTGCGACGTGCTTGGGGTTGGAAGGTGGGGCTGGCTGAGCGCGGCGGCGCGGGACGGGTCATTCCCGCGTCGTCGAGCGAGAGCAACGTCGGAAAGCGGCGGGGAGGGGGTGAAGGAAACGTGGAGGTGCCGGATGCTCGGCAGGGCGATGTGTGTTCGCGGCGCGCTGGCCGCGGCGATCCTTTGGTCGGCGATGGCGGGCGCGGCGGCCGGGCAGTCGGTGTTCAGCAGCGCCGGTCCGATCGCGGGCCAACTGTCCGGCCCGGCATCGCCGTACCCCTCCGAGATCGTGGTCAGCGGCCTGACGGAGCCGGTCGCGCTGGTGCGGGTGCGCCTCAACGGCCTGTCGCACGAACTGAGCACGCAGGAGTTTGACATTCTGCTGGTCGCGCCGACGGGCGAGACGGTGCTGCTGATGTCCGATGTCGGCGCACTGGCGCCGGTCAGCGGCCTGAACCTGGTGTTCGATGACGACGCGCCCGCGATGACGTTCGCGGCGCTGAGTTCGGGCACATATGCGCCGACCAACCTCAACGACGGGATCGGGACCGATGGGTTCGACCCGCCCGCCCCGGCAGGGCCGTACGGCGGCACGCTCGCCGCGTTCCGCGGCAAGGACGCGAACGGGACGTGGAAGTTGTTCGTCATGGACGACACGGGCGGCGATGCGGGCGCGATCGCTTCGTGGGCGCTGGAGATCTTCGTCGGCACCTGTGTGACGAGCACGGCCGACAGCGGCGCCGGCTCGCTGCGGCTGGCGATCACCACGGCCAACAGCAACCCGGACGTATCGACGATCTGCTTCCTGATTCCCGATGGCGATCCCGGGCACGATGCGATGGCCGGGACGTGGACGATCGCGCCGACGTCGCCGCTGCCGGCGATCACAACGCCGGTGATCATCGATGGCCTGCTTCAATCCGGGGCGGGATGCGCGGGTGCATGGCCGCCGGCGCTGAGCGTGGTGCTGAGCGGTGCCGCGGCGGGGCCGGGGTCGGCGGGGCTGCTGCTGGGAGCGGGCGCGAGCGGCAGCACGATCCGCGGCCTGGTGATCAATGGCTGGAGCGGGCCGGGCATCGATCTGAACGGCCCGAGTGTCTGCCGCGTGCAGGGCTGTTTCATCGGGACCGATCACACCGGCTTGGCGCAGGTCGCCAACGGCGGCGATGGGGTGAGGATCCGGAGCGGAGGGTCGGCGAACATCATCGGGTCGGATGACGATGCGGTGAACGAGGCGTGCGAGCGCAACGTGATCAGCGGGAACGGCGGCGCGGGCGTGCGGGCTTCCGACATCCCGGGCGCGATGCTGTACGGCAACCTGATCGGCGTGGGCGTCGATGGAGCGTCGCCCCTGGGAAACCTCGGCGGAGGGGTGGTGATCGAATCCAGCGGCGGCGTGCACCTGTTCGGGAACGTGATCTCGGCCAATCGGGGCGCGGGCGTCCGCATCGAGGGCGCTGCGCCGGTGCGCCTGGCCAACGCGCTGCTGGGAAATCTGATCGGCACCGATGAGTCGGGCGAGAATGCGCGAGGCAACGACGGCGACGGCGTGACGATCGCCGATGGGGCGGAGTTCACGTTCATCACCGGCGGCAGCCCGGTCACGCCGATCCCGAACGTGATCGCGTTCAACGCGGGGAACGGCGTCCGCATCGTCGGGCCTTCGCGCCAGAACTTCATCACGTGGAACTCGATCCACAGCAACGGGCTGCTGGGCATCGACCTCGGCGGCGACGGCGTGACGCCGAACGACCCGCCCCCCGACGCCGACTCCGGCCCCAACGACCTGCTGAACTTCCCCGTGGTGACGTCGATCGTCGGCACGACCATCAGCGGCGTCTATGCCGGCCCGCCGAGCGGCCAGTTCGAGATCGACGTCTACCAGAACGAATCGCCCGACCCCAGCGGACATGGCGAGGGGAAGACGTTCCTGGGTCGGACCTCGTGCGTGACCGACGGAGCGGGCCTCGGCGTGTGGTCGCTCGCGAACGTGGTGTACCGCACGACGCCGCGATTCATCAGCGCAACGGCGACCGATGCCGGATTGCAGATCGGCACGAGCGAGTTCGGGCCGGTGGCGCTGACAAACCTGTGCAAGATCGCCTGTCCGTCCGGGCCGGTTGAGATCGCGGCGGGCCCGGCGTGCACCGCGGTCGCGATGTACGGAGTGGGCCTGGCGGGCAACTGCGACCCCAACGTGCAACTCGTGTTCAATCCGCCGGAAGGCACGGTGCTCCCCTTGGGGGGCACTTCCGTGACCGCCATGCTGACCGACGCGGCGGGGATGCTGCTGGATGAGTGCACCTTCGAGGCGCTGGTCGTGGACACCACCCCGCCTGTGCTGGTGTGCCCCGGGACGATCACGCAGCCCAGTCAACTCAACGAGTGCGGCGCAAGCGTCGGGTTCATCGTCGGGGTCTCGGACGCCTGCGACCCGGCCCCGACTGTGACCTACTCGATTCCCGACGGCATGGGCGGCCAGACGCTCATCAGCCCGCCGCACTTCTTCCCCGTCGGCACGACCACCGTGACCGTGAACGCGACCGACTCGTCCGGGAACGCTGCGACTCCCTGCACGTTTGACGTGGTGGTCAACGACGTGCAGGGTCCGATCCTGAACTGCCAGCCGGTCTTTGCGGAGGCGGATGCGTTCGGGAATGTGATCCTCACGCAATCGCTGGTCTTCCCGGGGGGAGTGCTGGACAACTGCCCGGACTGCGCGGTCGAGTCGCTGCTCTTTTCGCCGCCGTTCATCGAGTGTGCGGCGTTGCAGCCGTACGTGATCTCGGTGACCGCGATGGACTGCCGCGGCAACACGTCGACGTGCACGGTGACGGTCACAGTGACCGGGCCTGACTGCAATGAGAACGGGATCAGCGACGGCTGCGACATCCGGAACGGAACGAGCGCGGACTGCAACCGGAACCTGATCCCGGACGAGTGCGAGTGTCTGTGGTGCAACGGGGCGGAGCCGGAGGACCCCGCCGCGGCCACGGGGCAGGCGTCGCACCTCGGCGGCGGCGCGCCGATGGGCACGAAGGTGGTGGATGACATCTACTTCGCGCCGGGGACGATGCAGCGGCTGACGGCCTTTGAGGGCGTCATGCTGACCGACTCGTTCCCGCTGCTGCGCCGGGCGATGCTGGAGTTCTACGACGATTGCGACGGGCGGCCGGCGGGCGCGCCGTTCCTGACCGTTGGGTATCAGCATGCGAGCGTGGTCTCGGTCACGCCGGCCAGCGACGGGCTGTACCTGGTGAAGTACCGGTTCGACCTGTGCGATCTGTGCCTGTGGCTCGAGGGCGGAAAGACGTACTGGGTCGGGCTCACAGGGCTGAGCGACAACGTCGACGGCAGCGACCTGTCCTTCTGGGTGGTGGATGAGCGCGAAGAGGCCCGCATCATCGGTCGCCCGCCGTTCAAGGCCGAGGGCACGACGACTCCCGGCTGGGCCGGCCCATACGTGATGGGGCCATGGATGCCGATCGAGGAATGCTGCATCGGGTGCAGCAATATGGTCTTCTGCATCTTCGGCGATTCGTGCAAGGTGATCTGGGACAATGGCGCGGCGGGCACAGCACAGGCCGATGCGGCGGCGAGCCCGCCCTCCGGTGCGCACCGCGCCTTCGAGGCCCGCGCCGCCGATGACTTCGTGATGCCGACATGCGAACCCCAGGATGTCTGCCTGATCGACGCGTGGGTGTGGACCGACTGCGAACCCCCGCACGGATTCATCGAGATCTACGCGAACCAGCCGTGCCACTCCCCATCGCCGGAACTCGAGCCGATCATCCGGCTCCCCGCGGACAAGATGATCGACACCGGCCGGCAAGCCACGCTGAGCGGCCGCACCTATCGCCTGTACATCGTTCGCGTCATGGATCCGGGGTTGGTCCTCCCGCCGGGGCGGACACTCTGGCTCGGCGCGGGGGTTGAGAGCACCGGGAGTTTCGTCGTGGGCAGCCGCTTCGCGCTGGCGCATGATGTCTGCCGGGCGTGCCCCTCGACCATCGGCCCCGCGCACGGAAGGAGCATCCGCCCGGCGGTCACGCCATGGCTTGCGCTGCAGCCGGTCTCGGCGCTGGCCTTCCGCATCGCGACACGAGCCGCCGACGACCTGATCCCCGCGGCGACGCCGCCCCCGTCGCCCGCCTGCCTCGCCGACGCCAACTACGACGGCCAGGTCGCCGTCGATGACATCTTCACCTTCCTCTCGGCGTGGTTCGCCGGGTGTCCGTGAGCAGCGGCCGCAAGCCCGCCGCTCCAGGCCGCCTGTCGGACCCCAAGGCCGCGCTCCCCGGCCCCGCGCAAGATTGCGCGGGGCCGGGTTTTTGTATGCCGCGAAACCTACGCTCTGTTCCTGGTCACAGGAAGGGCGTGGAATGCAGCGAAGGACGGTGAAGCAGGCGGCGGAAGTCCGGGGGATCACCCTGTTCACCGGTGTGGAGTCGCGTGTCGTGGTGAAGCCCGCCGCGATGGGAACGGGGATCGTCATGGTCCGCGACGACACGGGTTCGCACGCGCCGGTTCCGGCGCGCGCTGAGCATGTCGTTCCCGAGTCGCGCCGCACCGTGCTTGCGCCGCCCGGGGTCGAGCGGACCGGCGGGGGGGCGGGCGGGGGGGCGGTCGCGGCGGCGTCGGTGCAGACGGTGGAGCACCTGCTCAGCGCCCTCGCGGGTCTTGGCGTGAGCGATGCGATGATCGAGTTGCACGGACCGGAGGTGCCGATCGGCGATGGATCGGCGTTGCCGTTTGTCGAGGCCCTGCGCGCCGCGGGGCTCGTGGAACTCGGCGAGGACGCGGTCGGGCCGATCGTGGTGAAGGAGCGGA
Source organism: uncultured Phycisphaeraceae bacterium (assembly GCA_964409775.1). Classification (GTDB taxonomy): domain Bacteria; phylum Planctomycetota; class Phycisphaerae; order Phycisphaerales; family UBA1924; genus JAHBXL01. The sequence continues at coordinate 15,473 of CAYPEI010000038.1, read as the reverse complement.
TCGAGATCGAGGACCCGCGCGGGGCCGCGGCGGGGCGCATGGTCGCCGAACCGGGCGAGGGTCCGGGGCTCGAACTGGTGTACCACCTCGACTACGGGCCCGGCTCGCCGCTCGCGGCGCAGACGGTGCGGTTCGTGTCGAACCCGGGCGCAGATGACTATGCGACGGCGATCGCGCCGGCGCGGACCTTTTCGACGCTGGAGGAGGCGGTCGCGATGCGGCGGATGGGGCTGTTCGGGCACCTGACTCCCGCGCAGATGCTGGTGATCGGCCCCGATGGGCCGGTGGAGAACACCTACCGGTTCTCGGACGAGCCCGCCCGGCACAAGGTGCTGGACATGCTCGGGGACCTGTCGCTGGCGGGGCGGCCGATCCGGGGGCGCGTGACGGCATGGCGGAGCGGGCACGCTCTGAACCACGCGATGGCCCGGCGGCTGGGCGCGATGTAACCGGGCCGTGATGCCGGGTGTAGAACTCATCCGCGGACACATCAGGTCCGAAGGCAGAGAGGGCCGGCGAAGGGGGATGGCGAGAGGCAGATCATGACGATCGGGTTCAAGATCGGACAGAACAGCGGGGATCGCCGATCGCCGGCGTTCACCCTGATCGAACTGCTGGTCGTGATCTCGATCATCTCGCTGCTGATCGGGCTGCTCATGCCCGCACTGGGCAAGGCACGCGAAACATCGCGCAGGCTCAAGTGCCTGACGAACCTGAAGGGGTTCGGCGTCGCGATGCAACTCTATCTGAACCAGAATCGCGAGCGGCTGCCCTACGTGATGCCGTTCTACAACGCCGATCTGCCCCACGTGCCGGGCGATCCGCAGTTGCTCGACATCCTGACCGACTACATGGATGTCCCGCCGCCGAATCAGCAGGACGGCAACGGCAACTGGATCGTCTACGCCCCCTATGTGTGCCCGTCGGACTTCGACGACGACTCCGCCCGCGCGACGGGGTTCAGTTACGAATACTGGGCCGGCGGCCTGATGCTGCTGCGTGAACTGTTCGCGGCCGACCGCGACCCCGCGGGCACGGTGACGAGGTATTACGAGCAGACGCCCGGGTTTCCGGTGCTTGCCGATGCGAAGCCGTGGCACAAGGGCGGTCGATACACCCAGAACGCCCTGTACTTCGGCGACTGGCGGGCGGACTGGCTGACGTTTGACCCGAGTTCATCGACCCAGCCGCCGCCCGGCATCCCCGGAGGTCCACCATGAGTCGCGAATCGGGCAAGGCGCACTTCGAGGGCATGACGCCGCTGGTGGATGAGGCGATCCTCGCTGCGCCTTCGGCATCCAGCAAGCCGGCGCGGGAGCCGGCCTCGGTCACGCTCACGCGCCTGATGAAGCGGGCGCGTCACGACGAGGACATGAAGTGGGTGCGCCGCGTCGGGGTGGTGGCCCTGGCGATCGCGGTGCTCGTGGGCGGCGCGTTCGGCGTGCTGGCGCTGATCCCGCGGCCGATCCCGAACATCGCCGAAGACCCGATGGACGAGGTCATGGACTATGTCCTGCTCACCGACGACTTCAACAACCTGCCCATCGAGAAGCGGCTGGCGCTGGTGAAGGAACTGATCGAGCGCGTCCGGACGATGTCCGGCGAAGACTCGGCGATGCTGGCGATGTTCGCCGCGAGCATCGAGCGCGAGATGCGCCGGCAGATGGAGGAGAACATCAAGCGGCTGGCGGTGGATGTGATGGACAAGTACGCGCAGGACTACGAGAGCGTTCCTCCGGAGGAGGCGGGCAAGTATCTCGACGAGAAGGCCATCGAGTTCACGCGCATGATGGAGGACCTCTCGGGGCAGAAGAGCGGCCTTCCGGAAGACCCGGATGCACGGCTGGCCGCGCTGCGGCGACAGGCCAAGAAGGACCAGGAGTTTGCGCAGCAGAACGCGCCCAAGCAGATGAGCGCCGACCGGGTCGGCCCGCTCATCGGGTTCCTGCGGAAGGATGCGGACCAGATCGCCGGTCCCGAGCAGCGCGGACGCGTGACCAGGTTCATGCGGGATGTCACCCGGAACCTGCGTGGACAGGACGTTTCGACCGGCAAGCCGCTGGCGAACTCGCCCGGCGGCGGGGGCTGATGACCGGGCCCGGCGCTGGGCACAACACGCGATCTGCGTGCCGACGGTGAGAGGAGGACGAATCCTACACTTGCGCGGTGAAGCAGAGCCCACCCGAGAACCCCGGCGAAGCGGCCGCCGCGACGGCGGAAACCGGTGTCTCATCGCGCACCCAGCCGGCTCGTCGGGGCGGCCTGCGGCGCATCCGGGCTCGGGCGGGACTGGCGGCGCGGCGGACACTGGCCGCGGCGCGGCGAGCCGCGGACCGCGCGGTAAGCCGGACCCGCACCCTTGGCGCTCCGCCGGTGCAGGCAGAGACGCGGCGACCGTGGTCGCGGATGCGACGATGGGGAGCGGGCGGACTGTTCGTGCTGATCGTGCTCGGAACGACCATCGGCCTGGTGGCGCTCGCGCTTTCTCAGGAGCGGCCCTCGTGGTGGCGGAGCGTGAACGCCCATGACCCGGAGGTCATCGCGATCGCGGAGAGTCTTGAGAACGCTGTCGCGACGCTGCTGACGCAGGCCAGGCCGCCGGGCGAGGACGGCGACGCGACGCGCCCGTGGACGGTGCGGATCGCCGCGGCGGATGTCAACGCCTGGCTGAATGCCCGCCTGCCGACGTGGATGGAGAGCCGCGAGGATGTCAAGTTCGAGTGGCCCGATTCGCTGCAGGAACTGCAGATCGACTTCCGCGACGGGCTGATCCACGTGGGCGCCCGCGTGTCGGCGGCCAAGCGTGTGGACCCGGACACGCGGACGGGCAACTACTTCTCGGCGGCGATCGCGCCGCAGTTCCGCGGCGACGGCTCGCTGTGGATGCCCGCGAAGTGGGTGGCGCTGGGGCGGCTGAGCGTGCCGGCGAGTTGGATGCTCCGCGAGCCTGAGGAGATTGCGCGGACCGATCGCGTGCCGGGCGAACTGGCCGCGATGCCCGAAACGCGCCAGGTGCTGGCCGCGTTTGCCGGCAGGCTGCCCGCGCTCACCAACCCGACCATCAAACTCGGGGACGGCCGGCGCGTGCGGATCCTGGCGATGACGGCGGCGGACGGCAGGCTGGCGATCACGTGCCAGACGATGCTGCGGGAGCCTTCTCGGGCCGAGGCGGCTCCGTCGTACCTGCCGGGGGTGCCTTGAACGGCCCGGTGGAGGCGATGCGGACACTCGGCGCGCAGGAGCGTCGCGAGGCGGTGTCGCGCGCGGTCGAGTCCATCGCACAGGGTGGGCTGGTCGCGATGCCGACCGAGACGGCGTACGTGCTGGTGGGCGATGCGCGGAGCGCCGCGGCGGTGGCCCGGCTGCGCGGCGCAGCGCGATCGTCCGTCGCGCCGGTGCGGTCGGCGGTATGGCTGGCGCCGACGGTCGATGGCGAACTCGGCGTGGAGCACGAGATCGCGGCCGACGGGGTCGGGGTGGGGCCGTTCACCCTGTCGCGCCATCGGCGGATCGTGCAGCGGCTGGCGCCCGGACCGGCGATCTTCCTCGCCGAGGCGCCGCCGACCGAACTGGCCGCGGTGCTGCACGAGTTGAACATCCCCGAGCACGCGGCCGACGACGGCGAGCGGATCGCGTTCCGGGTGAGCGGGCAGGCGACGGCGGCCGCGGTGGCGGCGCGGGCAGGCGGACCGCTGGTGTGCATCGAGATTCCGCACGGCGGCGCCGCGGCGCAGACCGCCGAGGACGCCGCGGCGGCGGTGGCGGGGTTGCGGCTGACGGGGGTCATGGTGCTGGACGACGGGCCGGTGCGGATGCGGGCGGGAGCCACGGTGGTCTTGCTGCGGGCCGACGGCGGGCACGAGGTGCTGCGCGAGGGCGCGTACGAGGCGCGGTTCATCGGGAAGCAGACGAGGCGGACGGTGCTGTTCGTGTGCACGGGGAACACGTGCCGGAGCCCGATGGCGCAGGCGATCGCCGCGGGGCTGGCGTCGCGGCTGGGCGGCGGGGAGGAAGCGCTGGTGCGGTTTGAGTCGGCGGGTGTGGGGGCGTCGCCGGGCCTGCCGATGACGCGCGAGGCGGCCGATGCGCTGCGGGAACAGGGGTTCGTGCCAATTGCGCATGCGTCGCGTCCGGTGACGAGGAAACTGATAGCGGAGGCCGACGTGGTGTATGCGATGACCCGCTCGCACGCCGCGGCGGTGATGGAGATGGAACCGGGCGAGGAGACCGCGGACAAAGTGCAAACGCTGGATCCATCGGGTCGTGACGTGCCGGACCCGATCGGGCAGGGGCCGGCGGTCTACACTGAAACAGCACGGAGGCTTGTGGAGTTGATCACACGCCGATTGAAGGAGTTGCAGCCATGAAGCTCGCGCTCGGCGCCGACCACCGTGGGGTGAGTGCCAGCAAGCAACTGGCCGACCGCCTGAGGAGCATGGGGCACGAGGTCCGGCTCGTGGGCGATATGTCCGGGGACATGTGCGACTACCCCGAGCCGGCGTACCACGTGGGCAGCGCGGTGGCGGGCGGCGCGGCGGACCTGGGGATCCTGATCTGCGGATCGGGGATCGGGATGTGCATCGCGGCGAACAAGGTGAAAGGGATTCGCGCTGCGCTGGTGCATGATGAGTTGACGGCGGAGATGAGCCGCGGACATAACAACGCGAACGTGATCTGCCTGTCGGCGGACCTGCTGGGGCAGAAACTGATCGAGAAGATCGTGGAGGTCTGGCTGGCGACGGGGTTCGAGGGCGGGCGGCACGAGCGTCGGGTGCGGAAGATCCACGCGATCGAGGGCGGCGAGGACCCGACGAAGATGAAGTGAGGGTTCAGGTGGGCAGGGGCGGGGCGGGCGTTTGTCGGCCATCTTGAACGAATCGAGCGAAAGCGTGTGGGCACTGCTCACACCGGGCGGTCGTGGTGCGACTGGATGGTGCGGGGTGCGGAGGGCCGGAGCGGGCGAGCAGCACGCGGAGGCACCGGCTCCGTTGCAAAGCGAGCAGAACGGCACCGAGATCGAGGTGATCTCGGCGGCACGGGATGGATCTCGGTGTCACGCCGCCGGGCATTAGTGGATAGAATAATCCGGAATACGTCAGCATCAGTGCCGGGCGAGTTCTATCGGGAAGCGCTGGCTAGAACTACTTTCGAAAGAACACGGGGAGATTCCACATGAAGAGCGAGTTGGTAACAGCAGTTCCCTCGACAGTAATCGAGCCCTCGTGCCGAGGTACGCTGCCTCGAGTCCGGGCGAAGAAGCCACTCCGGCAACTGACCCTCGCGCTGGGCATCTGTGCGACTTTGAATGGAGGATCCGCGATGGGCCAGACCACACCTGAAAAGCCTGCCGACTCCGCCAGCAAGTGCCCGATGTCCGGCGAACCGGGGACGGCCTCCCTCGTCATGTCGATCCAAGACTGGTGGCCGAACCAGGTCGACCTGCGGATGCTCCACCAGAACTCGGCGCTGAGCAGCCCGATGGGAGAGTCTTTCAACTACGCCGCAGAGTTCAAGAAACTGGACTACGCGGCCGTAAAGAAAGATCTCGAAGCGCTGATGACTGCGTCGCAGGACTGGTGGCCGGCGGACTACGGGCACTACGGCCCGCTCTTCATCCGTATGGCCTGGCACAGCGCCGGCACCTATCGCGTCTCCGACGGCCGCGGCGGCGCATCCGACGGCACACAGCGATTCGCGCCGCTCAACAGTTGGCCGGACAACGCCAACCTCGACAAGGCGCGCCGGCTGCTCTGGCCGATCAAGCAGAAGTACGGCCGGCAGATCTCGTGGGCGGATCTGATGGTCCTGGCCGGGAACGTCGCTCTTGAGTCGATGGGCTTCAAGACGCTCGGCTTCGCCGGCGGCCGCGAAGACGTCTGGGAGCCGCAGCTCGACGTCTACTGGGGCTCCGAGGCGCAGTGGCTCGGCGACAAGCGTCACACGGGCGATCGCGAACTCGAGAATCCGTTGGCGGCCGTGCAGATGGGTCTCATCTACGTCAACCCGGAAGGGCCGAACGGCAACCCTGACCCGATCGCCTCGGCCCGCGACGTCCGCGAGACGTTCGGGCGCATGGCGATGAATGACGAAGAGACCGTTGCGCTGATCGCCGGCGGGCATACTTTCGGCAAGTGTCACGGCGCCGGCGATGCCAAACTCGTCGGCCCCGACCCCGAGGCCGCACCGATCGAAGACCAGAACCTCGGCTGGAAGAGCCGCTTTGGGAGCGGCAAGGCCGGCGACACGATCACCAGCGGCCTCGAGGGCGCCTGGAAGCCGAATCCAACCAAGTGGGACATGGGCTATCTCAAGGTGCTGTTCAAGTACGACTGGGAACTGGTCAAGAGCCCGGCCGGCGCGAATCAGTGGCTGGCGAAGGACGTGCTCGACGAGAAAATGGTTGTCGACGCGCACGACCCGACGAAGAAGCACCGGCCGATGATGACCACGGCGGACCTGGCGCTCAAGTTCGACCCCAACTACTCGAAGATCGCGAAGCGTTACCTCGACAACCCGGACGAGTTCGCCAGGGCGTTCGCCAAGGCGTGGTTCAAACTGACCCACCGCGATATGGGGCCGCGCTCTCGCTACCTCGGGCCGGAGGTTCCGAAGGAGGTCATGATCTGGCAGGACCCCGTGCCTGCGGTCGATTACACGCTGATCGACGAGAAGGACATCGCGGCGCTGAAGAGCAAGACCCTCGATTCCGGTCTGACTGTCCCGCAACTCCTTTCGACCGCCTGGGCGTCGGCGGCCAGTTTCCGAAGTTCTGACAAACGCGGCGGCGCCAACGGCGCCCGCATCCGCCTCGCGCCGCAGAAGGACTGGGAAGTCAATCAGCCCGCCGAACTCGCCAAAGTGCTGCGCACGCTCGAGAAGATCCAGAACGAGTTCAACACCGCCCAGTCCGGCGGCAAGAAGGTCTCGCTCGCCGATCTGATCGTCATCGGCGGCTGCGCGGCGGTCGAACGGGCCGCCAAGTCGGCCGGAGTTGACGTGAAGGTCCCGTTCACGCCGGGCCGCACCGATGCTTCGCAGGAAATGACCGATGCGAACTCCTTCGCCGTGCTCGAGCCTGCCGCGGACGGCTTCCGCAACTATCTGAAAGCCGGGCACACTCGGTCGGCGGAAGAACTGCTCGTGGATCGGGCACAGTTGCTGTCGCTGACCGCCCCGGAGTTGACGGTGCTCGTCGGCGGCATGCGGGTCCTCAATGCGAACTTCGGTGGCACCCAGCATGGCGTCTTCACCAGGAGGCCGGGGACCCTGACGAACGACTTCTTTGTGAACCTGCTCGACATGGGCACGGAGTGGCGTAAGTCTGAGAAGGACGCGGGCGTCTTCGAGGGCCGTGACCGCAAGACCGGCGAGATCAAGTGGACCGGCACTCGCGTCGACCTCGTGTTCGGCTCGCACTCGCAGTTTCGAGCCATCGCCGAGGTGTACGCCGCCGCCGACGGACAGAAGAAGTTCGTGAACGACTTTGTGGCGGCATGGAGCAAGGTGATGAATCTCGATCGGTTCGATGTCGCTCAGTAGCGGCCGCGAGAGGGCTCAACCGACCGGTGTGAATATCGTGTGCACGTTTTGACTCGTCGCGGAGAATGCGAGGGCCTGTGTGGCCGCGCTCCGGAGGACGGGATTCTGGCGGGGTGGCGCCGAGCGCCATGCCATACCACCGAGATCGCTTGGTTCTCGGTGCTGAATAGCGCCCGCGGCTGGCCTTTCGGTTCCCCCTTGCCGATCCCCCGCACTCCCCTCCACGCCACTCCATCGGTGACCCAAACAAAAGCCTTGCGAAGCGCCCGCCCATCAGGTACACTGCGCATCGGCATCCCGCCGCGTCAGCGGCAAGCATTCAGGCCCCATCCGCCTCGCCGCAGTTCCCGCTGAACCAGCAATCGAGGTCCGGAATCGGGGTCTGGGGGTGTGGTGGGGGTGGAAGGTGCGAACGCAACTTCACGAACGGGGGGACAGTGCAACGACCATCGGATCGTTCGAATACGCATACACCACCAACTCCACGCACCCACAATCAGTGGATCTGCGCGCACGAACCGTTTCCGCGCACCTGCCCACCGCCAGCCCGCCGCACACCGATTCGCTCGATCCCCCACGCGCGACCGAATCCGCACACTCCGAATCGGTGGGTCTGCGCGCACATTCATTTCTCCCGACTCAACCCCTCGTGTGTTCGTCCCATTCCAAATCTGCGCACCAACTTCCGCCCGCTCCCTTCGGCAGTGCCCAGCGTGGTCGTGTTTGGCGACGCCGCGTCCGCGGCGGCGGAGCGGAATGTGGCCAGCGCTGGCGCGGGCGGGACGAATGGGTCGCGGGAATGAACGAAAAAAAGCCCCGGCTTGTGGCCGGGGCTGTGGAGAAGTTCGAAGTGTCGAGGCGGCTCTCTTCGCGGCTTATCGCTTGGAGAACTGGAAGCGGCGGCGTGCACCGGCCTGGCCATACTTCTTACGCTCGACTTCGCGGGCGTCACGCGTGAGGAAGCCGGCGTTGCGGAGGGCTTCTTCGGTGGAGGGGTCGAAGTCGCGGAGGGCGCGGGCGATGCCGAGGCGGAGGGCCTGGGCCTGGCCCATGAAGCCGCCGCCGGCGAGGCGGACGATGACGTCCATCTTGCCAAGGGTGCTGGTGGCGCGGAGCGGGGCGAGGGCGTCGTTGCGGTCGCGCTCCTCGGCGAAGTACTGTTCGACGGTCTTGAAGGTCTCGCCGCCGGTCTGGACCTTGACGACGCCGTTCCCGCCGGCGTTGGGGCGGATGCGGACGCGGGCGACAGCGCGCTTGCGGCGGCCGGTTCCCCACCACCAGCCGTGCTTGGGCTCGGCGGGGGTTCGGACGCGGCGCTTCATCTGCTCGGGCTTGGCGATGTCGGCCGGGTTGACGGTGGAGAGGCCGGTGATGCTGCCGGGGTTGATCGTGGTCATCTGCGTCATGGTTCGGCTCGTTGAGGCTGGGTGGATCGTATGTGCCGCCGCGGTCGCGTGGGAGGTCGGTCAGACGGACATCGGGATGGGCTGCTGAGACTGGTGGGGATGCTCGGCGCCGGGGTAGACCTTGAGTTTCTTGAGCATGTGGCGGCTGAGGCGGTTCTTGGGCATCATGCGGCGGACGGCGTCCTCGATGAGTTTCTCGGGGCGGCGCTCGCGGAGGTCGCCGTAGGACTCTTCCTTCAGGCCGCCGGGGAAGCGGGAGTACCGCTGCTTCATTTTGTGATCGGCCTTGGAGCCGGTCATGGCGACCTTGGAGCCGTTGATGATGACGACGAAGTCGCCGCAATCGACGTGGGGGGTGTACTCGGGGCGGTGCTTGCCCATGAGCACGTTGGCGACATCGACGGCGAGTCGGCCAAGGGAGATGCCGGTGGCATCGACCAGGCGCCAGTTCTTGGCGGGGACGGTCTCGGGCGTGGCGTAGTAGGTCTGTCGCATGGCGCGAACTCCTGACTCTTCCTCCGGCGGGAACGCGGTGCGGTCCCATCGCTGCCGGAAACAGGCGAATGGCTCGCCGCCTACCGGGCGGGGCGGGCCTGACCCATGGGGGCAGGCAGGATTTCGAGGCGGTTCCGACCGGGCCGGGGGCCGGGGCGGGACGTGAAGGTTAGCAGGGCGAGGGAGCGGGTCAAATGCAGGCTCAAGGGTGGCCCCTTGGCGAGAAGGCGGCAGCGGCTGGAAGTGGGGTGTGTTGGCGGGGGGCACCGGCGGGCCGATCATTGGTGCATGGAGTTTCCCCCGACATCGGCGAGTGGTTCTCAGGGTGGTGCGGCAGGCTTTGCGGGTGCCGCGGCCACGGATTGGGGCCGGCACGCGTTGGCGCCCGAGGGTCCGGACCCGTATCGGCCGTCGTCGGCGTGGCGGGTGGGGCTGGCGGCGATCACGCTGGTGCTGCTGGGGACGGTGGTGTGGATGCAGCGACCGGACGTTGCGCCGCCGGATCGAGCGGTGAAGGCCGCGGCGGGGCTGGAGGAGAGTTTTGTTCCGTCGATCGAGGCGACGCTGGTGGCGAAGATCTATTTCGGGACGCGCTCGGTGATGGCGGGGGATCCGTCGTTCGGGCAGATGCTGCAGGACGGCGCGGACTCTGCGGCGGGATTCCCGGTGTCGGGGACGGGCGGGCTTGGGATCAAGCCGCCGCGGGCGAAGGAGGGCGCGCCGCCGCCGCCGGCGTCGACGCGGCTGCACGCGGCGGTGCTGGCGGGGGAGACGCTTGGGCCCGAGGCGGCGTTGAAGCGGCTGGACGAGGTGGATGCGCAGTTGGATCCGTCGTCGCCGTACTTGGGGGACGTGGCGGTCATGCGGCGCGTGTATGGCGGAGAGGCGTCGGCGGAGGTCGCGGCGTCGATGAGCGAGACGGAGCGAAGCGAGTTTGTGAAGCGGCACGGGCTGTTCGGGAGGCTGGTGCTGAGTTTCGGCGATGCCGGTGCGGAGGCGCGGACGCGTGCGGCGACGAGCGGGATGGTGCTGCTGCTGGTGCTGATGGGGTTTGGGTGCGGGGCGGTGGCGGCGGGGCTGGTGGGGCTGGGGATGCTGATCTACATGTGCGTGCTGATGGCGGGCGGGAGGCTGCGCGCGCGGTTCGTGCCGCCCGAGGCGATGGCGACGGTCGATGACGGCCCGACGAGTTGGGGCTGGGGGCCGGACCCGCAGGGCCGGCTGATCTGGCTGGAGACGGTGGCGGTGTTCCTGCTGGGGTTCTTGCTGCTGAGCGTGAGCGGGGATGTGCTGGGGGCGAAGTTCGGGCATCAGCCGTGGGTGGCGCTGTACTCGCTGCTTGGTCAGTGGCTGCTGGTGCTGACGGTGTTCTGGCCGGTGGCGCGGGGCATGCCGTTCCAGCGGTGGCGCGGGGAACTGGGCTGGCACCGGGGCGAGGGGATCGTGAAGGAGATCGGCGCGGGGCTGATGGCGTATGTCGCGAGCCTGCCGCTGTACTTCGTGGCGGCGATCATGGTGGCGATCTACATCGTGCTGAAGTCGATGATCACGGGAGAGGATGCGGCGCCGCCGGCGGAGGAGAATAAGTTGCTGGACCTGGCGATGAGCGGGAACCCGCTGATCATCGGGCTGATCTTCCTGCTGGCGACGCTGTGGGCGCCGGTGGTGGAGGAGTCGATCTTCCGCGGGTCGCTGTACCGGCACATGCGGTGGCGGCTGTCGCCGCTGATCGCCGCGATTCTGACGGCGACGGTCTTCGCGATCATGCACGGCTACGCGGTGATCCAGTTGTTCATGGTGGGCCTGCTGGGGCTGGTGTTTGCGCTGATGCGGGAGTGGCGGGGCTCGCTGATTGCGCCGATGACGGCGCACTTCACGCACAACACGGTGGTGATGACGTTCGTGATCATCCTGTTCGGTCAGTTGGGGAGTTGATCAACCCAGGCCCAGCACCGCGGCGCAGGTGTCCCACTTGTAGTCGCGCAGCAGGTTTCGGAGTTTGGTCTCGGTTGAGCGCATGCCGACGTAGCACTTGAAGCGCCGGTGGGGGGGCATGGGGACGCGCGGGCAGTCGGGCGCGAAGTCGCGCGGGTGGAGATAAATGACGGTGGGTCGGCCGGCGCGGGCTTCCTGCTCGACGCCGCGGCGGATCATCCATTGGGGCCAGAGCCGGAGATATCCGCCGCCGGAGTAGCAGAGTCTGGCGGGGCCGTAGTGGGCGATGGACATCGGCAGTTCGGGGATGGAACGGCCCCTGGGCGTGGTGATGGTGTGGATGCCGCGGGTGCAGGCATAGCCGCCATGGCCGCGGGGCGCGGGGAAGAGGCTGGCGTCGTAGGTGATGGCGTTGTCGAGGAGGACGTCAAAGGCCCACTCGGTGCCGGGGGTGATGGAGAAGGAGGGCGCGCGGAAGCCGCCGATGTGCGCGCCGGGGGCCGCGGCCTTGATCGCCGCGATCGACTCCCGGATGTCCTGATCGAACACCTCGGGCGCGAGTTCGTAGACCTTGCGGTGCCAGAAAGAGTGGGTTCCGAGTTCGTGGCCGGCATCGGCGATGCGTTTGACGAGTGCGGGGTGGCGCTCGGCGATCCAGCCGAGCATGAAGAAGGTGGCGCGGGCGCAGTGGTCGTCGCAGACCTTCAGGATGAGATCGGTGTAGCGTTCGACGAGTGAGGACCGGGCCGAGAGCGCGGGCCACTGCGACGGGTCCTCGACGGCCTTGACCTCGACGATGTGGAACCAGTCTTCGATGTCGAAGGACAGGGCATGAGTGATGTCGCGGGCGTCAGGCATCGGCTTGATCATTCACCGCACAGACGCGGAGGACGCCGGGGCACGAAGTTCATCCCATCGCCGACCCCATCCGTCATCGCTCGCTGCTGCCGCATCTCGATTCCCCGGTGCGAAACTGGTCTTCGTCAGTACTGACTTGCACACTTCCGGTTCATCCTCTGCGTTCTCTGCGCCTCCGCGGTGAATGCCCTAGAAGAACCGATGGCCTCCGGCCTTGAACCGATCCACATCGGCCTTGGTCGGCATGGAGAAGTGCGTCAGTTCGCTCTCGGGGTTGGGCGTGGTGGGCGGCTCGACGCCGCGTGCGGCGGCGTCCTCGACGATGCGGACGCACTCGATGATGCACTCGGCGGCGAGGTCCTTGCCGCGGGCCATGATGTCCTCGAGGGTGTCGCGGGCGTGGATGCGGTACTTCTTCTGCACGACGATGGGCCCGTTATCGAGTTTCGCGTCGACGAAGTGGACGCTGACGCCGCCGTGCTTCTCGCCGTTGGCCAGCGTCCAGAAACTGGGCATCAGGCCGCGGTACTTGGGCAGCAGCGCGCCGTGGCAGTTGACGATCCCGTGCTTCATCTGCTCGCGGAGGGGCTTGCGGTACATCTGCGTGCCGGAGATGGAGACGATGAAACTCACGCCGAGGTCGGCGAGCAGTTTGCGGAACTCCTCGCTGTTGACATCGGGGGTGCGGTGGACGGGGACGCCGTACTTGCGGGCGACGGACTCGACGGTGTAGCAGCGGCGCGTGGAGCCGAGCCAGCCGTTGACGACCCTGGCCTTGATCTTGTTCCAGATGTAGTGGCGGAGTTTCCACTGGAAATACCAGGGGCCGTACATCTTCAGGAGGTCCATCGCGGTCTGGACGACGGTGCGCTTGCCCTGGGTGTTGGGCTGGATGTTGATGCCGGCGGTGGAGTCGGCGAACTCGCGCAGGTACTTGTCCAGCACCTTGGGCAGGTAGAAGGGGTCATCCTGGATGAAGACGTACTTGGTGATCATGGGTCAGGCGGCGCGCTCCGCGGCGGCGGGTGCGGCGGCGGCGGCCGGCGAATCGGCGCGGACGAGGCCGCGTTCGACGACGTCGCAGAATCGGCCGCATAGCACGGTCTTGCTCAGTTCGCGGTCGATGAGCACGCGGGCGCGCTCACCCATGGCCTGGAATTCGGCGCGGGGGGTGGCCACGATCTGGCGGATGGTGCCGACGGCGGCATCGACATCGCCGTGGGTGATCTGCCAGCCGAGGCGGTGCTCGCGGACGAGGTCGGAGACGTGGCAGGGATCGGGGCCGAGGAGGAGGATGGGGCGCGAGACGGCCATGGCGCCGTAGACCTTACAGGGGTGGACGACACCGACGACGTCGTTGCCGACGCTGACGAGGTGGACATCCGCCGCGGAGAGGGAGTACTTGATGCGGTCGAGGGGCTGGTACGGAAGGCTCACGATGTTCTTCGGCTTGTGTTGTGCGATGGCGCTGTCGACGTCCTTCTTGCCGACGCCGCCGCCGATGAACATGAAGACGATGTCGGAGCGGTCCTGGAGTTTCAGCGCCGCATCCACCACGGTCTTCACCGGGGTCGAGAAGCCGTGGTTGCCGCTGTACATGATGACGAACTTGCCGTCGAGGTCGTGCTCCTTGCGGAAGGGGTTGGCCTCGTGGGGGACGATGCCGAGGTGGTCATCGTGGGGCCAGGGGGGCATGACGGCGAGTTTGTGGTTGACGTCGATCTTGCGGTTGAGGCGTGCGGCCATGAAGCGGTCGAGGGCGACGACGTCGGCGGCCTGCCTGAGGATCATGCGGTTGAAGATGTTGTAGAGCCTGACGGGGAGCGAGTCGGGTTTGAGTTTGCCCAGTTCGATCATCTGATCGGGGTTGAGGTCCATCACCCAGTACTTGATGGGGACGCGGCGGATGAACGCGATGATCATCGCGGCGGCGGCGCACATGGGCGGGGAGGTGCTGACCAGGATGGCTTCGAGCCTGGGCGTGAACAGGCCGCGGACGATGCACTGGAGCATGAACAGGACGCCGCCGAAGAGGCGGCGCGGGATGGAGGCCTTGCCGAAACTGGAGAAGGGGAGGCGACGGATCTCGACGCCGTCGCGGGTTTCGTGCGCGGCGTACTGGACCGTGGGGTCGTCGTAGCCGCGGGCCGAGGTGAGCACGAGGACGCGGTGGCCGCGGTGCGCGAGTTCGGCCGCGGCATCGGCCATGTGCTGGCCGACGCTGGCGGGGTCGGGGACGTAGACCTGGCTCAGGACGAGGATGGTGCTGGGCGGGTTCGCGGCCATGCGGTACTCGGCTGAGCGTGCGGCGAGTGGGACTCAGCGTCGAGCGACGGCGCGTCGCCCGGCGGTGCGGGCCTTGCCGCGGGAGGGGCCGGACTTGGCGATTTTCTTCTTGCCCTTGGCGGCGGGCTTGGCCTTGCGCGCGGGCTTGGCCTTGCGGGCGGCGGGCTTGGTGGCGCCGTTGCGGCCCGCGGCGGCGTGTGCGCCCGAGCCGTACTTGGCCATGAACTCGTCGTGGATCCAGCGGTAGGTCTTCTCCATGCCGTCGCGGAGGCGCGTGTCGGGCTCCCAGTGGAAGACCTGCTGGATGAGCGTGTTGTCGCTGTTGCGTCCGGCGACGCCCTTGGGGGCATCGAGTTTGTAGGAACGCTCGAGTTTGATGCCGGCGATCTCCTCGGCGATGGAGACGAGTTGGTTGATGCTGACGAGTTCACTGGAGCCGAGGTTGATCGGCTGGGTGAAGTCGGAGTCGGTCAGCATCCGGATGCCCTTGGTGCAATCCGTGATGTACATGAACGAGCGGGTCTGGGAGCCGTCGCCCCAGATCTCGATCTTGTGGTTGCCGGTGTGCACGGCGTTGATGACCTTGCGGCAGATGGCGGCGGGGGCCTTCTCGCGGCCGCCTTCCCATGTGCCCTCGGGCCCGTAGACGTTGTGGAAGCGGGCGACGCGGGTGGCGAGGCCGTAGTCCTCGCGGAAGTGGCGGCACATGCGCTCGGAGAAGAGTTTCTCCCAGCCGTAGCCGTCCTCGGGCATGGCGGGGTAGGCGTCCTCTTCCTTGAGGGCGGTGACGTTGGCGTCCTTCTGCTTGGAGGCGTTGTAGACGCAGGCGGAGGAACTGTAGAAGAAACGGTCGACACCGATCTCGTTGGCGGCCATGAGCATGTGCGTGTTGGTGAGCACGCTGAGCATGCACAGGGCCTTGTTGTTCTCGATGAAGCCCATGCCGCCCATGTC
>CAYPEI010000037.1:0-28627 GCA_964409775.1 uncultured Phycisphaeraceae bacterium | reverse complement strand
AGGTGGGGAGTTCACGGCGGGAGCGCACTTGCGGGAAGTCGTGGGTGCGCGGGAGGGATGCGCTCGGGCTGAAGTGCTGATCGAAGACGATGCCCCCTCTGTCGGCTGCGCCCCCCCAGACATCTCCCCCATCGGAGACGGGGGAGAGGGGGTGCGTGGCATTGCGCACGGGCAGGATGCCCGTGCCACGAGCAGTTGTGCGCGCAGCGTCGCTGGATGTGGGGAGCGCAGAGGGGCGCGGGTGGTGGAATGGGCGGCCGCGGCGGGAGGGATGGCGGGCGCGCGATGCGACCAACGGACTCCACGAGACATGCGGCATTCGAAATACTCCCCGAAACGAGACCCGGACAGCGTTACGAAAGCGGCGCAAGCCGCGGCGGCAACGGTCCGGCCTTGGGACCCTGGCGACGAGCACCCAGCATACAGCAGGAATGCGTGTGCGCCAAGGGTTGTTTGGGGAATGGAAGGAGAAGGGAAATGCGGAATGCGGAATGGGGAATGAGGGAAATGCGGAATGCGGAATGCGGAATGGGGAATGGGGAATGGGGAGTGCGGAATGGAGAATGGAGGCGATTTTGGATTGCGGATTTTGGATTTTGGAATGCGGAATGGGGGATGAGGGCAGGGGAAAGCGATTGCGCCGCGAAGGATGCTCAGGGCGGCCGCGACCCCGAGCTTGCGCTCGGGGCTCACTTGATCCGGCAAGCGGCTGGTCAGCGCGCGGGGTGGGCGGGGGCAGCGCGGCCGGGGGCGGGGATGGTGACCACGGGCTTGGACTTCCAGGTGGGCCAGTCGGCGCGGGTGGCCTCGACGATGCGCTGGGCGGTGCGGACGTTGACGAAGCCGGCGGTGGCGTCGATCTCGGGCTGGGCTCCGTCCTTCACGGCTTCAAGGAACGCGCGGATCTCGGCGACGATCGGTTCGGCATCGTCGATGACGAGGTTCTCGATGTTGACGAGTTCCTGCCACTTGAGGTCGGTGAGGTCGACACCCTTGCGGAGTTGGTCGCGGCACTCGTCCATCTGGAGTTCGTTGGCGATGCGGCGGATGATGGTGCCCTTCTTGGCGGCGTAGTCGATCTTGATGTAGGCGTTCTCGCCGGTGATGCGGGTGATGCGCTCGGTCTTGAGGGCGAGGCGGGAGGCGGTGACGTTGGCCACGCTCTTTCCGCCGCCCTTGCCGTCGGGGCCGGGGGGGAGATCGAAGACGAGGCGGGCGTTGCAGATGTCCTCGTGCTCGGTGATGACGGGGACGCCGGAGGCGTAGATCTCGACGGGCTCGTGGCCGCCCATGAGCATGAGGACGACGTCGAGGTCGTGGATCATCATGTCCATGACGACGCCGACATCGACGGAGCGGAAGGTCATCGGGCTGACGCGGTGGACCTCCATGAAGCGCGGGACGATGGGGAGGCCGTTTGCGCGTTCCTTCTGGAGGGCGCGCATGATGGGGTTGAAGCGCTCGATGTGGCCGACCATGAGCACGCCGGAGGAACGCTCGGCGGCATCCTTGATCGCGCCGGCGTCCTCGACGCTGCCGGCGAGGGGCTTTTCGATCAGGCAGGCGACGCCGGCGGCGAGGAGTTCCTCGGCGACGCGGCGGTGGTGGGTGGTGGGGACGGCGACGCTGACGGCATCGACGCCGGCGGCGATGAGTTTCTCAACCGAGGAGAAGGCGCGGCAGCCCCACTGGTCGGCGACATCGCCGGCGCGGTCGAGGTTGGCGTCGACGAGGCCGACGAGTTCGGTCTCGGGGAGTTGGTGGTAGACACGGGCGTGGTGGCGGCCCATGCGGCCGACGCCGACGACGCCGCAGCGGATGCGGCGGTTGGCGATGCCGGTGCGGAGGGAGCCCTTCTTGACGCTGGGGCGGCCGGGACTGGCGGCGCCGCCGTTGTTGCCCACCATGGTTTGGTACTCACAGATGACCGGAGGGGGAGAGTGCGGCGGGGAGGATCACTTGAGGGCGTCGAGCGCGGCGGCGAAGTCGTTCTTGCTCTGGAGGCCGACAAACTTCTTGGCGACCTGGCCGTTCTTAAAGATGATGACGGTGGGGATGGCGGAGATGGCGTACTTGACGGCGGTCTCACGGTTGGAGTCGGTGTCGACCTTGCCGACCTTGACCTTGCCCTTGAACTCGTCGGCGATGGCCTCGATGGTCGGGGTGAGCATCTTGCAGGGCATGCACCACTCGGCCCAGAAATCGACGAGCACGGGCTGGGTGGAGGAGAGGACTTCGGCCTGGAAGTTGCCGTCGGTGAACTCCATGACGTTCGCGGTTGCCATTCGGGTTTCTTCCTTGAGTTGAGAGCGTCGGGGCGAACCCCACCCCCCACCCACCCACCCCACCCCCCACGCCTGCTTGCTGCGTGCGGCGGTGTGAGGGCGAGCGGCGGTGAAGGCTCCGACGGGACCGGGCGGACTCGATCGGCCACCGTGGCCGGGGACGAGTCGAACAAGATTCTACGCAGGCAGGGTGTGCGGGCCGGAGGGTGGCGCAGAAATCACCGGGTCCGATAGGTGTTTGATTGGATCGGAGGCCTGTGCGGCGGTCCACGCGGCGTCGAGCGCTTCGCGGTGCGGGCGGACATCGTGGACCCGGAAGAGGCTTGCGCCGGCGAGGAGGTGGGAGACGGAGAGGGCGAGGGTGGCGTGGAGGCGGTCGGTTGGGGGGAGGTCCGGGCTGAGGAGGGCAGCGCGGGCGGTGAAACTCTTGCGGCTGAGGGCGCTGAGGACCGGGAACCCGAGGGCGCGGAGGCGGGGTGTGGCGTGGAGGAGTTCGAAGTTCTGGTTCACGGACTTCCCGAACCCGAGGCCGGGGTCGACGACAAGGCGGGAGGGGTGGACTCCGGCGTCGATGGCGGCGCGGGTTCGGGCGCGGAGGAACTCGAGGACGGCGGCGACGACTCCGCCGGGCGCGGGGTAGTCGGGGGGCGTCGCGTACTGGTGGGAGTAGCGATCATTGTCGGGCGGGGCGAGGCGGTGCATGAGGATGAGGCCTGCGCCGGTGCTCGCAACGAGGGGGAGCATGGCGTCGTCTTCTCGCGCGGCGGAGACGTCGTTGACGGCGTCGGCGCCGGCGTCGATGGCGGCGGAGGCGACGGCGGCGAGGGTGGTGTCGATGCTGATGGGGATGTCGGCGTGCCGGCGGCGGATCTCGCGAATCGCCGGGATCACGCGGCGGATCTGCTCGTGGGCGGGGATGCGTGAGGCGCCGGGGCGGGTGGACTCGCCGCCGAGATCGAGCATGTCCGCGCCGCCGCGGATCGCGAGGTCGGCGGCTTCGGCGGCGCTCCGGTCGGAGGGGAGTTGGCCGCCGTCGGAGAAACTGTCTGGGGTGAGATTGAGGATGGCGATGACGACGGGGCGATCGAGCGCGATCGCCTTGTCGTTTCGGAGATTCCAGGCACGCGGGGTCACGGTCGCGGGCAGGGTGATGGAATGCGGGGAATGGTGACGGGCAAAAACAAAGAGGGCCCGCGGCACGTTGCCAGCGAGCCCTCGGGGGGGGGGGCTATGGAATGACACTCAGTATAGCGTCAGAAGCGGGGCTGTCCAGTGGGTTCGTCGGCAGGGGGCTGTTCACCCATCTCACCAAGGCCGCCCAATCCCTCAAGTTGAGGGGCGAGACCCTCTCCCACGACCCAGATGGTCTTGATGACGGGGGCGGGGATGAAGAAGGCCAGGTGCGCGGAGCCGCCCTCGGAAGAGATGGCCAGACCAAGGGGGGGGAGTTGAGCGGGGATGGCGTCGAGATTGACTTGGACACCCATCATGGCGGCCATGGGGACGAGCATGTCGACGATGTTCCGGCTGCCGATGTAGGCCTCGGCGATGCGTCCGGAGGGGAGTTGGCCGGCGACCTGCTTGATGAGGGTATCGGAACCGAGGTTGTCGCCGCCGGAGGCGGACTTGAAGGCGGCGGACATGAGCGCGGAGTTCTTGGCGAAGGTGCGGAGGACGCCGCCATCGACCTCGGCGAGGTAGCCGCCGGGCCCGCCCTGCGGGCCGAAGATGACGGAGGCGGCCTGGGCGCTCATGCCGTCGCCGGAATCGGCCTGCATCTTGACCTGCCAGACGTCGACGGACTTGTCGCCGACCTTGGCGGCCTTGTCCTTGAACGAGGCTTCGTAGGTCATTCCCTGGAAGGACTTGCCGTTGAGGGCCTCCATGTCGGACTTGACGCCGGCGATGACCTTGGCGGACTCCTTGCTGCTGGTGAAGTTGACGGTGTTGGTGAGGACGCCGCCGCCCATGAGCATGGTGGGGTTCATTCCGACGACGATGGACTGGCCGTCGGCATCGGCGAGCGCGCCGGTGAACATCTGCGGGGTGTCGGTGCCCGCGGACTCGCGGACCTTGGCGGCGACGTCGCGGAGCATTTTCTTGATGCCGGGCGAACTGGTGTCGATGGCGCCGGCGATGAGGTACTGGGTGTTGGGGAGTTTGGCGAGGAGGGCTCCGGCGTTGCCCGCGGCCTGGCAGGCGGCGGCCATGGGGGAGCCTTCCTTGAAGTTGGCGGCCATCTCGAGCGACGCGCCCATGCCGCCGGCCTTGAGCCCGGCGACGACGGTGCGGGCATCGGAGACGAGGGAGTTGGAGAGCCAGGCGAGGACGGGGCTCTCGGCGGCGGCATTGCCGTCAACGCCCATCATGGCGATCTGGTCGGCCACGCGGTCCTTGGCGGCCTTGGCGCCTTGCTCGAGAACGGGGCGGGCGACCTCCATGTTGACGACGACGACGAAGTCAGCGGAATCGGAGATGCGCTCGCCGAGTTTGCCGAGGTCGGCCTTGGCGGTGGGATTGCCGGGCTTGAAGTCGGTGACGGCCTGCTTGTTGGGCGAAATGAGGGCGTAGCCGTCGCCGAGGTTGCGCGCGAAGGCGTCGCTGCCGTTGACGTTGAGCGAGTCGATGGAACCGGCGGCGCCGGGCTTGGCGCTGAAGTTCTGGAGGAAGGCGGCGTAGTCGGTGACGGGGAGCATGACGACGGCGCGGTCGCGGAGTTCTTCGACCTCGGCGGCACCGGCGCCGGCGGGGGCGGGCATGACCACGATGGCGACGCCCTTGGCAAGGTCGAGGCCTTCACCCATGCCGGCCATGGCGAGGAGTTCCTCGACGCCGGGGAGCGGGAGGGGGACTTCCGCCGCGGTGGTGAGGGACTGGAGGCTCTTTTCAAACTTCTGCGCGCTGGGAATGGCGAGGACGAACATGGCGTCCTTGGGGGCCTTTTCGAGCACGGGCGGCACGGCGAGGACGGAGGCGTGGGCGAAGCCGAGGGCGGCGCCGGCGCAGACAGTCAGACCGAGGAGGCGGTTCATTGCGGGGATTCCTTTCCAGAGTTCCGGGTGATGTGTCATTGGGGAGGTCGCGGGCCGTCTTGCGGGCGGGCGGGGCGGCGCTTTGGGTGCCCCGGGTGGGGTAGTGCGCGCCTGCTGGGCACTTCGGGCCGCCCGCGTGCACCGGCACCATGCCCCGTCACCCCCACCCCCACGGTTCGTGCCGGGGGACAGCGGCGAAGAGGGTACGCCCGCCGCGGGGCCGCGGTTACAGGCAGCGGATGAAGGACGGGTCAAACACCGTGGGGCGCGCGGGTTCGGCCTGCGCGGGTCTGGACGTCGAAGGGCGCATCGGAGTCGTCGGCGTCGTCCGTGTCGTCATCGGGTGACAGAGGGGCGTCATCGACGCTGTTGGCGGCGGCCTGGGCGGAGCGGAGTTTCTCGCCGATGTTGGGATCGACGGGCTCGCCGCCTGAGGCCGCGGCGTCGGCGGCGGCCTGGGCCTTCATGGCCTGCCACTCTTCCTGGGAGATGAGGACGTCGCGGTCGACGGTGCCCTTGTGCTCGCCGACGATGCCGGCCTGCCACATGGCCTCGATAAGGCGGCTGGAACGGGTGTAGCCGATGGCGAGGCGTCGCTGGAGCATGGAGACGCTGCCGCGTTTGGACTCGACGACGATCTCGACGGCCTTGTCGAAGAGGGGATCCTGCTGTGCGGCCTGGAGGCCGTCGCGTGCCTCTTCCTCGGAGGGGCCGCCGGCGCCTGCGCCGGGGCGGAGTTGGAGGAGTTGCCGCTCGAAGGTGGGCGAGGCGACCTCGCGCATGAACTTGGCGACGCGGCGGATCTCCTTGTCGTCGACGAGGGTTCCCTGGGCGCGGGTGAGTTTGGAACTTCGCGGAGAGAGGTAGAGCATGTCGCCCTGTCCGAGGAGGAGTTCGCCGCCCTTCTGATCGAGGACGATGCGGGAGTCCATTCCGGAGGCGACCTTGAAACTGATGCGGGCGGGCATGTTGGACTTGATGAGGCCGGTGACGACGTTGGCCTGGGGCCGCTGGGTGGCCAGGATGAGGTGGATGCCGACGGCGCGGGCCTTCTGGGCGATGCGGACGATGGACTGCTCGACCTCCTTGTTGGTCATCATGAGGTCGGCGAGTTCGTCGATGACGAAGACCATGTAGGGGAGTTTGCGGGGGATGCGGGCCTCTTCCTCGGGCGTCTCGATGTGGAGCCGCTCCTTGAGTTCGTCCCAGGGGAGTTCGTTGTAGGCGGCGATGTCGCGGCAGCCGGCCTCGGCGAGGAGTTCGTAGCGCTCGTCCATCTTGGTGACGGCCCACTCGAGGATGGCGGCGGCCTTGCCCATCTCGGTGACGACGGGGCACATGAGGTGCGGGATGTCCTTGAACTGGGAGAGTTCGACCATCTTGGGGTCGACGAGGACGAGTTTGAGTTCGTTGGGCTTCTTGGTGTAGAGGAAGGACATGATGACGGTGTTCATGCACACGCTCTTGCCGGAGCCGGTGGTTCCGGCGATGAGCAGGTGCGGCATGGCGGCGAGGTCGGCGATGAGGGGCTCGCCGGAGGCGTCCTTGCCGAGGAACATGGGCAGGCGCATGGAGCCGTAGAGTTCGCTCTTGGTCATCAGTTCCTTGAGGCGGACCTTCTCCTTCTGCGCGTTGGGGACCTCGACACCGACGGTGTCGCGGCCGGCCATGTTAGAGACGATGCGGATGTTGACGGCCTTGAGGGACCGTGCGATGTCGCTGGCGAGGGCCTGGAGCGCGGCGACCTTGGTGCCGGGGGCGAGGCGGAGTTCGAAGAGGGTGATGACGGGCCCGGACTCGACGCCGACGACCTCGCCCTCGATTCCGTATTCGCGGATGGCCTTCTCGAGCGCGCCGGCCTGGTCGCGGACGAAGACGTCCATGGTCTGGGTGTAGTTGCCCTCGGGCTCCATGAGCAGATCGAGCGCGGGGAAGCGGTAGCCCTCCATGTCGCCGGAGTTCTGGATGTCGCGGAGGTCGTCGTCGGTGGCGGAGCGCTTGGTGAGGGTGGCGAAGCGGACGGGGAGTTTGGCGATCTTGGCGCGCAACTGCTCGGGGTCGAAGACCTGGGGCGCGCCAGGGGCCTGGACATCCTCTTCGGCGTCTTCGGCGTCGGTGTCGGCTTCGTCGGTTGCCTCGGTGTCGGACTCGTCGTCGTCATCGTCATCGAGCATGACGCTGGCGGGGGGAGCGCCCGCGCCGTCGGGATCGAAACTCTCGGTTGCGCCGAGGCCGCCGGCGTCTTCGTCGATGGCACGGGCCTCGGCCTTGCGTGCGCGTCGCTTGCTGGCGCTGACGAGGGCGGCGGGCTGATCGTCGTCGATGTCGTTCTCGCGGGCGCGAGCGAGGGCGGCGGCCTGGCGGCGGTGGCCGGCGGCGCGTGCGGCGGCGATGGCGGCGCGGCCGCTGGTGCGTCCGGCGGCGACGATCATCCTGCCCGTCCACATGGCGACGATAATGGCCCAGACGTCGAGGGCGACGACGGCGCCGATGCAGAACGCCGCGAGCAGGCAGACGACCGCGCCTAGAACATTGAAACTCTCGACGAGGCGGGCGGCGCCGACGGTGCCGATGAGGCCGCCGGGCAGGCCCGCGACGGGTCCGGAGTTGGGGAGGGCGAGCGTCTGGAGACCGGAGACGGCGCCGGTCATCAGGAGGGCGCCGATGAATCGGACGGGGACGTGACCGACGCGGCGGCCGGTGGCGGTGACGGCGAGCAGGATGCCGGCGAGCAGGACCATGACCCATGCGCCGAGGCCGAAGACCTGGTAGGAGTAGTGGGCGGCGAGGGCGCCGAACTTCCCGATCCAGTTGGCGGGCGGGTTGTTGTGCGGCGCGATGGCCGCGGAGGGCGCATCGGCCGCGGAGAAACTGAGGAGGGCGAGGGTGATGAGGGTCCAGGCGATGGCGCCGGCGATCCAGAGGAACTGGCGGACTCGGAAGGCGCCGGTCGCGGGCTGATGTTGGGAGGAGTCGGGCGCGGCGGCCTTTCGGCGCGGGGCGCGGGCCCGCGCGGGGGCCGCGGCGAGTTTGGTTTGGGCGGCATCCCCCCCACCACCGCTCCCGGCAAGGCGTGCGCGCGCGGATAGACGAACGGATGTGGAGCCTTCGGTAATCACGGAGGGGATATCGGCCGCGACCCCCCTTGGGGGGTCAGAAGTTGCGCGGCGAGGCCCGCAACGGGCTCACCGACGGCCCCGTTGCTCGCCAGGCTTCTTAAGTCTTTGTTTTACATATGCTTACGAATGCAGCCCGGGTATGCATGCGCTCATTCCCCTCGGCGGATTGGCTCGCGGGTTGGCTGGCCGTTGACGGTTCGCCAGATTCCCAGGGGGTTGGCGTCCTGCAACTCGGGGGGGAGGAGCGCATCGGGGCAGTTCTGGAAGCAGACGGGCCGGCACCAGCGCTCGATGGCGAGCGGGCCGACGGCGGTTGTATCGGGGCGGTTGGTGGCGGGGAAGGGTCCGCCGTGGACCATCGAGGTGCAGACGCGGACGCCGGTGGGGACGCCATTGAAAACGACGCGGCCGGCCACGCGTCCGAGCCGCAGGGCGATCTCGCCCGCCGTGCCGATGAACGCTTCATCAAGAAGGGACGTGTCGTCCTCCGTCCCATCCTCGGGCGCGGCGTAGATCGAAGCGGTCAGCGCGCCTGGCGCAAAGAAGTAGCCGTGCGCCATGGACCCGCATCCCGCGACGATCAGCCCGGGACCGAAGATCTCCTCCCACACCCGCGGTGAGTCCTCCATCTTGACCGCCTGCGACTTGAAGAGAACCGGCACGCCGAGCAATGCCGCACGATGGTCGTCTGTCGGCAGGGGCATGTGCGACTCGATCGCGGATTCGCCGGCGAGTTCATCGAGTTTTCGGTAGTAGTTGGCCGCGACAGCGGGGCTAAGCATCCGGCGCAGCGGCGCGCGGGCGATTCGCTCCCTCAGCGCTTCGTACATCCGGTCGGCTCGCTCGTATCCGCCCACCAGCACGATGCTGGGCGCGGTGCACTGCTGGCCGACGCGCATCAGCAGCGACTGCGCGATCTCGTTGGCGATCTCATCGCGCCGGGTGTCGAACGCGTGCCGCAGCACGATGATGACGTTGCAACTTCCCATCTCGGCGTACACCGGGACCGGGTCGGGCGTTCCGTCGCCTCGCGCACGGGTCGTAGCGAGGTTGTTGATCGCGATCCCGCCTGCGGTCGAACCGGTGAATCCCGCCGCGGCGACCGCCGCGTGCTGCACGAGCGCCTTCGCGACGGAGTGATCGCGCGGGTCTTCGTTGTGGATGTAGCCCAGCGCGCCGTCGGCGCCGGCCTTCGCCGCCGCGGTGGACGCGATGCGGTGAAGCAGCCGCCCCGTCTTCGGATGCGCCGGGTGCTCCTTGACGATGACGGGGCAGCCTGCGGCGAGGGCGCTGGCGGTGTCGCCGCCGCAAACGCCGTAGGCGAGGGGAAAGTTGCTCGCGCCAAACACGGCAACGGGGCCGAGGGGGACGAGCATGCGGCGGAGTTCGTGGTTGGGGCCGATGGATCTCACGCCCGCGGGGGCGGGCGTGTCGATCGCGGCGCGGACCCAGGAGCCGTCGCGCACGAGCGCGGCGAACATGCGGAGCGTGCCGGTCATGCGGTCGAACTCGGGGGCGAGTTCTTCGGGTGTGAGGGCGGTCTCGTCGGCGGTGGTGCGGATGATCTCGGGTCGGGCGGAGTCGAGGGCGGCGGCGATGGAATCGAGCACGCGAGCGCGGGTGTCGCGGTCGGCGAGTGCGTTGGCGGCCGCGGGGAGGTCGCGCGTGGCGGCGGCAAGGTCGCGGATGGGGTCCGAACGTGCCAGTTCTTGTGCTCCTGTAGTGCCCACCGAGCCTACCCGATATCATCCGACCATGGCCAGCGAGATCGTCTTCATCGTTGAGGAAGACCCGGACGGCGGGTACAACGCCCGCGCACTTGGGGAATCGATCTTCACGCAGGCGGACGATCTCGGGGTGTTGAAGGAGATGGTCCGGGATGCCGTGCGGTGCCATTTCCCGGAAGGCGCTGAACGTCCCTCCATCATCCGGCTGCACTTCGTCCGTGATGAGGTCATCGCGGCATGAAACTGCCGCGGGACCTTGACGCTGCGGAACTTGGACGCGCACTTGCCCGGTTGGGGTATCTGCCCACCCATCAAACCGGAAGTCACATTCGACTCGTCACGGCCCGGTCGGACGGGCACAGCATCACGGTGCCGAATCACCGGCCTGTGAAAGTCGGCACCCTGAATGCGATCCTCCGGGACCTTGCCGAGCATCACAAACTGAGTCGGCCAGAACTCATTTCGATGCTGTTTGCATGAACTTCGGGCGAAGTTCGGTATACTGGCCGCCGCATGCTTGCCCGGGTCCAGTCTTATCTGCTTCAAGGCATCGACGCCGTCGCCTGTGAGGTGGAGGTGGATGTCGATCTGAGCGCGATCCGGGATGAGGCTTCGCCGCAGCCTCGGGCGACGGTTGTGGGGTTGCCGGACACGGCGGTGAAGGAATCGGTGGAGCGGGTGCGGTCGGCGCTGGGCAACTCGGGGTTTCGGTTTCCGCAGGGCAAGGTCGTCGTCAATCTCGCGCCGGCGCACCTCCGCAAGGAGGGGCCGATGTATGACCTGCCGATCGCGGTGGGGATGCTGATCGCCGATGGGGTGATCGACCCGGGCGAGGGGCCGTCGCAGCGGGTGCAGGTGACACTCGGGCGGCGGCTGGCTCCCTCGCGGGGCGCGGGGCTGGGGGACATGGCGCGGGATGCGCGGCGAGGGGCCGCGAAGGCGGGGGGCGATGCGGAGGCATCGCTGGTCGATGAGGGCGTGGAGCGGACGGGGCCGATCGATCCGCGGCAGTTTCTGTTCGCAGGGGAACTGGCGCTGGATGGGCGGGTGCGGCCGGTGCGCGGGGTGATCGCGATGGCGGCGCTGGCCAAGGCGCGGGGGATGCGGGGGGTGGTGGTGCCGCGGGAGAACGCGCCGGAGGCGGCGGTGGTGCCGGGGGTGGAGGCGATCGGTGTTTCGACGCTGGCCGAGGTGGTGGGGATGCTGACGGGCGCGCTGCCGGCGGCGGTGCATGCGCCGGTGGATGTCGAGGCGCTGCTGCTGACGGCGGAGGCGCCGGTGGACTTTGTGGATGTGCGAGGGCAGGAGGCGGTGAAGCGTGCGATCGTGATCGCCGCGGCGGGGTCGCACAATCTGCTGATGCTGGGTCCGGCGGGGACGGGCAAGACGATGATGGCGCGTGCGCTGCCGGGCGTGCTGCCGCCGCTGACGCCGGAAGAGGCGATCGAGATCACGCGGATCTATTCGGCGGCGGGGCAGATGGCGGCGGGGCAGGGGCTGGTGACGACGCGGCCGGTGCGGTCGCCGCACCACACGTCGTCGGCGCCGGCGATCGTGGGCGGGGGAATGGTGCCGCGGCCGGGGGAGATCTCGCTTGCGCACCGGGGCGTGCTGTTCCTGGACGAGTTGCCGGAGTTTGACCGCGATGTGCTGGAGACGATGCGGCAGCCGCTTGAGGATCATGTGGTGACGATCGCGCGGGCGCATTCGGCGGTGCGGTTCCCGGCGAGTTTCATGCTGGTCGCGGCGATGAACCCGACGCCGAAGGGGGACATCCCGCGGGACGAGATCGGGAAGCGGGCGATGGACCGGTATTTGTCGAAACTGTCGGGGCCGCTGATCGATCGCATCGATCTGCATGTGGAAGCGCCGGCGGTTCCGTGGAAGCAGTTGTCGGCGGCGCCGATCGGGACGAGCAGCAAGCAGATGCGGGAGCAGGTGCTGGCGGCGCGGGAGCGGCAGAACGCGCGGCAGGGAAGTTCGACGCAGAACTCGCGGCTGAGCGGGCGGCAACTCGACAAACTCGCGCCGATGACGGAGGAGGCGCGGGCGGTGCTGGGGCAGGCGATGACGGAGTTGGGGCTGTCGGCGCGGGCGTATGACAAGGTGCGGCGGGTGTCGCGGACGATCGCGGACATCGAGGGCGCCGCAGAGATCGGTCCGGGGCACGTGGCGGAAGCGGTGAGTTACCGGCTGCTGGACCGGAAGACGTGAGCGGGGCCGCGGCGCACGCGGCCTGCCCGGTGCGGTTGACTCCCGCTTGAAGACCCGAGCGGGCTACCGCTTGCGGGCAAGGACCTGCACGACCGCCGCGTCGCCGGTGTGGAACTGGCCTTCGCAGACGTTCCGCACGAGCGCGGCCTGATGCTCGATCGTGAGCGTTCCGCCGCCGGTGAGTTCGCGCACGATCACGTCCAAGGAAGCGAGCATGTCCGGGTCCTTGGGTCCACCGGTGCTCCGCTGGAGTTGCTCGGGCGCGTAGGCCTCGAGCAGGAAGACCCCGCCGGGTTTCAGCCATGCGCCGATGCGGGCGTGGACGGCCGCGCGGAGGGTCGAGGGCAGGTGCACGAAGATGGAACTGACGACATCGAGCGATGCGGGCTGGGCCTGGAAGTCTCGAAGGTCCACGGCCTTGGTGTGCAGTTTCAGGGCGCGGTCGTTGGCGCGTCGCAGCGCTTTCTGCATTCCAACCTCGCTCTGATCGACGGCGAGGACGTTCAGCCCGCGCGAGGCGAGGAACAGGGCGTTGCGGCCCTCGCCCGCGCCGATGTCGAGCGCTTCGCCCCGATCCGGGAGCCGGTCGGCCATCTGCACCAGGAACTCGTTGGGCGCTTCGCCATAGGCAAGGGCGTCGCCGGAATATCGCTGATCCCAAAACGTGCTTGGCATGGCTTGAGGATACGGGGATGCCCGAGGCATCGTGGATTTCGTCGGTGTGACGGGGTGAAACCCTGCCGGATGGGCTGCCCGCGGGATCGGCGGGGGTGGCGGGCGACCGGCTGTCGAGTAACCTGTACAAGTGGATGGGGCGTAGGAAGCCCGGCGGCCGCGTCATGATCGGCCGATCGTTGCCCCCCCTCCCCCCCGCCCAACACCTCTGCGGCCGCTCGGCCGGCACACGCACTCGCACACGGTTGCATCCAGTATTCAGATCGGGGTTGAAGATGAGCAATGGACGATCGTTTGTCGGCGCAGCGCTGATGGCGGCGGTTGCGTGCTGGTCTGGGGCGGCTCTGGCACAAGATCGGCCGACGAGCGCCGGAGAAGCGGTCCGGTTCGCGGCGCGGGAGCAGGTGCTTGTGCTCGGGCGCGACCGGATTGTGCCGGTGAGGACCGAGGGCGTGTCATCGGAGGCGCGGACGTTTGACACGGTGAGCAGCGATGAGGCGGTGGTGAAGATCGTGTCGCCTGCGCTGGTGATGGCGGGGAAGACGACGGGGTACATCGTGGTGCGACCGGCCGCGGAAGGGCACGCGAGCATCGTCGCGGGGGACGCGAGGCTGGATGTGCACGTGGTGGCGCGGCCGTCGGCGGTGATGGAGGTGTTCGATCGACCGACGATCGAGGGACCGGCGAACGGCGCGGCGGTCTGGGGGAAGGTGAGCGTGGGGGTTTCGTACTGGGAGACCTCGCCGCCGGCGAATGGAGAGGCGCGGGGAGATCAAGGGGCGTGGCTCTCGGTGCAAGGGCTGGGCGAGTTGCGGCCGGTACGGATGACCAACGCGGATGACGGCCCGCTGGTGCAGGCGTGCTTTGAGTTTGACTGCGCGGACGTTCCGGCGGGGCCGGTGCGGCTCGTCGCGAAGATCGTGGAGCGCGACGGACGGGAACGCGCGAGCATGCCGACGGTGGTGCGGGTGGTTCGGGCGGAGCCGGGCGCGGTGCAGAGCGGGGAGTGCGAAGAGGACTACGGGATCGACGAGCCGAACCCGTATGAGAAGAAGCAACAGAGCAGCCGCGGCGCGGTGCAGAAAGACGGGGCGGCCTCGGGCGGGCGGTACTTCTCGAACGCGGGGACGTATCCGCGATTCGGGTTCCCGGTGGAGGTGTCGAGCGCGGGGTGGTACCAGATGGCGATCGTGGCCGCGGGGGACATGGCGATGGGGACGCTTCCGAGCGTGGGGATCGTGGTGGACCCGGGGACGGCGACGGACAGCACGCCGGTGACGAGCGGACCGATCCTTGCCAAGGCGTGGCACCGGCTGTCGCTGGGGATCCCGTTCCGTCTGGAGGAGGGGAAGCACACGGTGCGTCTGCACTTCATGAACGACTTTTACGCGGGGGGAGGATCGGACCGGAACCTGCGGCTGGACCGGTGGGAACTGCTGCGGGTGGCGGATGCGAGCGGACCGGCGGCGGGCGGCGCGGGTGGCGCGATGATGGCGATGCAGGGGATGACGGGCGGCGCGATGATGGCGGGCGGGGGAACGGCCGAGGCGATGATGTCGATGATGGGCGGGGGCGGCAGTGCGGGTGAGCCCGGCGCGGCGTGGCCGGCATCGGTGGCCTCGATGAACGCGGCGGGAGAGGGGCCGCTGCGGATCGCCTTTGCGGAGGTGATGGACGGGAAGACGCTCCCGGGCGAGATTGAACTGCGGGGCGCGGTGTGGCAGCGGGCGGCGGAGCGTGACTCGGCGCGTGCGCCGGCGCCGCGGGTGTCGCTGATGATCGACGGGCGGGAGGTTGCGAGCCAGTACTCGTATTCGCCGCGGTTCAGGCTGAGGCCGGAACAACTGCACGCGGGGACGAACCTTGTTTCGATGGCGGCGAGGAACGACGCGGGGGCGACAGCGCGGACGCCGGACCAGCGGCTGAGTTGGCGGGGGTACGAGGACATCGGGAACGGGCGCGGCGGGAATGGGTACTTCCGGTTCACGATGCACGATCCGGCGTGGAGCGAGAACGCGCGGGCGCTGCGGACGGGCGACAAGCAGCCGGAAGAGCGGATCAGCGCGGGGCTGGCCTCGAACGCGACGCTGGAACTGACATTGCCGGAGGATCTCGAAGGGGAGTTCGGGCTCGAGGCGGAGGCGATGGGGCAGAACTTTGACGGACCGGCGGTGCTGGAGTTTGCGGTGGTGAGCGGGGACGCGCCCCTCGACCCGGCGGCGGGGCTGCCGGCGGCGGCGGCGAGTTTCAAGGTTCCGACAGGTTGGTGGGGTCCGCACGAGATCGAGATGAAGGAGCCGCTGCGGCTGGCGCGCGGGCGCAAGCGGCTGCTGGTGTCGTTTGTGAACGACAAGTATGAAGAAGGCAAGGGGGACCGGAATGCATGGCTGGCGGCGGTGTCGCTGGTGGCCCCCTCCCTCCCCGCTTCAACCCCGGACGTGAAGCCAGAGGTACGGATCACCTATCCGCACGCGGATGGGAAGGTGTCGAAGGTGTTCGGGCAGGGCGCGGTGGTGGTGGAGCCGTCGTGCGCGGCGGTGGTTCGGAAGATCGAACTGCTGATCGATGGGAAGTCGACGGGGATGGTGATGGACACGGCGCGGCGGGCGGGGCCGTTTGTGGTGCAGTATTCGGCCGCGGGGCTGGCGCCGGGGAGGCATGTGCTCTCGGTGCGCGCGTGGGACCACGCGGGCAAGGAGATTGAGTCGCCGGGTCGCGATGTGGAGGTGACGGCGGAGCGGCCCGTGGAGGCGACGGAGTATGAACGAGCGGTAGTGATCCTGGACCGGTTCGGATTCGGGCCGAACCAGGGGGACCTGGCGGCGATCCTGGTGCGGGGCGAGGACGGGTACCTGGACGACGCGCTGTCGTCGACACTGGAAGCGGATGGGGAGCGGGCGGCGCTGGGGCTGGCGTCGGTGCGGTTCCCCAATCCGCGCGGCGAATATGACGTGGTGAGACGGACGCTGGCGCACGCGCTGTCGGCGCCGAACCCGGTGCGGGCGCGGTTCGTGCTGTGGGCGGAGAACCACTTCTCGACGTACATCCGCAAGACGGAGGGGCGGCGCAAGGCGGAGGAGCACGCGGCGTTTTCGGCGCTGGGGGTCGCGCCGTTTGTTGACCTTCTGCGGGCGAGCGCGACGAGCCCGGCGATGCTGCGGTACCTCGATCAGGAGCGGTCGTACGCGCGGCGGATCAACGAGAACTATGCGCGGGAGATCATGGAACTGCACACGCTGGGCGTGCACGGCGGGTATACGCAGGAGGATGTGACGAACCTTGCGTGCATCCTGACGGGCTGGAGCACGGCGGGGCACATCGATGGTCGGACGGGACCGGGGGGCGAGGGGGCGGCGGTGGAGCGGTTCAGGTTTGACCCGAGGCTGAGCGACCCGCGGGAGCGGACGGTGCTGGGGTTCGCGTTCCCGGAGACGCCGGCGCGGGAGCGGTTTGCGCGGGTGGACACGGCTCTGGAACTGCTGGCGTCGCACCCGTCGACAGCGCGGTTCGTGTGCGGGAAACTGGCGGAGCACTATTGCTGCACACCGGCGCCGCAGGACCTGGTGGAGGACCTGGCGAGCACGTTTGCGCGGACGAGCGGGGACATGCGGGCGGTGCTCCGGGACATGGCGCGGCATCCGGCGTTCTGGCGGGAGGCGTCGCGGCGGCGGATCGCGCACCCGCTGGACTTCGGGGTGCGGATGGCGCGCGTGACGGGCGAGACGAACGCGCACGCGGTCGGCGAGTTCATGCAGGCGTCGGGGCAGGGGCTGTTCGAGCGGCCGACGCCGGACGGGTATCCGGAGCAGGACGCGGACTCGATGTCCTCGAACGCGATGCTGCAGAGGTGGAAACTGGCGCGGCGGGCGGAGTGGCAACTGGCGGCGTTCGTGCCGGGGGAACTGCGGTACGTGGACCGGAAGCGCGAGGCGCCGAACGATGATGAGTCGAGGGCGATCATCGACACGGTGGCGCTGCGGCTGACCGGGCGGGTGCTGAGCGAGCGCTCGTTCGAAGCGGCGAGGAGCGTGCTTGCGGCGTCGAGCGGGCCGCGGGAAGAGCGGGTGCGGGCGGTGGCGACGCTGATTGCGCAGTTGCCGGAAGCGGGCGTGAAGTAGGGAGCACGAGCGGTGGCGAACGGGGAGCGGTGAAGGAGACGGACCATGCGGTTGACACGTCGCTATTTTCTGCAAACGACGGGCACGGCGCTGGCATACCTGGGCGTTGCGCCATCGATGTCGGCGGCGGGGGTTCTGGGGCTGCGGCCGCGGGCGGTGAAGGCGGGTCGGACGCTGGTGTGCATCTTTCTTCGGGGCGGCGCGGACGGGCTGAACCTTGTGGTGCCGCACGCGGAGGAGCACTACTACGGGCTGAGGAAGTCGCTGGCCGTGCCGCGGCCGGGCACAAGCGGGGGCGAGGCCGGGGCGGGCGCGATCGACCTCGACGGGTACTTCGGATTGAACCCGCGGCTGGGGGCGCTGAAGCCGCTGTTTGATGAGGGCGTGGCGGTGGCGGCGCACGCGGTGGGGTATGACCGGAACACGCGGTCACACTTTGAAGAGCAGGACACGTGGGAGACGGGCGTCGCGGGGAACACGATCAACTCGGACGGATGGCTGAACCGGCACCTGATGACCTCGACGGGGAAAGAGGGTGCGGTGCTGCGCGCGGTGTCGATCGGCGACACGCTGCCGCGGATCATGCAGGGGAAGGCGACGGCGTTCGCGGTTCGGGGGCTGGACGACCTGACGCTCCCGGCGTCGCGGCGAGTGGACCCGAAGACGGTCGCGGCGGCTCTGGAGCAGGCGTATGGGACACGCGTGGCGAACGGCGAGCGGGCGGCGGCGGAGGATCTGCTTGCGCAGACTGCGGGCTCGACACTGGACGGGCTGGACCAACTGCGCGCGGTGACAACCAAGGAGTACAAGCCGGCCGCGGAGTATCCGCGGACGCCGCTGGGGGACCGGCTCAAGCAGGTGGCGCGGCTGATCAAGGCGGACCTTGGGCTGGAGGTGGTGGAGGTGAGCATCGGTGGCTGGGACACGCACCAGTACCAGGGCCGGGGCGGGACGGGGACGTTCGGCGACCTGGCGCAGCAACTGGGAGACGCGGTGGCGGCGTTCACGCGCGACCTGGGCGACCGGATGAACGACGTGCTGGTGGCGACGCTGACGGACTTTGGCCGGACGGCGGCGGAGAACGGGACAGGCGGCACGGATCACGGCTGGGCGAACTGCATGTTCCTGGTGGGCGGGGCGGTGCAGCGCGGGCACGCGGCGGCGCGGGCGGCGGGTGATTCGTCGGCGCGGAAGGTGGTGGGCGCGTGGCCGGGGCTGGCGCCGGACCAGTTGCACGAGCGGCGCGACCTGCTGCACACGACAGACTTCCGGGATGTGCTGGGGGAGGTGGTAGGGAACTTCCTGGGGAACGAGAACATCCGGGCGGTGCTGCCGCAGCATGAGTTCAAGGCGGTGGGGCTGGTGGGATGAAGGGACGCGCGTTCGTGGGGTGCTGGGGTCAACCGGGCTCCGCTCTGCTGCTCTCCGTGAGCCCGGGCCTTCGCCTTTCAGAGCGAACCCTCGGACTCGGTGTCTGCTCGCTTTGCTCCGCTGCTTCGCAGTGACTGACCGTCCCTGCCGTCGCCCGCGCCTAAACTGTCGCCCCCCCACCCCCCCGCCGCCCACAACCACGGTTGGCGTGATCTACGCACCGATGCCGCCGCCCACGCCCATCATGAGCACAGCACGAGTTCCAGTCAGCCCCGCCGCGATCCGCCTGTTTGAGGCGGTCGGCAAGGTCGCGAGCCACGCGGGCGTATTCGGGCCGGTCGAGCAGAAGCAGCATCCCCCGATGCTGGTGTGCGCCGCGAAGAACTCGGCCGAGCCGGCGGAGTATCGGCTGTTCGAGGAGAACGGCTCGCTGTGGGTGTCGCTGGTGACGGACAACCGGTGGCTGAGCCAGTCGATCGAGGCGCACCTGTTCCACTCCGGCGACAAGTTGGAGGAACTGCTGGATGAAGAGTTGTACGACGTGGGGTATGAGGGTGCGTCGCTGAAGTTCGAACACTTCCGGAGCGAGGACAAGTTGTACACGTTCCGGTCGCCGTTGCCGATCGGCGCGGAAGCGCCGGACGCGGAGGGGATCGCGGCCAAGTGCCTGCTGGCGTATGAGGCATGCTTCCGTCGGCTGGGGGACATGGACGCCGGTGACGAGGACGAATAGCAATGCGGATCCTCATGCTCGGGTGGGAGTTTCCGCCGTTCATCGCGGGAGGTCTGGGGACTGCCTGCTACGGATTGACCAAGGCGCTGGACCGCCTGGGGCACGAGGTGGTGTTCATCCTGCCCAAGCCGGTGGATCGCTCGCAGGCGTCGCACATCCGGCTGCTGAGCCCGGAGGCGATTCGCGCGTTGCCGCCGGATGCGCCGGTGCTCCGGGGCGTCGGGTCGGCGGTTGCAGCGGCGCCGGGAACGACCGCGGCGGTGGGACAGTTCGTGGGGGCGGACTCGTACACGATGCCAGGGTTCGCGCACACGACGTTCCATGCGCTGCCGGCGAGTTTTTCGAGCCCGTATCCGGAGTTCGGCTCGGGCGGCGGCGCGGGGGCCGCGGGGACATCGGCGCGGGCGGGGGCAGCGGCGATCGGTCCGGACGGGCAGCCGATGCTGGGGCCGGATGGCGCACCGCTTGAGTGGCCGGAGGGCGTGGACCCGCAGGTGATTCACGGGGCGATCGGGGGCGCGGCGGGTGTCGGCGGGGGCGCGGGGGCGGGGTATGAAGGCGACATGGTGGACAACGCCGAGCGGTATGCGCGGCTGGTGGTGGCGCTGGGCCGGCGCGAGCGGTTCGACGTGATCCACGCGCACGACTGGATGACGTTTCCGGCGGGGCTGGCGATGGCGCGGGTCAGCGGGAAGCCGCTGGTGGTGCACGTGCACTCGACGGAGTTCGACCGGGCGGGGGACCATCCGAACCAGCGGGTGTACGACATCGAGCGACGCGGGATGCACGGGGCGATGCGGGTGATCGCGGTGAGCGAACTGACGAAGAGCCTGTGTGTCCGGCGGTACGGCGTCGAACCGGGGAAGGTGGGGGTGGTGTACAACGGGATCGAGGCGGACTCGGCGGCGGGATCTCAGAGCGCGGAACGGATCGAGGCGCGGGACAAGATCGTGCTGTTCCTCGGGCGGATCACGATGCAGAAGGGGCCGGAGTATTTCGTGCGTGCGGCCAAGCGGGTGCTGGAGAAGGTGCCGAACACGAAGTTCATCATGGCGGGAAGCGGGGACATGTACACGCGGTCGATCGAGGAGGCCGCGGCGCTGGGGATCGGGCACAGGTTCTCGTTCACGGGGTTCCTCCGCGGGAAGCAGGTTGATGAGGTGTTCCGGATGGCGGACTGCTACGTGATGCCGAGCGTGTCGGAGCCGTTCGGGATTGCACCGCTGGAGGCGATGCGGAACGACACGCCGGTGATCATCAGCAAGCAGTCGGGGGTGTCGGAGGTGCTGACGCACGCGTTGAAGGTGGACTTCTGGGACATCGACGACATGGCGAACAAGATTGTGGCGGTCCTGCGGCACCCGCCGCTGAGCCAGACGCTGCGGGAGCACGGGTCATTTGAACTGCGGAAACTGACGTGGGACGGCGCGGCGGCCAAGTGCGTGCAGGCGTACGGCGCGGCGATCGGGGGACTGGCGACGGCCAAGGGGTGATGACGGGGTCTGACACCGGCGTGCGGGTTGTGCGGACTTGAATTCGGCGTCGATCGGCCGGTGGTCTGGGGCGAGCCGGGTGCGAGAATCCGGGCATGACGGTCACACTTCGATCCGGTCCGACTGACGAGGAGATGTATGCGGCGCTGGTGGGGCGCGACACGTCGCTGGACGGCGTGTTTGTCGCGGCGATCCGCACGACGGGGATCTTCTGCAGGCCGGGATGCGGGGCGAAGAAGCCGCGGAGGGAGAACGTGGAGTTCTTCGGGTCGGCGAGGGAGGCGATGCACGCGGGGTATCGGGCGTGCAAGCGGTGCCGACCGCTGGATGGGGGCGATGAGCGTCCGGCGTGGGTGGAGCGGGCGGTGGAGGCGCTGGAGGGGAGCGAGGATCGGCGGGTGAGCGCGGATGATCTGCGGGCGATGGGGATCGGGCCGGAGCGGGCGGCGCGGTGGTTCAAGGCGCACTACGGGATGACGTTCCAGGCGTACTGCCGGGCGCGGCGGATGGGCGAGGCGATGAAGATGATCCGCGAGGGAACGAGCGTGGGACGGGCCGCGGCGCGGACGGGGTACGCATCGGAGAGCGGTTTCCGCGAGGCGTTTGAGGAGGTGTTCGGCGCTGCGCCGACGAAGGCGAGGAGCAACGGGATCGCGCCGCGCGAACTGGTGGCGTGCTGGATCGAGACACCCTTGGGCCCGATGCTCGCCGCGGCGGGAGAGGCGGGGGTCTCGCTGCTGGAGTTCGTGGATCGACGGGCGCTGGCGACGCAGATCGCGACCTTGCGGCGGCGGGTGGCGGGGATCGTGCGGCCGGGGACGAATGAGCATCTGGACACGTTGAAGAAGGAACTCGCGGCGTACTTCGCGGGGAGGTCGGCGACCTTCGCCTCGAAACTGGAAGCGCCGGGGACGGAGTTTCAGGCGCAGGTGTGGGAGGCGCTGAAGAAGATCCCGAGCGGCGAGACGCGGTCGTATCTCGACATTGCCCGGCAGATCGGGCGGCCGACGGCGACACGGGCGGTGGCGCGGGCGAACGGCGACAACCGGCTGGCGATCCTGATACCGTGTCACCGGGTGATCGGATCGGACGGGACGCTGACGGGGTATGGCGGCGGGGTGTGGCGGAAGGAGTGGCTGCTGGAGCACGAGCGGGCGATGGCGGGGAAGAGTCTGTTTGCGGCGCAGAGCCGGCGTTAGAAGGCGTTGGCGATCAGGACGAGCACGAAGATCGCGATCACCGTCTTGGCGAGGGAGGTCAGCAGGGCGACGATGACGGTGTCCTGGAGGTCCATCTCCAGCAGGTCCATGAGCAGGCCGATGTAGATGAGCAGCGAGACGAGCCAGCCGATGACGCCGCCCATGATCGGGATGAAGCCGAGGATTGATCCGGCGAAGTCCACGAGCGCGTAGATGCCCGCGAGTCGCAGGGCGGTGAGGTGGATGGGCGCATCGAAGCCGATCCAGACGAGGCAGCAGACCCAGAAGACGGCCAGGCCGATGGGGACCTGGATGGCGTAACTGACGCCGTAGAACACCACGCCGCCGAGGCCATGCTGAAACGCCTGGATCAGGCAGACGCCGAGGAACCCGACGACGAAGTAGATCAGCGGCTTGAGGTAGGCTTCGCGGGCGGTCTGAGCGGAACTCTCCTTATCGCGATCGCGTCGCGAGGGATTGGTGTTGATGGTGCCGCACTCCGGGCACTTGGCGGTCTTCAGGCCGCGAAGGTCATAGTTGCACTTCTTGCACTGGATGCGCTTGCCGCGGGGCAGGTCGTCGGACTTCGGTGTGTCGCTCGGTTTCAGGACCCGGCCGAGTTGCTTGCTGTAACCGCACGCAACGCAGACGGCGGCACTCTCGTTCACGGGACTGCCGCAGTTGCCGCATGGGGCAACCTTGGGCGCGGCGGGATCGGGAGCGATGTTGAAGACGTCGAAGCCGTCGGGTTCGGCGTTCGCGGCCGCGGCGGGGGCCGGTGTCGGGGGCGTCGGCGACGGATTGGCCCGCTGGGCCTTGAGCGCATCGACACAGGGCCGACAGGTGTAGCGGCCGTGCTGGTCCTTTACGCGCGGCATGTTGGAGCAGTCAACGCCGCAGCGGATGCAGGTCTTGGGCTGGGGCGATGCGGGGGCGGGCGTCGTCATGAGCGGACCTCCGGGGCGGCACGAGAAACGGGCGGAGGGGAGGACGAAGACAGCAGTACGGGAGCCTTCGGACGGGGCAGAATACCAAGTCGGGCGCGAGCGGCGATCGGATAGGATGAGACGATGGACGTGAGCATCGCGCGTTCGCGGCGCAGAACCATCATGTTGTTGGGAATCGTGGCGGCGTGTATCGCGCTGGGTGGGGTGTATGCATGCAGCGGGGGCGGGTTCGGGCAGCGGCGGCTGGTCGAGGTGTTCGACAACGGGCCGGTGGGCGGGCCGGGGGGACCGAGCGAGGGGTACATGTGGGTCGGGAAGAACGATCACCCGCCGCCGGGGAAGAGTTGGGCGCCGGTGGATGCGGACTCGCTGACGGCGGAGCAGAAGAAGCGGATCCGATGAACGGCGGCCGGTGCAGCGAGGGCGGACGCCGGCGCGATTGCTCATGCGCGACAGGCCCGGGTCCGCGGGGCACGAGACGGGCACGACGCAACTCGTCCTTCCTACCGTTTGCGCATGGAGATCGCCGTCATCATTCCGGCCGCGGGGAGTTCGCGCAGGTATCAGGAGGGGCAGGCCCTCGGCTCGCCGCGGAGCAAACTCGATGAGGACCTTGGCGGGCGTCCGGTGCTGCACCGGACGGTGGAGTTGTTCACGAAGCACGAGGGCGTGCACCACGTGATCGTGGCGGGCCCGGCGGATGCGGCGGCATTTGAACAGTTCAAGGCGCGGCACGCGGACAAGTTGGGGCTGTTTGGCGTGAAGATGTGCCGCGGCGGAGAGACGCACCGGTACGAAAGCGTTCGAAACGCGCTGGCGCTGGTGCCGGAGTCGGCGACGCACATCGCGGTGCACGATGCGGCGCGGCCGTGCGCCTCGCTGGAACTGATCGACCGGGTGTTTGAGGCGGCGGCGGCGGGGCACAAGGCGGTGGTGCCGGGGGTTCCGGTGGCGGACACGCTGAAGCGCGTCGGCGAAGCGGTCGCGGCGAAAGCGGAAGACCCCGTCGCGGCGATCCTGGGCGCGGATACATCGGCCGCGGCGAAGGCGCACGTGGTGATGGAGACGGTGAGCCGCGAGGGACTGATGAGCATTCAGACGCCGCAGATGTTTGAGGCGGGGGTGTTCCGTCGGGCATATTCGCAGAAAAACCTGGATTCGACGGACGATGCGCAGTTGGTGGAGCGGTTGGGGGAACGGGTGGTGGTGGTGCAGGGCGAATCGGGCAACATCAAGATCACGCGTGCGGCGGACCTGACGATCGCGCGGGCGATCCTGGGGGTTCGGCCGCCGGCGGAGCGGGATGTGATGAAGCGGTTCTGATGGGAAGTGGGAAGTGGGAAGTGGGAAGTGGGAAGTGGGAAGTGGCGGGATTGTGAGGTGATCTCGATGACGAGCCGTGCGGAGACACTTGCCCAGAGCGTGATCCTCAGCCGCGACCTGCTGAAGCGGTACCTCGCGGGGTTTGACGACACCAATCACACAAGACAGGCGTCGGACCTGCCGAACCACGTGGCGTGGACGCTGGGGCACCTGGCGCACACGATGCATCGGGTGGCGGAGAAGATTGATGGGGCGCCGATGCCCAGTGAGGCGTTCTTCACGGGCACCGGCCGCGGTGATTCGCGGCGGTTCGACACCGAGGCCGTGTGCTTTGGCTCGAAGCCGGTGGTTGAGGGCGCGGCGTATCCGGGCCTTGCGCGGTGCATCGAGATCTTCGATCAGGCGATCGACCGGCTGGCGGCGGCGTTGACGAAGGCGGATGAGGCGGCGCTGGACCGGATGATGCCCTGGGGGAGCATCGAGGTGCCGGTGTGGGCGGCGACAGCGCGGATGGTGTTCCACAACGGTGCGCACACGGGGCAGATCGCAGACCTGCGTCGGGCGCTGAAGTTGAAGTCGATCTTTGCCTGAGGGCGTGAATCTCCCGGCGCGGATGATGCGACTACCGTTGCACGCGGGGCGGAACGGTGACGGAGCCAAGGCGTTGGGCGGGATGTACAAGATCGCGCTGCGGATGCTGCTGCGGGACCGCGGGAAGTACCTTGCGCTGGTTTGCGGGCTGTCGTTTGCGACGCTGCTGATCGCGCAGCAGGGCTCGATTTTCCTGGGGCTGGTGCTGCGGTCGACGGGCGTGCTGCAGAACGTCGGCCAACCGGACCTGTGGGTGGTCGACCCGAACACGCGGTACATCCTGGAGACGCGCCCGATGAGCGATCAGTTCGTCGGTCGGGTGCGGAGCGTGCCGGGGGTGGCGTGGGCGGAGCCGATGTTCAGCAACTTCGCGAACGTGGAGTTCGGCGACGGGACGTTCAAGCGGGTGCAACTGATCGGGATCGACCGGACAACGCTCATCGGTCAGCCGCCGGAGATGGTCGAGGGCTCGCTGGAGGACCTTCGCGCGCCGGACACGGTGCTGGTGGAGGACTCGTCGCGTCCGAAGTTGAACAACGCGAAGATCGGCGATGTGCTGCGGCTGAACGACAAGCGTGCGGTGATCGTGGGGTTCTGCCGGGCGCGGCTGGGGTTTGAGTCCAACGCGATCGTGTACACGACGTTTGACAACGCGGTGCGGTTCACGCCGGTCGGCCGGGAACGGGTGACGTTCATCCTCGTGGGCGTGAAGGAGGGGCAGGACCGCGAGGTCGTCGCCGCGGATATCCGGAAGTTCACGGGCCTTGGCGCGTTCACGCCGGAGGAGATGGCCAAGCGGACGATCGGGTTCATCCTGTACGAGACGGGGATCGGGATCAACTTCGGGATCACGGTGCTGCTGGGGTTCGTGGTGGGGCTGGCGGTGACGGCGGCGATCTTCTACCAGTTCACGCTGGAGAACCTGCGGCATTTCGCGGTGCTGAAGGCGATGGGGACGAAGAACGCGGTGCTGGTGCGGATGGTGCTGCTGCAGGCGGTGGTGGTGGGGCTGATCGGGTTCGGGATCGGCTGCGGGCCGGCGGGCGCGTTCACGCTGTCTGGCCGGAGGCCGGGCGCTGAACTGGCTCCGTACTTCCCGTGGCAACTGCTGGCGCTGACGCTGGTGGGGATGATGGTGTGCATCGGGCTGGGGAGCATCCTGAGCCTTCGCCGGGTGATCACGCTCGAGCCCGCGGTGGTGTTCAAATGAGCGTGCTCGCCGCGGAACGAGATGTCCGGACGGAGC
This sequence comes from uncultured Phycisphaeraceae bacterium, assembly GCA_964409775.1. GTDB lineage: Bacteria > Planctomycetota > Phycisphaerae > Phycisphaerales > UBA1924 > JAHBXL01. The sequence goes on along the minus strand of CAYPEI010000037.1, from coordinate 2,554 downwards.
AGGGCGGCGAGCAGCCGGCGGTGGAACTGCGCGGGGTGTCGAAGTCGTACGGCTCGGGCTCGACGGTGGTGCATGCGCTGCGGGATGTCGACCTGGATGTGGGCAAGGGGGAACTGGCGATGCTGGTGGGACCGTCGGGGTGCGGGAAGACCACGCTGGTGTCGATCATCTCGGGCGTGCTGGGGGCGGACACGGGGGTGGCGAGGCTGTTCGGTGTGGACTGGAACTCGCTGAGCAACGATCAGAAGACGGTGCGGCGCGGCGAACTGGTGGGGTTCGTGTTCCAGCAGTTCAACCTGATCCCGACGCTGACGATCCTGGAGAACGTGGCGGTGCCGCTGCTGATCCGCGGGGTGCGGGAGCGCGAGGCGCACGAGCGGGCGGCGGCGGCGCTGGCGAGCGTGGAACTCGGGAGCCGCACCGGCGCGCTGCCGTCGCAACTGTCGGGCGGGCAGCAGCAGCGCGTGGCGATCGCACGGGCGCTGGTGGGCGAGCCGCGACTGATCGTGTGCGATGAGCCGACCGCGAGCCTCGACGGCCACACGGGGCAGGTAGTGATGGACCTGATCAAGGGCACGACGGCCGCGAAAGTCGGCGAGGATCGTCGGCGCTGCGTGATCGTGGTGACGCACGACACGCGGATCTTTCACTACGCGGACCGCATCGTGGAGATGGAAGACGGCAGGCTGAAGAAAACGCTGAGCCAGCACACGCTCGAGGAGGCGTCGCACATTCCCAAGTTCGAGGACGAACCGGCGGAAGAGAGCAAGTGAACCCGACGTGTCGTCTTCCTGTGAGTATCCCCCCACAACCACCACCCCCACCCACCCATGAGCACACCCCGGCACAGCCCGCACCGCCGCGAAAGGCCTTGTCCGCACGTTCGCCACGCTTCCTGAAGCCCCGCCCGCCGCGAGGCTTCAGGATTCTGCGGGGCACTCAGACACCAACAGACCGACGGCGGCGCCCGTACCGTTGTTCGCAGGCAGCACACGCATGTTCAAACGACTCTCCATTCTGCTCTCGATCGCCGGCCTGGCGGTCATCGTGTACGTGGTGGCAACGTCCAGGCGCGACATTCCATCGCCGCCGCCCGCCGCGCCGCCGAGCGTGAACCCGTTCCCCCGCGGGATCGCGGGATTGGGCGTCGTGGAGACGTGGGGCCGGGAGACGAATGTCGCCTCGCCTGAATCGGGGCGGGTCGTGGAAGTGTTCGTGGAGGTGGGCTCGAAGGTGATGGCCGGGGACAAACTGTTCCGGCTGGATGACACGGTTCTGCGTGCGGAGTTGCTTCGCGTGCAGGGAGCGCGGAGCGCCGCGGAGGCGGAACTGCTGCGGATTGAGTCATGGCCGCGGGCGGAGGATGTTCAATCGCTGCGAGCGGCGGCCGAGGAGGCGAACTCGCGGCTGGCGGATTCGGAGGCGAGGTATGAGCGGATCGTGGCGGCGGCGGAGCGGGGCGCTGCGACGCAGGACGAACTGGACCGGCAGCGGTTCCTGGTGAGGATTCTTCGTGCGGGGGCGAGCGTGGCGCAGGCGAACCTGGACAAGTACCTGGCCGGGCCGTGGAAGGCGGATGTCGGGGTTGCGCGGGCAACGGTGGCGCAGCGGGAGTCGGAGGTGCGGGCCACGGAGTTGCGGCTGGAGAACCTGGTGGTCCGCGCGCCGCGGGACGGCGAGGTGCTGAAGCGGAACATCGAGCCGGGGGAGTACGCGTCGACGGGAGCGGGCGGGTCGATGAGATGGCCGATCGTGCTGGGCGACACGGATCACCTGCAGATTCGCGCGCAGGTGGACGAGGAGGACGCGTCGATGCTGAGGCTCGGCGCGGAGGGGCGGGCGCGGGCACGCGGGCAGGATGCGCGGGAAGTGCTGCTGAAGATGGTGCGGATCGAGCCGTTGGCGCTGCCCAAGTCGCAGATCACCAACTCGAACACGGAACTCATCGACACGCGGGTGATCGAGGTGATCTTCGAGGTGATGCCGGGCGACCGGCCGCGGCTGTACCCGGGGCAGGTGGTGGACGTGTTCATCGGGGTTGCGGAAAACGCGGGGAAATAAGGGGTTGCCGGACGGGCCGATGCGGTGCATCCTGAACACGGCAGGGCGATAAACTCCTATGTAAGGGACCGGCAACATGCGCGGTTCCACGGAGCGTGCCCGGCAGATGGCACGCGGCGTGTCGGCCAGCCAGGAGGCGGCCCATGGCAGTGAGAACGTCAAGAACGGGCGGATGGCCTATGGCGGCGGTGATCGCCGCGGCGGGGTTGGCCACGTTTGCTCAGGCGCAGCAAGCCGGCAGACGAGGCGGAGGCGGGGATTCAGGCGATCAATCGGCGCGGCCCGCCGCGCCGATGCCGCGGCCGGCTTCGGCAACACCGGAGCAGCGTCCGCCGTCTGCCCCGAAGACCGATGCGCCTGCGCCCAAGCCTGCCGCACCGCCAAGGGTTGATGCACCCGCGCCCAAGCCTGCGGCGCCGGCGCCCGCGCCGGCTCCGAAGCCCGCCGCGCCGCCGAAGGTTGATGCGCCTGCGCCCAAGCCTGCCGCACCGGC
>CAYPEI010000036.1:0-30383 GCA_964409775.1 uncultured Phycisphaeraceae bacterium | reverse complement strand
GAAGATAAACTCAGTCGCCCTCACTCAGAGTGGTACATAGATCTCAGGCAGGTCAGAGGCTGCCGATGCTGCACCAACGGCATATGCACTTGCCAACGTTTGCGAAACGACTGGTAGCGCAATGACACAGTGCATCACTGCAACCGATTGGCAGTTCGACTACCGACACATTGTGGACAGCATGCCGCTCGAAGACTGTTCTCTCGAGGGAGAGGCACTGAATTTGGGACTCGCGTATGCATCCACAGCGTGGAATGTAGACTGGAAAACTCACGGTGCTCTGGCAATTCAGGTGTCGTGGATGGCCGAAGGCACTCGCTACGGTCCATCAGACAATTGCATCTGCGAGTTTCAGGATGGAGGTCCATCTGGCATTGCCGTGGGTTTCCCAGTGCGACATATTAGCCACGTCGCAATTGTGGTGACTGCTGTTTACGAGAATGAGACTATTGAAACCGAGATCATTCGGGGAGTCGATGCAATCGACAGTGGGTTTGCACGAACGCGACTTGGGTTTTTCATGAACGAAGAGTTTGACGACGCCGCTACTGCGGAGGGCTTTGAAAGCAGCGCGACAGCGGTGACGTTGCCAATCACCATCGACATTGAGAACGCCGTCGCTGTTGCGATTGCTGGTACGATCGAGACTATTGGTGTACAAAACGGCGACTTGACACCATCAACTTCCGATGGCGACCGGGTGTGCTGGGAAGATAGACGTGCATTCATCGCAGCCCTCGGTAGCGGTTTCAGCGACAGCGCTTACACTCCGCGCGCCGACTTCGATCTGGACGGTGATGTGGATAGCTCAGACTATGCAACGTATTTGAGCGTGTTTGCGTCCATGGCGTGCGCGGCAGATTTCGACTGCAATGGAGCCGTCGAGTCGCCTGACATCTTCGCATTCCTTTCCGCGTATTTTGCGGCGACGCTCGCGGGCGACTTCGATGGTGATAGCGTCGTGAGCACGCCTGACATCTTTGCATTCCTCGCCGCGTTCTTCGCCGGCTGCGACTGATCATCACCTACGCAAATCTTCGTGAATGAGAGGCGGGGCGGACACGTAGTGTCCGCGCCGCACTTCAAAACAGTCTGGGATGTCATCGAACTCAGCGGTTCAGGTCGCGGCCCTTGATTCCGTCGCGGGTGCCCCAGAAATAGGATGGGAATGCATAGTTCCCGGGCTGCCCATATTCGAGATTGTCACCATCCATGCCGAACCAGGTGATGATCGCGGGTGTCGGGTTCCAGAGGCCGGAGGGAGTGAATGTGCGAGCCGTGGCCGCGTCGCTGCTGCCAGAGAGGCCGGCGAACACGCTCATTTTCACCGTATCGACGCTGCCGTCCACGAGACCGACGCGAGGAGCCGCTTCGGGGTTGTTCCAGTTGGGGTATGCCTTGATGCGGCCAGCACTCGGGTTCCGCCGAGTCTTCTTGGAGAAGTCAAACCGCTCAAAGATCATCGCCTTGGCCCAGGGAAATGGAACATTGTCGTACCGGTTCCGGCGCCAGTTCAGGATTCCCGAGGCTGGCGCGTTGGAGATGGACGTGCGGGTGGCATTGGCGAACGCCTCGTGGCGCAGCCAGAAGGTGGGAGAGTAGAAATAGGAACCGTCCCAGAGCAGGTCCTCCAGCGGATACATGTTTCGCTGGTCGCGGAAACGCGCCAGGACGGTTTGATCGCCCGGGGCGAACTGGACGGGCGAATCGAGATCGAACTCGCTGATCCACGACATCATGAGGCTGGCCCAGTGGGCCGCGAACATCTCGCTCGCCCATGCGGCATTGTCGGGGCCGGTCACGAACCATCCGCCGCCGGGGTTGGCGAGGTTGGCTCGTTGCGGCGGGATGACCACGTTCCAAGCCAAGCCGTTTCGCTGGGGGTTGTCCTTGTCGAACGGATTGACGAATGAGTCGTTGTTCTGCCCGGCGTACGCCGCGATGGCCGTGTTCAGTTGCCGCAGGTTCGATGCGCTGACCGCGTTCTGGGCGGCCCGGCGTGCCTCACCTAGAGCGGGAAGAAGGATGGCCACGAGCAGTGCGATGATGGCGATCACCACCAGCAACTCAATCAACGTGAAGCCTCGCTGCTTCGTCGTCATGGTCAGCACTCCGAGATTGTCAGGCCTTTGCCTGTTTTCCAAGTGAGCAAGAACTGCTCACCTACACGCGACTGGGAACAGTATCACCCTCAGGAGGGTCCGTGTCCAATATCCAGATACGAGGATCAGGGTCCGGCGGATGCCTGAATGGATCAGGGAAATGTTCGAAGGCCTTGCGCACGGTCTGATAGCAGAATGTTCGGCATTGCGGCGTACGTGAGCCGGGGGTTCAGACGTACACTGACATCATGGAACGAAAGCGCATTGATCTTGCGGGTGCCGGGTCGAAGCCCTCTGCCAACCCTCCGCGGGGCGGCGGCATGGAGTTGTCGTCCGGGGATAAGAAGAAGAACCTGATTCTGCTTACGGTCGCAGGGGTGGTGTTTCTGGTGGCTGGGTACATCGTGTACGCGAACTACATTGCGACACCCAAAGCGCCGCCCGAAGCGGCCGCCCCGGTCGTTGATGCTGCGTTTGATCAGGCGGCGAAGCAGCCTGCACCGCCGCCGGACAACCAGCCGCTGCCGGAGCGCGGGGGAGGCAAGCATGTCACTCCCGGCGGTCGCTGAGCGCGGAGCGGCATTCGGCATTCGAAGGGAAACGGACGTGTGGTTGGAGCGAAACCCATGACGAGGGCAGCGGTTGTGCTTTCGGGCTGCGGCGTGTTTGACGGCAGCGAGATTCACGAGGCGGTGAGCGTGCTGATCCACCTGAGCCGGCTGAAGGCGGTGGTGCAGTGCTTTGCGCCCGACAAGCCGCAGGCGCACGTGGTGAACCACCTGACGGGGCAGGTGGCGGCGGGGGAGAGCCGCAACGTGCTGGTGGAATCGGCGCGGATCGCGCGGGGCCGCGTGCGTCCGCTGGCCGAACTTCGGGCCGCGGAGTTTGACTGCGTGGTCTTCCCGGGGGGCTTCGGCGCGGCGAAGAACCTGTGTGATTTCGCGGTGCGCGGCGCGGGGATGGAGGTGGACGCGGAGGTGGAGCGGGTGGTGGAGGAGTTTCACGGGGCGGGGAAGCCGGTGGGGATGTGCTGCATTGCGCCGGTGATCGGGGCGAAGGTGCTGGGGACGAAGGCGGGGGGTCCGGGTGCGAGCGTGACGATCGGGGATGATGAGCAGGCCGCGGCGGCGATCTCGGCGTGGGGATCGAGGAACGTGGTGCGGGGCGTGACCGAGGCGCAGGTGGACGAGGCGAACCGGCTGGTGACGGCGGCGGCGTATATGTATGGGGACGCGGCGGTGGACGAGGTGTATGCGGGGATCGGGAAGATGGTGGAGGGCGTGGTGTCGCGGGTGAGGCGGTAAACTCCCCGGCCCTGTTGTCGCCGTGCCCTTGAAGCCGTTGATTTTCCCCGCATGCTGATCACGCAGAAACGCCCAAGGAACCTGGACTGGCATCATGCCGGTCCGTTGTTGTTTGGGGACTGGGGGACGAGCCGGCTGTATGTGCTGGGGCTGGCGTTTTTCTATACGGCGCACGCGTCGGTGGCGTATCTGGGGGCGATGTCGCTGGTGATGATCCTGATCGCGTGGGCGTACACGGTGGTGTGCCGGTGCTTTCCGGAGGGGGGCGGGGTGTACACGGCGGCGCGGCAGATCAGCCCGGTGCTGTCGGTGGTTGGGGCGACGCTGCTGATCGGGGGGTACATCATCACGGTGGCGATCTCGGTGGTGGAGGCGTTTCACTACTTCGGGCTGACGTCGGGGGACGGCGGGTGGTCGCTGTTCTGGCTCTCGACGACGGCGATCATGCTGCTGGGGGTTGTGAACTGGCTGGGCGCCCGGAGCGCCGGGCGGCTGGCGCTGCTGATCGCGACGGTGTCGCTGATCGTGTCGCTGGTGATCGCGGCGGCGTGCTTCCCGTTTCTGAAGGAGGGCGTTCGGACGATCTCGCTGCGCTCGTCGCAGCCGGCGTGGGACCGGTGGGTGTCGTTCGTGGCGATCGTGCTGGCGCTGTCGGGGGTCGAGTCGGTCGCGAACATGACGGGGCTGATGAAGGAGCCGGTGGAGCGGACGAGCCGGCGGACGATCTGGCCGGTGCTGGTGGAGGTGGTGATTCTGAACATGGTGTTCGGGGTGGCGCTGGCGGGGCTGCCCGCGCTTGCGGCGACGGTGTCGCCGGACGCGGTGACGCACGGGGCGAACCCGCCGGAGGGGGTGGTGGCGTATCGCGACACGGCGATGAAACTGCTGGCGCAGGCGACGCTGGGGCAGACGGTGGGGCAGGTGGCGTCGATCGTGTTCGGGCTGCTGCTGCTGTCGGCGGCGAACACGGCGATCATGGCGAAGGTGTCGGTGCTGTATGCGATGTCGCACGACCGCGAACTGCCGCACGGGCTGACGAAACTGAACTACTCGGGCGTTCCGGCGATGTCGCTGGTGATCTCGTGCGTGCTGCCGATCGTGGTGCTGGCGGTGGAGCGGGATGTGGCGCGGCTGGCGGAGTTGTACGCGATCGGGGTGTGCGGGGCGGTGACGACCAACGTGCTGTGCTGCGTGGCGAACCGGACGCTGCCGATCCGGATGTGGGAGCGGATCGGCCTGGGCCTGGGCGGGGCGATCATGCTGGCGGTGTCGCTGACGATTGTGGCGACCAAGTGGCACGCCACCGTGTTCGCGGGCGGGCTGGTGGTCGGGGTGCTCGTGATCAGGCAGTTCATCGCATCGCGTGCGCGGCTGGAGGCGGAGGTGGGCCTGCCGGTGCCCGTGCAGGGCTGGCTGGCGGAACTGGAGGCGCCGCAGAAGGCGCTGGACGCGGGCAAGCGCCGCATCATGCTGGCGGCACGCGGGCGGAACCAGGCGGAGTTCGCGGTGGACCTGGCGAAGAAGCGGAACGCGACGCTGTTTGTGATCTATGTGCGCACGCTGCGGGTGATGGATATCGCCCCGGGGGCTGTGCCGCGGGTGCAGGACGATGCACAGGCGCTGGAATCGCTGGGCACGGCGGCGACGCTGGCGCGGCGGGCGGGGGTGCCGTTCGTGCCGATCTATGTGTGCTCGGACCGGATCAGCGACGAGATCCTGGATTACACGGTGACGTTCGGGTGCGACACGCTGATCCTGGGCAAGACGCGGCGGCGGGCGCTGGCGCGGCGGATCGAGGGCGACGTGGTGGCGCAGATCGTGGAGCACCTGCCCGAGACGGTGGAACTGATCCTGCGGGAAGCGCGGCCGGCGGGGATGGGCCCGGCCCCCGAGCCGGAAGCGGCGGTGGTCCACTCGCCCGGGGCCGGTTCGGCGGGAGCGGGGGAGGGCGGACCCGGCGGGGGCGGCGGCGCCGCGGGATCGCGGCCGGGGTGACGCGGCGTGAAACTGCGGGCGCGGTCGCTACGCTTGCGGAATGGAGATGGAGATCGGCGTGTCGAACCACGATGCACCTGCGCCGGGCGCACCGGCGCGGGATGATGACATCTTTGACGGGCTGACCGAGCCGCAGGCGCGGGCCGTGCGGCACACCGAGGGTCCGCTGCTGGTGCTCGCGGGGCCGGGGTCGGGCAAGACGCGGGTGATCACGCGGCGGATCGCGCACCTGATCGGGTGCGGGATTCCGCCGTGGCAGATCCTGGCGCTGACGTTCACCAACAAGGCGGCGGCGGAGATGCGGGAGCGGGTGCTGCGGATGCTTGGGGAGGGCGCGGCGGCGCGGGGGCTGACGGTGACGACGTTTCACGCGTTGTGCGCGCGGCTGCTGCGCCGGTGGGCGGAGGTGGCGCAGATCCCGGGGCTGAAGCCGGACTTTGCGATCTTTGACTCGGCCGATCAACTGGCGGTGATGAAGAAGGCGATCGAGGGGCTGGACCTGGCGACCAGCAACTGGCCGCCGCGGAGCGTGCTGTCGCGGATCAGCAATGCGAAGAACGAGTTGATGGACGCCGCGGCGTTTGCGCAGCAGCACCACGACTTCGCGGGGCGGACGGTGGCGAAGATTTTCACGGCGTATGAGCGGGCGCTGCGTGCGGCGGGGGGCGTGGACTTTGACGACCTGCTGGTGCTGACGGCGCGGATGCTGCGGGAGAACGCGACGGTGCGGGAGGCGTGCCGGGAGCGGTGGCAGTATCTGCTGATCGACGAGTACCAGGACACCAACCGCGCGCAGTTCGTGATCGCGTCGCTGCTCGCGGGCGAAACGGCGGGCGGCCGTCGGCCGAACATCTGCGTGGTGGGCGACCCGGACCAGTCGATCTACGGGTGGCGGGGCGCGGACATCAGCAACATCCTCGAGTTCGAGAAGGCGTTTCCGGGGGCGGAGGTCATTCCGCTGGGGGAGAACTTCCGGTCGACCAAGCGGATCATCGGCGCGGCGGACGCGATGATCCGGCGGAACACGCGTCGGAAGCACAAGGCGCTGTTCACCTCGAACCCTGAGGGCGAGAAGATCGAGGTGATCCACTGCCGCGATGAGCACCACGAGGCGGCGGTGGTGCTGGACTGGCTGCGGGCGCGGCGTGATGATGGGGGAGCGGGTGGGGCGGGGCTGACGTGGAAGGACATGGCGGTGTTCTACCGCACGAACGCGTTGTCGCGCGTGGTCGAGGATGCGCTGCGGAACGCCGGGGTTCCGTACGTGGTCGCGCGGGGCACGGCGTTCTATCAGCGCGAGGAGATCAAGACCGCGGTGGCGTATCTGCGGGTGGTTGCGAACCCGGATGACGACGTGTCGCTGGAGCGGGTCATCAACACCCCGGCCCGTGGGATCGGGGACACGTCGCTGGAGAAACTTGCGGGCGCGGCGGCGGCGAGGGGGCAGACGCTGATGGGCGCGCTCCGCGCGGTGGCCGCGGGCGGCGCCTCGGCGATGGGCGTGGAACTCACGAGCCGTGCCGCGAACGCGATCGCCAAGTTTGTGCGGACGCTGGATGACTGGCGCGACGTGGCGAAGCCGGGGGCGTTCATGGGGTCGTCCGCGCGGGCGGGCGGGTATGCCACCGGCGCGCTGGCCGAACTGGTCGAGCGGGTCATCCGGGAATCGGGCCTGGAGGCGATGTACAAGGCCGGGAAGACCGACACGGATGAGGAACGGCTGGAGAACCTTGCGGAACTGGTGACCTCGGCGCGCGAGTTCGAGGAGTCGCACGACCCGGATGCCGATCCGATCCTGAGCGACCCGCGCGACCCGGCCCCGGAAACATCCGGGCGGCACGATGTGCTGACGATGCTGCATGCTTATCTGGAGCAGGTGACGCTCGTCGCGGATGCGGACAGCGTCGATCCGGCGCAGGGCGCTGTCACGCTGATGACGCTGCACGCGGCCAAGGGCCTGGAGTTCGGCGCGGTCGCGATGGTGGGGCTGGAGGAGCGGGTGCTCCCCCACGCGCGCGTCGCGGAGATGCCCAATGAACTCGAGGAGGAGCGGCGGCTGTGCTTCGTGGGCATCACCCGCGCGATGCGAAGGCTGCTGATGACCGATGCAAAGTACCGCTCGTTCCGCGGCGTGCCGGAGCGGCAGATCTCCAGCAGGTTCCTGGGCGAACTGCCGCCGGACCTGGTGAGCGAGTCCGATCAATCCGGGCATGACGAGCCGGGATGGGATCGACCGGCGTTTGACCTGGAATCTCACCGGCGGGCGTCGTCGGGCGCGGCCGCGCCAGCAATGGGCAGGGCACGCGGCGGCGCCGGCGGGCGGGGGATCAGCGCGGGCATGATGGTGCGGCACCCGCAGTTCGGCATCGGCCGCGTGGAGGGCGTGACGGGCGGGGCGAACGCGCGGGCGCAGATCCGCTTCCGCGATGTCGGGCTGAAGACGCTGGTGCTGGAGTATGCGCGGCTGGAGATGATCGACGGCGGCTGATGCGCCGGGTCAGGCCGCGGCGGGCCGGCGGCGGCGCGTCAGGCCGTGGAGGCCCGTGAGCAGCATGGCTGCGCCGGCGACGCCGAGCCAGCCGTTCTCGGCGAGCGAGGCTCGCGGCGCGACCACGGAAGAGGAGATCGGCATGGACGGGTCGGCGACCTCCATGATCCAGGCCATCAGCGGTTCGAGGCGGATCGCGTACCCGCTCTGGCCGTAGCCTGCCGCGCCGTATCCGGAGATGCTGACCGCGACCCCGGCGAGTTCGAGCCGGCCATCGACGCCCCAGGTGAAGAGCCCGCCGCCGGAGTCGTTGACGGCGAAACTGGCCTCGTAGGGCACGGCGTTTCCGGTGCCCGGGGCATCGAAGCGGATGGAGAGCACCGCCGAGGCGTTCTGCACGACGTTCGCGCCCCAGGTCTCCTCGCGCGTGCCGCTCCAGTTGTATCCGAGGTTGCCGTCGATCGGTGACGCGGCGGTGACACCCCATCCGCCCATCATGCACGGATCGCCCGCGACCACGCCGGTGGCGATGCGGTGCCAGGTTTCGAAGGTCTCGGCGACGCGGACCATCTGCAGGTCCATCGTGGGGTGCTCGCGGATCTCGACGGCCTGGTGCCACTGTCCGTTGCACAGGAACCAGCCGCCGACGCCGCCGCCGGTGTGCTTGGCGGTGATGAACCACTGCGGGCCGACGGCGACGCCGGAACTTCCGTTCCAGGTTCCGACGGCCGCGCCGAGCGGCCGCGACATGCTCACCATGCCTTCGACGACGATCGCCTGGGCGGGCGCGGCAAGGCCGCTGAACGCGCTGATCGCGGCGATGGCTGCTGCTCGGGCGGGGTGGTGGAGAGTGGTGCTGGGCAACATGGCTCCGGTCGCTCGGGTGCCTCCCGACAAGAGAGGGGTCGGCCGGATCGGTTGCGCAAGTTTGAGGCGGAGACGATTGGCCCGATCCGGGGGTGGGCGTGCGCAGGCGGCGCGGCCGGCGCGGCGGGCAGGGCCTGTCGCGAGGAGGGAAGCGCTGACGCGTGCGCGGGGGCGGAGCGGGTTATCGGGTGAGTCGGCGGTGAGCGGCGGGGCCTATTTCCGCTTCTTGAACTTGCTCTTGGGGCTGGCGGTGTGGGTGGAGCCCTTGCTGCGGAACATGGGCATTCCGCTCAGGCCCGGCACCATGTCGCCCATTCCGCCCTTGCCGAGTTCCTTGACGGCCTTGACGCGCGACATCGCGCCCATCGACGACATCTGCTGGGCGAGGGTGCTGACGGTCTGGAACTGCTTGGCGAGTTGGCCGACTTCCTGCTGCGTCGCGCCCGATCCGGAGGCGATGCGGCGGCGGCGCGAGTTGTCGAGCGTGCTGGGGCGCTTGCGCTCCGGCGGGGTCATCGAGCAGACCATGGCCTCGACCCGGTCGAGTTGCTTGTCGTCGATGTGGACATCCTTGAGCGCCGAGCCCACGCCCGGCAGCAGGCCCAGGAGTTGCTTCAGCGGGCCCATGCGGCGCAGGGTGCGGAGTTGGGCGAGGAAGTCGTCCATCGTCATCTCGCCCTTGGCCATCTTCTCCTGGAGTTTCTGGGCGTCCTCGTCGGAGACCTGCTCGCGGGCGCGCTCGACGAGCGAGACGACATCGCCCATGCCGAGGATGCGGCCGGCGATGCGCTCGGCGTGGAAGGGCTCGAGGGCATCGAGTTTCTCGCCGACGCCGATGAAGCGGATGGGCGCTCCGGTGACGTGCTTGACGCTGATCGCCGCCCCGCCGCGGGTGTCGGAGTCGAACTTCGTCAGGATGACGCCGTCGACTTCGAGGCGCTGGTGGAAGGCCTTGGCGGAGTTGACGGCGTCCTGCCCGGTCATGGCATCGACGACGAGGAAGATCTGGTGCGGGCCGAGCGCCTTGTTGACCTGGTTGAGTTCATCCATCAACGCGTCGTTGATGTGCAGGCGGCCGGCGGTGTCGAGGATGACGGTGTCGATGCCGAGTTTGCGGGCGTGCTCGACCGCGCGGCGGCAGACCTGCACCGCGACGCCGACCGCCTTGCCGTACTCGGCGACCTTGTCGGGCTCGGAGTAGAAGTGCACCTGCGCGCCGCCGGGAAGATCGCGGTTGACGGACTCGGCGACGATTCCGAGTTGCTCGACGGCGGCGGGGCGCTGGAGGTCCGCCGCGGCGAGCAGGACGCTGCGCCCGCGCTTCTTCAGGAAGCCCGCCAGTTTGCCGCAGGTGGTGGTCTTCCCCGAACCCTGCAGGCCGCACATCATGACGACGGTCGGCCCGGGCGAGACGTGCATGACGGGGTCTTCGACCTCGGGCAGCGCGGGCGCGGAGCCCAGGCCCGCTGACCCGAACGCTCCACCGTGCGCGGGGGCCTCGGCCTGCGGCGTGCCGCCGAGGAACTCGACCAGCCGGTCGTGGACGATGCCGATCATCTCCTGGCCGGGTTCGAGGCTCTTGGTGACTTCGCGGCCGCGGGCATCGTCCATGACCTTGGCGCAGAACTCGTCGACGACCTGGTGGTGGACATCGGCCTCGAGCAGGGAGGTGCGGACCTCCTCCATCGCCTCGCGGACATTGGACTCGGAGATCGCGCCCTTGCCGCTGAGTTTGCGGAAGACGCTGGAAAAGCCGTCGGAGAGTCGTTCGAACATGGTGGGGATCTGTCCAGGAGTTCAATGACCGGGCTTGACCGCGCCGCAGCGGGAAAGGGTAGGTTCGCAACCTGGCGGGTGGATCGGGCGCGGCGAGTGCCGGTAGAAGCGCACAGCGCCGGAGTCCCTGCATGACACTCTACAAAGTCGTGTGCGAAGGCCCGCTTGCACAGTCCGGGCCGGGCGAGGCGGCCGGGGGCTATGTCCTTCACGTGCTTGCCGAGTCGCCCGAGGCTGCGGCGAAGCAGGCTCGCGCCACCGGCCACACCGTCCGCACCATCTTTCCGCGGTATCGAACAAGCGCCATCGACCGATTGCGCCAGCGGCTGGCAGGCGTTGCGCCCGCAGCGATGTGCCCACGGTGCGGCTACTGCCTCGATGGGCAGGTGATCGCGAGCGGGCGCATCAGGTGTCCGGAGTGCGGCACGGTGCTGCGCCTGTATGCGAGGCTGGAGCACGTGACGATCGGCAGCGAGCCCGCGTGATGCATCGAGTTCGTACACTCAGGGCATGGAGCCGTTCCGACTGGTCTGCCGAACGCCGCTGGGCGAGTGGTACATGCACGACACGGAGGCGGAGAACGCGCGTGGCGCGTTTGAGCGAGCCGCGGGCTCGGGCCTGTCGCCGTTTGTCGTGGTTCCGGAGCGGCTGGGCCGCGGCGTCGAGAACACGGTGGTGCAGCGGTGGAAAATGGGCGGGACGGAGCATGGGGACTGCCTGAACTGCGGGTATGAGTTGAAGGGGCTGATCCGTGCCGCGGACGGGCTGGCGATCTGTCCGGAGTGCGGCGTGGGGGCGGTGATGAAGCCCGGAGCCGTCGAGGCAGAAAGCACGCCGCCGTTTGCGCCCGGCTTCAGGCCCGGGGCGACACTCGACGCGTGGGGCATCACGTTCAGCATCGTCGGCTTCGTCTTTTTCCCGCTCGCGATCCTCGGCATCGTGCTCGGCGCGTTCGCGTATGAGTACAGCCGCGGCATCCGCGGAGTATGGGCGATGCGCCTCGGCGTGGCTGCGCTGGTCGTCGGATTCCTGCTGTTTCTTGGGGGCGTCATCCGGTATTAGCGACGGATGAACCGCGGCATCAGGATTGGTCGGCCACCCGTTGCGGATCCGGAAAATCCCGTTCGAGCCCGGACTTAAAGTCCGTCACCGCCGAGTACACCGGCGCGTGGAGGCGCTCGACCTCGCCGCTTCGCGTCGCGACGGTGGAGAACGCCGCGTCGAGTTGGGCGAGGTCGCTCGTCCACACGCTGATGTGGAACTCGCCGAGTTCGGGCGGGCCGAAGCCGAACTTGCGGCGTCGCAGGCTCCAGCCCTCGATCTTGCCCTCGCGCTTCAGGTAGCCGAGGTAGGCATCGACCGCGCGGCAGAAGTCGAGGTCCTTGCGCGAGTCTTTCAGGTTGAACCACATGTTGTAGTAGTTCATGGGGAGTGAAGAGGAAGGGACGAAGCGACGAAGGGACGGAGGGAAGACGGAGAAGAAGTGAAGAGGAATGGGGAGAACGGGGGGAAGGGGGGGGACGAGCCGCGGGTTACTTCATGATTTTGGCGTACAGGTCGGCATCGATGCCGAGGAACTCGCGCATGTGTTCGTCGTAGGCCTCGGCATCCTGCTCGCGTGAGAGGTCGAGCCGCAACTCGTTGATGACCTTGGTGCCCTGGCGGATCCAGGCGTCGAAGGACTCCTGCGAGATGTGCTCGTGGATCCACGTGCCGAGCCGGCCGCGGAAAGGGGGCTTGGCCATCCTGGTGCCCGGACGGCCGGTGCGGTGATCGATGAAGGTGCCGGCGGGGAACGAAGCGGGGTCGGGTCGCGGCCCCGCTTCGGCGGCGCCGCCGAGCAGGCTGATGCCGTCTGGCCTGCCGGCGGCTGCGCCCTTGGTCACGACATCGGGCAGATCGCGCCCGAGTTGCTTGAGGATGTCGGCAAGAGCGTTTTTGGGGAGGAGGTCGCCGCGTTCGGCGGCGATGGTGAACCCGCGGACGGCGAACTGCGCTGCGCGGTCGCGGTCGCCCGCCTTGACGAGCGCCTCGGCGGCCAACTGGTAGGCCTTGCTCATCCCCGGGACGAGTTCGGTGCAGCGGATGAAACTCTCGGCGGCCTCGGCCTGGCGACCGGCCTGGACGAGCGCCTGGCCGAGCGAGAAGTGGGCCATCTCGTTGTCGGGATCGGCCTGGGCCATGTTCTGGAACTGCGCGATGCGCTTGTCGAGGTCGCTCATGGGTGAACGGTAGGGAGCATGTTGGGAAGTGCGAAGCGGGAACACGGAGGCGGAGCCCGGCCCTGTGTGGTCGGAGATGTGATCCGACGCGGGCGCCGCCCCGGCGTTCGCAGCGCCGCATCCGACACGCCACGCCCCTATCCTCCGGCAATGGCCACACTGCTGTGCGTGCCGATCATGGTGGAGGACGAGCCGACTGCGCTCCGCGATGCGGCCGAGGCGCGGGACGCGGGGGCGGACATTGTCGAGTTCCGGATCGACTCGTTCTTCTCGGGGGCGCGGTCGGCGGAGGGTGATCTGGATGACCGTGAAGTGCGGGCGATCCTGCGTCTGGTCCGCGACTGCCCGCTCCCGTGCATCGTGACGTGCCGTGCGGCGTCGGAGGCGGGATCGGGCGGCGAGGGCGGGTATGACGGCGACGACTCGGCGCGTGTCGCGCTGTTCGAGAAACTCGGCACCGCCGCGGATGAAGTGAACGCGACCGGGCGGCCCGCGTGGCATCCGCCGCGGTACATCGATGTTGAACTCGCGACGTATGCGCGGAGCGCGAACATCCGTCAGAAGATCGATCTGGCGGTTGACCACTCCGGGCAGCGGCGGCTGGTGTCGACGGGGCTGATCCTGTCGTTTCACGATTTTTCAGGCCGCCCAGCGGACCTGCTGCGGCGGCTGGAGTCGATCGCGCACGAGCCGGCGGCGCGGGTGGCGAAGGCGGCGATTACCGCGCGCTCGGTCCGCGACAACCTCGAACTGTTCGACCTGCTGGCGGACAACGCCGCGGGCAAGCCGCTGATTGCGCTGGCGATGGGCCGCTTCGGCCTGATGTCGCGTGTGCTGGCGCCGAAGTTCGGCGGATTCCTGACGTTCGCGGCGCTGCGGCCCGGAGCGGCGACGGCGCCCGGGCAGCCCACGGTGCGCGAACTGCTTGATGTGTACCGGTTCCGGTCGATCAACCGGCGGACGCGTGTGCTGGGCGTTGTCGGCTGGCCGATCGAGCACTCGCTCTCGCCGGTGATTCACAACGCGGGGTTCGAGGCCTATGCCGGCGACTCGTGGGAGGAGAGCGCTGAGGACTCGAGCAACGCCGTGTTCCTGCCGCTGCCGGTCGGGCCGGAATACGAGCACTTCAAGGCGACCATCGACGCGCTGGTCGAGCATCCGCGGCTGGACTTTGCGGGCTGCGCGGTCACGGTGCCGCACAAGCAGCATCTCGTGCGGTTTGCCCAGGAGCGGATCGCGGCGGGCGATGCTCGGTGGGCGATTGACGGGATCAGTCGATTCTGCGGCGCGGCGAACACGCTGGTGATCGAGCGCGAGGCCGCGGGCCGGGAGGGCGGGTATACGGCGGCGCGGGTCATCAACACCGACGCGACCGCGGCGACAGGGTGCCTGGCGCAGGCGCTGGAGTCGATCGGCGGGCGCACGGTTGCGCTGGTCGGGGCGGGCGGGGTCGCCCGGGCGATCGCCGCGGGGCTGGTGCTGGAGGGCGCGGCCGTGCTGATCCTGAACCGCACGCGCGAGAACGCGGAACGGCTGGTCGAGGATCTGCGTTTGCGGCTGCCGGATGAGGCCTCGCGCACGCGCATCTCGGCCGCGGGCCTTGGCGACCTGGCGCGGCTGAATCCCGATGCGGTGGTGAACTGCACCCCGCAGGGAATGGCGGGCGGGCCGGCGCCGAAGGCGTGCGCGGTCGAGCCGGCGCTGCTGCAGGAGTGGGCGAGGGCGCACCGAGCCGGGCGCGGCACCGGGGAGATCGAGCCGGTGGTGTTCGACACGGTGTACAACCCGCTTCGTACGCCGCTGCTCGGCGCGGCCGACGAGATCGGTCTCACGCTGATCGACGGCCTGGGGATGTTTGTCGCGCAGGCGGGGATGCAGTTCACGGCGTGGACGGGGCGTCCCGCGCCGCTGCGGCTGTTCGACCGGATCTGCCGCGACGCGCTGGGCGAATGAGCCTGCAACCTTCGAGCGACCGTTGCCGAATCACATGGTGGCAGTGAAGCATCGGGCGATCGCCTGCAATCGACTCGAGGGTCAAGCCATGACTCTGCCCGCCGCATCGCCCCGTTCGAATCACGTCCTGTTTCCCGACCACTATTGCTGGTACGTGCTGGTGTGCGTGCTTGACCTGGTGCTGACGAACACGGTCATCCATCACTTCGACGGAGTGGAGGCGAACCGGCTCGCGGCGGGGATCATCGAGGCGGGCGGATTCTGGGGCCTGATCGCGTTCAAGATGGCGACGGCGGTCCTTGTGATCGGCATCTGCGAGCGGATCGGGCGCGAGCGTGTGACGACGGCCCGGCGGGTGGCGGAGTGGGCGATCGCGATCTCGGCGGTTCCTTCGGTGTTGTCGCTGCTGCAGATCGGCGTGATCGCCTGTCAACGCATGGCGGCGTGAGGGCGGCCTACGGCACCGCGATGCCGCTGGTGCGCAGGAGCGTCTTGAAGCCCTCGCCGAAGACGAAGTTGTGCTCCGGGAACGCCTCGCCTGTTCTGCCCGCGCCGCCCATGTTCTGATCGAGGTGGCTGAACATCATCTCGACATGGCCGATCCCGACGAAGCCCGCGCCCGGCTGGGCGTGGTCCATGAGTTCGATGACGCACTTCGTGCTTGCGCCGGTGGCGTCCATGCGCTCGATGGTGGCGGAGTAGCGGAGCGTGGTGCCGGGGGTTGCGTCGCGATTGATCTCGGCGCGGTTGATCTTCGCGAGGATCACCTTCTCGCGGAACGACTCGGCGTGGCCGACGAGGATGCCGGCGGTCTGGGCCGAGCCCTCGAGGATGAGGCTGGCGGGCATGATGGGCGTTGCGGCGAGCCCTCGCGAATCGTCGGCCGCGAAGTGGTCGTGCAGATGCTCTTCGGCGAGCGAGACATTCTTGATCGCCACCATCCGCTGGCGGGGGACGAGTTCCACGACTCGGTCGATCCACATCCAGCGCATCGCGGTCATCCTGCGGCGGGTCGGTCCGGCCCGTGCGGCCGGCCGGTCTGGCGGGTCACTCGCCCCGGTTACTTCCGGGCCAACTTGCTCTCGACGAACCGGACAATCGTGTCAACGGTGAACACCGAGGCCACCTTGGACACCTTGGGGTCCTTCTCAAACCCGGAGAAGTCCACGTGGGGGAGGCGGGCCTTGAGCGCCGCCAGGCCGTCGGGGGTGATCACGCCGTCCTTGACGAACTTGGGGTCCTGGGTGACGCCCTCGGGGAACAGTTCGCCCTGGGCGATCTTGATCCCGAAGGCCTGCTCGAGTTTGAAGACGATGTCGAGGAAGTCGATGGACTCTGCGCCCAGATCGTTGATGAGCGAAGCGGTCAGTGTGACCTCGTCGTCATCGACCGCCAGCGCATCAACCAGAACATCCCGCACCTTCGAGAGAATGTCGTCGCGTGTCATGAGGGGGTGAGTTTAGCCGCACCCCGAACGACCGTCGCCCGCGAGACCGGACATGACCCGGACAGTCCCGCGAAGAGACGGTGGAGCAGGCGTTCAGATGCGCGCCGGTCGCAGAACAAACCGCCCGGAAACGGCGGTGGCGCTCTCTCCGGAATCGGTGCTCTGCCCCCCCAAACCCCGCGCGACGGTGCCCTCGCCCTTAAACTCGAACGTGCCGTCTTCGTGGGCTTTGTGCAGCACAATCTCGACGCGCAGCGACTCGCCGGGGCGGACGAAACTGCCGTACTTCAGCGCCCGGACGCCTCCGAGCACCAGCCGGGCGGGCCCGCCGTTGTGTTCGACAAGCCTCCGAGCGGCCTGCACCAGCGTTTCGACCATGAACACGCCCGGCAGCACCGGGAAGCCGGGGAAGTGATCCTGGAGATACTCCTCCGAGCGGCTGACCTGCTTGAGCGCGACGATCCGTTCGGCCGAAATGTCCACGACGCGATCGATCAGGTCAAAGTGCATGGCCGGACGGTATCAGCCGCGCGGCGCTCGGCCAAGTACCATCGAGCGTGGCGACCGTCTTCGAGGACTCCATCTGCATCCGACACTGGGACTGGTCCGAGACCAGCCAGACGCTCACGATCTTCACGCGCGGACGGGGGCTGGTGCGTGCGCTGGCCAAGGGCTCGCGCCGCCCGAAGGCCCCGTATTCCGGCGGCATCGAGATGCTGACCCGCGCCGAGGCGGGCCTGATCTTCCGGCCTTCGTCGGAACTCGCGCTCCTGACGGAGTGGGATCTGCGCGAGACGTTTCCCGCGCTCCGCCGCTCGCTGGCGGCGTTCAACGCCGGGATGTACTTTGCCGACCTCGTGCAGCGGTTCGTGCGCGACCACGATGCGCACGCCGCGCTGTTTGACTCCATGCTCGACGCGCTGCGCGGCCTGGAGACGGGCGTGCTGCCCGGCGTCCTGACCTTTCAGTGGGCGGTGCTGCGCGAGGCGGGGTACCGGCCCACGCTCGGAGAACCGGCGGCGGATCCGTCCGTCCGCGCCTTTCGCTTCGACCCGGTGCTCGGCGGTATCTCGGAGCAGGCCGAGTCCGGCGGACGGCCCGAGCGTGCGTGGCGGGTCCGTCGCGAAACCGTCGACGTGCTTCGACGTGTTGCCGGCGAATCGGGCGGCTCCGTTCCGCCCGCGTCGGCGCTGGGAGAGGCTCCGGCGGTGGCGCGCAGCGCCCGGCTCCTCGGGGCGTACATCCGGCACATCCTCGGGGAGGAACCCTCGACGCAGGCGCTGGTGCTCGGGAGGATCCCCGCGACCGATCCCCTCCGCTAGGGCCGAGAACCGGTCCGGTCCGGTCCGATACTGACGGCCGGATGAAGTAGGGGGGCGGAATCGTCGATGCGCACGGACAGCCGAGGAACCTCGCGGCAACCTGCCGCGGCGGCTGCTGTGCGATTCGACGGATGAACCCTGACGTGCTTGACAAAGTCCTTCGATGCGAACGGCTGCCCAGCCTGCCCGCGGTTGCTGCGCGGGTTCTGGAACTCTCGCGGCAGGATGCGGTTTCGTTCCGCGACCTTGCCGACACCATCCAGAACGACCAGGCGCTGGCGACCAAGGTGCTCCGTACCGTGAACTCCAGCCTGTTCGGGCTCCGCAAGAAGTGCAGCAACATCAACCAGGCGATCGTGATGCTCGGCCTGTCGGCCGTGAAGACCCTCGCGCTGGGCTTCTCGCTCGTCGGCGCGATCAAGGACTGCGACACCGACGAACTGGACATGCCCGCCTACTGGCGGCGCGCGCTGCACAGCGGCGTCGCGGCACGTCAGATCGCGGCCCGCGCCGGCCTCGAGGACCCGGAGCAGTGCTTCCTGGGCGGCCTGCTGCAGGACGTCGGGATGATCGCGCTGCAGCAGGCCCTGGGCAGCGAGTACAGTCGCGCCGTGGCCGAGGCCGGCGAGGAGCACCGGAAGGTCGCCACGATCGAGTTGGATACGTTCCAGGTGCAGCACGCCGACCTGGGCGCCCTGCTCGCCCAGCGGTGGAAACTCCCCGAGGAACTCGTGATGCCGATCAAGTATCACGAGAAGCCCACGGCCGCGCCCAGCGCGTTCTCGGCCATCTGCCGCGCGGTCGGGCTGGGCAATATCGCCGCCGAGTTCCTGTCGGCGGCGGATCCCACGCCGGCGCTTCGCCGGTTTTACGACAAGGCCGATCAGTGGTTCGGGATCGACGAGGCGACCGCCGACGAAATCCTGAAGTCGATCTCCGTGAGCGCTCGCGAGGTGGCGCGCTACCTCGCCGTGCCGACCGGCAAGGCCGCGGACATCGAGGAGACTCTCCGCACCGCGCGGGAGCAGATCGCGGCGATGTCGGTGCTGGAGGAGTCGCAGGCCGACTGCCCGCCTCCCGTGTTCGGCGGACACGACGTGACGCTCACCGATGAACTCACCGGCCTGGCGAGCCGCGCGCGATTCGACCAGACCGTCGTCGCGGCGTTTGAGCAGGCCAAGTCGGCGCACACGCCTCTGGCCCTGGCGATCATCGACCTGGATCAACTGGGCGCGATCAACGAGAAGGTGGGGCGCGATTCGGGCGACAACGTGATGGTCGTCGTCGCCGGGCGCATCGACCGCGCCCTGAAGTCGCCCTCGACGCTCGTCGCCCGCTATGGCGGCGGGCAGATCGCCGTGGTGATGCCCCGCACCTCGCGCAACGACGCGGTGCGCGCGTGCGAGCATGCACGCGCCGTCGTCGCGAACGATCCGATCAAGCTGGTCACGGCCCCCGCGGGGGCGCCCCCGGGCGTCAGCGTCACGGTGAGCATCGGCCTGGCGGTCGTCGATCGCGCGACGCTGGATCGTTTTGACGACATCGGCTCGCTGGTCGCGATTGTCGAGCAGGCGGTCCGAGCCGCGAAGAAGGCCGGACGCAACACCATCCGCGTGTACGCTCCATCGATGCCCGCGCCCGCCGCGTGAGCGTCAGGCCGGGAGCAGCCGCCCCACGGTTCGCGGCCGCAGCGGAAACTCCTGCAGGAGACGGCGGACATCCGCGAGCGTGACCGCGTTGATGCGGTCGAGTTCCTCTTCCAGCGTGGTGTATTCGGCGCGGTACATCCACTGCCGGCCCAGCCGCTGCATGCGCCCGCTGGGGCGCTCCCCGGCGACCACCACGCCCGTCGCCGCCTTGGCGCGGATCCGCGCCAGGTCGGCGTCGGAGATCGTGTCCGACGCCGCGGCCAGTTCTCGCTCCACGGTCGACCACACCTCGTCCACGCGGTCGGGGTCGCAGGAGGCGAAGACCAGCAGTTCGCCCGCGTTGTCCCGCGGATCGAACCCCGCTTCGGCGTTCTCCGCGATCCCGGTCTCGACCAGCGCCCAGTGCAGGCGGCTGTTGTCCGGTCCGCCGAGGGCCTGGGCCATCAGCGTCGCGTCGTAGCGCCTCGGGTCCGTGGCGCACGGCGCGGGCGTGAGCATGAGCGCGTACGCACGGTTCACCTTCTCGCTCCGCATCTCGAACGCCCGGTCGCCGTACTTCGGCGCGCCGTGCGAACGGGCGGCCCCGGTCCGGGCCCATCCGCCCGACTGCCGCTCGATCTGCTTCACCGCGCGATCGAAATCGAGATTGCCCGCGAGGGCCACGACCGTGTTGTCCGCCGAGTAGCGCTCGGCGAAATAGGAGCGCATCTGCTCGACATTCAGGTCGGTGATCGATCCGGTGGTGCCCAGCACGCGGTGCCCCAGCGGGTGCATGCCGGCCTCGATCGTCGCCGCCGATTCACCGCCCTCGGGCTTCGCGCCGTAATGAACCTCGGCGGCACGCTCGTACAGCACCCAGAACGGATTGTCCTGGTACATCGCGATTTCTTCGAGGATGACCTTCTTCTCGGTGGCGAAGTCCTCCTCGCGGAGCGCAGGCCGCATCATGTCTCCGATGATCTCCAGCGCCCCGCCGTCGCCCAGCAGCCGGTCGGGCAGGACCGTCGCGTGGAAGCAGGTCATCTCGTGGCTCGTGTAGGCGTTGTTCCTCGCGCCGATGCGGTCGAAGTCCGCGTTGATCTGCTCGGTTGTCCGGCGCGCCGTGCCCTTGAACATCATGTGTTCGAGGAAATGGCTCACGCCCATCACCTTCGATGCTTCGTCCCTTGCCCCGGTCCGAACGAAATACCCCGCCGCGGCGGAGTGCGCTGCGCGGTCCACCTCGGCGATGATCCGCAGCCCGTTGGCCAGCGTGTGATCGAGAAAGGTCACTGCCATGCCCCGAGTCTATGTGGGCTTCGCACGCCCGGTTGGATGAAACATCGGGTCGCTCGGAGGGCATAGCGGCAAGTCGTCGATGCCAGACGCGAAGAGGCCTGCGTCGGGTGTCGGAGCCGTCATTGTTCTGGCGCTGCCGAGCCGATGCACTTACCCGGGACTGACCGACGAAGCCGGGATCACCAGCACGGGGCACGGCGCGTGCCGAACCACCGCTTCGGCGGTGCTGCCCATCAGCAGACGGGTCAGGCCGCCGCGCCCGTGTGTGCCCAGGACAACCATGTCCGCACCCCATTCTCGCGCGGAGGCGCAGATCTCGGTTCCCGGAGAGCCTTCACGCAGGAATCGATGCGTGGGCGGGCATGCGGACGAGTCCTTTGCCGCATTCGTCAACAGGCTCTCTGCTTCTTCGCGCAACGTCTGCAGGATCTCGCCCGCCGGCACCCCGGTCCCGAGGGCGGCTGCGCCACGCGGATCCACGACCGACACAAGTGCGATCTGACCGCCGAGCGTTGCACCCAGATCGGCCGCGACAGCCACGGCCCGCGATGCAATTTCGCTTCCGTCGATGGCGACCAGGATCTTTGAGATGCTCATGGTCAACTTTAGACCTCGGCGTTTCGCGATGCCGCACGCGTCCTCGCACCCCCACTTCCGATATCCCCGCGGGGGTCCGCATAATCTCCGTGTTCGCGGCATGCCCGGCACAGGCCCACCCGCATCCGCCGCGGGCAACGCAGGGGGTTGGCTCCGCGTCCGGGACGTGGCACCTTTTACGCGTTCGCCGCCTCGAACCACAACCCAAGATCCGAGACTCCAACCATGACCATCCGGTCCGCCAAGACCCGTTCTCTGCTGGCCCATGCTCCGTTCGAGGGCCTTGCGCCCCTTGAGCCCCGACGCATGATGGATGCCGCGGGCTTCGCCCCCGCGGACATTGATCTCAACCACATCACCCGTCTTGATGGCGCAGCGGAATGGTCCGATGCGGACGACGGCGACTATGGCGCGGGTCTCGATGAATCCGCCGACCAGCCCGGATCCGACGCGGACATCTACTGCTTCACGACCCGCGGGGCGGCCGTCCGGATGACTGATGACGATGCGTCGGACGAAGCGGGCTCGGACGAGGACATCTACAACTTCGGACAGGATCGCGGTGAGCAGATCGACGATGACTCGGCGTACGAGACCGGGGATGTCGCGCCGATCGTCGAGACCCCGTTGTACACCGTTCCGACCG
Organism: uncultured Phycisphaeraceae bacterium; assembly: GCA_964409775.1. Classification (GTDB taxonomy): domain Bacteria; phylum Planctomycetota; class Phycisphaerae; order Phycisphaerales; family UBA1924; genus JAHBXL01. The sequence continues at coordinate 8,737 of CAYPEI010000036.1, read as the reverse complement.
AGGAGTCCGTGGTCGTGGCGGCGGAAGGGCCGGTGGTTGTTGTGGCTGATGGTGAGGAGTCCGGCGCGGCCATCGCGCCGATCGCGATCCTGCCCGGCGCCGGCCGCGCTTCGTGGGCTGGTGAGGGCGACGCTCAGTCCGGGTCCTCGGTTCAGGCGGTCGAGGGCGGGAGCGCTCCGGCCACGTGGACGGACCTTGCCGACCTGCCGCAGCCTTCGCTGGTGATTCAGCCCTGAGCGTGCCCCATCGCCGCCAGGATCTCGTGACAGACCCGTTCCGGCTCAGCCGAGGAGCAGACCACCGATGAAACGGCTACCCCCGCACACCCCGCCGATGCCAGTTGTCCCGCCCGCGACGCGTCGATGCCGCTGATCGCAAGGTGAGGCAGCGGCACGCCTGCGCGTTCGCGGGTACGGGCCGTGTCCCACGCGAGAAACTCGGCGAGGTACGCCGGTCCCGCGATTCGCTCCCTGGGCTTGGTGGAACTGGCGAACATCGGGCCAAGGCCGACATAATCAGCGCCCTCGTCGAACGCGCGGATCGCCTCGTCGATGCGAGAGGTCGAGACGCCGATGAGCATCCGCGGCCCGAGCACGTGCCTCGCCGCGGCGATGGGCAGATCCTCCTGCCCGAGGTGCACGCCCGCCGCGCCCGCGACCAGGGCAATGTCCGGCCGGTCGTTGATGATGACGCTCGCCCGCGAGCCGGGCGGTGCGCCGCCGACAGCGGTTTCGGCGGCGATCCGCACGAGCGCGTGTGCTCGCTCGAGCAGGTGGCGGCTGGGCATGGACTTCTCGCGCAGTTGCAGGCAGTCCGCTCCGCCGCGGATCGCTGCTCGCGCGACCGACTCCCAAGGGTGGTGCACGCACAGCGACTCGGTGATGAGCACGCACAGCCGCCACTGCCGGCGCGGGCGGGAGACACCGAGCACGATCCGCTTCTCCAGGTCGTACGCCTCGTACCGCAGCGATTTCAGCACGGCCGCGGAGCCGCCCCCCGGGCCGGGCCCCAGTTTGAGCAGTTCCTCAAGCACCCGCAGCGCTTCGCCGAGCCTCTTGCCCGCCGCGGCACAGATGTCCGGCAACCCTGCGCGATCTCCTTCCATCGACCCGGTGAGACGCGTGCCGACATCTCCCGGTGTGTCACGGGAGGCGAGCAGTCGCAGGCCGTCGACCCCGGCCAGCGCCGCTCGAAGGCCATGGCGCAGCGCCTTGCAGCGGGCGGCCAGCGCGGCATCTCCCAGCCCCAGCCGCGCCACATCCTCCAGCACGCGAGCACCCTCGCTCGCCCGGTTGGCGTTGGCATCGATGATGCGGAGCGCGGCGGTGTCCATGCGGCGCGATCCTAGGTCGATCCGGCGCGGACTTGTTCGCCCGTACTCCCGGCCGGTCGCCGCTGCCGTCGGCCTTCCGATACCATGCGCCCATGCCCACTCCCGCGGCCTCCGCGTCCAACAGCCAGTCCGCCGCCGAGCCCTGCGTGATCGTGATCTTCGGCGCATCCGGGGACCTGACGCACCGCAAACTCATCCCATCGCTGTATGACCTGGAACGGCAGGGCGTCATGCCGCGGGGCACGGTCATCCTGGGCGTCTCGCGCACGCCGCTGACCGACGATCAGTTCCGGGAGAAACTCGCCCCGAGCGTGGAGAAGTTTTCGGCGCATTTCGAGACGGGGCGGTGGCGGCAGTTTGCCCAGCGGGTGCACTATCACCCCGGCGACGCGGCGAGCCCCGAGGCCTATGCGCCGCTGGCCCGGCGCATCAACGACCTGGCGCAGGGCGCGGGCATCAGCAAGGCGTGCGGCTCGCCGAACATCCTCTTCTATCTGTCTGTCTCACCGGATCTGTACGAACCGATCGTCGATTCGATCGGCGCGGCGGGAATGGTGACCGAGGGCAAGCGGTGGTGCTCGCTGAACCCAGTCGATTCGGCGTGGCAGCGGATCATCGTCGAGAAGCCCTTCGGCGTCGACCTCGCCTCGGCCGCGTCGCTCAATCGGGCGCTGGGCCGGGTCTTTGAGGAAGAAGCGATCTTCCGCATCGACCACTACCTCGGCAAGGAACTGGTGCAGAACATCGCGGTGCTGCGGTTTGCCAACACCATCTTCGAGCCCCTGTGGAACCGCAACTTCGTGGATCATGTGCAGGTGACCGCCGCGGAGACCGTTGCCGTCGGCTCCCGCGCGGCCAACTACTACGATTCGGGCGCGGGGGGCGCGTTGCGGGACATGGTGCAGTCCCACCTGTTGCAGGTGCTCGCGCTGGTGGCCATGGAGCCTCCCAGCGTCTTCGACGCCAACGGCATCATGCGCGAGAAGATTGCGCTGTTCAGCACGGCGGTCATTCCGCACCACGATCACGCCGCGCGTCTTGCCGCCTTCGGGCGCTATGGGCCCGGACCCGGGCCGGATGACCTGGCCTACGTGGATGAGAAGGGCGTCGACCCGGGGCGGCGGAACGAGACGTTCGCGGCGATCCGCGTCGAGTTCGACAACTGGCGGTGGAACGGCGTCCCGTTCTACTTGCGGTCCGGCAAGAAGATGGCCGCCAAACTCACCGAGGTGGTGATTACGTTCAAGCCCGCGCCGACTAATATGTTCCGCAAACTCGGCGTGCCCGCCGCCGCGGACCGCGGCTCGCAGAACCGGATCGTGATCAACATCGCGCCATCGGAGGGCATCTCGCTGCGCGTCGATGCGAAGGTCCCCGGGAGCGGGCTGAAGATCTCGTCTGCGAAACTCGATCTCGACTATGCCAAGGCCTTCGGCGGCGAGCAGATCGAGGCCTATGGGCCGCTCATCCTGGACGCGATCAAGGGGGACCGGTCGCTGTATAAGCACCGCGACGAGGTCGAGGGGTCGTGGCGCATCTGCGAGCCGTTCATCAAGAATCCCCAACTCCGCGCCTCGATCGAGACCTACAAGCCCGGGTCGTGGGGTCCACCCGCGGCCGACCTTCTGTTGGCCCGGGACGGCCGCGAGTGGCACAACCCCCGGCACGACGAAGTTCGATGAGGCGGCTCGGGGCGGCGGCAGGGCGGCGGCTGGGGCCGGGGGCAAGGGGCGGGGGGCGGGGGGCGGGGGAGGTGCGGAAGGGGGCCTCAGGCCCGAGAATTCGCACGCTGCTTTGCCCGGCGGCAGCCGGAATGCACGGAACCGCCCCGGGGTGCCGTGCGCAAGGTTTCACGTCCGTTCGTGTCTTTGCGCCTTGTAGGACCCGCGTTCTGCTGGCACACTCATACAGTTCGACACGGTCTCGTGGCCATGGGGAGTGTCATCCGTGCGCGCTGTCCGATTCGACACCAGGAAACCAGGCCCATGACCAACAGTTTTCCCGTCCTCCGGCGATGTTCTCTTGCCCTGATCGCGTCGGCGTCCGCCGCGGCGCTGGCGCCGGATGCTCTGGCCCAGAAGCAGGCTGAGCCGGTCGCGGTTGAGCGGACCGCCCTCCCGATCCCCGTCGGCCTGGAGCGTCTTGACCTCCTGCCGGTGACGCTCCGCCTCTCGCGCGGTGCGGGCGAGGGCGGCGGAACAGTCCGCGGCCCCGGCTGCCCGCAGACCGTTGCGAGCCACACCGACGCGAGTTTCACCGGCGGCAGTTACACGGCGCAGGCAGGCTTCGCCCAGAACGAAATCGCCGCGGCGAGTTATGTGCTGCCGGCTTCGGCCTTCCCCATCAAGGTCGAACTGCTCGAGTTCATCATGGTGACGAGCCAGGCGGTGGTGCAGACGACGACCGAGTACACGATTCTCGTGTGGGACGGGCCGCCGAACTCGGGCCCGCCAGTGTTTGAGTATGCGTCCAACGACCTGGACCTCCCGCATGCTCGCATCGGCCCCGGCACCGCGGGTGTGAACATCCAGGTCGCGGTCGATCCCGGCGATCCCGAACAGATCTACGTCTACAACAACAGCGGCACCAACACGTTCTCGATCGGCCTGCGCATCGATCACCACAACCAGCAGTCCGGTTCCGGATGCGGGGGCTCGACCGACATTCCCAGCAATCGCAACGCCTTCCCGTGCACAGACGTGAGCGGCCTGAGCCAGGGCGCCCGGAACTGGCTCTTCGGCGTGAACTGCGGCATCTTCGGGTGCCCGCCCAACGGCGGATGGTCCACCTTCTCCGGCCTCAACATCCTCTGCCGCCCTTCGGGCGACTGGGTGATGCGTGCAACGTGGTCGAGCATCAACTGTGAACCCGACCCCACCGGCGCGTGCTGTGCGCCGATCGGTTCGTGCACCGTCACGACCCAGGCGAACTGTGCCGCGGGATCGTCGTGGTCACAGGGCGGTGTGTGCTCGCCCAACACCTGCACGCAGCCAACGGCGCGCTGCTGCCTGCCCAACGGCTCCTGCCAGATCCTCCTGCAGTCGGCGTGCACCGCGCAGCAGGGCTCGTGGACGTTCGGGCAGACCTGTGCCGCGGCGTGCCCGCAGCCCACTGGCGCGTGCTGCTTCGGGACTAGTTGCCAGGTCATGGAGCCCGGCGTCTGCTCGGGCTTCGGCGGCACGTTCATCGGCATCAACGTCGCGTGCGGCGCGGGAGGGACCTGCCCGCTTGGCGCATGCTGCCTGCCCGACGGTACCTGCGCCTCGAACATCTCGAACCCCGCCTGCACCGGGCTGGGCGGCACCTTCCAGGGTGTGGGCACCTCCTGCTCGCCCAACAACTGCCCGCAGCCCACCGGCGCCTGCTGCTCGGCCACCAACTTCTGCTTCCCGCTCACCCAGGCCAGTTGCAGCGGCATTCCCGGCGCCACCTGGCGCGGACCGCTCACCCTCTGCGAGCCCAACCCCTGCGGCGCGGCCCAGACCGGCGCCTGCTGCATCGGCGGGACGTGCACGGTCGTGACGGCGGCACAGTGCACGGGAGCGAATGCACGATTTGCCGGCGTCGGCACGTCCTGCAATGCGCCGGGCAACAACCTGCAGCCGTGCTGCCGGGCCGACTTCAACCAGGATCAGAACCTCGGCGTCCCGGACATCTTCGCGTTCCTGTCGGCGTGGTTTGCCGGGGATTCGACCGCCAACTTCGACGGCGACGGGGCCGTTCCGACTGTCCCGGACATCTTCGCGTTCCTGTCGGCGTGGTTCGCCGGCTGCTCCTGATCCCGCGAGCCCCCTGATCGCTTCCACCGAACCCATGGACCACGGGTCCATGGGTTCTTTCGTTTCCCGCTGGAACCCGCGGCCCGCGCGCCACAGAATACCCGTCCATGGACGACACCTACGACCTCACGCCCGAGCCCGTCGCGCCGCGCCTCCCCGGCGCGGTCGTGGTGCGCGAGGATGTCGAGGGCGTCACCGGGGCGCTCGCCTCCGACTTGATGCTGCATGCCCTGAACTGCATCCGGGTGTTCGGCTCGTTCCACCTCGCGCTGTCGGGCGGCGGCACACCCCTCCCGTTGTACCGCCGGCTGATGATCGACCCGATCTTCCGGAACTTTCCCTGGGCGCAGACGCACGTCTGGATCGTGGATGAGCGCCGCGTGCCGTTCGACGACGACCGCTGCAACTTCCGCAACATCGAAGAGACGGTCGGCGAACACTCGGGCATCCCCGCCGAGCAACTCCACCCCATCCACGCGCTCGCCGCCGATGCCGACCTCGCCTATCAGCGCGAGTTGCGCGAGCACCTGGGCTGGCGCGAGAAGGGCCACGACCGACTCGACTTCGTCCTGCTGGGAATGGGCGCCGACGGCCACACCGCCTCGCTCTTCCCGCGCTCGCCCGCCCTGATGGCCGATCTGCACCCCGATCCTGCCGAGGCCCTTCTCCCGCTTCACGAGCGGCCCGCGCTGGTCCGCTTCAACTCCGGGCCCGCCGTGACGCCGCCGGACCGCGTCACGCTCTCCCTGCCGATGATCAACGCCAGCCGGTTCATCGCCGTGCTCGTCACCGGCGAGGGCAAGCGACCGACGGTTCAGCGCGTTGCCCGCGCCGCCGCCTCCGGCAACACCGAGGATCCGGCCAATCTCCCCATCCTCGCCGTTCAGCCGCTTGCCGGCGAACTCCGCTGGTACCTCGACCATGCGGCCTGCCCCTCCCCCCTCACCCCAGGCCGCGCCCCATGAGCCTTTCCGTCGACCCCAACAAGGACGTCACGTTCCGCATCGCCTACGAGGACGACCACGTCGCCGTCATCGAGAAGCCCACGCGCCTGGCGACGCAGCCCGGCAAGGGCCACGCGGAGGACACCCTTCTCAACGGGCTCTTTGCCCGCTGGCCGAACCAACTCCAGAATCTCGGAAAATCGCGCGATTTCGGCCTCCTCCACCGGCTCGACCGCGAGACCTCGGGCCTGCTCATCGTCGCGCTCCGGACCGCCGCGTACGACACCCTCCGCGACGACTTCGCCAAGCGACGTGTCCGCAAGTTCTACTGGGCGATCTGCGCCGGCACGCCGAAGAAGCCGGCGGGCGTGATCCGCATGCCCATCGTCGAGTCGCCCACCGCCGCGGCGCCCAAACACGCGCGCTCCGGCACGGGCATCATGAAACTTGCGCGCATCACCCGCGCCGGCAGCGGCAAGCCCGCCCTGACCGCCTACCGCGTGCTGGATGTCTCCGATCACGGCTGTCTGATCGAGGCGCGCCCGGTCACCGGGCGGCTGCACCAGGTCCGGCTCCACCTCGAGGCGATCGGCTGCCCGATCCTCGGCGATGTCCTCTATGGTCCCCGGCGCGTGCACGGCGCATCGCCGCGGCTGGCGCTCCACGCCCATCGCATCGTCTTCACGCACCCGGTCACAGGCCAGACAGTCGATATTCACACCGCCTGGCCCAAGGACCTCAAGCGCGTGCTCAAGGACTTCCGGCTTACTGCACGCACCGAGCCCGCGGCCAAGTCCGCCGCCGCGACCGATCTCGACACCGTCGATGGAGTCTCTGACGCGGAATGACCTCTCTGAGCCGCGTGCCCGACGGCCTCCGGTCGCTCACACCGCGCCCATCAACTCCGCGGCGATGTAATCGGCCACCAGAAACCCCGCATCCGTCAGCGCCCAACGGTGCGGATCGGGGCGCATCAATCCCTCGGCCACGAACCTCGCAGCGCGCCGCGCAAGCCGCTCCGCGCTCCCCGCCATGCTCGCCTCCGCATCCGCCATCAACGCGTCCGCATCCAGTCCCTCGGCGATCCGCAGCCCCATCATGATCCGCTCTCGCACCAGCCGCGCCGCATCCGGCCGCTCGACATCGATCACCGGCGAGCGCCCGCGCGAGGCGAGATAGTCCCCCAGCCGCGGCACGTTTTTCCAGCGCCAACTCCCCGCGCCGCACCGCAGGGACATTCCCGCCCATGCGTGCCCCGATGCGCTCGGCCCCGCGGCGAGCCACTGCTCCTGCCGCCAGTACGCGAGGTTGTGTCTGCTCTCGTGGCCGGGCCTTGCGAAGTTGCTCACCTCGTACCGCTCCAGCCCCGCCGCCCGCAGCATGTGCACTGTCCGCTCAAACATCGCCGCTTCGAGGTCTTCATCCGCCGGCGCGAACTCGCCCCGCCGCAGCCGCGCCGTCATCGGCGTGTTGGCCTCATACGTCAGTGCGTAGCAGGAAACGTGCGTCGTCCCCAGCGCCAGCGCCGTGCGCACGTCCTGCTCCCACTCCGCGAGCGACTGCCCGGGGATGCCGAAGATCAGGTCGACCGATACTCTCGCGATCCCGGCCGCCCGCGCCGCGTCCACCGCGCGAGCCACGTTCGCCGGGTTGTGCGTGCGTTCCAGCGTGCGCAGGTGCCTGGCCTCGAACGACTGCGCTCCCACGCTTACCCGGTTGACTCCGCCCGTCGCCAGCAGGCGCAGCAGGTCCGCCGCGGCCGATTCGGGGTTGCACTCGACCGTGAACTCCCCCCGTGCAGTTTCTTCCCCGGCCTGCGCCCGACCCATCCACGACAGGTCGAAGAGAGCCCCCAGCCGCGCCAGCAATCGCTCCCACAGCCCCGCCGCGAGCAGCGAGGGCGTTCCCCCGCCCACGAAGATCGTCCGCAGCGGCGCGCCCGCGGCGTGTGGCGCAAGGAACTCCAACTCTTCTACCAGCCGATCCACGAACGCTTTCTGCTGGTCCCGCGTGTCCACAAACGAGTAGAAGTCGCAGTAGTGGCACTTGTGCGAGCAGAACGGCACGTGGATGTACAGCGACCGAACAGGCTCTCGGACCGCGGGTTCATCCAGCGGGTGCCGGCCCGCGTCTGTCGTCGCCGGCACTTCCGGGCGGGCGGGTTGCCCCAGCACCGGCAGGCGGATATGTTGCGAAGAATCCATGGGTGACTGATGCGGCCGAACTCGCCGCGGAAGGGTAGGTCCAGCCGTGAACGTGACCCTCTTGATGGTGCAGAAGGACGGCGGCTCGAAAGAGGTGCCGGTGCGGGCGTTTCCTGTCACCATCGGGCGCGGCGAGGACTGCAAACTCCGCATCCCCATGGCCAGTGTCTCGCGTCACCACTGCGAACTGCTCATCGACGACGACGAGTTGATGGTCCGCGATCTGAAGTCCTCCAACGGCACGTTCGTCAACAAGGACCGCATCACCAAGCGCGAACTTGTTCCCGGTGACTTGCTCGCCGTCGGCCCGATGGTGTTCGTCGTGCGCATCGACGGCCACCCCAAGGCCATCAACCCCGCCGAGTCGTTCGCCTCGGGGGCGGTCGCCGTGCCCGGCGATGGCGGGGCCGATGCGATCGCGGGTGTGCCGACGTGGTCCGGTCAGCAGGGCGGAGGTGGGGGCGGGAGTGGTGGTGG
>CAYPEI010000035.1:0-30970 GCA_964409775.1 uncultured Phycisphaeraceae bacterium | reverse complement strand
CAGAGATACGCTACTCGAACCCGATCGGTTGCGCGGGGTTGTTCAGAGGTCCCCAAGGTTGATCGTCGGACTTGCTCCCGATGAAGTGCTCGTAAAGACGGGGGAGCCGTTGACGTCGACGGTCAGCGTAGGAGTTTGTGGGAGAGCAGAGACGGCACTCAGAAACAGCAGCGTCAGGCCGACGAACAGCAAAACGACTCTTGGCATGAGGCACTCCTTGTATTGCGACGAGTGAGCCATGCGCCCGCGCACACAAGGAGCATTCCAGTTGACGGTCCCGGAACGCTTGATGCGATCCGAAACCCGAGATCAAAGGTCGAGAGGCTGGGAAACACATCGCTGACTGCGCTGATACGGTCGGCGACTGGAGGGCCGTCAACCCACCAGCTGCCCTCATAGAGCCTTGTTCTCGTACCAGCGACGAAACGGACGTCCTCGATCCACTCCGCCGTTCCTCCGGCCGTGTCGAATAACCCCCACGGGCTTGTGACGTCGCTGTACGCACCGAGCGGGATCGAGAACGGCGAGGGGCCGCCGCCCCAGCCGCCGGTGTTGGCCTCGCCGATGCCGCCCATGCTCGGCGGCGCGCCGGGGATTGTCGGGACATCGCGCGTGGTGTTGTAAAGCCACCAACCGCCCTGATCGGGGCCGAAGCGGTGAGGGTCGTAATGGGACGCCTTCAGGTGTTCGTCCCATGTCGGGATCCAGTAGCGGGCATCGGGGTGATGGGTGAGTTGGTCGGTGAAGTTGCTTCCCACGTATCCGAACGTGCTGACGTCGTACGCGCCGTTCAGGAAGGCTTGGCGGTCGGTGCTCTTGTTGTTATGGAGCCAGTTGCAGTACATCGCCGCCATGCGCCAACTGATGTCGCCGACGGGCCGCATCTGGTTGCCCGCGGGCACCTGCCAGCGGAGACCGCCCGGGGTATTCGGCGTTGCCCCTACCGCGCCCCAGTGGTCGGGCGGGATCAGGTGCGGCAGGCGATCCGCAACCGGCCGGTCATACGCGGCGTTGAAGAACTGGACCCACTGGCTCGTCGTGACCTCGAAGCGGCCGATGCTGTACTCATACCCCACGCTCCCGCGACCGATTGCCCTGTCGTTGGGTGTGCCGTCCCCAGCCCACGGCGCGTTGCCCGGGTGGGTGATGCGGACAAAGTCGATGCCGGAGAGGGGGTCGATGTCCGCGTGAGCCGGCCCGCAGAAAGACCCGAGTGCAAGCATCCCGGCGAGCATGCATGGATGGAGTAATCGACGGGTGCTGCTCATGCGACCGCTCCGAGCCCGAACAAGTGTCTAAGTTTCACGCTGTTTATCCTCGTCTTCGCTTGGTGAGCACGAGTACACACCCGGAAGCACACACAATCGCCGCCAATGGCGAGGGGCCGGGGACGACTGAAGCAACTCGGAATCCAAAGTCGAATGCGCTTAGATAGGGAGCAAGCTGCCCTGGGCTGAATGAGATCGAATCGCCCAATCCATACCCGGGCGCGCCGTTCCAATGACTGCCTTCGACGTATCTTGCGTCCGGCCCTTCGAACGTGCCGTAAGAGATCTGCTCAGTCCACTCCGCCGTCGCCCCTGCGACATCCAGCAGCCCCCACGGGCTCTGCACATCGGGGTACGCGCCGAGCGGCACGGCGAAGGGGCTGCCGTAGCCGGGGAATCGGAACTCGTCCCAGCCGTAGTTGGCCTGCGCGAGCGGGCCATCGGGGTTGGGACCCGACGGGCCCGGCGGCAGGTTGATGTGTGCGCCCGGCGGGCCGCCGGGGATCCACGCATCGGTCGAGTTCGAGTACTCCCAGTAGCCGCCCTGGTTCGGTCCGTAGCGGTGCGGGTCGTAGTGGGCTGCCTTGATCCACTCATCGCGCGACGGGATGAAGTACCGCGCCCCGGGCGATCGCGTCGGCTGGTCGGCGAAGCCCCCCATGCCATTGGGGCCAAAGGTGGAAACGTCGTACGCGCCGCTCAGGAAGTTCTCCCGGGGCGTGACGCCTCCGGCGACCGCGCCGCCGTTGTGGAGGAAGTTGCAGTACATCGCCGCCATGCGCCACGAGATGTTCCCTACCGCCCGCATCTCGTTGCCGGCGGGCACCTGCCACCGCCGCGCGTTGGGGTTCGAGGCGTTGATCGGCGTCGTGCCCTGCGCCCCCCAGAACGTCGGCGGCGTCAGCCACGGCAGGTTGGGCTGCCCGGCGGGCCGGTCGTACGCGGCATTGAAGAACTGAACCCACTGGCTGGTCGTCACCTCGTACCGGCCGATGTTGTACTCGTAGTTGACGCCGCCGCGGCCGATGGCGTCGTCGCCCTGCGTGGGCGGGTTGGTCCCCATCCACGGCGCGTTGCCCGGGTGGGTGATGCGGACAAAGTCGATGCCGGAGAGGGGGTCGACCCCCCCGTCGCCAGAGGCGGGAGCAGACAAAGCCGCGAGAAGGGCCGAAAGGGCGAGAATCGTCCGCGCCCATAGGGGGGAAGTTCGCCGCGCAACCCGTAGCCGGCGCTCCGGGCTCTGACAAATCCGGGACGCCGTGGCGGGTCCGATAGGTGGTTGGGGGCGTGGGCGCGGCAAGGGGCGGTCTCCGGGCGGCCGCGGAGTGCGGCCGCCGAGTCACCCTCTCATCCGTGGAGGAAGGTACCACCCCGTACGCCCGAAGCCAATGAGCGTTGCGAGGTTTGCCGAAACTCATCACAAATCTACTTATCTTGATGATTGCCTCTCGCCCCGTTCCACAGATGTGTGGAAAAACGACCGGAGTTCCACAGATCTGTGGAAATCGGAGGGGAAGAGGCGGTGAGTGGGCAAGGGAGGGGGTGGAGCAAACAAGCGGGACGCGGCGGTCCTTCGTGCCCGTGATCGAGGGAGCAGAATGCGGGCCCTACGGCCGCGGGCTGCCGCTCGCAAAGATCTACCGCTCTCCGACGCGGAGCGCCACCACGGTGATGTCGTCGGTCCGGCCCGAGAGGCCGCTGAACTGGCGGACCGCCGCCAGCACATGATCGACGATCCGCGCTGCGGAGGCGCCGGGCTCGCGCTCCAGCAGTTCGACCAGCGCGCTGCGGAGGCGCGTCCCGCCGAACCGCTGACCCTCAAAGTTCACGGCGTCGTGCAGCCCGTCGGTCCAGGCGACGATCACGTCGCGCGGCTGGAGTTGGAACACGCCCAGCGGATACTCCTGCGTCGGGTCGATGCCCAGGGCCATGCCGTCGGCGGTCAGGCGCTGGCAGTCGCGATCGGTCACGGGGCGGTCCCGCGGCACCCGGATCAGCAGCGGCCAGTCGTGCCCGGCGGCGCAGTAAGTCAGCCGAAGCGAGACCGGATCGGCGACGCCGTACCACAGCGTCACGAACTCGTTGTCGAGCGTATCCCGCACGAGTGCGCGGTTGACGCGCTTGAGCACATCGCCGATGTGGTACACATCCTGCGCATGGGCGCGGAGGCTGGCGCGCACGCTCGACATCAGCAGCGCGGCGGGCACGCCCTTGCCCGCCACATCGCCCACCAGGATGCCCAGGTGACCGCCCAGTTCCAGGAAGTCGTAGAAGTCGCCGCCCAGTTCAAACGACGGGGCGTAGTGCGCGGCGACATCGAACGGCGGCACGTTCGGCGTCGTCCGCGGCAGCATCCGCCGCTGCACGCTCGCCGCAAGCCGCACCTGCCGCTTCATCGCCTCGTCCTGCTCGCGCAGTTTGCGGAGGCGCGCGGTGGTGACCGCCGCCGCGGCGTGCTCGGCGATGGCCTTGAGCAGTTCGCCCTCGGCGGGCGTGAAGACGCGCGCGCGCCGGGTGTACAGGCGGATGAGGCCGATGGGCGTGCCCTGGTCGAGCAGGCCGGTGGTGATCAGGCTGACGAGCCCCTCGGTGCGGATGCGGTCGGTGGCCTCGATGCGCGGATCGCGGAGCAGGTCCTCGACGCAGATCACCTCGCCGCGGAGCGCGGCCTGGCGCAGCACGCCGTGGCGGGAGAGCGCCTCGGTGTCGGTCGTCCACGTGCGCGAAAGGCCGCGGGAAGCGCGGATGAGCGGCAGGTCCTTACCGTCTTCGATCAGCGCGATGGACCCTGCATCGACACCGAGCGTCTCGATGGCGAGGGAGAGCGCCGCATCAAGCAGGCGGTCGACATCCATTCCGATCGCCCCGCCCGACTGGCTCTCGGTGAGCAACTCGCTGAGCCGGTACAGCGCATCGAGTTCCTTGATCCGCTGGCGGAGCGTCCACTGCGCTTCGCACACATCGCACACCGAGGATGCCAGCAGGCCCAGGGCCCGGCGGATGGCGTCGGCCTGCGGCGCCGCTGCGTCCCGCGGCATGCACAGGACAATCGCCCCCAGCAGCCCGGCGCGAATGCGGAGAGGGACCGGCGTCGGCTCGTGGCATTCGGCTTCGGTGCGTGAGACCAGGCCGAAGGCCCGGGCGCGCCCTTCCGCTTCTGTGACAATCGCCCACGGGTGGCCGCCGCCGCTTGCCGTGGCATCGTCGCTCCACACCGGGATGATCACCTCGCCGGACTGGTCTCGAAGCCAGATCGGGGTTCGTAGCAGGCGGGCGAGTTCATCGCACAGGGCGGAAACCGAGCCATCGGTCAGAAAATCGCGCATCGCGACCGCTGCCACCGGTCCGGGCGGCGCGGATGGCCGAGCAACAGAGGCCGCGTCGGGGCTGGAAGGGGGGGGCGTCAAGGGTGTTTGGAGGCTTCTGGCGTGGCTGCGGCCCCACTCCGAGGCCGCGGCCGGATGGTACGCCGGGCGTGCCGGAAAGCCGTCAGGATCGAAAGAAGACAGCCTCCCTGATTCGGGGATATTCCTGGCAAGACCTTCCCGTAACGTCCTCCGTGGGTTACACTTGGCTGGTAGTTGGGATCGGGTTGCACGAGGCGAGGGCTCACCCCAAGCCTTGGTCAGGCCGATGGCAAGTGACGCGTTGCGTTCGTCACGCTCCTGCCCGGGGAAGTACCGGGGCCTTCGCCATGAACGGTGGGGGAAGGAGGCGGCGATCATGAGCACGAACCAGGCAGTTGCCCAGGCGGCGCGCGGCGTCGGCGTGGTGGTCGAGCCGCTCTCGCGGGCTTTGCGTTCTCCCGGCGCATCGGGCTGGCATGAAGAGGTCTATCAGGCCGCGGAGCGCGACTCGGCGAAGGTGCCGTGGGTCGACGAGCGTGCAAACCCCGCGCTGGTGTCGTGGCTCAACGCCGAGGCGCCGGGGCGCATCCGTCCGGGCGCGCGCGCGGTGGTCGTCGGGTGCGGGCTGGGCGACGATGTCGTCGAACTGCTCAACCGCGGCTATGACGCGACGGGGTTTGATGTCGCCCCCACCGCGATCGACTGGGCGCGCCAGCGGTTCCCGGCCTGCGCGGAGTCGTTCCTGGTCTCCGACCTCTTCGACCTGCCTGCGCGGCTGCGCCGCCGGTTTGACCTGGTCGTCGAGGCGAACACGATCCAGTCCGTCTCGCCCGAGCAGCGCACCGCCGCGGCCCGTGCGATCGCCAGCCTGTGCTGCCCGCGGGGCACGGTGGTGTGCGTCTGCCGCGGACGCGACGATGATCAGGCGCTCGAGAGTTTCAAGGGCCCGCCGTGGCCGCTGAGCGTGCACGAACTGATCGGGATGTTCGAGCAGGCGGGGATGCATCCCATCCGCCAGCCCGATGACTTCGAGGACGACGAGGCCCCGCCGGTCCGGCGGATCCGCGCGGCGTTCGTACACCGCTGAGCAGCACATCGGGGTCGCCACGCGGCGGCGCGGCAGTCTCCCGGCAAGAGTCGGGAGCGTGCGCGGCCGATCGCGGCAACAATGAGCCGTGCTGTCGTTCTTTCGCAAGCGGAGGCGTGGACGTGTGCTGGGCGATGCCGCGCGCGCCGGCGTGGCGCTGGCCCTCTCGCCGAAACTGGCCGCGTGGCAGGGGCTCTCGCGGGCCGAGCAGGACAAACTGTGCGACCTCACGCTGGTGATGATCGTGGAGAAGCGGTGGGAGGGATGCGACGGGCTGGTGCTGACCGAGCACATGCGGATGATCATCGCGGCACAGGCGTCGCTGCTGCTGGTCGGGTTCGACATCGACCCGCTCATCGATCCCGTGTACCCGAACGTGCAGGAGATCCTGGTGTACCCGACCGGGTACTTCGCCACGACGCAGCGACGGGATGCGATGGGCGTGGTGCATGAGGGATCGCCGAATCTCGGCGAGGCCTGGTATAGCGGGCCGGTGATCGTGTCGTGGGCGGATGCGATCGAGGGTGTTGCCGACGGCGACGACGGGCGGAACCTGGTGCTGCACGAGTTTGCGCACAAACTCGACATGCTCGACGGCGTGGTGGATGGAACGCCGCCCCTGGGAGGCGCGGCGGAGTACCGCACGTGGCGCAGCGTGATGAA
Source organism: uncultured Phycisphaeraceae bacterium (assembly GCA_964409775.1). Classification (GTDB taxonomy): domain Bacteria; phylum Planctomycetota; class Phycisphaerae; order Phycisphaerales; family UBA1924; genus JAHBXL01. The sequence goes on along the minus strand of CAYPEI010000035.1, from coordinate 24,605 downwards.
TGACGCCTTCAACCGGCTGCGGACGGCGCGGCCGGGCGCATCGGTGCTCGTGCTCGACCGCTACGGGGCGACGAACCCGGCCGAGTTCTTCGCGGTCGCGACGGAGGCGTTCTTCGAGCGATCGCGTGAACTGCGGGATCGCGAGCGGGCGCTGTATGACGCGCTGCGGATGTACTACCGCCAGGACCCGGCGGCGCGATAGCGCCCTCGCCCCCGCCTACGCGGTCAGCGCCCTGCGCACCGCCCGGGCACGGGCCCAGATGTTCAGCGACTCGACCGCGAGCGAGAACGCCATGGCGAAGTAGACCAGTTTCTTGTCGATGTGCCCGCCGGTGCCATCGACTGTCAGCATGACGCCGATCAGGATCAGGAACGAAAGGGCGAGCATCTTGATCGTGGGGTGACGCTCCACGAACCGCGCGATGTAGCCGCTGAACACGAGCATCACGCCCACCGCCGCGACGATCGAGACGACCATCACCGGCTTGTTGTTCGTCATGCCGACGGCGGTGATGACCGAGTCCAGCGAGAAGACCAGGTCCACCATCAGGATCTGAACCAGCGCCATCGCGAACGTGTTGCCGGCCGCCCTGCCGATGGCGTTCGCCTGGCCGGTTCCCTCGAGCGGCACGGCCTCGACAACGCCCCCGGTCTCGATCTTGTGGTGGATCTCGTAGGTGCTCTTGGCGATCAGGAAGAGGCCGCCGAGGATCAGCACCAGGTCCTTGCCGCTCACCACATGCTCGAGAACCGGGAGCGTGAACAGGTGCAGGTCCTTGAGCCCCATGACCCACGAGATGGCAAACAGCAGGCCGATGCGCATGAACATGGCCAGCGAGAGTCCGATGATGCGGGCCTTGTCGCGCTGCGCCTCGGGCAGCCGGCCGACGAGGATGGCGATGAAGATCACGTTGTCGATGCCGAGCACGATCTCGAGGCTGGTGAGCGTCAACAGCGCGACCAGTGCCTCGGAGGAAAGAAGGCTGGACCAGTCGTACTCGGCGAGCGTCAGCATGGCATGTTCCGGAGTGAGTGTCACGGACAGCAGATACACCTGTCCGACTTTCGGCGTCGCGGCGAAGATTCACAGCGTAATCTCTGGGCCGTGTCCACGCTGCTCACCCCACCGATCCTCTTCTTCGTTCTCGGGATGCTCGCGGCCGCGTTCCGCACCGGCCTTCGCATCCCGCACCCCATCCCCAAACTCCTCTCGCTTTACCTGCTGTTCGCCATCGGCTTCAAGGGCGGGCTGAGCATCGCCGCGGCCGGCCCGAGCCGCGAACTCTTCGCCACGCTCGCCGCGGGTGTCGGCCTCTCGACCATCATCCCCCTTGGGGTGTTCCTGATGCTCAGGACCCGCCTTGGAGTCCTGAACGCCGCAGCGGTCGCCGCGACGTATGGGTCCATCTCGGCGGTGACGTTTATCACCGCCAGCGCGGTGCTGAGCGAGATGGGAATCAAGCAGTCGGGCTACATGGTCGCGGTGATGGCGGTGATGGAGTCGCCCGCGATCGTTGCCAGCCTGATGCTCCTGCGGCTGTCGGCCGGGGCCGAAGAGTCCGAGTCTGGCCCGCGGACCTCGTGGGCCCGGCTTCTGCACGAGTCGTTCCTGAACGGCCCGGTCTTTCTGCTGCTGGGATCGATGGCGGTGGGCGCCCTGGCGGGTGAGAAGGGCGCAGCGCTGCTGAAGCCCTTCGCTCAGGACATGTTCGTCGGCGCGCTGTGCTTCTTCCTGCTCGATCTGGGCCTCCTTGCCGCGAAACGCCTGCGGGAGATCGGCCGAACCGGCTGGGTCTGCGTCCTCTTCGCGATGCTCGCCCCTGTCGTGCAGGGCACGCTTGGTCTGGTCGTGGCTCGCTTCTTGGGTATGTCGGCGGGCGACGCGTTCCTGCTGACGCTCCTGGCCGGCTCCGCTTCGTACATTGCCGCGCCGGCAGCGCTGAAACTCGCGATCCCCAGGGCCAACCCGGGCCTATACGTCACGATGGCGTTGGGCGTCACGTTTCCCCTGAATATCGCGGTCGGCATCCCGGCGTGGCTCGCGCTGATCCGGCTGTGGTGGGCCGCGTAACCGGCGTTTCGCGGGGGTCACATACAGTTCTGGGTGTCAAAGTCGCCGGATCATGATGAGCACGCGCCGCGGCCTGAGAGCACCGAGGCTCGAACGCCCGCTCTTCCCGAGTGGGGAAGCGAGGAGCGCGATGCGCGGCTTGACCGCCTGCTGAAGAAGGCCCGCGCGCTGCCGGCGTCGCCCGGCGTGTACCTCATGAAGGACAGCAAGGATGTGGTGCTCTACGTCGGCAAGGCATCCCGTCTGAACGATCGGGTGTCTTCGTACTTCACTCCCTCGGCGGATCTTGGGCCGCGGAAGGGCCCGCTGCTGGATGTGGTGCACGACTTCGAGACGTTGGACTGCGAGGGCGAGTGGGAAGCGCTGCTCACCGAGAACCGGCTGATCAAGGACATCTCGCCCCGGTTCAACGCACGGCTGACCGACGACAAGACCTTCCCGTATCTGGTCATCAGCACGAGGGAGGACTTCCCGCGGGTGGTGGTGACGCGGAACCTGCAGGCGCCGCAGTTCAAAGGGGCGAAGGTGTTCGGGCCGTTCACGCGGCCGGGCGCATTGCGAGAGGCGGTGAACCTGCTCCAACGCGTCTTCAAGTTCCGCACCTGCTCGCTGGACATCATCGAGGACGACGAGAAGAACAAATCCTTCCGCCCTTGCCTGCTGTACAACATCGGCATGTGCACCGCGCCGTGCGCGGCGAAGATCGGCAAAGAGGCGTACCGCGCGGATGTCGACCGGTTCACGGATTTCCTGACGGGCAAGCGGTCGGTGATGCTGCGGCAGATGCAGAAGGACATGAACGACGCCGCGGCCGCGCTCGACTATGAGAAAGCCGCGACGCTGCGCGACCAGATCAAAGCCATCCAGCGGCTCGATGAGCGGGCCAGAGGCGGGAAGAAGGACACCTGGCAGCCCGAGGCCGAGAGTTTCCACGTCGATCCGAAGAAGGGCATGCGGTCGCTGCAGAAGACGCTGGGGATGGACAAGCCCATCCGGTGCATCGAGGCGATCGACATCGCGCACCTGCAGGGCGGGCAGACGGTCGGCAGCAAGGTGTGCTTTGTCGACGGCCGCCCGCTGAAGAACGAGTATCGGCGGTACCGGATCAAGGACGTGCTGGCGACGGGGCCGGACGGCCGCGCGGGGGTGAACGACGACTACGCGAGCATCCGCGAGGTGGTGTCGCGCCGCTATCGCGAGGCGGGGACGGGCAACGAGTTGTACCCGGATGTGATCCTGATCGACGGCGGGCTGGGACAGTTGCACGCGGCGATGGAGGCGTTCAGGGAGTTGGGGATCCAGCCGCCGATGGTGATCTCGCTGGCGAAGAAGGACGAGATCATCTTCGCGTTCCGCGCCGATCCGCCGGGCGCATCGCCGTCGCCCCTCGGCGGCCGCGGCGAGCCCATCAAACTCGGGCGCGAGAACCTGGGGCTGAAGTTGTGCCAGGCGATCCGCGATGAGGCGCACCGGTTCGCGCAGCACTACCACCATGTGCTGCGGAGGAAGCGAGTCCTCGAAGAAGACACAAGCGCGAAGGGCTCGAAGCGCGCGAAGAGAGATACCCAACCCAAGAAAGATGTCGATCAAGTTGAGGGAACGGGAGGGGCTTGAGCGCGAGCGGCGTACCGGCGACTCAGCCGGATTCTCTTCCTTCGAGTCCTTCGCGATCCTCGCGTCGAGCGATTACGACCGGCGAACCTCGACCTTCCCGCCCGCGACGTCCTTGATGGCGTACCCCATCTTCGCGAGTTCATCGCGGATGCGGTCGGAGGCCGCGAAGTCCTTGGCCTTGCGCGCGGCGACGCGCTCCTCGAGTTTGGCGAGCACGGCGGGGTCGGCATCGCAGCCGATGAACACGCCGATGCTGGTCTGCGCGGCCTGGGGCTTCTCGAGCGAGAGCACGCCGAGCACCGCGTCGATGTTCAGCAATGCACGGGCGTCCGCGGGGGTGGGGGCGGGAGTTTCGCCGATCCACTTGTTCACCTCGCCGATCGCGCCGGCAATGTTGAGATCCTCGTTCATCGCCGCGGCGAACGCGCGCTCGACACTCGTCGGCGCGGCGCCGGCGGGCGCGGGGGCGCCGGCGGTCTCGAGGAACCGCCGCCACCGCTCCACGGTTCGCTGGCTGTCCTTCAAGCCCTGCATGGTGAAGTTGGCGTTGGTGCGGTAGTGCGTCTTGATGAGTTCCAGCCGCAGCGCGCCGGGCTCGACGTTGTGCGGCGCGGCGAACAGGTCGCGCGCTGTGAAGAAGTTTCCCTTGCTCTTGCTCATCTTGTCGCCCTCGACCATGAGGAATCGAGGGTGGAACCACATCGCGCTGAACGAGCCCTGCTGGGGAACCGCGTTGAAGGCGCAGCAACTCTGGGCGATCTCGCACTCGTGGTGCGGGAAGATGTTGTCCTCGCCGCCCGAGTGCACATCGATCACCGGGTCGCCGTCGGGCAGGGTCATCGCCGCGAGCGCATCCGCGCCCAGAGGCGTTCCGCCCGCCGTCGCGCGCAGCCGCGAGGCGCTCATGACCGAGCACTCGATGTGCCAGCCCGGGTAGCCCGCGCCCCACGGCGAGTCCCACTTCATGATGTGGCTGGCATCCTCCTTCCACAGCAGGAAGTCCGCCGGGTGCTTCTTCCCCGCCTGGTTCTCCGCGCTGATGCGGCCGCCCTCGCCCTCCTTGAGCGCATCGAGCGTGTTCCCGCTCAGTCGTCCGTACGGGGCGAAACTCCGCACATCGAAGTACACCACCCGCCCCCCCGACGCACCGACGACATAGGCGTGGCCTCGCGCGATGAGCCGCGCGATCAGCGCCTTCATCCCCTCGATGCTCTCCGTCGCCCGCGGCATGAGCGTCGGGTCTTTCTGCGCCTCGAGAGCGACCTTCAGCCCCAGCCGCCGCGCATCGTCCTTGAAGCGGTCCTCATAGAACCGGGCAATCTGCCACGGGTTCGACGGGTCGATCTCCGTGCCCGCCGGGAGTTTGCCGCTCTTCTTGGCCTCGGCGATGCGGCGACCGGCGACGACCATCCGGTCCTCCCCGTGCTCCCCGCCTTCGGCATCGTCGGTCATGTGCCCGACATCCGTGATGTTCATCACGTGCGTGACACGGCGCGGCCCGGGATGGGCCCGGCCGTCGCGGGTTGCCAGCGTGCACAGCGGCGACTCGATCCACCGTCGAAGCACATCCGCCGCGAGAAACGATCGGAAGTTCCCGATGTGCGCATCGTCGTACACCGTCGGGCCGCAGGTGTAGAAGGTGACGTGCGAGGCATCGCTCACCACCAGCGGCTCGATCCGCCGGGTCAGGGTGTTGTAGAGCCTCAGAGCCGATGCGGGGTCGGGGGGCATGGGTGCTGATCGTATCGGCTCGCGGCGGGCTTCACGCACGATCCGGAACCGGGCCGGTGCGGCCAATAACCCGGCCGATCCGCCGCGCGACCGAGTGTGCTCCGCACCGCAGGCGGGGCATCTCTCCGCGCTGCAAAAAGAAGAAGGCCCCGGGCGGGTGCTCGCCCGGGGCCAAGTTTCCCTCGCTGCGGCTGGAGCGGCCGCGGCGGGATCAGGACAGCGCTTCAGACGCTCAGAACAGCAACTGGAACTGAGCGCGGATGACGAACTCGCCCTGCTCGGTGTCGCCCAGCAGGCCCTGGTCGGTGTTCGGGATGCCGATGCCGACAAGGTCCGAAGTCTTTTCGAGGCTGTAGACGACGTCGAAGGTGGCCTTCGCGGCGTGTCCGGCAAAGTACTGGTTCAGGCCGACGGTGATGAAACTGTAGAAATCCTCGGAGGTGCCGCGATCGTCGTCGAGCATCAACGTATCGAAGCGACCGAAGATCTCCAGCCTATCGGACACCATGAACCCGCCCTGAAGCACGAACGAGAAGTCATCGAACTCGGAGTCCCCGGCGAATGAGTCGGCATTGATGTGGCGGCCGATCACGCTGCCGAAGACGTTCCATCCGTCGCCCTCGAGGCCGAGGTCGGCGGTGTAGAGCAAGACGGAGGTGTCCACGTCGCCGAATGCCGGCGTGTTGTGCGGGCCCTGGTAGTGCGCCGCCAGGCCGAGCATTGTGCCGAAGTCGCTGCCCTTGGGCGAGGTGAAGTCCGCGAACTGGTCCCACTTGCCCGAGAACAGGAACTCGACGCGCCCGGAGAACGCGTAGTCGGCGTTGCTGGACGCGTTGAAGTCGGTGTTGCGCGTGCCCGCGCCCGAGTTGAACGTGAGCCAGGTGCGCCAACTCTCGGATGAATAACTCAGGAAAATGGCCTTGACGATGTCCGGACGCATGATGTCCGTGCTCGGAGCACGGTCAACGGCCAGTTGCTTGAAGTTGCTCGTCATGTCCTCGCGGACGATCGGCGCCTTCACCTGGCCGGCGAACAGCCCGACCCCGTTGGCGAACGTGTGACCGCCGTACGCCTCGAACAGTTTGAGGGCGCCGCCGTCACGCTGGACCTGGGTGTCGACGTGGAACGCCCAGTCCTTGTGGATGGTGCCGTTGAAGGTCAGGCGCACGTCGTTCACCTGGAAGCCGTTGCTGAAGTCATCTTCCGGTGCGTTCTTGTCGTCGCGGAAGTTCGCGTAGTAGCGGAACTGCATCGCGCCGCCGACGTTCAGGCGGAAGCCGTCGCCGGCGATGAAGAACTTGCCGTCGTGGCCCGAATCGCCCGCCGCGAGCAGGCTCGACCGGCCGTCCGCATCCGCGAGCACTTCGGCGACGAGTGCGCGGACTTCGTCCTGGGTTTGTGCTGTTGCCGCCGAGCACAGCCCCAGCGCCCCGCCCGCCGCCGCGAAGATTGCCACCGACCAGGGTGTCCGAACCATGATGAAGTCGCTCCTGTCTGGTCCGCCCGGTCCCGTCCGTCCGACGGCGGGTCGAGCGTGAACCGAATGTGTCCCGAGGGCATCGGGCCCACGGACTATATCGGATAGAAGATCGTCGTGTCCTGTATAACAGGACAGAATCTTGCATCGCAGGAAGTCCAATCTGCCCGCCAGAGATCATAAATCATTGTGAAACATGTACTTGCGAATCAAGTTCGGCGGAATAGGCAGTGCAAAAAGCACAACCCCGGGCCGAAGCCCGGGGTTGTGGATAAGTCGAAGAAATCTGAAGGGATTCGAGCGGCTTAGAACAGCAGCTGGAACTGGGCGCGGATCACGAACTCGCCCTCCTCAACATCGCCCAGGAGACCCGTGCCGGTGTTCGGCAGGATGCCCGTCGAGATGAGGTTGGAGGTCTCCTCGAAGGAGTAGACCAGGTCGACGGTCGCCTTCGCGGCGTGGCCGGCGTAGTACTGGTTCAGACCGATGGTGAGGAAGCTGAAGGTCTCCTCGCCGCCGCCGAAGCGATCCTCGTCCACGAGGAGGCCCTCGTAGCGGGCGAACACTTCGGTGTTCTCAGCGAAGCGCCAGCCGGCCTGGAGGACGAAGCCCATGTCGCTGAGGTCGGTGTCGCTCGTGCCGAGGGCGGACTGCTCCTCCCAGCGGTAGATGAACGCACCGAAGACGTTCCAGCTGTCACCCTCGAGCGAGGCGTCGATGGTGAACTGCAGGACGTCGGTGTCAACGTCGGAGGGGTTCGGGGTCTGGGTGCTCAACTGGTAGTGAGCGGCGACACCGAGAAGGAAGCCGAAGTCCTGGCCCTTCTTGGAGGTGAAGTCGTCCCACATCTTCCAGTCGTTGCCCGAGATCATGAACTCGGCGCGAGCGGTGATGGCGTACTCGGCCTCACCACGCACGATGAACGGCAGGCCGCTGGACGGGCCGGAGTCGTTGAAGTCCGTGTTCTCGGAGTCAAGGCCGTCGCTGAACGCGCCGGCGATGCGCCAGGTCTCGGTCGCGTAGGCGAGTTCGATGCCCTGCGAACGGTCCTGGGTGAACACTTCGTTCACCAGCGAACGCTCGACCGCGAGCTGGCGAGACGAGCTCACCAGTTCTTCACGGAGCAGCGGCAGTTTGAACTGGCCGACGCGGGCCTTCACGCCGTTGGCGAACTTGTAGCCGGCGAACGCCTCCTCGAGGCCGACGCCGCCGTCCTCGCGGTCCGCGGCGACGAGCACGCGGAAGAACCAGTCCTTGTTCACCTCGCCGTTGAAGTCCAGCTTGGTGCGGCGGGTCTGGAAGCCGTTCGAGAAGTCATCCGAGTTCGCGCTGTTGTTGTCGCGGAAGTTCGCGATGTAGCGGAACTGCAACTGGCCGCCGACGTTCAGCCGGAAACCGTCGCCCGCGATGAAGAACTTGCCGTCGTGCCCGGCATCGCCGGAGGACAGCAGGCTCGTGCGGCTGCCCGCGTCGCTCATCATCTCGGACACCATGGCACGCACCTCATCGGTGCTCTGCTGGGCCAGCGCCGGGGTCGCCGTCGCGAGGCCTGCAGCCAACAGCAAAGTCGTCGTCTTCGTCATCCTGTCTCCTTTCAACTAGTTCCTGATCAGGGGAAACTGCACCTTTGGTTCGGCCCTTCCGCACACTTCTCGTCACAAGTGGCCGAGAACGGGGGCCGCATGTTAGCGAGTTTTTACTGACGTTTTCCAGTCATCGCCGCAATTAATCGAATCACAACCCGATGCACTCAGTAATTTCGCGCAAGTCTTGCGCAATTCCGCACTTGCGCCAAGCCCGCCGAACGCAGCACGATTCACATTCGTGCGCCGGCCCGGGCCTGCGAGCCCCCGATTACACATGGGCGACTCGTCCAGACGAGGCCTGATGGCCGCCGTCTGCCCTCCCTCCGCTGCCGATCGAAGGGCGGATGGTACCCGCCCGACTTAGCGAACACAAACCCGTGCAATGGCCGTCGGCCATCCCGACCCCCCGTCGTGAACATTTGCCGGAGATTTACACGCTCCCAAGTGCCAAGATTTGCTCAAGTGCGGACAATTGGCGCTCCACGCGGGAGGCGTTCAAACACGCGCACCGTCCCGTACCGGCGGCGTGCATCACCCGATATGGATATCGTAAGTCCAAGGTAGACAAAGACATGAGTGGCGAGAAGCGGATCTTGATCGTCGAGGATGAGGCCGATCTCGCGGATCTGCTTGGGTACAACCTCCGCAAGGCGGGCTACCGCACGGAAGTTGCGTCCGATGGCAACGCGGGCCTGAAACGGGCTGTGGACGACCGGCCCGATCTGGTGATCCTCGACGTGATGATGCCGCACTTATCGGGCCTGCAGGTCGCCCGTCTGCTCCGCACCGACCCGAAAACCACCTCGATTCCAATCCTGATGCTCACCGCCAAGGGCGAGGAGACGGACCAGATCGCCGGTCTCCAGGTCGGAGCGGATGACTACGTCACCAAGCCCTTCTCGATGAAACTGCTGCTGGCCCGGGTCGAGGCACTGCTGCGCCGAGATCGCGCCCCCCACGCGGCGGAGGATTCCCGGGACGTTCTGACGCTCGGCCAGATCAGGGTGGACCTCTCCAACCACGAGGCGTGGGTCGGTCGACATCCGGTCAAACTGACCCTGACGGAGTTCCGCCTGCTCACCGCGCTGCTGCGAAAGCCCGGCAAGGCCATCCGCCGCGCCGACCTCATGTACAGCGCGATGGGCCCCGGCGTCCTCGTGACCGCACGCACCATTGACGTGCACATGGCCGCGATCCGCCGGAAACTCGGCGACTGCGGCGGCATGATCCGCACGGTTCGCGGCGTGGGGTATCTCGTCAGCACCGACAGCGGCATGGGCGAGACGGTCGAAGCCCAGAGCAGCATGCAGACGGAGTAAAGTGATCGACGGCAAGCGGGGCGCGGCGGGACGGAGGCGGGTTGAATGCCGCTCGGGCGGTCCATCGTGCGCACGGTCGCGGCCGCCACTGCGGGCGTGTGGCTGGTCGTGCTGGTCGGGATCGGCGCCGAGGCGACGCACGGGCTCGACAGGCCCGCGTGGATCCGCATCGGCGCGCTGGTCGGCGCGGGAGTGCTCGCGACCGCGGTGGTCGGGCTCGTCCTGGGCCGGCGCGCCGGCCGCATTGCCGACATCGAGCGCGTTGCGCGGGCGATCGCCGCGGCGGACATCCTGCGTCCGGGCGACCGCCCGCGCGTCGGAATCGCCCACGAGCGGGCCGCGGAGACCGGCGAGTTCGCTCCCGTGTACGACGCGCTGGATGAACTCGCCCTCCGCGTGGAGAAGCAACTCAAGGCCGTCGCGAAGAACGCCCGCAACCTGGGCGCGATCATCGACGCGCTGGACGAGCCGCTGATCGCGACCGACAACCAGGAGCGCGTGCTGCTGTGCAACCGCTCCGCCGAGGCGCTGCTGGGGGGCGAGCGCCCCCTGGGCGGGTCGTCCGGCGGGATGATCGGAAGGCCCATCGGCGAGGTGTTCACGCAGGCCGAGTTGCTGGAGATGCACGAGGCGGCCCGCTCGGGCCAGACCCGGCGGATGCGCATCCGCGTGACCACGCCCATCGGTCAGCGCGTGCTGCAGGTCTCGGCCCTGCCGGTCCCCGCGGCGTGGGGAGAGGGCGTGTTCGGCGCGGTCATGATCCTGCGCGACGTGACCGAGGTCGATCAGGCCGTGCAGGTGAAGGCCGATTTCGTCGCCAACGCCTCGCACGAACTGCGCACGCCCGTCTCGGCCATCCGCATGGCCGCCGAGACGCTGAAGGACGCCGTGCGTGACGACCCGGCGATGGCCGAGCGCGTCTCGGGCATGATCCTGTCGCACGCGCTGCGGCTGGAGGACCTGCTGCGCGACCTGCTGGACCTGTCGAGGCTCGAGTCTCCCGACGTGCAGTTGTCGATCTGCGAGGTTGACCTGCGGGCGCTGAGCGACAGCCTGTCGCAGCAGTTCGAGCCCGTTATCCGCGAACGAAGACTCGAAGTCCGCTACGAGTTCGATGACGACCTGCTCGGCCTGCGGACCGATGCCCGCCTGCTCGCGCTCATCCTGCGGAACCTGCTGGAGAACGCGTGCAAGTTTGCCTCCGAGGGCAGCACCATCCGCGTGGTCGGCACCATGATCGAGGAGGAAGTGGGGCACGCCGGGGGCACGGGGCCGTCGCGCGGCGTGGCGCGCTTCGAGGTCATCGACAGGGGCATGGGCATCCCGCTCGCGCACCAGGAGCGGGTCTTCGAGCGGTTCTACCAGGTCGACACGGCGCGATCGGGCAACGTCGCCAAACGCGGCACCGGGCTCGGCCTGGCCATCGTGAAGCATGCCGCCAAGGCCCTCAAGGGGCGCGTCGGGCTCGAGTCAACGTGGGGAGAGGGGACAACCGCCTGGGTGGAAGTGCCTGTCCGGTTTGATGAGCAGAGCCCTTGATCGCCTGTCCCCGGACCGCGCCTACTTGATGGGCGCGGCATCCACGCCGCGGAGTTGCTCAAGACGCTGGCGGACCTTCGCGATCACCTCGCGCTCCGCCGCGGCGTCGCCGAAGGGACCAATCCATGCGGCGATGGAGATGGCCTCGCCCGGATTGTCCGGATTGCGATGCAACCGAAGCGTGCCGCTGGTGCCGTGGGCGTTCCGCAGTGAATAGACGCGGGTATCCGGGTCGGCCCACCACCACGCCGCGACCACGAACTCGGCCTTGTTGGTCCCGGCCAGGACCGCGGCATCGATGTCGTCCCAGTCGCCGGAGACCGCGGTGCGGGTCGCCCCGGGCGGTGGGGTGAGATCTGATCCTGTCGAGGTCGCACACCCGCCCAGGCACACGAGCTGGCCGAAAACCGATCCGAGCGACAGGATTATCCTAATCCAATCCAAACAAACTGCGTGGACGGGTCTGGGAGTCGGGTACCCGGGGGATGGCTGTGGTGTACTGTTCATGCGTATCGGAGCACGGTTTGCGCTCACCCGGCGGGACCGTTCAGGCACGGGGTTGGGCGGATCGGAGATCGCTCGGCGTGGAGTTCAGCATACAAGTTCCGCAGGGCGCCGAGCGTGTGACCATGCTGGGTCTGGGCGACCGAAACCTCAAACTGCTTCGAGAGGCGATCGGCGTTCGCGTATCCGCGCGCGAAAACCGGGTCGTTCTGGCGGGCGAGCGCGAGCAGGTCGCCGCCGCGAAGGGGGTCCTGGAGCGGCTGGAGGCAGCCGCAACCCGGAACGAACACCTTTCCCGCCAGCAGGTGCTCGACCTGATCGGTCAGGCGATGTCCGGCACGCTTCGCCCAGTCCGCGACCATGACGGCATTACCGGCGAGTTCGTCCCCGCATCCGGTCCGCCATGGCAGGATCACCTTGATGTCTATGTCGGAGGCCGGCAGGTCCGCGCGAAGACCCCCAACCAGCAACGCTACCTCGACACGATCCGCGATCACGATCTGACCCTGGGAATCGGTCCTGCGGGGACGGGGAAGACCTATCTCGCGGTCGCCGCGGCGGTGCACCTCCTGCGGGCCCAGATGGTCCGAAAGGTGATCCTGTGCCGGCCGGCGGTCGAAGCGGGCGAGCGGCTCGGGTTTCTCCCCGGCGACCTGCAGGCGAAGGTCAATCCTTATCTCAGGCCGCTGCTCGACGCTCTGCACGACATGATGGATTTCGCGACCATCAAGCGGTTCATGTTCAACGACGTGGTGGAGGTGATCCCGCTGGCGTATATGCGGGGACGAACACTGAACAACGCCGCGATCATCCTTGACGAGGCCCAGAACACCACCCGCGGGCAGATGCAGATGTTTCTGACGCGGATGGGGCACGGTTCCAAGATGATCGTGACCGGCGACGTCACGCAGATCGATCTGCCCGAGCCCGCCGAGAGCGGACTGATCGACGCGGCGCGGAGGCTGCGGCGCATCCGCGGAATCGGCATGGTCCAACTCGGGCAGGAGGACATCGTCCGGCATTCGCTGGTGCAGCGGATCGTCGAGGCGTACCAGCCGAGCGCTGATGCAGCCGCCACCCAAGGTGCTTCCCCAATGGGAATGCAGACGAATGGGGATCTGTCAGGTATGGCTCGTCCGGTAACCGACGAAGGGGATTCAAACGCCTGACGTACGGACCGATGGATCAGGAAGGGATGGCTTGGCGCACTGACCACTAGGGGGGATGCTGTGTCGGCGGGGTAAGCGGGTACTTGAATGGCTCGAGAAGGTTCCAAGGCAGCGACGCGGGCACGAACGGAGGAACTCCGTCGGGAGATCGCGTTGACCGAGGCCGGCTGGCGCAGGCCGCTGAGGTCGCGGACCTTTCTGCTCGCCGTTGTGATCTGGACGGCGTTCGTGGTCGTGGTGGGGGCGGTGGCGGCGTGGACCCGAGAGCAGCCGCTCGCGGCGGTCGAGCGGATCATGCGGCAGACCCGCACCGTCCGCACCAGTTTTGACATTGTCGATGAAATCGCCACGGAGCAGGCCCGCAACGCGGCCCGTCAACTCTCGCCCCGTGTCTACATCGCCGCCGGCGCGGTGCTGGATGAACTCCGTGCCTCACTCGAGAATCTCCCCCGCGCCATGAAGGACGTGGCCTCGATCGAGGGTGTCGAGCCGGGCCTGAGGCAGCAGTTCGGGCTGACCGGCGAGGGCCTCGAGGCCCTCAAGCAGGCCGCCGATGGCGTCAACGCCGACCGCTGGCAGTTCCGCGTCACGCGGCTGATGGACACGCTGTCGAGGACGCCGATCCTTGACGACCAGGCGTTCCAACTCGAAACCGTCGCGCAGAACCCGGAGATTGAGTTGCGGGTGCCCGGCCGGTCGGCCGCGCTGGTGCCCTCCAACTCCGTGGAGAACGTCGAAAGCGACCGGATCGCCGACCGGATGCGCACCATGGCCGCCGCCGCGGGGTTCACCGGCGCCGCCCTTGATGTCGTCGCCGCACGGCTGGCCTATCAGCCCCGGCCGACGTTCGCGTTCGATCAGAAAGAGTCGACGGCGCGTCAGGAAGCGGCCGCCGCGGCGGTGCCGCGAAAGGTCGTCAAGTACCCGGACCGCGAGGTGATCTTCCGGCGCGGCGACGTCCTGACGCCGACGCGCCTGGCCGTGTATGAAGCGGCGATCCGGGCCGAGCGGAGGAACAACAGCCCGCTCATGAACTGGTTGCCCCGGTTCGCGGTCGGCGGCGTCGTGTTCGCGGTCGGCCTGGCGCTGGCGGGCTACATCGCGATGTTCTGCTCCGTTGTCCGGCGCAACGTCGTCCGGATGACCGCGCTGGCCGGCCTGATGGCCGGCACGATGATCCTCGCGTGCTGGGCAACCGTCGCGCAGCCGTCGCTGATCGCCCTGACCGGCGTGGCGCCGACGGTGTTCGTGACGGTGCTGCTCACGATCGCGTACGACCGGCGCGTCGCGCTGGCGTTCGGCGCGCTGCACGGGGTGCTGGTGTGCCTCGCGCTGGACCAGAGCGTCAGCCTGTACGCCGTGATGATCGTCGGCATCGGCGTCGCGGTCTGGCAACTCAAGGAGATCCGCGACCGCGATGCGCTGATCCGCGCGGGCGTGCTCGAGGCGGTCGCCCTCGCCTGCGGAACGTTCCTGGTCTCGACGATCGAGTTGCCCGGGACCCCCGAGGCCCTGCGGCAGTCGGCGATGGACGCCGGGCTCGCGGGTTTCGGCGGGCTGCTGGTTGCCGGTGTGACGCTCTTCATTCTCCCGACGGTCGAGAAGGCGTTCGACATCACCACCGGCATGACGCTCATCGAACTGCGCGACCCCAAGCAGCCCCTCCTGCGGCAACTCCAGCAGCGGGCCCCGGGGACGTATAACCACTCGCTGAACCTCGCCAGCCTCGCGGAGGCCGCGGCGGAGGCCATCGGCGCCGACGGCCTGCTCGCCTATGTCGGCGCGCTCTACCACGACATCGGGAAGATGAACAAGCCCGAGTATTTCGTGGAGAACCAGACGCCCGGCATCAACAAGCACGACAAACTCAGCCCGGCGATGAGCCTGCTGGTCATCGTGGGGCACGTCAAGGACGGCATGGAACTGGCCCGCGAGTTCAACCTGCCCCGGACGCTCTGGCACTTCATCGAGAGCCACCACGGCACGACGCTGGTCGAGTATTTCTTCAACCGCGCCCGCCGCCAGGCCGAGGCCACCGCGGCGCTGGCCATGAACGGCGGCGCTGCCCCATCGGGCATCTCGGCGGCCGGGAGCGCGACCGCCGCCGAGGCGATGGCGCCGCCGAGCGAACTGGAATATCGCTACCCCGGCCCCAAGCCGCACATGAAGGAAGCCGCGATCGTCATGCTCTGCGATGCGGTTGAGAGCGCGAGCCGCGCGATGGCCGACCCGACGCCCAGCCGCATCGACGCGATGGTCCGCGCGATCGCGACCAAGCGCCTGCTCGACGGGCAGTTTGACGAGTGCGACCTGACGCTGCGCGACCTGAACATCATCGTCGAAGTGGTGAGCAAGGCGCTGGCGAGCATCTATCACGGCCGTATCGCCTATCCGACGGGACCGACCGCACCCGAGAACGCCCCCGAGAAGCCCAAGAGCGTGGATGTGGCGTCGATTGCGGGCGGGCCGAAGAGCAGCGGCGGCGGCTCAGGGAGCGGCAGCCGCACCGACATCGCCGCACTCCCCGCGGTCCCCACGACGCGCCTCCCCGCCGGTGCGATGAGCCCCGTGCAGGGCGTCGGCGGGAGCGCGGTGAGGCGGACGCCCGCGAGTTGAACATTGCTCATCCGTGCGCGATGACAAACAGTGTACGTGACATCCAGGAATCGATATCCCGACCAAGGGCTGCTCGGCTAACGCTGAGTGTCGCTTCTTTGCACGCGGGCGGTGGGGTGGCGGCATCCCGGATCGCGGAAGTCACACAGGCGAATGACGGCGCTGCGGTATCTCCGAAGGGACGCATCTCGAGATGCGGTTCGCGCCGGTGACCGGAACCCGCGTCGAGCGCGGCGATCTAGCGGACTACTCGCCGTCTCGGCCACGCATCACGCTCAGGTCCCACTGCGTGAGCGGCCTGACCTTCGTGACTCGACCGTTTTCAACCACGACGTACACGCCGCGGCGCTCCCAGTAGCAGAGCACTTGCTCGCCCGGTATCGATGGTCCGATCTGCCCCTTGTATGGGCCGGAGTAAACGCTGCGCATAGTGCCGTCTCGACTGGACTGCACTTCGATGTGGTCCGGCGCGCCAAACACCGCGATCACCTCGGAGGCGGCAGCACCGACACTCAGCCTGGGCACTTCCTCCCTGTACGCGCGTAGGCGACGCTCGATATCCGCCCGGTCCGCGTCGGCGATGGGCCTCACGCCGCGCACGGAGTGGTTGACGAATCGCACGATGTACCCGCGATCGAAGTAGGTGTACTTCGTCACGGTGTACGGACCGAAAACATAGTGATCCTGCTCCTCAATCATGTCCGGCTTGCCGAGTTCGGCTTGCACGGTCGTCGGTCCGTGAACCGACCACAACTGGTGGCCATCAGGAGTCTCATAGATTGTGCAGCCCGACAGGCTGATGGTTGCTGCGGCCAAGAGGAACGGCGCCTTCGGCATCAGCAAGTGTACGCGAATCGCCCATCATCGCTTGCTGGCGGTCGGAGTCTCGATGGTCACGATGCGACCCGGCTTGGCTCATGACTTGTTGGGGGCCGCGTCGGCGTTCTTGGCCTTGCGGGGTTACAGGGATCGAGCCCCCGTCGACGCGGAAAACGTCGCGCCGCGCTACCTGATCTCGGGATCTGCGATAAAGAACTGCGTATCACTGCATCAGCACGATGTCAGCGCATCCCGATCGTCACCGATCCGCCATAAAACTCCCCCAGCACCGCCTGCCAGTCCCCGATCCCGCTGATCCCGATCATCCGCTTGCGCACCTCTTCCCCGCGCGGGTGGTGCGCAGCGAAGCGGATGCCGAACTTCCGCATCATGCGCGACGCGACCAGTTCGCCGTTCACGGCGACGCTGAGCCGGAAGTGCTGCTCCAGCACCTCGCGCTGCTCGGCGATGGTGGGCGGGTCCGCCCAGGCGGGATCGCCCGCGATCAGCCGCCGCGCCTGCCGGAAGATCCACGGGTTGCCGATGCAGCCGCGCGCCACGCTCACCCCGTGCACGCCGGTGTACGCGATCATCCGGAAGATGTCGCCCACCTCCCAGATATCGCCCGAGCCGAACACCACACGATCCGGCCTGCGCGACACCAGGTCGCGCAGAAACGTCCATCGCGACGGGCCGACATACTTCTGCTCGACCGTCCGCGCGTGCACCGTCGCCCACGCATAGCCGAGTTCGTACGCCGCATCGAAGATCCGCTCGAAGTTCCGCGCCATCTCCGGCGTGTCGTCGTACGCCCTGCGCAGTTTCACCGTGCACGGGATCTGCCGCGGCACCGCCTCCCGCACCGCCCGCAGGATCACGATCGCCCCCTCCGGCTCCGCCAGCCAGTGCCCGCCCCGCGCCTTGCTGCGGATCTTCTTCACCGGGCAGGCGAGGTTGACGTCGATGGTGGCAAACGAAGTGGGAAGTGCGAAGTCGGAAGTCGGAAGTACGGTGTCCGATCTTGGACTGTGGATTCGGGCTCGCGGACTGGGAGCCGAGTGCGGGGTCTGGAGTGCGGAGTACGGAGTGTCCAAGTCTGGAGCCAAGGTGCGCTCGCTCTCCCGGTCACTCGGCGAGTCCTCCTCGCCCTCTCCGCACAGAACGTGTTCCGTCTCCTCCAGAAACTCCCCCGCCTTGGGCAGTTCGCCGCTCTCGCCATACGCCATCTCGCGGTACGCCCGCCGCCCGCGCGAGCCCTGCTCGATCATCTTCACCGCCGCCGCGGCCATTTCATCAGGGTCGCTCCCCATGATCTGCCCGCAGAGGGGGTGGTCCTCCGCCCCGCCGGGAACGTTGTCGCGGAGCGACTGCAGGTCGGCCTTGTCGAACCCATGCCCGCCCCCCAGCAGCGCGCGATCGAGCAGCGCCTCGGTCACGCAGAACGGGCACCCCAGCCGTCTTGCTACGATCCGCATCGCGGCGTCGGAGTAGCCCGCCAGCCCCGCCTGGAAGAACGGCGCATCGGCCGTCCACCCCGGCACCGCGGCGCGGATCCGCGGGTCCAGCCCCTTCGCGGCGAACTCGGCCGCGGCTTCGGATACGCTGATCGCCTCCGACCCGGGCGCGATCGCCGGTGCCGGAGGGGTGGCGTTGTTGGAGTCGGTGCAGCCCATGTTCGAACAGCACTTTAGGGTTCGATCGGAGACAGCAGGCATGAGGCATCAGGCTGGGAGCACGTTTGGTGCCGGTGGGGCGGCGGTGGCGGCGATTTCGCTCGCCGCGCTGCTCTGCCTGGCCGGTTGCGGCCAGACCGGCAGCCGCGTCGATGCGGGTCTCCCGGAGTACCCCATCGACCTGCGGCAGGCCACCGTGCTCGACATCCAGGTCGTGCGCCACGACACCACCATCACGCTCACAAACACCACCGCCCGGTCCATCGGCAAGGCACGGATGTGGGTGAACGGCTGGTACAGCCTCGAGATCGACGGCCTCGCCGTCGGGCAGACTCGGACGCTTGACCTCTACGACTTCAAGGACCCCTACGGGACCGAGTTCCGGGCCGGTGGCTTCTTTGCGACGCAGCGGCCCGATAGGCTGGTGCTGGCCCAACTCGAGCCGCTCGGAGTCGAGCCGCGGGAGTTGCTCGGCTTGGTGGTGGTGGGTCGAAGCGACGACTGACCCCGGGCCCGAAGACTCCGTAGCCTTGCACCATGAACATTCTCGTCGTCGGCCCGCATCCGGATGATCAGGAACTCGGCATGGGGGGCGCGATCGCGATGCTCGCCGCGCAGGGCCATGCCGTCACGCTGCTGGACATGACCGATGGCGAGCCCACACCCTTCGGCGACCCGGTGACCCGCGCGCGCGAAGCCGCCGCGGCGGCGAAGTGCCTCTCGCCCGCGAATGGCGCAAACCCGGTCCGGCGCATCCAACTCGGCCTGAGGAACCGCGAAGTGGTCCATTCGCTCGAATCGCGCCACAAGGTCGCGGGGGTGATCCGCGCCACCCAGGCGCAGGTCGTCTTCGCGCCGTACTTTGAGGATGCCCACCCCGATCACCTCGCCGTCACCCGGATCGTCGAGGATGCCCGGTTCGACGCCAAACTGACGAAGGTGAGCATGCCCGGCGACGAGGGCAAGCTGCCGCTCTATCCCAAGTGGCTGTTCCATTACTACGCCACGCACCTGCGGATCATCCCCGCGCCGAGTTTCATCATCGACACCTCGGCGTTCGCGGCGGCGAAGCGAGCCGCGATCCTTGCCTACGAGTCGCAGTTCGTGAAGAACCCGGCCAACCGGCGCGTGGTGGAGTGGGTCGAACAGGCCGGGGGCTACTTCGGCTCGCGGATCGGCGCCGCCTCGGGCGAGCCGTTCTTTGCGCGCGAACCCGTCGGCCTGTCGTCGCTCGCTTCGCTTGTCATCTGACGCCGGGCGGCTGCACGCTCACATCGCGTGCGGCGTACGCTTTCCGCGTCGTCCCCGAATCGGAGCCGCGTTTGACGCCCACCGCCGAGCTCATCCAGCCCGAGGTTGCCGAACTCGTGCGCGAGCACGCGTACAGCGAGTTGCGGGCCGCGCTGGAGGGCATCCCGCCGGCGGACGTTGCGGACATCATCCTGAGCCTCGAGCCCGCCGAACGCGCGGTGTGCTTCCGGTTTCTGACGCGCGACGACGCGGGCGAGGTGTTCAGTTATCTCGCGACCGAGGTGCAGGAGGAACTGATCGCCAAACTCGGAGACGCCGCGCTCCGCGTCGTCGAGGGCATGGACCCCGACGACCGCGTGCGGCTCCTCGACGAACTCCCTACCGAGGTCGCGCAGCGGCTGATCGCCAGCCTCTCGCCGGAGGACCGCAAGCAGACGCAGGCGATCCTCGGCTACCCGCCCAAGAGCGTCGGGCGACTGATGAACCCCGACTACATCCGGCTCAAGCCGGAGTGGACCATCGGGCATGCGCTCGATCACATCCGCAAGTACGGCCACGACGCCGAGACGATCAACGTCGTCTACGTGATCGACGACAAGGGCGTGCTGATCGACGACATCCGCCTCCGCACGCTCTTCCTCGCCGACCCGGCGCAGACCGTCGAGTCGCTGATGAACCAGAACTTCGTCGGCCTCCGCGCCGACCAGCCCCAAGAAGACGCCGTGCGGATGATGGCGCGCTACGACCGGATCGCGCTGCCCGTCGTCGATTCCCGCGGCGTGCTGCTGGGCATCGTCACCAGCGACGACGTTGCCGACGTCGCCGAGGCCGAAGCGACCGAGGACATCCAGAAACTCGGCGGTATGGAGGCCCTCGAAGATCCCTACATCGCCACGCCGATCCTCCACCTCGTGCGGAAGCGGTCCACGTGGCTCGCCGTGCTGTTCATCGGCGAGATGTTCACCCAGACGGCCATGGTCGGCTTCGAGGGCGAACTCGAACGCGCGGCCATCCTCTCGACGTTCGTTCCCCTCATCGTCTCCAGCGGCGGCAACAGCGGCTCGCAGGCGACCAGCCTCATCATCCGCGCGCTCGCCGTCGGCGAGATCACGCTCAAAGACTGGTTCCGCGTCTTCAGACGCGAACTCACCGCCGGCGCCATGCTCGGTCTCATCCTCGGGATGATCGGCGTGCTCCGAATCCACGTCTGGGGCTGGATGGGCTGGTTCACCAAGACCGAGCACGGCGTCGTGCTCGAGAGCAGCGTCCGCGTGCAGCAGCACTACCACGTCCTGGCGGTCTGCATCGGCGTTTCGGTGCTCGGCGTCGTTCTCTGGGGCACGCTCGTCGGGAGCATGCTGCCCTTCCTGCTCAAGAAGATCAGGCTCGACCCCGCCACCAGTTCGGCGCCGTTCGTCGCCACCCTCGTCGACGTCATCGGCGTGCTCATCTACCTCGGTGCGGCGGTGCTCTTGCTCCGCGGCACCATCCTCTAGGGCTCCTCCACGCGGCCGCCCATGCTCACTGCGGCTCGTCGGCCTCCGGCGTGCTCAGTCCGCCGCGCCATTCCGTGTCGAGTTGCGCAAAGCCCCCCGCAAGCCCGAGCACTTCGCGGGTGGCGTCGTCGATGCTCGCCCGGTTCGCCATCGCCCGGAACCAGCCGTTGCGCTTGGCGCGGCCGAACCGATCCGAGATGTACCCGACCATGTGGTGGCCCTGCGTGTAGACGTGGCCCATGAACTGCCGCGGCGTGTTCCGGAAGTCCGTGATGCTCGCAAACTCCGCCAGTTTCCCTTCCTCGGCCCACTTCTTCACCCGATCGGCCGTCGGCCGCCCGCCGCGCCGGCGGAAGCCCTCCGCCGAGAGTTCGGCCACGCCCTCCAGCGCCCACCAGGCGATATCCGTCGCCTTCGGTCCGAACTCGAACGTCGCGACGTGCCCGTACTCGTGCGCAAGCAGCGACCGCAGCGACGCACGCGACGTGTTCGGGCGCACCAGAACCTTGATCGCCTCCTTCGGCTCGTTCCAGCCCGAGAGCCCGTCCACATACGAGAGGTAGATCGACGATTGCAGGTGCCGCATGGTCGGATAGATCTTCACAACCTGCGCGTGCGGAACCTCCTGCCCGAACCCCTCATCCACGTGCGCGCGAACCTCCGGGAGCACGGCCGCGATCCGCCTTGCCACCTCTTCGAATCCCGGGAAGCACAGCACCACGTTCTCGCGGGTCGACGCCGCGGCCTTCTCCGGAGCCGGCGGGCGCACGGCCTCGGCATCGTCCGGCTCCGCCGAATCCGACTCTTCGGCCGCGATCCGCACTTCCACCCAGCGCTCCCCGCAATACAGCCACCGGTCACCCGTGCGCCGGAACTCGACCGGATACGACACCGTGCGATCCAGGTGGTCCGGTTCGCCCTTTTCGCCGTCGGCCAGCGGAACCGTGATCTCCCAACTCATCTCCAGTTCAAACACCGCCCGCTCCGCGCTGAACTCGTGCGGGTGGTCCGCCGGGTCGTCTGCCGCGGCCGGCGCGGGCTTGCTGGCTTCGGTGGCGCCCGCCGCGGGCGCCGAGGCCGCCTCGTTGGCCTTCCGCTCGGCCGGATCGACGATCCGCAGCGAGAACTTCTCCGGCACGTGCCGCTTCAGGTCCGCCGCCCACATGCGCTGCTCCTGCTGGAACACCGCGTCCCGACCGTCGACATGGGCCAGGTACGCCTCCGCATCGCCGGCCAGAACCGCGGCCTCCATCGACTGCAGCACCGACTCGACGGCGGCCTTGGCCGCGTCGGCCGCGGCGTCCTTGGCGCCGTGCAGCGGGGCAACCAGAAACAGCAGAACCAGGGCCGTCGCGGTGAAACAGCGGTTGAGCATGCGGACATTGTTGACCGGCCGGGTCCGCGGCGTTCGCCGGCCCGTCAGAACCCCTCGACCGTAGTCCGCCGCTGGTCCATACCGCCCCGGCGCCCGCGGGCCTAGCAGCCGGCAAACCACGCCGACAGAAACGCAAAGATGTCCGGCACGTTGATCGCCTGATCGCCGTTGAAGTCCGCCAACTGATCCTGCGCAAACCACGCCGACAGGAACGCGAAAATGTCCGGCACGCCGACACAGTCCACGCCGTCAAAGTCCGCGCGACACGGGCCCTCGCATTCATCCGGCACACCGTTGCCGTTGCAGTCCGCCGCTCCCGCGGCGATGTCGATGCTGTCGCGGATGCCGTTGTGATTGCAGTCGGGCAACCCGGCTGCCGCGTTCACCACCCCGTACCCGCGGATGAACTGCGGATCATGGGTGCCGTTCGCGATGAAGTAGTCGCCCGCCCAAAACAGGTATGAGCGCATCTGCGCGACGGTCCACGCCGGGTGGGCCTGCACCAGGCACGCGACCGCCGACGCCATGATCGGGGTCGAGAGCGATGTGCCCGAGACCAGCGTGTAGTCGGTGTTGTTGCCCGCGCGGCACGAGACGACCTCGACGCCCCGCGCCATCACCTCGGGCTTTACCCTGCCGTCCGCTGTGGGACCGTCGGATGAAAACCCCGCCGTCGCGCCGCTCGCATCGACAGCCCCGACCGTGATCCCCAGCAGCGAGTCCGCCGGCGCGATGAGGTGGCTCGATGTCGTGCTGGGGTTGTTCCCCTCGTTGCCCGCCGCGGTGAGGCAGATCAAGCCATTCGCCGTCGCGACATTCACGGCGATGGTGGTCACCGCCGTCGCGCCGTTGAGATCGGCCTGCGTGTACCAGTCGATGTACCCGAGCGACGCGGTCATCAGGTCCGCGCCGTGCATCTCGACGAACTCCAGCCCGGCGACGAAATAGTCTTCCTCGATCGGCGTCTCGCTCCGCACATCTTCGGTCTTGGCGAGCACGAACGACGCGTCGTAGGCCCCGCCGCAGAATACGCCCGGGTTGTACGCCCCGAGTTGGCTCAGGATGTACGTCCCGTGGTTGTGCTGGGCCGGGTCGTCGCCCGCCTCGTTGGCGGTCTGCCCGTCGCCGAACACGAAGTCGTGCTCCGCGATCACGTTCAGCACGTGGCCCGGAAAATTGAACACCGCGTGCGTCCGACGAAACCCGGTGTCGAGCACGCCGATGATCACGCCCGCGCCCGTGAATCCCATCTGGTGCAGCGAGGTGATCCCGCTCTGCGCCTGCTGTGGCGCGGCCAGTCCCTCGATCGGCGGCGGGCCGCGGAGCGACCCATCCTCGCCATCGATGACCGGCGGCCGCACCACCACCATCTCGTCCTCGGGCTCGATCAGGCCGTCCCGCCGGCCCCCGCGGACCGGCTCGATCCGCGTGACGAACGGCAGCCCGCCGATCGCCGCGGCCTGCTCCGGCGTCGCCTCAAAACTCGCCGCGTTCAGCCAGCGGCTGCTCACGCGCATCCGTGCGCCCGTGGCCGCGACCGCATCCAGGTACGCCGCGCAGACCGGCAGGTCGCGCGCGTCGAACAGCCCGGCGTCGGTGCGGCGGAGTTGCCGCCGGGCCGCCTGCCGCGGATTCGCAGACGCGTGCAGCGCGACAACGGCCCGCTCCTCCGCCTCAGCGCCCGCAAAGCCCTTGTCCGTGAACCACACCCACAGTTTGGCTTGCGAAGCGGCTGCTCCCACGTTCCGCACTTCGCCCGAGCCACCCGCCGACCGGGCCACAGGAGGGTCCGAGAACCCGGCGAGGCCGGCCCCGATGAGGCATAGCCCTGCCGCGGCAGCGAGCCGAACGGTCCTTGATCCTCGATCTGCCGCTGAATCGTTATTCTGCATGCGTCCTCGCCGGGTGTGCTTGAAGAAGGGCCGACAAACCTACACGCGCAACGCCCACGCGGCTACGCACATGGTGAAGGAGATCGCATGGCAGGGCCCGCTCGTGCGCTCAAGCGAGCCCCTCAGCCGTGAGTATGCTCGGGCCTTCGTGACCGGCGGGCGGGGAGATACCCTCGCTAGCCGCCACCAAGCCGACGCGGAAGGAGAAGGGGTCGCAATCCCGCGTGCCAACGAACTCCGCAACGCGCCGAACGTTGAGAGAGTCGGAGCGGGGAAGGCGGGTTCGGGCGGTAGGGATTGGGGGTGGTGGGTGGTGGGTGGTGGTGGTGGGATCGGTGGAGAGTGAGCGACAAAGGAGCCAAGTTCATTTCTCTGCCGTGGCCTCGTCCAACCCCCAAATCCATCCGCTTATTTGGTCTCGTCTCTGTTTTTGTTTTGATTTGCTTGCTTGCTTGCTTGCTTGCTTGCTTGCT
>CAYPEI010000034.1:0-31320 GCA_964409775.1 uncultured Phycisphaeraceae bacterium | reverse complement strand
GGGCTTGGGGGGAGGGGGAGGGGGTTATGCACGAGGTCAGCAAAACGCCAACGCGCCGTGCCCTTGCTGGTGGCGTTCCAGGTCGCGGCGGTGGATCGGGCGCCGCGAGCCGCTTCCCTCGACCGCGTCCGCGCGCGCAAATCCAATCACCCTCAACCAGCGGCCTTGCGCGCACAAACACTTGCCGCTTCTCTCAACCCCGCCCGCGCGCAACTCCACACACCCTCAACCAGCGGCTCCGCGCGCACGAACACTCGCCGCTTCCCTCGGCCGCGTTCGCGCGCGCAAATCCAAACACCCTCAACCAGCGGCTCTGCGCGCAAAAACACTTGCCGCTTCCCTCAACCCCGCCCGCGCGCGCACATCCACACACCACGAACCAGCGGCTCTGCGCGCACGAACAACCGCCGCGGCGTCACGCTCTGTGCCGCGCAGCCCTTCACCCCGGGTTGAGATCCTCTCAGCAGCCCCCGAACCACTGCGCCAGAAACGCGAACAGGTCCGCCACGTCGATCGGCGCAGACCCGTCCCATTCCGCCTCCGGAGCCTGCACGAACCATGCGCTGAGGTATGCGAAAATGTCCGGCACCGACACAATCCCCGAGCGGTCAAAGTCCGCGCGGCAGGTCACCTCGCTCTTCACCAGCGCCGTGCTGCGGTCCGTGAACACGAGTTCATACAGCAGCGTCGCGCCGCTGTTGAACTGCCCATGCCCCGCCTGCGGCCGCCCCGTCCCGAACAGGACCTCCCTCACCGTCCGCGACCCTCCGGCCACGACGACCACCTCTCCCGACCTCGCGATCGGCACCAGGCCCCGCTCCGCGCCGCCGAAGTACAGCGCCTGCGCCGTCTGTGGGGTCACGCCCGCGCCGCGAAGCGTCGCCGTAAACGCGACATCGCCGCGGTCATTGATCACCGGATCCGAGAATGTCGCGAACACCACACCCTCCGCGCCGCCCGGCGCCGCGTCCCCTTCGCGCACCACCAACCGCCGACTCCCATCCGCCCGAAACACCCAGATCGCCGAGTTGCTGCCCGTCGTCGAATCGCCCCCGGCGACATACGCGACCAGCGCGACATCCCCCCGCGCGTTCACCATCGGCCGGCGCGAGAACGTCGCGAACACCGCGCCGTGCGGCACATCCGCCGTCTGCCCCGCCCGCACAACCGCCGCCAGTGTCCCGCCGCGATCGCTCCACACGCCCTCCCGGTTCCCCACGCCGATCCCGGGCCCGCTCAACTCTCCCCAGAACGCCACGCCGCCCGCGCCGTCAACTCCCACATCCGCCCCGATCTGCCCGAACACGACTCCCGGCTTGTTGCCCGGAGCCTGTTGCCCCGACCGCACCACCAGCGCAGGACCCGTCCCCGGGTCCTTCCACAGCGCCACGTCGTTCGCGTCCGTCACGCCCGGCCCCGCCAGCCTCGATCGCCACGCGACCTTGCCGCTTGCCGATTCCGCAGGCTGGTCAAAGTGCAGCCACGTCAGCCCCGCGAGCCCCGGCGCGGCCGTGCCCGTTGCATGCGCCGTCGCTCCATACACCACGCCCGATCCATCCAGCAGCGCATACGCCGCCGAGCCGCTCTCCGAGAGCGATGCCGGCCCGGGAATCGTCGGCGAATACGGCGGATTCGCCGGCACCGTGTCGATCGCCAGCACCCCCGCGCCCGCCCCGCCCTGCGCAAGCGACATCACCGCCCCGCGCGTCGTCGCATACGGCGAACCCGCCTGCACCGCGCCCGTCACCGCCGAACCCCAACCGGTGAACGCCGCGATGCCCACGCTCTCGTGCACCAGCGTTGGGTCAAATGCCGCGGCCGCCCCCTCGCTCCAGATCACCCCCAGCCCCGCGCCATCCTTCAGCCACACCTTCCCATCCACTTGCGAGTTGATCACGCCGATCAGCGGGCCGCCTGTCAACTGCCGCGCGACCAGCAGCCCATCGCCGCTCTGTCCGGGAATCGAACTCCCCACGCGAAGTTTGATCGTCCGCATCCCCTCGCCGAATCCCACCGTCGCGATGCTCCCGTTCGTGGCGCACGTGATCAGCGTCTGCACGGTGCAGTTGTTCTGGTACACGCCAAGCGCCGCCTGCGAAAACTCCGCGCCCGCAAGGTAGAACTGCACCGACGTGCTCGGCGCGCCCGAAAGGTCCGTGAACTCGAACCACACATCCGTCCGGCTCCCGCACCCGATCGGCACGCTGTCCGTTGCACCACGTGTCGTGAACAACGTCCCGCCCAGTCCGATCGGGATCGCCCCGGTGCACTCGTCGTTATTCACCGGGTCGTTCGCCGTCTGCCTCGCCCAGAACAGCACCTCGCCCTGTTCGTTCAGCCTCGCATTGCCGAACGTGCTGAACAGCCCGCCCGTCGTGCCCGCCGGCCGCCCCGAAACGGTGATCAGTTCCCGCTGCACATCCGCCGCGGCCGTGCCGCAGGCAACCATCAGCATCGCCGCGTTCATGCCGCTCCAACGTGCTCGCGTCATTGTCCGCACTCCATCGCCCGCCCCGCCCCTCCATTTCATACGAAGATCGACCTCGCCTCCAGCCGGAAACCACCGTCGACTGCGTATCTTGGCTTGGATTTCGTGCGATTGCAAGGTAATCTCACCAGTCCTCCGGCCCATGCACGGGTCGATGTTTGGAGCCCCGCGATGCACCCCATCCCTCCCCCAACCTCCCGCCGAGGCTTCGCGCTGATGGAAGTTCTCGTTGTGCTCGCGATCGTCGCCGCCTTGGTCGCCTTCCTCGCCCTCGCCGCCGCCGATGCCCGCCGCAGGTCCCGTACCGCCTCCTCCATCGACAACCTTCACTTCTTCGCTGTCGGCACGCAGAGTTACGCCGCCGACAACAACAACCGCTTCTGGACCTTCTCTTGGGCCGCGGGCACGCAAGCCACCGAGTTTCCGGATCTGAACTTCGCCGTCGACAACACCCAGGCCGCGGCCAATCAAGCCGTCTACATCATCCGCCGCCTCGGCATCACCCCGACGATCACCCCGATCTTCAACTGGCTGCCCCACATCCAGTACAGTTACCTCGCGCTCGCCGAGCATCAGGGGATCGGCATCCCCCTCCGCGCCGCCGTCTCGCCGGAAGACCGAATCCGCCTCAGTTGGCAGCGCGATGCCGACGGGTTCCTCAATCTCCCCACGCGCCCCCAGGGCACCGGCTCAATCGTTCTCCGCTGGATCTACTCCAGTTCCTACGAAATCGGGCCGGCCTTCTGGTCGCCCGATTACGCGGTCGCCCAGCAACAGACCGTCTCGCAGTCCACCTCGCACAGCACCTACTTGTTCTCCGGGAGCACGCCCCTGGGCACCCGAACGCTCGATCAGGTCCGCTACCCCGCTCACAAGGCCCACCTGTGGGATACGCACCAGCGCGACCTCGGCCGCCGCGTCGCCTTCTTCGCTGTGCAGGACGCTCGCGTGCCCGTCCTCTGCGTCGACGGCTCCGTCGGTCTCCGTTCCTCGCGCTACACCAACGCCGGATTCCAGCCCAACTCTCCTCAGAGCGCATCGAGCACTTCATTCACCTACCAGCCCGACACCAGTTGGGAGCCGCCCGCGATGTCCACCTCGGGTCAGGACAGCGTCGTCGGTCGCATGCGCTGGACCCGCTGGGGGCTCCGCGGCCGCGACTTCAATGGGCCCGAGGCGACCGGCCCTTGAGGTCGGTCCGACTTCGGGGTGTCCTCCGCAGATGATGCCCTGCTTGCTCCCCGATTCCGACCCGTGCCATCGCTGCCAAGTGCTTCGTACACGCAACCACGTTTGCTCGTGCCGCGTATCGCCGATGGTGGTAATCTGGAGCCGGCATGCCCTCTCACCCTCTTGCCGACACATCTCGTCCGCAGAGTCTGACTCGCCACGCGTTCGCCGTGCCCGAACTGCTCACGCTCTTCCTGATCCTCGCGCTGCTCTTCGCAGTGCTTGCCCTTGCGGCGCACGACTCCCGCCGCCGTTCCCGCCAGGGCGGCTCGATCGACAACCTTCGCTTCTTTGGCTCCGCCACCCAGAGTTACGCCGCCGACAACGCCGGAAGGTTCTGGAGTTACTCCTGGACCGCCGGCGCTCAAAGCACGGAATACCCCGACCTCAACTTCGCATCGGACAACTGGCGTGCGACCGTTCATCAGGCGGTCTTCCTGATTCGCACGACCGGCGAGATGCCCCAGTTCAATCCGGTACAGGGTTGGGCGCCGCAGGTCCAGATGAACCACCTTCCCCTGTTGCAGCACATGGATCTTCCGTTGATCTCCCGTCACGCGGTTTCGCCCGAGGACGGCCAGCGTCTCGCATGGCAACGCGGCGCCGATGCGTTTCTGCAATCCGACCCGCGGCCGGCAGGCTCGCCGCCCTTTGCGCTCCGCTGGATCTTCAGCAGCACATACGAAACGGGCTCCGCGTTCTGGTGTGCGGATGCCGCCGTGATTGTCAACGGCATGATCCAGTCGACTCTCACGCAGGCGGACCAGCATGGCGTGTACAACATTCCGTCCAACATGAACTTTGGTCGCCGGCGGCTGGATGAGGTGCGATTCCCGGCATCCAAGGCCCACATGTGGGATCGCTATCAGCGCGATCTCGGCGGCCGTGTCCCCTTCTTCGCCGTTCAGGACGCTCGGGTGCCGGTCCTGTGCGTCGACGGCAGCGCGGGCCTGCGTGCCGCCGCAAGCACAAACTTCGGATTCAATCCCGCGACGCCGATGAGCGACTCTCCCACGAGTTTCGCCTACCAGCCGGATGCCTGGGAACCGCCCACCACCACGGGGGCTTCCTATCAGTTGGTGGTCGGTCGCATGCGATGGACCCGTTGGGGGCTCCGCGGCCGCGACTTCAATGGGCCCGAGGCGACCGGACCCTGATCCTGAGCCGTCGATGCCCGGCGCTTGCATACTCCATTGCGAGTGCGATCGACCCTTCATCCCGCGAGCGCTCGGTCCGCAAACGCAACCGCCACGGCCCTCACGGGTCCCGCGGCGGTTGCTTCGCTTGAGTGTGTCAGCACGGGCACACGCCGCCGGTTACGCGGCGATCCTGGACGCGGTCCGACCAGACGCGTGCCTCGCCGGATCACACTGTGAACTGCTCCATCAGCCGCTTCAGGGAGTCGGCCTGCTGCGACAACCCGCCGGCCGCCTGCGCGGCCTGCGCCGCCGCGTTCGCCGCCTCGCTGTTCGAGGCCGTGATCTGCGCAATCGTCTGCGAGATCTCTTCCGCCGCCGCGGCCTGCTGCTGTGTGCTTGCCGCGATCGCCGACACCGCCCGCTCGGCGTCCTCCTGCGAGTTCACGATCACCTGAACGGCCTCGCCCGCCTCGGTGCCGACCTTCTGGCCGCCCTCGACCGTCACACGGCCCGACTTCATCGCCGTGGCCGCGGTCGTCGTGCCGGTCCGCATCCCGGTGATCGTCTTGCTCACCTCGCCGGTCGCCTGCGTCGTCCGCTCGGCCAGTTTGCGGACCTCGTCCGCCACCACCGCAAAGCCGCGGCCGTGGTCGCCGGCACGCGCGGCCTCGATCGCCGCGTTCAGCGCCAGCAGGTTCGTCTGGTCCGCGATTTCCTGGATCACCTGCACGATGCGGCCGACCTCGTCGCTCTGTCGCTCGAGTTCGCCGAACACCGTCTCCACCTCGTTGAACTTGCCGGTGATCTCGCACAGTTGCTGCACGGTCTTGGTCACCATCGATCCGCCGGCCAGCGCCTGCTGCTTCGACTGCAGCGCGGTCTTCTGGGCCTCCACGCTCTTGTTCGCAACTTCCGTCACGCTCGCGGCGAGTTCCGTCACCGCGGCCGATACCTGCTGCGCCGCCTTCTCCTGCGTGTTCACGTTCGAGGCCAGTTGCTCCGCGCTCGCCGCGACCTGCGTCGAGGCCGCCGCAAGTTCACGGGTAACCTGACCGGCGCCGCCGATCAGCGTGCGGACCTTGTCGATCCCCGCGTTGAAACTCTTCCCCAGCGAGCCGAACTCGTCACGCCGGTCCGCGTTGACGCGCCCCGTCAGGTCGCCACGGCCCATCGCCTCGACCACGGCGCCCATCTCCCGCAGCGGGATCAGCACGCTCCGCGGCAGGAAGTACGCCAGCGACACACACAGCACCAGCACCACCGCGCTGGTCGCCAGGATCATCGTCACCTGCCCGCCCAGGCTGCCCAGCAGGCGTTCCTGCGCCGCCTTGGCGTGTCCCGACTCATGTTCTGAAAACGCGCTGAAGATCTTGCCGACTTCCGAAGCGGCCTCCGCGAACTGCGTCCTCGCCTCGGTGATCTGCTGGTCCGATGTCCGCAGCGCCGTGAGGCTGTCCTTGTAGGCATCCCACTTTGCCGCAAGCGCCTTCCGGCTCGCCTCCGGAATGTCGAGCGCCCCCGCCTTCGCGTTGAACTCGTTCACCGCCGAGAGCGCGCGGTCAAAGTACTTCGAGTCGCCCCGGAGCATGTAGTCCTTCTCGGCACGCCGGATCTGCAGCGCGATCACCTGCAGCGAGTCGAGTTTCAAATCCGCGACCGCCTGCTCCGCTTCCTGCGCTGCCGCTCGGAGCGCCTTCTGTGCGCCATCGCTCTCCGTGTATCCGCGGCGCTCATGGCCGGCCTTGATCGCCGTGAACGCACTGGTCATCCGGTCGTTCAGGCCATCCGCGACATTCATGTCCCGGCGCTCGTCCTCTTCGAGGTCTTCAGCCAGAAGATCCTCGATCGCCTTCTCCAACTTGGCCAGCACGTCAGTGGCTGCCGCTTCAGTCGCCGGGTTCCGCGCGATGTGGAACTCGCCGACCCGCATCATCGACTCGGTGACGTATTCCCGCGCCTGCGCCGCCGTCGCGGCGGATTCATGTTGGCCGACAGCGAACTCGGTCAGCCGGCCCGCCTCGGTGGCCGAGCGCCAACTTACGAATCCGAGCGTCAGAACCAGCGCAACAATGAGACAAAAGCCACCAACGAGTTTCATCCGGACGGTCATTCCTGGACCTCCTGAAAAAGGGCGTGTTGGCCGCGAATATCGTCGCCGCAGGGGCAACCCTTCAGGGCATGCCCGCAAGTGCGGGGATTTTCTCTCAAATCCGAAACTATCGGCCTTTGTCAGACGAGCAGGATGTCCGCAATCCCGCCACCTATGCGCATGCCGACCTCGACGACCATCACGGTCAGGGCCATGCCGATCCATAGTCAGCACTGGAGATCCGCACGAAGAGTTCATTGGAGTTGTTGCAACGCAGACTCGGAAGCCGGCGTGGATCACACTCATGAGTGTCGTTGTGTGGATCAATCCTGACGCGATGCCGGTGTTTCCCTCAAGTGCCGTGAACTCAATCCCGATTGCTGAGCGTCCCGTGGTCTACCCGGAGCGGTTCCGTGACGAACTTGCCGGAAAACCCGACGCTGCCGCGCCGCCTTGCCCTCGGGCGCATCGGCGTCCGCGCACACCCTCGTGGCCGCGTGAACCCGGGACACGTGTCTCCAACTGCACATGCATCGCCTGATCCCGCCGCGCCATGTTGCGGGACATGCACCGAAAGCGGCCCGCCGAGACGCGGCGCCCAGGAGGTCTCTCCGTGAACGCTCTGAACTCACTCAAGGTCGGAACAAAGTTGCTGCTGATCGTTGCGATCGGGCTGCTGGGCATCATCACGTTCGGCACGCTCGCGTTCCGCACGATCGCGACAACCAAGGTGGGCGGGCCGATCTATGCCAGCATCATCGCCGACAAGGACCTTCTGGCCGACATCCTCCCGCCGCCCGAGTACGTGATCGAGTCCTACCTGTGCAGTTTCATGCTGCTGGAGGACTCGATCGACCGCGCCGCGGTGCTCGGCCGCTGCGACGAACTCCGCAAGAACTTCGAGGTGTCGCTGGATCAATGGAAGAAAGAAATGCCCGATGGCGAGAAGAAGCGCCTGCTCGTCGACGAGGCCGCGAAGCACGCCGCGGCTTTCCTCGCGCTGCAGGCCGACCAGTTCATCCCCGCGGTGCGCAAGGGCGACACGGCCGCCGCGCACGCGCTGCTCGTCGGCCCGATGACCACCGCCTACGACGCCCACCGCAAGGCGATCGACCGCCTGGTTGAGGTCGCGCAGGCCTCCGCCGTTGAAACCGAAGCGGTCGCCGACAGCACCATCGCCGCCCGGCGCAACGTGATGATCGCGGCGATCGTTGCCATCATCCTCCTGACCGCCGCGGTCAGTTGGGTCATCGCCCGCTCGCTGACGCGGCCGGTGCACGCCATTGTTGCCGGGATGGGTCGCCTGGCCGGGGGCGACCTGTGCGTGCGTGTCGACATCGAGCAGCGTGATGAACTGGGCCAACTCGCCCGGACTTTCAACTCGACCGCAGAGAACCTGCGCAAACTGGTTTCGAGCGTTGCCGAATCGACGCGCGAAGTGGCCGCCGCGGCCACGGAGATCGCCGCCAGCGCCGAGGAAATGGCGTGCGGCCTGAAAGTGCAGGAGCAGCAGACCTCGCAGATCGCCTCCACGGTCGAGCGTGCCAGCGCCAGCATCTCCGAGGTTGCGACCAAGTCGACCGAGGCCGCGCGTGCTGCCGAGTCATCGGGTGCCGATGCCGGGTCCGGCGGAGAGATCGTCCGGCAGACCGTCGATGAGATCAACGCGATCAGCGACCAGGTCGCCGAGTCGGTGCGATCGATCGAGAACCTGGGGAAGAGATCGGACGAGATCGGCCGCATCGTCGGTGTGATCAACGAGATCGCCGATCAGACCAACCTGCTCGCGTTGAACGCGGCCATCGAGGCCGCACGCGCCGGCGAGAACGGTCGAGGCTTCGCGGTCGTCGCCGACGAGGTCCGCAAACTCGCCGAGCGCACCACCAAGGCGACCGAAGAGGTCGCGATGAGCATCCGCGAGACCCAGAGTGAAACCACCAGCGCCGTCCAGAACATCCAGGCCGGCTCCCGCCGCGTCGCCAAGGGTGTCGAACTCGCGACGTCGGCGGGGAGCGCCCTGGAGCGCATCGTCACCGGCACACGCGGCCTCAACTCCATGGTGCAGACGATCGCCGGCGCCAGCGAGCAGCAGTCCGCGGCGATCGAGGAAATCTGCCGCGGCATCACCGCCATCAACGCGGTCAGCCGCGAGTCCGCGGAAGGGGCCACGCAGGCGTCCAACGCCGCCTCGCAACTGTCCAGCCAGGCGGAGCGACTCCAGACCCTGGTCACCAACTTCAAGATCTAGGCGTGCCGCTTCAGCACGGGCCCGCCGACGCGAACCAGGCGCTGAGATACGCGAAGATGTCCGGCACCGCGACGCCGCCGACCCCGTCCCAGTTCGCGGCCGGATTGCCCGCGAACCACAGGGACAGGAACGCGAACAGGTCCGGCACTTCGACCGCTCCGTTGCCGTCGAGGTCCGCCGGGCACGGACGGTCGCGCACCAGTCGCTCCGCGGGAATGACCTGCTTGGCGATGCCCGGCCCTACCCACCTGACGATCAGCCCGGCGCCGCCTCCTCGCTCGAAGAACTCCACGCGCAGCGAGTGCCTGCCCGCGGCCAGGGCGATCTGGCCCGACTGCTCCACCATGCCGTGAAGGCCATCGTTGTTCACCACGGTCGACGTGCCGATCTTCAGCCGGCTTCCGTCGTCCGACTCGGTGTACAGCGTGTACATCCCGGTCGTCGGTACATCGAGATAGCCGGTAAACATCGCGCCGACGTCGTCCGCACGGCCGCTGCCCGCGAAGGCGCCGTTGGTCGAGTCGAAGTTGATGTTGGGCACGGTTGACACCAGGTACGGCGACGCGGCGTCGAAGTTCGGCAGCACGCTCACGCTGCTGGGCAGGATGTAGTACCTGACATCCAGGCCCGCCTGCGTCGAAGCCGGGTTCTCCGGCGTGCGCGCGGTGACGTTCGACATGGTGACCGTCACGGGTGCGCTCAGACCCGAGGAGTTCGAGACGCGATACGTGAAGGTGTCGGACGCCGGCGTTCCCGCGTTGGCCGTATAGGCGATGCGGTTGCTCCCTGCCCATCCGGTGCCCGCGGAGATCGCGACCGCGGCGCCCCCGGCGCTGGTGCCGCTGGGAAGTTGCAGTGTCATCGTCTCGCACGACAGGTCGTTGGGCAGCACGTCGATGTAGGTCGTCAGCCCGCGAACTCCCATGCCCGAGTCCGGCCGGCCGAACGGCACGCCGGGCATCAGCCGCTGCAGGCAGTCGCCACCGCCGCCCCACAGGTAGTTGTTGATGTTGATGATGGTGCACGGGCTGAACGTCATCAGGCTCGTGTTCACGGCCGGGCTCATGATGTGGCCCGGGGGTGAGTCGTTGCACGCCCCGCCCTGGTTGTCGTGCCCGGTGCCCATGTTGTGCCCGAGTTCGTGCGCCAGCACGACCACGATGCTGTTGAAGTCGGCGGTGTATCGCCTCGACAGGCCGCTGTTGTATCCGCCGCCCGCGCACGTCGCGCCGACATAGGCTAAGCCGGCGATGCCCCCGGTGTTGCGGGCGATCATCAGGTGCACATTGTCCCGCTGGGGGCTGGCCTGCGTCGCCCAGTAGTCCCGGAAACCGTACAGAATGGTGTACGCATCTTCCCCCGTCAGGTACGGGTGCCCGGCCT
The DNA here is from genome assembly GCA_964409775.1 of uncultured Phycisphaeraceae bacterium. GTDB lineage: Bacteria > Planctomycetota > Phycisphaerae > Phycisphaerales > UBA1924 > JAHBXL01. Next base: position 20,743 of record CAYPEI010000034.1, on the reverse strand, counting down.
CGGGCGGCGCGCTCGTCACGTTGATCTGCACGGTCGTGATGCTCATTCCAAGGTCGCGCTCATAGATGAAATCGACCTGGTTGATGTACGCCTCCAGCCCGGCAATCGTCGCCGCGAGCGTGCCGTAGGCCTGGAAGAACTCGTAGTCGGTCTCGAACAGGATCTCGGCGACCCGCTGGCACGCAGTTGCCGGCCCGCGCGGCGCAACTCCGTGCTCCCCGCACCCCGGTGCGCACAGCCGCTCATCCGTCCCGCAGAACATCGCCGGACGGATGGCGTCGCTTGCCCGCGCCACGATGTGCGCTGCGCGAGGTGCGCCCGCGTGCCCTTCGAACGTGCTCAGCGGCTGGATTGCCCATGGGTCCGCGTCACCGGGCAGATAGATGTTCGCCGTCACCTGCCCGTCGATCACCGACGCGACCACCGCCGCCGCGGGGTCCTCGGACAGATGACCGCGATACGTCGTCGCCGCCGGAGCATCGACCTCGACAAGCCCTGCTTCGGTCCGCTCGAATGCCCGATAACCCTCAGCGCGAACGCTGTGCGGACGCAACTCCAACGTCACCGGGCCGCCCGGCAGCGAAACGGTCACGCTGATCGAGCCGTCGAAGCTCACCTGCGCGGCCAGATCCTGAAGGCTGTACCGAGCGAAGGGAACTGCCCGCTCCGCCGCCGCGGCCTGACGGGCCCCCGGGCGAAGCAGTTCCTGCCCTTGCGAGACCGCTGCGGGGGACAGCCAAGCCGCGAGCCCAAGGCCCGCGACGACGAATGACCGAACTCGAATGCTCATTCCACGCTCCAGATTCGGCACCGGGTTCTCGGTGCCTGCGCATCGATTGGGGATTGGAAGTGACCCTCCGGGGGGGGAGGGGGGAAGGAAAGGACCACGCTCAGACCAACAGAATCTACCCCACTTTCGTTCGGGCCGCCAGAGCGGATCCCAACTTGATCACGGTCCTCACGGCGTCCTGTTCCGGCTCCCCGTCCTGATTTGCTGTATTGACGCTTTGCCCCGTACTCTTCCGCCATGAGCACGTATACCCCGCAGCACCGCATCATCGGCCCCAGCCTGGAGAACGTCGACCCGCATACGGTCACCATCTCCGGCCTGGTTCTGGATGCGGTTTATTCCGCAGACAGGCCCGCCGAATCCCTGGCGAATCTCCAGCGCGATATCGCCGCGCCCGGCAAGTATCCCTTCACGCGCGGCCTGTTTCCCGAGGGATACCGCTCGCGATTGTGGACCATGCGGCAGTTCGCGGGGTTCGGCTCGGCCGACGACACCAACAACCGGTTCAAGTACCTGCTCGAGCAGGCAAAGATGGGCGGCGCGGGAAAGGTCACCGCGAACACCGGCCTCTCCACGGCCTTCGATCTCCCCACGCTGATGGGGCGGGATTCCGATGATGCCCTCTCCGTCGGCGAGGTCGGCCGCTGCGGCGTCGCCATCGACACGATCGAGGACATGCACCGGCTATACGCGGACATCCCGATCGACAAGGTGACGGTGTCGCAGACCATCAACGGTCCCGCGGCGGTGATCTGGGCGATGTACCTGGCGATGGCCAAGCAGCGCGGCATTGGCTGGGACACGCTGGGCGGCACGCTGCAGAACGACATCCTGAAGGAGTTCCACTCGCAGAATGAGTTCATCTTTCCGCCGGAGGCGTCGGTGAAACTCGTGGTGGACACCATCGAGTTCCAGTCAAGGAACTGCCCGAAGTGGAACAGCGTGTCGATCTCGGGGTACCACATCCGCGAGGCGGGCTCGACGGCGGTGCAGGAACTGGCGTTCACGCTGCGCGACGGGATGGAATATGTCGAGGCCTGCATCGAGCGGGGGCTGCCGATCGATGAGTTCGCGCCGCGGCTGTCGTACTTCTTCAACTCGCACAACGAGTTCTTCGAAGAGATCTGCAAACTGCGTGCTGCCCGGCGGATCTGGGCGAGGATGATGCGCGAGCGATACGGCGCGAAGAACGAGCGTTCGTGGTTCATGAAAACGCACGTGCAGACGGCGGGGTGCTCGCTGACGGAGCAGCAGCCGCTGAACAACATCGTGCGCGTCGCGTACCAGGCGATGGCGGCCGCGCTGGGCGGGTGCCAGAGCCTGCACACCGACTCGATGGATGAGACGCTGGGCCTGCCGACGGAGCAGGCGGTGACGGTCGCGTTGCGGACGCAGCAGATCCTCGCGTACGAGACGGGGATCACGCGGACGGTCGACCCGCTCGGCGGCTCGTGGTTCATCGAGGAACTTACCGACAAGATGGAAGCGGGGGCCCTCGAACTGATCGACGAGATCGACCGCATGGGAACGTATGCAGAAGGGACGAAGGGACGAAGCGACGCAGCGACGAATGGCCTCGCTTCTCTGCCTTCCCCTCCGTCGCTTCGTGGCTCCGTCGCCTCATCGCTCGCTTCGCATCCCGCCTACACCCCACGCACCTCCTACGGCCGCTCCGTGGTCGCCGGCATCAACAAGGGCTACTTCCGTCGGCAGATCGCCGAGGCGTCGTATCGCTTCAGCGAGGAGTGCGAGGCGAACGACCGCATCATCGTCGGCGTCAACGCCTTCACCGAGGGTTCGGATGAGCGGCCGCTGGACATCCTGCAGATCTCGCACAAGGTCGAGACCGATCAGTGCTCGCGTCTCGCGGCGTTCAAGCAGAAGCGGGACGCCAAGGGCGTGTCGCGAGCTCTCGATGCCATCCGCGAAGCCGCGCGGGCGGATCAGAACGTCATGCCCGCGCTGGTCGATGGCGCACTGGCGAATTGCACGCTGGGCGAGATGGTCCAGGCGCTGGCGGATGTGTATGGGCGGTACGGCGGCGGGCCGGAGTGGTGAGCATCGGAGGACGGACCAGGAACCACCGGGCGCGGGCTCGGGGTGTCTTCGCACGCGTCCATCGTCCGATTGAACCCGGATTCCCCGCTCCTTCGCGCCGGCTCAAGTCATGGCCGCGTCGCTTTCTTCCGGGTTCGCGCCGCGCGCCGGGAACAACTTCCGCCACACGAAGTACACCGGCACGCCCGCCGCGAGGATGCCCAGCCACATGCCCGTGGTCTTCGGGTCATCGCGGATCGACAGCACCGTCATCACCGCGCTCGACACGATGAAGACCGCCGGAATCACCGGGTATCCAGGCACGCGGAAGGATGTCTCTGCGGCACCAACCGCCGCGACTGTGGTTCCGCGCGTGTCCGCGGCTCTCTCCCGACGCCGGATCAGGAACAGCGCGACCGCGCCAAGGCCATAGAAGATCCACATCGTGAACACGAACGTGTCGGCGAGCGAGGCAAAGTCGCGCAGAAGCAGCACCACCATGCACGACAGCGCGAGTTGAACATACAGCGCGACCGCCGGCGTCTCGAACTTCGGATCGATTCTTCCCAGGAACCGGAACAGCAGGCCGTCCCGCGCCTGCGCGAACGTGACGCGAGCGCCGGTCATCACGCTCGCGTGAGATGACCCGAGCGTCGAAAGGATGATCAGCACGGTCACCGCCGTCGCGCCGATCGGCCCGACCAGTTTCCCCAGCAGCACCGGCGCAACCGTGTCCGTCGCCCGCATCTCCGGCAGCGGGATGTGCCACAGGTACACCGCGTTGGCCAGCACGTACAGGCCGATCACGCTCAGCGTCCCGATGATGTATACCCGCGGCAGTGTCCGCCCGGGGTTCTTCACTTCCCCCGCGATCGCCCCGACATCGCTCCACCCGTCGTAGGTCCACATGATCGCGGCCATCACCGGCACGATCGCCGCCAGCAGCGGCACCGGAGGGGGAGTCGCGGTGAATCCGCCCGAAGTCCCCGATGTTCCGGGTGCGACGAGTTCTCTGATCGCGGCAAAGACCCCGAGCACGATGATCGCCGCGACCGCCGCGTACTTCAGCGAGGTCAGCACGATCGCGAACCTTGCGCTGCCCCGCATCCCCAGCACATTGATCAGCGTCAGTAAGCAGAGGGCGGCGCACGTCAGCAGCGGGGCGTTGAGCGTGATCTCGATCGGCCGGCCCTTGATCGCCGTGGCCGCATCGCTCAATAGTGTGTTGAAGTGCTCGGCGAAGATGATGGCGATCCCGCCCGCCGCAGCGGGCTTGGTGATGAGCATGTAGGTCCAGCCGAAGACGAAGGCCGGGCATGGGCCGAAGCCTTCGCGGATAAAGACGTAGACGCCGCCGCTGCGCGGGAAGCGGACGGCGAGTTCCGCGTAGGTGAGCGCGCCGCAGAGGGCGATGAGGCCGCCGAGGAGCCAGAGCGCGAGGATGAGCCAGGGGCTGCCGAGGTTCTGGGCGATGGCGGTGGGGGTGCGGAAGATGCCGCTGCCGATCACCACGCCGACCATGACGGCGATCGCGCCCCAGAACCCGACTTTTCGCGGCAGATCGAACAGCCCGGGTGGAGACTCTCCGGCGGAGAGTGATGGAGTTTCACCAGGTTTCCGGCGCGGCAGGGACATTCTGGAAAGGTATCAGGAACCGGAGGCGTGCATGAGCGGTATGGGCAATGCGGACCCTTCGCGGTCCATCGTGCCCGGGCCCCCGGGCGGAGCCTCACATCCTCGCGGCGTGGAGTCAGGAGCAGTATCAATGCCGAAGTTCCACCTTCAGAACACAATCCTTGCCATCGCCGCGGCCGCCACGGGCGTCTCATTCGTCGCGCAGGCCCGCGCGACAGACATTCTCTTTGTGGACATTCTGAACTTTCTCGACCCGGACGGGAACTCGATCCGTCGTATGGGGATCGACGGCAACAATCTGGTCACCGTGATCCCGACCGGCGGCGGTGCCCGCGGGATGGATGTCGATTTCGCCGCGGGCAAGGTGTACTGGACCGATGTGGACACCTTTGCGATCCGCCGCGCCAACCTCGACGGCTCCGGGCAGGAGGATGTCATCGCCTCCGGTCTTGCGTTCCCCTCGGCGCTGCGGCTGGATGTCGGCGCCAACCGGATGTACTGGGGCGATCAGACCAGCGAGGAACTCTGGAGCACCGACCTCACCACGATCTCGCCGCAGTTGGTCGCGGGGACCAACTTCAACCGCGGTCTGGCGATCGACGCGGCGGGCGGGAAGGTCTATTGGACGATGTCGGTCACGGCCACCTCCGGGCGCATCATGCGTTCCAACCTTGACGGCAGCGACCAGCAGATCGTTCGCGCGGAGGGGAGCAGCAAGCCCGGGAACCTTGCGCTGGATGTCGCGGCGGGGAAGATCTATTGGAGCGATCCGATCGCCCGCAAGGTCCGCCGCGCAAACCTCGACGGCACGAACGTCGAACCCGTGCTCGACACGCTGTTTATCGGAAACCCCAAGGGCATCGCGCTGGACATTCCGGCGGGCAAGATCTACATCGGGCTCGATGTCGCGATGGAGGAGTCGCCCGCGCAGGGCTGGATCTACCGCTGCACCTTCGATGGGCTTGAGGCCGAACTGATCGCCACCGGGCTGGGTTCGGTGAACGACATGATCATCGTGCCGGATGCTGCGCCATGTCTGGCGGACTTCGACGGCAACGGCGCTGTGCAGGTGCCGGACATCTTTGCGTATCTGAGCGCGTGGTTCGGCAACAACCCGAGCGCGGATATCGACGGGACGCCGGGGATCGGCGTGCCGGACATCTTCGCGTTCCTAAGCCTGTGGTTTGCAGGGTGCCCGTAGGGACAGTCCGGCCTCAGAGGATGGTGAGCGTGCGTGCGCCGCACACGACCTCGGAGGCGAGGCCGGTCGCATCGATGGCCTGCGCGAGGATGCTGAACGTGCCGCGGGGCCAGTGTGCCTGGACGGTGATGTTGCCGCGCGTGGTGCCCGCGAGGACATCGCCGGCATCGATGATGCCGTTGTTGTTGGTGTCGAGGAAGAACTGGACGGACCGGATGCCGCCGGGCTCGCCGAGGAGATTCTCGGGGTCGTTGATCTGCGCGCGGAGCGAGAGTTTCTGACCGGTGGTGATGGTCTGCTGGTTGGGGCGACGGGCCGGCCTTGCCTCGACGTCACTCACGACCGGTGGCCGTGGTTCGCCGGCGAAGGTGAAGAGTTGGACCTGAACCTGGTGACGACTGCTGAGCCAGAGCACATCCGCATGTGCATCATTCGTCAGATGGACCATCTGGAAGCGGTCGTAGATCGTGGAGCCGTTGTTGCTACGTTGGAAGGCCTGACGCAGGCTGAATGTCCCATCTCCCCGCGGCAGGAATCGCAGGAGGGACTGATAGCCCGAGGGAAAGCGGCCGCCCCTTGTGTGCGAGTGCAAGACCTGCAGTTCCGGCTGGGCGGTCGGGCCGGTTTGAAAGCCGAGGATCTGAAGACTGTTGCGACCGTCGTACTCGAGGAGCCCTGCGAAGAGCACCTCAGGTGGCAGGAACCCGCCGCTGCCATCGCCGCGGTAGAGGACCACCTCGTCACGCAGGGGGACGACGAGGTCGGTATCGCCATCGAGGTCCACATCGTCAAGCAGCGAGGAGGATTGTGCGGAGCCGGGCGCACTGAAGAGGATCGACGCGCTGTCAAACCTGCCCGCCAGCAGCGGGTCGGCGTTCTGGGTCAGGACCTGGACGGAAAACTCTTCATCATCCGGCAACTCGGAGTCCTGAGAGGTGAACACGATGTCATCCAGACCGTCGGCGTTGGTGTCCTTTACGCGGAAGCCTCGCCACTTGGCGAGGGTGGACTCGACCGGTGACTGAACGATCGGCAGGCCGTGGGCGTTGAACGCGATCGAGTGGACAAGGATAGGTGTCTGATTACTCCACTCCGGCGGCCCCTGCGTTCTGACTGCGAGCAGCACGTGGGTCGGGCCTTCCGCGCTGCGAGCGACCTCGATGGCCTGAAAGAAGCCCGGGACCGGGCGGGAGGTTGTGACCCGGAGTTTCTGGACCTCATCGTTGAGTTCGACTCGCGCGAGGCGGCTGCGCTGGCCATTGGAAGCAAGGCCCGCGAGCACCAGTTCATCGCGGCCGTCGCCGTTGAAATCCGCCGCGGCGAGGTACGAAATCTGGTGCGCATACCGGGAATAGCGCGGCGATTCGAAGGTGCCGTCGCCGTTGCCCTTGAGGAAGGCGAGACGCTTGCCGACGGGGCCATAGGAGGCGACGGCAAGGTCCTGGAGACCGTCGCCGTCGAAGTCGCCCGCGGCGACGGTGATCACAGACTGCTCGCTCTGAAAGATGACCGGCGGCGCGAGTGAGGCATCGAGCAGCGTCCGCGTCTCCAAGCGTTCCACGAGGGCGGCGCCAGTCCCGACGAGTCGCTTCGGCATGGGTGCCTCCAAGTGGCCATACGGCCGCTCAGGCAGGGGTGTTCCCCGAGGGCGGCCGACTCAGGCCGGGGGTCAGACCAGCAGCGTCGCGGGCTTCTCGAGGAAGTCCTTGACCGTGGCGAGGTACGCCGCGGCCATCGCGCCGTCGATGATGCGGTGATCGCTGGACATGGTCATCTGCATCTCGGTGCCGATGACGAGTTTCTTCTCGCCGGTCTTCGGGTCCTTGCCAACGACGGGCTTTTCCACGGCCGCGCCGACGGCGAGGATGGCGGAGTTCGGCGGGTTGATGATCGCCGTGAAATGCTCGACGCCGAACATGCCGAGGTTGGAGATCGTGAAGGTCGAGTCGGACATCTCGTCGATCGAGAGGCCCTTGGCGCGGGCCTTCTCGGACAGGCGCTTGGTGTCGGCGGAGATCTGGCGCAGGCCCATGCGGTCGGCGTTGCGGAGCGTGGCGACGACGAGGCCGCCGCCGGCGAGCGTGGCGGGGTCGACGGGCAGGGCGATGGCGACACCGATGTTGACATCGGCGACGATGTCGATGGAAGGTACGGAGGAAGCAGGAGACACGGGCTGGAAGCCCGTGCCACTCTCGGACCAGCGGGCGTTGACGAACGGGTGCTGGTGCATGGCGAGGGCGCAGGCGCGGACGATGAAGTCGTTGACGCTGAGTTTGACGCCCTGGGAGGCGAGTTGCTCGTTGAGTTGGCCGCGGAGCGTGAGGAGGGCATCCATCCGCGCGGTCACCGTGACCTGGTAGTGCGGGATGGTGGCCTTGGACTGCACCAGCCGCTTGGCGATGGTCTGGCGCATGTTGGAGAGCGCGACCTTCTTGGCGGCGAGCATCGGTGCAGTGGGGGGCATGGCGACGCCGGGGACAGCGCCGGCGGAGAGGCCGGAAATCTTGGCGGGCTCGCGGGACGGCGCGGCGGGACGTGCGGCCGGCGCGGCGCCACTGTTCAGCGCGGCTTCGACATCCTTGCGGACGATGCGCCCGGAGGGGCCGGTGCCGGTGAGCGCGGCGAGATCGACGCCGGACTCTCCGGCGATTTTCTTGGCCAGGGGAGAGGCGAAGACGCGTTCGCCGCCGCCGACGGGAGCGGCGTGATGGCCGTTGGAGGGTGCCTGCGCGGCTGAAGCGGGCGCGGGTGTGGTCTTCGTTGCTGTCGATGCGGTGCTGCTCGCCGCGGCGACCTTTTCGGGTGCACTGGCGGGGGCGGATGACCCCGAACTTGCGCTCGGGGCTCCCTTGGAGGCCGCGGGCTCACCTGCGCCGGCGAGTGTCATGATGACCGTGCCGACGGGGACCTGCTGGCCTTCGGCAACGACGAGTTCGCCGACAGTGCCTTCGTCGAAGGTCTGGAGTTCCATCGTGGCCTTGTCGGTCTCGATGTCGGCGATGACATCCCCGGCCTTGACCGTCTGGCCGGGCTTGACGGACCACTTCACGATGGTGCCCTGCTCCATGGTGTCGGAGAGGCGGGGCATTTTGATTTGGATGGGCATGGGAGTATCCAAATGGCAAATGAGCAAATAGCAAATGGCAAATCAAGACAAAGAAAGCCAGGAATCGTCGTTCGTTCGAGTCTTTGCGATCATCATCCCCAGTAGTTCCTGAGCTCTTCCGCCTCCGTGAGCAAGCCTTGCAGACTGGTGGGAGTGAGCCACTCTCGGCGCACAAACAACCGAAGCCAGTACCGCGTTTCGTTCAGCTCCTTGTTGGCGATGCCGAGAGTGTTGCAGAAATCCTTGCGACTCATTGCCTCGTCGGCCTCAAAAACGTTGGCCCCGGCAGATGTCCCCGATGCTGCGATCTGATCCATGATCCTGTGCGGCACTCGCTTCGACTCCAGCGCAACGGTCACATCCATCACGCGGTCGGCAAACCGCTCTACTCGGTCCAGAAACTCGGCGTGCAATCGACCCACGCTTCTTCCTCATTTGCCATTTGCACATTTGCGATTTGCCATTTAGAGCCTTCCAAGGCTCTTCTTCACCGCCGCGATGATCTTTGCCTTGTGCGGCAGGAACTCGGCCTCAAGGTTCTTGGCGTAGGGGGCGGGGACATCGTCGGTGTTCACGCGGAGGGGCTGGTGATCGAGGTAGTCGAAGGCATTTTCGCAGACCTGAGTGATGACCTCGCTCGCGATGCTCGCAAACGGCCAGCACTGATCGACGACGACGATACGGTTGGTGCGCTTGACGCTCTCGATGATGGAGTCGATGTCGAGCGGGCGGATGGTGCGCATGTCGAGGACATCGCACGCGATGCCATCCTTGGCGAGTTCGTCGGCGGCATCCATGCAGAAGTTCACCGGGCGGCCGAAGGAGACGAGGGTGATGTCGCTGTTGCGTTCGCCGGACCACGTGCCGCGGCGGAGCGCGGCCTGGCCGAAGGGGATCGCGTAGTCGCCCTCGGGGACCGCGCCCTTGTCGCTGAGCATGCGCTCGGACTCGAGGTTGAAGTAGGGGTCATCATCGCGGATACCGGTGGTGAGCAGGCCCTTGGCATCGGCGGGGCAGGAGGGGATGCCGATCTTGAGGCCGGGGACGTTGGCGTACATCGCTTCGACAGTCCAGGAGTGGGTGGAGCCGAGTTGGCCGCCAGCACCGTTGTTGCCGCGGAAGACGACGGGGCAGCCCCACTGTCCGCCGGACATGTACAGCATCTTGGGGACGTTGTTGAGGATCTGGTCCGCCGCGACAAGGGAGAAGGACCAGGACATGAACTCGATGATCGGGCGGAGGCCGTACATCGCGGCGCCGACGGCGAGGCCGGCGAAGCCGTTCTCGGAGATGGGGGCGTCGATGATGCGCTTCTCGCCGAACTCCTCGAGCATGCCTTGTGAGACCTTGTACGCGCCGTTGTACTGCGCGACTTCTTCGCCCATGAGGAAGATGCGGGGGTCCTTGCGCATCTCCTGCGACATCGCTTCGCGAAGGGCTTCGCGGAAGGTGATCTCGCGTGTGCCCTCGGGGATGAGGTGGGCGGTGGTGGGGTCGTGGGAGAGTGTGGTCATGGGGGTGGTGCGCGTCGCGGCGTGTTTGGTGGGCGGACGGTACGGAAAGCCAAGCGTTGATGGTAGGACTGTGGGCTGAGGGGCGTGGCATTTGGGTGGAGCGCGTGTGGATCCGGGGAGGGGTCCAACTGAGCCTGCTCCGAAGCGGGAGGTCGCATGGGATTCAGCGAGACAAACCGTGCGGTTCTGGGGTAATCTGCGGCCGCGGGGACGCCTTCGGGGCGGATGAGCAGCAGAATCGCCGGGGGGAAAGACGGAGGAAGCCCATGAGCGCACAACCAGCGGCGGCCGGCGGGAAGGTGTGCATGATCTGCGGCGCGGATGTTGCGAAAAAGCCGCGGGTGAAGGATGAGCACGGCCGCTACATGTGCGAGGGCATGTGCGAGCAGGCGGCGCGGGAGCGCAACCGGGCCGCCGCAGAGAAAGCGGCTGCGCCGAAACCTGCGAGTGCGCCAAAGCCTGCGGCTTCGCGGACTGTTGCGCCGCCGCCGATCATCGACAATGACGACATGATGGCAAACCTGCTCAGTGAATCGCCCGCGGCGAGCACGAGCGCCTGCCCGGGCTGCGGGAGCGCGATGCCCGGTGGCGCGCTGGTGTGCATGAACTGCGGCTACAACGCGCGTGTGGGGAAAGCGGCGAAGACGAACATCGTGAAGATGCCGAAGGCGTCGCAGATGCCGGTTCCGCGGCGGAAGTCGAGCGGGGAGTTCGGGCCGTCGTTTGGGGTGCTGGCGTTGATCTCGATCGGGTTCTTTGGCGGGCTGACAGCACTGGGAATGCTGAACGTCATGCTGTTTGGACTCGCGATGCTGGTCGTGGCAGTGGGCGTCCTCGTCGGCTACATCTGGTCGATCGTGTCGGCGTTCCGCTCCGACAACGCGAAGATGGGCGTATTCGGGCTCTTGTGCGTCGTTCCGATCGTCAACCTGATCTCGCTGGTGTTTGTGTTCTGGGCGCTCACAAGCAACCCGGACAAGTGGAGCCGGGTCTTGTACACCGGGGCCTTCCTGTCGTATCTTGTTCTGCTGGTGATTTTGTTCACGCAGTACGGGGGAGCCGACGGGTTTCAGCAGACGCTGGATCAGCAGATACAACCGTGAGCGATCGTGCCGGGTTCAGCGGTTGCCGAGGCGAAGACGAAGAAGCAGGTCGTTGAGGGCAGAGCGTCCCGCAGGCTCCTCTGGGAGTGGGCTGCGCTCGCGTGCGTCATCGAGCTCGCGGCAGAGCCGCTCAAAGAGCGGGCGGTGGCGGTCGAGCTCGCTGGAGGAGAGGAGCATCTTCTCCGCACCGGCGAGTTTTCGGGCGATCAGGTCGTCGATCTCCGGGATTCCGGCCGCGGCGTTGAGCGTGCGGAGATTGGACTCAACCTCGCCAATGCGCATGAGGTGAATGCCCGCGAGCAGGGGGCGATAGGTGTAGAGCAGGCCTTTGACGGTGGGTGCGCCCGAGCCGCCAATGAGACGCCACTGGTCGACACCGAAGTGGAAGAAGTGGTGGCGGTGCTGCTTGCAGATACAGGTGCGAGCGAGCGCCTTCAGTTCATCAAACTCGGGCGCGGCATGGACGATGAGCGGGGAGAAGATCTGCTCGAGCACGTAGCCGTTGTGCTTGAGCATCATCAGGAAGAACTTGCGGGCATCGTGCGTGACGAGGTCGACCTCGGGGACCGAGGTCTTGTCCATGACCTCGTGGGTTTCGGGTCCGGGGCTGAGCGAGAGAAGATCGCGTGCGGGCGAGATGTGGCAGCCGCGGAGGTCCCAGTCGGAATCGGGGGATTCGAAGCCGTAGAGGTGTGCGCCGCTGACGGTGACGAAGAGGAGGGGGTGAGGGTGGGCAGAGAGTTGGGTTGAAACCGGAGGGGGAAGGTTCATGACTGGTCTCGGCGGCTCGGCGTGGACAGATGGTCCGGTCCAGTCCGCAGTTTCTCGCGTCGGATCGTATGACGGGTACGCGACGACAGCGGCTTCACGAACGCGATGACTCCAACAAGTACGACAATGGCCGCCACCGTCAGCGAAGGAACTCCGATGGACTTCGCCCGTTTGAGGCCAGCGGCGGTTGCCTGAGCGGCGTTCATCAGCGCCGGGGACAGGAAGATCGCCAGCGCCGCGATGACGACCGCGATGCAGGGAAGGACCCGGAACAGGACGGGATGTTGCCTGGCGAACGAACCTCTCGACGAGGTCACGTGCCGGTCTCGGGATCGCTCCACACTCGTGTGCGATCGGGCGCGGGCGGGAGTTCCAGCGCCGCTCGCAATGCGGCCTCCAACTGAGGGATATCACGCTTCAGCGTGTCCCACACGATCTCCCACTTCACCTGGTCGTAGACGTGGATCAGGAAGTTTCGCATCTTGATCGCGAGGATCCAGGGAATGTCGGGGTGTTCCTCGCGACACTCGTCGGACACGCGGTTGGCCGCTTCGCCGAGGACGATGAACCTGAATAGCACAGCGTCGTGCAGTTCCTGAACGCTCTCGACGGTCTCTGGCCGGAGAGTGCCCACATGAACAAACATGATCTCGATACAGCGGAGCATGTCGCGCATCGCGGCGATGTCGCTCTCAAGCAGCATAAAGAACCCTGCCGGTGTTCAGGATTGCTTTTCGGCGGATGTCGTTGGGACTCCGCTCAACCGAGTCGCGTTCCGCCAAGTCCACTGGACGGCCGAACATGGACTCGAGTTCGGTCTGCATCGACACGAGATCGAACAGCGTCGGTCGCGCGGCGGGTGAGAAGGTCACGAGCACATCGACATCGCTGTCAGGGCGAAAGTCGTCTCGCAGAACGGAGCCGAAAAGCGAGAACCTCGACACGTTCCAGCGCCGACAGAAGGCGGCAAGGCGAGCCTGGTCGATATGGATCGGAAGGTCGGGCATGGCGTTGTTTCCGCCACAATGGTACCACAGAAAGTACTGCCGTTGGCGAGAAGACGGAATGTCTGCGAACTGGTCGGATCAGCAGATGAGTCTGCCGATCCCAACCCAAAGCGAGGAGGAAGCGGCGAGTAGCACGGTCCACCAGATTGCCGTGTTCGCAGTCAGAGTCCAAACGGAGAGGTCCAGCAGCAAGTGAGCGCCAACGCAGCCCACGATGCCGATGGCGCCAGCGCCAAGCAGCAGGTTGCCGCGGTCAGTCTTCGACAGGCCCATGATGCTCACACGAGCGGGTTCTTCGCGCCGTGGATGTAGTCGCGCGTCGGCGAGAGGTTCTTCTGGATGTTGACGTACACATCCGAGTAGAGCTCGGCTTCGGGGTCAGGGATGGGGGACTCTTCGGCGAACTGCACGGCCGCGGCGACCTCGGCCTTCACTTCCTTCTGCATGGCGATCCATGCGTCTTCGGTGAGGCTCTTCCGCTCGTTCATCAGGTGCAGCGAGAGACGGTCGATGGAGTCCTTTTTCTTGACGCCCTCGACTTCTTCCTTGGTGCGGTACTTCTGCGGGTCGGACATCGAGTGGCCTTGGTAGCGATACGTCGCCAGGTCCACGAATCCGGGGCGCTGCTTCTCGCGGCATTCATCGACGAAGGGCTTGAGGCGGTCGTAGAGCTTGAGGATGTCGAGGCCGTCATCCTCGTTGATCTTCAGGCCCTCGATGCCGTACGCCGCGGATTTGGCGAGCAGGTTGTGGGCCATGGTGGTGCCGCGCTCGATGGCGGTGCCCATGGAGTAGCGGTTGTTCTCGACGATGTAGATGACGGGGATGTTCCAGAGGCCGGCGAGGTTCATGGCCTCGTGGAGAGCGCCCTGATTGAGCGCGCCATCGCCGAGGTAGCAGAGGGCAACTTTCTTCTTGGCGGGGATGTTCTCATCGAGCGAAGCGGGGGACCCGTCGGGACGGGTGATTGCCTTGCCGAGGACTTCCCACTCGTAACGAGAGGCGAAGGCGAGGCCCGCGCCCAGCGGAGTCTGCGCGCCGACGATGCCGTGGCCGCCGAAGAGCCAGTTGGGCCGGTCAAACATGTGCATCGACCCGCCCTTGGCCTTGGCGCAGCCGGTCGTTTTGCCGAACATCTCGGCCATGCACGCGCCGGGGTCCATGCCGCGGGCGAGCGCGTGGCCGTGGTCGCGGTAGGCGGTGACGATGGGATCATCGTGGTTGGTGCAGCCGATGGTGCCGACGGCGCAGGCTTCCTGCCCGATGTAGAGGTGGCAGAAGCCGCCGATCTTGGCCTGCTGATAGGCTTGGGCGCAGCGGACCTCGAACTCGCGGATCAGGAACATGTCGCGGAGCCACTTGTGCAGCACCTCGCTGGGCAGGTCCGCGCTGCGGCGGGCGGTCGGCGCGAGGCGCGACTGGCCGTTGGCCGCGGCGTGCGGGGAGGGTGCGGAATGGGGTGCGGACTTCGCGTGCGTCATGACAGACATCCAGGTCCCTCAACGGATTTCGCCCCGGCGTCCGTGGTCCCTTGCAGGACGTTTCGCAGGACGGGGGCGGACAGATCAGGAAAGCCCGGATGATAGGCGAATGGACGGGGGCCGGGCCCGTCCGGGTGGAGTCCCGCGGCATCGTGGAATCGAGAAAGGCCCGGGCAGGGTGCCCGGGCCTTGAAGCGAAATCGGGGTTGCTGATGCTCAGTCGTTCTTGGTGAGTTTGGTTTCGGGCTTTCCGGATGCCGCGATGCGGGTCTGGAGCAGCAGCAAGCCGTGCTGGAGTTGCAGGTCGACGCCGTCGTCGATCAACTTCCGCGGGTCGGGCGGGGGCGTCTTGGCGGCGACGATGCGGCCCTTCTCGTCGATCGGGAGCACGTCGGCATCCTGACGGAGTTTGAGCGCATCGACCTCCTGATCGGGGAGCATCTCAACGCGGAGATTGGGGTCGACGCCCCAGGTGGAATCTCCGGGCCGTCGGTGGAGGATGCGTCCGTCGGGGAGTTTGTAGTACTGCGTGGTGAGTTTCATCTTGGCGTTTTCGGCCAGGTCGAAGACGTTCTGCACGCTTCCCTTGCCGAACGAACGCTGGCCGACGATGACGGCATCGATGTCGCCCTTGTCGGCGTAGTGGCGGATGGCGCCCGAGACGATCTCGCTCGCGGAGGCGGAGCCTTCGTTGATGAGGACCACGAGCGGGACGCCCGCCAGCCGGCTGCCGGAGGGCGTGGCGCGGCGGGTTTCGCCGGGCGTGGTGCCCTGCGTGGAGACGATGGTGCCCTCGCGGATGAAGGTGTTGGCGACGCTGACCGCCTCGGTGAGGAGGCCGCCGGGGTTGAAGCGGAGGTCGAGGATCATGCCGCGGAGCGTGCCGGCGCGGCGCATCTGCTCGATCGCGCTGTGCAGGTCCTTGGTGGTGTCCTCGGTGAACTGGAGGAGGCGGACATAGCCGATGCCGGCGGACGGGTCGATGTACCAGTCCCACTGGTCTTCGCGCGGTCCGGTGCGCTTCCAGCCCTTGACGGTGGCGAGGGGGATGAGTTGGCGGGTGAGCGGGAAGTCGATCTCGCGGGTGACTTCCTTGCCGTTGGCGTCGGTCTCGCCGGTGGGACGCTCGATGGTGAGAGTGACGGCGGTGTCGGCCGGGCCGGTGATGAGGTCGACGGCCTGGTTGACGGTGATGCCGAGGGCGGACTTGCCGTCGATCCTCGCGATGCGGTCTCCCTGGCGGATGCCGGCGCGCTGCGCGGGCGTGCCCTCGATGGGGGTAACGACCTTGATGAGTTGGGTGTCCTCGTCCATCTGGATCTGGATGCCGACGCCGCGGAAGTTGCCCTGGGTCATCCTGTTGAACCGGGCGAGTTCATCGGGCCAGATGATGGCGGAGAAGTCGTCGAACTTCTGCATGGCCCCGTTGCCGAACTCGTGGAGGACGGCGTTGTCGGGGAGCCGGACCGAGGCATTGCTGGTCGCGAGCATGTCCTTGATGATATCGACGAGCGTGTTGTTGGAGACGATGGTGGTGGGGTTCTTCAACTCCTCGGACCGCTGATCGATGAAGGTGAGCATCTTCTGGCGTGCCGCCGCGTCATCGAGCGAAGCGAACACGCGGTGAAGATCGTCGGTGGTGATCATGACGCGCAGGGCATCGAGACCGCCGAGGAGTGCATCTCGCATGGGGACGCGGTCGATCTGCTGCCGCGTGGCGCTGAAGATGGCGCGTGCGACGGTGAGTTCGTCGATCCCGGTGAGTTTGACGCGGTAGTCCTCGCCAAGGCCGTTGTAGGGCGGCAGCGGGTCCTTGCCGTCGCGGACACGCTCGTTGTTGCGGAGTTCCCAGAAGCGCTCGGGCGCGTAGAGGCGGATCATCGAGAGGCGCTGGCCGATTCGCTTGACATCGTCCTTGTAACGGCCGGTCTCTTCCAGGAGCACGTTCAGGCGCCAGAAGAGTTCGTTGGCTGTGAACCAGTCGCCCTTGCGCTCGGCCGTGTGCGCGGCAGCATCGGCCCGCTTCACGAGATCGGCGATGCGGGGCTGCTGGAGCATCGCGGGCTTCCCGTCGGCCGGGGTGAGCATGTAGAGTTCGACGGCGAAGCGGATGGCGTCGGAGATGGCGACGGGGTCCGAGGACTCGAGTTTGTCGGCGAGTTTCTTCTCGACCTCGGCCATCTTGGCGGCACGGGCGGCCTCGCGCTTGGCGATGTTGGCTTCGAGCGAGGCGAAGGAATCGCGCAGGCTCTCGAGCGAGGCGGGCACGCCGTCGCCCTCGAGTTGGCGGGCCAGCGCCAGCAGATCGCCGGAGTTGTTGCTCCGCGCGGCGGACCAGGCCCGGGTGGACAGGTCGCCGACCGTCGCGACCTGCGCGGGCTGCTGGGTGGTGGTTTGTGCAAAGGCGCCCGCGGCTGGGGCGAGCGAAGCGGCGAGGCCGGCGATCGAGAGCACGACGCTGAGGGCGAACCTTGCCGCACGGAAGATCTTCATGTCAACTCCTCGTTCCCGAGTAGCGGGTCACAGTCTGGGTGTCCGGACGTGCTACGAACAAAGCGTGTTGGTCGTTCGTCGGCAAGTCGGTTGGGCTTTCAGTATCAGGACGCGGAACTCCCCCGTTTCTGGCGAATCCGATCGACCAGCGCGACGCGCGACCACAGTGCGTTCGCGGGATATCTGCGGACGAACGCTCGACGGGCCATCATAACGGAACCTGTTTCCACCTTGGAAGGCCGGATTCCCGCCCCTCGTCCGCTCCACCCGCGATCAGATACCGTCCGAAAAGCGGTGGGGTTGCGGCTGGGGGGAGGTGGTTGCGGGTTAGCGAACCGAGGGGGTAATGGCCCGACGGGCGATCCGGACGCCGTAGCCCGCCGCGGCGAGGGCGATCAGACAGACCAGCAGGGCCATGACCGGCTCGAAGGCCATGGCGGGGGTGAGTTTGGAATCGGCGACGGCAATGGCGGCCAGACCGCACGCCGGTCCGACGGAGTATCCGATGCCGATGAGGGTTTCGTGGATGCCGCCGGCGTCGACTTCCGCGGCGCCGACCTCCATGGCGTAGTAGAGCGCGGAGCAGTAGATGATGCCGATGCCAACGCCGAGCGCCGCGAGGGCGGCGACGACGGCGGCGAGGGCGGCTTCGCGCGGGAGCAGGAGCGGCGCGAGAACGGTCAGCGTGAACGCGATGAGCAGTACGCCGCCGCCCCACAGAACGGTGGACCACCGGCCGTGCCAGCCGTGCCACCGCTCCATGGCGAAGAAGGTGAGCACGCGGGTGAGGAGCCAGGTGGAGGCGACGGTGGTGGCGAGTCTGGTCTCGACGCCGAGGGCGCCGAGCGCGCCGGGGAGGTAAGGCGAAAGGGTGCTGATGAAGAGGAAGGCGGTGGGAAGGAGGACGCGGAGGAAGGTGAGGAGTTGGGTGTAGACGGGCGGGTGCGGTGAGTGCTCGTGGTGCGCGTGCCTGCCGGGGCTGGGGTTGAAGGTGCGGAGCAGGACAAGGCCCGCGAGGATGTGCACGGCGCTGAGTCCCTGCATCGCGAGCAGGGCGTCGCGCTCGATGATGGGTCCGATGACCGGCAAGGAGACCACCAGCGCCCCGGCCCAGCAGACGTTGAACTTCCCGGTGGCGGAACGGAGTTGGTGGTCGGAGCGTCCGCCGGCGAGGAAGGCCTCGACCATGGGCCACATGGCGCCGCTGAGCGGCGAGTAGAGCGCGACGAGGGCCCAGATGGACCAGCCGCCGCCGACCTTTGCCGCGCCGGCGAGCGCGGGGGCAGAGCCGGCGAGGTGCTGTGCAAGCGAGGGGAGCCAGCAGAGCGCGGCCATGAGGAACATGACCGCGGCGAGCACGCCGCGGGGCGAGAGCGAGCCTGTGCGTTCGAGGCGTCGGAGCAGGGGTCCGATGAAGAGTGCGCCCGGGATGTAGGTCAGGCCGTAGACCAGCCCGAGGCCGAAGCGCTGCCCGGGGCCGAAGGCGTATCCCTCGCGTGCGATGAAGAAGATGCCCTGGTAGATCACGGCCGAGCCGATGGAGTTCAGGAAGGTGAAGGCGAGCACGGCCCAGAGGGACGTGACGCCGTTGGCCGCGGCCGGGCGGACGGCGGAGTCGGCTTGGTCTGGAAGAGTGGAGGGCATCGTGCGCGCTGAGCGGAACGGGATGGTGGCGCCGCGGGACGGCGAGATGGTTGCCTTGCGCGCGGGCCGATCGTAGCATGGCCCGCTGGGCGGAAACGCACAGCGTTCGGGTACCCGTAGCTCAATTGGATAGAGCGCTGCCCTCCGAAGGCAGAGGTTGTGGGTTCAAGTCCCGCCGGGTACGTTGCTTGGGGGATGGATCGGGTACATTGGGCGCACCTGGAAGCGGCGAAGGCGGAATGCCAACAAGCCGTGGGAGGCGTGCCCGATGCAGAACGAACAACAGGCGAGCGCTGCGGGCTTTGATCCGCGGGCGGTGACGCGGCCCGATCCGTCGCTGATGAAGTACTACGTGATCTGTGCACTGCTGACGGGGCCGGGGTGCGTCATCGTCATCTGGCCGCTGTTCTTCAAGTATCACACACTCCGGTACAGGTTTGATGATGAGGGCGTCGCGGCGAGTTGGGGAATCCTGTGGCGGCACGAGGTGTACCTGACCTACCGCCGGATCCAGGACATTCACGTGAGCCGCGGCGTGATCCAGCGGTGGCTGGGGCTGGCGAACATCGCGGTGCAGACGGCCTCGGGGAGCGCGACGCCGGAGTTGACGATCGAGGGCATTCCGCAATACGACGCGTTGAGGGACTTCCTGTATCAGAAGATGCGCGGGGCGAAGGGGCAGACTCCGGCACGGTCGGCCGATGCGGCGGCGCCGGTCGCGCAGCCGGGTGTGCCGAGCGGCAGCGCCGCCGCTGACGGGCACGGGGCTTCTGAGGAGGCGCTGACGCTGCTTCGCCAGGTACGGGACGAACTGGCAGTGCTGCGGACGAAACTGGAGCGGCGGGAGGTCGGGCCGGACGGCCGGGTGGGCCGGGGCGGCGGCGGCGCGGGAGGTGCGCTGTGAACGTGACCGCATCGGGCAAGGTGGTGGATCGGGCGGCGGAGTGGGTGTATGGCGGTGTGTGGGGCGTGCTGGCGGGGCTGTTCAACGTGCCGCGGCATCCGCCGGAGTTGCCGGCGCTCGACGGCCGGGCGCCGGAGCGGTTCCGGCCGTCGGCGAACTATCTGGCGCTGCAGAAGTTCATCTTCTGGATCTGGCTGACGATCATCGACGTGGTGATCGTGGGGGTGTGGCTGGCGATCGCGATCGCGATGCCGCTGGTCGGGGCGTTGCTGTTCGTGCCGATGCTGGTGGTGGCGATTGCGCCGGACATCGTGGCGTATGTGGCTCTGCACCTGCGGTACGACACGATGTGGTACGTGATGAATGAGCGGAGCATCCGGATCCGGCGGGGGATCTGGGTGATCCAGGAAACGACGATCACGTTTGAGAACATCCAGAACGTGACGGTGACGCAGGGGCCGCTGCAGCGGTGGTTCGGCGTGGCGACCGTGGTCATCCAGACGGCGGGCGGCGGGGGCGTGACGCACCCGAAGCACGGCGGAGGCGGGATGACCCACATGGGGCTGATCGAGGGCGTGGCGGATGCGCCGCGGCTGCGGGACCTGTTCCTGGCGAAGATGCGGGTATCGCGAGGGGCGGGGTTGGGGGACGACCACCACTCCGCGCATGAACATGATCATGCGGAAGAGGCTCGGGGGGCGGGCGCGCTGTCGAGGGTGGCTGAGGCAGGAGGCGGAGCGGGGGGGTGGAGTCCGGCGCACATCATCGCGCTGCGGGAGATGCTGGAGGAGGCGAGGCGGGCGAACGCGGTGGTGGGGTGAGTGGGGAATGGGGAGCGGGGAATGCGGAATGCGGAGTGGGGGAGGGCGTGGGGAACGGGGAATCTGCGCGCAGAGTAGCCTGATCCGGGGATTCTTGTGAAGTGCAGGAGGAGCGGCCTGGGGCCGCGGGAAGCATGTTGTTAGTATACTGTATGGGTCATGGGAAGGGCAAGGGGATGTGGGAAGTCGGAAGTCGGAAGTCGGAAGTCGGAAGTCGGAAGTCGGAAGTCGGAAGT
>CAYPEI010000033.1:0-33035 GCA_964409775.1 uncultured Phycisphaeraceae bacterium | reverse complement strand
AAGATAAACTCAGTCGCCCTCACTCAGAGTGGTACATAGATCTCAGGCAGGTCACCGGCAGACCCGGACAATCACGGGATACGACCCCGAGAACCGCCGACTCACCCTCGACGCTCCGTTCTCAGGTGACGTTGTGCACGAATCTTTCACCATTGCTCGCGCCGAGCCCGCTCCCAACGGCGGCCTCTGGCCGTGCTATTTCTTCAAGGAGGGTGCGGCGGAGGTGGAGGAGTGGGTGACGGCGTTCTGTGCCGAGATGGCCGAGCAGATGGCTTCGGAGGAGTGGCCGGTGGGCGTAGGCGATCCCGTCGCGGTAATCGTTGCCGACGAGGACATCAACGGTGCAGGGATTGAAGCTCCGAACTACTGGGAGTATTACTCCACTACCAGCAAATCCCAGAGCATGGACTACACCATTGATGGCGTCAGAACTCTTCAGCAGTGGCATTCAGACATCGCCAAGACCAAATCCGGAGCGCCACTTGTGGAGGCCGACTTCACTACTAGCCTCGGCTCATACAGCCCGACCGATCAGGACCGCCGCTCATACCTGGCGCTGACGATGTCGACGGCGTACAACTATTGGCGGGAGCGGTCCACGTGGTCGCACCTCCGCACCCTGTGGCCCAAGACGCACCTTTCGCAGTACATCCTGGGCAGCAACTACGGTGTCAGACTCCCCAGCGAGCCGTACGGAGTTCCGGTGGGTCCGGGGGCTTCAATGTATCACGGGGTCTCGACCTGGAAGGACCGGGTTGCCTGGGACGCGTATGCATGCCTCACCAACCCGGCGATCCCGTTCAAGGCCGGGCCGGATGGCGGGGTCATCCCGGTCTTCCACCCGTCGGCGGACGTGTTCAAGGATGGGAGCATCGTGAGTTTCGATGATCAGGCGCCGAGCCAACTGGTTGTAGAGTCAATTGGACTCTCTCTTGGCTGGCTGGGCAGTGAGTTTCCGGTGTTTCTGCAGTTTACTACCGGGAACAACAACAGGGGCCGCATCATCCGCATCAACGAGGCCAACTTTGATCAGAACACCGGAACCTACACGTTGACGCTCGATGAAGACTTGTGGATTGCGGGTCCTTTTGATCCGATTGAGGATGACCAGTTCGTCGTATTTTACCCGAGTGGTCCGGGTAGCCAGGCGCTCCGTTCCCAGGACCCGATCCTCTGGCCGTTGATGGAGACGTTCTGCAACCGGTATGGCGAACCGCTGAGCGCCGAGGGTTTCAAGGCCACCGGCATGAAATGGGCAGCGGAGCAGGCAAGAGCGCAGACCCGCGCGCTTCCGGAGAAGCCTTACACGGTGTACTACGGGCCGGGCGACTACAACGGGTTGAACGAACTCGTATCCTTCCAGTCCTATTACCCGCGCAAGAGTGCCAGCCCGTTGATCTGCGAGGACGGATGGCACGACGTCGTCGACTGGTGGCTGATCGGCGCTCAGGCCACGAGTTACGGCGTGAATGACTTTGTGTGGTTCACGCCCGTGCTGAACAACGACCAGGCGACGCTGGACGTGATCTTCGGCGGCATCGCGGGGATGACGGCTTCGTACGTCGACCACTTGTACCTGTACCACCACGTCGCCTGTATCGCCGACTGGAACGGCGACGGTGAGGTCGATGAGGACGATGCAACGCTCTTTGGCTATCAGTGGATGTACGGCAGCAACCCGGAGACCGACCTTGACAACGATGGCAACCTGGCGATGGACAACGAGGACCTTGCTATCTTTGAGGCGGCGTACCGCGCCGGCAGTTGCGGCGCCATCCCTGAAGGTCCGACAAACTGCGACGCCGACTGGTGTCACGATGGGGTTGTCGGGGTTCCCGACATCTTCTGCTTCCTCTCGGACTGGTTCGCCTTTGTGCCAGCCGCGCGCGAGTTCGGCGGTACGCCCGGCGTGCCCGCGATCTTCGCGTTCCTCTCCGTGTGGTTTGCCACAGGTCAGGGGCCATGCACGCCGTGAATCTCGGACACCGGGCGTGAGGGGGCCGGGAGCCCGGATCGTGTCGCCGCGGGGGGCATGTCCCGTATGATCCGGGCATGTCGCATGACCCGATTACGTCGATGGCCAATGACCTGATCCGCGTGCAGGACCCGGAGATCGCGGACCTGATGGGGCGGGAGGCGGACCGGCAGGAGCACACGCTGGAACTGATCGCCAGCGAGAACCACGTCTCGCCGGCGGTGATGCACGCGATGGGGTCGTGCCTGACGAACAAGTACGCGGAGGGGTATCCGGGGGCGCGGTACTACGGCGGGTGCGAGTTTCACGACCGGATCGAGACGATCGCGATCGAGCGGGCGAAGAAGTTGTTCGGCTGCGGGTTTGCGAACGTGCAGCCGCACTCGGGCGCGCAGGCGAACATGGGCGCGTTCATGGCGACGATGTCGCCGGGGGACACGTTCGCGTCGCTGGTGCTGAAGGACGGCGGGCACCTGTCGCACGGGATGAAGATCAACTTCTCGGGCATCTTCTACAAGCCCGTGCACTATCCCCTGCACTACGGCCGAGAGCACCCGGAGTTTGAGCGGATCGACTATGACGCGTGCGAGAGGGTGTGCATGGAGCACAGGCCGAGGGTGCTGCTGTGCGGGTACTCGGCGTATCCGCGGGTGATCGACTTCGCGCGGTTCCGGGCGATCGCGGACAAGTGCGGCGCGCTGCTGGTGGCGGACATCGCGCACATCGCGGGGCTGGTGGCGGCGGGCGTGCACCCGAGCCCGTTCCCGCATGCGCACGTGGTGACGACGACGACGCACAAGACGCTGCGCGGGCCGCGGGGCGGGCTGATTCTGACGAACGATGAGGAACTGGCGAAGAAGATCAACAAGGCGCTGTTCCCGGGGGTGCAGGGCGGGCCGCTGATGCACATCATCGCGGCGAAGGCGGTGGCGTTCGGCGAGGCGCTGCGGCCGGAGTTCAAGGACTATGCGAAGCGCGTGGTGGCGAACGCGAAGGCGCTGGCCGCGGCGCTGACGGAGCGGGGGTACCGCATCACCAGCGGCGGGACGGACAACCACCTGATGCTGGTCGACCTGCGGCCGAAGAACGCGGACCTGACGGGGCAGGATGCCGAGGACTGGATGGGGCGGGCGGGGATGGTGTGCAACAAGAACGGGATTCCGGAGGATCCGCGGCCGCCGAAGTTCACCAGCGGCGTGCGGCTGGGGACGCCGGCGGTGACGACGCGCGGGCTGGGGACGGGGGAGATGGGGCTGATCGCGGGGTGGATCGACCGGGTGCTGACGAGCAAGGGGAGCGAGGACGTCGCGAAGCAGGTGAAGAGCGAGGTGGTGAGGCTGTGCGAGAAGTTCCCGATGCCGGCCCCCCCGGGCGTGGAGATGGCGGGGGCGAGGTAGGCGGAAGCCTGAAGAGGCTCGCGCAGAGGCGCGGAGACGCAGAGGGAAGATGTCTCGAGGAGCGGGCGATCCTGAAGGTGGGGTCGGGATCGTGACGATGTTGAGGCATGGGCATTCGCCCGGGCTTGTCCGGCATGTGCAAGATGCCCATGCCACGAGGATGTTGAATCTGCATGGGCAAGATGCCCATGCCACGGGAATGTTGAAAATGCATGGGCAAGATGCCCATGCCACAGCGGACCACGGAGGGCGTCGATGGGCAAGTCGCGTGCTGAAGAGGGCGTGGTGATCCAGGCGGGGGCGGTGCCGTTTCGGGTGCTGGCGGGCGGCGGGGTCGAGGTGTTGTTGATCACCAACAGTTCGGGGCGGTGGATCGTGCCCAAGGGCGGGATCGACGCGGGGCAGAGCGCGGCGGACCAGGCGGCGATCGAGGCGTTTGAGGAGGCGGGGGTGGTGGAGGCGGAGATCGGCGGGGAGATCGGGTCGTACGAGTATGCGCGTGGGGGACGGCTGCACCGGGTGCGGCTGTTTGCGCTGCTGGTGCGGGAACTGGCCGCGGAATGGGATGAGAGCCACCGGCGGGAGCGGGAGTGGGTTTCGCTGGAGCGCGCGGTGGAGCGGGTGCGGTATGAGGGGCTGCGGGCGGCGATGGTCCGGATGTCGGCGGCGATGGCGGGCCGGAAGCGTGCGGCGGCGTGAGATGGGGGCGGGCTGAAGCGGGTGTGACGAGCGTGATGGTCGGGTGTGATCGGCGGCCGCGTGCACCGGGCTTGGGGCGCGAGGGTGTCTCACGGCCGTATGATCAGTGACCAGGATGTCGACAATCACGAATCCAACCGCCGCGAGGTGCACGCCGAAGTCCCGGAGCGTGTCGCTGCCGGTGCTGCGTGCGGGGTCGGCGGGGCACTCGGCGTGGTCGGCGGAGCACGCGAAGATCAAGCACTCGCGGGTGGGGAAATGGCGCGCGGGGGTGCTGATCCTGGTGCACGTGCTGATGGCGGCGCACATCGTTCAGTGGCTGATCACGGGATCGACGCTGTCGCCGGTGGAGCCGAGCGAGAGCATCCAGACGTTTCGCGACGGGCTGGTGAACACGGGGTTCATCTTCTTTGCGCTGGCGATCCTGTCGACACTGGTGCTGGGGCGGTGGTTCTGCGGGTGGGGGTGCCACATCGTGGCGCTGCAGGACCTGTGCTCGTGGGTGATGTCGCGGGTTCGGGTGAAGCCGCGGCCGTTCCGCTCGAGGCTGCTGCTGTGGGTGCCGCTGATCGTGGCGGTGTACATGTTCGTGTGGCCGGTGATTCACCGGGACATCCTTCGTCCGGCGCTGATGGACGAGTTCGGGAACCTGCCGCGGTGGCTGGGGCAGAACGAGCCGCTGGACGGGGTTCGGCTGGAACTGATGACGCGGGACTTCTGGGCGACGTTTGCGCCGTGGTACCTGGCGATCCCGTTCCTGCTGGTGTGCACGTTCGGGGTGGTGTATTTCCTGGGGTCGAAGGGGTATTGCACGTACGCGTGCCCGTACGGCGGGTTTTTCGGTCCGGCGGACCGGGTTGCGCCGGGACGGATCCGGGTGACGGACGCGTGCGAGGGGTGCGGGCACTGCACGGCGGTGTGCACGTCGAACGTGCGCGTGCACGAGGAGGTGCGTGACTACGGGATGGTGGTGGACCCGGGGTGCATGAAGTGCATGGACTGCGTGAGCGTGTGCCCGAACGAGGCGCTGTACTTCGGGTTCGGCCGTCCGTCGGCGGGGGCGCGGCCGCGGAAGGCGGCGCGGCTGAGCGAGGAGGAGGCGCGGGCGGCGCGGGCGAAGGCGAGGGCGGATCGGGAGGCGCGGTATGACCTGTCGGTGTGGCAGGAGTGGGTGATCGGCGGGGTGTACCTGGCGTTCTTCCTGGCGTATCGCGGGATGGCGCACAGCGTTCCGATGCTGATGGCGCTGGGGATCGCGTGCATCGGGACGTTCGGCACGTGGAAACTGTGGACGCTGTTCACGCAGGCGAACGTGCGGCTGCAGAGTCTGCAACTGAAGGCGGGCGGGCGGGTTCGCGGGGCGGGCTACGCGTTCGCGGGCTTCGCGCTGGTGGTGATCGCGGTGGGCGCGTGGAGCGGGTATGTGCGGTATCACACGTGGCGCGCGGATGCGCTGTACTCGCGGCTGGACATTCCGCAGCCGATCGCGCTGCGTCCGGAGTTTGAGGCGTCGGCGGCGGAGAAGGAGTTGGCGGGGGCGGCGATTGAGCATTTCCGGCGCGCCTCGCCGCCGCGTGAAGGCGGGATCGGCTGGAGATTGAGCCCGGATGAGCGGCTGAACCTGGCGTACCTGCACATGGTGGTGGGCAGGCTTGACGAGGTGGAGTCGCTGCTGAAGGGGATCATCCGAGACGGGAACCCGCGGGACACGCTGGTGTCTCAGGTGGCGCAGTTGATCCTGCGTCGCGGCGGGACGGAGCAGGAGGTGGTCGCGCTGTACACCGAGGCGCTGGAGCGGCACCCGGACCTGGAGGGCATCCGGGGGGAACTGGCCGCGTGGCACCTGCGGAACAACCGGCGGGACGAGGCGGAGAAACTGTGGTCGGGGCGCGGCGAGGACGCGAGGGCGGGGGCGGAGACACTGCTGGGCGCAGCGCGGTACCGGATGGCGGTGGGCCAGAACGACCGCGCGGCGGAGTTGCTGGAGCGCGCAGCGCGTGACAGGCACGCGACGGCGGACACGCTGCTCGGGGCGGCGACGCAGTTTGCGCAGATGGGGAACCGGGCAAGGGCGCTGGAACTGGCGGACCGCGCGGCGTCGCTGCCGACACGGCGCGGGTCGGTGCTGGTGAGCGCGGCGGGGCTACACCTGCAACTGCAGGACGCGGCGGGGGCGGCGGAGCGGGCGAAGCAGGCGGTGGAGCGTGCGCGGGGGCTTGGGCCGCACCTGTCGCGGAACTCGACGTACGTTCGGGCGGCGATGATCGAGTTTCAACTGGCACGACCGGAGAATGCAAAGGCGTTGCTGACGGAGGCGGCGGACGCGGCGGGGCCTGCGCCGTGGGTGCTGCAGGAGATCGCCGGGGCGCTGTACATGTACGCGACGCAGGCGCAGGACCTGCAGGCGGCGCAGTTGGGGCTGGAGATCCTGCGGCGGGCGCGGGATGTTCGGCCGGAGTCGTCGATCATCCGGTGTGACTTGGCCACCGTGTACTTTGCGCTGGGCATGAACGACGACGCGGTGTCGGAGATGCTGGCGGCGGCGAAAGGAACGACGACGAACGCGGTGGTGGCGCAGCGGTGCGCGGAACTGCTGCGTGCGACGGGGGACAACATCGGGGCGGCGCGGTGGGAGACGGAGGCGGCGAAGCGCGGGGCGGCGGCGAAGCGGCCGGGGTGATGGGCGCGGGGGGGATCGGCTGAATCGGCGGAAGGTTCGCGGCTACTGGCCGGGCATGTGCTTCTCGACCCAGTCGTCGTGCTTGAGGACGTCGGCGCGCATGCGGCGGCCGCGGGCCTCGGCGCGGCGCTGGGCGAGGCGGAAGACGGCGAGGGCCTGGCGTCGTGCGAGGGCGGGGAGTTCGTCTGCGCCGGCGAGGGCGCGGAGGTAACCCAGCAGGTGGGGCGTGTGGTGGCGGACGAGTTCGTCCTCGAGGCAGACGAAGATCTGCGCGGATCCGGGATCGCCTTGGCGGCCGGCGCGGCCGATGAACTGCCGGTCGATTCGGAGGGCGGTGTGCATCTCGGTGAGGACCACATGGAGACCACCGTGTTCGCGGGCTTCGCGGTCGAGTTTGATGTCGGTGCCGCGGCCGGCCATATTGGTGGCGACGGTGATGGTGGAGTGCTTGCCGGCCTGGGAGACGATGTCGGCCTCGTCCTTGTCGAAGGAGGCGTTGAGGACTCGGTGGACGAGGCCGCGGGCAGTGAGTCGGGCGGCGAGGTGCTCGGAGGCTTCGATCGAGCGGGTTCCGACGAGGATGGGGCGGCGCTGGTTGTGGATTTCCTGGATGGAGTCGACAACGGCGGTCCAGCGGGCCTCGCTGGTGCGGAAGACGCGGGTGGGGAGGCGCCGGCGGATGAGCGGGCGGTTGGTGGGGACGACGGTGACGGGGCGCTGGTAGACGCGCTCCATCTCGCCGGCGGCATCGGCGGCGGTGCCGGTCATGCCGCAGAGAAAGGGGTAGGTGCGGAAGAACCGCTGGAAACTCATGCGGGCGAGGGTTTCGCGGTCGGCGGTGATCTCGAGGTTTTCCTTGGCTTCGACGGCCTGGTGGAGGCCGTGCTCCCAGGAACGGTCGGGGAGGAAACGGCCGGTGTACTCGTCGACGATGACGACGCGGCCGTCGACGATCTGGTACTGGTGCCCGTTGAGGTAGCAGTGGCGCGCGACGAGTGCCTGGCGGACGAGTTCCTCGGCGCGGCGGGGCGCGCTCCAAATGGCTTCCTCGCAGGACTCGGCGAGTTGGGTGGCGCGGTGGCGGCCGCGACGGGTGAGGTCGGCGCGTCGCTGGAGATGGTCGATGACGTAGTCGGCCTTGTCGTCGAGTCGGCGGGCGATCTCGGCGGCGTCCTTGTAGATGCGGGACATTTCATCCTCGCGGCGGGCGCGGGCGATGATGAGCGGGACGACGCCCTCGTCGATGAGCACGGCGTCGGCCTCGTCGACGAGGCAGGCGTGGAGACCCGGGATGAGCGGCCCCCCGCCCCCCCCACTCCCCATGCCCCCGGGAGTCGCCGGCCCCTGTGCGCGGCCGAGCATGGAGCGTCCGGACCATGCGGTGTTCAACTGGCCGAGACGGATCTGGTCGCGGAGCCAATCGGCGGTGATCTGCTTGGGGGTTCCGTAGACGATGGCGCGTGCGTAGACGGCGGCGCGGTCGCGCTCTTCGAGGGACTGGACGATGGCGCCGACCTCGCAGCCGCAGCGGGAATAGATGGGCCTGCGGGACTCGGCATCGCGCGCGGCGAGATAGTCGTTGACGGTGAAGACGTGGACGTAGCGGTGCTGCCAGGCGAGGGGGACCGCGGCGATGGATCCGGTGAGGGTCTTGCCCTCGCCGGTGACCATCTCGACGATGCGGCCCTTGTAGAGGGCGAGCGCGCCCATGAGTTGGACGATGTAGGCCTCTTCGCCGGTTTCGCGCCGGGCGACCTCGCGGACGCAGGCGAAGGCGCGGCGGACGCACTCGTCGTCGGTCCGGCCGCGGATGAAGGACTCGCGCACGGTGCGGACAACGTCGTCGAGCGCGCGGTCGGAGTGGGAGCGGAGATCGGGCGCGAGGGCGTCGATGCGTTCGGCCTGGGCGCGGAGCCACCTGAGGGACACGCGTGCGTTGCGCAGTTTCATCGTCGCGTGGGCGGCGAAGAGATCGAGGCCCTTGCGGTTCTCGGGCTTGCGCCGGCGGGAACGCAGGGACTCGAAGAGGGCGTGGTATCGGGTGACGGTCTGGGACATTGAAGCGGCTGTTCTCGGGTCAGCGGGTGACCAGGGCGGAACGCGGCGGCGATCACAACTGGACGCGGCCCTGGATTTCCTTCTGGAGTCGGTCGAGCCACTGGGTCATGAGGGGCTTGGCGGGGAGGTCGAAGCGGACCTTGACGCGTTCGCCGGGATACGCGGCGGCGACGAGATCGGGCGGAAGGGAGGCGTTGATGCGGACGGGGAACCAGGGTCGCTTGGCGATGCGTCCGGACTCGTCGCGTGTGTCGGGCTCGGCGGACCCGCCGCCGCGGAACGAGAGGGCCGCGCTGGGAAGGAGTTTCTGTCCTGCTTCAACGTACGCGACGCCGAGGCCGTCGATGACGCGGGCGGGCGCGGAGTAGAGGCGGACGCGGACGGGGAGGGCGGCGCCGGGGCCGGTGAAGAGCCATCCGGCCTGTCGCTGATCCATGACGGCGGTGATGCGGAGTTCGCCGGGCTGGACGACCTCGCAGAGTGCGTCGGCGCGTTTGACGTAGGCGCCCAGTCGCATCTCCGGGTCTCCGCCGGCGACAACGCCGTCGTGGGGCGCGCGGACGACGAGTTCGCTGATGAGGCGGTCGATCTCGTCGAGGTTCTCCTGCGCGACGCGGATGCGGTCGCGGGAGATATCGACGGCGGCCATTTCCCCGGCCTGGCGAGCGGCGCGCTCCTGGACCTTGAACTCGTCGAGTTGGGCGGTGATGGCGTCGCGCCGGAGGAGGAGTTCGGGATTGATGAGCGTGGCGATGGGATCGCCCTTGAGGACGCGGTCGCCGGGTCGCTTGTGGACCTGCTCGACAAAGCCCTCGGACCCGAAGGTGACGGGGGAGCGGTCGAGGCTCTCGACAACGCCGAAGCCTCGGCGGCGGTCGGGGAAAGGGACAAGGCCGAGGAGGATGATGCCGAGGGCGATGAGTGCGAGACTGATTCCCCAGCCGCGGACACGGTGCTCGGAGTGCTGGGCGCTGGCGGCGTGCCAGTGGATGAACTTTCCGATGGGGATGATGAACCAGGCGGCGGCGGTCCAGACGGCGAGGACGAGGCCGAGGGCGAAGAGTTTGCCCATGATGTAGAGCGTGATGGAGATGAAGAGGAAGACGCGGTAGGCGAGTGCGGCGATGCCGTAGGCGACGAGGAGGGCCTGCTCGCCGCGGAGGGAACTGGGGGGCGTGAGGTTGCGGAGGCGGTAGAGGTACTTCTGCGCCAGATAAGAGAGCATCTTGTTGGCGCGCTGGGCGAGGTTGGGGATCTCGAGCAGGTCGGCGAGGATGTAGTAGCCGTCGAACCGCATGAGCGGGTTGGCGTTGAAGAGAACGGTGGAGACGCTCGCGGTGAGCATGGCGTTGTAGGCGAGTTTGGTGGCGAGTTCGCCGGGCTGGCCGGTGGCCCAGACAAAGGCGGCGATGGAGGCGAGGGCGAGTTCGAAGAGCATTCCGCCTGCGCCGACGGCAACTCGCTTCCACTTGTTGGGGAAGGCCCAGGTCGCGGAGGCGTCGACGTAGGGTGAGGGGAAGAGGACCAGGAGCATGAAGCCGAACTCGGGGACCTGTCCGCCGTGGCGCTTGCAGATCACGCCGTGACCGAACTCGTGGAAGGCCTTGGTGATCACGAAGACGATGCCGACCCAGACCCACTGGGCCGGGTCGCCGCGGAGATCGTCGAAGCCCTTGACGAGGCGGTCCCACTCCGGCAGGACGGTGGCGAGCGCGGCGATGAGGAGGGCGCACCAGGCGAAGAAGCCCCACATGTTGAGGATGGGGCGGAGGACGGGCTCGGCGAAGGTGAGGAGGCGATCGGGGTTGAAGACCCGGATCTTGAAGTACATGATGCCGATGGCCTGCGCAGCGACCTTTTTCTTGATGCGGTCGCGGCCGCGGCGGAGCAACTGATCGGTCTCGGGCGTGGTGTCGCAGGAGAGCAGGTTTGCGGAGTACAACTGGCTGATGAGTTGGATGACCTCGTTCTGGGTCGGGGCCATGTCGCCGAACTTCTGGAGGGAGGCCTTCCACGCGGCCTCGACCTCGCGGGTTCCGTCGAGCATTCCGATGAGGTCGTTGGCGATGGGGTTGAGGCGGTAGAACTGGTTGCTGGTGGGATCGTGGACGACGTGCCACCGGCGGCCGCGGTACTGCTGGCGCGTAATCTGCACGTGGGGCCGCAGGCGCGGCTTCATGGTGCGGATGCGGTGCCAGAACGGCGAGAACGTAGGACGATCGTTCATGCGCTCACCACCACCACATGCGGACGGCGTCGATGATCCGGCGGGTGCCGATCCAGAGGAGGGAGCGGTCCTGGGTGTCGAACTTGGCGACGCCCTCCATGCCGGGGCGGAGCCAGTCGGCGGTGCCGATGAGTTTGCCGCGGACCTCGAAGATGTTCTTGCCCTCGGCGGCCTGGGCGAGGGGGATGATGCGCTCGATGGCGATGTCGAAGGGCTCGGCGGGCCGTGTGCGGGTGGCGATCTGTCCCTTTCCGCCGCGCTGGGCGAAGCCCTCGCGGACGAGCGCGATGTCGCGTTCGTCGACCTTGGCGACGACGACGAACTCGTCCATGGAGGCGATCTGGAAGAGCGGGTCGCCGAGTTTGAGGGTGGAGCCGACGCGTTCCTTGAGGTCGCCGGCGATGATCTCGCCGTCCATGGGCGAGACAATCTGGGACCGCTCGATGCGGTAGCGGTAGGCCTTGGCCTCGGCGAGTGCGGCCTTGGCCTGCTCCTCGTAGCCGGCGACCTTGGCCTGATCGCGCTCCTGACGGGCGGCGGCGGCGGCTTTTTCGGCCTGGTAGAGTTTGGCGTTTGCGCTGGCGAGGCTGAGTTCGTATTCGGTGGTGTCGAGTTCGGCGAGGACCTGGCCCTTGGTGACCTTTCGGCCGGGCTCGATGTCGGGCATGAGCCGGCGGAGTTGAGCGTCGAAGGGGACGGAGACGATTCGGCGCGTTCGCGGCTCGAGCGTGGCGTCGGCGCCGACGCGGTAGGTCTTGGTGTAGAGGGTGACGAAGATCATCGCGCACATGAGCGCGAGGCCAGCGGCCTTCCAGACGGTGTGCTTGGGGCCGACGGCCCACGCCGCGGCCTTGACGGCGCTGTCCCAGGCGCGGACGGGGAGCATGCGGTCGTCGCTCTTGCGGAGTCGGAGGACGGGGGAGACCAGGTCCATGGCGGCCTGGAGCAGTTCGACGGTGTTGATGTCGATCGGCTGATCGCTGGCGGCCTCGAGGAGGACGACCCCGACGACGTCGTCGTCGATTCGAAGGGGGAGGGAGCAGAGTTTGAGGCGTGCGTTTCCGGCGGCGAGTTCGCGGTGGGCGTGGACGATCGCCTGGGCGAGGAGGACATCGCCGCCTGCGCCGTCGGCGGCGGGCTGCGGGAAGACGATGGGCTGCTCCTGGTCGAGGCACTCGTCCATCGCGGCTTCGAGTTTGACGAGCATGGCCATGCGGCGGTCGAAGAACTCGGTGTCGCTGATGGCCTGGGTGCGGACGGTGTCGTTGCGGACCCAGCCGATGGCGACTCGGTCGAGGCCGAACTGCTTGGCGAGTTCGTTGACCAACTGGAGGCATGCGCCCTTGAAGTTGGGGGAAGTGTTGATGGAGGCGATGAGGCGGGTGGCGAGGTCGAAGGCGAAGGACGCGGTCTGGGTCCTGCGGAGGGCGGCGCGGGCGGCGTGGCCGTGGACGTAGCCGGCGAGGACCTCGGCCATGGCGAGGGTGGAGCGGATGGCGTCCTTTGAGCGGGGCTCGAGGAGCATGGTCATGACGCCGGTGACGCTCTCGGCGGCGGGCCTGCCCGCGGCGGTGGGCGCGGCGGGCACGCGGATGGGGACGGCGAGGATGCAGCCCTGCGAGGCTCCGCCGTCGTAGTAGACGCCGGGCTTGTCGAGCGAGAAGGCACGGGCCTGCCCGGAGGAGAAGGCGGCGCGGGCGGCGGCATGGGTTTCCTCAGGGAACTCGACGCCCTTGTCCTTGTCGGCCCTGGGCGCGGCGGGTTCATCGGGCAGGACCGTGGCGGCGCCGGGCGCGGGCCAGATGAACTCGACGCGGGGCTCGATCTCCTCGCCGTCGGTGCGGTCGGGGGTGAAGAGGACACCCTGGCGCGCGGCTGTGACCTGCGAAACGATGCGGAGCAGGCGCTCGAGGAAGGCGCGATCATCGGGCGCGGGGCTGTTGAGTTCGGTGACGACCTGCTGCCAGCCGGGCGCACGAACGTTTGAGAGGTCGATCAAGGACCGGTCTCCTTGAGCGGAGCGGGATCGGGGAGGTGAAGCGCGGTCGCGGCCGCGGCGGGCTGTGCGTCGGTGAGGGCCGGGGCGTGGGCGTCGCGCGGGGGGAGCATGGCCCAGTTTCCGCCTGCGGGCGGGGGCCCGGCGAGGCGGACGCGGGCCTGGGTTCCGGCGGGCCAGCCGGCGACGTTGTCGATCTCGACCCGCACGCGCCGGGTCTGGCTGACGGAGTCGGCGACAGGGTCGATCTCGACCACGCGGCCCTCGGCGACGACGGGGCGGTCGGGGACATCGACGAGGACCCAGGCGCGTGCGCCGTTCTTCAGGGAGAGGCGCATGGTCTCCTCGGTTCCGGCCCAGGCATCGAGCCAGAGTTGGTCGGTGTTGACGACACGGATGACCTTCTGCTGCTCGTTGACGCCCTGGCCGACATCGACCATGACCTGGGAGACGACGCCGTCGAACGGAGCGGTGAGCGCGTAGCGGATGGACTGGGCCTCGAGTTGGCGGAGGCGGTGCTGCTGCTGCTCGCGGTTGAAGATGGCGACGTCGCGCTGGATGCGGGCGGTCATCTCCTGGATGCGGAGTTCCTCGAACTCGCTGGGGGTGAAGTTGCCGCCGCGCTTGAGTTGCTCGAAGCGGAACTTGGCCAGTTCGAGCGCGGCGGAGGCGCCCTGGATCTCCAGTTCGTTGTCGGCCATGGACCGCTGCTGGGCGAGGGCGGCGACGACTTCATCGTCGCGGGCGCGGAGGAGGGGATCATCGCGCTTGACGCGCTGGCCGCCCTTGACGAGCACCTCGCGCACCTCGGTGGCGAAGGAGAAGGACATCGTGGCGTCGCGGCTGGGCCGGGTTTCGGACTTGACGCCGCCGAACGCTTCGGCGATGGCCTCCCACCGTGGGGATGCGGGCACAGGATCCCCCGGTTGAAGGGTGGAAGCGTGTGCCAATTCCGAACGAACACCGTTCAAAATGGAGCAGCCGACGACGCAGCCAATGAACAAGGCTTTCTTCATACACCGCATGATAGTGGCACTCCCCGCCACGGGGCCCCTCGACCATTTCCCCGGGTAATCCCGCCTCCGAACGACCCACCACAGGTCGATCGGCCCGGACCCGACATGGTCTCCATTCGTGCGAATGGGTGGGATTGGTTCCCCAGTCTGCCCGGATCGCCCGGCTGCGGGCAGTTGAGGGGCGGACTCAGGTGGGTGCCGTTTTCGGACGATGTGGACAGCAGATGAGAGAGGGTCCGGGAACCTTGGGTTCCGGCACATGGGCGGAGATGGGGGAAGCGGCCGCGAAGGTTGTTGCGGCTGCTTCCCTCTCTCTTCAAGATTGGGAACGACCATGCACAACAGCACTCAGACGATGATGAACACGCCGGCGCGGATTTCGGAGGGCGACGAGTTTGCGGGGCTGGTGCAGCGTGCGGCGGTGCAGATCGGGTCGCTGCGTCGCACTCTGGAGGAAGCGGCGGAGAGCGACCGGATCGTCCGCGCGCGGGTGGAGGAACTGTCGAGGCGGCTGGAGCAGGGAGAGCGATTCAACGCGGAGATGGACAATCGGCTTGAGGAAGCCACGGGAGCGGTGACGATCCTGGAGAAGACCGCCGCGGGGCTGCGGGCGCTGGAGGGACTGATCGACCGCGTGCACAAGGCCAGGGACCAGTGGGAGCGGGAGTGGATCGATCGACTGGATTCGGAGCGGGCGGCGTTTGAGAGCAGGCTGAACGAGCATGTTCGCGCGGTGGACGAGCGGCTGGAGGCGCATGCGCGGCGTGTGGATGCGGTGGGCGCTGCGCTGGACCGGAAGGCGGCGGCGATCCAGGCGCGGTGCTCGCTTGCGCTGGATCAGTCGGAGGAACGGATGGCGCAGTTGGAGCGCAGATCGGCGGACCTCGCGGGCCCGACGCTGGACGAGTTTGAGAGTCTGTTCGTGCGGGCGCAGGCGCTGATCGGAAGGGGCGGATCGGGGGATGGCGGGCGGCAGGGGTCGCTGGCGGCGACGGTCGAGCGCGCAGAGCAGGCGGTGACGGACTGCAACGACGCGGCGACGAGGCTGAACGCGCTCATCGGGCACAGCGTTCCGGCGCGGGAGTCGCTGGAGACGGCGGCGGAGGCCGCGGCGGACCGGGCCGCGCTGCTGGACCGGTGCGTCAACCAGGCGACGGACCAGGCGCAGGCGCTGGTGACGATCGTGAAGGACGTGATGCCGCTGCTGGAGCGCGCGGAGGGGAAGCGGACAATCCGCGCGGCGGCGTGAGGGAAGCGGGGCAGCCAAAGGTGGTAGACTGCCCGGATGGCATCCGCCCCTCACGCTTCAGGTCCGACTCCCGGCCCGGGTGACGGCAGGACTCCGCCCGCAGCGCAACGGCCGGTGACGGCCCCCGCGCGAAAGCCGGGTGAGCCGTACTGCGCGAACTGCGGGTATTCGCTGGCGAACCTGACGGATGCTTCGAGGTGCCCGGAGTGCGGCAAGCCGCTGGTGGAGGTGCTGGCGCGGTGGGTGGGGCCATCGCGCAGCGCGAGGCGGTATCGGAGCGAGGCGGAGATCTTCGGTGTGCCGATCGTGTGTATCGCGTTCGGCGCACGCCCGGAGTTCGGCGAGGTGACGGGGCACGCGGTCGGGCTGATCGCGATCGGCGACACGGCGAAGGGGGGCATCGCGGTGGGCGGCCGCGCGGTGGGCGTGGTGGCGGTGGGCGGGAGCGCGATCGGGGTCGTGAGCCTGGGGGGCTTGAGCATCGGCGCGCTGACGGCGATCGGGGGGATGACGCTGGGCGGGCTGCCGGTGGGCGGGTTTGGGGTGGGCGTGGTGGCATCGGGCGGGGGCGCGATGGGGTTCGTGGCCCAGGGCGGGATGGCGATCGGGTATTACGCTCGCGGCGGGGGCGTGATCGCGGTGCATGGGATCTCGCAGCGCGGTGCTGATCCGGAGGCGGTGCGGTTCTTTGATGCGGTGTCGCCGGTGCTGGGCGGGGGCGGCGTCTCGGCGCGGGGCGCGATGAGCCAGACGGGGCAGGTGTCGCTGGCGCTGGTGCTGCTGTGCGCGATGGCGGTGATCGTGACCGCGGTGATCGGGCACTATCGGTGGACGCGCAAAGCGGGGGCGAGCGGGGCGGGGCCATGAGGATGTGGGACCTGTCGCCGCGGATCGATGCGGAGTTGAAGGTGTGGCCGGGGGACACACCGCCGAGCCGCGAGGTGCTGTGCGAACTGGAGAAGGGCGCGAGCGTGACGCTGAGCACGCTGCGCGCAACGGTGCACCTCGGGTCGCACGTGGATGGCGCGAGCCACTATGCGAAGGGCGCGCCGGGGGTGGAAGCGTGGGAGATCGAGCGGTTCGTCGGGCCGTGCCACGTTGTCGAGGCGAAGGGAGAGAGGGGAAAGCGGGTGGGGGTGTCGGATGTCATTCCGATTTCGGATGTCGGATGTCGGATGTCGGATGTGAAAGGCGGGGAAGCGGAGCGTGTGCTCGATTGGATCAGGCATCCCCGCGTGCTGATCAAGACGGGGACGTATCCCGACTGTCGCACATTCAACGAGGACTTCGCGGGGTTGGAGCCGTCGCTGATCGATGCGCTCGCCGCGCGTGGCGTGAAACTGATCGGCGTCGATACGCCGAGCGTGGATTCGTTCTCGTCGAAGGACCTGCCTGCGCACGCGGCGTGCTACCGCGGCGGGATCGCGATCCTGGAGGGGCTGGTGCTGCGCGATGTGCCGCCGGGTGAGTACGAGTTGATCGCGCTGCCGCTGAAACTCGCGGGGTTCGATGCAAGCCCGGTGCGGGCGGTGTTGCGGGGGACGTAGGAAGGAACACGGAGGGAGCGGAGCAAGCAGCGGACAGCAGAGGAGGGATTGGGGAGAGAGAGGATTTGAACCACGGAGAGCACGGAGGACACCGAAAGGGGCCCGATGCGCAGCGAAGAAGGGGCTGGGCTCCGAACCTGATGCGAGAAGCAAGCGTAACGGTTGCACCCCCAGGAGCGGCCGATGCGAGTGCTGATGATCCTGCCCGCGCTCACGGAAGCAAAGAGCCCGTTCTGGAGACCGATCAAGTACTCCCTGTTCCCGCCGCTCGGACTCGCCACACTCGCTGCGTATCTGTCTCCGAACGATGAAGTGCGAGTTGTGGACGAACACGTCGAGCCCGATGTCCGTACATCCGGCGAGCCGGAGTGGCGGCCCGACCTGGTCGTGATCCAGGCGTACATCACCAGCGCGTGGCGTTCCTATGGGCTGGCGGACTACTTCCGCTCCCGCGGCGTCTTCGTCGCGCTGGGCGGGCTGCATGTGACCAGCCTCCCCGATGAGGCCGCGGCGCATGCCGATGCGGTCTTCCTTGGCCCGGGCGAGGCGACGTTTCCGGTGTTCCTCAAGGATTTTCGGCGCGGACAGCCGCGCGCGCGATATGACTCGCGCGATCATCCGCGCTCGCTCGCGACCGTGCCCCCGATCCGGCGTGACCTGATCCGGCGCGATCTCTACCTCGTGCCCAACTCCATCGTCGTGAGCCGCGGATGCCCGCACCACTGCTCCTTCTGCTACAAGGATGCGTTCTTCGCGGGCGGCAAGTCGTTCTACACCCAGCGTGTCGACGATGCGCTCGCCGAGATCGACCGCTTGCCGGGTCGTCACCTGTACTTTCTCGACGATCACCTTCTCGGCGATGTTCGGTTCTCGCGGGGGCTCTTCGACGGGATGCGCGGGATGCGCCGACTCTTCCAGGGCGCGGCGACTGTCGACTCCATCCTCCGCGGCGACCTGATCGAGCACGCCGCGGCGGCCGGTCTGCGGTCGATCTTCATCGGCTTCGAGAGCCTGTCCGAGAGCAGCCTCCGTGCCGGGAACAAGAGGCAGAACCTCGGCCGGAACTACGACGAGGTCGTCAGAAGGCTGGACTCGCTCGGGGTCATGATCAACGGCAGTTTCGTGTTCGGGCTCGATGACGACGGGCCCGACGTGTTCGAGCGCACGGTCGAATGGGCCGTCGGCCGCGGCCTCACGACCGCCACGTTCCACGTCGCCACACCCTACCCGGGGACGGCGTTCCACGCCGAGATTGAGCGGCAGGGACGGATCCTCCACCGTGACTGGTCGGTGTACGACACGCGCCGCGCCGTCTTCACGCCGCGCGGCATGACCGCCGAGCAACTCGAGGAGGGCTACCGGCGCGCGTACCGGGAGTTCTACACGTGGCGCAATATCGCCCGTTCCGCCGCCGCGCACACGACCTTGGAACTCAAGGCCAAGCACTTCGCCTATGCCGCGGGTTGGAAGCGCTTCGAGCCCGTGTGGAACGCGGTCATCAAGTGCCGACGGCTTGTGCGGATGCGCCCGGTGCTGGAGTCGATCCTGGAGCGGAGGCGCTCAGCGCTGCCGCAACCGCTGCCTGTTCAGGCTGTGGATGTCGATGAGTGGTCCCCGGCGACGGGCACCTGCACCGCGCTCAGTGTTTCTGCCTCTTCGCGATCGTTGACAACTCCCCCGCAACTCGCCGCGGCTGATCACGGGTAGGTGTTGATCCGGAACGACCAGAGGCTCATCGCGAGGAGATTCACACCGTCGCGATGACCTTGACCTCGAAGTTGATCGGCGCGCTGCCCGCCTGCGGGAGCGCGGTAATGGCGATGGTGGTGCGCGTCGGCTGGGTCGGGCCGGGGGGGAAGTACTCGGCCCAGATGCGGTTGAAGGTGGGGAAGTCTCGCTGCATGTCGGTCAGGAAGACCAGGACATCGACGATGTTCTCCCACCTGGAGCCGGACTCTTCCAGCACCGTGCGGACATTCTCAAAGCACGATCGCACCTGCGCCTCGATGTCGTAGTCGATCACCCTGCCCGCGGCGTCGAGTTTGACGCCGGGGATGTCTTTGCTGCCGCGGCGGCGCGGACCGAGGCCGGCGAGGAAGAGGAGATTGCCGACGCGGCGTGCGTGGGGATAGGCCCCGACGGGCTCGGCGGCTTTGGTTGAGCGGATGTCGGTCATGGGAAGGGATCGAGGGAAGGAGGGATCGGGGGACTAGGCCCGGGCCGAACGGCGCGGCGCCGCATCATCGCTTGCTTGGTGCTACCCAGGAGAAGGAGGTGAAGAAAAGACAGGAGCCCCCACCGGCGGCTGCGCCGCCACCTCCCCCTCGGGGGAGGTTGAGAGCGAGGCGGCTTTGGTTGAACGGATGTCGGTCATGGGGGATCCGGAGGAACTCAGAGAAGCAGAGGGAGCAGAGGGTTGCAGAGAGAGGAGGTTCACCGCGGAGGCGCGGAGGTCGCGGGAGAAGACGGAGAACCGGACCAACGAGAGTCGCAGAAGGGACCGAAGAGGTGAACCACGTAGAACTCGGAGATCACCGAAGGGAACATGAAGAGGAAGGGCGAGTGGTCAGATGCGAATCGTGACGGCCTTGGGCTCGGTGAAGAACCGCATGGCTTCGAGGCCGCCCTCGCGGCCGAGGCCGGACTGCCTGGTGCCGCCGAAGGGTGTGCGGAGGTCGCGGATCATCCAGCAGTTGGCCCAGAGAACGCCGGAGTTGACGGCCGCGGCGGTGCGGTGGAGGCGCGAGGCGTTCTGCGTCCAGATGGATGCGGCGAGGCCGTAGGGCGTGGAGTTGGCCAGGGCGATGGCCTGATCGTCGGTATCGAAGGGCTGGAGCGTGACGACGGGGCCGAAGATCTCTTCCTGCTCGACGCGGCAGGCGGGGTCGAGGCCGGAGATGACGGTGGGCCGGAAGAACAGACCACCCTTGCATCGCTCCGGCACACTCGCCGGGTCCACGACATCGCCGCCGCAGTGGATCGTGCCGCCGAGTTCGCGGGCCATGGCGACGTAGGAAGCGACCTTGCCCAAGTGCGGCGCGGACGTCAGCGCGCCGA
Organism: uncultured Phycisphaeraceae bacterium; assembly: GCA_964409775.1. GTDB lineage: Bacteria > Planctomycetota > Phycisphaerae > Phycisphaerales > UBA1924 > JAHBXL01. The sequence continues at coordinate 13,134 of CAYPEI010000033.1, read as the reverse complement.
ACTGCGTGGACTCATCGAGCGGATCACCGACCTTGAGCGCACGGGCGCGAGCGACGAGGCCGGCGAGCACGCGGTCGAAGATGGAGCGGTGCACCAGCAGACGCGAGCCGCAGAGACAGATCTGCCCCTGGTTAGTGAAGGCGGCGCGGGCCGCGTTGGCGATGGCGCCGTGGTCGCCATCGAGTTGGGCATCGTCGAAGATGATGAACGGGTTCTTGCCGCCGAGTTCGAGGGAGAGGCGCTTCAACATCGGCCCGGCGTGAAGGGCGATCCACTTGCCGACATTCGTGGAGCCGGTGAAGGAGATGGCGGGAACATCGGGGTGGGTGACGAGCGGGCCGCCCGCGCCTGGGCCGGAGCCGTGCACCATGTTCACCACGCCCGCGGGCACGCCGGCCTCGTTGAGCAGTTCGCCGAGCATGAACGCGGTCATCGGCGTGACTTCGCTGGGTTTGCAGACGCAGGTGTTGCCGCTGGCGATGGCGGGGGCGATTTTCCAGGTGAGCAGGTAGAGCGGCAGGTTCCACGGCGAGATCAGCCCGGCGACGCCGCGGGGGCGGCGGAGGGTATAACTGAACACGCCACCATCGGCATCGTGAAAGTCGCTGACGCTCTGCGTGCACGCCGCGGCGAAGAAGCGGAAGTTGGTCGCGCAGCGGGGAATGTCGACCGCGCGGGCGAGCGTGATGGGTTTGCCGGTGTCGATGCTCTCGGCACGCACGAAGCGGTCGAGGTTGGCGTCGATGAGGTCGGCGAGGCGGTTGAGGATGCGGGCGCGGGTATCGGCGGGGGTGGCGGCCCAGGCGGGGAATGCCGCGCCGGCCGCGGCGACCGCGTCGTTGATGTCCTCGGCGCCGGAGTCGGGGACGCGGGAGTACACGCGGCCGGTGGCGGGCTCGACGTTGTCGAGGTACTTGCCGCCCCCCCCGCCTCGGGGCGGGACGGCGCGGCCGTTGATGAAGTTGGAGAGGGACTGCATTGGCGCAGTTTATGCGGAAGGACCTCGCTGACCGCGGGCATCGCACCCATCGCCGGAGAGGGATCAGGTTACTTTCGCTCGGTCATCGAGAGCGAGACGCCGTCGGCGCCCTGGGCCTCGACATGGACCGCGGCCTGCTGGTCGCCCTTGTTCTGGAACCGGATGCGGAGCGGCCCGGGGAGTTTGTGCGTGGCGGAAGCACCGGGGCCGAGGCGGCCGTCGAAGCCCTCGCCGTCGACGGTCTTGAGCGAGGCCTCGACCCACTCGGGCCCGTCGTTGCGGAGTTCGACGATGGGGAGGCGGCCGGTGACCGAACCGGTCGCGACCATGCCCGGCGGGATGACCATGCCGATGGTGGTCGAAGATCCGCAGGCGGGGAGGAGGGCGAGGGCGGCGGGGAGCGCAAGCGCGGCGGCTTTGTGGAGGAGGGACATCGGCACAGTGTACCTCGCGCCGGACCGAGCGCCAATCGGTTCATCGGGGGCGAGTTGACAGGCGTGGGATGAACGCCCGGACTCGATCAGAGCGATTGCGTCCGGCCGCCATCCACCGGCACGTTGATGCCGTTGATGTAAGACGCCGCGGGAGTGGCGAGGAAGGCAATAGCCGCGGCGACTTCTTCAGCGCGGCCGAGGCGTCCGGCGGGGATGGTGGCGATCGAGGCCTTGGTGACTTCCTCCAGCGTCTTGCCTTCCTTCGTTGCGCGCGAGGTGAAGAGTTGCTTGAGGCGCTCGGTGTCGGTGAACCCGGGGAGCACGTTGTTGACGGTGATGCCGAAGGGGGCGAGTTCGGTGGCGAGCGTCTTGGCCCAGTTGGCGACGGCCGCGCGTATGGTGTTGCTCACGCCGAGCCCGGGGATCGGCGCCTTCACGCTCGTCGAGATGATGTTGATGATCCGGCCATACTTCGCCGCTTTCATGCCGGGCAGGAGCGCCTGCACGAGGAGTTGATTGCAGACGAGGTGGGAGCGGAACGCCGCGACGAATGCGTCGGGCGCGGCATCGGCGATGGGACCGCCCGCGGGCCCGCCGGTGTTGTTGATCAGGATGGTGTATGGACCGGCCGCGGAGGCGTGGGCGAGTTCGGTGCGGATGGCTTCCTGCACGGCGGAGGGTTCAGAGAAATCGGCGGCGAACCAGCGGTGGGTCTGCCCCCCACTGCCGGCACCGGCCCCGGCGGCCTTGCCGCTGTGCTCGGCAACATCGCGGCGCACGGGCAGTTCGCGGCAGACCTGCTCGAGTTTGTCGGGGTTGCGGGCCACCAATGTGACCGATGCGCCGAGCGAAGCCAGTTCGATGGCGGCGGCACGGCCGATGCCTTGCGTGGAACCACAGACGAGGGCCCGCTTACCGATGAGGGAAATATCCATATGACAGGATAGGGAATGCGAAATCGGTCGGCCGGTGGGCAATGGGCCGCGAGTCTGGGGAATCGGGCCCGCCGGGCCACTGTACCGCTGCAAGGAACCTTGCCTGTCCTGACATGCACATCTCCGTACGCCATCAGGAATCTCACGCATGCAGAATCCACGGATGTTTGGATTGCCCGCCCTGCTCATCGCCGCGACCGGCCAGGCGGCGATGGCGCAGGGGGTGGTGTGGTCGAACGCGATCGGGACACCGGGCGTGAACGCCGGCGGGGTCGTGAGTGCGTTGCATGTCTCGAGCATCGAGGGGTCTCCGCGGCTGTACGCGGGCGGGTTGTTCACCAGCGCGGGCGGGATCGCGGTGACGGACATCGCGACATGGAACGGCACGGCGTGGTCGGCGGTCGCGGGCGGGCTGAGCATGCCGACGAGTTCGGGCCTGGTGGCGATCGACACGGTGGACCTTGGAACCGGGCCGCGGCTGTATGTTTCGGGCGGTTTCTGGTACTCGCCGCCGTCGGTTCCCGCGCTCGCGCGGCTTGAAGGGGCGGCGTGGTCGCCGGTCGCGGGTGGGTTGAACGCGCCGAACACGTGGATCGGGTTCATGCGGCGGGTGGGTACGGCGGGAAGTGCGGCGCTGTGGGTGAGCGGCGGGTTCACCAACTACCTCGCGGCGTGGGATGGCTCGACGTGGTCGGTGCCGGGGGGCGGGCTGTCGAGCGTGATCCACGACGCGGCTTCGTTTGATGACGGGAGCGGCGAGCAGTTGTACATCACCGGCTCGTTTCCGACGGCGGGCGGGCTGCAGGTCAGGCAGTTTGCGCGGTGGAACGGGACGGCGTTCTCCGCCGCGGCGGGCGGGATCAGCGGTGTCGGGTATGCGCTGGCGGTGTGGGATGACGGTCGCGGACCGGCGTTGTACCTGGGCGGACAGTTCACGGCGGTGGGAATGCCGCCGCAGCATGTGCAGGCGATGAACATCGCCAGGTGGGACGGTCGCGCATGGGAGCCGCTGGGCGCGGGCGTGAACAGCGCGGTGCGAGGGCTGGCGGTGTATGACGACGGCGGCGGGCCGAAGTTGTATGCGACCGGGCAGTTCACGGCGGCGGGAGGGGCGAGCGCGCAGCGGATCGCACGCTGGGACGGCCACACGTGGTCCGCGCTGGGAGCGGGCCTGACGGGGGCGGCATCCGGGGACGGCGGGCGCGTGCTGGAGGTGTTCGACGCTGATGGGAATGGGCCGTCGCCGTCGGTGCTGGTTGTCGGCGGAGCGTTCACGATGGCGGGCGGTCAGAGCGCGGGCGGCATCGCGGCGCTGAGACCATGCCGCGCGGAAGTGGACGGCGACTGCCAACTGGGCGTTTCGGACATCTTTGCGTACCTGGCGCTGTGGTTCGCGGGCGATTCGCGGGCGGAGTTTGACGGGGTTTCGGGGATCGGGATTCCGGACATCTTCGCGTTCCTGGGCGCGTGGTTCGCGGGCTGCGGGTGAGTCGCGGCCTGCCCCTACCATCGGGGCATGGGCGAGAACCCGATCTATCACAGCGACAAGCAGACGTACGGATCGTACCTGAAGATCAACGAGTTGCTGGGGCTCCAGCGGCCGCGGACGGCGCACCACGACGAACTGCTGTTCATCATCAGCCACCAGGTGTATGAACTGTGGTTCAAGCAGATGATGCACGAGTTGGAGGAGGTGTGCGGGCACCTCGACGCGGACCGGCCGCTGCGCGCGGCGCAACTGTTCGAGCGGGTGCACAAGATCCAGCATTTGCTGATCGAGCAGATCCCGCTTCTGGAGACGATGTTCAGCGTGGAGTTTGCGCGGTTCCGCGATTCGCTGCGCCCCGCGAGCGGGTTTCAGAGCGTGCAGTTCCGCAAGATCGAGTTCTACTGCGGCAACAAGAACCCGAAGATGCTCGCGCTGGTGGGCGAGGACGAGGCGGCCAAGCGCGAGATGGCGACGTTTCTCGACAAGCCCACGCCGTATGACCACTTTCTGCGGCACCTGTCACGCGAGGACAACGACATCTTCAAGGTGCCGCGGGACATCCTGACGCGCGACACCAACCTGCCGCACGAGGAGGACTCGCGGCTGGTTGATTCGCTGGAGATCCTGTATCGCGCGCAGCACGAGGGCTCGGAGGCCGGGGAGAGGAACGCGGGCGAGCGGTACTACGCGCAGATGCGCGTCGCCGAACACCTGCTGGAGTTCGACGAGAAGTTCGCGATCTGGCGGTTCCATCATGTCAAGATGGTCGAGCGGATGATCGGCGGCATGGGGGGCACGGGCGGGTCTTCGGGCGCCAAGTACCTCGCCTCCACGCTCGCGCGGCCGTTCTGGCCGGATCTCTGGACGGTGCGGAACAGACTGGGCGGGGGGTACGGCGGCGCGCAGAGCGCGAGCCCCGCCGCGGGCGCAACGGCAGGCGAAAAACCCGCTTCCGGCGGCTGCCCGTACGCGGGGTGAGAGTCGCGCGGCAGTTCGTCTCTCGATCACGCGAATCCGAACATATACCGATTCTTTGGCCGAATACTGCCGGATGATTGATCGAATCGGCGTCTATCGATCATGTTTTGTCTATTCTTGATCGATAGAATCCGGCCTATCGATCATCATGGTCTGGAACTGGCAACAACCCGACTGGCCCCGATTTGCTTGGAATGCCGCGCGGCTCGAGCAGGCCGAGCAGCGGTTCACCCTCGCCGGAGGTGTCTTCCTCGGGACCATGAAGCATCTCACGCGCGAGTCGCGGGAACTCCTCACGGTCGAATCCATGACCGATGAGGCCGTCACGACCTCGAAGATCGAAGGCGAGGTCCTCGATCGCGAGAGTGTCCAATCTTCCATTCGCCGCGATCTGAAACTTGGTGCTGACGATCCTCGTGTCAAGGTCAATCCTGCCGAGCGCGGCATCGGCGAGGTGATGACCAGCCTCTTCCGGTCGTTCGCCGCGCCGCTCGAGCACGCCACGCTCTTCGAATGGCACCGCCTGATGATGCAGGGCCGTCGTGACCTTCGCGACGTCGGCCGATACCGCACCCATGCCGACCCGATGCAGGTCGTCTCCGGTCGACTCGACAAGCCGACCGTCCACTTCGAGGCGCCGCCCTCCGCGAGCGTCCCATCCGAGATGGCCCGTTTCATCGACTGGTTCAACCGCACCGCGCCCGAGGGAGATGAACCCCTGTCCATGCTCGCGCGCGCCGGTACATCGCATCTCTACTTCGAGAGCATCCACCCCTTCGAGGATGGCAACGGTCGCATCGGCCGCGCACTCGTGGAGAAATCGCTCGCACAGGGCCTCAGCCAACCAACACTCACCGCGCTCGCGGCGACGATCCTCATCCGCCAGAAGGCGTACTACCGCGCGCTGGAAGCGGCCAACCGGTCGTGCGAGATCACCGGCTGGCTCGCATGGTTCGCCGGCATCTGCCTCGAGGCCCAGCAGCGGACCGCCGTGCAGGTCGAGTTCCTCATCGACAAGACGCGGCTACTCGATCGACTCCGTGGCAGGATCAACAGCCGGCAGGAGACAGCGCTGCTGCGCATGCTCGATGAGGGACCCTCGGGCTTCAAGGGCGGGCTGAGCGCCGGCAACTACATCAGCATCACCAAGGCCGCATCCGCAACCGCCACCCGCGACCTTGGCGAACTCGTTGAACTGGGGGGATTGATGCGCACCGGCGAGCGAAGACACACGCGGTACCACCTCACCATCCCCATCCGCGCTGTGCCGACCTTCACGGTTGATGCCGATGGCAACGTCATCGAGACGCTTGCGAAGCACGCCCAAGCGTGACGCTTGGTTCCACGCGGCAACCTCCGCACATGCCCGGAACTCTCGAAAGCGGGCCGGTGTCACGCCGCGAGATCGATGTCCGGCACGGCCTTGCCTGTGACCTTCGCGTACAGCATGTCAGGGTCGAGGTCGATCCCGCCCGGCCAGCAGACCGTGCGAGACTTCGGATCAATCGAAACCTTCGCAAACTCGGCCGGATCGTTCCACACGCTGAACACGCCCTTGCCGATGCGAGAGGACAAATCTACTTCGCCCTCCGCGCCATCCGTGAACCGCAGCCAGAGGCGGTAGCCGGGCAGGGGTTTGACGGCAATGACACGTTCCATGCGGTGATCTTATCGCAAAGGGTCGATCCGGTCGATCCGCTGTGATGCCGCGGCTTGATCCCAGGCGCGGGTCAATGCCTGCCGATTGGCCATGCCCCACTCCACCACCAGCCCGTAGGCCCGCGGCGGCAGCGAGCCGCGGATGATGCGGAGTGAAGAGATCTCAATCAAGGCTTCGTGTTCACCGTAGAACGCATGAAAATGCGGCGGGGGGTGGTCCACGAAGTAGAAGTAGACCGAAATGCCGAAGAACTCGGAGATGCATGGCATCGGAGGAGAATACTCCATTCGCCGACCCCCCGCCCCGCGCTTCACCCTGCAAACGCCCACACACCCGACAGCGGCGCCGGCGCAGGAACCTGTGTCACCCCCGGCAGCGTGATCGGCACACCATCCTGACACAGCGCGCCCAGCACCGCCATCTCCGCCGCCTCGCGGAACGCGCCCGGCAGTCCATAGTCGTCCGTGCGCTCGACACCCGTTCCGAGATGGGACACGAGCGTGCGGTTCATCGCCCCGCCACCCGCCACCAGCACGCGCGCTGCGCCGTGCGCTTGGATCGCACTGCGGATCGCGCCCCCCACCGCCGCGGCCGCGGTGGCGCAGAGGTCATCGCCCGATCCCGCGCTTCGCCACTGCTCGATCCACCCATGCACCTCGTCGCCCGTTCCGAGCGATCTCCCCCCGCGTGCCTGCCGTTCGAGCAGGTCCCGAAGTTGCGCCGCCGCGGCTTCGACGACACGTCCGCGGAGCGCTGCCGCACCGTTCTCGTCGTACGGCTTGCCGAGTGCGGCCCGTGCGACACCGTCGAGGATGTGGTTGCACGCACAGATGTCCATGCCTCGGATGCTCGCGATCGACGCCGGCCCATCATCCCTTGGCAGGATCGTCGCATTCGCAAAGCCGCCGAGGTTGAGCACCGCCCGCGATTCCGCCCTGCTTCGCAGCCATACCCAGTCTGCCAGCGGCGTGATCGGCGCGCCCTGTCCGCCCGCGGCGAGATCGGCAGCGCGGAGATCGCACACCACATCAACCCCGGTCCCGTGCGCCAACACCGCGGGGTTGAAGAGTTGCCATGAGACGGGCGGCACATGGAAGACCGTCTGCCCATGCACACTGATCAGGTCGCACTCCCCCCTTCCTCCTTTCTCGGCGTGCAGCAAGGACTTCACTTCCTGCGCGTGCAGGAGTGCGAAGTCCCGCGCGAGCCGGGCGATGTCGCCGGCCGTCATCGGCTGCTGCTCGGCGAGGGCGCGGAGTCGCGGGGCGAGATCGCCGAGGCCGGCGGATGTGCCGCGGATGAAGCGCGGCGTCATGGACAGGCCGGAACCGGTGACCTCGATCAGGGCGCAGTCGATCCCGTCGAGGCTGGTGCCGGTCATGCAGCCGACGATCCGGCGGGCACGCATGGCGTCATCCCGCGTTTGCACCTTGGTCTGCGGCATCGGGGGCAGTCTACTTGCTGATTCCGCCGGCGGCCGCGCGGATGCGGCCGGCCCACGGCTCGCCGCCGAGGTTGGGGTCGAGGAGTTCCAGGCGCTCGCGGTACCGCTGGGCGTTGCGGACTCGTTCCGCGTCATCGGCGTGCGCGGGGGCGGATGAGCCGGAACGCACGATCTCGATGAGTTCGGCCCAGGCGTTCCAGAAGGCGATGCGGGCCCGAGCGCGAGCCGGGTCGGTCGCGCGAGCGTCGGGCTCATATTCATCGGCGACGGTGCGCAGGAGCTCGAGACTGGCCGGGAGCTCGCCCGCGGCCCGCAGCGCGACGCCGAGCAGGAGCCGGAGGCGGGCGCGATCGGGTGTGGAGGACACGTCCAGCGCGCTGCCCAGCAACGGGCGCAACTCGGCGGCGATGCGATCGGGCGGGCGGAGTCTGGCGGCGAGGGCGGCGTCGGCCCGGTCGAGCGTCAACTCGAGTGACCGGCGCGGGCCGTCGCTTCCCCGGCCGGCGAAGAAGTCCGCCGCGAGCCGCAGCGTGGTGTCGCGGTTCACGGGGTCCTGGGGTGTGCTCAGGGCGCGATCGAAGGCGTCGGCGAGGCACGCCTCCGCACGGGTGCGGAGCACGACAGGCGCGGCGGACAGGCGTGCATACACGGCGGACGCCTGCTCGAGTTCACCGACGGTCGGCGCAGCCGGACCGGAGAGGAGCGTCGCGATGAGGCGGTATGCAAGCGCCTCGCTGGAGGTGTCGGCTCGCACGAGGAGCCGGAGCGCCTCGGCGCAATCGGCGCGGGCCGATTCGGTGGGCCACGCGATCGTGCACGAGGCGGGTACCTCGCGTACTGGAGAAGCATCGACGATTCGTTCGGCCGCGGCCATCGCGAGACGGGTGTTGGGCAGTTCGCGCACGAGACGAAGGAGGAACGGGGAGGCGACGGGATCCGCCTGCGCGGGCGCGGCGGGTGTATTTGCCGCAAGCATCCAGAGCGCCCGCGCCCGGAGTTGGGGCGATGCGTCCGCGCGCCCGGCGACCTGCATGAGCAGGGCACCGGCTTCTGAATCGAGTTGTCCATCCTCTGCGCGGAGCGACCACGCCCGCGCGAGCGCGACCTGGGGATCAAGCGACGACCAGGCGAGTCCCGGAGCGGTGATGCTGCCGATCTTGTCATAGACCAGCCTCCGCAGCGGCGAGGGATCGCCGGTCGCATCGAGGTCATCGGCGCCGGTGTACTTGTCGACGACGGCGAGGATCTGCGCGAGCGCCGGGACGAGCACCGACGTTCCGGCTGAGGTTGCGCCCGCCGGGGCCGATCGGGCTGCGCTCAGGCGGGACTCGGCGAGTAGGAGATCGACAAGCCAGTCCTCGCCGCGGCCGGGGCAGGGCGCCTTGGCGGCGGCGACGGTCTGGCCGCAGCGGATGAGGGCCATCTGGAGACGGACCCAGTCGGCATTTGAGAGCGAAGACGTGTCGGGGGTCGCCGGGTTCGAGGCGGCGTTGCCCAGGATCCATTCGAGTTGACGGCGGGCGGACTCCCGCTGCTGCGCATCGGGCGAGCGCACAAGCAGCGCCGCCGTGAGCAGACGCTTGTGGACTTCCTCGCGCAGCCCTGGGGACGGCGCCCTGGCGATCAGCGGCATCGCCTCGGCGCGCGCCTGCGTCGAGACGGCGGGCTCGCGGCTGGTGACGGCGACGAGGGCGGCTGCGTCGGCCCGCAGAAGCGGGATGCGCGCGCCGAGTTCGGCATCGACCAGCCTTGTCAGCGTCGGCTCGTTCCGAGCGGCGATTGCGGCGGCGGCGGCGCGGTCGATGCCCGGCTGCAGGAGTTGGGCTTCGAGCCGCGCGATGACGGACTGGGCCGCGGACTCGGCGCGGTCGATGAGCGTCGCCGCGAGCCGGGCCGCGCGTTCGACGCGGGCGATCTGAGCGGGCGTCGGCACGCCGAACAAGGCGGAGGCGTCGTCGCATTGACGCGCGATCGCATCGAGTTCAAGAGCCGCGAGATCGAGCATCCAGGTCGGCGCGCGGTCGTCCGCGGGAGCGGACTCGACTACCTTGCGGAGCGCGGCGGCGAGACGGCCCTCGGCGCTGTCGCGCTCGGGTTGGGCGGGGCCGTGCAGGTGTGAACGCAGGGCGTCGATCTCGGCGATGAGCCGCGCGAGTTCGGCATCGGCAGCGTCCGGCGGCGCGCCGATGGATCGGCAGACAGTCACGGCGGCGAGCGCACATGCGGCCATGACTCGGCGGGTGTGCTTCATCAGCGGGCCTGTCCGGCGATGTCCTCGCCGCGGCGGACGACACGGTAGCCGGCGCCCTGTCCGTGGCGTGCGCCGATCGCCTGCATGATGCCCGTGGGATCGTCGTCGAGGAACTGGATGGTCTGGATGAGGGTGGGCCTGCGTCCGGCGGGGCCGGACGGCGGGTTCAGGTGCTCGAGCCGCGCGAGCGTCGATTCGAGGCCGTCTTCCCAGACGCCGCCTCCGGAACGGGCGATCGAGCGGGAGAGGAGGAACACCACATCGGGCTTGAGGGCGAGCGCGGCCTCGAGGCCGGTGAGGGGGTTGCTGGCGCCCACGGGGGCCGCCTGCGCGAGCCAGTCGACGAGTCTTCGCTTGGCGCTGGGGGTGGCGCGCATCAGCACCGGCGCGAACACCTCGGCACCGGCGCCGGTCTCGGTCCGGCGGAACAGGACGACGCCGAACTTCTGCGACGGGGACAACTGGTCGACGCTGCGGCGGAGTTCCTGGATCACGCGCGGCATGCTTGTGACCATCGGGCCGGAGGCGTCGACGACGTAGACCACGCTTCGCGCGTTGGACGCGCCGAGGCCCGCGAAGCGGACGCCGCCGGAGTCCGCCTCCGCACCGGCCAACAGGCCGGGCGAACTTGGGGAGGTCGGCGCAGCGCGCCCGGGCTCGGCAGCCTGCGGGCGTGGAGTGAGCCTGTCGGAGGAGTCGGCCAGCAGGCTCGGCGGCAACTCGCCGGCCGGGGAGGGCGGCGTCGCGGCGACCTGCGGCGGGGTGATGTGCGGAGGATCGGGGAGCACGGGCGCGGGAGGAATGCCCGCCGCTGCGGGATTCTGCGGGCGACTGGGCAGCGCCTCATCGCCTTCGGCGGCGGAAGGGTCCTCGAATCGGATGACCACGTCGCGGGTGACGGGCGCGGAGTCCTGGGAGAGGCGCCAGGCGATTCCGACCGCCGCGGCGGCAAACGCGGCGTGCACCGCGACGGAGCCGACCAGCGAAGCGAGTGCGGCGGGCAGGAGTCGGCGGCGGCGCGGCGGGGGTGCGGGGTGATCAGAGATCGTCATCATCCCCCCTCCCTTTCATCCAGCCGAGCGCACGGTCGAGCGACGGCGCTCCGGCGCCCAGGAGCATGAGCGCGAACGCGGAGCACAGGAGCGAGAACTGCCAGAGCAGCGGTCGCCAGGCGGCGACATCCCATGCATCGTGCGCGGGCAGAACGAGCAGAACGGTCTGGCCGGATTGGATCGCGGGGCCGAGTTGATCCAGCCAGATCGCGCCGAGCATGACGCCGACGAGCATCGCCGCGCCCAAACGCGTGAGGAATCCGAAGGCGACCAACACACCGCCGCCGAGTTCGGCGATGAGCACGGCGATCGCGAGGTACCGCGGCCAGTTTCCGTCGCCGAGGACGGCGGGCCAGAGTTTCATCCGTGGCTTGCCGGCGGCATCGGGCGCGGGGTGCGCGGAGGAGTTGATCCGCAGGGCGAGGCCCCACAGCCGGCGCACCCGGACATCGGAAGCGGAACCCGCCGCGGCGCTCGTCGCGGGCCCGGGTTCCTGCGCGCCTGTGGGTGCGGCAGGAGCCGAATCGGGCCTGACCGCGCGTTCGGAGGGGGTCGGCGCGATGGGTGAGTCGGGTCCGGGCTTGGGAGTTGTGTGCTGGGGGTCCTGCGGCGGAAGCGGCCGTGCCGGGGCATCCGCCGGCGCGTTCCCGGCAGGAGATGCGATGCTTGATGTTCCGGCCGCGGGCAGAGCGATGCCCATGGACGCGAGGACGGAAGCCTGGCCGGGATCGACGGGCATCTGAGGGATCAGTTTTCCGAGTCCGGCCCAGATGAAGGTGACCGCCAGCGCAGCGCGGAGGAACACCGGCGCGAGGACCGCACCTGTCGAACACCGGCCATCGTGATTCGCTGCCGCCATTGGTCGCGTTCCATGCGACGGACCGGACAGGCCCATGCCAGACAGAGTAGTATCGGCCCGATCAATCCCTGTTCGATGATACCCGAAACCGGGTCTGTTGGTCGCTGTGAAATCGGGCAGGCTCTGAGGATGGCGCGGCGTGGCCTGTGGAAGCGTGAAGGCGTGCGAGGCCTGGGTGGTGCGGGTGGATGGTGGGAGCGTGACCCGGGTGAAGTGTGCGGCAACGCCCGCGTCGGCACGAGTGATGGGGCCGCGGGACCGTGGGCATAGGATGGCGCCGGAGCGGGCGTGGCGGAACTGGCAGACGCGCGGGATTTAGGTTCCCGTGGCCGCAAGGCCGTGCAGGTTCAATTCCTGTCGCCCGCACTTTCTGTTGGATGCGTGCTTCCGATTGCCAAGCGGCGACCGGGGAGGACGCTGGATCTGTCAGCAGGCCTCAGTACCACACCCACATCGCGAGCACCAGCAGGAGGAACATCAGGATGTGGGCTCCCCAGACCGACCCGGCGAATGCTCCCTGGCGTCGCGCTGTCCAGGACATGATCGCGTGCCGATGGCGGTAGATGAGCGCCAGGGATGCGGCGCTGAGAAACCCGAACGCATCGGCAATCACGATCGGCCACGGCAGTCCCTGACCGGGAGGGAACTTCCTGCCGATGGTCATGGAGATCGGGATCAGGAAGAACACCGCCGCGACGCCCGAGAAGCAACCGGGCGCCATCGCGAGCACCAGCCAGCCGAATCGGACTCGGGGTGAGCCGATCTTCAACACCAGCGGCTCACCACACTCGGGGCACCGGGCCGTCTCGATATCGATGAGGTCGTAGGCGCATCGAGGGCACAGCGCGGAGCGGCCCGCGAGGAAGGCGACTACTTCTGCATCCATGTCGCGGGGCTGCTGGCGGGTGCTCGGTTCAGTCGCCGCGGTCATGATGGGCTTCGCCTTCGCGTGATGACTCGATCCCAGCCCCCCACCACCCCACCACCCCACCCCCCCACCCCACCACCCACCACCCACCACCCCCCACCCCCAATCCCTACCGCCCGAACCCG
>CAYPEI010000032.1:0-37237 GCA_964409775.1 uncultured Phycisphaeraceae bacterium | reverse complement strand
ATGCACGGGCAGGATGCCCGTGTCACGGAGATCAGACGAGCCGCAACGCGCGTGCACCTTGCGCCTGCGCGTGTGCTCGGGGCCTGCGGAGCCAACGACGCCACGAGCAGAGGGCAGGCGGGACGCCTGCCCCACCGGGAAGGGAGATGCACGGGCAGGATGCCCGTGTCACGGAGATCAGACGAGCCGCAACGCGCGTGCGCCTTGCGCCTGCGTGTGTGCTCGGGATCGGTCGAGCCATCGACGCCACGAGCAGAGGGCAGGCGGGACGCCTGCCCCACCGGGAAGGGGAGATGCACGGGCAGGATGCCCGTGTCACGGGGACGTTACTTCAGCGGTTTGCCATCGGCATCGAGTTCGACCGGCTCGGAGAGACCGGCCTGGCCGATCTGTTCGAGGATGGTCTTCTTGTCGCCGACGAGGACGAGGACGCCGCGGCCGAGCGGCATGGCATCGCGTGCGGGCTTGACGAGGGCGTTGAGGTCGGCGGCGGTGAGTTTGGCGGCGGCGGCGAGGTCGGCGGGGATGGACTCGAGCGGGAGGCCGGCGGCGAGGAGCGCGGCGGCCTGGGTGAGTGTTCCGCCGAGTCCTTCGAAGTCCTGGATGAGGTCGGTGCGGAAGGTCTTGCGGGCTTTCCCGGCTTCCTCGGGGGAGATGTCGCCGGCGCGGATGCGCTCGAACTCCTTGAAGAACTCGACAAGGGAAGCGCCGGTGACATCGGCGCGGACCGCGGCGCCGGCTGTGAAGGACCCCGCGCTGGGCTGCATGGAGTAGGTGGAGCGGGCGCCGTAGGTGTATCCGTGGGCCTCGCGCAGATTCTGGTTGAGTCGGCTGGTGAACGAGCCGCCGAAGAGGGTGTTGAGGACGCGGAGTTTGGCGCGGTCGTCGGAGGCGAGCGTGGGGCCGGGCATGGCGAAGCGGATGACGGTCTGCACCGCGCCGGGGCGGTCGATGATGAAGAGGCGGAGTTTGTCGCCGGAGGCGGGCATGGGGCGGGAGAGGGTCTGGCGCGGCTGGGGGGCGGCGGCGGGTTTCCAGCCGGCAAAGGCCTGCTGGAGGGCGGAACGGGCTTCCTCGGGCGTGATGTCGCCGGCGATGAGCACGCGCATGTTCGCGGGGTCGAAGATGCGCGCGTGGGCCTCGCGGACATCGGAGAGGGTCAGACGCTGGACGGTCTCGATGAGGCCGCCGGGCGGGACGCCGTAGGGGTGGTCGGCGCCGAAGAGCACGCGCGATGCGGCCTTGGCGGCGACTGCGGCGGGCTCTTCCTGCTCCTGCCGGAGCGCATCGATGTGCAGTTTCTGGACGCGTTCCCAGTCCGCCGTATCGAGGCGCGGCGCGGAGACGGCCCTGGCCATGAGCGTGGCGGCGGGGGCGAAGTTGCGCTTGAGGACGGTGATGCCGGCGGATGCGGTCTCGGTTCCGGCGGAAGCGCCGAAGCCGGCGCCGAGGGACTCCATCGCCCGGGCGAACGCGACGCCGTCGAGATCGCCGGTTCCCTCTTCGAGCATTCGCGCGGTGAGCGCGGCGAGGCCGGCCTGCCGGTTGTCGCTCAGCGGGCCGGCGGGCTGGAACTGGAGTTGCATCGCGACGAGGGGGAGGTCGGCCTTGCGCCAGAGGAGCGCGCGGATGTTGTCGCCGACGGTGAACTCCACGGGCGTGGGCGGTGTGAAACCGGGCGCGGCGGCGGAGTCCGGGCGGGTGTCTCGCGGGGATTCCTCGCGGTCGGGCTCCTCGGGGATGACACGGACGATGGCGCGGGCGTTGAGGGTGAGGACGCGCTTGGCCCAGGCCTGGACGGTCGCGGGCGTGGCGTTGCGGTAGCGGTCGAGGTCGCGTTTGAAACTGTTGGGCTCGCCGAAGTGGAACTGGTAGGCGTTGAGTTGGTCGGCGACGGCGAGATTGGACTGCAGGCGGGAGAGGTGGGCGAGTTCGGTGGTGGCCTTGCGCTGCTCGAGTTCGGCGGGCTGGACACCGTCGCGGGCGATGCGGGCGAGTTCATCGTCCATCGCGGCCTCGATGGCGTTGAGGTCGGCATCGGGGCGGGCGGAGACTTCGACGTGGAACAGGGAGCCGAGGAGCGCGGAGTCCTGGTAGGCGGTGACATCGACGGCGGTCTTGTCGGTGAGCACGAGGCGCTGGTAGAGGCGGCTGGACTGGCCGTCGCCGAGGATGGCGGCGAGCAGGTCCATCTCGGCATCGCCCTCGGCGAAGGAGGGCGGGGCGTGGAAGACGAAGGTGACTCGCGGCAGTTCGACCTTGTCGAGCATGGTGACGCGGACGACGCGGTCGAGGCGCGGCTCGGGGTACTTGATCTCGGGCTTGCGGCCCGGGGGCTGAGAGCGGGGGAGCGAGCCGAAGAGGCGGTCGATAAGCGGCTTGACGGCGGCGGAGTCGAAGTCGCCGGAGACGACGAGTGAGCAGTTGTTCGGGACGTAGAAGTTGGCGAAGAAGTCCTTGACGTTGCCGACGGTCGCGGCCTCGAGGTCCTCGTGCGTGCCGTAGACCGCGTTGGCGTACGGGTGGCCGGGGGGGTACATGAGGGAGTAGACGATTTCCTCGGCGCGGCCGTAGGGGGTGTTCTCGACGTTCTGGCGGATCTCGTTGCGGACGACATCGCGCTGCAGGTCGAGTTTTTCCTTCGTCATGGTGCGGCCGAGGTCTTCGAGGCGGTCGGCGTCGAGCCAGAGGAGCGTGGGGAGGAGTTCAGATGGCCCGGAGGAGAAGTAGTTGGTGCGGTCGAGGCTTGTGCTGGCGTTGTTGGAGCCGCCGCCGGTCTCCATGATGACGTCGAAGTCGTTTCCGGGGACGCGCTCGGTGCCCATGAACATGAGGTGCTCAAAGAGGTGGGCGAAGCCGGACCGGCGGGGGGGTTCGTCTTTTGCGCCGACGTAGTACCAGAGGTTGATGGCGACGACGGGGAGCGCGTGGTCTTCGTGGAGGATGACCACCATGCCGTTGTCGAGGGTGTACTTCTCGTAGGTGATGTTCTGAGCGCGGGCGGCGCGCGCGGGCGCGAGGAGGGAGAAGAGGGTGCAGAGAACGAGGGCGGGGCGGAGGAGGCTCGTGAGCATCGGAGGGCCTTTGTGCGTGCGGCGGCGGGGGACGGCGGGGCGCACGGGCAGGATGCCCGTGCCGGGAGAGCCGGGCGCGGCGGTTGCGGGATGGTAGGGATTGCGGCTGTCAGCGAACACTGCGGCGGAGTCGGGCTTCGGTCGCGGCGAGGACCCACCAGAGCCAGAAGCGGACGAGGAAGCGCGGCGTCCGGGTGGCGGTCCGTTTGCCGCGAGCGGAGACGGTGAGCGTGCAGGTGTGTTCGCCGCGCGGCGCGAGATCGAACGCGCAGATGTGGGGGAAGCCGAGATGCACGCCGCGGCGGGACAGATCGCTGACGGCGTAGCCCCGGCCTTCGGTCCAGGTGAGGATTCGGCCGACGCGGTTGGGTCCGAGGCCGAGGAGTCGGTGGCGGATGGTGAGGGTTGCGCCGACGAAGGACTGGTGGGGCGCGGGGAGGGAGTTGAAGAAGACGTCGGCGTGGAGCGGGTCGTCGGTGAGGAAGAGCTGGACATCGCGCATGCGGGCCCACATCCGCGCGGCGCGGAGCGGGAGATGGGTGATGCTGCGGGCGTTGATGCGCCAGTCGTGGGTGATGGAGATGGAGATCATGGGGCATCTCTCGCCGCGACGGTCGGCTTGTCGGGATTGGCGGGTCGCTGGTGTTGGGTGTTGCGGGCGATGCCTTCGAGGACGTAGGTGTGGAGCGTTCGGAAGGCGAGTTGCTCTCCCCAGCGCCAGCAGAATCGGGGTGTGAGCCGGGGCTCGTAGGTGGAGGTGAGCGTGACACGGGTGAGGCCGACGTCGAGGGGCTCGAAGACGAAACTGCCGGAGAGGAGACGCAGGTCGCGCTCGTAGCCGATGTTCTGCTCGATGACCTCGAAGGAGAGGAGACGGCCGGGTTCGGCGCGTCGGATCTGCTTGGAGATGGTGCCCTTGTTGTAGACGCAGACGCGGCGGTCGCCGGGGTTGTGCGATGGGCCGCGGGTGGCGAGGGGGCGTGCGAGGCCGACGCGGAGGATCCACGGCGGGGGATGGGTGACTTCTTCGTAGAAGACGAGGCCGTCCCAGCATTCGTCGGCGGAGGCGTTGATGATGGTGGAGGTGGAGACGGTCTCGGGCGCGGGGCGGGGCGTGGTCCACTTCTCGATGGGGATGCAGAGGTAGGGGATCGCGGCGATGAGGAGCAGGGGGAGGTATCCGGACTGGTCGTAGCCGCCGCTCTTGAGGGCGGAGCGGAGGATCGCGCCGGCGCCGATGCCTGTGAAAATCGGAACAAGGACGATGCCCAGGAGGATGAGGGCGCAGAAGACACCGCCGAGTCCGGCGGAGGCGATGCCGCCGATGAACGTGAGCGCGAGGAGGATGCCCATCATGGGGAGGATGAATCGGGAGACGCGGAACCGGTAACTGGCGATCGCGCCGGCGGAGGCGGGGAGGGCGAGGAACAGCGACCATCCCCATGCGCCGAGGCCGTAGGCCATCACGGGGATGCTCAGGAGCACGAAGGCCGCGGCGAGGCCGAAGCCCGGGAGCCAGAACCGGAACGCGTTGAAGGGCGCGATGCGGGTGTAGGTGGAAGGGTCGGCGAGGTCGAAGTGCGCAGCACACTCGGGGCAGGCGTGGACGCCGTCGAGCCCCTGGAGGACATAGCCGCAGGCGCGGCAGCGCGGCGGGTGGTTTGCGCCGCCGGTCCGTTGCAGGGGCGCGACGCGGCTGAGCGGACCGGGCGCTGTGGGTGGTGCGCCGGGATGGCCAGAGGGCTTGGGCATCGCGCCGAGTCTAACCGGGCAGGTGGAGGATGCGAGGGGAATCGTGCCCGCCATCGGAGACACGGCCGCGGATCTGGGCGGCGGAGTCCGGGTTTGTGGCCTGGTGCGATCTCTGGTACGCTGACGGCATGTGCGAGGGTGAGCCGCAAACGCCGGGAGGCGGTTCGGAACCAACGCGATTGACCGCGCCGGTCACGGGCGCGACTCCCCCGCCCAGTTCGCCGTACATGCCGGCCCGCATCGGGCGCTACACCATCGTGCGCATCCTGGGAGAGGGCGGGATGGGCACGGTGTACGAGGCTCAGCAGGAGAGCCCCAAGCGGGCAGTCGCGCTCAAGGTGATCCGGGTCGGGAACGTCTCGGCGGCGCTGCTCCGCCGCTTTGAGCACGAGTCGGCGGTGCTCGGCAGGCTCCAGCATCCGGGCATCGCCCAAGTGTACGAGGCGGGCACCGTGCAGGACGAGCGCGGCCAGCCGGTCCCGTTCTTTGCGATGGAGTTCATCCGGGGCGTGCCGCTCACGGAGTACGCGACGACCAAACACCTGGGGACGCGCGAGCGCCTGGACCTTGTCGCCCGCATCTGCGACGCCGTTTATCACGCGCACCAGAAGGGCGTGATCCATCGCGACCTCAAGCCGGGCAACATCCTGGTGGATGAGTCCGGCCACCCGAAGGTGCTGGACTTCGGCGTCGCGCGGGCGATTGACAGCGATATCCAGCAGACCACGATGCAGACCGACATCGGGCAACTGATCGGCACGGTGCCGTACATGAGCCCCGAGCAAGTGAGCGGGGACCCGAGCGAACTGGACACGCGGTCTGATGTCTATGCGCTGGGCGTGATCGCGTACGAGTTGCTGGCGGGCAGACTGCCGTACGACCTCAACCGGCGGGCCATCCACGAGGCGGTCCGGGTGATCCGCGAGGATGAGCCGACGCGGCTGTCGTCGATCAACCGCGAGCTGCGGGGCGATGTCGAGACCATCGTGGCCAAGGCGCTGGAGAAAGAGAAGACGCGCCGATACCAGTCGGTCGAGAGCCTGGCCACGGACATCCGCCGGTACCTGAAGGACGAGCCGATCACGGCGCGGCCGGCGTCGACGTGGTACCAGGCGCGGAAGTTCAGCCGGCGCAACAAGGGACTGGTCGCCGGGATGGGCGCGGCGTTTGTTTGCCTGAGCCTCGGGCTTGTGCTGTCGCTGATGAGTCGCGCCGACGCCGTTCGGGCGCGCAACGATGAGAAGACGCGGGCGGACGAACTCAAGAAGGTCGCCGACTTCCAGGGGCAGATGCTTGCGCAGGTCGATCCGACCACCGCGGGCGTTCGCCTGGCGGAGGATGTCCGCGAGCGGTACGGCGCGGTCCTCGCCAAGTCACTGGTTTCGGAGGGCGATCGCCCCCCGCTCACCGAGGCGTTCGTCGGGCAGTTCAGCCGCATCAACGCGACCGACACGGCGATGAGGCTCATCGATCAGACGATCCTGAAGCCGACGGCGGAGGCGATCGGGAAGCAGTTTGCCGACCAGCCAACGGTCGCGGCGACGCTCCGCAACGTTCTGGCGGCGCGGTACCACGACCTGGGCATGGATCAGGCCGCGGCGGATCTGGAGCGTCTCGCCCTGGCGGACCGCCGAAGCACCCTCGGTGAAGATCACGCGGACACCATCGTCTCGATCCGGAATCTCGCGGTGTATACGAACGCGCTGGGGAGTCGCGCCGATGCCGTCACCCTTTACCGAGAGGCCCTTGAGAAGAGCAGGCGTGTACACGGCCAGGACCACGCGGAGACGCTGGAGTGCATGACCGGCCTGGGCGCCTGTTGTCTTGCTCAAGGGAGTCTGGACGAGGCCGAGCAGTTGTTTCGTGACTCACTGGCAGCCCGCAGGCGGATGCTGGGCGATGACGACTCGGACACGCTCACGTCGATGGCATTCTGGGGGAACCTGCTCCGGGAGCGGGGCAGACTCGGTGAGGCGGAAGCACAGTTCCGCGACGTCCTTGCGCGGCGCAGACGCGTGCTGGGCGAGGACCATATTCGGACGCTCACCTCGCTCAACGACCTTGGCGCGATCCTCAAGTACGAGGGTCAGTTCATGGAGGCGGGCACGTTTTTCCGGGAGGTCGTGGATCGAAGGCGTCGCCTGCTTGGCGAGATGCACCCGGCCACGCTCAGCGCGATCCAGAATCTGGCCTCGGTGCTGGTCCAGGCCGAGCAGTTTGACGAGGCCGAGTCGCTCACGCGAGAGGCGCTCACCAAGCAGCGCGAACTCCTGGGACCCGATCACGCCAGCACCCTCGTCACGCTCGGCAACTTCTGTGTCTACCTGATCAACCGGAATCGGTTTGCCGACGCGGAGCCGCTGTGCCGCGAGACGCTGGAGCGGCGCACGCGGGTGCTGGGCGAGAACAACACGGGGACGCTGATCGCCAACAACGTCATGGGCTTGTGCCTCGTGCGCCAGGGCCGGCTTGAAGAGGGCGAGCCGTATTGGCGCAACGCGCAGGCCATCGCCCGGCGGACGCTCGGAGTCGATCACCCCGAAACGCTTGTCTACACGCACAACCTCGGCGGTCTTGCCACGGATCAGAAGAAGTATGAGGTCGCCGAGCAACTGTTTCGGGAGGTCATCGACCTCGGGTTGCCCAGGTTGGGGGCCGACAATCCGACGGTCCTGAGCGCCACGCGCCGGCTGGGGCTCGTCCTGAACGAGCAGCAGGAGTTCGCGGAGGCCGCGGAGGTCCTTTCCAAGGCCGAGCCCGCGGCCCGAAGGTCGAGCACCAACCCCCAGAACGCGCGCTTTCTGGCGGTGCATCTGGCGGAACTCGGCAACGCACGAGCGGGGCTCAAGCAGTTTGCGGAGGCCGAAGCGGACTACCTGGAGGCCCACACGATCTACACCAGCGCACGGGGTGAGCGGCACCAGGAGACGCGCGACAGTGCGCGGGCGATTGCCGACTTTTATTCGTCGTGGGATGCTGCGGAGCCCGGGATGGGCCATGACGCGAAGGCCGCGGAGTGGAAGGCCAAGGTTGAGGCTGAACCTGCGGCCACGGAAAAGTAGTAAGCACCGGCTTCGGTCGAAGGTTCTCAGACGCGGTCCCGGTTGTCGCCTGGGGTCGGACTTCGCCTTCGACGCGAGCGGCAGGGATTGCCCGATCGAACGGACGCGAGGGGGCGAGTGGGGTTTGGCGGCGGGTCGACCGGGTGGACGATACCACAAGGGTCGCAAAAAACACAAAGCCCCGCGAGCGAGTGCGGGGCTTTGTGCGGTTGATCTGGCGGCCCTGTGTTTCAAGGGCCGGGGTCGGGAAAGCGGGCGAAGGGACTTGAACCCTCGACTTCTACCTTGGCAAGGTAGCGCTCTACCACTGAGCTACGCCCGCGAAGCGGAGTGACTATCGGCCTGTTGGGGCCGGGAGTCAAGTCCGGGGTTGGTCAGGGGTTGGAGGAAGCGGAAGTCGGAATGACCGCGGGAGCGGCGGGCGAGGCGTTGTGGCCGGAGGCGGTGGAACCCGCCGCGGCGCCGGGGACGCCGGCTCGCTCCACTGCATCAAGGACGGTCTGGACGGTGGGGGTGTCGATGTTGACGAAGGTTGGCCGGCTCTGACCGGGGCCGTAGACGGCCCAGGTGGGCACGCCGGTGCGGCCGAGTTCGGTGAGCAGTCTGGTGCCCGGACTGTTGCGCGAGGAGCAGTCGACTTCGAGCAGGACGACGCCGCGATCCTTGAAGATGGTGGCGAGCGGTTCGGGATCGAGGACGGCGGCCTTGAGCGCCTTGCAGTTGATGCACCAGGAGGCGGTGAAGTCGAGGAAGACGGGCCTGCCGGCATCGCGGACGGTGGCGAGGAGTTCGGGCGTGTAGTGCAGCCAGACGCCGGCGGGAACCTGGCCCGAAGACCGGGAACCGGCGAGCGCGGCCTCGCGGGCCAGGTAGTCCTTGCGGTCCTGCGAGAAGCGGTCGTTGGCGAAGAGGCCGATGCCGAGGGTCATCGCGACGGCGAGGACGGGGAAGAACAGGCGCGGGGTCGGCCGGCTGGTGATCTGGAACGTGCGGACGGTCATCCAGATTCCGGCGATGGCGATGAAGAAGCCGGTGGCCCACCAGGTCATGGAGCCGGCGAGGTAGGGGTAGTCGGAGATGAGGGTCTGGATGCTGGCGGCGATGAAGAACGCTGCGGCGGCGAGGAGGAGGATGCCCATGACCTGCTTGACGAGTTCGCTTGCGGGGCCGGTGCGAGGGATGAACTTGAGCAGTTGGGGGTAGGCGGAGAGGACGAGGTAGGGCGCGGCCATGCCGACGCCGAGCCCGATGAAGATGGTCAGGACGAGATACGCGGGCATGGTCGCGGCGGCGGCGAGGAGGCCGCCGGCGACGAAGCCGAAGCATGGGAGACCGAGGATGGCGGTGAGGACGCCGAACATGAACGAGCCGAAGGGACTGTCGGCCTTGGCGTCGACCATGTAGACGGCCTGGGGCAGGTTGAAGGTGAACAGTCCCATGATGCCCAGGCCCATGAGCGCGATGATGAGGCCGATGAGCATGCAGACCCACCAGATGCCGAAGATGAACTGGGAGGGATCGAGTTGTCGGCTGATGAGCGCCATCGGGATGCCGATGACGGTCCAGAACGCGACGACGCCGAAGGCCATCCAGAGGCCGAGGATGAGTGCGTGCTGCTTGCTCGAGGCGTGCTGGGTGAGCGTGAGGACCTTGATGGGGATGACGGGCAGGACGCAGGGCGTGAGGTTGAGGACGAAGCCGCCGATCGCGGCGGCGATGGCGACGAGGAGGAAACTGGATCCGAGGTTGAAGCCGAAGAGGGAGGCGCCGCCCGGGGAAGTGGGCGGGGTGTTGGCCGGCGCGGCGGGGCTTGTCGATCGGGGGTTCGCGGACCACCTGGCGGCGTCGAACTTGGAGAAGAGGGCGGGTTCGTTGGGTTCGCCGGGGGCGGTTCCCGCGGCGACGATGGTGAGCGCAACGGGGTGCTCCTGCTCCTCGGGCATCTGGCACTGCTTGTCGTCGCAGGCCTGGAAGTTGACACCGATGGCGAGGGACTGGGAGCCGAGCGGAGCGTGGGGCGAGAGCGCGATCCGGAGATAGCCGATTGCGCGGCCGGAGAAGAGCGGAACCTCGAGCGGCGTGCTGCCGCCGTCGGGATTGGCGACCTTGTCGGTGTGAGTGGGGGGGTACTGCACGCCGTCGAGCGTGGCCCACGCGGGCGGGTTGAGCAGGACGAACTCGGTGCGGATGGCCAGGGCGTCGACATCCTCGGGGAGTTTGGTGTCGATCGACGGCCAGGTGTGATAGTGCTCGGCGTGGTCGAGTTCGACGGCGATGACGAGTTGGCTTCCCTGCGCCGGAGCGGAGTGCCGGGCGACGACGCGAGTCTTCACGACCGGGCCGTCCTGGGCGGCGGCGGCGCATGGGGCGAGGAGCGCCAGAGCGAGGCAAGCCCAGAGGGTGAGGAAAGGAGTGCGCATGGCAGATGTTAAACCTCCGGAAAGGGGTCGGAGTTGCCGGAGTCGGGGACGGCGGCGAGGGGATGCTCGCCGGAGGGCAGGGGGTCGGGATGCCCTGAGGGCGATGTGGAAAGGCGGCCGGGCAGCCTCAAGCCGCGCGGCGGGAGCGTCCGATACTCGGGAGAAGGTCGGATCGCACTCCGGCCGGCTGTTCCTGCGCCGTTGATCCTCCGCCTCGCCGAGCCGCCGCATGTCTGACGTTCTGGACCAATCAGAGATTGACGCACTGCTCGCGGCGGTGGACTCGGGCGATGTGCAGGAGGAGGAGGCGGCGGTCCAGATCTTCTCGCGTCACCGGCGGGACCTGGAGAACGTGGAGGTCCGGCCGTACGACTTCAAGCGGCCGGAGCGGGTGAGCAAGGACCAGATGCGTGCGCTGCAGACGCTGCACGAGAGTTTCGCGAGGAACTTCGGCGCGGCGCTTTCGGGCTTTCTGCGGACCATCGTGGAGGTGAAGGTCGCCAACTGCGAGCAGATGACGTATGCGGAGTTCATCTCGAGCCTGCCGAACCCGACGAGTTTCAACCTGATCGAGGCGAAGCCGCTCGAGGGGCAGATGTGTCTTGAGATCTCGCCGCTGATCATTTATCCGATCATCGATCGGCTGCTGGGCGGGACGAACGCGGAGTTGTTCATTCCGCAGCGGCCGATGACGATGATCGAGACTCGGCTGATCGGGAAGGTGACGTCGCGCGGGCTGGTGGCGATGGCGGAGGCGTGGGCGGGGATCAAGCCGCTGGAGTTCCAGATCGTCGCGACGGAGAGCAACCCTCAACTGGTGCAGATCGTGCCGCCGAACGAGGTGGTGGTGGTGATCGGCTTTGAGTTGAAGATGGCCAACCGCGCGGGCACGATGAACCTGTGCATCCCGTACAACGTGATCGAGCCGATCATGGAGGAACTGGCGTCGCAGTCGTGGTTCAACACGTCGCGGCTGGTGAAGAGCGACGACATGCACCGGCGGATCGCCACGACGCTGAACCTTGCGCCGGTGGGCGTGACCGGGCTGCTGGCGGAGACCTCGATCACGATGCGGGACCTGATGGGGCTGGCGGTGGGGGACATGATCGTGACCGAGCGGCCGGCGAGCGGGCCGGTGGTGGTGTCGATCGGCGATCAGAAGCGGTATCTGGCGCACATCGGCCAGTTCAAGGGGCAGCGGGCGCTGCGGGTGATCCGGCCGATCGGGCCGAACGACCGGGTGTGATGCCGGGCGGGGGCGAGGGCGGGTGGCGGCCGGGCGGGGCGACACAGTCGGAAGTACGTGGATTGACCCAAACGGGCGTCGGTCCGTACTATCTCCGGACATTTTGGTTCCGCACGCAGTGGTTTTTCAGGAAGTGAATGGCATGAAGATGGTTCACAGCCATGGCTGGTGAGGTGTCCGTGATTTCCGCGGCCGGGGTTATCCCGTCCGCAGTGCACGGCCCCGCGGCGGGCTCGCCCGAGGGCGGGTCATCGACCTCCGAGGAGGCGGCGATGACCTGATCCGGGAGCGAGACTTCCGGCGGTGTTCCGCTCTTTGCGAGCGGGAAACCGCGGTCCCCCGGGGCCACGAGCGTGCATCGCGTTCGTGGTCTTTGTGTTTTTGAGATTTGACAACCCGACAACCTTGAGACACGGCAGGCAGACAACATGAGCACTCTCGGAATGAACACGGCGGAGATGATGCGGATCCTGGATTCGATCGCGCGGGACCGCAAGATCGACAAGCAGATGCTGGTCAAGGACCTCGAGCAGGCGATGGTGTCGGCGGCGCGGAAGCACTTCAACACGCTGGACGCGGACGAGTTTTCGTGCACGCTGGACGCGATGTCGGGGCAGTTGAAACTGTTCCGTCACGGCGAGCCGCTGGAGATGAGCCCGCAGGAACTGGGGCGGATCGCGGCGCAGACGTTCAAGCAGGTGATGATCCAGCGGTTCCGCGACGACGAGCGGCAGAGCGTGTTCGAGGAGTTCAGCAAGCGCGTCGGGGAGATCGCGACGGGCACGGTGCAGCGGTACGAGGGCGGGTCGCTGGTGGTGACGATCGACCGGGCCGAGGCGTTCATGCCGCGGAGCGAGCAGATCCCGGGGGAGCAGTTCCAGCCGGGGGACCGCGTGCGGTGCCTGATCCTGGACGTTCGGGACGTGGGGAACCAGGTGAAGATCGTGCTGAGCCGGTCGCACCCGGACTTCATCAAGCGGCTGTTCGAGGTTGAGGTGCCGGAGGTGGCGGAGCGGATCATCGACATCAAGGCGATGGCGCGCGAGGCGGGGTACCGGACGAAGATCGCCGTGTCGAGCGTGGACTCGAAGGTGGATGCGGTGGGCGCGTGCGTGGGCGTGCGTGGCAGCCGCATCAAGAACATCGTGGACGAACTGAACGGGGAGAAGATCGACATCGTGCGGTGGAACGAGTCGAGCCAGATCCTGATCCAGAACGCGCTGAAGCCGGCGGAAGTGGCGGAGATCTCGCTGTGCTTTGAACTGGGGCGGGCGACGGTGGTGGTGCGGGATGACCAGTTGAGCCTGGCGATCGGCAAGCGCGGGCAGAACGTGCGGCTGGCGGCGAGGCTGACGGGCTGGGACGTGGACATCCTGACGCCGGAGGAGTTCAACAAGGGCCTGGAGACGCTGCAGCAGACGCTGCTGACGGTGGAGGGCATCACCGAGGAGATGGTCGACCGGCTGGCGGCGCTGGGCATGATCAGCGTGTTCGACATCGAGGAGGTCGGGGCGGAGGTGCTGCAGACGGAACTGGGCGTGAGCGAGGCGCAGGGGGCGGAGATGGTGCGGGTGTGCGCGGAGCGTGCCAAGACGGTTGCGGAGGAGCAGCAGAAGGCCAAGGAAGAGGCGGAGAAGCGCCGGCAGGAGGACCTGGCGGCGACGGCGGGCCTGCTTGGGGCGATGGGCGGGGGAGCGGAGGCGGCGGCGCCTGTCACGGCGGAGGACGACGCGCGGGCGGCGGACATTCTGGGCGGTTCGTAACGACGACACCAAGCGCGCCGGGTCGGTCCCGGTGGCGATGCCTTGCCGAAGACCGGATTGGAACATTGAGTTTGAGAAGGGCTGGAGACTCAGTTGGCTAACAAGCGGATTTCCGAAATCGCGAAGGAACTCGGCGTGCCGAACAAGGCGGTCGTCGAGAAGTGCTGGGCCGAGGGCATCCCCAAGGACGGGCCGAAGGGTGTCAAAGGGCACATGAGCACCGTCTCGGCGGGTCTGGAGGCCAGCATCCGCGAGTGGTTCAGCGCGAGCGCCGCGGCGAACGCTGTCGAGACGACGACGCACGTCGACGTGGAGGCGCTGCGCGGTTCGCCGAAGCGCGCCAGCCGGTCGCGGGCCAAGGCCAAGGGGGAAGGTCAGGAGGGCGATGGCGGCGGGGTTGCGACGGTCGAGGCGGAGACGATCACGGAGAAGCCCGCGACCGCACGCCGCGCGAAGCGGCCCGGGGCGGCGGGACCGGAAGAGCCCGGCGCGGGGGTGGGCGAGGTCGGTGCGCCGCCGCAGCCGGAGGCACGGGTCGCGGAACCGAAGGTGGAGCCCGAAGTTCCGGCCGTGGCGCCGAAGCCGCCGGCTCCTGTGGCGAAGGTTGTGACCCCCGCGGCGCCGCCGGCGGAGCCCCCAGCGCCGACGAAGGCGGTGCACATCGAGCGGCCTGCACCGCCGGCACGGACGGCGCCGCATGTGAAGCCGGCGCCGATGAATGTCCCGGTACGGCCGAAGGTGATCGCGCCTGCGGGGCCGAAACTCGAGGTGAAGCAGCAGATCCGGCTGTCGGGACCGAAGGTCGTGCGCATCGAAGCGCCCGAGCCGGTGGACAAGCCGCGGGCCCGCCGCGAGGGCGGTGGATTCGACGGCGGAGCGCCCCGCACGGGCGGAGGAGAAGAGGACGGCGGGCGGAGCCCGCGGCGGAACACGGCGCGCAAGAAGCCGGGCGCGGCGGCTCCGGCGGGCGAGGCGCGCGGCGGGGTTCCGGCGCGGCGTCGCGGGAAAGCGGGCGAAGAGGCCGCGCAGGCGGGCGGGATGTGGCGCGAGCAGGACCTGATCGAGCGGGAGGCGCGGCTATCCCGTGCGGGCGGATTCCTGAAGGCGCGGCGGCAGCAACTTCGGCGGCAGGAGCAGTCGCACCCGCACGAGCGGGCGGCGAGCGCGGCGGAGACTGGCGGCAGGGTGATGATCGCCGCGCCCTTCACGGTGAAGGACCTGTCATCGGCGACAGGCGTGAAGGCGTCGGAGATCATCAAGAAGTTGTTCCTGCAGGGCATCATGCTGACGGCCAACTCGGCGCTGGAGCCGACGATGGCGCAGGAAGTGATGCTGGAGTTCGACATCGAACTGGAAGTGACGGAGGCGAAGACCGCCGAGCAGATCGTGTCCGAGCAGTTCACCGACCGCAAGCCGGTCGACGTGCGCTCGCGCGGGCCGATCGTCACGATCCTCGGCCACGTCGACCACGGCAAGACGAGCCTGCTGGACAGGATCCGCAACGCGAACGTGGCGGCGGGCGAGGCCGGCGGCATCACGCAGGCGACCAGCGCGTTCCGCGTGCCGGTCAAGGTCGGCGGCGAAACGAAGCACATCGTGTTCCTGGATACGCCGGGCCACGAGGCGTTCACGGCGATGCGCGCCCGCGGCGCGGCGATCACGGACATCGTGGTGCTCGTTGTCTCGGGGCCCGAGGGCGTCATGCCGCAGACGATCGAGTCGATCAACCACGCCAAGGCGGCGAAGGTGCCGATCGTCGTCGCGCTCAACAAGATCGACCGCCCGGACGCGACCGAGGCCCGGGTGAACCAGACGCTGTCGCAACTCGCCGAGGCGGGGCTGAACCCGCGGGAGTGGGGCGGCGACACGGACATCATCCGCACCAGCGCGACCAAGGGCACGGGCATCGAGGAACTGCTGGAGAATCTCGACTTCGCCGGCCAGGTGCTGGAACTGAAGGCCGACTACGGCGGCCCGGCCCGCGGCACGGTGGTCGAGGCGAAGGTCGAGGAGGGCCGCGGCCCGACGGTGAACCTGATCGTGCAGGACGGCAACCTGCACGTGGGCGACTTCATCGTCGTCGGTCGCGCGTTCGGTCGTGTGCGTGACATCATCGACGACACGGGCAAACGCATCAAGGAGGTCGGGCCCGGCTCGCCGGTGCGGATCTCGGGCGTGGACATGGTGCCGAACGCCGGCGACAAGTTCTACATCGTCGACACGCTCAAGCAGGCCCAGGATGCGGCGGAGCAGCGTCGCGAACGTGAGCGCGAGACGTCATTGGCACAGCCGAAGGTGACGCTGGACAGCCTGCTGACGCAGATGAAGGACCAGACGGTCAAGGAGATCCGCGTCGTCGTGAAGGCGGACGTGCAGGGCTCGGTGGACGTGCTGAAGAACGAGATCGAACGTGTGGGCACGGCGGAGGTCAAGGTGCGCGTGCTGCACTCGGCTGTCGGCGGCATCAGCGAGAGCGACGTGCTGCTGGCCGATGCGTCGCGTGCGATCATCGTGGGCTTCAACGTGATCACGGTGGGCAAGGCGCGGCAACTGGCCGAGGCCAAGGGCATCGAGATCCGGACGTACGACGTGATCTATGAACTGACGGACGACATCCGGAAGGCGGCCTCGGGGCTGCTGGAGCCGGAGATCAAGACGCAGATCCTGGGGCACGCGGACGTGCGAGCGGTGTTCAAGATCTCGAAGGTCGGCACGGTGGCGGGGTGCTTCGTCACCGACGGCGTGGTGGAGCGGGATGCGCTCATCCGCGTCACCCGCAACGGCATCGTCATCGAGAACGACCGCCGGCTGGAGCAACTCAAGCGTGTCAAGGACGATGCGAAGGAGGTCCGCGCGGGCCTGGAGTGCGGCATGAAGATCGTCGGCTACGACGACATCAAGGAAGGCGACGTTCTGGAGTGCTACAGGAAGATCGAGGTCAAGAGGACGCTGTGAGTGAACGGTGGGCGGTGGGGCGGGGATTGCTCATCCCCAGCGCCGCCCAGGGGCTTTGGCTGCGTGGCTGCATTTCGCCCATGAAGATCGGCATCCTCCAGTTCGAGATGGAAGTCCCCGAGAGCCGTTCGCTCAAGGACAAGCGGCGGGTGGTGAAGTCGATCAAGGACCGGCTGCACCGCGAGCACATGGTCAGCGTCGCGGAGGTCGGCTCGTTGGAGGTCTGGAACCGCGCGACGATGGGCCTGTCGTGCGTCTCGGCGGACGGCGGGTACCTGCGGGGGGTGCTCTCGGCGATCGTGGACAAACTTAGTGCGTGGCCCGATGCGACGCTGACGGGGTATGCGGCGGACGTGATCGATGCGGATCAGTCGTTGCCGGAGACGGACGAGCGGGGTGAGCCGCTGTGGACACCGGCGGAGCGGCGCGATTCGGGAGAGGCGGCGTGATATGACGGCGGGAAGACGAGTCCAGCAGGTTCAGGCGACGCTGCTCCGCGCACTGCAGGAGGAGATCGGGCGCGGGCTGCACGATCCGCGGGCGGGCGGGCTGATCACGGTGACGGGGGTGGATGTGTCTCCGGACCTGAAGAACGCGACGGTCTGGGTCTCGGTGCTGCCCGACGAGAAGCAGAACCTGACGATGCATGCGCTGCGTGCGGCGGCGCGGCACCTGCGCCGGCGGATCGGCGACAAGGTGGCGATGCACGAGGTTCCGGAACTGACGTTCAAGACGGATGAGTCGATCAAGAAGCAGGCGGACATCCTGTCGGCGTTTGCGAAGATCCGGCAGGAGCGGGGCGAACAGCCGGCCGCGGACGAGGGCCGCGGGGAGGAGGGCGAGTGAGCACGCAGGAGATGCCCCGGGAACTGGCTTCGCTGCTCAAGCAACTGCGCGGGGAGTATCTGCAGGCGCTCGAGCCGGTGGTCGAGCCCGCGCTGATCGACCCCTCGGAGCCGATGCTGGGGCACTTTGTGCGGTCGTTTCTGGTGTGGGAGTCCACGGTGGCGAAGGCCGCGCTGGCGATCAGGCGGATCGAGCAGTCGGTGGTGGACTTCAACGAGTTGCGGGTGTGCATGCCGGGCGAGATGGTGCGGGTGATGGGGGAGCGGTATCCGCGTGCGGAGGAGCGTGCGCGGCGGATGCGAGCGGCGCTGAACGCGATCTATTCGCGCGAGCACAAGGTGAGCCTTGAGCGGCTGACGGAGATGTCGAAGCGAGAATCGCGGGAGTATCTGGAATCGCTGGACGGCACGCCGCGGTTTGTTGCGGCGCGGGTGTCTCTGCTGGGGCTCGCCGGGCACATGGCGCCGGTCGACGGGCGGATGACTCGGCGGCTGATTGAGCGAGGCGTGGTAGAAGCGGAGTCGACGCCCGAGGCGGCGGCAGCGACGCTGGAGCGCAAGGTGAGAGCGGCGGAGTTGCCTGAGTGCTACGCGCTGTTGCAAGCGTGGGCCGATGATCCGTCGCACGAGACGGCGGAGGGCGGACGGGCCGCCCCGGCGGCGGGCGGGAAGCCGGCGGCGCGGAAGGGCGCGTCCCGCGCGAAGGACGCGAAGGCGCGGAGCAAGGCTCCCGAGGCGAAGAAGTAGGGCGAGCGGGCGCGACGCCGGGGTGCTGGCGCGAGGAGGCGAGCGTGGCCGGGCATAACAAGTGGAGCAAGGTCAAGCACCGCAAGGCGATCGTGGATTCGCGCCGAAGCAAGGTGTGGACGAAGTGCGTGAAACTGATCATGGTGGCGGCCAAGCACGGGGGGATGGACCCCGGGATGAACCTTGCGCTGCGGTACGCGATCGATGAGGCGCGGTACGCGAATGTGCCGCGGGACACGATCGAGCGGGCGATCAAGAAGGGCGCGGGCGAACTCGGTCAGCAGAACTTTGAGAACGTCCGGTACGAGGGGTATGGCCCGGGCGGGTTTGCGGTGGTGGTGGAGGCGCTCACGGACAACCGGACGCGTACGGCGGGCGACGTGCGCAACGCCTTTGCCAAGTTCGGCGGCAACATGGGCGCGACCGGGTGCGTGAGTTTCATGTTTGACACGCGCGGCGAGATCTACATCAAGCCCGAGGGCGTGGACGCGGACCGGCTGATGGAGGACGCGATCGAGGCGGGGGCGCGAGACGTCGAGCCGCCGGAGGCGGGCGATGCACCGTGGCTTGTTCTGACCGAGCCCGCGGACTTTGCGAGGGTGAAGGACGCGATCGAGAAGGCGGGGTACACGATCGAGCAGGCGTCCATTACGCTGTCCCCGACCAACTCGGTGACGCTGTCGGGCGAGACGGCGCAACAGGCGATGAAACTGATCGACCTGCTGGAAGACAATGACGATGTGCAGAAGGTGTACTCGAACTTCGAGGTGCCTGAGGCGGAACTGACGCCGGATTGAGGCGTGCCGAGTTGCGGATCGCGGGGCTACGGCGCCGGTGCGTTCCGCCATGCTTCGAGCATCGCCGCGGCGGCGGCCCGGGGTTGGGGAAGCGAACGGGCGTCGGCGATGATGTGACCCTTGAAACCCGAAGTGGTGAGGGCGATGCTGTAGGCGAGCAGGTCGAGTCTGCCGTCGCGCGAGCCGGGGACGACGCGGCCGCCGCCGACATGCCGCGAAACATCGCTGAGCCTGGCGGAGGCGATTCTCGCGGCGAGCGTGGAGGCCTGTGCCGCGGGGTCGAGGCCCGAGGCGAGCGTCGCGGCAGGATCGATGCCGACAGCGATCGCCGGCTCGATGGCGGGATTGGAGGGACGCGGGGGCACGGCGTGGTCTGCGATGCGGACGCCGGCGCGGTCGGCGACCGCGGCGAACTCGGTGAGTGTGGAGTCGGCGGTGGCGGGCGGGAGTGTGACTGCGAGCACGGGCCGAGGGGCGGCGGAACCGGTGCCACGCACCAGAGTTGCCAGATCGGCGATGAGTTCGACGGCGCCGGTGACGGCGGAGATGGCCCGGTCGGCGAGGACCGGATCGGTGAAGTGCTCGGGCGGGATCCAAAGATCGGCGCCGGACAGGTCGAGGCCTTCGCGCCGGATGATCGCGGCGAGGTCGCGGCGTGCGGAGCGGTCCAGATCGCGGGGGCGGATGCCGGGTGCGGCGGCGTTGAGTTGAACCGCCGCGAACCCGGCGCGCTGTGCCCAGGGAACTGTCTCCCGCAGCCCCGAATCGGCGGCACCGGTCGAAGTGAAGGCGGAGAGCGCGAGGCTCAAGGGTCGGGGGGTGGGCAACATCGGTCGGATTATTGCCGCGCGGAAGAGTGATGCCGGCAGCACACGCGATGCGCCGGGATAAGACTCCCTCGGGTGGCGGGATCTACGATCGGGTCATGAGCACCTGGCGAGCATTCTGCGAGACCGTGCACGTTGTGGCGCTGGCGATATGGGTGGGGTTCGTCGTCGCCGCGGGCACCTTTGCGGCGACGGTGTTCAGCGTCACGAGGTCGCTTGACCCGCGGCTGCCGGGGTACGAGGCGTACACCGGCGAGCATTACCTGATCGTTGGCGGCAAGATGGCTCAGACGGTGTTTTTCGTGACCGATGTGGTGCAGTTTGCCTGCGTGCTTGTGTCGGTGATGACGCTGGTTGCGATTCTGGCGATGCGCCGGGGCGAAACGCGCCGGCCGACGATGGCGATCCGCACGGCGTCGGTGGTGGTTGCAATGGCATCGGTCGCGGCGTTGCTGCTGGTTGTGAATCCGAAGATCGTCGCCGCGACCTCGAGTTACTGGGCGGCCGCCAAGGCGGGGGACATGCCGACCGCGCTGGCGCACAAGGCGATCGCCGCCGACACCCACCCGTACGCATCGGCGCTGATGGTGACGACGGCGATCATGGTGCTGCTTGCCCTGGTCTCGGCGGTGTGGAGCATCGCGAAGCCGCATTCGGGCACGGTGGTCGCGCCGCGGGCGCGAATGCCCGAGCCGGCGTTGCTGCGGGGTGGCCGCCTGTGAACAGCAGCAAGCGCGCCGGTGCGGATGATCTGCCGTTTGAACTGCCCGGCGTGTCGGCGGCGGATCGGCGGCGTGCCGCGGCGTTGCTGGATGCGCTCGCGGCGCATTACCCTGATGCACACTGCGAACTGGACTATCGAAACCCGCACGAACTGCTGGTGGCGACGATCCTGTCGGCACAGGCGACGGATGCGGGCGTGAACAAGGCGACGCCGGCGCTGTTCGCGGCGTTCCCGACACCGGCGGCGTATGCCGCGAGTTCGCCGGAGAAGATCGAGCCGTACATCCGGACGATCGGGCTCTTCCGGAACAAGGCGAAGGCGATCCACGCGGCGATGAAGGAGATCGTCGAGCGGTTCGGCGGCGAGGTGCCGCGGACGATGGACGAGTTGCTCACGCTTCGGGGCGTGGCAAGAAAGACGGCGAACGTCGTGCTCGGCAATGCGTACGGGATCAATGTCGGGTTCGTGGTCGACACGCACATCGAACGGCTGGCGAAGCGATTCGGGCTGGTCGATGGGGATGCGAAGGTGCCGCAGATCGAGCGGCGACTGATGGCGCTGTTTCCACGGGAGCGGTGGTGCGAGGCGTCGCACATACTGATCTGGCACGGGAGACGGGCGTGCAAGGCCCGGGGGGTTGAGTGCGGCTCTCATCCGGTGTGCGCGAGGTTCGGGGTGAACTGCGAGTTGAGGGTGAGCGCTCGGAAACCGCCCAAACGCACTGCGAACAAGCGTGGTCGCGCGAAGCAATAATGCATGCTTGGCGGCGTTAGACCTGATACGGAGGGTTTCACCGGTTGGCGAAGGCAGGACCGAACGAAGCGGGCGAACGGGCGGACGGCTCGCCGGGGCCCGAGGTGGCGGCGCTGCTGGTGGCGGCGTCGGAGGGTGATGAGCGCGCGTGGCGGTCGATCGTCGATCTGTACGCGCGGCGGGTGTATGCGTTGGCGAAGTCGCGGCTGGGTCGGGGGCAGCGCGGGGCGAGGAGTTCAGGAAGCGGCGGCGCGTTCGGCGGTTGGGGCGGATGCGAGATCGCCGAGGAGGTGACGCAGTCGGTGTTCGTGACCGTGGCCAGCAAACTCGTGAGCGGGGGGTACACCGAGCAGGGCCGGTTCGAGGCGTGGCTGTTCCGGGTCGCGATGAACAGGATTCGTGATGAGGCGAGGCGGAGCAAACGGAGGTCGGAGACGTATGACGCGGAACTCGCGCCGGACCTGGCCGCGGGGTCCGAGGCTCCGGCGGATGAGGAGAAGAGCGCGGGGATCGAGGCGCTGCGGGCGGCGCTGGGACAACTGGGCGATGCCGACCGCGAGGTGATCGAACTTCGGCATCATGCGGGTCTCTCGTTCAAGCAGATCGCGGATCTGCTGGAGGAGCCTCTGGGGACGCTTCTGGCGCGGCACCATCGGGCGCTGCGCAAGTTGAAGGAACTTCTGACATCCGGCGGAGCCGCACCGGCGCTGGCGGGAATGAACGGCGGGGATTGAACATGAACAGCAACGCGAAGAGCCAGAATCAACAGGAATCCGAGGCAGCGGTGCCGGCCGATCTCGCGGACATCGCGGGTCTGCTGGATGGGCTTGGCTCGGCGGAACGGGCCTCGATGCCTTTGGGCGCGGGCACGCGGATCGGCGCGGCCTCGGTTCATGCGCTGCTGCACCCCGATGCGGCCGAGGTCGCGGCGGGCGCGGGCGTGGCGGCGCATTCCGCCGCGGTGGAGATCGAGCAGGCGCCGGCGGGGCTGGAGGACCGGGTGTTCGAGGCCAGCCGCGGGGAGATCGCGGGGCGGGCGCGGCTGCGGCTGGTGGGCGCTGATGCGCACCGGGCACAGAGGGTGACGACTCGAGGGGGCTGGTGGCGGAGCGGGGTGTACAGGCTGGCGGCGTCGGTGGCGATCGTGGGGATGGGCGCGGTCGCGTTCGTCTCGCTTCGGGGCGGCGGCGGGTCGGACGTGCCGGGGTCGGACGTGAAGGTGCTGGCGGCGTCCTTTGACTCGGAGTTGGCCGCGTTCTACGACCTGCTCGAGTCGGCGCCATCGGCGGGGACGACGCAGACCGGGCACGCGGCGGATCATTCGCTCACCGAGCAACTGCTGGATTGGGAGTCGCTGTGATGAAGACGAGAGCATGGATGGTGGTGCTTGCGGCGGGTGCGATCTGCATGTCGGGAGCGGGGGCCGCGCAGCCGGAACGCGGCGGAGGCGGGACGCGAGACGGCGCTGCACCGCCGCCCCCCGCACAGCCGGACGGCGGGCCGCAGGGCGTGCGGGCGATCCGCGAGCGGATCGAGCAGCGTCGCGACATGCTGCGGCGGGCGCAGGAGCGAGTGGACCTCGCGCTCAAACTGCTGGAAGAGGGCGCGAGCATCGATCGGGTGCGTGAGGAGTATCCGGAGTTCTTCCGGCGGCAGGGCGGACCCGGGCCGGACATGGGCGAGATGCCGGAGGGCGGACCTCCGGGGATGCGATGGCCGGGGATGCGCGGCGAAGGCCCCGGGGGCGGCCCGGAAGGGCCGGAGCGGATGGATCGCGGGCGTGAACGGCCCGGGGCGGACCGGGCGCCGACGGATGAGGAGCGCGCGGCGGCGCGCGAGTTCCTGCGGGTTGCGCAGCCGCGACTGTTCGAACTGCTTGAGGACCTGGAGAAGCGCGACCCCGAGGAGGCGAAGC
The DNA here is from genome assembly GCA_964409775.1 of uncultured Phycisphaeraceae bacterium. GTDB lineage: Bacteria > Planctomycetota > Phycisphaerae > Phycisphaerales > UBA1924 > JAHBXL01. Next base: position 14,357 of record CAYPEI010000032.1, on the reverse strand, counting down.
GGAAACTGGTCGAGGCGTTCCCGCGGATCCGTCCGCTGCTGGAACTGCGGAAGTCGGACCCCGAGTTGTTCGAACTGAGGATGAAGGATCTGCGCACGGGGCGCGAGGCGATGGAGGCGGCGCGCTGGCTCGCGGAGCACGAGGGCGGGGATGCGGCCGCGAGCGAAGCGGAACGGGCCAGGCGGCGCGAGTCCATGCGGTCGGCACTGCTGGTGCAGTATGACGCGCGCACGGAGATCCTCCGACGCGACCTGGCGCAGCAGACCGAGCGGCTGTCGGAGGCCAAGGTGGAGTGCGAGGGCCGGTCGGCCGAACGTGACAAGGCGGTGGATGACGTGATGGCCCGGCTCATCGAGCGCGAGCGGGAGCGGATGCGTCGCGGCGACGGGCCGGATGATCGGCCGCCGCCGGAGCAGGGCCGGCGTCCGGGACGGCGCGGAGATCGCTGAGGGGCGCGCGGATCAGGAGACGATCGAGCCGGGCGGGATGTCGCGGTCGACGGTCAGCACGACGACCTGACGCTCGGTTCCGGCCTGCGCGGCATCCTTGGGAACATCGCTCGCGGCGAGCAGCATGCCGCGGGACTCTTCGCCACGGATCTTGCGCGGGGCGAGGTTGGCGACGATGACGATGGTCTTTCCGACCATCTGCTCCGCTGCATACTGAGCACGGATTCCGGCGCAGATCTGGCGGGGAGTGCCGGAGCCGTCATCGACCTGGAGTTTGAGGAGGCGGTCGGCCGAAGGGTGGTTCTCGGCCTTGAGCACGCGGGCGACGCGGAGGTCGATCTTCGCGAAGTCGTCGAACTGGATTTCCGGCTTGGCGACGGCTCCGGGCGCGACGGGCAACGCGGCGGCGGGGGCGGACGGGGCAGCGGGCGTGGGATCGGCCATGGGGTGGTCACTCCGTGTGCATCAGGGGGTGCCACTGTACGGCGGTCAGCGGCGGTTGTCCGCCGCGTTGCCGCCGGCGCCAGCGGCGGGGTTTGCCGAGGTCGGTGCAACCCAGACGCCGTTCCGCCACAGCGTCTTGGAGGGCTCAACGCGGTAGGTCGCGGCGAGTTCATCGGGATCGAGGTCCCGGAGCGGAGCGCCGCCGTCGACAACGGACTGGGCGACCCAGGAACGTTGCACGCCGCGGAGCAGGCTGGACTCCAGCCGCAACTGGTAGAGGAGTTCCTGCTGCGGCAGTTTGGGTCCGGGCTTGCCGCCGCAGCGAGGGCACAGGCGAACGCCGTCCTGGGTCTTGACGAATCGCCGGTTCTTGCACTCGGTGCAGTTGGGCCACTCGGCCATCAATCGCTTGATGCGCGATGCGCCGCCGGTGAGTCCGGCGGGGCTGAGGAGGCGCTCGGTGCGGTCGAGCAACTGTGAGACTTCGGGCTTTTCGAGGAGTTTGGCGGCGCGACGGCCTTCGCCGATGCGGATCAGACCGAGGGCGCTCGCAAGATCGAGCGCGGCGGGGTCGATGGCGAGCGGCTGCCCGGCGGAGGCGGCAGCGCTCTGCGGGCCGTTCCAGCCCAGGGACGATGCGATCGCGCGGAGCCAGCGCTGCTCGGATTCATCGCCGGAGAGCGTCGCGAGCGCGAGGCACACGCTGACGCGGATGTCGGCCCCGGCGGTCTTGCCGCGGGGATCGGGCGGGGCTTTGCGTGCGGTCTCGTACGCGAGGACGAAGAGGGTGCGGGCGAGCGTGCGAGACTGGGGCGTCGTCGCCTGAGCGGCGACGTCTTCACCGAGTTCGAGATACCCCCAGGGCTTTGCAGGGTCGAGCGCAGCGAGGCGCTCCTCGATCGCGCGGGCGGAGAGGCCTGCTTCTGAGTCGCCCTGTGGGGCAGGCTCAGGGGCTTCCCGGTCGGCGGGTGCTTCCGCCGGCGCGGGGGCGTTGCCGGGTTGCGCAGGCGGTTGCCCCCAGCAAGCCATGGTTGGGACGGCCACGAGGGCGGTCAGCAGCAGGAGGCGTGTCAACCGGCACCTCCCGGTTCCTGGTCGAAGCGCAGCATCCAGAGTTCGAGGATCGCCCGCTCGGTGGCGAGGATCTGGTCGAACACGTGAGACGCGGCACGGCGGGCGGTCTGCATGCGTGCAACGATCGCCTCGACGCGCTTGGCGGAAGTGGGTTTCTCTCCGGCGACGACGTAGGACATGGCCTCGGCGACGCTGACCTGCTCGGCGGCGAACGCCTGGACCGGGCCGGTGGCGAGGGTGCGCCGGCCGATGCGTCGGCGATCGATCTGATCGAGCGGGATCGGCGCGGCGGGCACCGGCGCAACGGCGTCCGCCTCGGCCCGGATCGCCGTCCACAGCAACTCGGCGCCGCGCTGGGCTCCCTCGGCCGCGGCCCCCGCGCCCTGCGCGGTCTCCTGACCGGCGGCGCGGAGATAGGAGTCGGAGATGAGAGAGGCGTATTGCTCGAGGGAGGACTCGACTGTCCCGCCCGCCAGCATGGCGAGGAGTCGCTCGACCAGGGCGCGGCGGACCGCAAGTTCCCAGTCCGGGTCCGTGAGCGGCGGGAGGGTCTGACGGGTGATTCGCTCCATCATGTCCGCGGCGGAACGGGTGCGGGGCGCGAGGGGCAACTCGTCGAGCGCGGCCAGCACGATGGTCACCTCGTCGGCCCAGAGCCCTGCGAGCCGTGCCGCGGCGAAGCGGACCTGGATCGGCGAACCGATGACGGCCTCCTGCACGAGGATGGAGGCGTCGACGGAGCCGACCGGGCGGCCCATGCGGTCGAGTTCGGCGAGGAGTTGGAGCCGCGCGGGGATGCTTCGTTCAGCGGCGAGGTATCGCTCGGCCCACGAACCATCCGGTCCACCGCCGGTGAGGTGGAACATGAGTTTGGTCTGGGCGGGTCCCTTGGGCGTCGAGATCACGCCAAAGTCCTGCACAACGGCGGCCTCGCGCATGAGGGAGTCGGCGCCGTTCCGCTCTCCGCGCCAGAGGAGCCTGGCGGCTTCGTTCAGCCTCGCGCAGGCGGCGGCATCGCGGAGCGGGTCCACCTGACCCTTGACGGGCGGGGCGTCGAGCAGTGTTCGGGCGGCGGTGAGCCAGACATCGGAGGCCCGTTCGCCGCCCATGGATTCGATGGACCACGCCTGTGCGTACCTGGCGCGCAGACGCGATCGCCCATCCGGCCCCGGACTGACGGAGAGGATCATTGTCGGGTCGACACCCTCCGCTCCGGACTTGCCGGCGATCGCGGCGGTGACCACACGCACGTCCGATTCGCTGACACGCGGGTCGCGGAACCAGTCGAGCAGGCGCGGCCGCGCGGGTCCGCCGGCCCGCCACTTGATGCTCTGGGCGATTGCGCCGATGGCTTCAAAGACACCGAGATCCTCCTCAGGGTCCTTCGAGGAGATCAGGATCTGCTCCAGGCCGTCGCAGAGCAGGCGTTCAAGCGTGTTTTCATCGACAGCGAAGGCGGCGCAGGCTTCGATCCATCGCTTCACAGCCGCGGTGCTGCCCGCGGGCCCGGAGACGGACTCCCGACCCGGGGAGCGCGAGGCGGGATCGGTCAGGAGGAGTTGAGGCATCCGACGCAGGGCCACTCCGACACCGGACTCGAAGGTGGAATCGAGGGTGGGGCGGTTTCGGCCGAGCGCGGCATCGAGCGCCGCCGCGTTCTTCGCGGCCAGGCGCGTGGAGAGTTCACGCTCGCGTGTGAGCCTGGTGAGCATGCCGACCGACCACGCTGCGGGCCAGGCTTCATCGGCCTGAAGGCGAGGGCGCGGGTCCGGGCCTTCGGCGGGGCCGAGGCAGAGCGACGGGGCGGCGATCAGCGTGTGGAGTTCGGCCTGAGTCTCGGTGGAGGCGGAGAGCGCGTAGATCACCTCGACCAAGGCATCATCGCAGGCGCGCCGTACGCCGGGCTCGTAGGCCGCCCACCAGTCGCCGAGTTGACGCAGGACCGGTCGCAGAGAATCGAGTGCCGACGACGGGTTTGTGCGGGCGGCGGCCGCGGCGTCGCGGAGGTCCTTGAGCGTCCTGCGCGGGTCGACGAAGGCGGTCCGCGGGAGCACGGGCCCGCCGGCAGCGCCGGGTGGCGGCGGCGCTTGTCCGATCGGCGTGGCGTTGGACGCCGCCTGCGCGAGATCGGGCTCGCCGGTATCCGCGGCCGCGGTCTCGGCTGGGGCGGCGGGGGGAAGTATCGGACCGCCGGATGTTCCGCCGCCGCCGGCAAGGGGCGCGGGAGCGGGCACCACGGCGAAGACGATGATCGCGGCGATGACCAGGCCGATCACGGCGACGGTGAGGACGGCCGCGCCGACGATCAGTTTGGCGGCATCGTCGCTGCCGCGACGCTTGGCGCGTGGCTCGATGATGGTGGGAGAGACGGGCGCAGCAGGCTGGGCGGCAGGTGCCGCGGGTGCCTTGGCAGGTGCGGGGCGGGAGCGGGCCTGAGATGCGGCATGCTCGCGACGTGCGGCCTCATCGCGCCATCGGTTTGCGAGGTGCTCGCGCACGCGGGGGTCGAGGAGTTGGGCGGCAGCGGAGTGCAGCGCGAGCCGGACTTCGTCGGCTTCGGGGGTGTCACCCTCGGGATGGGCGGAGACACGGTCGAGTTGCTGCTGGAGCGCGGACTCGACGGATGCGGCCGTGCAGTCGCGCGGCCAGACGCTGAGCAGGCCGAACGGGCCGAGTTCGAGCGCTTCTGCGCCGAGGAACTTCCGGATGCTGGCCCTGGTGTCGTGCATCATCGCACCCCCGTGGGTTGCGGGGCGGGTGTTGCGGGGGGCGCGGCGCTGACGGCCTGGTCCAACTCGCGAATGCGATCGCCCCAGGGAGGGGGGCCGTAGGTGGGGAACAGGGCGCGATGCTGGTCGAGGAGGCTGCGTGCTCGCACGGGGTCGAGCCGCGAGATGAGGCGGAGCGCGTGGTAGCGGGCCTCGAACCACTGGACGGAACCTGAGTCTGTGGCGGCGAGGATGAGGCTCCAGTTTTCGAGCGCAACGTTCGCATCGCCGGCGGACTCGGCGGTCACGGCGAGGCGACGGATGGACTCGGCGGCGCTGGGGGACGCGTTGAGGATCAGTTTGTCGAGGCGGAGGGAAAGGTCCCGCATCGCTTCGTCGCCGCCTCCGGACTCGTTCCCGCCGGAGAGCCGCCAGAGGACGTACGCCGCGTCAGCAACCAAGGACTGAACACCCACCAGCATGCCGGCCGCACCGGGAGAGGTGGAGGCTCTCATCCGGTCGATGACTCGCACGCCGTAGAGGACCACGCTTCGCGCCGACTCGGAGCGATCAGACTCGGGCGGGGCCTGTTTGAAGATGGTTGCAGCGCGGCGGTAGAGGAGCCGCTCGGCGGCGGGGGCGAACTCCTGCTGTGCCGCCGGCATGTCGTTGAGTTTCCGGGCTGCTTCGGCCGCGAAGTCCTCGCGTCCGCGTGCGAGGGCGATCTGGAGTTCGCGGTAGGTGAGTTCGGCGTCGTGCTCCTCGATGGAGATCCCGCTGACGGAGGCGAGCGTCCGGATGAGTTCGAGAGTGGACTGGGCGCGGTCGGGGTCGGGCGAAGAGACCCCGAGGAGGGCATCGATCAGTTGCCTGGCACGGAGGATGGCGCGACCGGCGGCATCGGTGTCCCTGCCGCCGGCCTGTGTCGCCGCGCGGCGATCGAGCGCGAGCAACTCTTCGCCGACCGAGGCGAACTTCATCGCGGCAAAGTCGCGTTCGGTGCCTGATGTGGCGCGGAAACGGTTGTAGAGGATGCGTGCGATCTGCCGGCGCGCCGCCTCGTACATGGGTGAGTCCTTCGCGACGCCTTCGAGCACCCGGAGCGCCTCGTCATCGCCGACATCTCCGGCGGCGGCACGCATGAGCAGGAGTCTGGCGGCGCGAGGGGAGTCCGGATAGGTCTGCAGGAACATCGCGCCGGCTTCGGTCCGGCGGCGGAGGAGATCGGCGGACGGCGCGGGCCGTCCGGCGGCGCGATCGAGCGAGACGACCGCGAGCCAGAGCGCCTCCTCGGCATCGGCGGAGGACCGGTTCACGGCTGAGGCGAACTGCCAGGCTTTCTGGAAGCCATCCGCCGCGGGGATGAAGTCGCCGGCGAAGAACGAAGCGCGAGCGGCGAACATCGCGGCCCGCACGCGTTCGGGCCGGAAGTGGTCTGCATCGGGCTGGGCGAGCGTCGCGGTGAGGAGGCCGGACGCGGCGCGGTAAAGGTTCAGGACGTTGTCGGCGGTGCAGGGCTCTTCGGGATCCTGGCCGGAGGCTTTGTGTGCAGCGCGGGCCTCGTCATAGGCCTTCACCGCGCGGACGTAGTGGACGACAAAGCCGGCCTCGCCGATGGGCGCGGTGCCGAACTTGTCGACGAGATCGAGGACGTGGGCGACTTCGCCGCGGGCGATGAGGTCTCCGAGGGCGATGCGGGCGAGTGCCTCGATCGAAGAGCCGGCGGTGCGCCGGTCGGCCTCGAGTGTCACGATGGCGAGCAGGCGGGCCTCGTTGGTGCGGAGGGGCTTGAGGTTGGGTCCGCCGCCGGTGCGGTCGCTGTTGCGGGCGATGCGCACGGAGCGTTCCAGATCGGACCAGCGCTTGGCGGAACCGAGGATGCCGATGCGTCGGAGGAGCAACTGGCCGCGGACGGGATCGGGGAGATCGTCGGCCTCGTCGACGGCTTCGAGCCAGGACATCGCCTCGACGTCGTTGCCGCGGACAGAAGCGGAGAGGGCGCAGCCGAGCGCAGCCCTAGCGACGTGCTCGTACTTGAGCAGGGCGCGAGGGATGCGGTCGAGCGAGGGTTGCCTGCCGTTGGGCGAGTTGAGGAGCCAGCCGAAGTTCTTGGCGGCCTCGATCGCCGCGGGCTCGGACCTGGTGAGCATCGCCAGGTAGTAGTTGCACCAGCCGGAGTAGTAGAACGCGAGCGAACGGACGCGACGGGCATCGGCGAGTTGGCGGTTCACCTCGTCGTTGGCGTCGCCCTGCTTCTCGATGCGCTCGAGGGCATCGACGCGGCGGTGGACGCGGGCGGCGATTTCGCGGAGTTGCGGCTCCAACTGGCGGAGGACGCGTTCGGCCTCCGCGGCCTCCTCGCCGGTCGCCAGGCGCAGTCGGTTTCGCTCGCAGATGTCCTCGGCCCGGGTGTACATCGCGCGGCTGAGGCTGATCCGGAGTTCAAAGCCGTCGGCCTCGGGGACTTCCTTGAGGAGCGCATCGGCCTTGCGCTCCCACTGCGAGCGAAGGTCTGCCGAGCCCGCGGCTTCGAGCAGCGCGACATAGAGACGGGCGAGGCGGTCGGCGACGGGTGCGCGGCGGTCTCGCGGCAGCGCGGCCAAGCGTTGTTCCAGGTGCTCGGCAAGGAGCGTGGACAGGCCGAGCCGAACGAGATAGGCCTCCAGCGCGTCATCGGGTCCGACGGTGGCGGGGGCATCGGCCTCGGCATCGACGGGCTGGCGGAGCGAGACATTCGCGAGAGCGGCCGCGGTGATCGCGGTTTCGAGACGCATGGAAGTTGCGCCCGCCGCGCTCTGCTCGGCTGCCCAGCGGGCTGCCGGATGGTCACCGAATGCCCGCGTGAGTTCAGTGCGAAGGACGGCGGCACTCTTCGCATCGCCATCGCGGGCGAGAGTGATCGAGGCTTCGGCGAGGGCGATGGCGGCGAGGTGGCGCTGGCCGCGGGCGAACCGCGCCGGCACGTGCAGGAGCATGAGCACTCCTCGACGGTGCGAGTCGGGATCAGGCTCCGCCACCAGCGACCGGCCGATGCCCGCACGGCACCAGGCCTCGACCCAGGAGGGGGTCTCCGGGGTGGAGAGACGCAGGCCCAGGGAGTCGCGAGCGGATGCGCGGGTGCGGTCGTCGCCGATGCGTCCGGCGACGATGTCGCGGACCAGGGCGATCGCGGGGAACGCCGAGGACTTGTCGGGGAGGGATGCCGTGCGCCCGCACTCGGCGTCGGCCGCGGCACGGTAGAGGGCGGCGAGTTCGGAAATGGGGTCGTTCGTGGAGACCGCGGCGTCTTGCGGCGGGAGCAGACGGGCCCAGTCTGGCGAGGCGGCCAGCGCTTCGGTCGCGGCGCCCGGGATCCAGATCGGGGGAAGGGATGGGAGCAGACCGGTGGCGAAATCGATGGGCGAGTTGCCGATGCGGAGAGCGAGTTGGCCGCCCTCCCACGCGACGCCGGCGACCGCGGGGGGACAAACGAGGCTGCCGCCGGGTGCGACAGCGACGCCCGGCCCGGCGCGGACGATGCGCAGCCAGTCAAGCCAGGCAAACATTGCCGCGGCCCGGGCATCGCGGGCCAATCGACAGGTGAGGAGCCCCTCGGCGACTGTTGCGGCGCTGGGTCCTCCGGCGGGCAGGAAGATCGGTGCGAGGGCGTCGAGGACGGGTTCGGCCGCCTGGTAGTCGCCGCGTTCGACGCGTTGCCGGGCGCGCCAGAGGTCGGTCGCGGCGGCGGCGAGGCCGGGCGGCTGGGCGGCGTCGAGCCACCGTGGCGCGAGGATCTGGTCGATCGCAATGATGACGCGTCGGGCAGAGGGCCCGTCGCCGTTACGGAGGACGAAGCCGGCGGGTCCGACGGACTCGATGACACCGGGGACGTGGCGTGACGGCTCGTTTGGGGAGGTCGGGCGGAGCGAAACGGTGTCTGCCTGGGCGGGCGCGACGCGGGCGAGCAAGCTGAGCATGGTGATGGAAGCGGCCGCGAGAACGACTCCGCGCCATCGGCACGCCGGGGGCAGCCGATGGTTGACGATGTCGAGGGGTGTGAGGTTCATCCGATCGTGGTCCGCGGCCCCGGGTCCGCCGAGGCATCGACCGGGGCGAGAGCAAACCGGCTCAGCGCGGCCCGGTGATGTGAGCATATGTGCCGCCGGACTGTGCCGCGATCCGGCGCATGATCTCCTCCGCCGACTTGTCGACGAAGGTGAGGCAGTGGATCGGGATCTTGCGGGTTCCGGCGTTTCGGACGGCGAGTTGGTCTGCGACGATCGGGTCGAAGTTGCCGTCGGTCATGAAGTAGATGGCGTCGGGCGCGGGCTTGATACCGAGGACGATCTCGAAGGCGGGCCAGGGCTCGGTTCCTCCCATGGCTTCGAGGGCGACGATCTTTTCGAGGGCCCATCGCTTGCCGGCGGCGGTTCCGTCCATCCACTTGGTGCGGTCTCCGAGCGGTGCGGCCTCGCTGTGGAAGCAGACCACGACGAAACTCATGTGCTCGAGCATGGCCTTGATGGACTCGCCCAGTTCGGTCTTGAGGGCGGCCATCTTCTCGCCACGCATGGAGCCGGAGATGTCGACGATGTACGCGAAGCGCGAGCCGCGAGCCTCGACGCCGAAGAAGGACGCGGCGCCTCCGCCCCCGCCGCCAGCGCCGATCCCCATGCCGTCGCCGATATCGCCGCCGCCGGCGCCGCCGAGGCCCTCGCCGATCTGGCCGAGTCCTGCGCCCGTCGCGGCGCGGTCGTCCCCGCCGGGGCCGTCGAGGATCCCGCTGGTTGAAACGTCGGGGAGCGACGTGTCGGCCACCACGGGCGAGGGCACATCGATGGGGGCATCGAGCAGCCCGGAGAGTTCCACCGGCGCGGTCTGGTTGAGTTCAAAGTCGCCGCGGTGGCCGTCGCGGTGTCCGCCGACCTGGGCGATCCCCACACCGACGATCGCCGCCACGAGCGCGAGGGAGAGGTGAATCATGACGGACACGACCACGGCGAGCGCGGAGCCGCTCAGTGCGAATGCGAACAGAACCTTGAGGACGGGGATATGAGTCGGGTGGGTCGAAGCGGAGGCCACGCCCGCGCCGGCCGTGACAGCCCGCTGGGGAGGTGGGCCGGGCACTCGTTGGGGCGTCGGGTTTGGCGCGAGGGTCGACATGATGTGACTTGCCAGAAGTATCGGCCAGCGGGCCCGCGGTTTCAGTTCCGGCGAGGGATCTGTCCTGTGTATGTTCGCAGAACAACCCACCCTCGGTTCGCAACCGAGGGTCAACGGAGCGCAGATACCTGGCAATACGGATCTACCTGACGGCCCCGGCGATCTTCACCCGGATTCGGTAGATGGACCCCTGGCCGCCGGTGACGTAGAGGGTCTTCCGATCGCCGTCGCCGAAGACCAGGTTCGTCGGGCCTTCGGGCAGGCCGATCAGGCCGATTGGGTCGCCCGAGGGCTTGAAGACATGGATTCCGCCGCGGCCGGCGACGTAGAGATTGCCCTCTTCGTCGGCACGGATGCCGTCGGCGCCGGCGGAGCGCTCACCGAGTTTGGTCTTGGCGAGCAGGCGTCCCTCACCGTCGATGGCGTTCGTTTTCAGGCTGTACGCCCAGATTTCGCCCTTGCCGTGATTGGTGACGTACAGGGTCTTTTCGTCAGGGGACAGGCAGATGCCGTTGGGTGTGCCGAGCGTCTTGACGAGCAGGTTCAACTTGCCGTTGTAGTCGATTCGGTAGACCCCGCAGAAGTCCAGTTCACGCGCCCGGGGCTTGCCGAGCGAGCCGCCCAGGCCGTAGGGCGGGTCGGTGAAGAAGATCGTCCCGTCGGATTTCACGCACAGGTCGTTGGGGCTGTTGAGGCTCTTCTCTTCCCAGGCGGCGGCGAGGACGCCGAGCGAGCCATTGGCTTCGAGCCGGGTGACGCGACCGTCGTGCTCGCAGATCACGAGGCGGCCATCCGGATCAAGGAACAGGCCGTTGCTGTGGCCGCTGGGCTTCCGGAACTCGGTAGGCGTCGCCATCTCACCTGATTTGGGGGGATCAAGCCGGTAGATGGTGTCGGCGGGAATGTCGGAGAACAGCAGGAAGCCGGGCTTGTCTCCCTTGGCAGGTACCCAGACAGGGCCCTCGTTGAACTTCATGCCCGAGGCGATCTTCTCCGGCTCACCGGGGTCGATCAGTGACTTCAACTCGTCGGGCTGGGCCTTCGTGTCGGCGGGCGGCTGTGGAGCCTTGTCGCCGGGCTGCGAGTGTGTGGACGCGATGATCAGGGTGGCGGGGATCTGGTCGATCGCGGGTGGGTTGTAGTCCCACGCCTGGCCATGCACCAACAGAGCGACACAGCATGTGAGGAGCGAGTTGAACATGGGGCCTCCAGTGTTCGTGCGTGCGACGCTTCGCCGCGGACCGGCGAAGGGTCGGGACGGCGATCAGCGTAGGAAGGCCGCGGCGGGGCCGGCGGAGGGAGTGTGTGGGGGGCGTGGGCGGTCAATCCTCATCGAAGCCGTTTTCGACAAGTTTGCGGAGCGCCTCGGAGGCGGCCTGCGCGTCTTCACCTTCGGCGACAATCTCGAGTTCGGTGCCCTTGGTCGCGGCGAGCATCATCATCTGCATGATGGACTTGCCGTCGACCGGGGATCCGGTCCCGACACGGCAGACGGTGACGCTGGACTTGAAGGGGGTGGCGGCGTCGACGAAGCACATCGCCGGCCGGGCATGCAGGCCGAGGCGGTTGACGATGCAGACCTTGGTCGAGACACGTTGCGACAAGTGGGCCTCGGGGACCGTTCAGGGCAAGAGAAGGGCGGGAAGAACGGGGACGGATCAACCGGCGAGTTGCTGGCCGTCGGCCTCTTCCAGCAGCGTGAGCACTTCCTGGGTGGTGCCGGCCTGTCGGAGGAACCTGCGGAATGTCTCCTTGGAGAGGTTCTTGAAGATGACCTCCATGGCCTGGAGGTGGTCCTCGGGACGGTCCTCCGGGGACAAGAGGAGGAAGATGGAGTAGACCGGCTGCTTGTCGAGCGCGTTGAAATCGACACCGGTGGGGGAGAGGCCGATGGCGGCGGCCATCTTTCGAACGCTTTTGTGCTTGACGTGGGGGACGGCGATTCCGCGGCCGAAGCCGGTTGAGCCGCGGCGCTCGCGTTCGAGGATCCGGCCGATCAACTCGTCGCGGAGCCTGGGCTCGGCCGCGCCGCTGGCGAGCAGGGCGTCCACCATCTCGGCGATGACCAGGTCCCGCTCGGAAGAGCCGAGCCGTGGGACGATCGCGCCGGGCAGGATGATCTCAGTCAACTTCATCACGTGAGGCTCCGCTGCGGTGCAGCAAGGGCTGAGGGACATCAACCCCGCAGTTTTTCCTTGAAGTCGTGCAACTGTCGCTGCGCCTTGTCGGCGCACTCGTCGATGGCGGCGTAGAGGTCCTTGGCGGTGGCGTGGGAGATGAACTCCTTGTGCTTCACGACGTCAACCGCGATCTCGCATGAGAAGTCGCTTTTCTTTCCGGCTTCGAGGTAAAAACGGATCTGTTGCGTGCCGCTGAAGTACTTGAGCAGGCGCTCGGCCTTGCTCTCGGCGTACTTGCGGATCGCGTCCGTGACCTCCATGTGCTTCCCGACCACGTCAGTTCGCATGATTCCCATCCTCAAAGCGTCGAGACCTGCCGTGCCCGGCTGCCGGGCGCGGCGTGTGAAAAAACCGGGCCATCCGATGGCCTACGCCGCGTTCCGGGGATTCCCGGGCGCGGGGAGCGGATCGGCCACCGAAGCCGGACCCGGACCGATCGTATCCTGCGGCGTCAGGGCCTGCCGCTCGGGGATCAGGACTCCGCCGGTGAGCACAAATCGGATCGCCTCGTCGATGGTGAGCGAGACCTCGATCACGCTCGCGCGGGGGACCGTGATGGTGAATCCGGTGAAGGGCGTGGGCGTGCTGGGCACGAAGAGCGTGACGGTTTGCTCGCCGACGGTTGAACTGATCACCTTCATCCCGGCATTGGTGACGAACGCGAGGGTCCAGATGCCCTTGCGGGGGTACTCGACGAGGACAACCTTGCTGAAGGCCATCTGCTTCTCGCCCAGCACGAGTTCGACGACCTGCTTGACGTGCGGGTATACCTGCTTGAACACGGGGATGCGGGTGATGAGGCGCTCGAGTTGGGTGTAGAAGGCGCGGCCGAAGATGCCGCCGAAGATGACGCCGGCAAGATAGAACAGGATGATGGCAACGATGAGGCCCAGGAAGCGGAGGTACCACTGCGCTTCCCAGAACCGGGCGAGTTCCTGACGCCGGACCACCTCGTGAAGATCGGCATCGGAAAGGCGGAGCAGGGCGCGGGCCTCGGGCGTGCCCTGCTGCTGGAGGGTCGCCCGGAACTCCTCGACTTCCTTTGGCGAGACGTCGAACCAACCGGGCTGGTACCGAGAGGGCAGGCGCGGGACGAGCCAGACCACCGCCGAGCGGATGCCCGCGTTGATGGGGCTGGCGACCTGCTTGTCGACGAACAAATAGAGTTGGACGACGATCCAGATCGTGAGGACGCTGGGAAGCAGGATCGCCAGGCCGCGGAAGAAGAACCGTTTGAAGTCGGCCCAGAATGTTCGGTGGTGAGTCTCCATCGCGTCATTGCTCCCCACCGGCGCCCCGGGGCGGCCGCGGCGCGCAGCCCGGCTTTGCGGGCGCGACTGGTTCGTTCACTGTAGCGCCGATGTTGGAGAACCCCGGCACACGTCAGGCCCTTGGGCCCGCGGCGCGGACCGGCTGCGGCATGTCGAACTTGCCGTCGTTGTCGCGGAACTTCCTTGCCAGTTCCTTCGCCTTGGCGTCGTATGCCGCGCCGTCCTTCCAGGTGTTGCGGGGCTGAAGGACTTCGCTCGGGACGCCGGGGACCGCATCGGGGATGGGCAGGCCGAAGATGGCGTCGGGTGTGAACTTGGCGTTTCGGAGGGTTCCGTTGAGGATCGCACTGACGAAAGCGCGGGTGTAGGCGAGTTTGAAGCGGGAGCCCGTGCCGTAGGGGCCGCCGGTCCAGCCGGTGTTGAGGAGCCACACGTCGGCGTTGTGCTTGGCGACCTTGGCCGCGAGCATCTCGGCATAGACCTTCGGCGGGCGCGGCAGGAAGGGCGAGCCGAAGCATGCGGAGAAGTTGGGCTGGGGCTCGGTGACGCCGAGTTCGGTGCCGGCGAGTTTCGAGGTGTAGCCGTTGATGAAGTAGTACATCGCCTGCTCCCGGCTGAGTTTGCTCACCGGGGGCATGACGCCGTAGGCGTCGGCGGTCAGGAAGACGACGTTCTTGGGGTGGCCGGCCATCGACGGGATGATGGCGTCGGGGATGTAGTCGAGCGGGTAGGTGGCGCGGGTGTTCTCGGTGTACCTGGTGCTGTCGTAGTCGGGGATCCGAGTGTCGGGATTGATGTCGAGATTCTCGAGGACGGAGCCAAACTTGATCGCGCTCCAGATCTGCGGCTCGCCCTCCTGGGTGAGTTTGATGCACTTGGCGTAGCAGCCGCCCTCGAAGTTGAACACGCCGCGATCGGACCAGCCGTGCTCATCATCGCCGATGAGCGCGCGGTTGGGATCGGCCGAGAGCGTGGTCTTGCCCGTACCGGACAGGCCGAAGAAAAGGGCGACGTTGGACGGGTCCTTCTTGTCGACGTTGGCCGAGCAGTGCATCGGGAAGACGCCGACCTCGGGCATGTCGAAGTTCA
>CAYPEI010000031.1:0-37261 GCA_964409775.1 uncultured Phycisphaeraceae bacterium | reverse complement strand
ATCACGCCGTCGCCTCGCGTCGATCGGGCCCACAAGGCGGTTGATCAGAAGTCCCATGAGCAGGTTGTTTCCGCCTTGGATGAATCGGTTGAAGACCCGCACCGACTCCTGAGCGTGGAGATGCGTCGGTCACTCGCTCGGCAACTCGCCGGCTACTTCGTCGCTCGTTCCGCGACCGATGCCGCTGCATACCTCGCCTACGCCGATGCTTCGAGCGCCAAGTGGGTGGCACCAGAGGATGATGCACGCTGGAACGACATCATCCACCGCTACACGTATGTGACAGATGGCAAGTCCCCCCGCCGCACCGATCCGCGTGAGGCGTTGGCGACCATCCTTGAGCACGCTCTGAACAAGGAAGGCGCACGGATTGGCTCGATCAGCACAGGGCCATCCGGTGCTCGGTTGCTGGTGAGGTTGACGCGAACCGTCCCAGCGAGTGGACAGTCTGCCTTGAAAGACCCGGACGATGTGCGTTACTGGGTTGCGACGTCGACCCGCAACGCACATTTTTTCAGGACGCCGCCTTCGTCACTGGCACAGGTGCTTGATCGCTACAAGCAGGTCGTGGTCGCCGAGACTCTCAATGTCGTGCGGATTCGAAACGACTCGCCGTCAATCATCTGGGGCTTCTGGTTCTGGGATCCGGATCGGCGCGAGTGGCAGTGTTCCGAGTTGTACTCCAAAGGGTACTACCTGAATGACCTTCAGTTCTAAACACAGACCGCCGGGGTTCACGCTCGTCGAGGTACTGGTCGCCATCGCGGTGGTCGCGGTGCTTCTATCGCTCACCCTCCCTGCGTTGCGAAGCGCGCGACAGCAGTCGTCCCAGCTCGAGTGCCTGGGTTCATTGTCGTCGATCATGCAAGGCCACGCTCTCGTGAGCGGTCAGGCCCGAGACACCTGGGCAAATCTGTTCGGCCCTAACGACCAGTCGATGACCGTCGAGACCAACGACACCTCAATCGGGATCGACTATTATGGCCAGACCCGGATCTGGGTTGGCCCCTTCATCGGCATTCTCTGGGAACGGGGGCAGGGCGGGAGATCTCTCTCCTGTCCAGCGGTCTATCGACGGTCACCGGAGAGCGCTAATCCCGATCGGCCTCGGCTCTACGATTCCGTCCCATACGTTGGTGCGTTCAATTCCTACTACTACTCAGCCGCGTTCATGTCGGATCCTACATTGTGGGACCCGAATGATGCGTCCTCGCGGGAGTCGCCCGAGCTGTTTCGGCGTGTCGTGGGAGTTCATGAGGTGACATTCCCCGCCCAGAAGGTGGTCATGAGTGAAGCCGCGGACCACCACGGCGATCAGGCGACCGCCTGGAGCGCCAACGTGAAGAGATTGAACGTAGGCTTCGCTGATGCGCATTGCGCGTCGCTCCCGAAGGCGTCGGCGGCACCGTCCTTGCATTGGAGACAGCCGATCGCCTGGTTCCCGCCCGACTCGACCGTCCCATTCAGTTCCCCAGCAGACGGTTTCCGCGGGCGCGACGTGCGATGAGACCGAGCCCCGCGCTCGGTCGTTTGCTTTTCTCGATGTGCCTTGCACGGCGATCAGCCGTGGTTCCGCTGCCCGAACATCAGTTCGCCCAGCAGGTCGCGGATCCCCATGCCCGACTCGTCCACCCCGTGCTTGCTCACGCCCATCGCGCTCAGCACGCCGTACCCCAGGCCGATATGGATCAGCGCCCACGCCGTCAACTCGGGCGTGAAACGCTTGCCGACCTTGCCCGAGTCCTGCGCCCGCTGCACCTCCGCGGTGACAAACTCGTGCAGCCGCGCGATGTGCTGCATCAGCGCTTCCTGCACCTTCGGATCCTCGGCCTCCGTCATGGCCTGCACGATCACTCGGTAGATCCCGCGGCCCTTGTTCGAGACCATCGGGTTCGCGCCGATCAGCCTCTTCAGACGGTCCGCCGGATCGGTCGCATCGCGCAGTTCGTGCTCCCACAGGCGGATGGTGCTCTCGCCGGTCCGCTCGATCAGCGCGATGAACATGTCCCGCTTGGACGGGAAGTGGCGGTAGATGATCGGCTCGGTCACACCCGCCGCGCGGGCGATCTGGCTCGTCGTCGCGCCCGCATAGCCGTGCACAGCGAACAACTTCGCCGCGGTGTCCAGCAACTGCTCGCGCCTCTTGGCTGCCGGCAATCGCCCCATGCTCGCTCCCCTTCCAGGCTCGACGGACGTTTCACCACCCCGCCCCGGCCGGTATCGGCAGGTTCGGGGTCGACGTTTGCTAGTATATACTCACTTCTGCGAGGTTTCCGCCTCCGGCCGCGGCGGGACCGGATCAAACCCATGCCCGCCCCACGGATGGCACCGGGTAATCCGCCGGATCGTCAGCCACGTCCCGCGGATCGGACCATGCAGGCGATACGCCTGCAGGCCGTACTCGCTGCACGTCGGCAGGTACCGGCACTGGCCGCCCATGAGCGGCGAGAGCGTGAATCGATATACCCAAATCAGGGTAATAAACGGCCACGATGTCCAGTGTGAACGAGGCTCGCGCGCCTCCGCCGCGGCGGGCTCGTTCGTTTCGGTTGTTGTCGGGCAACCCTGGCACATGGAGTCACTTCTGTCCTTCGGGCTCGCCGGTCCGGCCTTCCGCGCCGGCCGAACCGCGCTTGCGCACCCGCCGCGACCACTCGGCATCCGCTTCCCGCAGCAGTTCCACCAGCATCCGTCGATACTGCGGCAGCGGCAGTGCCCGCCCCGCGGCGTGCGGCCGAACCGTCACGACCAGGTCGTAGCCCCCCACCTTGGCCAGTTCGTACTGCTCGAGCCTGAACGCCTCCCGGATCAGCCGCTTGATCCGGTTCCGCATCACCGCGTTCCCAACCCTCGACCCGACCGACAGCCCCAGCCGGCAATGCCCCAGATCGTTGGGCCGCGTGAAGACCGTGATCGGCCCCCGCGTCTTGCGGACCTTCGCCTCGAACGCCGCGGCGAACTCGCGGGCATGGGAAAGACGATGCCGCTGGCGGAAATGGAGCGCTGCTTCGGACACGCGAGAACAGGTTAGGTTCGGCTCCTCGGATGCGCCGATTGGCTCCGTACCATCGTTCATGCGCACCACCTGCATCGCCGCCGTCGCGCTCGGGCTCGCCGCCGCCGCCGGTCTCACCGCCTGCTCGCCCAAGACCTGCACCGGATTCGATGTCCCCGCGCCCATCCGCTCGGAGATCGTCGAGGTCGCGGCTTTCCCGGAGTATCAGGTCACGGGTGTCGCGGTCTCGTCCCGCGGCCGCGTCTTCGTCAACTTCCCGCGCTGGGGCGGCGCCTATCAGATGGCCGTCGGCGAACTGCTGGCCGACGGTTCGCTCGTTCCCTATCCCGATGCCGCGTGGAACACGTTCAACGACGACCCGTTCAATCCCCCGCAGGGCGATGTCTTCGTCTGCGTGCAGAGCGTGCATGTGGATGCGCTGGACCGGCTCTGGGTGCTCGACCCCGCCGCGCCCAAACTCGACATGGTTCTCCGCCACGCCGGCGGCGGGCCCAAACTCGTCGAGATCGACCCCGCCTCCAACACCGTCGCACGCATCATCCGCTTTGACACGTCCATCGCCCCGGAGCGCAGTTACCTGAACGATGTCCGGGTCGACACACGCACCAACCACGCCTTCATCACCGACTCGGGTCTGGGCGCAATCATCGTCGTTGATCTTTCCACCGGCGCTTCCCGCCGCGTGCTCGCCGGCCACGAATCCACGAAGGCCGCGCCCGACTTCGTCCCCATCATCGAGGGGCGCGAACTCCGCACCCGCGAAGGCACAGCGCCGCGCATCCACTCCGACGGTCTCGCCCTCGACACCGCCAACAACTGGCTGTACTGGCAGTCCCTCACCGACAACCGCCTGTTCCGCATCTCCACGCGACTGCTCACCTCGCCGCACAGCAGCGAGTGGCAACTCGAAGACTCCGTCCAGAACATGGGCCCGAGCGTCGTCACCGACGGCATGGAGGCCGACCGCCTCGGCAACATCTACTTCACCGCGCTCGAGCACGACGCGATCGTCCGGCGCGACACCCGCGGCAATCCGCTCACGCTCGCGCGCGATCCCCGCATCAGTTGGCCCGACTCGCTGGCCATCGGTCCGGCCGGGCCGGTGCCGCCGGGCACGCCTCCCCGACCCGAGAAGTGGCTGTACTTCACGACCAGCCAGATCCACCGCACCCCGATGTTCAGCCCCGATGGCCAGTGGCCGGTCGAGCCCTACCGCGTGTTCCGGCTGCGGCTCATCCAGTGACCGGGCGTCTCACTCTTTGTCCGCCCCGTCCCCGCCATCGCCGTCAAACTCCGCAGGCTCCAGCACCGCGGACATCGACCCCTTGCTGATGGCCATGAGCGGGTCGCGCCCGAACGCGTGGATCTGGTCCCGCTTCAGTTCGGCGTGCTCCTTGTGCGTGGTGATGCACACGGCCCGGCCTTCGGTATCGACCTTCTTCGCCAGGTTGAACGCCTTCTCGACCGGGTGGTTGAAGAGTTGCTGCACCATCCGGATGACGTACTCATAGGTGTGCTCCTCGTCGTTGAGGAGCACGACATGCCACAGCCACGGCTGCTTCGTCTCCGGCTTGGTGCCCGTTTGCGGGGATACCAGGGGCTTGGTGGGGGTGTCGGTCATTGCACCAATTATGCCACATCCGGCGCGTGTGGGCGGTTTGACTCACGAAATGCCCGTGATAGGCTGAATTCGTGCGGATCCCGGCACGGGCGCCACGACGCCGCCCGGCCGACGCGAGAACCTCCGGAACCGGCACCGGCCGAAGGAGTGCTCCATGAACAAGGGCGAGTTGATCGACGCCGTGGCGACCGAACTCAAAACGAGCAAGGCGGATGCGGCACGCGCAGTCGACGCCGTGCTGGAGTGCATCACCTCCGGCCTCAAGTCCGACGACAAGGTCGCGCTCGTCGGGTTCGGCACCTTCCAGAAACGCAAGCGGTCGGCCCGAACGGGGATCAACCCCATCACCAAGGCGCCGATCCAGATCAAGGCCTCGATGACCTGCGGCTTCAAGCCCAGCACGCAACTCAAGGGCGAGTTGTAGCAAGCCTCCGCGCCGGGCGGTCTCAGTGCCGCGCCTCGCGCATGAGCGCTTCGAACGTGCCCAGCACCTCCGGCGAATCCGCCGCGGCATCGGCCGGCGGACGGAGCGGGATGTACCCGCCGTCGGGCAGAAGTTCCGATGCGCCCCGCCGGTCGCGCGACATGATCTCGACGATCCGCGCCAGCCTCGCCCGGTTCGCACGCGTTTGCACGGGCACGGCGGACTCGACGCGGTTGTTCAGGTTCCGGTACATCCAGTCCGCGCTGGCGATGTACCACTCGCCGTCGAGCGGGTCGGCCTTGCCCGCGCCGAAGTGGAAAATACGCGAGTGCTCGAGGAACCGCCCCACGACGCTCACGACCCGGATGTTCTCCGACAGGCCTGGGACCCCCGGACGCAGGCAGCAGAAGCCGCGGACGTACAGCGTGATCTTCACCCCTGCGCGCGAGGCCTCGTACAGAGCCGCGGCGACATCGGTATCGGCAAAGGCGTTCATCTTCGCGATGATGCGTCCGCCGACCGGTGCGCGGCCCGCGACATGGAGCCGCGCCAGTTCCGCCTCGCGGGAGATCATCTCGATGAACCGCCGCTTCATGTTCAGCGGCGCGACCAGCAGCGTCTCGTAGGTGTCGAGCCGCGACCGGCCCGTGAGGAAGTTGAACAGTTCCGCGACGTCCTCGGTGATCGCCTGGTCGCACGTGAACAGGCCCAGGTCGGTGTAGAGTTGCGCGGTCCGGGGGTGATAGTTGCCGGTGCCCAGGTGCGCGTACGAGCGCAGGCCGTCGGCCTCGCGCCGCACCACCAGCGCCGCCTTGCAGTGCGTCTTGTACCCCACCACGCCGTACGCGACGTGCGCGCCCGCCTTCTCGAGGATCCGCGCCAGCCGCACGTTCGACTGCTCATCGAACCGCGCCCGCAACTCGATCAGCACCGCGACCTGCTTGCCCGCCTCGGCCGCACGAACCAGCGACGCGACAAACGGCGAGTCGCGGCTCGTCCGGTAGATGGTCTGCTTGATCGCCAGCACCTCCGGATCGCGCGCCGCCTCCGAGATGAACCGCTCCGCGGAGGCCGTAAACGAATCGAAGGGATGGTGCACCAGCACGTCGCCCTGCCGGATCACACTGAACATGTCGACCGACGGGTCCGCCAGCCGCGACGGGACCACGCCCTGCCACTTCCTCCACTTGAGGTCCGGCCGCTCCAGGTCCGCGATCTCGAAGAGCGTCGTGTAGTCGAGCAGCCCGGGCCGCTCGTCAAAGTCCGACGGGTCGATCTTCAGTTCGCTTGCGAGTTGCGCGACGATCTGCGGCGACGGGCTCGGCCCGATCTCGACGCGCACCGGCGCGGCGAAGCGCCGCTTCTTGAGCGTCTCCTCCACCTGCTCCAGCAGGTTCTCCGCGTCTTCCTCCTCCACCGCGCTCTCCGAGTCGCGCGTCACCCGGAACGCCACCACCTCCAGGATCCTCATCCCCGGGAACAGGTCGTCGAGGTTGTTGTGGATGATGTCCCGCAGCGCCACGAACCGGCCGCGGCCGCCGCCCGCCCCGGGGTTCGTCGTCAGCGAGAGACTCTGATCCGCCTGATCGGGGATCCGGATCCACTGCGGCAGCACGCTCGGCACCTTCACCCGCGCAAACAGCGGCTCCGTCTCCGGGCTTGCGCCCGGCTCGGTCAGAAGCACGCCGAGATTCCGCGACAGGTTGGAGATGAACGGGAAGCGGTGCCCGGGGTCCACCGAGAGCGGCGTCAGCACCGGAAACACGTTCTTGCGGTACCACTGCCGCAGCATCCGCCGATCGTCCTTCGGCAACGAGTCATAGTCGACGATCTCGATGCCCTCGGCCGCGAGCGCCCGACGGATCGACCGCTCATAGCACTCGGTCTGCGTCGCCTGGAGTTCGCGGATCGTCCGCCGCATCGCCGCCAGCAGCGCCGACGCCGGGACCCCGTCCTGATCCGGCGCCCCGACTCCCATGCGGATGCGCCGCGTCAGCAGCCCGATCCGCTTCATCACGAACTCGTCGAGATTCGACGAAAAAATGCCCAGGAACCGCACACGCTCCAGCAGCGGGGTCCGCTCATCCAGCGAGAGGCTCAGCACCCGCCGGTTGAACTCCAGCCACGACAGGTCGCGGTTCAGGTAGGTCGAGCCTTCGAACACATCCGGACGCATCGGCAGCGGCGTCGTCAACGAGCCGATCCCCGGGCCCGCTTCCGCGATGCGCAGGCCCGCGGCCTGATTGGCGGCGGGAAGGTTGCTGGGTGTGCGATCCGCGATGCTCACGTTTCGGGTTCCTCGGGACAAACGCCGTTATCAATCGGACTTCCCGCCGCGGCGGGTCAGGGCCTGTACACCACACTGCACCCCGGCGCCTCGGTTACTCGGACACTCAAGACCCGGATGCTCCCTGGGATCAGGGATGTCATTCCCAGCGCCGTTTGATCGGCGATGTGCTTCGCCACCAGTTCCGCGGTCGGGTTGGTACGGTCGAAGGGTGGCGTTGCGTTCAAGTCGCGATTGCGGAACCGCGCGAGAATCTCGCGAACCAGCCGCTCCAGGGCGTGGAAGTCCACCAGCAGGCCGTCGCGGTCGAGTGCCTCGCCTGCCACGGTCACACTCACCTTCCAGTTGTGACCGTGGACCGGCTCACGTTCGCCCCGGATCACAATCGCGTGCGCGGCACAAAACTCGTCTTCCACAGTAATCTCGTACACGAGCGGACTGTAGGGAAGGCCCGCGACCCGCTCCGCGCAGAAACCGTGAAGGCACGCAGCGGGTCGTGGGACATGCCCCGACACCGAACCGGCCGCAACGTCTTTGCCCGGTCGCCGGTATCATGTAAGGGGATACTAACAAACACTGGAGCGGTTCATGCACACGACGGCTCTGAAAAACGGAATGACGGGACGGTTCGCGCTGGCGGGCCGCTGGGCCGCGGCCGCGATCGCGTTCGCGGGCCTTGCGGGATGCCAGGCGGATTACGCCGCGGACATCGTGAACAAGTCCGCCCACCCGGTGTTCGTGCAACTGGTGACGCGAGCGCACGGCATCGGCGAGAAGTCGGTGGTCGCGGCGAACAAGCGGCTCGGCCCCGGCGACCGCAGTTTCATCGGCCCCGTCCGCGCCTCCGACAAGGCCGGCTCGGTCTATGTGACCGTCGACTCGCTGCCGAACACCGTGCAGCCGTTCAGCATGGACCTCGCGCCCGGCACCACGTTCCTCGAGGCGATGCAGGACGATTCGGGCGCGGTGCGCGTGCAGATGAAGCGATAGTTTCAGACTGGCCGCCACACCGCGACGAGAACTCCCGCGCGTCGGCGATCCGCCGCGATACGGCTGCTGTTGCCTCAACATCACTCCAGCAGCGGTTCATCCCGCGGCGGGCTGTCATCCGATTGCAGTTTGCGCAGCGCCGACATCAGACAAGAGTGCAGGTGCGACCGGACCTGCTCGACAAGCGCCGTGCGGCCGCATACGACGAGGCGTGTTCCGACCCACTGCTGCCAGATGCCGTCACCCCCGTTCTCTCTCCACTCGTCGGGATCGACGCGGGAACGGAGTTGGTGCGAGAGTTCGGAACTCAAACTCCGCGCGGCGGGCCCATCCATGCCCCGCGCGTCCATCAGCGGACGCAGGTCGAGAATGAGTTGACTCGATGCACGATGCGGCTGAAGCGGAACAAGCCCCGCATCCGCGTCGGCTTTGACCGTGGCCGCGCGAAGCAGCCGCCCGACAAGGTCAACCGATTCCTCGACGCACTCCGGCGAGTTCACCAGCACGAGCCGCGTGCCCAGGAGCCACGCAAAGCCCTGGTCGCCGCCGTGGTCCATCCAGGAGTCCGGCTCGACGTCGAGCGTGACGACGTCGAGCAGTTCGCGCGCGGGATTGGGCGGGCTTGGTGAGTTCATGGCGGTAGTCCACTCCGGAACATCCAGGAGACTGCCGATCGCGACTGTCCTGATGCACCAGCGCTCATCTCCCAGCGGCCGCCAGGAGGCCAGCACCGCCCAGGCGCCGCTCTGCCACTGCCAGCACTCCCGGGACACATCGCGTTCGACAAGCGCTTCTCGAAGTTCGTCGAGCCACGCCCATCGATCACGCCGCAAGTGATCTGCGCCGCCCAGAGTCTGCCGCACCCAGCGCTCCGACTGGATCGGCGCAAGAGGGATGATCAGCGTGGTCGGCACCAGCGCGACCCAGCCGTGCTCATGCGCGCCGGGAATGCGCCGGGACTGGTCGGCAACGACGAGCACGAGCATCGCGAGCAGCGTGAACCGCCATCGCCGGCGGGTACGCCTGAGAGTTCGCTCGTGCAGGCTGCCGCGTCCGCACTCCGGACACTTCCGCAGACCCGCGTCATCCATCGGAGTGCCATTGAGCACATACCAGCACCTCGGGCAGCGCAGCCGTCCCCTGGGGCGATCGGCGAAGAGGGCCCACGCCAGCAGGGTCAATCCCGCCGCGGCTATGCCGATCGAAACGGCGTTCCAGATGGCGGATACGTTCCACATGACGGTGTCACTTTTCCGAAACACGCCCGACGCGAGAGTCTCGCAGGGCTTTGACGCACAGGTCCCCCGGGAGTTCCCGCCGTACCCGGCGACTGCTCTCGGCGTTCCTCCGCGAGATCTCCGCGCCCTCCGCATGCCTGCCCATGCTCCCATCGCGTACGCTTGATCCGTGAACGTCCTCGACCTCTCCGCGACCGAGCTCGCCGACGCCATCGCCCGCAGGCAGATCAGCGCGGAGGAAGCCGCGCGGGCATCGCTCGATCGTGCCGCGGCGACGGAGCCCGACCTCCACGCGTTCCTTGAGGTCTTCGAGACCGAGGCCATCGCGCAGGCGCGGGCGATCGATGCCCGGCTCGCCCGGCACGAGCACCTGGGCCCGCTCGCCGGCGTCCCCGTCGCGCTGAAGGACAACATCTGCCTCGAATGGGGCCGCACCACGTGCGCCTCGCGGATCCTGGAGAACTACCGCTCGCCCTACACCGCGACCGCCGCCCGACGACTCATCGATGCGGGCGCGGTGATCATCGGCAAGACGAACCTCGATGAGTTCGCCATGGGCTCGTCCTGTGAGAACTCCGCGTTCGGTCCGACACGCAACCCGTGGGATGTGCGGTGCGTGCCGGGCGGATCGTCGGGCGGCTCCGCCGCCGCGGTCGCCGCGGGCGTCCTCCCCGTCGCGCTCGGATCCGACACCGGCGGATCGATCCGCCAGCCCGCGAACTTCTGCGGCCTGGTCGGTTTCAAGCCCACCTACGGACGCATCCCCCGCTACGGCCTCGTGGCGTATGCCTCCAGCCTCGATCAGATCGGCCCGCTCACCCGCTCGGTCGCCGATGCCGCGATGCTCACCCGGATCATGGCGGGCGAGGATGAGAACGACGCCACCAGCACGACGCGGCCGGTGCCCGACCTGCTCTCCAGGCTCGACGAGCCGGTGAGCAGGCTTGTCATCGGTGTGCCGACCTTCGCGCGATCCGCCTCCAACCACCCCGCGGTCGTCGCGGCGCTCGACCGCGCGGTCCGGTCGCTGCGGGACGAGGGAGCCCTCGTGCTCGACGTCGACCTCCCGCACGCGGGCCACGGCATCGCCGCGTACTACCTCGTCGCGACCGCCGAAGCGTCGAGCAACCTCGCGAGATTCGACGGTGTCCGCTACGGCCGCCGCGCAGCACTCGGCCAGGATGACGGCCTGCTCGAACTCTACTGCAAGTCGCGGTCGGAAGGCCTAGGCCCCGAGGTGCAGAAGCGCATCATGCTCGGCACGTTTGCGCTCAGCAGCGGCTACTACGACGCCTACTACAACACGGCCCTGAAGGCTCGCCGGCTGATCAAGCAGGACTTTGACGCCGTGTTCGAGGGCCGGGGCGGCGCGGCGGGCGGCGCAGAGATGCCCCCAACCGGCTGCCACGCACTGCTCCTCCCCACTTCGCCCGGACCGGCGTTCAAGTTCGGCGAGAAGCGGGGCGACCCCATGGCGATGTATCTCGAAGATGTCTACACCGTCGGCGTCAACCTCGCCGGGCTGCCGGCGATTTCGATCCCCACGGGCCTTGCAAAGTTCGCCGGCGGAGGCGCACTCCCCGTGGGCGTGCAACTCATCGGCCCCGCGTGGCAGGAAGATGTGCTGCTGCGCATCGCCAGAATGCTGGAACGGGCGCTGCCCGGGCCGGGCCGCGCCCGCTGAGGCGCCGATCGCCAGGCCGAAGCCGCGCCGGGCGGCTCCTCCGAGACGATTCTGATCACCGTCGTTGTCCGAACCCGCATTGACCCGTGCAGATCGGTGGCCGCGGCGATCACTTGCCCTCGCGCTTGAGATCAAACTCCAGCGGCCGGGGCTCCGCGCCCGCCTCCGCCGCAAGCACCACTCTGATCTTCAGTCGATCGGGCGTCGGGCAGTGATACACCACGCGGGTGAGCATCTCCGCGTTGGCCATGGGCACGAAGGTCGCCATCCGGTCGCCCTTGTCCGAGAGTTTGAGCGTCATCGGCTTGTCACCCGCGCCGTGCACCACCAGTTCCTTCGAAAGGTGGTGCAGCCGCAGAACGACCTCGCCGCTTTCCGAGGAGATCGCAAGAATCTCGAGCATGTTGGGCGAACCGTCGGCCTTGTCCCAGCGGAACATGCCCATCATCGTGCCGCCGCGCGGCGCCGACCAGTGCTCCTCGCGTCCGCCCTCGGCGTTCATCTCGATCCATCGGCCCGCCAGGAACGCGACGGGCGCGAGCGGGTCCGCGGCCTTGGCGACTGCCGCGCCCGATGCTGCCGCGGGCGATTGACCGCCGGGCTGGGTGGCGAAGGTGACCGCTGCCGCCGCGCCGGCGGCAAGAGCAAGGGCGAGAACGAGCGGGTGGGCAAGCATGGCGGTCTCCTGAGACATGCGCAACGGTGCAAGCCGCAGTGTACCGGACGATGCTCGATCCGGTTGCTCCGGCTTCTTCGGGTCCCAGGGATGCGCCGTCATTCCTTCAGCACAAACGCCCGCGTCGCATACAACACTTCGATCTTGTCGAGCGCGGGGTCGGCCTCCGGCAGGTCCTGCCCGATCGCCACCAGCAGATCGACCAGCCCGTTGAAATCCGAGAGCGCGATGTACTCCCTCGCCACCCGCGGCGGCCCCTTGGCGCCGGCGTTCCATGTCCCGTCCTGCACTGCGCTCAGATCCGCCATGTTGTGATAGTTCCCCAGCGGCAGGCACAGGCACGTCGCCTCGTAGCCATAGGCGCAGAACACCGTCGCCTCGCACGCGCCCCCCGCCATCAGTTTGCGCTGCCAGCGCATCGCCGCTGCTTTCTCCATTTCCTGCTGCGTGCGCGTCGCCTGCGGCTGCGCGGGGCGGTTGGCGATCTGCTCCGCCCGTCGCGCGCACGCGGCGGTCAGCCGCGGCGTGAAGATGCTCATCCGGTCCCCCACGCGCACGATCGGCCCGCCGCCGACCGGCGAGTCCTCGAAACTCCGCGAGTTCTCCAGCGCGATCACCCGCGAGCCCTTGGGCATCGTTCCCGACTTGCACGCCGCGATCGCCCCGACAAAGCCGATCTCCTCCGCTCGCGTGAACAGCAGTCGCACGTCCATGACGTCCGTCGGCGAACCGGCGCGAACAAGATTCAGCAGCACGTCATAGGCCGCGAGCGCCGCGGCCAGCGCCGCCAGGTCGTCGCACGCGTGCGTATGCACCAAGCCCTTCGCGTCGATCTCCGCGGGCGGCAACTCCCATGTCGCCGTGTCACCGACCCGGACCTCGGCCCGCGAGTCCAGTTCCGCGACATAGGACTTGAACAGCGGCGGCGCGCCCCTCCCCGCCCCCCCCGCTCCGACACTCTCGCCGCCAAGCGTGGCGCCGACCGGCCCCGAGGCGCAGTGGATCCTGACGCGCGCGTCGATGAAGTACGGGTCCATCACCCCGCCGCGAAACGCCACTTCAACCGTTCCCGGGCCGATGATGCGCTCCACGACGAACGCGGGATGATCGAGGTGCGCGGTGATGAAGACCGGTGCGGCGGAACCGCCGGCGCCGCGACGGCCCCAGGGCGTTCGCGGCTGCACGACCAGGTTCCCCGCCGCGTCAGACAGCAGTTCCAGTTCCGGACGCTGCGCGACCCATGCGCCGATCCATGCGACCACCCGCTGCTCGCGCCCGGCGACCGTGGGAATCTGCGTGATCTCCAGCAGCCAGCGGGCATGCTCCTCGCGATGCGCTGCGGCAGGGGGCAAGGTCGCGTTGACGGGGGCAGAGGCGGTGCTGGGGGAGGTCATGCCCGAGGGTAGCGGGCGGCGCGGTGCAAAAACACAGCGGCCCCCATCTCTCGATGGGGGCCGCCTGTCGTTGATCGTGGCTGAGACCGGCCACCATGGCCGGCTTCAGAAAGTTACGGGGTGCAGGGGCCCTGGCCAGTGGCGAACCAGATGGACAGGAAGGCGAAGATCGCCGGGACGCCCGGGCTGCCGCCGTAGTTGCGGGCCGCCGGGACGAAGGCGAACCAGTCGGACAGGAAGCAGAAGATGTCCGGCACGCCGACGCTGCCGTCGTGGCACCAGTCAGCATCGCAGAACTGCGGGCCGCCGGTGCAGGACGTGTTGGACAGGTCGAAGAAGTTGTTGCCGCCGGCCGAGGAGTTCCAGGTGCCGATGCGGAAGAGGTAGTTCTGTCCCTGGGTGACGTTGAACATCAGGATGGACTGACCGCCGACGACGCCGCAGCCGTCATCATCGCAGCCGACCACCGTGTTCAGGTCGCCGCAGTTGCTGCCCTGGTAGACCGCGAAGAGGTCGTCGGTCGTGTTCAGGAGGCACGTCGACAGGGTCACGCTGCCGGTGCACGGAGCGTTCCAGCGGAACCAGACGTCCTCGCCCAGCGGGCCGCAGGCCGGGTTGGCCTCGCCGCCGGTCGTGGCGCCGCGGTTGTCATAGCCGAAGGTACCGAAGCCGGTGATGACCTGCGCATTGAGGCAGTCATCGTTGGCCGGGGCGGGGTAGCAGAAGAATGTGGAGCACGGAGTGGCGAGCGTGAACACGCCGCCAAGGCCGGCGCACGCCGACGCATCCGCGGCGACCGAGCAGGTCAGGCCGACGCAGCAGGCGCCGCTGGTGGACGGGGCGCAGGTCGTGTTCGCGGTGTACACCTCGAACCAGAACTGCGCGAACGGCGAGCCGCCGAACCAGTAGTTGCCCAGGAGCGGCGTCACCTGCGGCGAGGCGGTGAAGACGTCAAAGCCGTTCTCCATGCCCGGACCGGAGATCAGGTTCTGGGCCGCGAGCAGCGGGCCGGTCGGCGAAGCAAAGCCGACCCAGTCATGGAAACTCCATCCGAAGGGGCCGGCGGGGAGGACGACCTCGACCCCGGTCAGGTCGATGTCGACCAGGTACGCCACGGCCTCGCCCGCGACGCTGCCCGGCATGCCGGTGATGTTGTAGATCGCGCCGTTCGCGGTGACGCAGCCCGCCGCGCCGACGAAGTCCGCGACGCCGCCGTTGGGGCCGACCGCGCACGTGCCGGGGAAGTTGCCGTAGACGTTCAGCGACACGCCGAGCGTGCCGTTGTCGATCGTCTGCGTCTGATAGCCGAAGGAGATCTGGTTGATCGTGTGGACGACCGATAGGGGATCGCCGCACAGGACGCCGCCGTCACGAACTTCGTTGGCAGCCAGGCCCGATCCGCGGTGGTTCCAGTAGAAACCGGACGGATCGATCGCCGACCAGATCAGGTTCGGGCCGGGGCCGCGAACCGTCGTGTTGGCCGGCTGCTCGCCACCGATGCTCGACCGACGCAGGATCTCCCACGTTCCGGTCGCATAGTGGTACACAGCATGCCCGACGACCAGTCCCTTGGGAAGGGGCAGAACCTCGCCCACAACCGAGGGAGACTGGATGATCGCACCGCCGGACGCCTGCTTGGCGCCGGGGTCGGCCATCGCCACCGCGCCAAAGGCCATTCCGGCCACCAGCGCGCACGCAAGACACTTCACCTTCATGGAAACCTCTCCTTGTCTAGAGAAACTCTACTACCTTCGACCCGAATGGTCGGAATGGGTCACGCCACAATCCGGTACGAGCCGTTTGGGGCGGCTGTTGCCGGAGAACGCCGCGGCCGGAGCAAATCCGGTCCGGCGAGCCCTCCAGAATACACGAAGACCGCCTTTGATGCCATGAATTCCGGCCAAGGGAGGCCAGATCGGGCCAGAATCGCGGGCACTCGGCTCCCCCCACACTCGTCCGTTTCGGGAATTCTCCCAGCCGCCACGGGGTGCGGTCACCGTTCGAGTTCGCAAACCGTTGTGCTCTCGGAGGCTGCGAACCGGTCATGGGCAACTCCCCCCAAACCAACAACCGAGGAACGCGAAGATATCCGGCACCCCGGTCGCTCCGCTCAGGTCAAAGTCGCCCTGCCCGGCAAACCAGGATGCAAGAAAGGCGAAGATATCCGGCACATCCACATCCCCGTCCGAGTCCCAGTCGCAGGGGCACGTGATCGTGGTTCCATAGATCCGCAGCCGCCAATCGTTCAGCGTGCCCGCTGTGCCCGCGGCCCCGTCGGCGACCTTCAGCGTCCAGATTCCCCCCGCCCGCTCGCCGAAGTGCTTCACGGTCGTGAACACGTACCCGTTGTTATAGGTGTTGGCGTTGTCCGTCCGCGTGTTGGCCAGCAGCGACTCCAGCCCGCCGGGCGCCTGGAGCGCCACGCGCAGTTGCCCGCATGAGGCGTGGTTCGCGTCCAGAACCAGTTCGACGCTCTCGACGCGGAAGTGCGCAGGCACAAGGACCGTGCGGGTCAGGCCAAGGGCGTTGTTATCGGGAATCGCCGCGGCCTCGACGATCTCGCCTGTGTCATACACCGCCTCGGGGGCGACGTTGGTCCACGTCTGCGCAAGAGCCACCGCCGCGCCCGCGTCGATCGCGCCAAAGCCGAACTGCTCGCTGATGGGCAGGCCGGCGCCGTTCGTGCGCCAACTCGAGTCCGCCGGACGGCACTTGCGCGCTGTGCGAACAAGGATGTGCTGCACGTCACGCCAGGTCAGGCCCGGGTTCGCTTCCAGCAGCAGCGCCACCACCCCCGCCGCCAGCGGCGAGGAGGCGCTGGTCCCGCCGAACGAGTTGGTGTACTCACCCGTGCCCGTGGTCGAATAGATGCCCACATCGGTCGACAGGTTCAGGTCATAATCACTCTGCGCGACAAGCAGGAGCGATGAGCCCGGCTCCGAGTACAGCGACCGGCGATCGATCGAGTCGATCGCGCCCACCGCGATCGTGTACCGGCTCGACGCGTACGGGTCATAATCCACGCGGTCCACACCCGTCCCGCCGTTCCCGGCGGCCCACACGAAAATCGTTCCCAGGCCGCCGCGCCCCGTCGCAATTGCGTTCGCCAGTGCCGCCGCCTCCACCGAAGACAGAATGCGCGCGACGCCGTTGTCGACCGGGCCCCACGAGTTGTTCTTCACCGCGTTGAGGTCGTTCCGGAATCCGAACGCGGCGGCATTGGTCGACGATGCGCCGATGAACAGCCTCGAAAGGCTCGCCCCGTACGCGGCCCCCGCGCCGCCGATGTTGTTGTCCGCGATCATCCCCACGATCCCCGCGACGCTCGTGCCGTGAGACGACCACCCCGACCCGCTCTGGCTGGCGTCGTTGTTGAACTTCGCCCCCAGGTCCGGATGCGATGTGTACCACCCGTTCTCGACGATCGCCACCGTCACACCCGCGCCGGTGATCCCCGCTTTCCACGCGGGACGCAGGTTCGCATCCCACGCCGGGTTCAACACGTTGTGCAGGTACCACTGCTGTCCGAAGTCCGGATCCGTCGGCAGCGTGTCGCGCAGCGCGACCGGCTCCCGGATGTCGAGATACGCCTCGCGCACGAACGCGACCGTGCGCAGCGCCGTCGCCACACCGATCGCCTCCGCCACTGAACCGCATCGAACGAGTTGAAAGCCGGGCAACGGGGTACCGGGCGCGCCCGATGGCTCGACCTTGGCCCCCTTCGCCGTCGATGCGCCCACCACGAGCGCAAGCGCCTTCGCATCATCGCAACCCACCACCACCGTCGCAGTCAGCAAATACCCCGCTTCCGCGTCCGGCGCAACTCCGCCGTTGAAGACCGCCTCCCCGCTCCGGTCGCGAAGCGCCGCCGATTCGACCGCGCCGGCCGATGCCACAAAGAACGACTCAAGCCCGCGATGCGTCGGGACCTGCAACAGCGGCCACGTCGGCGCTGCCGCCTTCTCGGGCGGCCGGGCCGGTACATCCGCCCATGCCGGGCAGGCGGTGGCAATGATCGCGGCCCAGATCAGGGCGTGGCGGCACGCTCGGTTCTGCATCTTCGTTCCTTGATGCGGGAGGTCGGCACCTCCGGTGTTGCGGACGCACGCACGGACCACGCGCGGCCGGGAGTCTCACTCAACAGTCTGCACCAGATTCCCGCCGCGGCATCCCCGGCGCGCAATCCTCACGCCAGGGTGTTCCGATCATGCGGGCAACGCCGCTGGTTCTCGGACCAACCGACTCACAGCCTTCCCGCGATCGTCCCTCGCCGACTCAGGCGCATCCGCCCGGCCGGGCGAACCAGCACGAGAGAAACGCGAAGATATCCGGCACGCCAACACCGCCCGAGCCGTCAAAGTCTGCCCGCGACTCGTTGGCGAACCACGACGACAGGAACGCGAAGATGTCCGGCACGTCGATCCCGCCGCTGTGGTTCCAGTCGCAGGGGCAGATCGGGGGCGGACGCTTCGTGCCCGCCGCGACCAGCGCGGCCGACGATGTGCTGCTCACGTTGAGGCCCTGAAGTTGCAGCGTGAACATCAGGCTGCCCTGGCAGACCGGCTCCGTGAACGGAAGGTCAAACGGATCGCCGATCGGCCCGGCCTGCTGCTGCGTCACCTCGAATCCCTCAAGATCCGCGGCGATTTCCGCGCCGCCGTTGCCGTCCAGCGTCACCGTCGCCGCGAACACGACCGGGATGCTCTGCGGCGTGGGCGGAAGTTCCTGCCCGAGGAACGACGCGGCGATGGTCACCTCCAGGTCGACCGGGATCGCAACCGTGAACGTCCCCTCGCCCGTGCTCACCAGTGTGCCTGCCGCCTCGGCCGCGCCCTGCTCGGCCGTGAACTGCGTCACCGTGGCCTGGCCGAGCGGAATGGGGATGGTGATCCCGCCGGGCACGATGCATGTCGGGCTGCGCTCGCGGAAACTATTCCAGTTCACGTTCGCCGTCGCCGTGATCGCAAACGCCCCCGCGCCGAGCATGTCGAGGCTCAACCCCGAGAGGCGTGCCTCCGCGCCCTCCGGATCAAGACTCAACACGAACCCGCCCGCGGGGTGCGTCGTGTTGTTCCCCGAAATGACCATCGCCACCGTCACCGGCACCGCGACGTTCTCCGTCGAACCAAACGTCCCGAACAGCCCCGGCTTGGTGCGCGTGCCGGTCGGGTTCGTGGCCGCGTCATAGTCGCCGATCAGCGTACCGGTTGTCGGAGCACCCACCGTGATCGTCGACTGCAGCGAACTCGCCGAACTGTTGATCGTGAACTGGTAGGTGCCATCGGCCCATGCCGCGGCGGCGACAAGGCCATGGACGAGCACACTTGCAGTTCGTGGCAAACGTGTTCCTGACCGCATGGTTCAACTCCGCCGGCCCTTTGAAAAACACATCGTGGGCGGGCGCAAACTGTACCTGATGATTCCGGCCCTACCAACGGCTTCCGCACGAAGAACCCGCGCGAAGCAGTACCGATCGAGAAACGAACAGAAATCCCAAGAATCGTCGGGAATTCAATTCGCATTCCGCCCTGCAACCGCATTGACGGGTGATAGCGCATCGTGCATCATCAACGAATCGCGGACGCTCGTCCGCATTCGGAAGGGCCGGGGGGCATTGCGGTGCACGCCTCGCCAGACCAAGAGAAGGGACCATTCATGCCATCGCGTCGCTTCCGACTGCTCGCAGTCATCGGGGGTTGGATCGTCTCCGCCGCGGCGTCCTTCACCGGCACTCCCGCCTTCGCACAACCCGGCACCACCAATGGCGCATGCTGTCAGGCATCGCCCAACGGCGGCGTGATCTGTGTGCTCACGACCGAGGCCCAGTGCCTCGCCGCCAACGGCATCTGGCGTGGCGTCGGAACAACGTGCTCGCCGAACCCTTGCAACACCACCCCGCCCCCGACCGGCGCGTGCTGCGTGCCGGGGTCCGCCGGCGGAACCGTGTGCGTGCTGGCCACCGAAGCCAACTGCCTCGCGCAGGGCGGCAACTGGCGCGGCGCAGGAACGACGTGTGGCGGCGACGCGTGCCCGCAGCCCACCGGCGCGTGCTGCGTCACGTCCGGCGGGGCCATCACCTGCCAGATCCGCACCCAGGCCGGGTGCGCGAGCGTCAATGGCATCTGGCGCGGCGCCGGGACCACGTGCACCAACACGACCTGCACTCCGCCGCCGACCGGCGCCTGCTGCATCACCGGCGACGTCATCGTCGTCTGCCAGATCCGCACCCAGGCAGGCTGCGCTGAAGTCAATGGCGCATGGCAGGGAGCGGGCACCGCGTGCGCCGCCACCACCTGCCCCCAACCCACCGGCGCCTGCTGCATCACGAACTCGGCGGGCGTGACCTGCCAGGTCCGAACCCAGGCCGGCTGCGCTGAAGTGAATGGCATTTGGCGTGGCCCGGGAACCACCTGCACCAACACCACCTGCACACCGCCGCCCCCCACGGGTGCGTGCTGTGTCGCCGCGGCGGGGTTCATCTCCTGCCAGATCCGAACCGAGGCCGGATGCGCCGAAGTCGGCGGGACCTGGCGCGGCGCCGGGACCGCGTGCGCCAACGACACCTGCACGCCCCCGCCCGCCACCGGCGCGTGCTGCGTGAACTCGCCCGCCGGCAGGGTGTGCGTCACCGTCACCCAGACCAACTGCACCCAGCAGGGCGGCCAGTGGCAGGGCGCCAACGTCCCCTGCTCCTCGACCCTGTGCGCGCCCCCCGCGACGGGCGCCTGCTGCGTCGCCGCGGCCGGCGCGATCACCTGCCAGATCCGTACCCAGGCCGGTTGCGCAGAGGTCAACGGCTCGTGGCGCGGACCCGGCACAACCTGCGGCAACGACACCTGCGCGCCGGCCACCGGCGCCTGCTGCGTCCCCGCCAACGGGCTCGTCACCTGCATCGCCCTGACAAGCACCCAGTGCGCCAAGCGGGGCGGCCAGTGGCGCGGTCCGGGAACCACCTGCTCCAGCGCCGCCTGCCAGCCCGCCACCGGCGCGTGCTGCATCCCCGCCAACGGAACGATGACCTGCCAGATCCGCACCCAGGCCGCCTGCGCCGAGGTCAACGGCATCTGGCGCGGGCCCGGTTCGGTCTGCTCCAGCACCTCCTGCCCCGCTCCCACTCCGCGCGGCGCGTGCTGCTTCCCCACGCCCGGTGACCCCGCCGGTGGAACCGGCTTTGCCTGCTCCATCATGACCCGCGCCGAGTGCGAGCAGATCGCCGGGACCTTCCTCGGGATCGATGTCCCCTGCACCGCGACCAACTGCCCGCCGCGCCCGACCGGAGCGTGCTGCATCAGCGGCGGACCGCTGGCCAACCCGCTCGCCTGCATCGTCGTCACCGCCGAGCAGTGCGCAAACGTCCAGGGCACCTACCTCGGCAACGGCCTCCCGTGCGAGCCCGGCGCCTGCCCGCTCCCCGAGAACATCGGCGCCTGCTGCGTCGCCTCCGACGCCAACGCCGGGGCGTGCCTCCGGCTGACCCGCGAGATGTGCGAGGCCCGCGGCGGCACCTACCAGGGAGACCAGACCTTCTGCTCTCCTGACCGCTGCCCGCGCCTCTGCCCCTGCGACTGGAACAACGACGGGGTCATCACCCCGGCGGATCTCTACGCGTTCCTCAGCAGTTACTTCGGCGGGCACGGCGACTTCAACGGCGACGGCGTGACCGACGCCCAGGACCTCAACGGATTCGTCGCCTGCTTCACCAGCATCCCCGACCCCTGCCGGCGCTGACGCCCGAATGTCCTTCCGGCCCGTGGTTCGGTCCATCCTGAAGAAACACCAGAGGCCCCGGCGACATGCCGGGGCCTCTTTTCGTTCAGCCGCGATGACGCTGCGGGATTGGCCCGCCTCGATCAATCACACCCGCCCGCGAACCAGAGCGACAGGAATGTGAACAGATCGGGCACACCCACGAAGCCGTTCTCGTCGTAATCCGTCCGCGTGCTCTGAAGGAACCACGCCGACAGGAACGCGAAGATGTCCGGCACCGCGATCGAGCCGTTGCCGTCGAAGTCCGCCGGGCACGAGCGCGGCCCGGTCGTGGTCCCCGAGAAACTCCCCGGCGTGCCCGGCTTGTAGGGCACCAGCACCACCTCCGCGCTGTGCGGCCCGCGATCGGCATCGAACCGGAAGTTGTACATCGTGCCCCAGCGCAGCGGGTTGCTGTTGGGGTGCGAGGCGTACGGATCGGTGGACCAGATGATCCGCCTCGCCGTCCGGTCCGCCCTCCACGCAGAGTTGTTGAACGGCTCATCGTGCGATCGCACGGCGCTGAAGCCGATGTTGCTCAGCGTCGTCGCCGGGTCGACAGGCAGCGCGACCGCGAACACTCCCCTGTCCATGTCGAGGTTGTACAGGGCATACTCGTAGTGCCACGTGCCGTTCCCGTTGTCCGTCACGCGCACCGCGAGGATGCACCGCCCGTCGCTCTCAGGCTGCTGCGGAATCACCGTCCGCGTCGCCCCCTGCCACGCCAGGATCGCCGGCCCGTTGGTGCCCGCCGCGGCCGAGATATCCAGGTTCCACGTCCCGCCCGGAGAGCCCGACACCACCACCGGCTCGAACGAGGCGCTGTTCAGGTGGTTCGCGTCGTCATGGCCCAGGATGTACGTCTCGCAGAAGTACTGCGCACCCGGGTTCTGCGCCGGGTCGAGGTCGCTGTCGCGGATCTGCAGCCGGTGGCTGATCCCGTTGTGCGGCGGCTGCGACGTTGCAAAGTGTGAACCGGCGTAGGTGAACGAGCCGGTCCACGGGTTGATCTCGTGCCGCGGCCCGAGCGTCGACTGCGAGGCGTTGATCCCCGCCGAATATGTGTCCGAGCAGCCCACTCCCAGCCGCGAGTTGTCCGCAAACGGCGTGCACCCGAAGCCGCAGGCGTTCCCCTGCGCTGCGCCCCAGCCGTGCTTGGCCCACGACATGCCGATCTGCTCGAATCGCCCGTTCTTCAGCCGGTACATGTTGAAGACCATGAACGGGTGCCGCGGATCCGGGTTTGCGATCCAGTCCAGAGGCATCGAGCCGGCGTTGCACAGCGGCGAGTCAATGCCGCAGCCGATGATGTCACCCTCCCGCCCGGCCTGCACGATCTGCGTCAGTTCTCCGACGTAGATGTCCGCGCCGATGGGAACTCCCGGCGAACACGACAGGTTCACGAAGCACGCCCCGGCCGCGCCCGAGGCGCCGGCCAGCCGGATGTAGTACACGACCCCCGCCTGCGCCGCAAACGCGATCAGCGACTGCTGCCCGCAGTCGTTGTCGCTGCACGCCACCTCGTTCGCCGGAGTGGCCGGGCAGCCCGTGTGCACCGACAACACCGTGTCGAACTGCGCCCCGCAGGTACTGAGCGACAGCGTGCAGTTCTCCAGCGGCGAATACCGGAACCAGACATCCGCGCCCGGACCGGCGCACGACGAAAGCCCGTCCGGCGTGGCCGCGCTGTTGTCGGCCAGGTGCAGTCCGGGCGAAAGTTCGATCGCGTCCACGCAGGCATCCGCCTGCACCACCGGCTCGCACGCGACGTTCAGGGTGTACGCCCCCGTCGCGTTGTTGAACCCGGCCACCCGCAGGTAGTAACTCTGGCCGCCCTGCACCGGCACCGTCACCCGAGAGCCGTACGCACACGTGTCGTCGTTGCAGGCCAACTGGTTGGCCGAGGTGCCCGGACACCCCGTGTGCACCGAGAGCACCGTGTCAAACGCGCTCCCGCATGTATCCGCCGTCAGCAGGCACGTCGTCTGCGGGGTATACACGAACCAGTGATCCGGAGCGCCCGCCGACTGCCCGCACGACGCCGAGCCGTCGTTGGTGGCCAGCACCGTCGTGCCGGAGTAACTCCCCACCGTCACCGGCGTCGCCAGCGAGCAGGTGTCCCGCTCCATCGGCGTCGCGCACGACACGTTCAGCGTGTACGCGCCCGTCGCGCCGTTCCAGCCCGACACACGGACGAGGTACGTCGTGTTGGCGTTCGCGGCAAACAGCACCCGCGAACTCAGCCCGCACGCGTCGTCGTTGCACGCCAGCGTCGTCGACGTTGTTCCAGGGCACAGCATCGAGTGGATCGACAGCACCGTGTCAAACCCGCTCCCGCACGTGTCGATCGACAGCGCGCACGCCGTCGTGATCGAGATCGAGTACCACACATCCGGGCCGTTGTTCGAGACGCACGACGCCGAGCCGTCCACCGTCGCGCCGACGGTCGTGCCCTGGTACGTGCCCGGACCGATCGGCGTCGCCCCCTGGCAGTCGTCCGTCTGCGCGGCCGCGGGCGCCGTCAGCAGCCCGCCGCACATCATCGCGCTCATCAGCACGCCCAGTGCTCGGATGTTGATCGTGTTCATGGATCTTCTCCTATTCCGGCGCTTTTCGCGGGAATCCGCGGTCTGCCGGAGGGGTTTGGAGGGGGGGAGGGGGTGTACTGCAGAATACAGCCTGAAGCGCCCGCCGCAAACGCCCGCATCCGGAGACCATGAAAAAGGGCCCCGGACACTGCGTCCGGGGCCCTGCTCAACGTCCGATTCCGCCGGCCGTCGCCTATCGCGACGGAACCCCGGACTGCGAGTCGTAGTACGTCGGCTCGCTGCCGCCCAGGCCCGGCGCGGTGGTCGCAGGGGCCGGAGCCGCCGGCGCCGGCTGTCCGAAGAAGAACGGGGACATGCCCCCGCCGCCGATCTTGTTGGCGTTGTAGATGTACTGCGCGTCCAGCACCTTGTCGATGCGCAGACCGGCCTCTGCCAGGTGCGCCTTGGAGTAGTCATCGATCCGGCCCGCGCCGTCGGAATCCATGATGCGCTTGATGCGCTCGCGCAGGTCCCGGAGTTTCGCGGTCGCCAGGTTCGAGATCGGCTTGCCCGCCGCGCCGCGGACCGTGCCCGGCATCGACAGGTCGATCAGCCGCTCCAGGTGCTCCCGCTGGAGATTCCGCCGCAGGCTCGAGATGAACGGCTTGCGGTTGCTGTACGAGGACGACGGTCCGGTCTCGATCTCCTTCCAGATCGTCCCGGTGATCGCGCTCATCAACTCCGGCAGCGTCAGCATGTCCTGGTCGGCCGGAACGCGGAACTCGTTGTCATACACCCGCTTCAGGACCGTCGGGTTCATGACCATGGTGATCGCCGCGGCCTGCGCACCCAGTATCCGGTCGTGCACCGCCCACGTCGCGTCCTCCATGATCTCCGCACGACCGCCGTCGTCCCACCACTTGTCCACCGTCATGTACTTGAGCATCTCCGGCGTCAGGCCGAACGCCTCATCGGTGAACGCGTTGTCGAGAACGAACTTCAGCGCCGCACGCTGCGTCTGTGCGGGGATCACCTGGATCGGCGCCCGGCCGTTCGGGTCGCCCTTGCGGTCGCGGCTCACGTGCGCGCCGCCCACCCAGGGCGCCATCATGTTGATGGCCTGCAGTTGCTGGTTCAGCGTCAGGTTGTACCCGCGCCGCGCCTTCGACCAACTCTCGCCGTCCTTCACGAACTTAGTGAGCAGCCGGTCGCGGTAGTACTTCACCAGGCGCATCTGGTTGTTCGCGTAGTCCAGCGGGTCGGCCGAGAAGTCATACTGCCGGGCCAGCGGGTCCGGACCGCCGATGTCCTCGTCGGTCAGGTACACCAGTTCCGGCTCCGACACGCGGGTCAGCGCCTTCTTCGGGTCGTTGCCGTAGCCGTAGTCGATGGCCCAGAAGTCGTACGGCCCGATGTCGATCATCGTCCAGTCGCCCTGCACCGGACCCGCCTCGCGGTTGATGTTCACCGGCGTGTAGTCCATCACCGATCCGGTGAACGGCTTCTTGCCCTTGATCGCATCCGAGTTGATGTCGCTCAGTTTGTAGATCGACGACGCCTTGAAGTTGTGCCGCAGACCAAGCGTGTGGCCCACCTCGTGCGCCACCAGGTCCGTCAGCATCGGGCCGACGAACCACTCGGGGATGCCGTCGATCAGTTCCGGCTCTTCCTTCTTCGGCTTGTCGTCCTTCTTGGGCTCGTCCTTCTTCGGCTCGTCGCCGGGGGTCGGCGGCGGGGGCTGATCCGCCTCCGCCATCAACTCCTCGAGTTCCAGATGCATCCGCATCATCGCCATGTCAAACGCCTTGCCCCGCGCCGCAAGGCACATGCCGTTGAACTGGCTCGTCCGACCCGTCAGCCCGTCGAACTCGTCATCCCCATAGAGTCGCGAGTCCACGCTGCCCGCCGGGTGTCCGCCATACCGCAGCACGCCGCGGCTGGCCCGCATCGCCAGCAGGTAGTCCCGGTCGCCCGGGTCCGCCAGACGGATCCGCGGGTCCCAGTCCGGGTTGCGATCGAGGAACGCCAGCGTCTCGGGGCTGAAGCCCTGCATCGCCATCTCCGGCAGAAGTTGGTTCGCCTGGAACCAGAAGTGCCGGATCCAGCCGTCCGTCAGCACCACGTCCGCGTCCAGGATCTGCCCCGTCCGCGGGTCCGTCCGGCTCGGCCCGATCGCCGTGCCCATGTCGTTGGACAGCCAGCGGATGAAGTTGTACCGCGTGTCTTCCGGGTCCTTGTCCATGTGCGCGCCGGTCGACTTGTCCTGGTACTCGACCTCGATCGCGTTCAGGATGCCGATCTTCTCAAACGCCTTGTTCCAGTACTCAATGCCGTTGCGCACGTACCGGCGATAGCGCACCGGCACCGTGTTCTCCACGTAGAACACGATCGGCTTCTTCGGCGGGCTCAGCCGCAGACCCGGCTCCCGCTTCTCAAGGTTCCAGCGGTTGATGTACCGGACCCACTTCTGGTCGTCCCGATACTTGCCCAGATCGCGGTAACTCGTCGTGAAGAACCCCACGCGCTCGTCCGCTTCACGCGGCTTGTAACCCGTGTTCTCCGGCAGGCGGCTGATCGAGTAGTGGAACGTGCGCAGTTGCCCGCCCGCGACCGGCATCTCGATCGTGATCTCCACGTTCTCCGGGAACGCCTTCACGCTCTGGATCGTCGCCAGCCGCGGGTTCGCGCCCGCCGCCTGACGATCAAAGAACCGGCCCGCCTGCCCCACCAGCAGCGCATCCAGGTCGATCACCGGCTGCCCCGACGGACCCATCGTCACGATCGGCATGTCCAGCATCACCGTGTCGGTGAACTGCTGGCTCACGCCCGCCCGCGATTCCTCGTCCCCCGTCGTCCGGGTGTCGAAGTTCGGCGCGATCATCGCCAGCGCCTTGTCGAACCGCTTCCAGTAGAACACCCCGTCCCCGCCCTGCAGTCCCGCCCAGATGTCGCCCCCGGCGACCGTCATGGCGATGAAGTGCTTCTGGTTCGCGAAGTTCCGCGGCAGTTCCGCCAGCAGTTGGTTGTCCTTGGCCCGACGCCAGATCGTGTACAGACTCTCGCTGCCGTCCGCCGTCGATACCACCTTCTCATAGTCCTTCGCGACTTCCGCAAACGGCGGGAAGTCCGGCTTCGGCGGCCCGCCCGCTCCACCCTCTTGGGCAAGCGCACCGGCGCCAAGCGCCAGCGCGACCACCGCGGAAATCGCCCGCCATGTCTGTTTCCTGCTCATGCCATCCTTCTCCTTTGCTCCACGGCCACCCGGAACAAGTGGTTGCGCCCGCCAACTTCCGCGTGAGGGATGGGGTCGATCGTGACCCATTCCTCTCTTGACGCCGCGGAGATGCACGGTTCGGTTCAATCCCCGACTGATCCGCAGTTTAGCGGTCTGCGCAGCACGCCGACCGCCGACTGTCAAGGCTTGCGCGGGGAAGCGGGTGGTACCGGGAGCGGCGCTGCCAGGTGGCGGCCGCGGCACGATCAGTCGCCGCCCCCGGATGCGGACGCCAGCGTCCGGATCCACTCCCGAAGAATCGCAACCTCGCCAACCTCCAACTGATGGACCGGCGCCACCCTGCTTGTCGCCCCTCCCGGGCCGATGACCTCGAACAGACGGCTGCCCGCCGGATCTCCCGGGGCCACCCAGCGGATCCCCGCTTGCGGCTCGGCAAGTTCCTCCGGAGTCGTAGCCCGAACCCTCGCCGCGGCTCGCGCATCGCCATGGCAGTTTGCGCACCGTGCCGCGAGAACTGCCGCTGCGGCGTGGATCGTGCCCCATTCGTGCCGCAGAAGACCCCAGAGCGAGTGCGTCTGGCTCGTCCCCGGCGGCAGGATGAACCAGATCACGATCCCGGTCGCGACCATGACCGTCAGCGCGACGGCCGCGAGAAGATCGATCAGGATGTTGATCAGGAGTCTGTTCATCGTCTTCAGAGCGGCTGAGGCGACATGCCGGGTCTCACGGGGTGCGGTGCGCAGGTCTGCCTTACGCGTGCTCGTCCACCGAGTCGCGCAGCAGCAGGCGGCGGATCGCCTTCTCGCCTTCTACCACAACGAGCACCATCAGGCCGGCACCGAACACGCGGAGCCAGCCCTCGGCAGCGAGCGGCGCTGAGTGGAACAGGCGGTTCATGATCGGCAGGTGCGCAAACGCCGCTTGGACAGCCAGCATCAGTCCGATGCCCATCCATAGCCAGAGGTTTGAGAAGATCGGAACAGCCCAGGCCGGCCGGAGCAGGGCGCGGCTGGAGAACAGGTAAAACATCTCACCCACCACAATCACCGAGACGGCCGCCGTCCGTGCCGAAGCCTCTGACTCGCCTCGACGCAGTTCCCATTCAAAGAGCCCCATCGCACCGATGCACAGCAAGAGCGACACCAGCCCGGTTCTCATGAACATCTCGAGGGTGAACAGGGGCTTCCGTGGATCGCGAGGCGGACGGGTCATCACCCCCGGCTCCTTCGACTCGAAGATGAGCGGGATACCCAGCAGCACAGACGTGATCATGTTGATGTACAACGCATGGATCGGCAGGATCGGCAGCGGTGTGCCCAGCGCAATCGCTACAAGAATCACGCACGCCTCGCCACCGTTCGTTGGTAGAGTCCAGACGATGAACTTGACCAGGTTCGTATAGACCGTTCGACCCTCTTCGACCGCCGCCCGGATCGACGCGAAGTTGTCATCCGCCAGCACCATGTCCGCGGCGTCCTTCGCGGCCTCCGTGCCGGAGATGCCCATCGCCACCCCGATATCCGCCTGCCGGAGCGCGGGCGCATCGTTCACCCCGTCGCCGGTCATCGCGACGATGTGCCCCCGGCTCTGCAGCGCCTTCACCAGCCGCAGTTTCTGCTCCGGCGTCATGCGCGCAAAGACCGCGGTCGCCTCGGCATGGTCGGGCAGTTGCTCATCCGCGATCCTCGCCATCTCCGCTCCGGTCAGCGTCCTCGACACGCCCCCACTGTCACGCGCGCCGTCAATCCCGATCATCGCGGCGATCGACGCCGCGGTCGCGGCATGATCCCCCGTGATCATCTTGATCCGCACGCCCGCACGCTGGCACTCCCCCACCGCCTCGATCGCTTCCGGCCGCGGCGGGTCCAGCATGCCCTGCAGCCCCAGGAACGTCAGCGTCCCCTCCGTCGATTCCAGCGACCGCGCATCGATCGATGCCGCACCGGACTCCGCACGTCGCTCGGCAAACGCGAGGACCCGCAGGCCCTGCCCGGCGAGCCGCGTCGCGGCGGCGTGAACCGCATCACGGTCCAGCGCCGCGGTCGAGCCGTCAGCCGCGCGGGCATCGCCGCACATCGCCAGGATGCGCTCCACCGATCCCTTCACGCACACCAGGCCGGGCAGCGAAGCATCCTTCCCATCAGCATGCTGCGTCGCCATGTACTGCCGGTCCGACTCGAACGGGACGGCCGACGTCCGCGGCCAACGCGCCTCCATCGCTTCCGTCGACAGATCGAGATCGGCCATCTTTCGCGCCGCCACGACCAGCGCGCCTTCCGTCGGGTCGCCGTGGACCTGCCATTGCGTTGCCGCGCCATCCGCCGGCCGGAGCGAAGCATCGTTGCAGATCACGCCGCACCGCAGCAGTTCCGCCAGCGCCGCATGCTCCCGCGCCGACACCGGCCGGCCGTCCGTCACCGTGCGAATCTCGCCCCGCGGGTCATACCCGGAACCCGTGAACTCGTACTCAACACCCCCCCGGCCCGTCGCGCCGCACACCCACGCCGCGCGGACCGTCATCTGATTCTGCGTGAGCGTGCCCGTCTTGTCCGAGCAGATGACCGTGGTGCTTCCCAGCGCCTCGACCGCCGGGAGTTTGCGGATGATCGCGCGCCGCCGGGCCATCCGTGCCACACCGACGGCGAGCATGACCGTGACCGCTGCGGGCAGTCCCTCGGGGATGGCGCCCACCGCCAGCGCCACCGACGCCATGAACATCTCGCCCGCCGAACGTCCCCGGGAGATGCCCACGAAGAACGCCAGGGTCGCCACCGTCAGAATCACCCACAACAGCAACTTGCTGAACGATGCGATCTTCCGCCCCAGCGGCGTGGCCAGGTCATCAGCCGACGCGATCAGCCCGCTGATCCGCCCGACCTCGGTCCGGTCCGCGGTCGCCACCGCCAGCCCGGTCCCCGATCCCCGCGTGATCAGCGATCCCGCATAGGCCAAGTTGCGCCGATCCGCGAGCACCGTCGCGGCATCCAACGGCTCGATTTGCTTGTTGACGGCCTTGCTCTCGCCCGTCAGCGCCGATTCATCCGCATGCAGTTCGTGAACCGCCAGCAGCCGCAGATCCGCCGGAACCTTGTCCCCGGCCTCCAGCAGCACGATGTCGCCCATGACCAGTTCCGCGGCATCGACCCGCTCCCGCCGGCCATCCCGCCGCACCGTCGCCTCGGTCTTCATCGACCGCGCCAGCGCATCGATCGCTTTGACCGCCCGCATCTCTTCGATGAACCCGATCAGCGCGTTGACAATCACGACCGCGAAGATCACCGCTGCATCCACGTACTCTCGCAGCAGCAACGTGACCGCCGTCGCAACCAGAAGGATGTAGATCAGCGGAGCGTGGAACT
Organism: uncultured Phycisphaeraceae bacterium; assembly: GCA_964409775.1. Taxonomy (GTDB): domain Bacteria; phylum Planctomycetota; class Phycisphaerae; order Phycisphaerales; family UBA1924; genus JAHBXL01. The sequence goes on along the minus strand of CAYPEI010000031.1, from coordinate 7,063 downwards.
GCAGCAGCAGTCGAACATACCACGGACGGCCGCGACGAGTCGTGATCACGTTGCGGCCGTCGCGAGAGAGCCTCGCGGCGGCCTCGGCGGCGGTCAACCCGCGATGCGCATCGGTGCCAAACGCACGAAATACCTCTCCGTGCGGAACGGCGTGCCAGACCTTGTCGCTGTACGCCCGCATAGGCGAGCATAGTGCCCCCGCAGGCACCCGGCGGGTTCACGGCGCGCCGACCGGGCGTCCGAACCACCTCCGCCCGAACCACAACGACACATGCACGAGCCCGATGAGCACGGGCACCTCCACCAGCGGACCCACGACCGTGGCGAACGCCACGCCGCTGCCGATGCCAAACACCGCGATCGCCACCGCGATCGCCAACTCAAAGTTGTTCCCGCTCGCGGTGAACGCCAGCGTCGCCGTCCGTTCGTAGTCCGCCCCCGCCCTCCTCGCCCACCAGAAACTCGTCAGGAACATGATCACGAAGTACAACACCAGCGGAACCGCGATCCGCACAAGATCGAGCGGCAGCCGCACGATCGCTTCCCCTTTGAGACTGAACATCACCACGATCGTCAGCAGCAGCGCGACCAGCGTGATCGGCGCGATCCGCGGCACAAACACCGAGGTGTACCACGCATCGCCCTTGAGCGGGCGCAGAACCAGCCGCGTCAACAGCCCCGCCGCGAACGGAATCCCCAGATAGATCACCACACTCTGGAAGATCCCACTGATCGAGACGTGCACAACCGAACCCTGCAGGCCCGCCAGCGGCGGAAGCACGGTGATGAACACCCACGCATACACGCTGAAGAACAGCACCTGGAAGATGCTGTTGAACGCAACAAGCCCCGCGGCGTATTCCGGGCTCCCCTTCGCCAGATCATTCCACACCAGCACCATCGCGATGCACCGCGCCAGGCCGACAAGGATCAACCCCGTCATGTACTCCGGCTTGTCCGGGAGCAGCAGCACGGCCAGCGCAAACATCAGCAGCGGGCCGACCACCCAGTTCTGCACCAGCGAGATGCCCAGGATCCTCCAGTCGCGGAACACCCGCGGCAACTCCTCGTACCGCACCTTCGCCAGCGGCGGGTACATCATCAGGATCAGCCCGATCGCGATCGGGATGTTCGTCGTCCCGATCGTCGCCCGGTCCAGCAGCCCCGCCGCCCCGGGCACGAGCCGCCCAATCGCCACGCCCACACCCATGGCCATAAAGATCCACAAGGTCAGGAAGCGGTCCAGGAACGACAGATGGGTCGTGCGGCAGGAAACGCACGCATCAGGTTGCGCGGAGTTGGTCGTCATGGACTCGCAGCCAAAACTCTCAGGAGTGCTTGCCGATGCCAGGTGAGCGGCGCGGTCCGGCGCCGTGCATGTTCATCGCACCGATCCGGTGAACCCTATTGCGACTTACCGCTTCCGTCCTGCGATGTCCAGGCTCGTGATGTAGTCCCCCGGCTTCGCGCCCGCCGGCAGCGCCTCGATGATCTTCCGGTACAGCGGGTCCTGCCAGTCCGTCATGGCGTCGATGTAGCTCGGCTTGGGCGTCAGCACGATGTCCTTCAGCCCCGCCGCGGCCATCTGCGCACGGGTCTCCTCCACCAGCACGGCGCCCGCGATGCACCCGATCAGCGCCTCGACATCCGCCTTCACGCTCTCCGGCAGCGGCTTGAGCAGCGCCAGGTCCGACACCGCCACGCGCCCGCCCGGCTTGAGCACCCGCGCGACCTCCCTCCACACCCGCGGCTTGTCCGGCGACAGGTTCAGCACGCAGTTGCTGATCACCACATCCCCCGTCCCATCCGCCACCGGGATGTTCTCGATCTCCCCCAGCCGGAACTCGACATTGCTGAGCCCCGACTGCTTCGAGTACGAGGCGATGTTCTTCCGTGCCTTGCTCAGCATGTCCGGCGTCATGTCGATGCCGATCACGCGTCCCGTCGCGCCGACCTTCGGCCCCGCGACAAAGCAGTCGAACCCGCCGCCCGAACCCAGGTCGATCACAACCTCGCCCGGCCGAAGCGCGGCGATCGCCGTCGGGTTCCCGCACGACAGCCCCATGTTCGCGCTCTCCGGCGTCGCGGCGAGATCGGACTCCGAGTATCCGATCGCCGCGGCCAACTGTTCCGGCGAGAACGTCGCCGGGCCGCAGCAGCCTCCGCCGGCCTGCGAGGAGGAGCGCCCCGCGCAGCAACTCGATGCCGACTTGGTCGCAGTCCCGGCGCCGATCTTCGCTTCCGACCAGCCCCCGCTCCGCGCAATCTGTCCATACCCCGCCCGCACCTCCTCCCGCACCGCATCCGCCGCGGCCTCGTCGACAGGGGTTTGTGCTGCGCTCGCCGCCGCGGCCACCGCGTTCCGCGCCTTCTCCCCGCCGCAGCAACTCGGCCCGCAGCCGCAGGAGGTCGCATCGTTCTTTGTGTTCATCGCGTTCGTGTTCATGTTCATGTCCTTTCGTGTTTCACTCCGCGCAGCGCTCGTGGTTGCGCGTGATGGTTCAGCCGATCAACCCTCACCCAGCCCCAGCGCCCCCGGCAGCGTGTCCACCCAAGTCCGGATCTCATCCCGCACCCGCCGGTAATGCGCCATCGCCTCATCCTCGGTTGCCGCGCCCTTCGCCAGCCGCGGCGGGTCGTCAAAGCCGGTGTGCACGATCCGCGCGCCGGGGATCACCGGGCACGCCTCGTGCGCCGAATCGCACACGGTCACCACAACGTCGAACTTCACACCCCGCGCGGCGAGGTCCCGCGGCGACTTTGACGCGTGCCCGGAAATGTCGATCCCTGCCTCGGCCATCGCCCGCACCGCCAGCGGGTTCAGCCCGTGCGGAGCCGTTCCGGCGGAGTGTGCGTCGAGCACATCAGCCTTGAGCGCGCGGGCGAACCCCTCGGCCATCTGGCTCCGGCACGAGTTGCCCGTGCACAGAAAGAGCACGCTCGGCTTACGTCGCCCCTCAGCCACAGCACCCTCCCGACTCCCCGCCGCCGCAGCCGGTCCCGCACGATCCCTCCGGACAGCACGAATCGATCGCATCCGCAATCGCCCGCAACTTCGCGGACAGGTCGGTAAACAGCACGCGGTACAGCACCGTGCGCCCCTGCTTGCTCGATTCCAGCACGCCCGCATCGGCCAGTTGCGCCAGGTGCCGCGACACCACCGACAGATCGACCCTGCAGCACTCGGCGACCTCGCCGACCGAGCACGCCCGCCCGCACTTGGCCAGGCACGCGAGCAGGCTCACCCGCGTCGGGTCGCACAAAGCCTTGAACAGTTCGGGGTCGAGGAGCGTGTCCAGCGGCGATTTCGAGGCCGCGGCGTGCTTTGGAGATGCGGGGCGGCTTCTGGCGGGGCCCGCCGCCCGGGCCGTTCGAGACTTGCCGCTTTGCTTGCGTACTTGCACCATGATGCAAGTATTGGATGCGCACGGAGAGTTGTCAAGCCGATCCCATCGCCGGCTGTGGGGGCAATGCGGTCACTGAGTCCTGCCCGGTGATGTCGGCGTCGTACTGGGTGTACGTGGCACTTGGCGGTTACGCAAAACTGCAACTCGCCCTTGCAGCGTCGGGCATGACGCTGGCGGCCCGTCTGCTGACGGACTTCGACCGCAGAGTTCAGAAGCGGCAAGTTTGGAGCATCGCGGATTCGAAGGTGGGCACCTCTCCGTGCCTCTGTGTCCGCCTCCGTGTTCTCTGTGGACCCGCCTCTGCGGACGCCGCCGCGTCGCCTCCACAAACAGACCTCACACCCCCGCCCACCATCCCAGTTTCATCCCCGCCAGCAGCGCCGCCGTCAGCCCGCCGAAGATCGCGCACGCGATCTGGAACGGTCGGTCCTTCGTCGCCAGTTCCGTCGGGTCGTCATAGATGCCGCGTTCGATCTGCACGATGCACCGCAGCAGCCCGTACGTCGCCGGCAGCAGTGTCAGCCACAGCAGGTTGAACCCGAATGTGTACGTCTTGCTCTGCGCCACCACGTAATCCGAGTAACTCAAGAGCGTCGCCACCCCCGTCACCACCACCGACATCCGCAGGAAGTCGTCGGTGTACAGCGCCTGCACCCCCCGCGCCGCCGCGGCGTCGGCCCCCAGCGTCCGCCGCTCCCCCAGCCGCTTGCCCAGCGCCAGGAACATCGACACGAAGAACGTACAACTCAGCAGCCACGCCGACGGCGTGATCAGCACCGCCGCGCACCCGCCCAGCACCCGCAGCACAAACCCCAGCGACAGGCTCACCACGTCCAGCACCGGGTGCGACTTGAACGAGAAGGTGTACGCCGCCGTGTTCATCGCGTACAGCGCGATGCACACCCCCAGCAGCGTCCGCGGCGAGCCCATCTCCTCCGCGTGCGGCACCACCAGCACCGCCGCCAGCGCCAGGATGATCAGCGCCCCCGCGTACATCCTCGCAGCCCCGGCCGACACCCGCCCCGCCGCGATCGGCCGGTTCCGCTTTCGCGGATGCGACCGGTCCGCCTCCCGGTCCTTCAGATCGTTGAGCACATACCCCGCGCTGGCGACGAACCCGAACGCGCAGAACGCCCCAAGCGCGCTCAGGATGATCGTCGGCCAGGTCGTCTCCCTCCCCGCCACGCGAAGCGCCAGATCCGCCACGCCGTACACCGGGCCGATGAGCACGAACCCGCCCTTGATCCACTGCATCGGCCTCGCCAGGCGGACAAAGTCCAGCGGCGAGCCCAGCAGTCCGCGCCGATCGATCGCCACCGTCTGGGCGGTCGCCCCCGGGGCTGAAGTTGTGGCGCTCGGCTCCATCGCGTGTCAGTCTATCGGACCATTCCGCCGGCGGGGCCAGTCCTCTTCCTCGTCGTCCGCCGCTTCGAAGCCGCAGCCGCTCACCGCCCCATCCGCCCCGCCTCGCCCCAGCGCACCGCATCGCGCAGCAACTCCGCATCGTGTACGTCCGCCGCCCCGTCCTCGTTCAGGTCGACCGGCGATGCAACCCACGCGTACAGATCTTCAACGCCGACCGACCCGTCCCCATCCAGGTCATGCGTCGCCCCGCCCGGGGTCGACTCGGGTGCAAACGCGTCCAACTCGAGGCACGTGATGAATGCCTCGGTCGCTCCGCCCGTCCCGCACGCCGGGCCGCTGATGCGGATGCCGCTGGCGTTCATCGCGGCCGGAAGCACAAGATCAATGATCTGGAACGGGCGCCCCGGGTCCAGCGCCTCGCTCGTCGCGAACGCCGCCGGCACCCATACCCCGCCGACCCTTAGTTCCAGCCCCAGCGAGTCGAACCACCCGCCGCGGAACGGCGTGTCGGTGTAGTGATCGCCCTCGATGAACCGGACGCGCTCCACCGCGACCTCACGGTCATACGTCACCTGCAGCGAAATCGCCGTGCCCGGCGGGAGCCCGCAGCCCTGCGTGAACAGCACGCCGCGCCCCGCGCCCGTGTCCTCCAGTCCGCGGAAGTCATGCTCATAACCGTTGGCGATCTGCGCCGGGTCTGCCGAGCCATAGCAGCACACCGGGCTGCACGAGACCGAGCACGCCGCGGCGACCGTGCCCCCCTCCGCCCTCACCCGGTTGTTGGCGCTCCGGCCCATCAGCCGCAGCAGCGGGTTCATCTCCCGTGCCCGCGCGGGATGCAGGCCGTCCCCCGCGCCGCCGGGCGGCAGCAGCGCGCCCCCGTCGGCCCCGAACCACGGCAGCCCGTCCGTCGCGCTCGTCGCGATGCGCCCGCCGGCGTCGACGATCTCGCGGTCGGCGATCTCCCGCATCCTCGCCGCCATCAGGTCGAACCGGTCCTCGTACGGCTGCCCCGGGAAATAGTCCGGCAGGTCGTCACGCGTCCGCAGAATCCAGAAGTTCGAACTCAGCGGCTCCCCGAACTGCGCGCGGATGCCCGCGTCGCCGACCAGCAGCCCGATTAGCCCGCCCATGGTCGCCGTTCCATTGTCCGAGTCCCATCCCGACAGGGTGCCGATCTGCACCGTGCGCCGGAAGTCGCCCTCTCCGTACAGCAGCGCGATCAGCCCCGTGGCGAGGTTGATGCTCGACTCGTACCAGTCCCGGTACACGTACCCCGGGTTCCCCGGCCCCGTCGCGACATACCGCGTGTAGCACAGGTCACGCGTCCGCTCCCAGTCGTTGTGATCCGGGTTCGCCAGATAGTCCGCCAGCACGAAGTCCATGATGTCGGCGGTCTTCGAGCCGTCCGGGACGAACTTCCGCGCCTCGCGATATAGCCACCGCGTCTGCTCAGCCGTGCTCATCCCGCGCGGCGCGACCGGTGCAAGGCTGTACATGATCACGTACACCTGCGACGCCAGCGCCGCGTGCCCGTGCGCGGTGGTCCGGATCGGCAGGTCCGCCATCTCCAGCGCCCGCCCCGGCATCCCCGGGCACATCGCCCCGAAAATCTCCGTGGTCAACTGCGCATCGATCATCAGCGAGTAGTTCAGCCACCAGGTGATCCCGTGCGTCAGCCCCTGCGCAAGCGATGTCGCCGGCGGACGGATCGACCGCGGCGGCTCCATCAACTCCCGGCTCGCCACGTTCGACACCCAGATGAACCGGTTGATGTGCGCCCGCCACCCGTCGCGGATCTGCTCCGGCGTCAGCCGCTGCGTCTGGTGCTGAGTGTGCAGGTGCAGATACACGTACTCGATGTCCGTGTCGTCATCCGCCGCCCACGGCTCCCCCCACGTGACAAACCCGAGCGTGAACCCCGGCGGATACCCCGGCGGCGTCGTGCCCCAGTCCGCATCCGTGAAGAATGGCGGCCCCCACCGACGCCCCTCCGTCTGCAGGCCCGTCCAGTTGGCGATGCACTCCCCCAGCCACATCCCCCTCACCCGCTCCACGTAGTCCGCCCGGTCCAGCACGCGCACGCATTGCGCATTCCCCACCGTTGCCGACAGCCCCGCCGCCACAACCGCGGAAACGAACGCCAACCTGACCGGGCGCGTACTGCTCATCAACCGATACCTTCGGCACGGGGTGGAACCGAAAACAGGACAACGGCGGCTCCGCTCCGCCTCGTTGACCCCTTGAGTATGCCGCCAGGAACCGATCAACGCCACACCCCCCGCCCCCCC
>CAYPEI010000030.1:0-41359 GCA_964409775.1 uncultured Phycisphaeraceae bacterium | reverse complement strand
CACGCCGTCGCCTCGCGTCGATCGGGCCCACAAGGCGGTTGATCAGAAGTCCCCGCTGTTCTTCGTCTCACCCTTCAATGGCCACAACGAACCGCACTACGGCCGGCTGTCATCCACGCAGTTGCAGTACATGACCCAGGTTCTTCCGACCACCGCGGGACAGGATTATGAACTCTCGTTTTGGCTGCGGAGACCTTTGAATGCGCTATCACCATTCGTGGTCCGATGGGAAGGCCAGGTCGCCTTCGGCCAAACGGTTCTCCTTCCCAACGATACCGATTGGTTCCGATTCACAGTGCTCCTGCATTCGAACATCAACGGGTCGTTTATTGAGTTTGGCCAGATGTCGTTTCCCGGTGAATTCCATATTGACGACATCTCGGTCGTCCCCGTCCCCGCCCCCTCCGCCGCGCCGCTGCTGCTGATCGGCGCAGCCGCGGCGATGCGGCGGAGGAGGCGGCATTGAGCGACGGCCGAAAGGGCAGCCTGATGCGACTCTCTCCAAGCGGCCGCGCGTGGTTCGCCCTGACAGCAACGGCCGTCGGGGTGTGTTCGGCCCAAGCCGGGGAACTTGTGGTCAATGGGGGCTTCGAGACCGGCGCGTTCTTCCCGTGGATTGCCCCGCCCAATGTTCCGAACCAGTCAGTCTTCCGAATTGCGGGCACAACCGCTCATTCTGGCGATCATTACGCAAAACTGGCATCAAGCACGCTTCTGTTTGTCAATCAATTTCTCCCCACGACCGCGGGACAGGACTACGAGTTGTCGTTCTGGCTGAGAAAGCCGATCAACACCCCGAGCCAGTTCTACATCCGGTGGGAGGGCTCGTTGGTGTACAGCCAGTCGACCATGCTGCCGGACGGCTCCAACTGGCACCGGCTGTCCCTCCCGCTGCACTCGAACTTCAGCGGTTCACTGCTCGAGTTCGGGCAGGACATCTTCCCCGCGGAGTACCACCTGGACGACGTCAGCGTCGTGCCTGCGCCCGCCCCCTCCGCCGCGGCCCTCCTGCTGACGGGCGGCGCCGCCGCGGCCCTTCGCCGACGCCGACGATGATTCGGCTCTCTCCGTGCCTCCGTGTCGCCTCTGTGCCCTCTGTGGACGGCCTTTGCCTTCCGACTTCCGGCACCACGACACTAAGCGCGCCGCCCTGCGCCGGTCGCGATCCCTCCGCCCACACCCCCTTTCCCGCGGCCCCACCAACCGCGCCGAGCAATCGGCCGCGCTCCGCCGCGTGAACTGGCCTCCCATACCCTTCCCCATGCAGCCCGCCGTCCTCTCCACCTGGTCCTTCGGCCCGGTCGCCAACACCCCTGCCTGGCAGATCCTCTCCGCCGGCGGAAGCGCGCTCGACGCCGTCATCGCCGGCGCGTGCGCAGTCGACAACGACCCCACCATCAACTCAGTCGGCATCGGCGGCCTGCCCGATGCCTCCGGCCGCGTCTCCCTCGACGGCTGCGTGATGGAGAACCCCGACCGCGCCGGCGCAGTCGCCTGCATCCGCCGCTTCGCCAATCCCTGCGCCATCGCCCGCCGCGTGATGGAGAAGACCATCCACATCATGCTCGTCGGCGAAGATGCCGACCGCTTCGCCGAGCGCGAGGGCTTCGCCCCCATCGGCGAGAAGGGCCTCCTCACCGACCACGCCCGCGCCGAGTGGCAGAAGTGGATCAGCAGCCCGCAGAACCTCGACCGCGACAAGTACCGCGGCTGGATCCCGCCACTCAACGTCGAGGAAAAAGCCCGCAGCGGCCCCGATCAGTCCCACGACACCGTCTGCGTCCTCGCCCTCGATTCCCACAACCGCCTCGCCGGCGCCTGCTCCACCTCCGGCATGGCCTTCAAGGTCCCCGGCCGCGTCGGCGATTCCCCCATCATCGGCCACGGCCTCTATGTCGATCAGCAAGCCGGCGCCGCCGCGGCCACCGGCAACGGCGAACTCGTCATGGGCACCTGCGGCTCCTTTCTCGCCGTCGAACTCATGCGCCGAGGCGCAACCCCCATCGAGGCCGCAAGCGAGGCGCTCACGCGGATCACCAAGCGTTTCTCCCTCGGGCCCGACCACCAGGTCGCCATGATCGTCATGGCGAAACCGCCGAAGACCGGCGAGGAGCAGGGGGAGCGGGGGGAGCGGGAGGGGTGGGGGGGGTGGGCTTCCGCGTCGATCCGGCCCGGCTTCCACCACACCATCACTGACTCTTCCGGCACGCGCGTCGAAACCGCCCAGCGCGTGTTGATTCCCTGAATCTCGTCCGCGAAGCCGCGCGACTCCCCCATCCATACACTCACGCTCGCACCGCCCGCCCTCCCAAAGCCCACACGGAGCCGGACCAGCATGGCCCTGTTTTCCCGCAAGCCTCGCGTCGCTTCCCAGCCGGTCTCCGTCCCCGCGAGCGCATCGACTTCCGCGCCTTCCCACGGACCCGGCGCAGCCGCCGAAGGACGGCTCTTCGAGATCGGCTCCGAACTCCTCGCCGCCGCCCGCGGCCACAAAGCCGGCCTCCTCTCCGCCGCCTTCTACTCCGACGCCCTGATGAACTGGTCCATGAAGGACCCCAACTTCAAGGTCCAACTCTTCCGCTTCGTCGATTGCTTCCCGACGCTCCGCACCCCCGAGCAGGTCTTCGAAGTCCTCGACGACTACCTCTCACAGCCCGGCGTCACCGTCCCCGCCCCGATTGCCGCCGCCCTCAAACTCGGCAACGTCGCCAAGGGTCTCGCCGCCGGACAGATCAGCAAGCAGATCACCGGCATGGCCGCCAAGTTCATCGCCGGCACCGATGCCGCCAGCGCCCTGCCCAACCTGAAGAAGTACTGGGACGACGGCATCTGCTTCAGCGTCGATCTCCTCGGCGAGGCATGCCTCTCCGATGAGGAAGCCGACGCCTACCAGCGCAAGTACCTCGACCTCATCAACAACCTCCCCGCGACCGTCGCCTCCTGGAAGCCCAACCCCCGCCTCGAGACCGACGCCTGGGGACCCATCCCCCGCACCAACGTCTCCATCAAGATCTCCTCCCTCTCCGCCCGCTGCGACCCCATCGACACCGAGGGCTCCATCCGCGAACTCGAGCGCCGCCTCCTGCCCATCCTCGAAGCCGCGCGCGACAAGGGTGTCTTTGTCAACTTCGACATGGAGCAGTTCCAACTGAAGGACCTCACCCTCGACCTCTTCATGCGCTGCTGCGAGAAACTCGGCGCAGGAAAGCCGGATGCACGCGGCCGCACCTTCCACGCAGGCCTCGCCATGCAGGCCTACCTCAAGTCCGGCGATGCCGATGCCCGCCGCATCTGCGAGTGGGCAAAGCGAACCGGCCACGTCGTCACGGTCCGGCTCGTCAAGGGCGCATACTGGGACTACCACGTCATCCACTCCGAGCAGATGGGCTGGCCCTGCCCCGTCTGGCCGACCAAGCGCGAGACCGATGCCTGCTTCGAGCGCATGGCCGAGGTCTACCTCGACCACGCGCCCGCGCTGCCGACCGCGCAAGACACCAGTGGTGGTGGGGGTGGTTGGGGTGGGGGCGGTGGGGGGGTGAAACTCGCCCTCGGCTCCCACAACGTCCGCTCCATCGCCGCCGCCCTCGCCGGCGTCGAGCGCCGCGGCCTGCCCCACAACGCCCTCGAACTCCAGATGCTCCACGGCATGGCCGACCAACTCAAGTACGCCGCCATCGGGTGGAGCGGAACCGGCCTGAGGATGCGCGAGTATGTCCCCGTCGGCGAGATGATCCCCGGCATGGCCTACCTCGTCCGCCGCCTGCTCGAGAACACCTCCAATGAATCCTGGCTCAAGGCCGGCTTCGCCGACAACGCCGATGTCGCACGCCTGCTCGCCTCGCCCCACGCACCCCTGCACGCCGGCGCCAACGGCTCCGCCGCCAAATCCGATGACCGCCTCGCCGGTGCGCCCGAGCGCCACAAACTCTCCCCCGCCGTCAGCGGCCTCGCCAACTCCCGCCCCTTCTACACCGAGCCCCTCCGCGACTTCTCTCGCAAGGACCAGCGCGACGCCTTCGCCGCGGCCGTCTCCACAGCCCAGGTCCCCCGCGTCCCCAGCGACCGCACCCCCCAGCACGCCGCCGACATGGTCGCCCGCGCCCAGGACGCCTTCAGCGCCTGGCGCGACACCGATCACAAACTCCGCGCCGATGTCCTCATCCGCGCCGCCGCGCTCCTGCGAGCCCGCCGCGATGAACTCTCCGCAATCATGATCAAGGAGGCCGGCAAGACCTGGCGCGAGGCCGATGCCGACACCTGCGAAGCGATCGACTTCTGCGAGTACTACGCCCGCCTCGCCGTCCCCATGTTCTCCCGCCAGCGCCTCGGCGCGTTCCTCGGCGAACTCGATGAGCAGTGGTACCAGCCACGCGGCATCGCCGTCATCATCTCGCCGTGGAACTTCCCCCTCGCCATCTGCTGCGGAATGACCGTCGCCGCCCTCGTCACCGGCAACACCGTCATCGTCAAGCCCGCCGAGCAGACCGCCGGCATCGCCAAGGTCATGGTAGACATCCTCCACTCTGCACTTGGTGGGGCGGGCGTCCCGCCTGCCGTCGCTTCCGGTGTGCTGCACTTCTGCCCCGCCCCCGGCGAGACCACCGGCGCGGCCCTCGTCCGCGACCCGCGTGTCGCCCTCATCGCCTTCACCGGCTCGCGCGATGTCGGCTGCGACATCCTCAGCGCCTCCGCCCCTCCCAGCCCCTTCACCTCCCCGCGCGATCAGTACAACGCCTTCGCCTCCGGCCCCGATGCCCACGTCAAGCGCGTCATCTGCGAGATGGGCGGCAAGAACGCGATCATCGTCGACACCACCGCCGACCTCGATGAAGCCGTCCTCGGCATCCGCCACTCCGCCTTCGGCTTCCAGGGTCAGAAGTGCTCCGCCTGCTCCCGCCTCATCATCGTCGATCCGCAGGGCGTGCAAGGCGAGCAGTACAAACTCGTCATCCACCGCCTCATCGAAGCCACCCGTGCCCTCGTCATCGGCGATCCGACCCGACCCGGCACCGATGTCGGACCCGTCATCGATGCCGAAGCGCAGGCCAAGATCACCGGCTACATCGACCGCGCCCGCGCGGCCAAACTCCAGGTCATCCAGTTGCCCCTCCCCTCCGGCCTCACCGGCGCCTTCGTCCCGCCCACCATCGTCCTGGGCGTCACGCCCGAGCACGAACTCGCGCGAGAAGAAGTCTTCGGCCCCGTCCTCGCCGTCCTCACCGCACCGACCTACGAAGCCGCGCTCAATCTCGCCAACGCCCTCCCCTACAAACTCACCGGCGGCGTCTTCTCCCGCAAGCCCACCCACCTCGACCGCGCCAAGCGCGAGTACCGCGTCGGCAACCTCTACCTCAACCGCGGCATCACCGGCGCACTCGTCGGCCGCCAGCCCTTCGGCGGCTTCGGCATGTCCGGCGTCGGCTCCAAGGCCGGCGGCGGCGACTACCTCCTCCAGTTCGTCGAGCCCCGCGCCTCCTGCGAAAACACCATGCGCCGCGGCTTTGCGCCCGAACTCTGATCGAGACACGGGCATCCTGCCCGTACACGTCTCGCGATCTTCAAAAGCCGAATGCAGTGCCGTTGCCTGCAATCGGGCTGCGCACGCTCCTCGTTGCGGTAATTGCCCGTGCGCGGCTCGGTCGCGTCCGTGCCGATGGGGCCTGTTTCTCCTTGTTCCGCACGCGTTTCGGTGGTAGTTTGTCACCACATCGCGCGTGGAACCGCGATGCGGAGGAGAGACAAATGCCCGTTCATTCGCCCCGCACCACCCGGGTGCACGCCTGCGCTGCAGCGCTCACGCTCGCCCTGTTCCCCGCCGCCGCCCTCGCCGGTGTCGCCGCGGCTTCATTCACCCCCATCCCCGGCCGCCCCGGCGACAACCCCGCCGCCAGCAACGCCACCGGCATCTCCGGAAACGGCGCAGTCGTCTACGGCGAAGTCCGAACCATCGGCATCTGGGAAGCCATGCGATGGACCCCCGCCACCGGAACAACCGCCCACGGACAGGGGTACTTCACCGGCGCTTCCTTCGACGGGTCCGTCCTTTCCGGCTCCCGCGGCCGATGGGCCGCCGGCAACTGGCAGACCCTCACCTCGCCCGCAGGAACCAGCGAACCGATCGCAAATGGAATCAGCGATGACGGACTGACCCTCGTCGGTTCTGCTCGCCTCGGCGGCAACCGCGCCGCCGCGGTCTGGCGAAACGGCGGAACCACCGGCACGCTGCTCCCCGCGCTGCTCGGCGGAGGCCTCAGCACCGTTGAAGCCGGCCGCGCAACCACCGATGGCAGTTTCATCGCCGGCACCTGGGTCTCCGGCGGCAGTTCCGCATGGGCGACTGATGGCATCACTTCCTGGACCCTTGATGCAAGAACCTCGGGCCTCGCCGATCTCTCCTCCGATGGCCGATGGGCCGTCGGACCTCGCGGCCTCGCCACCAGCGCAGGCTACCGCCTCGACCTCACCACGTCCGCATTCATCGAGATTCCCAACATGCCCGGCAGACAAGGCGGCACCGCCCGCGGCGTATCCGCCGATGGCTCCGTCATCGTCGGATACGGCGGAACCTCCCGACGCGCATACATCTGGACTCCCACCGGCGGAACCCGCGAACTCTCGAGCGTCCTCTCGGGGCTCGGAGTCAATCTCGGCAACTGGGTCCTCCTCGAAGCCCGCGGCATCTCCGATGACGGCCTCACCATCGTCGGCCTAGGCGTCAATCCGCAGGGACTCGAGCAGTCGTGGGTCGCCGTCATCCCCGCGCCCGGCACCGCGTTCGTGCTCCTCACGGGCGGCCTTTTCGCCGCTTCCCGCCGCCGCCGACATGAAGCGTGCCGCTGATCCAGCCCGGGCCGCACCCCGCCCGAGTCCGGTCAAATCGCTCGATTTCTGTACAATGCCCGTCGCCTGCGCCGATCCCCATCGGGTCGGGCATCCGCGGCCGAGTGCATCGCGCCCGCGTGTGCACCGAGCGCTCGCCGGTTCAACGTGCAGGGGGTGTGGGATAAAGGATCACATCCATGGCCTTCCTCACCGACCTCTGGCTCCCCATCATCCTCACCTCCATCGCCCTCTTCTTCTGCAGTTTCCTCGCCTGGGCCGTCCTGCCCCATCACAAGGGCGACTTCAGCACGCCGCCCGATGAAGGCGCGATGCTCAGCGCGGTCCGTTCACTCAGTCTCGCGCCCGGCCGCTACATCTTCCCCAACTGCCAGGGCAAGAACATGAAGGACCCCGAGGTCGCGAAGAAACTGGCCGAAGGCCCCATGGGCATGATCAACGTCTGGCCCATGCCCAACATGGGCAAGAACATGGCACTCACGTTCCTTACCTTCCTCATCGCCACCGTCCTGGTCGCCTATCTCGCCCGCGAGACGCTCCCCAACGGCGCGGCCTTCGCCCGCGTCTTCCAGGTCGTCGGCACCGCCGGCGTCCTCACCTGGTGCTTCTCCTTCATCGCCAACATGATCTGGTTCAACGGCGGCGCCCGCGCCATCGCCATGTGCTTCATCGACGGCCTCGTCTACGGCCTCGTCACCGGCGCGATCTTCGCCTTCCTCTGGCCCGCGGCCGTCGTCGCCGGAATCCCCCTCGGCCGCTGACTCTTGCAACTTTGAACTTTGAACACATGCCCAACCCCTTCACCTCCCACGCCTCGACCGCCCCCACCTTCTCCGTCGTCAGCGATGTCTACCGCATCCTCGCGAGCGCGAGCGATACCGGCGGTGCGCTCGGCCTCATCGACGCGATCGTCCCGCCCGGCGGCGGGCCGCCGCCGCATATCCACACCCGCGAGGACGAGTTCTTCTACATCCTCGAAGGCGAGATCACCTTCTATGTCGAGTCCGCCGCGGCCGCAGCCCCGCTCATCGCCCGCGCCGGCACGTTCCTCTTCGCCCCGCGCAACCAGAAGCACCGCTTCCGCAACGAAACCGCCGCGCCCGCGCGCATGCTTGTCGGTGTCCTCCCCGGCGGCTTTGAGCGGCTCTTCGTCAACACCGGTGCGAAACTCCCGACCGGCTCAACCACGCCCGCGCCCGTCAGCGAACCCGACCTGATCAAACTCGCGCAAGTCGCCGCTCAAACCTTCGGCTGCCACATCGACCCACCGCCTTGACGTCCCGAAGGGGGCATAGAGGTGTCGCCGGGGCGGCACTGAGACCCATCCCGTGCCGCGGCTTGGACAGCGGATGATCCGCGTGATCGTGCCTGCTCCGCAGCCGCGCAGCGGCGCAGGTCGCTTGCCACCGGGCTTGCCCGGTGGAGAGCAGATGAAGCGTGCGATGGTGCCTTCTCCGCAGCCGCGCAGCGGCGCAGGTCGTTTGCCGTCGGGCCGCCGGGCTTGTCCGGTGGAGAGCAGATGAAGCGTGCGATGGTGCCTTCTCCGCAGCCGCGCAGCGGCGCAGGTCGTTTGCCACCGGACTTGCCCGGTTGAGAGCGGATGATGCGTGTGATCGTGTCTTCTCCGCAGCCGCGCAGCGGCGCAGGTCGCTTGCCACCGGGCTTGCCCGGTGGAGAGCAGATCCACTCACTCTTGTCCTTCGTCTTGCCTCTGAGCCTGCGAAGCAGGCGCAGGTCGCGGCCAGAAGCAGCCCGTGCCTTGACTTCCCATGGGCCGACCGACTCTCCATTGCCTTGACGCGCCACGGTTCTCGCGGCGTCTTCGACGCGTGGACCGTGCTCCTCCAACCGGCTCCCGTGCAGCGCGCTCCCGTCTCCCGCGCCCATCCGACAACCTCCCTCAAGGGAGCGATGCCTCGCAAAGCGAGTTGGGGGGGCGGAGGGGGCTCCTGCCTTTCCTACACATCCTCCGGCTCCCCCTTCCCACATCCCACATCCGACATCCGACTTCCGCCTTCCCACATCCCCTTGCCCTCCCCATGCCCCATACAGTATACTAACCGCATGCCTCCCGCGGCCCCAGCCCCGCTCCTCCTGCCATTCACAAGAACCCCCGAATCAGGTTGCTCTGCGCGCAGATTCTTTATTCCCCGCGTCTGGGATCTCACACCCTTCCGCGATCTCACGCGGCCACGCATCGCGCCCGACCTCCCCCGCACCCGCGGCCGCCACCTCCTCCTCAAACATGCTTCCTTCGCCCAACTCGCCTCCGCCCTCCGCTACCGCTCCCGATCCGGCCGCCCCACCGTCGACTCCAACCGCGCCGCCTGCGCTGCCCTCCGCCGTATCCGCGCGATCGAAAACGCCGCCCAGCGCGAGCAGTTCCGCCGGGCACGCCACTCCCAACGCCCGCTCCGACAACCTCCCCCAAGGGGGAGGTGCCTCGCGAAGCGAGTTGGGGGGGCGCGGAGGGGGCTCTTGCGTTTCCTACCGATCCTCCCGCCCCAGCCCGCGCCCGCTCCGACAGCCTGCCCCAAGAAGGATCCACCCCACCACCGCCCGCGCGCCTTCACCGCTCCCACTCACCAATCACCACATCCGACATCCTGCCCCCCTCGTTCCAGCGGCTCTGCGCGCAGAATCCGTTCTCCCCTCATCAAAGCAACCAAGCCCCCAGCACCGCCAGGTGCAGCGCCATGATGGCAAACGTCACCAACAGGAAAGAAGCCTTGCCGCACTTGTGCCGCAGCCACAGGATCGCCACCACCGCCCCGGGCCAGCCCCCCAGCAGTTCCATCGTGTGCAGCACCCGTTCCGGCACGCGCCGCCGTCCGGTCTTGGCCGCCAGTTTGTCCCACGCAAACACCCCCAGCGTCGCCAGTCCCGCGACACCGTACCACACCGCGATCCATTTCCAGTTGGGCATGCGGCCTTCATTGGCCGTCCGCACGCACCCGCAGCAAAAAAGGCCGCGGGGCCCGCACGGACGCTGGCCCCACGACCCAGAGGAGGTGGCCGAGCGGGGAAGGAGGTCCCGCTTCAGCCCTCAATCCGGCGCATTCGCTGAGCGATGCGCCACCTATGTCTACGCCAGATCGGCGTCCAAGGTTGGGAAAAAACAGTTTGTGGAGAACTTCCCGACCTTGCATGCAAGTTGTCATGACCGCCCCGACGTGCCGACCGTCCCCCGATGCGAGTCGCCTTCCTATCGAACCCAGCCCGACCGTCTGATCGCCGGCCGCGAGTCCATCCGGTCCAGCAGCCGCCCGGGATCGTCATCCACCACCAGCGCCGCCCTCGGATCGATCCGCAGAAACTCCTCCGCCGCGAGGTGATCGAGAAACGCCAGCAGGCTGTCATAGAACCCGCGCCCATCCACACGCACGTTCAGGATCCCGATCGGGCAATCGTGAATCGCCAGTTGCGCCCACGTGATGATCTCGAAAAGTTCGTCAAGCGTCCCCAGTCCGCCCGGCAGCGCGACAAACCCCTTGGCGATGTCCGCCATCGCCTTCTTCCGCTGGTGCATCGAATCCACGATCCGCAGATCCCGCACCGTCCGGTGCCCCAGTTCCTTGTCCATCAGTTCACGGGTGATCACACCCACGATCGAATCGCCCGCCCCGACCTCGATCAGCGCATCCGCCACCACACCCATCAGCCCGACCGAGCCCCCGCCATACACAAGCCCCACGCCGCGCTTCGCCATCGTCAGTCCCAGCGCACGAGCCGCGGCTGCATACTCCGGTCGATTCCCCTTCGCGGCGCCGCAATACACGCAGATCGGTGACAGCATGGCCGACGATATGCCCGAACTCCGCCCATCAACTCGCCGCGGCCGGAAGGCGGCGGGTGGCCCTTGGAGCGACCCGCCGCCGTGCCTTGGACGCCCGTCGGCATGCACACGGACGAGACCACACGCATGCCCGAGCATCCGCGGCCCCACGAGTCCCACGATCCTGCGATGACGACTGGCGGATCCGAGCATGCAGGGTGTCGAGTCGTGGTCGCCTGAACTCTGGAGCGCAGAGCGTGCTCAGTGCGCCACCTGCGCGAGCAGACGAAAAACGGAGAGAAAAATCAGGCAACCTCTCGCGGAGCGCAGTCGTATGGGCATTGGCCTACGCTTTGGCCCCCACGGGCAGCCCCCGTGGATGGGTGGGGGAGCCAGGGTGCGAGGGGAGACTCGACGCCGCATTTCCGGCATTCGCCGGTCGGTGTCATCACGGCCAAAGCCATAGGAGAACGGAATGTCCGACGCACAGCAGCCGCAGCAGCAACAGGTCCAACTCCGCATCGACGAATCGAAGATGCAGACGACCTACGCCAACACGATCCGCACATCCACCACGGGCGACGAAGTTGTCCTCGACTTCGGCGTGAACCTCCCCATGCCGACCCCCGACAACCAGCCCGCGCTGCTCTTCAGCGTGAACAGCCGCGTCGTCATGAACTGGCGCGGCGCCAAGCGCCTCGCGATTTCGCTGGGCCAGGTCATCCGCCAGTTCGAAGAGCGCAACGGCGAAATTCAACTCAATCCGCCGGGCCAGAGCGGCGGCGGTCCTCGTCTCGCTCAGTGAGCATCGTCGCGGGGCCTCCCCGCGATCAACACAGCCCCCACCACCCACAGCCGCCCGCGGTGCCTTTGGCATCGCGGCGGCTGTGCTTTTGCGGCTGGAACATTCCGGGCCCTTCGATGCCCGATCACTTCTGCGACGCCACCTGTCCTGCCTTCGCTTCGACATCCTTGCGATACGGCACGAACTCGCGGGCGTACCACTCGCGCCAGGCGCGGCCGTTCCAGCCGAGCGGCGCGGTCGACCGGCCATCCCAGCCCGCGTTCGCAAGCCCGACCAGCGAGTTGTGGACCTCGATGCGGTACGTCACCACGAACGCGTCGATCACCCGCATCACCACGCCCTCGGTCACAACCGACAGAGTCGGATCGAACGCCACCGCGTTGTCTCCCACGACCGGCTGAAGGTCGGACACAAAGGCCGTCTGCGTTCCCACGAGGATGTAGGCGAGCGCGGAATCGTCTCCCTCGCCGTTCTGGTTGCCGAACCCCGCCGCGGTCGTGCTCGGCTGGCCGACCGCCTGCGCCGCGATCAGCATTGGGATCGCATCAAACAGCCGGAGTTCGTTCGCCAGATCGGCCGCCGCGACCACCTCGCTGGTCCGCTCCTTCTTCAGCCCGACCGCGATCACCGACTTGATCCGGTTTGAGACATGACCATTGTTCGCTCTGGCCTTGGCAACCAGGCGCTTCTTGGCGAGCGCACGGAAGTCCTTGTCCTTGGCGAACACCGCCGCCCACGTGATCGTCGCGTCCGCCTCGTCCGTGTTCATGTCCGCAAAGTGATCGAGCAGCGCGGCCTGCACATCGGCTCCCTCGTTCCCGAAGATCGACAGCATCGCCGGGAACAGCGCCGAGTCGGTGTACTCCTTCATCTTGGCGATCCCCGCCTGCCGCAACTCGGTCCCGCGGATGTTGCGGAAGTGCTTGGCGCGGATCAGTTTGAACTCGCGCTCAGTCGCCAGCCTGCGCTTCTGGGCTTCGGCATACCGCTTTGCAACCGGGCTCTCGGGGTCGGGCGCAAACTGGGCCTGCCAGGCCTCGTCGCTCCCGGGTGCGGCGGCCGGCTGCGGCGAATCGCCGGTCGTTTCCTCAGGCGGGCCTGCAACCGCGAACGTCGTGCTCAGGCACAGCGCCATCCCGGCGAACGCGAAACGATGCGACCACGTCATGCACAACTCCTTGGTCCCTTCCGGTTCGGGAGTTCATTGCCGTTCCCCGAGGGTTTCCCGCCGCGTGCCGACGGCCCATGGGCAATGAACATCTTCCAAACGGTAGGCGTCCATGTCAGGACACCCCTCCGCGGCGACGCACCGTCCTCCCACGACTCCATGTGCCGCGCGCTCATGTACCTATGACGCCGGCAGGGGGGCAACGGTTCCCGGTTTCCGCCTTCAGACCGCCGCGGAAGTTCAGTTCCGCTAACCTGACCGCCATGTCCGTCCACTGGCCGATCTTCCGTTCCCTGCTCCGCCACCCCCTGCGGACCATGATCGTCGACGATCGGCGGTCGTATCGTGGCATCGACCTGCTCATCGGGGCATTGCACGCCGCCGAGGCGATCGCCTCCACCTCACGCACCAGTACGGTCGGCCTGATGATCCCGACCAGCGGGGCCTTCCCGATCGCCGCCCTGGCGTGCTGGATGCTGGGAAAGACGGTGGTGCCGCTCAACTACCTGCTCAAGCCGGAGGACATCCGGTTCATCATCGACGACAGTGAAACCGACTGCATCGTGACGGTCGGACCCATGCTGGAGTTCCTGCACGGAGCGCACAAGGACGTGCCACCCGATGCCGACGGCGTCCCGCCGTACCTCCGGGGGTCGGGCGGCGAGGTACAGGTGCTGCGGCTGGACCATGTCGACTTTGCAGGCGTGCCCGAACTGCGGATCCCGGCCCTTGCATCCGATGACGACCTGGCGATCCTGCTCTACACGTCCGGCACCAGCGGAAAGCCCAAGGGCGTCATGCTGACGCACGGGAACGTGAGCGCGAACATCCGTCAGATCGTCGAGTGGGTGGGCTTCACGCGGCGCGAGGTCCTCGCAGGGGTCATGCCGCAGTTTCATACCTTCGGCCTCACCGCGCTCACGCTGCTGCCCCTGACGGTCGGATGCAAAGTGGTCTACGCGGCCCGATTCGTCCCGCAGCGGATCATCCGGCTGATCCGCGAGCACAACGTCACGGCGCTCATCGCGATTCCCTCGATGTACAACGCGATGCTGCACGTCAAGGACGCCGGGCCCGAAGATCTCTCAAGCCTGCGTTACACGGTCTCCGGCGGCGAGCCGCTCCCCGCGTCAGTGTTCGAGGGGTTCCGGGAGCGCTTCGGGGTCATCCTCAACGAGGGATACGGACTCACCGAGACCTCGCCGGTCACGAACTGGTGCAGGCCGCACGAGTTCAGGTTGAAGTCGGTCGGCCGGGCCCTGCCGAGGGTCTCCGAGCGGATCGTCGACGTCGAAACCGGACAGGATCTTCCCCCGGGGCGCGATGGAGAAATCCGCATCAAGGGGCCGAACGTGATGCGCGGGTACTTCAAGCGGCCGGCGGAGACTGCCGCCGCGTTCGATGACCGTGGTTACTTCCGCACCGGCGACATCGGAAGAATGGACTCGGACGGACACCTGTTCATCACCGGCCGTCTCAAGGAAATGCTGATCGTGGGAGGCGAGAACGTCTTCCCGCGCGAGATCGAGGAGGTGCTGAACAAGCACCCCGGCGTCCGTGAGTCCGGCGTTGTCGGCGTGATGGATGAGATCCGCGGCGAACTTCCGGTCGCCTATGTGGAGATGCGGGACGACCCCTCCCGCACCGACGGGGCACGCTGCCCTTTCGACGAACGGGAACTGCTGCGGTGGTGCCGCGAGCGGCTCGCCGGGTACAAGGTTCCGCGTCACATCCGCGTGCTCGAAGCGCTCCCGAGAAACGCCACGGGCAAGGTGCTCCGGCGCGAACTGAAGGTCATGGCCGCGGCAACGCCCGACAAGTCCTCAACCACGGTTTGAACGAGCGGGCGATCAGGTGTGAGCCGTCGCCGAATCCGGGGCACTTCCGCACTCCGGACAGCGGGAACGCAGGGCGAGTCCCGAGCGGTCATATCCGCACGCAGAGCACTCAGTGTTGCGATTGCGACGCTTCGCGGCGGCATCGCGCCGCCACACCAAGATGCTCGCCGCGGCCGAGGCGACGACCAGCGGCCAAAGCGGCGCCCGTACGAATGGGAGCGAGTTGCCGACAAGCGCGAACTGCCAATCGAACCCGGGCCGAAGCGAGAAGTATGGCGTTCGCTGGAATGTCCACGAGGCCGCCATGCCGGGTTCTGACCGAAGATCGACCAAGGCGATTCCGCCGTGAACGATGCTGACGCCTGCGCCCGGGCGGATGCACCACGCGTACCACCATCCGCTGCCCAACCAAACGACGATCGCGGCCAGCGTTGCCGCCAAGCAGCCCCACTTCACCGTCGACATGGCGAGCCGGCGTGAGCGCACGATCCCATCTTACCGCCCGATCACAATCAGGTGACGGGCTTCCCGTGTCGGCGCGTCCAAGCGGAAGGACCCGTCGCGAGGTCCGGCGGTATCATGCGCGAGCCGTTCAAGCCGAAGTCGCACTGCCCCTGCGGAGACTTTCACGATGCATCGCACCGCCGTCCCTGCCGTTGCGCTCCTGTTCGCATGCTCCGGTTCCGCCGTTGCCATGGCCGGCGGCGTGAAGGATCCCGCTCCTCTGTCGGTCGCTCTGAGCCAGCAACCGCCCGCGCAGATTGTCTACCCCAAGACCCGCAAGGTGGATCACGTCGACACCTATCACGGGGTCAAGGTGCCCGATCCGTACGCATGGCTCGAGGAAGCGGACACGCCCGGATCGACCGTCTGGCCAGAGGTAGAGGCCTGGATCACCGAGCAGAACAAACTCACGTTCGCGTACCTCGACAGCCTGCCCTACCGCGAGTCGATCCGCAGCCGGATGACCGAACTCTGGGATTACGAGCGGTTCAGCACGCCGCGGCAGGAGGCGGGCCGATTTTTCTACTCCCGCAACACGGGCCTGCAGAAGCAGAGCGTTGTGTACACGACCAAGGACCTTGGCGGCGACGCCGCGGTGCTGCTCGATCCGAACACCCTGCGCGAGGATGGCACGGCTGCCCTGGGAGGCGCGTCACCCTCACCCTGCGGCCGCTACTGGGCCTATTCGATTTCCGATGCCGGCAGCGACTGGCAGACGTGGAAAGTGCGCGATCTGTCGACCGGCAAGGACCTGCCCGACGAGATCCGCTGGTCGAAGTTCACCGGCGCATCGTGGGACAAGGACGGAGGCCGCTTCATCTACAACCGCTACAAGGAGCCCGCCGCCGGGGAGGCGCTGCGGGCTTCTGACGAGGCGCCACAGGTCTGCGTGCACCGGATCGGTACGCCGCAGGCCCAGGACGCGGTGCTCTTTGAGATGCCCGGTCAGAAGGAGTGGTCGTACGGCGGCGGGTTCACCGACAGCGGCGAGTTTGTCATCCTCTCGCTCGGCAAGGTCGGAACGGTGAACGACAACGTGTCGTACATCGACCTTCGCAAGCATGGCGAGGCTGCCCTGACCAAGCCGACGATCACCCCGCTCTTCGACACGCTCGATGCGCAGTACGCGTTCATCGATCACGACGGTGACACGTTCTGGTTCGTGACCGATGCGGATGCACCGCGCAAGAAGGTCGTGGCGGTCAACATCAATCACCGCGAGAAGTCCGCATGGACAACCCTCATCCCCGAGTCGGCCGATGCGATCCAGAGTGTTTCATGCGTTGCCGACCACTTCATCGTGCAGTATTTGCAGGACGCCAAGAGCGTCGTGAAGGTGTTTGACCTCAAGGGCAGGTTCGTGCGTGATGTCGATCTCCCGGGGATCGGCTCGGCGGGCGGGTTCGGCGGGAAACGGACGGACAAGGACACCTTCTACTCGTTTACGTCGTACACCAACCCAGGTGCGACCTATCGATACGACGTGGCCGCCGGGAAGTCGACGCTCTTCAAGTCGCCCAAGGTCAAGTTCAACCCGGACGACTACACCACGACCCAGGTCTTCTACAACTCGAAGGACGGCACGCGGGTTCCGATGTTCATCACGCACCGCAAGGACCTCAAGCCCAACGGGGAACTGCCCGTGCTGCTCTACGGATACGGCGGGTTCAACATCCCGCTCACTCCTTCGTTCAGCCCGTCGGTCATCACCTGGCTGGAGATGGGCGGCGTGTACGCCGTGCCGAACCTGCGAGGCGGCGGCGAGTACGGCCGCGAGTGGCACCTGGCCGGCACCAAGACCCGGAAGCAGAACGTCTTCGATGACTTCATCGGCGCCGGCGAGTATCTCATCAAGTCGGGCTACACGAATCCGAAGCGTCTGGCCATCCAGGGCGGCTCCAACGGCGGCCTGCTCGTGGGTGCGTGCATGACGCAGAGGCCTGACCTTTTCGGCGCATGTCTGCCCGCGGTGGGGGTGATGGACATGCTCAAGTACCACACTTGGACCGTCGGCCGGTTCTGGACAGCGGATTACGGCTCGGTGGAAGCCGAGGACGAGTTCAAGGCGCTCCTCGCGTACTCGCCCTATCACAACCTGCGCAAGGGAACCTGCTATCCGCCGACGATGATCACCACCGGTGATCATGATGACCGGGTGTATCCGGCACACTCCTTCAAGTTCGCCGCGGCGGCGCAGGAAGCCCAGGGCTGTGCCAACCCGATGCTGATCCGAATCGATGTGCGGGCCGGGCACGGCGCGGGCAAGCCGACCCAGAAGCGGATCGAGGAGGCCGCGGATCTCCAGGCGTTCCTGGTCCGTCACCTGGGAATGACGGTCGGTCGCGAAGGCTGAGCAGCACTCGGCGGGGTTGCGCCGGAGTCACCCACGCCGCGGAAGTTCACCCGGGAGGAGAACGAACGGGCGCGGCGGCTTCGTCACGGCAGGCCGCCGCTCGAGATGACGCTCTGCGCCACTTCGATCAGCGTGACGCGCCGGTCGCGGGCCGCACGCTGGAGTTTCTCGTGGGCCTGCGCTTCGGTCATCTTGTGCTTCTCGACCAGCACCCACTTGGCCTGCTCGACGACACGGCGGTTCAGCAGGTTGGCCTCGAGTTGGCCGATCCGGTTGCGGCGGAACTCATCCACCGCCGCACGCTGGGCGCACACGCCGATCGCTACCCGGAGTTCCTCGGTATTGACGGGCTTGAGCAGGTATCCGAACACTCCCGACACCTCGGGCCGGGCGTGCATGCGGTTGATGTGCTCAGGGTCGGAATACGCCGAGATAATGACGCTCGGGATTCCGAGTTCAGTCGCGATGGCCGCGGCCGCGTCGATGCCGTCCATCCGCGGCATGCGGATGTCCAGCATGGCCAGGTCGGGCCGGTGCTCCCGGGCCGCCCGCACCGCAGCCTCGCCATCGGCGACAACCGCCACGACGTTGTGGCCGAGGTCTCTGAGGGAGGCCGCGATACCCGTCGCCACCAGCATCTCATCGTCGGCGACAAGGATGCGGAATGGGCCGCCGGGAATGAGCACCCGGGAGGATTCGGAAGAAGGGTTGTCCCGGGGTGCAGTAACCATTGGGCGCCTGGCTCGTTCCAGCGTTGCGCTAGTCGTCATATGGGGTGTTCGTGAACGTGCTTCCCGACCGAGTGCAGGCCGCGGACCGGCCAATCCCCGCACATTGTGGGGGCAAAGTGTAGCCTCTGCGACACCCCCGTGCAGGTGTACGGATGAGGTCGATGTTGGGTTTTTGTCGTGCCCGGCCACGGAGGCATAAAGTCGATTTTGCGGACCCTGGAGCCCCGATTGGAGACCGGGACACATCTGAAACTCAGACTCGCCGCGGCTGCCGCACTGCTGCAGGCGGGTTGCTGCGCAGCCGCATGCGAGGTGCGATGTCCCATCTCCCGGTTCCGGGTGGATGCCGCCGGATACCTCGACCCGTTGCCGAAACGGTCTCCGGTTCGGATGGACGATGCATTCCTGACGCGCGGTCCGGTTCCATGCACCGTCGTTGTCGAGTGCAAGCAGTCGCGGGCGGACTTTCTTCGCGATGCGAAGGAGACTCCGTCTCTGCTCGCCCGTCGCATCGAACTCGATCACGCGCGACGATGCCTTGAAGACCGGATCATCCGCGCTTCGGAGCCGGGGCTTCGGCAGGGCGGGACCTCGCTCTTCCGGGAAATGGAGACCTGGGAGTTCGACCGCAGCCGCCTGGCGTCTTATCGCAAGATCATGACCGAACTGCGCCGCATCGACGAGGCGCTGCACGGACAGACCAAGTTCTGGCTGCTCTCGAGATATCGGCTGGCGGATCGGTTGTACATCGCCGCGCCGCGCGATCTGATCTCCACCGACGAACTCCCACCGTCATGGGGACTGATCGAGGCGGCAATGGAGGGCGACCGAGTCTCGTTCTTCGTGCGGCGCCGCGCGGACGAACTTGGCGCGTCGGATGCACGCCGCCAGCGACTCCTCCGGAACATCGCCGCGGCGGCCTCGAGGCCAGCGCTGCGACATACTGCGCTGGCTGCGCACGAAAACGCCCCGGTTGAACACCGGGGCGCGGAGTGATGCAGGAGTTTCGCGGCAGGGTCAGTGGCTCTCGCCGATCTGCCATCGAAGGAACGAGATCAGGCTGGCCTTCGGCCCCACGATGTCCTTGATCTTCTTGGTCTCGTCGCGGATGAACGGCTGCTCGAGGAGCGCGACGTCCTCGTAGAACTTCCGCATGCCGCCCTCGACGATCTTCTCGGCGATCTCCTTGGGCTTGCCCGACTCCATGGCCTGCTCGATGCGGAACTTCCGCTCACGCTCGACCACATCGGCCGGGATGTCCTTGGCCGTCACGCCCAGCGGCTTGGGCAGTTTGGCGGTGATGTGCATGCAGATATCGCGCAGGGTGTCCTCGCTGATGGACCCCTCGGCCTGCAGGAGCACGCCGGTCTTGCCGTCGTGGTGCACGTACTTGCCGTAGGCCGTGGTGCCGGTGGCGCCGCTGAACTTGTGGCCGCGGGAGTATGAGACGTTCTCGCCGGTGGAGATGCGCAGGTCGTCGATCAGTTTCTGCGCCTCTGCAAACGCGGGCACGGCGCCGGAGGGCTGGTTGATCGCGGCATCAGCGATCTTCTGCACCGTCTCGATGAACTGCGGGTTCTTGGCGGTGAAGTCGGTCTCGCACCGCACCTCGATGATGACGGCGACACCGCCGGCCTCGTTGATCGACACGGCGATCCGGCCCTCGCCCGCGGCGCGGTCGGTCTTCGCGTCCATCTTGCCCTTCATGGTCTTGCGGAGCAGGTCCTTGGCCTTCTCGAAGTCGCCGCCGACCTCGGCCAGCGCCTTCTTGCACTCCATCATGGAGAGCCCCGTCTCGTTGCGGAGTTTCATCACGTCCTTGGCATTGATCTCGATGCTCATGGGTCCCTCTTGCGTCCGAAACTCACGCCGCGGCGAAGGGGTGGCCCTTGGCCGTCCCTGTGTTCAGGGGCGTGACTCGATGTCTGTGCGGCCGGATGCCGCGAAACGGTTGTGTAAACGGTTCAGGACTGCTTCGCGCCGATGGCGGCCTCGGCGCCGCGCGGCGCATCCGCCTCGCCGCCGGAAACAGCCGAGTCGTCGGCGCGGAACTGGGTCCGGCGTGAGCGGCGGGGCCCGCCCTGCCCGGCTTCGCCGCCGGCCTGGGCCTGTGCCCCGGTGTCACGCGAGATCTCGCGCTGCTGACGGCCGTCGTTGACCGCCATGCACAGTTCGCGGACGACGACGTCGATCGAACGCATCGAATCATCGTTGCCGGGGATGGGGATGTCCGCCATCTCCGGGTCGCCGTCGGTGTCGATCAGGCAGATCGTCGGGATGCCGAGTTTCTTCGCCTCACGGAGCGCGGTCACCTCGTGGTTGGTGTCGATGATCACCAGCGCGCCGGGCAGTTTCTCCATCGCGCGGATACCCGAGAGGTTGCGGCTGATCTTGGCCCGCTCGCGCTTGAGTTGGCTCTCCATCTTCTTGGAGTAACTGGCGAAGTTGTCCGTGTTCGCGATGGTGTCCAGTTCCTCGAGCCGGCGCAGACGCGAGCGGATGGTGCGGAAGTTGGTCAGCGTGCCGCCGAGCCAGCGCTCGGTCACGAAGTGCATCTTCGCATCGGCCACGCGCTGCTCGATCACCGCTTTCGCCTGACGCTTCGTGCCGACGAAGCAGATGTCCTTCCCGTCGGCGACAGTCTTGGTGATGAACCGCTTGGCCAGCAGGAGGCCCTTGATCGTCTCCTTGATGTCGATGATGTGGATGTTGTTCCGCTTGCCGTAGATGTACGGCCCCATCTTGGGGTTCCAGTTCGACGCACGCTGGCCGAAGTGAATCCCCGCCTCGATGAGGTCCTGGACGAGTGAGTTGGCGGTCGACATGATGCACGGTCCTTTCAGCGACACCGGCGGCACGAAGGCTCGGCAGATGTGGGACAAACCCGCATCCGACGCGCCGCCATACAGGGCGCTTCTTGTTGCGGGAGAGCGATGCTCTGCCGCGGCAGTTGTACTCAGGGGTGCCTCATCCGTGACCTCCACGGACCCCGGCACCGGCCGGCGAACTCGGCCTTGGTCGAAAACAGTAGGGTGCGGCCCAGCGATCGGCAAGGGTCGCCCGTAAGGCCCGAGGGCCGGGTTCCTTGCCATCAATCCACTCGGCGGTTCTCGCAGCACCCGAAAAAGGCGGCTCGGAGGCCTTCCGGTTATCGGCGGCGGCGCCGCATGCCGATGTTCCACCCGGCCGTGCCTGCCAGCAACAGCGCTCCGGCAGGGGCGGGAACCCACAACTCGATGTTGTCGACTGCATCCGGAGAGGGGGTGGGCGACAAATCAAAGAGGTTGATCCGGGCGATGGGGGTCGACGACCACACCCCGAAGAAGTTCTTGGCGGGCTCGGCGGCGACAGGCCCGTTGATGCGATACGACCCGATCAGGTTGTCGTCAATGTCGAAGACGCCGATGTGCCACCCTGCGGTGCCGAACGCCTGAAACCTGGAGAGATTCAGACTCACCGCCGTGAGGTCGTTCGAGCCAAACAGGACATCGATGCTGCACGAGATGCCATAGAGGATGCCCAGGTCCTCACCGACCTTGACGCTGTTGGTCCCAAGCGCGCCCGCCGCGACGGCAAACAACGCCTGGGCGTTCCCGGACGGGGCATCCAAGGGCGCGAGAGGGCCGGGCAATCGGTTGGTCTGAATCGTCAGGTTTGGAACAGCCAGACCGGCCGGGAAGATCACGGAATTGGGTACGCCGCTCACGAGGGGATCGGGGAATGCCGCCTTTCCACTCTGCAGCACGGCCTCCTCGAAGGTCTCGGTCGCCCGCAAGACGCTCCCCCGCTGTTGATTGTTCAACAGGAACGCCGGACGGTTGGTGTAGAACAGCACCTCGGCCCGCGAAAGCGAGGCAGACAGTCCGAGCATCACAATGCCCGCGCAACACAACCGCAATCTCTCTCTCCGACCTCTGCCGGACGGCCCGACCGGAGCGGCACGCCGACATCCCGATTATGCACCGTCGGAGCGGAATCGGAAGGCGGCCGCACGAAAATCGCACGGAAGTCAGGTGAATATGCGGAGGAACGGGGAACTGGGAAACATGGCTCCGCCGCCGCGAAGGCACTCGGTCTACTGCACCGCTCCCTTGGTGAGCCGCATGAACGCCGTTTCCAGGTTCACGGCTTCCTCCGTGAACAGGATGATGCGGAACCCCTGATTGATCAGGAGGTTGGGCACGTCGGTGACGTCGGCTTTGGCGCCCGCGTCAAAGTGAAGGTGGATCACCCGCCCGTCCCAGTGAGCGGCCGACCCGTTCATGCCCTTGGGCATGGGCTGGCCTTCCACCACGCTGATCTTGGCCACCCCCGGCATGGCCTGCAGAACCTTGACCGCCGCGGCGGTCCGATCTGCGACCGCGACGTGCACCACGTTTCCGACGCGGGCCCGGGTCATCGCCTGCTGGACGGAACCGGAGAACAAGAGTTGGCCGCGCTCGATGATCCCGACGACGTTGCACAGTTCACCAAGTTCGGGAAGGATGTGCGAAGAGATGATGATCGTCTTGCCCATCCGCTTGAGTTCCTTGAGCAGTTCGCGGATCTCGATGCGGGCCCGGGGATCGAGGCCCGAGGCGGGCTCATCCATCAGCAGGACCTTGGGGTCGTGAAGCAGCACGCGGGCGATCGACAGACGCTGCTGCATGCCGCGAGAGAGCGAGTTCACCTCGGCCGTCGCCTTGTAGTTCAGATCGGTCAGGTCGAGCACGTCCGCGACGACCTTCTTGCGCTGCTGGCCGTGGATGTTGTAGCACGCGGCGAAGAACTCGAGATACTCGGTCACCACCATGTCTTCGTACGCGCCCATGAAGTCCGGCACATAGCCGATCAGCGGGCGGATCTGACGGTTCTGGTATCCCACGGTCAGCCCGTCGATCATCGCCTGCCCGCTCGACGGCTTGAGCAGCGTCGCCAGGATCTTGATCGTCGTTGTCTTCCCGGCGCCGTTGGGGCCGATGAAGCCGAAGCAGTCGCCCTGCTCGATGGCGAGGTTCAGCGAGTCGAGCGCGACCAGGTCGCCGTATCGCTTGGTCAGGTTGATCGTCTCGATCATCGGCACGGGGCTGGTCTCCGGGTCGCTCGGTGGTGGGGGAAACTCGATCGGCGGCTCATGTTCCGTCGCAACCTGTTCAGGGACTCGTCGACGGCGCTTCGCTTCCTTGGGAGTCCGGCGACGAAGGGGCGGACCTGGGCGGCACGGCGAAAGCCGGGGGCGACGCCGGGAGGGGATAGACCCAGCGAACGACAGTACGTCCAAGGATCCGCTTTCGCGTCGCATCGGTCGGAGAGCCGTCGACCGACACGGGCAGCGGGGTCTCGATGCCGTTGCCCTGCCCGTCGTTGGAGAGGTGACCGATCACGATGATGCAGGGTTGGGTGAACCACCTTGCCAGGTCGCAGCAATGAGCGGCGGAGCGGCGGGCCAGGGTCTGCGAGGCGGTCTGGTTAGGTTCGGGCGGGTTGATCACGCTGTAGAGCGCCAGCGCCGTGAGGGATTCGGGAACGTTTCGCAGGGCCAAGTCCATGGGCGACTGCCCGCCGAAGTTCGCCGGCGCGCGAGGAACGATGCGGTCGAGCAGACGGCCGATCTCCATTCTTGCGACGCTTCCGTCGCTGCCGGTTACGGTGGCGAGGTCGAGTTCGTCTCCCGGCTTCCACGGCTTGTTGCCCGGGGCGGCGAAATCCCAGGCTCGGGCCTGCAGCCGGCCGTCGCTGTACGAGATTCGGGCGTTGCGCGGCTGCGGCAGGTTGTCCT
Organism: uncultured Phycisphaeraceae bacterium; assembly: GCA_964409775.1. Taxonomy (GTDB): domain Bacteria; phylum Planctomycetota; class Phycisphaerae; order Phycisphaerales; family UBA1924; genus JAHBXL01. The sequence continues at coordinate 17,587 of CAYPEI010000030.1, read as the reverse complement.
GGCCGAGTACCACGATGACCGTGACATCTTCCAGCGCCGAGGGCAGGCTGTGCGTGAGTTTGCCGGAGAGCCTCCAACGGCTGGCCATCTCCGGGTCTCGCACCAGCCGGAGTTCCTCGCCCATCGGCGCCGATGCGCCGTCCTCGGTCCGCGGCGTGATCATGCCCCAGTTGCCGGGGATGCCGCCCGCCCAGTCGGCGCGGAAGGTCTTGGTGGTCGCACGCGCGGGCACATCCAGACGCCACGGCGCTCGTGCATCGACCTCGTACGGGCGGGCATCGGGGAACGTGGCCAGGCCCGATCCACCCGAGCCGCCAAACGACTCCCATGAGGTCATCGCGTGCCGCCAGCGCTCGGTGTCCTTTGGCTCCCCGATGGTGACACGCTGCGTTCCGTAAGCCGGGAGCAGCAGTGTGAACCAACTCCGGATGCGATGGTTCGACTGGCCGTACACGTGGTCGACGAAAGTCAGGTGCTGCCCCTCGACCTTTCGTGATCGGAGCACGTTGGCGCCGCCCCATGCGATGGCGGTGAACAGCCCGGCCGCGGCGACGAACCCCAGCCAGGAAATGTGCACCAGCCGACGCTCTTTGAGCGCGTAGAAACCCACGGGGCCGGCGAGCAGCCAGTAGAGAAGGAAGATCACGAAGGCGAGCAGCAGCCCCGCGGCGGCCTTCGCGGACTTCGTGATCGCCGGCCCAATGACACCGTCCAGGTCCGCGTCCGACCGTCCACCAAGCCACTTGGGGGGCGGGGGCGTGGTTGAAGTGCCGACCGGAACCGGCTTCTGTTCCGCGTCGAGGTCTGCCGGACTGAGCAGCGGGAGCCGCTTGCCGAGGATCCGGTGCCAGAACAGATCGGCGTGCAGTGCGCCCGAAACTTCGCTGATGCCGCGGGTGGTGATGTCCAGGCCGACCAGCGTCACGGCACCCACGCCCGCCAGTCGCCGAACGACGATCGGATTGCCGTCGGGCCCCTCGAGGATCGGGATCGCGGCGAATGCATCCGCACCCGGTCGCGGCCGGAGCGTCTGCACGACGGCGTTGGATGGCAGGGTGACATCGGCCCGCCGACTCAGCAGTTGCCGGTATGTGTCGAGGTCGACTCCGTCGCGTCGCTGCACGGTGACATCCGGCATGATCGCCGCCAGCGGATTGCCCGGGACATCGACCCACGACTGCCCGGCGGGCGGCAGGACGACGATGAGGTGGCCCCCGCGCTCGACCCACTCTCGCAGCGCATCGGCCTGCGGAGCGCTGAGCCGGAGCGGCTGCTCATCTGACGCGGCGCCGGTCCAGACAATCGACTCGAACGCGGCAAGCCCGAGCCAGCGGTCGGGCATTCCCGCCGGCGAGAGACCCGTGACGACCTGCGTGAACTCGTGTCCCGTCGGGGCATAGCCGCCGTTGGAGGCGTAGTTTGCAGAGTACTGGTCCACGCCGGCGGGGCGTCGGCCGACGATGCCGATCAGTCCGTGCATGCTCGGTACGGGATTGGAAACGGGAAAGGCCAGCGATGCGAGAAGCCGACCGGGCACGTAGCGAGCCCCATCTTCGTCGCCCACGCCGCCACCAGCATCAACGGCTTCGTGCGCGGTGATGCGATAGGTTGATCCGTTGGCGACGCTGAACGGAAGGTGGGCATACAGCCAAGCGCTCTGCTCGACACCCGGATTCGCGACGATCACCCGCCGCATCATGGCGGTGTCGCCGTCGCTGTCTGGAACTTCGATCCGCAACAACACATTCCGAGGCTGAGCGGCGGAGTCGGTGATCTTCAACTCGATGCCGAGCCAGTCGCCCGGACGCGCTGCCCCCGCAACGCCAAACTGGGCAACACGGAGCGAGATCTCCCCTGTTCCGGTTGATGGCGACTGCCCTTGGGCGCCGCTCAACGGAACCATCGTCAGCACGGCGAGCAGGATCGCGGTCAGGAGATTCGGACTTGGCAGGCTCACGCGGGGATTGTAACGATCATGGACGTTCTCGTGGCAGCCGATGGCAGGGATATGGTCGCATTCTCGACGGAGGTGTGGACGATTTTCGGAGTCATCGCCGTCGCCACGGTGATGGCCATTCTCTCCGCCGCGGCGACCGCACGTCAGCAGGAATGCGGACTTCACGATCTGAAAATTCGTGTGCAGGAGTTGCGGGCCGCCTATCAGCGGCGGCTGGCAGAACTCCGGCGCTCGGCGGAAGTCCCCGATGTGGAGCCGGTGGCGGGGGTGTCTTCTGCCGACCCGCTTGACCAGGCGGCGTGACCACGCTGCGCCCGGAGTGCCGGGTGACAGTCGCGAATCGTCGAAACTGAATCCTTCGGGCGGCAGGGGTCGAAACTCCGGGCGAAGCGTCAGGTCGCGGCGTGCGGCTGATGTTGCTTTTTGGGGAACGCTCCTCCCGGGTTGCCATGTTGATGAACCTCTCTCCGCGTGATCTGGCCGGCGTCATTGGCGTCAGCGAATCGTCGCTGAAGCGATGGGTTGACGATGGACGTCTCGTGGCGTCCCGAACCGCCGGCGGGCATCGCCGGATCACGATCCAGGAAGCCGTTCGATTCCTCCGACGCTCGGCATCCGAAGTTCGCCACCCGGAACTGCTCGGTATTGCGGATCTCACTGTCGATGCTGTTGATGCGGTGGCCACGGGTCGCGGTGAGGCCTCTCTCCTCGCGGCGCTTCGCCGGGGCGACGCCTCGATGGTGCACGGGATCATCCTCGCTGCCCTGCTGCGCTCGCCGACGGTGGGGCCGGTGTTCGATGGACCGATCGCATACGCATGGAACCGGCTGAGCGATGAGTTGCGGGCAGGTGGAGACGGCAAACTCATCGGGCAGCGCGCGGCCGGCCTGTTGATCGACGCCATCGAGCATGTGCAGCGGCTTCTCATCCACACCGAGCCCGCTGGGTCTCGCGCGATGATCGTGGTCAGGCCCGGCGCAAACAATGTGATGGAGCGCATGGTCTGGGCATCGCTGAAGGAGTGTGGATTCGCGATCGACGCGGTCGATGAACAGGAATCGCGTGGGTCTGTGCTCGGCATCGAACGATCCGGCCCGGCGCTTGTGTGCGTTGTGGCGGATGGAGGTTCCGGGATCGACGACGTTGTCGGCGCCGGGCTGGGCAGGGTTGTGCCGAATGGTTCGCGGACCGTGGTCTGCGGCCGCGGTGTGCTTGCGGCACGATCCCGGTATCCCGGCGTGTGGGTGGCCGAGTCCATGTGCGAACTGCAGTCGGCGGCGAGGGCGACACTGGCCGAATGGTCGCAGTCGGCGAAGCCGTCCGAGCCTGTCACGCGGGCCCGATCAGCGCGGGCGATGTGACTCGGCAGTGCCGGATCGGCCATCGTGTCAGCGAAACGAATCGACCAGTCTTCCGCCGATGATGAGCGTCGCGATCTGGCTGTCGCCGAACTCGTAGGCGAGCAGACGTTCATCGGTGCCGGTCAGGAGCATGAGGTCGGCGCATGACCCGGGTGTCACAATGCCCCGATCGCTCATCCCGAGGACCGCCGCCGCGTTCACTGTCGCCGCGGCGATGGCTTCGGTGACACTGAGCCGGTTGAAGCGAACAGCCAGGGCGATGGCCATCGGCATGGAAAAGGTCGGCGATGTGCCGGGGTTGGCGTTCGTGGCGAGGGCCGCCGCGCCGCCGGCATCGATGAAGGTCCGGCCATCGGCATACCGGCCGTCGGTGTGGAACCCGGTGCAGGGCAGCAACACGCCGATGGTCGCAGTCGCCGCGAGTTCGGCGAGCGACTCGCGCCCAGTCGCTTCGAGATGGTCGATCGACCGGAAGCACGTGTCTGCGCCGCCGCCGCGGGACCACTCGCTGTTGAGCGCGATGACGCCCAGGCTGTTGAACTGATCGGCGTGGATACGGATCGGGTGTCCCAGGGCGCGAGCAAGGTCGAAGAGCCTGCGGCAATCCTCGAGCGACCAGGCGCCCTGTTCGCAGTAGGCGTCGATCGCGATTCCCGGGAACTCGGCGTGGACGGCCGGGAGCGTGGTGCTCAGGGTGTGCTCGATGAACTGGGCCGGCGAGGCGGCGTCGGCATCGATCGCGTGCCCGAGCAGAGCGGTGGGCACGACTGTTCCGGGGAACGAACCCGCGGCGTTGGCGATGGCTCGCAGCATCCGGAGTTCATCTCGGGTGGAGAGTCCGTACCCGGACTTCACCTCGATGGTCCCGCTCCCCAGTCGGAGCATCCGGTGCAGCCGCGCGCCGAGCAGGTCGGACAGTTCACGGTCCGTCGCCGCACGGACTGCCCGCACCGTCGACATAATCCCCCCGCCGCGTTTGAGGATTTCCAGGTACGGCGTCCCCGCGCGGCGGAGTTCCCACTCCTCCAGCCGATCGCCGGCCCAGCATGCATGCGTGTGGCAGTCCACGAACGCCGGCTGCAGCACGCGTCCGGCCGCTTCAATCACTACGGTGTCCGGGTGCAACTCCCAGAGGGCCGAATCGCCAACCGATGCGATGCGCTCGCCCTCGATCAGCACGTCGGCGCGGTCGAGAATCGGCCACCGCCCCATGGCCGCGCCCCGCAGCGGCGCCGCGGGCGGCTTCGTGAACGCGAGCAGAACCCTCGCATTGCGGATGAGCAGGCTCATGCGCCGACACGCTCCTCCTGCAGGCGTGCGGAGAGGCCGCGGAGAAACCGGAGCAGGAGGTGCGCCGCAAGACGTGCAGTTCGGCCGTCGGCGTCGTGGTCGGGATTCAACTCCATGATGTCGAAGCACCGGACGCTGTGATCGGCCGCGACGGCGTCGACCCATCGGCCGATTTCGGCGGTGCCGGCGCCGCATGGGTTGGTGGCGCTCACGCCGGGAGCGGCCGAAGCATCGACGACATCGAGGTCCAGCGAGACAAACGAGGGCTGATCCTTCGGGCCGGGCACGGCGGAAGGTGCGTGGTCCCGATCGAGGATTCGGCCTCCGTTGGACCGGAACCACTCCGCGTGCGAAGCGGAGTTCGCGAACGGGTCGATCCCCCAGCAGGTGATGGCGGTTGCGAAACGGTGCTCCAGCAGGGAGCGAAAGGGCATGCCGGAGCCCGCTTCGGCGCGGACATCGAGATGGGCGTCGAAGTAGAGGCCCTTGAGACCCCCGAAGACGCGCGAGACTGCGCGAACAAACGGAAATGTCAGGTCGTGTCCGCCGCCGATCGCGATGGGGAACATCCCGCGTTCAAGCAGTGCCAGCGTCGCCTCGGTCACCCGTTCATGGGTCTCCGCGAGATCGCGGCCGATGACGATGTCGCCGGCATCGAACACGCGCGGATAGCCCGGCTGGCTCGGGCCTTCATCCATCGGTGACGCGACTCCGTAGCGAGCGAGGGCGGCCCGGAGCGCGTGGGGCCCGCGGCGAGCGCCGGCGCGGCCGTGATTCAGCACGACCCCGGTGTCATCGGCAAGCCCGATGAGCGCTACCCGGCACTTACCGACTTCGGCCTGGGCCAGCCGGTCTTCCTCCAGTTCGCGTGAACTGCAGACGATCGACGCGGCGAACCTGCCCGGGCGACGTTCGGGCCAGACGGGTGGGGCGGTGTGGGGAATCACAACGGTCAGGATACGCCGGCCTATTCGCCGACGCGGGTGTTCCGGGTGCGGCTCTCGTGCTCGAAGAACACGCGCCCAAGCGCCTGGCCGGCGGCATCGGCGAGTTCCTGCTCGGCCTTCTGAATCTCGCCGAGTTGCTCGGGAAGGGCGCCCTGGCGGGTCGGCATGTCGTACTTGACTGTGTGCCACTGAGCGACGGGGTCGCTGCTCTCGGGCGCGGGGAACATCCGTTTCCGAGACTCGACGTCGACGACCTTGACGCGCATGCGGACCATGGGAGCGAACTGAGCGCCGTCCGGGGTGAGCGCGAAGTTCTCGATTCTCGCATAAATGACGACCTTCGCCCCGACCTTTTCGCCGATTTCGGCGATGCCGAGTTGCTTGCCGAAACGCTCGCCCGCGGAGGCCGCCAGCGCGGCATCGGAGGAGATGATCGTGGCGTCGGGGATGCACTTGTTGTCGAGCAGTTCCCGCTCGGCGGTCTTGGCGATACGCTGGCGGATCATTCGGTTGGGCAGGCGCGAGTCGACATCGTCGATGAAGATGACCGCGGACTTGTCATCGGGGAGTTTGAAGGCCGCGGGCGTCTTCTCCGGTCCGTGGATGAAGTAGATCGCCGGTCCGACGATGTTGCAGCCCCCGGCCAGAGTCAGGGCAAGGCCGAGGCAGGCGATTGCAACCGCGGCGGACTGACCAAGCGAAGCACGGCGATCAGTACTTGAGGACATTCTTTTCCTCGTGGTCAAAGAACAGCCAGGTGGCGCGCTGAACGAATCGCGACGTCAAGGCCAGTTTCACTGTGTCTCGCGGCATCTCGAGGGGGCTGACGCCCGTGTCGTCCGGGAAGCCCACGCGCACGGACTCGCGGAAGGTGTAGAGGCTGGGGGTCGATCCATCCGCCTCGGTGACGTTGACCGTGCCGATCGCGGTGCCGGCCCAGATGTACGGGTTGCCGGGCTCGGTCAGGCGATACTCGGCGACGTCGATCGTGATCAGCCGGTCGACACCAAACTCCTTGGCGAGGTCCTCGGAGGTCTTCGCGACCCAGTTGGGGTAGCGGTACTGGTACGCCAGCACTTCATCGGCGGGGAAGATGCCGCTCGCACCCGCGCTCTCCGCCAGCCTGCGGGAGATCTCTCGCGTGAGCGTGACGACCAACTCGGGGTGGTCGGCCTGAATCGAGCGGTCGCAGTTGACCACGACGGCAAACGATTTGTCCTGGAGTCCGGAGTACTTCGCCTTCACTTCATGGGAGCCTTCGCGCTGGGCGTTGGCGGCCATAAACCCGATGAACTCGCAGCCGACCAGCCCGCCGACAAGCCCGACGGCTCCCAGCAGCGCAAGGGACGAGTGGCTCAATCTCTTTCGTCGGGTCATCATGCTGGTCCCTGCTCGTTCTTCCATTTCTGCACGCGGCCGGATGTCGGCCCGGCGGAAACCTGTACGTCCCGTGGGCGGCCGGGTTTCAACCCCCGCCAGGCGTCGGCATGGTCAGAACCTTATACACCCAGGAGGCGGCCCACGCTGCGCCGACCGGCCAGAGGATGCGGGGCCGGAGAATGATGCGGCCGGCGAGATGGCCCAGGCGCGAGCCGAAGAACGCGATGTGGCATGCTCCCCAGAACACGGCGGCGGCAACCCACGTCGCAACGGCGGCGAAGGGCTGTGATCGGATGGATTCCACAGGGCTGAGGTTGGCGGCATTGGCAAAGGCAGTGGTCATCCCGCAGGTGGGGCATGGCTTGCCCATCATGACGATCCAACTGCATTCCGCCAATCCGAGTTGCTTGTGGGTGCCAAGGCCGGACGCGGAGGGCTTCAGGCTGGCCGCGGTCACGAGGACCGCGAGAACAAGCAGGGCGACGATCGCCGCGGCGGCCCGCTCGCCGGGGGTCGACCGGACGACGGCGGCGGCGACCGGAATGGATGCGGGTGAGTTGGTCACGGCGTGAGGAGGGTAGGTGATCGGGTGGGCAACGCGAGATGCCGTCAGGCGGTAGTCTGTCGCAGGCGGCTGGTTTCCGACGGAGCCCGAGCATGCGAGAACGCCTCTCCGCAGTCGATCCTGTCAGTCGCGCGATCTGGGCCCTGGTGATGGTGTTCGTGGTTGCGTTGATCGGGTATGGGCTGTACCTGATCGTGGCCAGGGGAAGCCGGCAGATCGGACCATTCCTGATCGGGATCGCCCTGATCTTCGTGCCGGTGCCCATCGTCGCGGTGATCGGCGCGTTGGTCATTGTGGGGACGGGCGCGTACTGCCTGTATGTCGGTGCGACGTTGTACGGGATCGTGGGCATCCTGCTCGGTCTGGTGACGCTGGCGGATCGTTTGAAGGAGGTCGCCGCGGCACGACGGGGACGGCCGGACAGCGCTGATTGACGGCATAGGATCGGCCCCTATGTCCACGATGCTGAACGTTCGTTCTGACCGGCTGAAGGCGCTTCCCCCGTTCCTGTTCGATGAGATCGACCGGAAGAAGCGGGAGCGCATCGCCGCGGGCGCGGATGTGATCAATCTGGGTGTCGGCGATCCGGACAAGCAGACACCGGCGTTCATCGTCGAAGCCATGGACCGGGCGATGCGGGAACTGGTCAACCAGCAGTACCCCGCGGTGGGTGGGGGGCTCGGTGTGTTCCGGCAGTCGTGCGCAAACTTCATGAAGAGGCGATTTGGCGTCACGGTCGATCCGATGCGCCACATCGTCTGCTGCATCGGGTCGAAGGACGGGATCGCCCACTTGCCGTGGGCGGTGACGAATCCGGGCGACACGGTGCTGGTGCCCGACCCGGCGTACCCCGTCTATGAGATCGGAGCGGTGCTCGCTCACCTCAAGGTGTACAAACTGCCTGCCGGCGCGGCGGGGGGCTGGAAGCCGGACTTTGCAGAGATTCCGGCGGAAACTGCGAGGGCTGCGAGAATCGCGTGGGTGAACTATCCCAGCAACCCGACGGCGGCGTGCGCAGACGTTTCGTTCTACGAACGGCTGCTGGAGTGGACCGCCGGAACATGGTCAAGAACCGGGAACGGGTCGAGAGGGTGCATCGCGGCATCGGATGTGGCGTACAGCGAGTTGTACTTTGAGAACAAGCCGGTGTCGATGTGGCAGGCTCGCAACGCGCACATCGATGAAACGCCGGGAATCGAGTTCCACTCGCTGTCCAAGACCTTCAACATGACTGGGTGGCGCATCGGGTTTGCTGTCGGGCACCCAGAGATCATCTCGGCGCTGGCGGGCATCAAGGCAAACGTGGACTCGGGCGTGTTCAACGCTATCCAGGTCGCCGGCGCCGCCGCGCTCGATCGATTCGATGATCCGGCGGTGCAGGCGATGCGGGATCTCTACCGCAAGCGTCGGGATGTGATCGTGCCGGCTCTGCGATCGATTGGGTGCGAGGTCGAAAGCCCCGGGGCCGGCTTCTTCGTCTGGGCCCGCACTCCGGCTGGGAGGAACGGCCGTCCGATGGACTCCATGGAGTTCGCGGCCCGGCTGCTGGAAAAGGGGGATACGGTGGTCGTGCCCGGGGCGGGATTCAGCCCGGCCGGACGCGACTATTTCCGAATCGCCCTGACTGTTGACGCCGACCGAATGGCCGAGGCGGCGGACCGGATCAGGCACGTCGCCTGGTAACGCTCAGCCCTTCCGGTGGGATGGCCGGTGGCGAGGTTGGCCCATTCCGACATCTAGGGCCTGCACGTTTTTGCCACGAAATCGGTCAGTACCCGGCCCCAAGGGTGGGCTGAGTGATTCGCCGAGGTGCGGCAGGGATGTGCCGGACATTGCGTACAAGAATAGAGAGAGTCGCGGTCCGGACGACTCTTGGTCAGGAGGCCGCATCGGCCGATAGGAACTTGCATGGCGGCGTGGATTCTGGGCATGGTGATCGGCGCGATCATGGTCGCGGTGATCGTTGCGGTTGCGACGAGCAGCCCGGGGGCCCGCGCCCGCCAGGAGCGTCGCCGACGGTACCGGTTGGAAGAGACCGACGAGCGGATCGGATTCTCCGAGGGCCAGACTACGGCCGGCGGGTCGGGAGTGATCGGCGAAGCGCCGGCACCGGAGCGACACTTCGTCGCGCCCGCTGCATCCATGGCGGGGGGTACGGCGGAACTGCCGCAGCCGCGGCCGGGAAAGCCGCCGATTGGTCGAATCGTCTCAACCCCTGAAGGCGAAACGATCCTGACGACACCGCCGTTCGCGCTCCGCGAGGCGGTGTTCACCAGGCGTGCAGGCCGATACGTCGCCGCGATGTATCGGAGGCTGCCGCCATGGGTGGTGGTCTGCCCCAAGGTGCGTCTGGATTCGCTGCTGATTCCAACGCGGCCCGACGGAAGGCTTGCCGAGGACTGGCGCATGTGGCGGCAACGCGTGCGCATGAGGTCGATTGACTTCGTGCTGTGCGACCGACGCTCGTGGAAGCCGCTCCTGGCGGTGATCATCGAGGGTGCGCCGGGAGCAGGCGCACACGGTTCCTCGGTCCCCGGGCCGCTGCAGATCGCAGGCGGCAAGGACCGCATCATCGACGAGGTGCTCGGGGCCGTGGGACTTCCCCTTGTAAGGGGCACCGGGCGATTCGGAGACGACTGGGCGATGATCCGTCCTTATGTTGAGAACGCCATTCTGCCTTCCGCCACCGAAGAACAGTTCGCCGATGAGGCCCGTCGAGCCCGCCCGAGCGGAGCCGTCTCCCTGCTGAGGATGGACGATTCGAAGGGTTGGCTCTTGGAGTAGGGGCTGAGACGAAGCGTGGTACCTCGGTGAACCGAGGGGATTTGGGGCCTTTAGGCGTGGCTGTTTATCGCCATCGCGAGGCGTTATCCCAGAACGCTCATCAAGGTCGTGTGAACCACTTTGGGTCGACCCGGTCCGCGTGGCTCCATCGCCGTTGAGTCTTCCATTGCAGAGTTTTTTCTGGCAAGGGCGATAATCATCGGTATCCTGTGAAAATGCGGATGCTGGGCGATGTAGCCCGGTTGGCTGCAATTCGCGGGCCATGACGCCTGATTCTGGGACCTACAGTCGCGGCTGGCGGTACACCTCGGGGTGAGCGGGCCTTGACCGCTTCAGCGCCCGGCAGGCTGGACCCTTGGGCTGGCAAGGAGGTTTTCCGGAGTTGCATGGTTTCCGGGGCGGTCGCCCGGGAGGCCGAGAGTTTCGAGATCGCATCTGTTCTCTCACCGGTGCGATGCAGTTGGAATCCAAAGAGGAGTCAATCGTTATGAAGAGCCGATTCCTGACCCTTTCGACGATCGTTCTGACCGCCGGTGTCGCGTGCACAGCGCAGGCGCAGAGCAACGGCGACCTCGTTTTCTCGGACGAGTTCTCGAGTTCCGTTTATCACCTGCCGATCGGCGGCTCGCCGAACCTGTTGTTCAATGTGCCGGGCGGACGGCTGGCGGGGATCACCCGCAACGGGAACGATTGGTTCTTCGCCGACGGCCCGTTCCCGGTGCAGGTGCCGAGCAACTCGCGGATCCTTCGCGCGACCAACCTCTTCTCCGGGGCGCCGATCGTGACGACGCTCGCCTCCAGCGGCGATATCCAGAACCCCATCGGTATCCGCTATCACTCCGCCAGCAACAACATCATCGGCGTGATGAATCCCTCGGGCACGAGTTACGAGGGCCTGCTGGGAATCAACGCCACGACCGGTGCAACCACGCCGCTGTTCCAGGAACCGAATCCTGCGACGGAACCCTCGCCTCGTTACAACGCGGGGGCATACATCGTCCAGGACCTGAACAGGGCCAACCGCTTCCTCGTCACCAACTTCAACGGCGGCATCGATCGCCCGAACCCGGCGGCGGATCTCGGCGTCGCCAGCACGCTGCACGCCTTCACGATCACCGGCGGTCTCGCGACGACACACGACTACATCTACGATTTCAGCAGTTCAAACACCGGGCTGCCTCAGACGCTGTTTGACGTCCGGGGCATCGCCATCAACGGAAACAACGTTTATGTGTCTGACCTCAGCCGCGGCGAGATCTACCGCCTCACGCTCGATGGAACGGGCGCGGTGTCCGGCATCGCGCTGCTGGCGTCGGGCTTCGACAATCCCGAGAGCCTGATCTACAACCCGTTCACGAACAAACTGATCGTCGACGAGGTTGGCGGGCTCGATCCGGCCCGTGCCCGGATTTCGCAGATCAACCCGGACGGCTCGGGCTATCAGGTGCTCGCGATGGGTTTCCATGCCCGCGGCTTTGAAATCGTTCCAGCCCCCGGGGCGATGTTCCTGCTGGGCCTCGGTGGCCTCGCGGCCACGCGGCGTCGGCGAGCCTGAGACCCGCGTCGCTTTGTGACCAGTTCAGCCGCCCCGGGCATGCCCCCGGGGCGGCTTCGCTTTTGAGCCGTAACGAAGTACCGCTTGCAGTTTGGACTATGTGCGGTATGCTTCATGAATGCCGCTGCGGTCGCTGTTTCTGGATCTGAACTCGTACTTCGCCTCGTGCGAGCAACTGATGCATCCGGCGCTCCGGGGCAAGCCGGTGGCGGTCGTGCCGGCCCTCGTCGATACCACGTCCTGCATCGCGGCGAGTTACGAGGCGAAGGTCTTCGGCGTCAAGACCGGCACCAGCGTCGGGGAGGCCCGTCGCATGTGTCCGGGTCTGGTCCTTGTGACCGGCAAGCACGAGCACTACATCCGCATCCACCACGAGATCATCGCGGCGGTTGATACCGTCATCCCCGTGCACAAGGTCTGCTCGGTCGACGAGATGGAGTGCCGCCTGCTGGGCAAGGAACGTGAGCCGGACCGCGCCATGGACATTGCCCGCCGCGTCAAGGCCGCGATCCGGGAGCGGGTTGCCGGCGGCGAGCCGGGAGTGCTGACGTGTTCGATCGGACTTGCGCCCAACCGCGTGCTCGCCAAAGTGGCCAGCGACATGCAGAAGCCCGATGGCCTGGTGGTGCTCCGCGATGACGAACTCCCGCACCGCCTTGCCTCCCTCACGCTCCGCGACCTCCCGGGCATCGGCCCGAAGATGGAGATCCGGCTCAAGGACCGCGGCGTCCGCAGCATGGCCGACCTGATCGACCGCACGCCCGAGGAACTCATCAACGTGTTCGGGAGCATCCACGGCGAGTGGTGGTGGCACTGGCTGCGCGGCCATGATCCGGAGCAGCGTGAGCACGGCACGCACTCGGTCGGCCACCAGCACGTCCTCCCGCCTAAGCACCGAAATCTGGCCGATGCCCGCGCCATCATCATCCGCCTGCTCCACAAGGCAGCGGCTCGCATGCGGCAAAAGGGCTACCTGTCGCCCACGATGTGCGTGTTTGTCCGCACGATGAACCAGACCGGCGGAGGGAGGGGTTGGGGGGGAAGATCGTCGTGGGAACGGGTGCTCAAACTCGGCCTCCCGACCGATGACACGCTCGCGCTCATCGAGGCATTCGCGGGAGCATGGAGGACGGCAGAGTCGGAACTGGCCGCGGCGAGACTTCTGATGGTGGGCGTTACGCTCGTCGATCTGGTTCCCGCGGCGGGCATGACGCTCCCGCTCTTCGGGCAGTCCCGGCCTCGTCAGAAACTCGGTGCGGTGATGGACAAGATCAACTCGACGTATGGCAAGGGCACGCTGTATCCGGCATCGATGCACGTGGCGAAGGACACCGCGCCGGTCCGCATCGCCTTCCACTCCATCCCCGATCTCGATCTGCCGGCTTGATCCGATCTACCGCAGAGACGCCGAGGTCGCAGAGGGCACCGCAGCTCAAACTCTGTCTCTGTCTGCATTCTCCTCTCTTTCGATCCCGCATTCTCTTTCTGCGCACTCCGCGTCTCCGCGGTGAGTCGCTCACTTCTTCGGCGCAGACGACATCTCCAGCCCGTCCCAGATCCCCACCTCAAACCGCCCACCCGAATCCGCCGCGCCCCGGAACATTCCCTCCGAGTTCCACACCATCGCAATCTCACCCGATCGCGAGACGGCGATGATGCCGCCGTCATCGGGCTTCAGCACGCCGTGCACAACCTCGTTCGCGGCCTGGTTGAGCGAGATGCCCTTGTATCGCATCCGGTCCGAGATATCCCGCGCCACGCCGTGCCGGATGAACTCTTCGCCCGTTCCGGTGCCCGACACTGCGCACGACTCGTTGTTCGCGTAGTTCCCGGCTCCGATGATCGGCGAGTCGCCGATGCGGGCCCAACGCTTGCCGCTCATGCCGCCCGTGCTCGTCGCCGCGGCGAGATTTCCTGCTGAGTCCAACGCGACGCATCCAACGGTGCCGTAAGTCACGCGCGGATCGCGCGTGCGCTGACCGCCAGCAACTGATCTCGCGCCGGGCTGACCATCCATGCCATCCCCCGCCGACAGCGTCACACCCTTCGGCAGCGCCGGCATCGGCTCGCCGCGTTCCCTCAGCACCTCCTCCAACGTCCGCCATCGCTTCTCCGTGAAGTAGTACGACGGATCCACGCGTGCGATGTCCGGGCCGAGCGAACTCGCAAAGGCCTCGGCGCCTTCGCGGGACAGGATGACGTGCCGGGTCTTCTCCATGACGCGGCGAGCAAGGTGGATCGGGTTCTTGACGGTCGTGACACCCGCTACCGCGCCGCACTTGAGCGTCGCTCCATCCATGATCGACGCGTCCAGTTCGTTGCGGCCTTCGGCCGTAAAGACCGCGCCGCGGCCGGCATTGAACTTCGGATCGTTCTCCAGGAACATCACTACCGCCTCGGAGGTGTCGAGCGCGCTGCGTCCCGCCTTCAGCATCTCGACGCCCAGTGCGAGTGCTTCACCCAGCGACCGCGCATACGCCTCGCGCTCCTCCGGCGGAGCCACCTTGTCGAGCACGCCCGCGCCACCGTGAATCGCGATGGCAAACGTCGGACGCCTGCCTCCGTCCGACTCAGCCGCAGCGGGTTTGCTACATGAACTACATCCGCCCATGACCGTCACCGCCGCGATGGCACTCGCTGCCAGGAACTTTGCGAGCATGTCCACAACTCCTCCGCCAACCCTCCATCGACGCAGCATACCGAATTCAGCCGCGTGCTGCATTCATCGCATCAGCCACTCGTGCGCGGCCTTCACGAGTTCATCATCTTGCTGCGGCCAGTCGCCAAGGGCGACCCGTTCATCCGGCTCGATCCTGCCGGCGAATCCCCGACCGGACGCGGTCGCGACGCGGCCGGTCGGCAGGACGAGCACCGAGCCATCTGAGAGCGGGAAGAACCCCGTGATCGTCGTCAACCCGGCCGTGGGCTCGCCAAACGTCCGCACATCTCCTCGCGACAGGAACGCCACGGTCATCATTTCGCCTGAACTCATTGTCCAGGGTCCCGTCAGCACGGCGACACGATCTCGCCGCACATCCCTTGACGGTGATTCCGCGTGCGCGATCTCGAAGTTCACCACGGTCCCGGAGCCATGATCGATCCACCCCACACTCCCGGTCAACCCGAACTTCTGCTCAATCCCCTTCGGCATGATCGATCGGAACTGCACACCATCCCCGAGCAGGGGTTGCAACCCCACCAGCATCGGCCAGATGTTCCCGCCGCCATTGAGGCGGAAGTCGATAACCCACCGCGTCGCGCCCGCCGCGGCCATGCTGACGACCAATCCGCGGCAGGTCTCGGCATACAGCCACAGCCCCTTCGGGTCGCCTGTTCCACAGGGCGGGAGGCCGATGTACCCGGTCTGCGCATCGAGCATGTTGCCCCAGGGCCCGTCGGGGATGCGAGGTGCTGATTCGGCCGCCGACACGGCCCGGTTCGACGAGTTCTGGGCATCACCCGCTGTCGCAGGCTGCGCCCGCCCACTTTGCCATGCTCTGGCCTCATCAGCCGTCTGGTACTTCGCATGCGGATCGCCGTAGGCCGCGAGCACTGCCCGCACGGCCTCCACCGGCGACATCGCGGGCTCGGCGGATTCGATCCGACGCAGCGTCGCGTTCCAGTCAATGTTGCCTTCCAACAGCGCGTTGGTCTTGATCGCCTCGACTGTCTCGCGAGCGAGCGGTTGCGGGTGCAGCGCAGACGTAGCGGATGCCGGTGGCGATGTTGACGCGCACGCGCCCAGTGCCAGTACGGCAGTGACCGACGCACACACTCTGAGCGAGTTGACGTGCTTCATCCGGGCAGAGTATCCAAAGCAATCTGGCGTGGAACCATCGCGCTTCCTTCGCGTACCGATTTGTGATGGACTCTCCATCCGCCTCGCTCGCTCAAAGTGTCGTGCCCCGACGTCCATGGTACCGCAGCCGCACCAAGCGCCTGCTCGTGCTGTTTTCCTGCATCATTCTGGCACTCATCTACGGCTTCTTCTCCATGATCCTCATGCCCGGACGCTCGTTCCGCGGCACGCTCCCGCCGACGACCGACAACCAGCGTGCTCTCGCCGTTGAACTCCGCGCCCACGTCGACGTTCTCTCCGATGCCACCGGCGGCGTCGGCCGCGTCGGCAACCGCAGCACCTTCTACCCCAAGCGCTTCGCGGAGGCATACGCCTATCTCGATGACCGGCTCGCCGCGATGGGCTACGACGATCGCAACGAGTACCACGTTCAGCGCGGTTCGCCTGTCCCCAGCATCGAGGTCATCGTCCCCGCGAAGGCCGCGAGCGGCAGTGGGGGAGTGGCCGGTGCCAAGCCGCGCATCATCGTCGTCGGGGCGCACTACGACGCCTTCCAGGGCACACCCGGCGCGGATGACAACGCGTCGGGCGTCGCCGCGATGCTCCACCTCGCACGCATCTTCCGTGATGACCCGCAGCCCGCCGAACTGCGCTTCCTTTTCTTCGTCAACGAAGAGCCGCCCGCCTTCTGGACCGAGGACATGGGCTCTTGGGTCTACGCCAGGGCCTGCCGCAAGAACGGTGACAACATCGCCGCGATGATCAGCATCGAGAGCATCGGCTGCTACAGCGATGCGCCCGGCACGCAGCGATACCCACAGCCCCTGGCCCTGCTCTACCCCGACACCGGCAACTTCATCGGCTTTGTCGGCAACTGGTCCTCGCGCTCGCTCACGCGCCGCGCACTCCGCACGTTCCGCAACAGTGTCCAGTTCCCCTCCGAAGGCGCAGCGCTCCCAGGTGTCTTGCCCGGCGTCGGCTGGTCGGACCATTGGTCCTTTTGGCAGGAGGGGTACCGCGCCATCATGATCACCGACACTGCGACGTTTCGTAATCCGTATTACCACACGCCCAATGACAAGGCGGACACACTCGACTACGACCGCATGGCCCGTGTCGTCGAGGGCATCGAAGCCGTGATCCGCGATCTTGCTTCAGAGTAACCGTGTCCACGAGCGCCCCGAGCGCAGGCTCGATGGTCTTTGCCCGAATGGCGCACGACGGTCGACAGGGACTTCAGTCCCGGTGGATCGTCCTGCACCCGCTTCTCATCCTGATCCTGCCGGTAATCGGGATGATCCCGTATTTCCTGATCGGGCGCAGTTCCGAGGACTTCTGATCGTCCGATCGTTCCGACCGGAAACTTCGCCAACCATCCACCCGCATGTCTCCCCTACGTGCGGGTTTTTGTTGCGCCCCGCTCGAAGATTGAAGGATCCGAGCCCCTCGTGCATCTTCCCTGAATGCTCGCCGGCTGCTGCTTCCATCTTCTTCCCCTCTCATCCGTCTTCATCCGTACCGATCCGTGGCCTGCCACTCTCCGCGTCTCCCCGCCTCTGCGCCTGGCCCTTCTCACCGCCGACACGGACCCACTATGACCACTCGAGCTGAAATCATCTCTGCCCTCTGCGAAGCACTTGAGCCCCTCGATTCCTGCCGCGCGCTCTGGCTCGGCGGCTCCGAAGCCACCGGTCGCACCGATGCTCTCTCCGATATCGACATCCAGGCAGTCGTCCGCGATGATGCGATTGAATCCACCTTTGCCGCCGCCGAGCGTGCCCTCACCCCACTTTCCCCCATCGCCCGCCGCTACCGAGTCCCCGAGCCCAGTTGGCACGGCCACTCGCAGACCTTCTACACGCTCCGCGACTGTCCGCCCGAACTGATGATCGACTTTGCTCTGTCCAAAGGATAGCGCAACCGCTGTGAATGGCCGTGCGAACAGTTGT
>CAYPEI010000029.1:0-46439 GCA_964409775.1 uncultured Phycisphaeraceae bacterium | reverse complement strand
CCCCCCTGCCCCCCCCGCCGCGGCCGCCGCGCCTGCACCGCGGACAACCGCGACTCCTGCCCCCGCGGACGCGAAGACGGGATCGGCGGATCCATATTCGGCCGGGACTCCTGTTGCCGCGAGGCCGAACGAACCGGCGCCGAGCGCGAAGCCCGCGGCTGCGGATGCGGAGGCACATCCGACGGCGAGCCGGTCGCAATCGCGGCATGAGTCAGACGCTCTGCGGGGCGGAACCGGGGGCAGCGCGCCCGCACAGGATGCGGCGAAGGCCAAGGGTGAACCGGCACCGCCGAGCGCTCCGGCTGGGGCTTCGCCCGGCGCACCGGGGCCGCGGCAGGCGGTGGATTCGAAGAAGAGCGAGGCGGGCATCTCGAGGAACTCGCCACGGGAGGCAGCGGATGGCGCACCGCCGCGGGCTGGCAAGGAAGCGCCGCAGCGGCGGGAAATCCAGGCCGAGCGGAAGGAGAACGCGAACGAGCGTTTGCCGGGCGGACAGGGAGAGCCGGGCCGCGCTGCGAGTTCGGAGTTGCGTCTGTCGCGCGTGCTGGCGGAACAGGAACGGGCGCGTGGGGGCGGCGGGAACGAGATCCTGAACTACCCATATGGCGCGCCGGCTGATCGCGATGGCGGAGAAGCGGCGACTGAAGCCGGCGCGCTGGGCGTTGCGCTGCGGCAGCAGGTGTCGGTGGTGGTTGCGGAACCGCAGAAGCAGACGCAGTCGAACTGGATCGTGCCGGTGCAGCAGGTGGCGCTGCGGGTGGGTCAACTGGCCAACGAGAAGCAGATCGATCAGGCGCGGGTGCTGGCGTGCGACCTCGCGAAGGCGGCGCCGGAGTATGAAGTGGGGCGGGAGATGTGCCTTGCGCTCAACGAGGTGAAGGCGCCGCCCGAGGCGCAGAGCAGGCAGGTTGCGGAACTGGCGGACCGGGCGCGGGTGGAACTGGAACTGGCGGCGCGGCAGATCGAGTTGCGGCGCAAACTGGATTCCAGGCTGCTGGTGTTCGCGACGGGGACGGGCCCGATGTCGAGCGCGCGGCGGTCGGTCTCGGAGGAGGCGGGTTGCAGCAACCTGGTGTCGCCGGATGCACGGTCCGCGGCAGCGCAGACGGGCGTGGTGCTGCAGTCGCTCGCGAAGCCGCCGGGGGATCGGAAGTCGGGGGCGGTGTTCGACAAGTCGGGCATGAGCGCGGATGCGATCGAGCAGGGTGTGCTGGTGACGGTTCTGGTGACGGGGACGGATCCGGCGGTGCTGGAGCAACTCAAGGCCGCGGGGATGATGGTGGAGGATGTGCAGGCGAAGGCGAAGGTCGTTGTTGGCGTGGTGCCGGTGGGACGGCTGGCGGAGTTTGCGCTGCTGGAGTGCGTGCGGCGTGTGGAGCCGACGGCTGCAGAGTGAGCCGGCGTGCCGGGTGGCCAGCAAAGACGGGTACGCAGAGGCCGCGGAGGAGGAGTAGCGGGCGACGCCCGGCTGATGCCACCCGCGGAGTTGGGCAGTGGAGACGGAAGAGAAGTGAAGGCGGCGTCGGATGACACGGATGAGCACCGATCGATCGGCGGAGAAGAGAGCGCCGCGCAGGCGGAGGCGAGTTTTCGAGCATGCGGCCGCGCCGCATCATCGACCGGTGGGTCGATGCCGCGGGCGCGAGTGAGCAGACAGGGACTCTGATTGCGGAACGCGCATCGCGAGAGCGCGTGGAAGGCGAGGCGGAGACCGTCGCTTCACAAGACGCCGATGAAGTTGGAAAGACGAGTTGCTCACTCGGCCGCTGCGCGGCACCCCCCCACAGACTCGGAGGAGTTGCCAAGTCACGGCAGGTTGACGGGGCGCATGCCGTGGGGGATGGCCATGAGCCAGGTGAGGCCCATCTCGATCAGGGGCTTGCAGAGGATCACCAGCACGGTTGCGCCGGCGAGGTATGGGCCGAAGGGCATGGCGCGGGGTGCGCCGCCCGTTCTGACCATCGAGACGATGACCCAATAGAGGCCGACGACCGCCGCGAGGGGGAAGGCGAGGGCGGCATCGACCCAGCCGATGCATGCGCCGACGGCGGCGAGCAGGTGGACATCGCCAAGGCCCATGGCCTCCTTGCCGAAGCCGAGTGAGCCGAAGATGCGGACGGCCCAGACGATCGCGCCGGCGATGAGGTAGCCCTGCAGAACGCCGCCGAGGACCATGATCCAGAGGGCGGGGAGGTCGGCCCGCGGCGCGAGCCATTGCTGGAAGATCCACCCGCCGAGGAAGGCCAGGGCGATGGCCGGCGCGAGGAAGAGGAGTTCCTTGAGCATCTCGCGCCGGGCATGTGGGTACTGGATCCACATGTCGGGGGGGAGTTCTCCGGGCGGAGTCTCGGGCGCGGGGAGCCGCCGCTCCATGATGCGGATGGCGAGTGCGTAGACGAGCGGGAGCGCAAGCAGGCCGGCGAGCAGGCCGCCCCACTGCGGCAGGTGGAGCGTGGGCGCGAGCGAACGACCCGCCGCGGTGAGGATGACCAGCACGGAAGCGGCGAGCGCCGCAGCACGAAGGCCGCGCCATGCGGCGGAATGATCGGCATCGGGGGAGGTGGGAGCGGGGATGTCGGACTTTGGATTTTGGATTTTGGATTGCGGAACTGGAGGGCAAGGGTTCTCGCCCTCGAGGGAGGTTGAGGGGATGTTGGAAGTGGAATGGGGGATGTCGGATGCAAGCGAATGCGGAAGTGGGAGTGCGGAATGCGGATTTGAAGAGGAAGAAGCAGAAGAGGAAGCCCCCTCCGCCGCCCCCCCAAGATGCGGCGGGACCTCCCCCTTGGGGGAGGTTGAAGAAACAGAGGCCTTGGCTTCGGCGAGGGCACGCTCTTCCCACTGCGGGTAATCGGCGAAGGAACGGGGCAGCAGGCCGAAGCGGAGGAGCAGGTTGCTGATGATGAGCCCGGCGGCAGCGCCGAACGATGCGCCGAGCCACCAGTGCGCGGAATCGGGAAGGGCGTTGCCCGTGGGCGACCAGCCGGGGAGCGGGATGGCCCAGGCGGTTCCGGGCGCGGTGCGCGGGAGGCCGTGGCCTGTCCATGTGAGATACGCGGCGTAGCCGACGTGGAAGAGCAGCGCGGTGACGGTGGCGAACCAGGGGAGTTCGAGCGGGATGGTGAAGGTCTTGGCGTCGACGATCGTCATCGCGGTGAGCGAGCCGAGAAGGACGAGCAGGACGATGAAGATGGGCCAGGTGGTGCGGGGCCAGGCATCGAAGGCATCGGACCGTGCCCATTCGGGGCTGATCGCGCCCCAGTTGATGCCGAGCCAATCCGCGTTGACGGGGATGGTGTACCAGAGGATGAAGAACGCCGCGAAGAGGAGGGCGACGAAGAGTTCGACGAGCGGGTACTCGGGGCTGATGGGGGACTTGCAGAAGCGGCACCGACCGCGCAGGAGCAGCCAGCCGAAGATGGGGATGTTCTCCCGCCAGGTGAGTCGGGTCTCGCAGGCGGGGCAGCGCGAGGGGGGCGTGACGACGCTGAGGCCGAGTGGGAGGCGGTAGACCAGAACGTTGGTGAGCGAACCGACGCAGGCACCCAGCGCGAAGACAAAGATGACCCACATGGACTGGGCGGCGAGCATGTAGAGTTGGTAACTGGGCATGTGGTCAGCCGGCGGGCGCGAAGGGACGGAGGCGGGATGACCGCCGCGAGTCACTGATCGCGGGAATCGCCGCCCGAGCCATCGTTATCGGCCTGATCGAGGCGCTTCGTGAGGTCTTCGACCTGCTGCTGTGCGCGGCCGAGGCGTGCGCGGCAGAGATTGATGAGGGCGACGCCGCGTTCGTACTGGGCGAGGGCGTCTTCGAGGCCGACCTCTCCGCCTTCGATGCGCTCGACGATGGCCTCGATCTCGGCCATGGCCTTCTCGAAGTCGGGCTCGGCGGCGGATGGTTTGCCCTTGGCTGCGCTCAAAGGTCGGGCTCCTGCGAGGGCGGGGATCAGACGGAGCGTCCGCCGACGGTGAGGGGGACTGCGCCGTAGAGGTCCTGGGTGATCTCGTGGTGGCCGACGCGGATGCGCTTGGAGTCGGGGTCGATTCCCTGCTCGCGCATCAGTCGCTTGAGGGTCGCGGGGAGGCCGAACTCGACATCCTCGTCATAGACATCGCGCTGCTCGATGGTGCCGCCGTAGCGGGTGAGCAGGTTCTTGCAGAGTTGGGCGACGAGGTCCTCGGGGGCGGAGGCGCCGGCGGTGATGAGGACGGTTTCCTCGCCGCGGTGCTTGAACCAGTGGTCCTGGAGTTCGGAGACATCGTCGAGGAGGTAGGCGGGGACGCCGACGTTGTTGGAGATCTCGGTTAGGCGGACGGAGTTGGAGGAGTTCTTGGAACCGACAACGAGGACGAGGTCGCACTCGGGGGCGATCTGCCTCACCGCGGCCTGTCGGTTGGTGGTGGCGTAGCAGATGTCGCTGCTGGGGGGTTCCTTGATTCCGGGGAACGCGGCCTTGAGGGCGTTGATGATGACGCCGGCGTCGTCGGTGGAGAGGGTGGTCTGGGTGAGGTAGACGACCTTCTTCGGGTCGCGGATCTTAAGGTTGGGGATGTCGTCGGGGGACTCGACGACCTGGATGGAGTCGGGGGCCTCGCCGCGGGTGCCGACAACCTCCTGGTGGGAGGTGTGTCCGACAAGGAGGATGTCGTAGCCCTGCTTGGCGTAGCGGATGGCCTCGGAGTGGACCTTGGTGACGAGGGGGCAGGTGGCATCGACGGTGGTGAAGCGGCGAGCCTTGGCGAGTTCCCGCACGGCGGGGGAAATGCCGTGGGCGGAGAAGACGACAATGGAGCCTTCGGGGACTTCGCTGAGGTCCTCGACGAACTGCACCCCGCGGCGGACGAAACGGTTCACGACATGCTTGTTGTGAACGATTTCGTGGTAGACATAGATGGTCTTGTCCGGGCAGAGCCGGAGGACCTGGTCGACGACGTCGATGGCCATGTGGACACCCGCACAGAAGCCGCGGGGATTGGCGAGGAGGATGCGCATATGGGCGATGGTAGAAGGGTCGGTGATCGGGCGGTGTTCGCACTCGCGGCGACGTTGGCCTGGGCGACGATTGTGCAGGCGGCGCCGCCGCGGGTGGTGTCGGCGACGCCGGACAACGCGGATGTGGGGGTCGATGCGGGGACGACGGAGATCGTGGTGAGGTTTGACCAGGACATGCGCGCGGGCGTGCACTCGGTGTGCGGGGGCGGGCCGAACTTTCCGAAACTGGCGGGCGAGTTGCGCTGGCGGGACGCGAGGACGGTGGTGATCCCGGTGCAACTGTCGCCGGACACGCGGTATGACCTCAGCATCAACTGCCAGGCGGCGCAGAACTTTCAGAGCGTGAACGGGGAGGGCGCGACGCCGTATGGCATTTCGTTCCGCACGGCGAAGGCGGGCGAAGCGGGAACGAGCCTGACGGCGGAGCAGGCCGCGGCGTGCGCTGCGGAGTTTCGGCGGGCGATCGATGAGCGGTATTCGTACCGGGATGAGCGCGGGCTGGACTGGAACGCGGTGTTTGCGCAGCACCGGGAGGGACTCGTCGGCGCGAGAACACCGTCGGCGTTTGCCCGCGCGGCGTCGGCGCTGCTCGGGGAGACGAACGACGTGCACTGCTCGGTGCGGGTGGGCGAGTTCGTGCTGCCGGGCGGGCGGGCGTCGGCGGACCCAAACATGAGTTGGAAACTGCTGGCACGCACGATCCCGAACCTGAAGCAGCGGCACCGGGCGGTGGCGTCGGGACGGTTTGAGGACGGGGTGGGGTACATCCTGATCGGGGGCTGGGGGAACAGCCCGGACCTCGGGGCCGCGCTGGATGCGGCGCTTGAGGACCTGAAGGACACGGGCGCGATGGTGATCGACGTGCGCGCGAACTCGGGCGGAGACGAAGCGGTTGCGCGGCGGTTTGCGTCGAGGTTTGTCGCGGAGCGGGCGGTGTACTCGAGGAACCGATTCCGGCAGCCGGGTTCGAAGGATGGATGGGGCCCGATGCTCGACCGCGTGGTCGAGCCGGCGGAGGAGGGGAAGCGGTATCGCGGGCGGGTGGTGGTGCTGATGGGGCCGGCGTGCATGAGTTCGTGCGAGTCGTTCCTGCTGATGATGCGGCACGGGGCGAAGGCGACCCTGATCGGGGAGAAGTCGTGGGGGACGAGCGGGAACCCGAAGCCGGTGGAACTGTCGTGCGGGGTGACGGTGGTGCTGTCGAGTTGGCAGGACTATCAGCCGGATGGGACGCTTCTTGAAGGGAAGGGGATCGAGCCGGATGTGGTGGTGCGGAGCACCGCGGAGGAGCGGGTCACGAAGGACCCGGTGCTGGAGGAGGCGAGGCGGAGGACCGCCGAGAGCGGCGAATCGGCCGAGAAGCCGAGCGGCAAGTGAAGTTGAATGACCCTCGCGGCAGACGCTCGCGTACGCTTGGTCGATGTCGGTGATCGGCGCACAACCCGAGCGGCGGCTGGACCCGCGGAAGTCGGTGATGGAACTGCTGGAGGTGGTTGGGCCCGGCGCGATTGAGAGCCACAGCCCTCCCAGCCCCCCCACTGCTGCGGAGTCCCTGGATTACTGCCGCGGGCTGGCGACGAGCCATTACGAGAACTTCAGTGTGTTGACATCGCTGGTGCCGGCCGGGCTGCGGGATGACTTCGCGGCGGTGTACGCGTTCTGTCGGTGGGCGGATGACCTGGGGGACGAGACGGGCGCGGACGAGGCGGCGCGGGCGCGGTCGGTCGAACTGCTCGACTGGTGGAAGCGGGAGACGGCGGCGTGCTTTGCGCTGGAACGCGAGCACGGTTCGCGGCACCCGGTGTTCGTTGCGCTGCGCGAGACGGCGCGGCGGCACGCGGCGCACGGGCTGGGCGCGAAGCCGTTTCTGGATCTCGTGGACGCGTTTGAGCAGGACCAGCGGGTGCGGGCGTACGAGACGTGGGAGCAGTGCGTCGACTACTGCACGCGGAGCGCGAACCCGGTGGGGCGGATCGTGCTGATGCTGGCCGGGTATGCGCCGCCGGAGATGGACAGCGCGAACGCGGAGCGGTTTGCGATGAGCGATGCCACGTGCACCGCGCTGCAACTGATCAACTTCTGGCAGGATGTGCGGCGTGACCTGCTGGAGCGGGACCGGGTGTATCTGCCCGCTCGCGACACGGGCGTCACACGGGAGATGCTGATCGACTGGGTGAATCGGGGCGATGACCCGCACGTGCGGGTGCCGTACATCCGCGCGGTGCGCGGGTTGGTCGAGAGGACCAAGGCGCTGTTTGACCGGGGGAGGCCCCTGCCCTCGCGGCTGAATCCGGGGATTGCGCCTGTTGTCTGGCTGTTCGGTGCGGGCGGCGAGGCTACTGTGAGGGCGGTGGAGCGGATCGGCTGTGCGACGCTGTGGCATCGGCCGCGGCTTGGTAGGCTCACCAAGGCGGGCTTGGTGGGCCGGGCGTGGGTGAGGTCGCGAATGGGGAGGTGAGAATCGGCCGGTGGGGCGCGGCGGTCGGCGAGTGGAGTTCCGGTTCGGGCGCATGAGCACTTCGATCACGATCCAGAACGATGCCCCGGCCACGTGCGAAGCCATCGCCGCGCTGGCGGGCGTTCCGGGGGAGGCGCTCGTCGGGGCGTATGCACACTGCGCGCAGGTGGTGAGGCGGCGGGCGAGGAACTTCTATTACGGGTTGCGGCTGACCCCGGAGCCGCGGCGGTCGGCGATCTACTCGATCTATGCGTGGATGCGTGCGGCGGACGACATCGCGGATGCGAGGGCGCCGGTGGAAGAGCGCCGGGGGATGCTGCGGACGTTCGCCGAGCACACCGAGGCGCTGCTGCACGGTGCCGCGCCGGCGGCGGATGACCCGCTGTGGATCGCGCTGGGCGCGACGATCGCGTGTTTCCGGGTGCCTTCGAACGTGTTCCGGGACATGCTGGCGGGGCTGGAAGATGACCTTGCGGCGCGGCCGGTGCTGACAGACACGGACCTGGACCGGTACTGCTACCGCGTAGCGTCGACGGCGGGGCTGGCATGCCTGGCGATCTGGGGTCTGCGGCCGGGCGCGGATGCGGATGAGGCGGAGGGGCTGGCGGTGCACCGTGGCCAGGCGTTCCAGAGGACCAACATCCTGCGGGACTTTGCGCAGGATTTCGA
This sequence comes from uncultured Phycisphaeraceae bacterium, assembly GCA_964409775.1. Lineage (GTDB taxonomy): Bacteria > Planctomycetota > Phycisphaerae > Phycisphaerales > UBA1924 > JAHBXL01. The sequence continues at coordinate 38,316 of CAYPEI010000029.1, read as the reverse complement.
TGACGCGCCGCGAAGGGTGTACATCCCGGCGGCGGCGTTCGAGCGGCACGGGCTGTCGCCCGCGGACCTGCGTGCGTGGAAGAGTCCGGAGCAATGCGTGGCGCTGGTGGCGGAGCAGGCCGCGGCGGCGCGGGCGCACTACGATGCCTCGGCGCGGCTGGAGACCCTAGTCGCTGCGGACTGCGCCCCGACCCTGTGGGCGATGACGCGGATCTACTCGGGTCTGCTGGAGATCATCGAGGCGGACCCCTCGCGGATCGTGAGCGGGCAGCGTGTCCGGCTGAGCAGCCCGGGGAAGGCGGCGATCGCGCTGCGGGCGGCGTGGGGCGCGCGTCGGGGGTGGTGGCGGGCGTGAGCGGCGCGGCGTCGAGCGTGCTGATCGCCGGGGGCGGGATCGCGGGGCTGAGCGCGGCGGTTCGGCTGGCGGAAGCGGGCGTGAGGGTCACGCTGCTTGAGACGCGCCGGAAACTCGGCGGGCGGGCGACATCGTTCAAGGATGTGCGGAGCGAGCGGGTGCTGGACAACTGCCAGCACGTGGTGCTGGGCTGCTGCACGAACTACCTGGACTTCCTGGGCCGCCTGGGCGCGGCGGGGAAGATCCGCTGGCATGATGAACAGTACTGGATCGAGGCGGGCGGGCGGGTGAGCGTGATCCGCCCGGGCCCGCTGCCGACGCCGGCGCACTTCGGGCTGTCGATGCTGACGACGCCGCTGCTGTCGCTGCGGGAGTCGAACTCGCTGGGGCTGTGCTGCGCGGCGATCCTGCGGACGGACCGGGCAGTGTGGGACGACCGAACGTTCGGCGCGTTTCTGCGGGGGCACGGGCAGAGCGAGCGGGTGATCAACCGCTTCTGGTCGCCGGTGGTGGTGAGCGCGTGCAACATGGAGGTGGACCGGGTGTCGGCGGCGAGCGCGCTGCACGTGTTCCAGGAGGGATTCCTGGCGAACCGGCACGCGGCGAGGATCGGGGTGCCGAGCGTGCCGCTGGTCGACCTGTACGAGCGGGCGGAAGGACTGATCGCGTCGGCGGGGGGACGGGTGTTCCTGGGCGCGGGGGTGGAGCGGCTGGATGCGGTGTCGGCGGTGACGACCGGGGGCGAGCGGTTCGAGGGGGACGCGGTGATCTGCGCGGTTCCGGTGGAGCGGGTGAACCGGGTGGTGGACGCGGGGCTGGCGGCGGGTGACCCGCGGTTTGCGCCGCTGGAGAAGTTCACGCACAGCCCGATCGTGGGCGTGCATCTTGAGTTTGACCGGAACGTGATGGGCACGATGCCGCACTGCGTGCTGGTGGAGCGCGCGACGCAGTGGATCTTCCGGAAGAACGACGCGGGGACATATGTGCACGCGGTGATCAGCGCGGCGGATGCGTGGGTGGCGCTTGATGAAGAGGAGATCGCGCGGCGGGTGGTGGCGGACATGCACGCGTGCATGCCGGATTCCCGGGGCGCTGCGCTGGTGCGGGCGCGGGCGGTGAAGGAGAAACTGGCGACGTTCGCGCCGACGCCGGGGCTGAACGCGATGCGTCCGGGGCCGGTCGGGCCGAGCGGGGTGGTGCTGGCGGGGGACTACACGGACACGGGGTGGCCGGCGACGATGGAGGGGGCGGCGCGGAGCGGGTATGCAGCGGCGGCGGCGGTGCTGGGGAAGCGGCGGGAAGAGGTCGTGGTCCGTTCGCTGAAGGTGGCGGTGATGTCGCGGTTACTTGGGCTGAGAGAGTGAAACACGGAGGCGCACGAAGGAAGAGCCGCCGCGGATCAGGAAGGGTCGGAGTTCACCGCGGAGGTGCGGAGGTCGCGGAGGTCGCGGAGGTCGCGGAGGTCGCGGAGGCAAGAATTGAGGACAGATGGAGCCGGCAAGAGGCAGGCCATCGATTGCGTGGGGGAAGGCAGGGGAAGCGGCGGATCAACGCGGATGAGCGGGGATCAGGTTCAACGAGTCGAACTGTGTCCGGATCGAGCGGTAGAAGGCGGGTCACTACGCTTTAGGGCACGGGCCGGAACTGAAACTCGGACCGGGCAGTTGGAGTGATTCATGAGCAATGTCGTCAAGCGTGCAGCGGCGTCGGGTGTGATGGTTGTGGCATGCGGGCTGGCGATGAGCGCGTTTGGGCTGCAGCCCGTAACCGCGCCGGCGGCTGCACCCGCCGCACCCCCTGCTGCTGTTTCGCCTGCGCATGCAGTTGCCGAGTCGACGGCGAAGTATCGCTTCGGGACGGCGGTCGCGCCGGCGAAGCCCGCGGGCACGTTCCGGCTGATGACGTACAACGTGGAGAACCTGTTCGACGATCAGGATGATCCATCGCTGAGCGGCGCACAGGAAGACAAGGACATGACCAAGCCGGAGGCGCACCGGCGGGCGGCCGCGGAGGCGATCCGGCGTGCGCAGCCGGATGTGATCGCGCTGGAGGAGGTGGAGTCGCTGCAGGCTCTGCTGTGGTGGCGGGACGAGTTCCTGAAGGACATGGGGTATGAGCACGTGGTGTCGCTGGACTCGGGCGACGCCCGCGGGATTGAGAACTCGGTGCTGAGCCGGTATCCGCTGAAGAACGCGGAGGTGTGGCCGGACCTGCCGCTGGGGGGCACGCACCCGAACAAGTCGGAGTTCAGCGGCCAGCCGATCACGTTCCGGCGATCGCCGCTGAAGGTGACGATCGAGGTGCCGGGGGCGGGGCCCGAGGGAGGGGCGAAGGGGTATGAGGTGACGCTGTTTGTCGTGCACCAGAAGAGCGGGAAAGACTCTGGGTATTGGCGGGAGCGTGAAGCGGCGAAGACGGTGGAACTGGCGGGTGCGCTGCTCGAGAAGGACCCGGACATGAACATCGTGATCCTGGGGGACTTCAACTGTCAGCCGACGGAGAAGCCCTTCAAGGTGTACACGGGCGCGGGGTTCGTGGACGCGTTCGCGGACCGGGTGAAGGGGGAGAGCAAGTGGATCACGCACGAGTCGAACCGGTCGATCGATCACATGCTGCTCAGCCCGGGGGCAGCGCGGGAACTTGTGGGAGAGACGCGGTTTATCCTCGGGATGCCGGCAAGGCCGGCGGGCGCGGACTGGCGCACGACCCCCCCGCCCGAGGGATTTGCCTCGGATCACTATCCGGTGGTGATTGACCTGTTTGCAACCGACAGGTAGAGACAGGCTGCGGGCGGGCAAAGCAGGTCGGTGCGGGCGAAGTGACTGTCAAGGCTTGAAGAAGCGTTGACCCGTGCGGCACAAGGCGCGGCGGTGCGTGTACACTTGTGCCCGTTTTGAAGAAACCGCCCGGAGTCGGTTCAATCGGAAGCGCAGATGACGAGCCCGGCCGCCGCGTGGCAGGCCGGAGGCGGAGGATCCCGCGATGAAGGCGAAGCCCTGGCAGATTGCGCTGATCGTGATCGGGCTGGCGGTGGGCCTTGGGTCGGGCGCGTGGTTTGTGCTGGGCGGGGATGAGGTGAAACTCGAACGCCGGTATTTTCTGGTCGACGTTGAGACGGGCGATCTGTTCGAGGTCGATTCGATCAAGTACCGCCTCGTACTTCCGGCGCGGAATCCGGAGACGGGCCGCGTGTCGCTGATCGGCGTGCACCGGGAAGATGATGGCACGTGGTATGTCCCCAAGCGGGACCTTGACAGCATCCGGCAACTCGACAAGGGAGTCGAGGTCAAGGCGATCAACCGAGAAAGCGGCGATCTGATCAAACCGCCGGGATCGCCCAAGCGCTACCAGACCAAGTAGGCGACGCCTGACGCTCGCCCGCTCGCTCACCAGACGGAGCATCGCGACATGCATGCCAATCAGAGAAAACCAGCCGACGCCGCTTTCACGCTGATCGAGTTGCTCATCGTCATCGCGATCATCGCGCTGCTCGTGGGCATTCTGCTGCCGGCACTGAAGCAGGCGCGTGAGGCGGCGCGCTCGCTGGTGTGCAAGTCGACGGAGCGCCAGGTGGGTGTGGCGGTGAACACCTATTCGATCGACTGGAAAGACTACATCGCGGGACCGAACACGAGCGGGGCGGAGGGGCAGGTCCCGGCGAACGCGAACATCTATCTGGGGGATACGACCGCATCGACGCCGACCTCGACGCACGACTGGCTGAGCCCGATGTTCGGTGACTCGGCGGGGCTATCGATCAACCGCGCAGCGCGCACCAAGCAACTCTTCGAGCGGTTCGGATGCTCGGCCGCGAGGATCCAGAACGACACGCTGTTCGGAAACTCTGGAGACAGCACGGACTTTCAGACGCTGTTCCAGCGCGAGGGATTCGGGCAGATCAGTCACCTTTCTCCCGCGTCATTCCACTACTACGCGAACTCGACGGTCGCGGCCCGTTACCGGTACCAAGGAACCGTGCTGAAGTACGGGTTCCCGACGCCGGTCTCGGTGAACCCGAACTACGTGCCGCGGCTGGACAAGGTGGGCACGCAGGCTTCGAACAAGGTCTTTGCGGCGGACGGCACCCGGTATTACGACCCGCCCCGGCTCGACTTTGACATCGATCCGAATCCGGGGATCTACGGCTCGTTCACCGATTCCGGACCGATTTTCCACCAGTCGACGGCGTATGGGCGGACGCATCCGGGCAACCCCATCAACATCAAACTGTCGTTCCGCCATCCGGGACAGCGCATGAACCTCGTGTACTTCGATGGTCACGCGGGGGACATGTCGGCCCAGCAGGCATGGAAGGACGCGACACCTTGGTACCCGGGTGGGAGCATCTTCACGGCGGGTCAGGCGACGCCGGAATCACAGGCGTTTCACACGGCCGGACAGGTCCTGCCCTGATCCGGCTGGAGTCGGGGGCGAAACCGGGTGTTTTCCCGATGCGGGAACCCCGCTTCACGGTATCTTGATCGGGTTTCGGGCGTCAATTCGCGTCTGAACTTGCCCGGTTTTGCGCATCGACTATCCTGTGGGGCCGGCGGAGAAGAGGCCGCCGGAGGTTTATCAGCAAGCGAAGTAGCCAAGGCAGCGGCGAAGCGGGAGTTTCCCGATCAACCGCTCCTCCCAGCCGCGGGTCGGGCTGGCCGGCTCGGATGCCCGGGATACGGCTCTGCGCATGGCCCGCGTCGCGCAGGGATTGCCGAAGACGGCGACTTGCCTCGGCCTTGCGCCTCGGCCCGTGAAGGGACACGACCCGGACGCACAGACGAATAGACCCCGGCGGAGGCCGGACAACGCGGCTTTGAGCGGAACTCGAACGTACCACACCACGGTCAAGAAGGAGACGGACACCATGCGGATGCTGAAGCAGATTGCGGGCGCGCTCGCGGCGGCGATGTGTATCGCCGGCGCGGCGAACGGACAGGTCGTGATCAGCCAGGTGTACGGCGGCGGCGGAAACTCCGGCGCGACGTATACCCATGACTTCATCGAACTGAAGAACATCGGCGCTGCGCCGCAGTCGCTGGCAGGGTGGTCGGTCCAGTATGCCGGGTCGACCGGTTCGACGTGGACCGTGACCTCGCTGACGGCCGTGACGCTGCAGCCCGGCCAGTACTACCTGATCCAACAGGCGCAGGGTGCGGGCGGCACGACATCGCTCCCGACCCCCGATGCGTCCGGAAGCATCGCGATGAGCGGGACGGCGGGCAAGGTTGCGCTGGTCTCGAGCGTGACGGCCCTGAGCGGCACGTGCCCGACTGCGGGAGTGCTGGATTTTGTCGGCTATGGCAGCGCGACCAACTGCGCCGAGGGCACACCGACGGGCACTCTCTCGAACACAACCGCGGCGATCCGTCTGAACGGCGGCTGCCAGGACAACGGCGACAACCTGACGGACTTCCAGATCGCGGCGCCGACGCCGCGGAACACCGGGACGACCTACACCGCCTGCGGCGGCACTCCGCCGACAGGCATGGGCTCGCCGACGCCGTTTGTGGTGTGCAACGGCACGAACGTTCAACTGGACGTGACGGTGACCCCGGGCAGCAGCCCGGCGAGCACCGGGATCACGGTGGTGGGGAACCTCTCGCCGCTGGGCGGCTCGGGGACGCAGTCTTTCACTGACCTTGGCGGGAACAACTTCCGGTACACGCAGACGGTGGGCGTGGGGATCTCGGCGGGGCTGAAGACGATCTCGATGACGGTGAGCGATGCGCAGGGACGGAACTCGACGTTCACGACGGATGTGATTGTGAACCGTTGCACGCCGTCGTCGACGGGGCTGATCGAGCCGCAGGCACTGTGCACGACGACGGGCGGGATGGCCCGGGTGGTGGTGTTCGTGAACCCGGCGACGAGCGGGATGTCGGCGTTTGCTCCGGGGTCGATCACGGCGGACCTGTCGCTGATCGGCGGCTCGGTGTCGCAGACGCTGTATGACGACGGGACGAACGGCGACCGCCTTGCGGCGGACAACGCGTGGACGTTTGAACTGCCGGTCGCGGCGATGCCGGTGAGCGTGCGGACGATCACCTGGTCGGGCGCGGATGCGGACGCGCGTCCGATCAGCGGGATGTCGCAGATCCAGTTCATCAACTGCACGAGCGCGGCCTCGGACGTGGTGGTCAGCCAGGTCTATGGCGGCGGCGGCAACCTCGGCGCGACGTACACCAACGACTTCATCGAGTTGTTCAACCGCGGCCAGGTCGCGGTGGACCTGACTGGGTGGTCGGTTCAGTATGCGTCGGAGACGGGCGGCTTCTCCAACAAGACGGACCTTCCGGCGTTCGTGCTGCAGCCGGGCCAGTACTTCCTGATCCAGGAAGCGGCGGGCGCGGGCGGCACGGACCCGCTTCCGACGCCGGACGCGACCGGCGGGATCAACATGAGCGCGACGACGGGCAAGATCGCGGTGGTCAGCAGCACGACGCTGATCAACTCGAACTGCGCGGACCCGGCGGTGCGTGACCTGGTGGCGTACGGCGCCGGGGTGACGTGCTTTGAGGGCCTGTTCCCGGCTCCGAACGCGGCGAACGCGGTTTCGCTGCTGCGTCTGCAGGCGGGCTGCCAGGACACCAACCAGAACGCGCCGGACTTCTATCCCGGCACGGTGACGCCGCGGAACAGCGCGACGGCGTTCAATGTCTGCTCAACCGGCCCGGCGACGGGCGGCTGCTGCCTGCCTGATGGGATGTGCAGCGTGATGACTGCGACGGCGTGCACGGCGGCGAACGGCTCGTACCTGGGCAACAGCCAGGCGTGCAACCAGATCTCGTGCGATGCGTTGAGCGTCGCGTGCTGCCTGAACAACGCGTGCGTGGTGACGAACCGCGGCGGCTGTCTGTTCCAGAACGGCACGGTGAGCGTGTTCGGCGCTTCGTGCTCGGGCGTGGTGTGCGGCCCGCAGTTCTGCGATGCGGACTGGTGCCAGGACGGCAGCGTCGGCGTGCCGGACATCTTCTGCTTCCTGTCGGATTGGTTCGCCTTTGTCCCGGCTGCCCGCAACTACGGCGGGACGAACGGCGTTCCGGCGATCTTCGCGTTCCTGTCGATCTGGTTTGCGACGGGCCAGGGCCCGTGCACGCCGTAAGAACGGCGGATCGCGATTGAGTTGAAACCAGGGCCCCCGTCCGAGTCCTCGGGCGGGGGCTTTTCATTGCGCGGACCCGTAGACTTGGGTTCGCACGCCGCGACGCCGCGGCGGGCACGGAGACCGAACCCATGGCCGGCATTCCCGAAGTTCTGAAGTGGCTCGAGACGAACGAGAAGCAGTCGATCCAGCGGCTGGTGGACTGGCTGAAGATCCCGAGCATCAGCACGGACCCGGCGTTCAAGGGGGACGTGCGGAAAGCGGCGGAGTGGGCCGCGGAGCATCTTCGCGGGAGCGGGCTGAAGGCGGAGATCCACGAGACGGGCGAGCCGAAGGGGAGCGGGCACCCGATCGTGCTGGCGACGACCCCGGGAGCGGAGAGCGGGAGCGGCCCGCACATCCTGTTCTACGGCCACTACGACGTGCAGCCGGTCGACCCGGTGGACTTGTGGGAGTCGGGGCCGTTTGAGCCGGTGATCAAGCCGGCGAGCGGGAGCATCGGCGAGCGGGTGGTGGCGCGCGGGGCGTGCGATGACAAGGGGCAGGTCATGATGTTCCTGGAGGCGCTGCGGGCGTGGAAGGACGCGGGCGGCGCCGTCGGCGGCGGGGCGCGGTTCACGGTGCTGCTGGAGGGCGAGGAGGAGTCGGGGTCGGTGAACCTGGACCGGTACCTGCGACAGAACGCGGAGCGGTTCAAGAAGTGCGATGTGTGCCTGATCTCGGACACGGGGATGCTGTCGCGGGAGCAGCCGGCGATCACGTACGGGGTTCGGGGGCTGACGTACACCGAGATCAAGTTGCACGCGGCGAACCAGGACCTGCACTCGGGCCTGTGGGGCGGGCGATGCCCGAACCCCAACAACGAACTGGTGAGGGTGCTGTCGCAGTTGTGGGACAAGGACCGGAAGGTGACGATCCCGGGCTTCTATGACGCGGTGCGGCCGCTGGGAGCGGATGAGCGCGCCGCGTGGGCGCGGCTGCCGTTCTCGGCCGCCGAGGCGCTGAAAAAGATCGGCCTCGCGCCGGAGGCGGACATCGGAGAAGCGGGGTTTACGGCGATGGAGCGGGAGTGGGCGCGGCCGACGGCGGAGATCAACGGGATCTATGGCGGGTATACGGGGGCCGGGGCGAAGACGGTGATCCCGGCGTGGGCGGCGGCGAAGGTGAGTTTCCGGCTGGTTGCGGACCAGGACCCGCAGAAGATCACCGACGCGTTCTTCGCGTGGTGCAAGGGGCGGACGCCGCCGGGCTGCCGGTGGGAGTTCCACCTGCACTCGGGTGGCGACCCGGCGACGGTGAAGACGGACTCGCGGTACCTGCGGGCGGCGTCGGCGGCGGTGGAGAAGGCGTGCGGGAAGGCTCCGGCGCTCATCAAGAGCGGCGGATCGATCCCGGTCGCGGGGCAACTCAAGGCGATCTGCGGGCTGGAGACGGTGTTCATGGGCTTCGGGCTGGATGACGACCGCGTGCACTCACCGAACGAGAAGTTCGAACTGGCGTGCTATCGCATGGGGGCGAAGTCGCACGCGTGGTTCATCGAGCAGGTCCGGGCGATGAAGTAGTGTCCGGGTTGGGACGGCGCGGTATGCTCGTTTCGGCGAGCCATGACCCCTCCCCAACAGCCCCCCACTTCACCGACGCCCGGCGAGTCGAGTGACGCTCCGACGGCGGCCCCGAATGCCCGCGGCGCTCCGACGGCCGGGGATCTCGCGCATTCCGGCGAAGCGGAAACGGCGGCGCATCTCAAGGGCGTGGCGGCGGGTGATGCGGGGCGGGCGCGGAGCGCACAGCCAGTTGATGAGCCCACGACGGTGACGCGTTCACCGGCCGCGGGGGGATTCCGGATCGGTCCGTACCAGGTGGTACGCGAACTGGGTCGGGGCGGGATGGGGGTGGTGTACCTGGCTCGCGATCCGCGGCTGGACCGGCAGGTGGCGCTGAAGGGGATCACGGAGACCTTCGCGGCGGACGCGGAGTTGATGGCGAGGTTTCAGCGCGAAGCGCGAACGCTGGCCTCGCTGAATCACCCGCACATCGCGGCGATCTTCGGACTGGAGGAGCACGAGGGCGCAACGTACCTGGTGCTGGAACTAGTGGAGGGGCCGACGCTGTCGGAGCGGCTGCGGGAAGGGCCGCTGGGCTGGGAGGAGTCGTGCCGGGTCGGGGTGCAGATGGCGCAGGCGCTGGAGGCGGCGCACCAGCGCGGCATCATCCACCGAGATCTCAAGCCGGCGAACGTGAAGTTCACGGCGGAGGGCGCGCTGAAGATCCTGGACTTCGGCCTGGCGAAGCAGGGCGCAGGCGGAGCGGGAGGTCCGGGGGCGGCGGACATGTCGATCACGGTGCGGACGGAGGCCGGGGCGATCATGGGGACTCCCGGGTACATGAGCCCGGAGCAGGCGCGGGGACAACCAGTCGATCGGCGGTGCGACATCTGGGCGTTCGGGTGCATTTTGTACGAGTGCCTGACGGGCCGGCGGACGTACACGGGTCCGACGGCGACGGATGCGATCGCGGCGACGCTGATGCTCGATCCCGATTGGTCGCATGTTCCCGCGGGGACGCCGCAGCGGCTGGAGGATCTGCTCCGGCATTGCCTCAAGAAGCAGCCGGATGAACGGCTGAAGGACATCGGCGAGGCACGGCTGGAACTGTCGGGTTTCCTGGCAGGGATCGAGACGGCGGCGATCAAGGCGAGGCCGGCTGCGAAGGGGCAGGCCGCGCCGGCGGCGGCGGGGAACCTGCCGCGACAGATCACGAGTTTCGTCGGCCGCGAAACCGAACTTGCGCAGATCGCGGCGATGATCGAGGATTCGAGCCTGGTGACGCTGGCGGGGGCGGGCGGGTGCGGGAAGACGCGGCTGGCGATCGAGGCGGCGCGGACGACGGCGGCGCGGTTCTCTGACGGCGTGCACCTGGTGGAGTTGGCGGCGCTGACGGATGGGTCGCTGGTGGTGCAGGCGTGCGCCGATGCGCTGGGCATCCGGGAAGAGGGCGCGAAGTCGCTGGATGAGTTGCTCAGGTCGTCGCTCTCGACGCGCTCATGCCTGATCGTGCTGGACAACTGCGAGCACGTGCTGGAGGCGGCCGCACGGCTGGTGGACACGATCCTGAAATCCTGCCCGCGTGTGCACGTGGTGGCGACCAGCCGCGAGGCGCTGGGGATCTCTGGAGAGAGCACGTTCCGCGTGCCGTCGCTGCCGACGCCGGATGCACGGTTCAACGGCGGCGCGTCGGACCTTGCAAAGTTCGGCGCGGTGCAACTGCTGGTGGAGCGGGTGCGGGCGGTTTCGCCCGGGTTTGCGCTGACGGACGCGAACGCCGGGGCGGTGGCGAAGATCTGCCAGCGGCTGGACGGCATTCCGCTGGCGATCGAACTGGTCGCCGCGCGGTTCAAGGCGATGACGCCGGAGCAGATCTCGCAGCGGCTGGGCGAGGCGTTCCGGCTGCTGACGGGCGGGAGCCGGACGGCCCTGCCGCGGCAGCAGACGCTTCGGGCGCTGATCGACTGGAGTTACGGGCTGCTGAGCGAGAACGAGCGGGTGATGCTCCGGCGGCTGTCGGTGTTTGCGGGCGGGTGGCGGCTGGAGTCGGCCGAGCGGGTGTGCGCGGGCGAAGCGATCGACGAGTTTGAGGTGGCCGACCTGCTGACGCACCTGGTGGACAAGTCACTGGTTACATTTGAGCCGGAACGAGAGGGGGACGGATCGGGCAGCGCGCGGTACAGGATGCTGGAGACGGTGCGGCAGTACAGCCGCGACAAACTGCTGGAGTCTGGCGAGGGCTCGGCGCTGCGGACCAGACACCTGGACTATTACCTGAGTTTTGCGGAGGAGTGCGACAAGCACATGCGCGGGGCGGAGCAGGGCGTATGGATCCGCCGGCTGGAAGCCGAGCACGACAACCTGCGCGCGGCGAGCGAATGGTGCACGGCCGAAGGCGGGGAAGGGGTTAAGGCGCTTCGGCTGGGCGCTGCGCTGTTCCGGTATTGGTGGTCGCGGGGCTATCTGACGGAGGGCCGGGCGCACATGCTGGGCGCGCTGGCGGCGGACACAGCCGCGGCGGCGACGCCGGTGCGGGCAACGGTGCTGCACGCGGCGGGCTGGATCGCAAAGATGCAGGGGGACCTGGACGCGGCGAAGGAGTCGATGGAGCGCTCGGTCGCGATTCGGCGGGAGATCGGGGACAAGGCGGGTCTGGCCGGGACACTCAATGCGCTGGGGCTGGTAGCGCAGTCGCGGGGCGATCTCGATGAGGCGATGCGGCTTTACGAGGACGGACTGGCGATTCAGCGGGAGATCGGCAACAAGCGGGGCATCGCGGGGACGCTGCTGAATCTGGGCGTGCTGGCGCTGCACAAGGGCGATGTCGACCTCGCGGAGCGGCACTGGAGCGAGTCGCTGGAGGTCTACCGCGCCGCGGGTGACCGGCTGTACACCGCGGGGCTGCTGTGCAACCTCGGGAACGCCGCGATGAAGAGGAAAGACCTTGAGGCCGCGCGGAGCCGGTATCGCGAGAGCCTGAGACTGTTCCGGGAGTACGGAAGCGGGGCGGATGTGGCGCTGCTGCTGGAGGGCTTTTCTGGACTGGCGTTGGCGTGCGGGATGCCGCGGCGGGGTGCGGTGCTGCTGGGCGCGGGCGCGGCGATGCGGGACCGAATCGGAGCGCCGATTCCGAACGAGGACCGGGCGGAGCACGAACGACACGTGGCCGCGTTGCGTGCGGCGATGGACCAAGCGGAAGGGCCGGGCGGGTTTGAGGCGTGTGCGGCGCGAGGGCGGGCGTGGGGCGATGACGCGGCGATCGCCGATGCGCTGGGGGAATGGGCTGGGGATGTGGAGTAAGGCGACGCGAAGTGCAGTCGCGGATGTGCGCCGTTGGACTCGGATCAGATCCGAATCAGGAGAAGATCACCGCGCGGGGGGGCGGCGGCATGCCTGGCGCATGCGGGGGAGCAAGAAAACACGGGCGGCAGGACTCGAACCTGCAACCTCCTGATCCGTAGTCAGGTGCTCTATCCAATTGAGCTACGCCCGCCCTTCGGGGCTGCAAGCCTAAGCGTCTGGTCGGTCTTTGGCAAGGGAGGGCCGGAGACGGCCGGGGCAGGCCGGGCGGGGTGGATCTTGATCCTCGCCGCCGAGAGGCCAATACTTCCCTCCCGTTTCCCGGACGAATCGAAACTCAGGAAGGCGAACAGTTTACCCATGGCTCACTCGCTCTCGGCCAAGAAGCGTATCCGTCAGAACGCCAAGCGCAATGCCCGCAACCGCTGGCGTTTGCGGACCCTCCGCGTGGCGATCCGCGATTTCCTCGGCAAACTCACGCACGGGCAGGTGGCCGAGGCGAAGGCCTCGTTCGTCGCGCTGCAGAAACTGATCGACCGGACGGCGTCGAAGGGCGTGATCCACAAGAACAACGCCGCGCGACGGAAGAGCCGTCTGAACAAGCGGTTGAAGGACCGCGCATCGACCCCGGGCACGAAGAAGTGATCCTGCGGGAAGAGTGAGACGACAAGGCCCGGGTCCGCGGAGGACGCCGGGCCTTTTTCGTTGGTCGAGGGGAAGACGGGCGAGGGGGCGCTCGGCGGGAAGGTGTTCCGCTACGCTAGGGACGGTGGCAAGAGCGAAACCCAAGCCGAAAGTGACGGTGGAACGGCGCGAGGAGACGCGCGAGGGCGATCGTGCGCCGTCGATGCGGGACAGGCTGGATGGGTACTGGTCGGCGTCGACCCGTCCGCTGGCGGTGCTGGTGTTCCTGCTTCCGCTGGTGCTGCTGTACGAACTGGGATCGGCGGTGTATCTGACGAACGCCGAGGCGGGGACGCGGAAGACGATCGAGGCGCAGAAACTCCTTGGGGACTTCTTCCAGGCGATGGGCGTGGTGGGGCTGTTCGTGCCGGGGGTCGCGCTGGTGACGGTGCTGCTGGTGTGGCACGTGATGTCGCGGGACCCGTGGCGGGTGCGGACATCGACGCTGCTGGGCATGCTGGCGGAGTCGATCGCGTGGACGATCCCGCTGCTGGTGTTTTCGGCGGCGTATCGGCGGATGGGGGCGTTTGCGGGGCTGACGGCGTCGCCGGTGCTGGCGCAGACGGCGGACAATGGACTGCTGGCCGACTCGTGGCAGGCGAGGCTCACCATCTCGCTGGGCGCGGGGCTGTATGAGGAGATGCTGTTCCGGCTCGTGGGGGTCGCGCTCCTGCACTTTGTCGTGCGCGACCTGCTGGGGGCGAAGAACTGGATCGCGTGCACGGTGGCGGTGGCGGGGAGCGCGATCGCGTTTGCGGTGTATCACGACCCGCGGCTGGCGAGCGGTGCCCCGGACCTGTACAAACTGGTGTTCATCGCGCTTGCGGGGGCGTACCTGGGGAACGTGTACGTGCTGAGGGGATTCGGGATCGTGGTGGGGGCGCACGCGCTGTATGACGCGCTGGTGCTGGTGGGGCTGCAGGCGGCGCGGTGAGGGACGCAGCGAAGCACGCGGGTATGCTCAAGTCTGCGGAGCGGATCGTGCACGGTCAGTGCGGGATCTCTTTGACAGCGTTGCGGTTCCACGCGGGGATGCGGACGACGACCTCACCGGGCTTGAGGATTTCGCACTGGCAGGCGAGGCGGCTGTTGCGACGGACATCGGGGGCTTCCTCGACGCGGTCGTCCTCGGCCTCGGTCGATTCGCTGAGCAGGTCCATGCCCTTTTCGATGTAGACGTGGCAGGTGGAACAGGCGCAGACGCCGCCGCAGGAATGCTCGATGTTGATGTCGGCGCCGAGGGCGAGTTCGAGGAGATTGTGGCCGCGGGCGCCTTTCACCACATGCTCGGCCTGGTCGGTGCCGGTGACGGCCTTGGGGTCCTCGCAGACATAGCGGATCGAGTTGGTTTCCTCTCCCGCATTGATTTTGACGCCGTGGGTGTGCATCTGCCGGGACTGTATTCCGCGGGGGCTGCCGGTTCCCGCGGGAAAGGCGCAGACCGCTAGAATCGGCCCCATGCCTGAGCCTTCACCAAGCGCCCCAACGCCGCCGCCGGCGGCCGACCGGGCGGGGATTGAGATTTCCGTGGTGGCGCCCGCGCACAATGAGGAGGGCAATGTCGCGAATCTGGTGAACGAGGTGGGCGCGGCGATTCTGCCGCTGGGGATCGGGTTTGAGTTCGTGATCGTGGATGACGGCTCGACGGACTCGACCCGGGCGCGGGTGATGGAGATGGCGCGGACGCGGCCATGGCTGCGGTGCGTCGCGATGACAAGGACTCCGCCGGGGAAGGGGTGCGGGCAGTCGGCGGCGTTTCATGCGGGCTTCCGCGCAGCGCGGGGCAGGCTGATCGCGACGCTGGACGCGGACCTGCAGAACGACCCTGCGGACATTCCGGCGATGCTCTCGCTGATGCGAGAGCAGAACGCGGACATGGTGCAGGGCGATCGCTCGCATGCGCGGAAGGACAACGCGGTGCGGCGCGTGGGATCGATCGTCGGGCGGAAGTTCCGGTTGTGGCTGCTTGGGGACAGCATCCGGGACACGGGGTGCTCGCTGCGGGTGATGAAGCGGGAGATCGCGCTGAAACTGCCGCTGGAGTTCCGGGGGATGCACCGGTTCATCCCGGTGACGGCGCGGCACCTTGGGTACAGCGTGGTCGAGATGCGCGTGAACCACAGGCAGCGTCATGCCGGGGAGACGAAGTACGGGATGGGGATCGTGCAGCGGGCGCTGCCGGGGCTGATCGACCTGCTGGCGGTTCGGTACATGCGGAACCGGCGGCGGCCGACAGACAACGCGGAGGTGAACCCGGAGCCGGGGACGGCGGGGGCATCGCAGGTGCACCTTGCGGCGCGGCCGCGGGAAGGAGCGGCGGTTTGAAGTGGGAACCTGTCGCGGCGATGGTCGCGCTGCTGCTGCTGGGGGTGTGGGTGGTGTGGGGGCCGAGCGTGCAGCATCAACTGCGCGACGGCGGGATGACGAGCAAGTACAACTTCGCGGGCCTTCGCGGAGAACTGGAGACGGTGCGCGATGGGACGAGCGGGGAGTGCACGTTCCGCCTGCTGCCGAAGGATGGGCGGCCGAGTGAGGTGTTCGGGCGCGAGAAGTTCATCGACATGTTCGGGGCCGAGGGGTATGAGCGTGTGACGGCGAACGCGGGCAACCTGGTGTTCCGCGCACTGAACATCACCTCGTGGGGCGGGGTGGTGTGGGTGTGCATCGGGTTCCTCGGGCAGGGCGCGTTCTTCGGGCGGATGTTCATCCAATGGCTGGTGAGCGAGAAGGAGAAACGCTCGGTGGTGCCGGAGGTCTTCTGGTGGCTGTCGCTGCTGGGCGGGGTGACGCTGTTCGCGTACTTCGCGTGGCGGCAGGACATCGTGGGCGTGCTGGGACAGACCTCGGGCGTGGTGATCTATGCCCGGAACATCCGGCTGATCCGCAAGCGTGAGCGGCGGGAGGCGCGGGCGGCCGCGGCGGCGGGCGTTCCGGCGACGAACTGACCCGCTACAGCCCCGCGGCGCCGAACCACGCGGAGACCTTGTGGTCGAGGGCGCGGGCGGTCTCGAGGAGGGATTCGAGGCTGGGCAGGTGGCTGCCGCGCTCGATGGATGACAACTGCGAGACGCTGATGCCGGAGGCCTCGGAGAGGTCCTTGAGGGTCCAGCCTTTCTCGGTGCGCGCCAAGCGGATCTGCCGGCCGAGTTCCTGCCGCAGGCGGTCCTGGGGGCGCATACCCAGGCCGAGCGACGAGGCGGCCTGCGCGAGTGAGCGGTTGATCTCGTCAATCGAGAATGGCTTGGCGAGGTAGTCGAAGACATCCTGCTTGAAAGTCTTGCGCATCGAGTCCAGGGAGGGGTAGCCGGTGACGACGATGACGCAGAGTTTGGGCCAGCGCTTGCGGAGTTCGGCGAGGACTGCCTCGCCGCTCTCGCGGCCCATCTTGATGTCGAGCAGCAGCACGTCGGGCATGGAGGCCTCGATGAGCACGTAGCACTCCTCGGGCGTCGCGGCGACGCGGACGTTGTGACCCCCGCCGCCCTCGCTGGTGAGCAGCGCCTGGACGTATTCACGGAAGTCGGCGTCGTCGTCGAGCGCGACGATCGACAGCGGGGGCGGTCGGCCGGGCGGAGGGGTCTGGTTCACGGCGTCGTTCACGGATGGAGTTTACCGGGGGCCTCGCGGGCGGGTGACAACTCCGGCGGACTTCCCCTACGCTCTGGCCGTGCCCGGGACCATGCCCAGACAGCGCAGCGAAGGGGTTCTTTTCACGGCGTTCGAGCCCAGCGGGGACGATCACGCCTCCACGGCGATCGCGGAGATCCGGAGGCGGCGACCGGACCTGCCGATCTATGCATGGGGAGGCCCGAAGATGGAGGCGGCGGGAGCGACGCTCGTGGGGCGGACGGGCCAGAAGGCGGTGATGGGGCTGCCGGGGCCGGCGAAGATCTCGGAACACTTTTCGATCCAGGGGGACGTCCGCAAGTGGCTGGGCATGGGACTTGGGCGGGTGCATGTCCCGGTGGACTCGCCGGCGGCGAACTTCCCGATCTGCAAACTGACTCGCGCGGCGGGCATGACCGTCATTCACCTCGTCGCACCGCAGGTGTGGGCGTGGGGCGGCTGGCGTGTGAAGAAACTCAGGCGGCTGACAAACAAGGTGCTGTGCCTGCTTCCGTTTGAGGAGGACTGGTTTCTGCAGCGCGGGGTCCCGGCGCGGTTCATCGGGCATCCGCTTTTCGACGTGCCGCTGGACGAGGCGGCGCTTGCACGAATGGACGAGCGGGCGAAGGCGTTTGAGCCGGGCTCGGGCCCGCCGCCTTCGCCGCGGATCGCGCTGATGCCGGGCTCGCGGCCGGCGGAACTCCGGTCGTCGTTCCCTCGGCTGCTCGATGCGTTCCGGCGGCTGTTGAAGGACTTTCCGGCGATCGCGGGGGTTGTGGCGGCGACCACTCCGGAGGTGGCGGCGACGCTCCGCGAGCGCGCGGCGACGCTGGGGGGCTGGCCGGCGCGGCTGGCGATGGCCGTCGGCGAGACGGATGCCGCGATCCGCTGGTGCGACTTTGCACTGGTGGTGAGCGGGACGGTGACGCTGCAGATCGCGCGGCAGAACAAGCCGATGGCTGCGTTCTACTGCCCGAACAAGTTGACGTACCACCTGCTGGCACGGTGGCTTGTGCAGACCGAGCACTACACGTTGCCGAACCTGACCATGGGAAAGCGGATCGTGCCGGAGTTGATCCCGTACATGCGCAACGACGGTGAGGATCTGGCGCTGGAGGTGATCAAGTACATGCGCCGCACTGGCTATGCCGACGACCAGCGTACGGAACTGGCGCGGCTCCGCAAGCGGTTCGAGGGAACGAACGCTGCGACTGCGGCGGCGGATGAGATCCTGCGTGCGCACGACGCAGTGTTTCCCGTTGTGCATGGCGCGGAAGCGCGTTCGGCGGTCGCCGTGCCGTGATCAGCGTCTGGCGGTCTGCACCAGCAGATCGAGGAGCGTGCGGCCCGGCTGCGGGTCGGGCAGTTCGATCGCGCGGCTCCGGGCGGAGCGTCCAACCTCGGGCCACGACGGCCTTGCTTCCCACGCGCGATTGAGAGCCTCGTCGATGTCTCCAGTCGAGGCACGGGGCGCGATCCACCCTTCCTTGCCGTCGCGGACCCAGTCCGCACATCCGCCGACATCGGTCACCACGCAAGGGCGACCCAGCAGCATCGCTTCGACCATCGCCAGCGGAGTGCCTTCGGCCCGGGATGGAAGCACGAGCAGATGCCTCGAGCACCAGATGTCCCGCACGCTTGAGGCGTGACCGGCAAAGATCACACGCTCCGCGATTCCGGAACTCGCCGCCTGCGCTCGGAATGCGTCGGCATCGGGGCCCTCTCCAAAGAGGGTAAGTTGCCAGTCGCGGTGCCGCCACGTCGAACCTGCGAGTGCGTCGAGCAGGAGATCCTGCCCCTTGGTGGCCGCCTGGAGCCGGGCCACCACCGCGAACCGGGCCGGGGACTGCGAATCGGGCCACGCGAGAGGCGACGTGTCCGGGAGATTGACGGGATTGCACAAGACTCTTGCCCGGGGGACGGAGGCCCGCAGCGCCCGCTCGGCCTGCACGATGTTCCGCCGCGCAACGAAGACGTTGGCCGCAGCGTGTTGATTGATCGCGATCGCGAGGCTCCTCGCTGCGGGACGGAGATCGTCATCATCGTCGTTGTACTGCACGACATTGACGAGCGGGATCCCGGTGGCGAGGACGCGACGGACAAAGGGGTGCACGCTCTTGCGTCCGGCGGCTTCATAGGCGCCTCCCTGGCTGAGGCAGACGACCTGGGGGGCGAAACGGTCGATCTCGCGGAGCCAGCCGGGCGAGCGGATGAGATCCAGCACACGCGTGCGTTTGAGCGGTCGGCGGATCACCCCCCCCCCCCCCCCCCCCCCCCCCCCCCCCCCCCCCCCCCCCCCACTCCCCGCACTCCCACCCACACTCGCCACGCCCCGTGTCGCATCGTCGTAAGTTCCCGCGCCGGCGATCGCCGCGAGTTTGGGGTGCAGCGGGCCCGGCCACTCGAAGACGCATGCGCGGACATCGTGTCCGTCACGGATCGCGTGCATCGCCGCGGCGGCCCAGAGTTCCTCGCTGCCGCCCCAGGCCGAGCCCTTCATGCTGGAGAAGAAGAGGATCCTCAAGTGCGCCCCTGTGCATGACCGTCGTCGCGTGCAAGGACGATGAAGTTGGCGATGTAGAGCGGGCCGCGCGCAGCGAGCACGCGGCGCAGCCTGGGCGACTTCAGCAGACGATGCAGGACCTTGCGACCCTTGCGTGCGCACGCGGCAAGCAGTCGCGCCGGCAAACCCGCGGCCGGCGAAGGGTCGGGCGTGCAAGCGGCGTTGACGGTCCCCAGGGCGTCGAAGCCATCGCCAAGGGTCCGCTGTTCGATGATGTGCAGGCCGGATCGTTGGGCGAATCGGCGCATGGCGTGCGGCGTGGGGCGCCAGAAGTCGTAGGGCTCCTCGTGCAGGGGGTAGATGAACGGACAGGTGATGATGAGCCGACCGCCGGGCGCGAGGAGGCGGCGCAGGTTGGCCCATGCCGGAGGCCAGTCGAGCACATGCTCGAGGACCTCGGTGCAGAGCACGAGGTCGAATCCGTCGCCGGCAAGCGAGAGCAGAATCTGGGGGAGGGGCTCGTCGATGGCGCAGGCGGCATCGAGCGTGACACTCGGCTGGGCCTGGGTGTCGATCGAGTGGTACGTGAAGCCGCCTGCCTCCAAAGCCCTGCGGAACGGCTGCCCGCCGCAACCGACGTCGAGCACGCGGAGCGAGGACGCACCCGGAGCGGGACGAAGAGTCTGGGCCGCGTCGCGGATGGCCGTCTCGATCGCGCTTCGCAGGAGCGGAACGATGAACTCTTCCTGTCGGCCGCGGACGGTATATTCCCGGCGCTCATCCAGATCGGGCCGCGGCGGGACATCGGTGCGAGGTTGGCGGGCGGGTTCGCTCAATCGGAGAAAGGGTACGGCGAGCGCGCCGGGATGCGGCGCCCGTGCAGCGTCACGCCGCGGGCTCGCCCGGGCCATCGCGCGGCGTGCCGGGCGGACCACCGCCAAAGTCGCGACCCGGTCCGACCTCACGTCGGTCGGAGCGATCGGCCGCGGTAGATAGCGCGTCGGGGAGTTTCGTCGCAAAGACCATGTCAGGGCCGCCGGAGTCGTCGGCCCGCACACCGGTTGCGTCTCCGGCGGGCAGTTCCTTGAGTCGCGCGGCGATGGCTTCGCCCGTTCCGGCGGCGCACGAGACCAGGAGCCAGCCGCCGGGCGCGATCACCCTCCAGACCTCCGCGAGGGCGTCTGCGGATTCGGGCGGGAGCGGCCGGACAACTGCTGCACCGTCGAACGAGCCGTCTGTCTCGCCGGTGAGTTCCTCGACCGAGCCTCGCTCGTAGGAGACATTCGGGCGGGGGTATCGCTTTGCGGCGAACGCGACCGACTGCTCGTCGTCTTCGAGCGCGACCACGGCACCGGATGTGCCGACGGCGGCGCCGAGCCAGGCGCCGGCGGCGCCGGTTCCGGCCTGCACCAGAAGGACCCGAGAACCGGGGCGGATGATCTCGAGCAGCGGCGCGACAACGCCCTGACCGGCATCGAACCCGAGCGGCCCCATGAGATCATCGAAGATTCGCTGCGGCGAGCAGCGGATCGCGAGTTTGGAGCCATCGGGGAAGGTGACGCGGTAGTCCTTCCAGCCGCGGCCCTTGCGGGAAAGCGCTCGCTGGAGAGACTCGGCGGTAATCTCCTTGAAGTAGGCGCCGCGGACTCGGACGCCGCGGCGGACACCGAGCGCCGATTGAATACGGTGCGACCAGCGGCGGAGTTGTCTGATGGATCGCCCAAGGGCGGCGCGGAGGGCGCCGCGTCGCGGCAGAACAGCCTCGGCCGCGGGGCCGCTCACGGGACGGCCCCGCGGGCAGCGGCGGATTCGAAGAGGCTCTGCTGGACATGGCGCACCACGGGGCGGGGCGCGGCGGGCCGGGCAACGACCGAGACCCAGCCGGTGGGCTCGTGCTGGCGCGAGACGGTGATCGCGTAGGGCGCGCCGTCGTGCTCGGCCGCGGCGAGTTCCGGGAGGTTGCACTCGCGGGAAAGGTGGAGAAGCACCACGTGGCCGCGGGGGCTGATGCCGCGGACGGCATCGCGGGACTGCTGATTGCTGAGGTGTCCCGCGCCGCCCATGATTCTGCGCTTGAGGTACTCGGGGCGGCCGGAGTCTTCCTGCATCCGCGGGCAGTAGTTGGACTCGATGGCGAGAACATCGACGCCGCGAAGGTGCGAGACAAGGCGGTCGGGGACATGTCCAAGGTCGGTTGCAAAGCCCAGGGACGCGGCGTGGCCGCTCATCTCGAAATCGACTCTGTACGCGACTGATCCGAGCGCATCGTGGGCGTTGAGGTGGGGCTGCACGAGCGCACCGCCGAGGTCGGCCTGGATCAGGAAGGGCTCATCGAACGGGACAACGACCCCGGCGGGAAGACCCGCGGCGGCGGCGGACCGAAGGTGTCGCGCGTGGACCCGGACACGGACGTGGCCGGGCAGCATGCGCGACCAGGTCTGGTAGAAGTGGTCGGAGTCGAGGTGGGTGAGCAGGACGTCGTCGACATCGCTGAGCGAGAGGCCGCTCTCGGCCAGGAGGCGGCACGTGCGGCGCGGGGACAGGCCGAGGTCGATCAGGCAGACCCTGCGCACGCCGGCGCGGCCGACGACGAGGACGGAGCAGTTTCCCCCTGAACCGCTGGCGAGCACCCGCAGGGTCATGCCTTCGAGAGCGCGGAGATGAGCATCTTCCATGAAGCCCAAGGCTGGTCGCCTGTCTGAGGGGTGAAGGGGTCGCCGGGGCGACAGAGGCTCACTCGTCCGCGACGGTTTCGAGTTCCTCGGAGCGTGAAGCGGTGCGAGAGCCGCGCGCCGGCTTGCCCATTCCCGGGCAGATGCCGCGCTTGCTGCTCTCGATGAAGGTCGCGAGTTCGTTCACCGGCTCACAGGAGGCCCCGCGTTCGCGGAGCATCGCGATCGCCTCCTTGCGGGGCATCGGCGTGCGGAGCACATCGCGGAATGCACGCCGGAGTTCGGTGATGTGCTCGCGGGGCATTCCGGAGCGGCGGAGGCCCACCTGGTTGATGCCGCCGATGCGGTTGCGCTCATTCACCATGCAGAACGGGGGCACATCGAGGGAGACGGCGCAGTCTCCGGACATCATGACGAGCCGGCCGATGCGGCAGAACTGGTGGATGACGGCGTTGCCGCCGAGGGTGACGTTGTCGCCGATCTCGCCGTGGCCGGCGATGCCCGCGCCGTTGACGAAGACCACGCTGTTGCCGACGCGGGCGTCGTGGGCCACGTGCGTGTTTACCATGAGGAAGCACTTGTCGCCCACGACGGTCGGCCTGTCGGCGCTGGTCGCGGCGTGCACCGTGGCGTGCTCGCGGATCAGGCAGTTGGCGCCGATGACCACGCCCGCGGTCTGGGCGCCGGGACCGAACTTGTAATCCTGCGGCTCAAAGCCGATGCAGGCGAAGGGCCAGAGGATGGTGCCCTCGCCGATGGAGGCGGGGCCGTTGACATAGTTGTTCCCGATGAGCCGGACGCCGCGGGCCAGACGAACCTTGCCGATGAGCACGCAGTAGGGGCCGATCTGGACGTCATCCGCAAGTTCGGCCTCGGCGGAGACCATTGCGGTGGGGTGAATCAGGGGCATGGGTGAGTCTAGGGAGGGCCTGCCGCGGCGGGCGGGTCGCCCGGGGTCGGCCCGGCATCGGCCGGGAGCACGACTTCGAAGACTGCGCCGGCGACCTTGCCGTCTGCGGACAGCCGGTTGCGCGCGAGCAGCACTCCGCCATGCTCGCGGACGATGCCCTCGGCGGTGGCCAGCCCGAGGCCGGTGCCGCGGGAATCGAGGCGCGTGGTCGCGAAGGGCTGGAAGAGCCGGGGCAGGACGTCGGGGTCGATGCCGGGACCGTTGTCGGAGATGGAGAGCGAGACCCATCGCCGGCCGTCGCGGATGGCGGCCTCGGCATCGACATCGATCTGCGCGGCCGGAGCGGCGGGCCGGCCCCTGGGGGCCCGCGGTCCGGCGGCGTCGATCGCGTTGCGGAGAAGATTGACCAGGACCTGGACGATCCGGTCACCATCGCACCACGCGCTGAGCGAGTCGGGGACGCGGTTGTCGATCGCGGCGGGGATGGTGTCGCGGTCGAGCCGGACGAGCGTTCCGGCCTCGTCGACCAGCGGCCGCAGGGCGGTGGCGCGGGCATCGGGCGGACGGGCGCGGGCGAAGTCGAGCAGACTCTCGCTGAGGCGCTCCAGCCGGCCCACCACCCGGAGCAGCAGCGCGGACTCGAGCGCGGAGAGGGACTTGCGCGAATCGCCCGCGGCGGTGTCGGCGTTGAGTTTCTCGGCGAGGCCCTTGATCACCGCGAGGGGCGTGTTGAGTTCGTGCGCGAGGCCGGCCGACATCATGCCCAGGCTGGCGAGCCGGTCGGCATCGGCGAGATTCTGGCGCGCGGTCTCGAGAAGATGGTTCTTGCGCTTGAGATCGGTGGCGACATCCTCGATGCGCTGGAGCGCGGCGGCGAGGTCGGCCTCGTTGCGGCGGAGCGCGCCGATCGACCTGTTGCGGGACTTCATGATCTCGCCGAGTTCATCCGACGGCATCGCGTCGCCCGGCACCATCTCGCGGTCACGGTCGCCCTCGGCTACCGCGTGATCGGCGTCGAGGATGGCGCGGATCGGCTCGTAGACGTGGCGAGGAAGGATGAAGATCTCCAGCGCCGCGGCGACGAGCGCATAGACGGCGAGAAGCGCGACGGTCATGAGCACGTAGAGGCGAGCAACCGCGGCGCGTGAGGAATCCTGGCGGACGCTGGTGGTGATGTAGCCGCCCCCAGCGGCGCGCACGGCGGCGGCGGGCCGGTCGGCGTTGTCGATGAACCCGACGGGTGCGGCGGAATCGCGTATGGCGGCTTCGAGGTCGGGCGGGATGCCGAGTTGCTCGGCGGTGCCCCAGCGGACGGCGACATCCGGACCGATCCTGCTGACGAGGTCCCGGGCGATGAGTTCGTCGCCGCGGTCGATCCCGGCGGCGAGGAGGAGCGCCATCGCCACCTTCGCCTCGTGCTCCTCTGCCCGAAGCACCACCTGCCGCACGGCGGGCTGGAGCGCGAGCCAGAGGATGGCGGCGAGCACGAGGGAGAAGAGTGTGTGCAGGACGATGAGTTTTTTGCGGATGCGCATGCCCGCGAGCAGCCCCTCCGCGGGGCGCGTGCCGCGTCCGCTTCGTGTCTGCGGGGCCCGGTGCTGTCGGCCGGATGCGGCATCCATCCGCGAAACCGTATCATCGCCGGAGAAGCGGAGCGGCCCGAAAGCGGTCTGCGGGCGCTATCCTCGCCCGTGCATCCACACGCGAAAGTTCACACACCCCCGCTCGGCGACGCCGCGCGGCACCTTGCCTGCCGCACGCTGGCGAGGCAGGCGAGGCTGTACCCGGAACTGGACCTTCACGCGATGGAGGAAGCACGGGAACGTGCGGGGACCAAGGACGTGCTGAGCCCGCTGGACCTGGCGCTCGCCCACGCGATCCATGATCACGCGGTGCGGCGGTGGCTGACCCTGCGGTTCCTGCTGCAGGCGTGCCTGACCCAGCCGTTTGATGAACTGGAGGCGCGGGTCAAGGGCGTGCTGCTGGCCGGTGCTGCGCAGATCGTGCTCCTAGATCGTGTGCCGGCCCACGGGGCGATCAACCACGCGGTGGAGTGGGCCAAACTGGTCGTGCGTCCGGGCGCCGGCGCGCTGGTGAACGCGGTGCTGAGGAAGTTGGTGCGGCTGGCGCCCGAGGAGGACAGGACGGCTGCACACCCCAGCGCGAGCGGCCAGGGCGCTGCGTTGCCGGGAGACTGCCTGCCGATGTCCGACGGCTCGTGGCGGCGGCTGGCGGGCGAGGTGCTGCCGGAGGACCCGGTGGAACGCCTGAGCATCGCGACCAGCGTGCCGCGATGGTTGCTGGACCGCTGGTGCGCAAGAGAGGGAGACCGGGCCGCGAGGGATCTGGCGCTGCACGGGCTGATCGAGCCGCCGGTGGTCCTGAACGTCGCGCACGCGTCGGCGCCGGTGCCCAACGCGTTGCCGCACGACCAGGCGGGGCGGTCGGTGTTCACCGGAACGTTCACGCAACTCCACCAACTCCTTGCGATGAGGAGTGATGTATGGGCGCAGGATGACTCGTCCGCCGGCGCGGTGGAGAGCCTTGCGGGTTTGAAACCGGGAGTGATTCTGGATCTGTGCGCCGGTCGGGGCACGAAGACACGGCAACTCGCGCAGGTGTTCCCGTCAGCGCAGATCGCGGCGACGGACACCGACGACCGCCGGCTCGAGGCGCTGCGCAAGGCGTTCGCGGGGCATGGGCGCGTCAGCGTCGCGGGGATGCGTGCGACCACGCGCGGGCATGTCGGCAAGGCGGACCTGGTTGTGCTGGACGTGCCGTGCTCGAACACAGGCGTGCTCGCGCGGCGGCCCGAGGCGCGGTACCGCGCGGACGAGACGCACCTTGCGTCGCTGGTGGACATTCAGCGGCAGATCATCGCCGACGCGATCCCGCTGCTGGCGCCGGGGGGTCGGATCCTGTACGCCACGTGCTCGCTGGAACCGGAGGAGAACGAGCAGCAGGCGAGGTGGGCGGAGAAGTGGCACAAGTTCAAAGCGGCCCGGGAGCGGCGTGCGCATCCGGCGGGAGCGCCGGGAGGCCCCGCAACGGCCTATCACGACGGGGCTTATTCGGTTCTGCTCGAGGGCGGGCGGGGCGGCTGACCGGTGGGCCTGTTCCGTCCGCGAATGACGTGGGTACACTCACACCCCCAGCCGCCCTCCGAGAGTTCACCCCGCGCATGAAACTGCTCGACATCATCTCGCCGCAGAGCATCAAGGCTCCGTTGGTCGCGTCAGACAAACTTGGCGTCATCGGCGAACTGGTCGACCTGCTCGCGGGCACTGGGCGCGTGAAGGATGCCAAGGGCCTGAAGGAAGCGGTGTGGACGCGCGAACAGACCCGCACGACCGGCATCGGCCACGGGCTCGCGATCCCGCACGGCAAGAGCCCCGGGGTTGAGAGCATCGCCGTGGCGATCGGCAAGCCCTCGGCGCCCATGGACTTTCAGGCGATCGATTCCAAGCCGGTGCGGTTGATCATCCTGCTCGCGAGCCCGCCGGACAAGACGAGCGATCACA
This sequence comes from uncultured Phycisphaeraceae bacterium, assembly GCA_964409775.1. Classification (GTDB taxonomy): domain Bacteria; phylum Planctomycetota; class Phycisphaerae; order Phycisphaerales; family UBA1924; genus JAHBXL01. The sequence continues at coordinate 12,119 of CAYPEI010000029.1, read as the reverse complement.
TCCAGGCGCTGGCCCACATTTCGCGGCTGATGACGATGGAGCAGTTCCGCGAGCAGATCTACGCCGCGACCACCGCGGCGGAGATCTTCGAGTTGCTCCGCTCGCAGGATCGATAACCAACCCGGACCGGCGCGGGCGGCGGCTTCCCCCCCCTCCCCCGGCGGCCGAGTGCTCGTACACTCCCGGCATGTCCAAGCCCGCGGCACTGGCCGCTTCGATTCTTCCCGGCGAACCGGTTTCCGTGATGCCCCCCTCCTCTTCCGTTCAGGTGTCAGACGGGCTCCCGGCGGCGGTCAGTGCGCCGGCCACGACAATCGATGCGTACTTGAACCGGATCGTGACGGAGGCGGGGCTGGCGCCGAATCTCGCGGAGGCAATCAGGTATTCGCTGCTGGGGCCGGGGAAGCGTGCGCGGCCGCTGCTGGCGTGGCACAGTTTCAAGGCCATCGCAGGGGTTGCGGCAGACCCCGAGGCGTGCCTTCCGGGCGCGGCGGCGGTGGAACTCGTGCACGCGTTCAGCCTCGTGCATGACGACCTTCCGGGGCTGGACAACGACGACCTTCGGCGCGGCCGTCCGACGCTGCACCGGCACACGAGCGAGGCGATGGCGGTGCTCGCGGGGGACGCGATGCTGACGCTGGCGTTCCAGGCGATCGCGCAGCGCGTGCCGGCGGCGCTGGCGGGGCCGCAGTGCGCGGAACTGGCGGTCGCGACCAACGCGATGATCAGCGGACAGGTGTACGACACGCTCGGCGGGTATGACGCGGAGCTCTCGGCGCAAGCGAAACTCGAACTGATACACAGCAACAAGACCGGCGCGCTCATCCGCGTGGCGTGCCGTCTGGGCGCGATGGCCGCGCTGCATGCGCTCGGGGTCCAGATCCGGGACTCAGAGGCGCGGCTGATGGCTGTGACGCGGTACGCCGAGGCGATCGGGCTGATGTTCCAGATCGTGGACGATCTGCTGGACGTCACGCAGACGACCACGCACCTGGGCAAGAAGGCCGGGAAGGACCAGGACGCGGGGAAGGTGACGTACCCGGGGCTGTTCGGGATCGAGCGTTCTCGTGCAGAAGTGGCCCGGCTGCACCGGGAATCGGACGAGGCGCTCTCGCCGCTGGGCGCCGGCGCGGAGCCGCTCCGGCAACTGGCGGCGTACATGGCCGTGAGGACGAAGTAAGGTTCGAGCACGCGGCGAGCCCGACGAACCCGCGAATCGGCTCCGGTGTACCATTGCAACCATGACTGGGATGGCCAGGACGACCGCCCGCAGTCGCTTCGAGTTCCACGTGCGCTTCGTTACAGGACCCCTGCATGACGCTCCTTGAAACGATCAAGTCTCCCGCCGATCTCCGCGCGCTCCCGATCGATCGCCTGCCGGAGGTCGCGGCGGATATCCGTAAGGCCATCTGCGACCAGATCTCACGCTCGGGGGGGCACCTTGCCCCGAATCTCGGCGTGGTGGAACTGACGATCGCGATGCACTATGTGTTCGACTTCGCGTGGGACCGGCTGCTGTTCGATGTGGGGCACCAGTGCTATCCGCACAAGTTGCTGACCGGGCGGCTGCCGCTGCTGGCGGACCTTCGGACCAGCAAGGGCATGTCCGGATTTCCCGAGCCGGCCGAGTCTCCGTACGACCTGTTCCGGGTCGGGCACGCGGGCACGGGCATCTCGACGGCCGTGGGCATGGCGCGCGGCGACACGCTGAACAAGGAGGGCTTCGAGCCCGGCGCGAACGACAAGGGCCGCCGCGTCGTGACGATCATCGGCGACGCGTCGATCGTCAACGGTGTGGCGATGGAGGGCCTGAACGGGGCCGGGACGCTCCGGCGGCAGTTCCTGGTGATCCTGAACGACAACGGCATGTCGATCTCCAAGCCGCAGGGCGCGGTGGCGCAGTACTTTGACCGGGTGCGGCTCTCGCACACCTACAGCGAGTTCAAGAAGCAGGCCCGGGAGATTCTCAAGCACGTTCCGGGCGGCGAACTGGTCCGCGACGCGTACCACCGCATGGGCGAGGCGACGAAGGCGATGATCGCCGACAGCCACAGCGCCGCGAGCGGCGCAGGCGGGCCGACGGGCGGCTGGTTCGAGCACTTCGGCCTCGTCACGGTGGGGCCGATCGACGGGCACGACCTGCCGACGCTGATCGAGTTCCTGACCGAGGCTCGCGACTTCGACCGCCCGATGGTGCTGCACGTCAAGACCGTCAAGGGCAAGGGGTACGACTTCGCCGAGAGCGACTCGAGCACGTTCCACTCGCCGTCTCCGTTCGTGCGGGAGGGCTGCCGCGTCGAGATGAAGAAGGACGGCCGCTCGTTCACGGGCGCGTTCGGCGAGGCGATGGTGGACCTGATGACTCGCGACCCGAAGGTCGTCGCGGCGACCGCGGCGATGCCCGACGGGACGGGGATCTCGAAGGTTCTGCCGCTGTTCCCGGATCGCGCGTTCGACACGGGCATCTGCGAGTCGCACGCGATGGACATGATGGCGGGCCTGGCCAAGACGGGCTGGAAGCCGTTCTTCGCGGTGTATTCGACGTTCCTCCAGCGGGCGTTTGACCAGTGCTTCCAGGAGTCGAGCCTGCAGGGATTGCCCGTGCGGCTCTGCCTCGATCGCGCGGGGCTGGTCGGTGGCGACGGCGCGGTGCACCACGGCTTCTGCGACACGGCGCTGCTTCGAACGCTGCCCAACGCCGCGATCACCGCGGCGATCGATGAGCCGAGCATGCTCGCGGCGATGGAGTTCATGCGCACATACGAGGACGGGCTCTCGAGCCTTCGCTATCCGCGCGACAACGTCTCCTCGCTGATCACCGAGCGGCTGGGCGCGTGCCCGCCGTTCGAACTGGGCAGGTCGCGGTGCCTGACGCCGTCGCTGGATGTCCGGAAGGGCGGAAAGCCCGACGTCGCGGTGCTGGCGTTCGGCACTCCGGCGATCGATGCGCTCAAGGCCGCGGACGCTCTTGCCGGCGAGTACACGGTCGCGGTCTATGACGCGCGGTTCGCCAAGCCGATCGACACCGACCTGGTCCGGGCGGTGTATGCCGCCGGCATCCCGGTCGTCACGGTCGAAGACCACAGCATCGTGGGCGGATTCGGCGCCGCGGTGCTCGAATCGGCGCAGCAAATCGGGGTCGACGCCTCCGCGACGGTTCGCCTGGGAATTCCCGATCACTGGATCATCCAAGACTCACGCAGCAAGCAGTTGGCCGAGGCGGGCATCGATCAGGCGGGCATCGCCCGCGCCATCCGGCGGGCCGCGGAGTTGCGGCCAGCCTCGCCGGCCGCGACCGGAGCCGTGGCGGTCCGCCATGGCGATCGAACGCCTGTGACCACCTGAGACTCATGCCGCGGTCCGTCCTGCTCATCGTCAACACCGCGAAGCCCGAGGCCGTTGCGGCCGCGGCCCAGGTGCGGCGGCTGGTGGTGACGTCGGGCGGCAGGGTCGCCGCGGAACTGGCGGCGGACAACAAGCCGGCGGACGCCGCGAGCCTTCGCGGCATCGACCTCGCGATCGTGCTCGGCGGCGACGGCACGCTGCTGAGCCAGGCGCGGAAGTTCGTCGGGATGGACCTGCCCCTGCTGGGCGTGAACATGGGCAAGGTCGGCTACATGGCCGAGTTTGACCTCGACGCGGTCGCGCAGCACGCTTCGGCGCTCTTCGGGTCGGCATCGCTGACCATTCAGGATCGTCCGATGCTGACGGTCGAGGTGACCCGCCGGACGGGCGGGGAAACGGTGACGGGCCTTGCGCTGAACGACGCCGTTGTCACGGCGGGCCCCCCCTATCGCATGATCAGCCTCTCGATCCGCATCGACGGCCACCCCGGCCCGCGGATCGATGGCGACGGCCTGATCGTCTCGACGCCGATCGGCTCGACGGCGTACAACGTTTCGGCCGGCGGCCCAATCGTGGCGCCGGATGTGCCCGCCATGGTGATCACGCCGATCGCGGCCCATTCGCTGTCGTTCCGGCCGGTGGTGGTGTCGCTGGACTCCATGATCGAACTGACCGTCGAACGGGCGAACACCGACCCGAGCGGGATGGGCACCACGCTGGTCCTGGACGGTCAGAACGCGTCGACTCTGGCAGACGGGGACCGGGTCCGCATCCGCCGGAACGGCAAGGCGGCCCGGTTCGTCCGAAACCCTGATGGTTCATATTGGGCGACGCTGATCAACAAGATGCGGTGGGCGGCCCAGCCGAAGGGGCGATAGGGGCGGGGAGTACGGGCCGCTCGACCCGGGGCGGCCTGCCGCCTATTGTCTCGGCCCACTCGGCCCCGATCGCGGACCGTCCCGGCGCACGCCGGGGGGTCTCGCCTAGGGCGTAAGTCCCGGGTGGACAGATGTTTGGAGGGCCCGATGCCCAAGAACAAGAGCCATAAGGCCAGCCTGAAGCGCATCCGCCTCACGGCCACCGGACTTGTCCGTCACAACCGAGCGTTCGGCAAGCACTTGCGCTCCCACAAGAGCAGCAAGCGGCTGCGTCGCCTTCGCACCGACAAGATGATGTCCAACCCCGAGGCGAAGCGGCTGGAGAAGTTGCTGTTCCGCCGCCTGCGCGGTCGCGATCAGGCCCGGCACACGCTCAAGAAGAGCCCCTCGCCGCAGGAGCGCGCCGCAGCGCGAGCCGAGAAGGCCGCGACGGCCAAGGCCGCCGCGAAGCCGGCTGCGAAGCCGGCCGCGAAGTCTGCTTCGAAGCCTGTCGCCGCGAAGAAGTAATCCCGCGGCCGCCCCTGCCCTTTGCCCATCACACTCTGTCCGTCGGGACCCAAGCCGAGCGTGACCCTCAACGCCCGCCCCGCACGCGACGCAACCTCGGAGCCTCCCCATGCCACGCGTTCGTAAAGGCGCCGCCCGTACCCAAGCCCGCAAGCGCATCCTCCGTGCCGCGCGGGGCTACTACGGCTCGAACCACAAGTCCAAGTATCGCGCCGAGTACGCGGTCTTCCGCGCCGGCGTCTATGCCTTCCGCGACCGTCGCCGCCTGAAGCGCGACATGCGCCGCCTCTGGATCACCCGCATCACCGCGGCGTGCCGGATGCGCAAGTGCCGGTACAGCCAGTTCATCAACGGCCTCAAACTCTCGGGCATCATGCTCAACCGCAAGATGCTGAGCCAGATCGCGATCGAGGACCCGAAGGTCTTTGACCAGATCTGCGCAACCGCCGTGAAGAACGCGCGGGCGGTCCCGGCGAAGGCCTGATTCGGCTAACCTCATCGCATGCCCGGCACCTCATGGTGGGTCAACGACGTGCTCTCGCTCGGCGGGCCGTTCCTGCTGGTGTCGTGGATCGTCTGGGTCATCGGCTCGATCGTGCTCCATGAACTGGGGCATGGCTGGGCGGCGATGGCCTGCGGCGATCGAACGCCGGTCGAGAGCGGGCACATGACGTGGAACCCGGTTGTGCACATGGGCTGGCACAGCCTGCTGGCGTTCACCATCATCGGGATCGCGTGGGGGCAGATGCCGGTCAACCCGGGGCGATTGCGCGGCCGGCACGCCGACGCCAAGGTGGCGTTCGCCGGGCCGATCATGAATCTCGGGCTCGCCGCGACCGCCATCCTGCTGGGCGGGTTCTGGCTTGCGCTGGGGAGCGGGCACGTGGTCGGGTCGTTCACCGCGTCGCCGCCGGTGTTCGCGGATGTGCAGCGGTTCTTCATGATCGGCGCCGGGCTGAACCTGCTGCTGTTCGTGCTGAACATGCTGCCGATCCCGCCGCTCGACGGTTCGCGCATCCTCGCCCATTTCGTGAGGCGGTACGGCGAGTTCATCTACGGCCCGCAAGGCCAGGCGCTGATGATCGTCGGGCTGGTCGCGGCGGTGTACTTCATCGGGCCGCGCATGTACGGATGGAGTTTCGACCTGACCCGCACGGCGATCATGTCGATCGGGAACATCCTGACGGGCGGCGCGTTCGTGCCGTGAGGGCTGCCGCGTCGCGGCGGCGGTTCGGAGCGGCGATACACTGTGCCCATGCGCACACTCATCGCCGACAAGTTTGAGAAACAGGGCATCGACGGGCTGAAGGGCCTTGGCTGCGAGGTCACGCTGAACGCGGAGGTGACGGCGGCGGACCTCGCGGGCCTGATCGGCACGCTCGACCCCGAGGTGCTGGTGGTCCGCTCGAAGAAGGTGCAGGCCGCGGCCATCCAGGGGGCCAGATCGCTGAAGTTGATCATCCGCGCCGGCGCCGGGTTCGACAACATCGACTGCAAGGCGGCGAGCGCCAAGGGGATCGGCGTCTGCAACTGTCCGGGCATGAACGCGGTGGCCGTCGCCGAACTGGTGATGGGTCTGCTGGTGTGCTGCGACCGGCGCATCCCTGACCAGGTGAGCGAGTTGCGCGCAGGCCAGTGGAACAAGGGGGCGTATTCGAAGGCGCGGGGTCTGAAGGGCATGACGCTGGGCGTGATCGGCGTCGGCGGGATCGGGCGCGAGGTGATCCGCCGGGCCAAGGCGTTCGACATGACCTGCATCGCGCACTCGCTGAACATGAACCCGCTGCGGGCGCAGGACCTGGGCGTGAAACACGGCGGCCACACCCGCGACGACCTGCTGAAGATGCTGCCCGAATGCGACGCCGTGAGTCTGCACGTCGCGGCGAACGCCGAGTCGGAGAAGATGTGCGATGCCGGGTTCTTCGCGGCGATGAAGCCGGGGGCGTACTTCATCAACACCTCGCGTGGGAGCGTGGTCGATGAGGCCGCGCTTCGCGAAGCGGTCGCGGCCAAGGGCATCCGTGCAGGCCTGGACGTGTTCGAGAACGAGCCCGCGGAGGCCAAGACGAGTTGGCAGACGCCGACGGTCGCCCTGCCGGGCGTGTACGGCACGCACCACTGCGGGGCTTCCACCGACCAGGCTCAGTTCGCGGTCGCCGAAGAGGTCGTGCGGATCGTGAAGGTATACCGAAACACCGGGAAGTTCGAGAACCGGGTGAACTGAAGAGTGCTGCCAAGGCTGGCGGTTGCGATGCGTCAAACGCTCGATGGCCTCACCTAACTGGCCAGTTGACTCCACCCCTGCTAATGTGTTAGGATGGGCGGAAGAACTCCACAGGGGAACCGCAATGTTCACAACTCGGTCTCTCGTACTCACGCTCTTCTTTGCCGGATGCCTAATGGCAGAAGGAGAGTCGTTGCTGTTCCGCGATCCCGAGCCCGAGGACGAGAGTGGATCAGTAAGCGTTGTGTATGAGACCGCCCAGCATGTGAAGATCTCGGATAAGAAGTGCGTAGATTCGTTCTGTACGGGCGTTCGCATTCTCTCCGCGGATGGGTCCGGACTCTTTGGATGTGAGTTCTCGCAGAATCCGAACCCAAAATGCACTGGCTCCTGCGTCTACTGCGATGGGAATGCGCCATTGCTGCTCTGCAAGTCCTCCACAGGCGACACGTGTGAGTTCGACGGCGCCGGTGGACACGCCGATTGCGGAAACTCTGCCCAAAACTACTGTTTCTACTCGACAAGCCACGGACTCATCCAACCGTGCTGGTGCAGCAATACGCTCGGCTGGATCAACACGAGCAGCATCTCGTGCAATCGCGTCGCGAACTGCACGCCGTAGTGAGGCCCGATGGCCGAGACGTGGTGGGCGCTGGGCCAGGAGACCGGCTGATGACCAAGCGCTTTGGTGCGGCTGCTTCACTGCTCGTCGTTTCAGGATCTTGCGGACGGGAGTCGCCCGGAACGCCTCCCGCGGCAAGTCAGGATGACCTTGCGCACTGCCTGGTCGCGGCGATGCTCGTTCACGACCTCTCCATCCTGGAGGCCGAGTGGACCCAGGTTCAGGACATTGGCGAAGATGCACACCCGGGAGTGATCGAGTCCCATCAGGCTTTCACCGCGGACGGCAAGTGGTCGTGCCAGTACACCACCCGCACACAGAGCGCGGATGGATCTGAGAGAGTGCAGAAGGACCACGTCGTCTTTGCTGGGCAGGAGTTACATGGATGTTCGCTGACAGGGCGCGGCTGCACCATTCGGCCCTGGGGCGGCCAGAGCCAGTCGTACATGAGCATCGAGGTTTTTCTGGGTCGATTTGTCGCGGGGAACGGGTACAAGCGTCTGGGCGAAGCGCTCCTTGCCGCAACGGACCTGCACATGGGGCCACCCTCGGCGAGAGGACTTCCGGTCGTGGTGGCAACCGGCCCGGCAGGGCAACTCGCCGCGGAGTTTGAGGTTGAGATCGACCCCGAGCACGGGTTTGCCGCCCGCACCATTGTCGTGCGCGACCTCCTGATCCGTCTGCCATATGCCCGCTTTGAGGTCATGGAGTTTGTCGAGAATGATGGTTGCTGGCTACCGGCACGCGGCGTGGCAACGTCGCGAAAGTTCTCCCCGACACCTGAGGAGTGGAAACGGTTCTCCGATGCACTGGCGGCCGAGTCGAAGGACATCCCGGCTGCAACACCCGAAGACCCGTACCCGACTGCGATTCGCGTCGCGCATGCCCGCGCGCTCCGGACGGCCTTTGATGCCGATGAGGCCCCCTCGCACCCATTGGTGCCTCCGCAGCGACTCGAGTGGAAGTACCTCTCCGTGAACAAGCCGCTCCCCGACGCGCTCTTCACGTTCACTTTTCCTCAGGAGTTCCGCGCGTATGACGGCCTGCGCGACCGCGTGAAGCCGGCGGGATCGGAAACGTGGACTCCGCAGAGTCCGCGATCACGACAGCCGGAGTGATAAACGCCTTTGTTCTCTTCATCGCAAAGTGGGAATCCTCCGTGAAGCCGCTGCTGATCGCTTATTGTGTGCTGGCCGCGACTGCTTCGGGAGAACACTCCATGAGCACACCATCTGTTCCCCCTGCGGGCACAGGCGCTTCGTCCGCCCAGGCCGCCCAGTCGCTCTCCATTCCCTTGATTCGTGTCGCCAGCGATGAGCCGGAGGATCGCGGGCGTGTGGCGCTCGGGGGCCTCGTACGCAGGCGGGTCTCCGTGACGAACATCTCGGGCGAGACAGTTGAACTTCGCGTCGGTCGCGTTTTATGCGGGTGCGTTGACACCATCCTGGAGCCGCGGTCGCTGTCGCCATCGGCCTCTGCGGCCTTGACCATGGGCACGCCGGCAGTGGAAGCCGCTCAGGAACAGTTTCATCACGTTGAGGTTGTGGCGACGACCCGCGATTCACTTGGACTTGCAAGGGCGCAGCAGTCGGTTCTCGTGCAGTTCTCGTATACACCGGATGTCGAAGTAGTGATGGAGCCCACGCAGGTGATGCTGCGCGGACGCGTCGGTACTCCCGGCAGTTTCGACGTGTTTGTGCGTCGCGTCGATGGCAAGCCTGTGACAATCGACCGGGTTGATCTTCCGGGGCCGTGGGTCCGCGTCAGGGGAGTGATCGCGAGCACCGATCAGCCCGAACTCGCGATCGTGCGGCTTGAATCTGCGACGGATGCCATCGGGACATACAGCGGCGCGGCGAAGATCCACGTTGCGGGCGTGATCGAGCCCCGCAACGGACTCGACGTGACCTTGCGCGTCGATCCCGCGCTGCGAGCGAACCCGCCCGGACTCGTTCTTCGCCAGCAGAAGGGAAGATGGCCCTCACAACTGGTGACCACTGTTTCGTTCTCACCGCTCGGGGGATGGTCGCTCGGCGCCGGGAGCCGCCTTGAAGCCCGCTTGGGCGAGGATGACCAGGCGATTTCCATCGGTCAACCAGTCCTCGACGATGCCCATCCGGGCAATTGGATTCTCAAAGTGACTTTTCATGCGAACAATCTCGCTGAATCGACGCGAATGCATGGCAGGTCAAGCATCGAGATCCGCGATGTTGCCGGCCTGTGTCTTTGTCGCCTGCCAATCGTTTGGCTCGCTGACGCCGCCCTGACGCCTCACGCCGCCGACCGAGACGGCCCGGCACCGGCCGAGGGGGATGGCCCACGCAGCCCCGCCGGTGCTCCCTAGAGACTGCTTCAAAATCTCTCCCGGAGAGACGGGGCAGGGGGAGAGCCGGACCGGGGAGGTCTTGCAGATCGTCAAGGTCTACCGCAACTCGGGCACGTGCGAGCACCGGGTGAACAAAGCAAACGACCACCAGGTCGCGCAGCCGGACTCGCGGATCACGGCGCCCCAGCGGGCTTGATCGGGATCTGCACTTCGTACCACTTGTCGCGGTTGGGCTTCTCTGGACCGTTGTAGTACAGGGCGCGAGGTTCGCCCGCGGCACGCCACTGCGGGTTCGCATCCAGCCATTGACGCAGTTCCTCAAGACCGGCCTGAACGCGCGAGCGGGAGTACGTGCCTTTCCCGCCCAGGGCCAGCACCGTCATCGGCTCCGTGTCCACAACGACAACCCTTCCGGCCTTGCCTGTCGGGCCAAGATCTTCGCTGCGGTACAGGAACGACATGGTCCACGCCGAACCGACCGAGTCATCGTCGCCGCCGCGATAGTCCATCTCGACCGGCGAGGTCATCGCGATCCCGCGGTCCTTGATGTGGTTGAAGAGCGGCCAGAAGGCGAAGTTCATGCCCAGGTCCGGGCTGGACTCGCCGCGCACTTCAGCGCGGCGGACCGACGGATAGGACTTGATCTCGATCGCTCCGGGCGGGGTCGGATCCGGATAGCCCGCCGGGAGCGGTGTGGTGATCGAGCATGAACCCGCCGAGTAGTTTCCGCCCCGTCGCTGCACTGCCGCGTCCATGTCCCCGCCGACTCGGAGGACCGCGGGCATGCCCGGCTCGGCGATCGCGGGGGCAGGCCCCGGCAATGAGGCGGCGGGCTCGAGCATGTCTGAGGAGTGCAGACCGTCGTTTCGGGGTGAGCACGCGCTGAGCACGACGTACCCGGCCGTCGCGCCCAGAGATCCGAGCAGGGAAAGGGCTCTGATTGGGTTCATGGACTGGTACTTCGAACCTCACCGTCATCAGGATTCACCCCGCGGCTTCGGCGGTGGTCGGATCGATGATCGCGGTGACCCGGGAGACCCGGTCAGCGGGAAAACCGGCCCGCCTTGCGTGCTCGCGGATCGCTTCCTCGCTCGGCGCGATGTAGATGCAGTAGAGCCTGTCGCCGGTGACGTAACTGTGCAACCACTGAATCGTCGGCCCCATCTCCAGCAGCACTCCGCAGGACCTTTGAGCCCCCAGCCGCCAGTCGGACAGGGTCTTCTGACCGGCACCGGGGATGTTGCGCTCGATGACAAACTTGGGCATGGGAAACAGCCTTTCGAAGGAGGCAATGAACGCCGCGGCGACACTCGCCGAGGAACCCGCAACACTACCGGCGCGCGGAGCCGGATCAGGTTGACTTGACGTTCAGTCAACCTGATGAAGCGCGCAGAAAAACGCCCGGCACCGGGCCGGGCGTGGGTTTGACTGAAGATCAGTCGACCTTGGAGAGCGCGGCGCGATCAGCGGGGAGGACGACCGCCGCCGGGCTGCCCGCCCTCGCCACCGCCGGGGCCCCTCCCGCCGCCGCCCGCGGGCCCGCGGCCCTGGCGCGGCTCCTCTTCAGGCTGGAACTGCGTGTGCCCGGCTTCCTCGAGCGCCACGAGGGCGTCGCGCGACTTGGCCGCGGCGGCCGAGTCTCCCGCGTTGATCGCGAGTTCGAGTTTGAGCGCTTCCATCGCGGTGTCGATCAGCATCTTGCGGAGGTCCTTGTGGAACGCCGCGGTGTCGTCCTTGTACTTGGCCTTCGCGGCATCGGACATCTTGGCGTTCGCGACATCGCCCTTGGCGCTGATCAGGCCGGCCTGCAGCGACTGAATGGCGTTGAGGTCCTGCTGGCGCGTGGCGGCCTCGAACTGCGACCGCTTGAGCGTGCGCATGGCGCGGTTGGCCTGCTCCATGCCGTCGTGCATCGATGCGCCGCCGCCTGCCCCACCCGGGCCGCCCTGACGACCCGGGGCACGCTGACGCATGGCCTCCAATTCGGCCTTGTCCAGGACTTTGTCGTGGTTGGTGTCGTTGCGCTCGAAGATGCGCTCGCGGAGTTGCTCGGGCACTTCGTCCCATTGCAGCATCCCGTCGCCGTTGGCATCGTTCTGCATGAGTCGGTCGACCAAGCCGCCCGGCCCACCCGGCCCCCCCGGCCCACCCGGCTCGCCGGGTTGACCGCCTTCGCCGCCCGGCCTGCGACCCCCCCCACCCCCACCACCACCCCCA
>CAYPEI010000028.1:0-46616 GCA_964409775.1 uncultured Phycisphaeraceae bacterium | reverse complement strand
GTCGCGCCTTCGGGCTCGGGCAAGTCGCCCGCGCTTGAGCTCGTCACCCGCCCCGCCGAGCGGCGAGACAGCGAGGCTCTCCGCGACTACAGGGAGGCCACCAAGGAACACGCCGCTGCGATGTTCCTGCACGAACGGGCCATGAAGGCGTGGGAGCGGGGAGCCGCGAAGGGCAACTTGGCCGACACGCCGCCAGCGGCCCCCGAGCCGCCGCTGTGCGAGCGGATCGTCACCAACGACGCGACATTCGAAGGTTTGGCCTCGATGCTGGCCGCGAGCCCGCGCGGGCTGCTCTTGGCCTGCGACGAGTTGGCCTCTTGGCTCGGCGGGTTCACCCGCTATGCCGGGAACAGCGGCCGCCCGTCGAGCGAGGCGTCTCGCTGGCTACCGATGCACCGCGCCGGATCGCTTAAGGTCGACCGCAAAACCTCGCCCCCGCTCAGGATCGAGAAGGCCGCTCTGAACATCGCTGGACTCATCCAGCCAGGAGTGCTCGCCGCCGCGCTGACGGGCACAGACTTCGACTCTGGCCTCGTGGCCCGCCTGCTGCTCTCGATGCCCCCGACTCCGACGCGCCGTTGGCGACCCGGCGGCCTGTCGCCGATGGTCGAGGGTGCGTTCAACACGTTGATGGCGAAGCTCTACGACCTGGACATGCCGGAAGACGAGCACGGCACGCCGATGCCCCGCTCGCTCCCGCTCGACGAGGAGGCGGGCCAACACTGGGCCGAGTACTACAACGAGCTCAACCAGCACATGGCCGGGGAGGACGAGCGGACGCGCGCGATGCTCTCGAAGCTCGAGGGCGGAGCCGCGCGGCTCGCGCTGGTTGTTCATCTCGGTCGGATCGCCAGTGGCGAGGACGTGCGACCCGATTCGATCGACGGCGAGTCGATGCGACGCGGGATCGCACTCGCGAAGTGGTTCCGCCGTGAGGGGGAGCGGGTGTACCTGCGCCTCGCGGAGGGCGACGACGACCGCGAGGCGCGGCAACTGCTCGACCTCGTCCGCCGCAAGGGCGGCAACATCAGCGGGCGGGAGCTCGTGCAGTCGTCGCGGGCGTTCCGCGCCGTGAAGGACGCGGAGGCCGCCCTGTCGCGGCTGGTCGATGCGGGCCACGGCAAGTGGATCACCCCGCCGCAGCGAGGGCCTGGCGCGCCCAAGGCCCGCCGCTTCATCCTGCCCGGCATATCCGGCGATCCCGTCTACAGAAACCGCGCTGGCGGTGTCAAGAGAGAGGTTTCTGTTTGCGTTGACGGTGTAGACATGTCCAACAGCGGCACCGCAGGAGGTGCCGCGTGATGAGGTGGGATCGCTGCTGGATCTCGGCATTCCTCGAAGGCCCGCACATGGACGGCTGGCGCGGCGGCCTCCGCGTCGCCCGCGTCGTCACGCTGCGGCAGATCGCGACCATTCCCATCATGCCGCACCCGAACGGGCGCACGCGCCGGCTCTACCTGGCGTTGGCCGACCGCGGCAGCGGCTGGGAAGCGGTGGGCGTGTACGGCACGGCGAAGAAGGCGAGGCACGAAACCGAGCGAGCGCTCGGGGAGGTGATGCCATGAACCGATGGACGGTTGCGATCCATGAGGCCGGTCACGCCGTCGCCGCTTTCGTCCTGACGGGCACGCGCGTCGTCGCGACCGTGCACGAGAACGGCGGCGGCGCGGCGTGGCCGCTCGAGGAACTGTCCCCGACCGACACCGCGATCATGACCGCAGCGGGTCCGCACGCCGAACCCCTGGCCAACCGATACGCCGCGCCAGACATCCCGCCGACGGTCACCGGTGACACAGTGTCATCGGCGCTGCCGACCCTTGAAACGGTCGCCAAACTCGAGACCGCAGCCGAACTCAAGAACGTCTTCACCAAGTCCATCTCCGATCACGTCGTGATCGCGCGATGGTGCATCTCGGGCCTTGAGAAGCATCCCGAGCGCTGGGCCCAGCGTCACGCCTGGGTGCAGTCCCTGGCCCGCCGCCTGATCCGCGATCACGAAAAACACATCGTCGATGCCGCACGGGTGCTGTACCTGCGCGGAGTGGTCTCCGTCCCTCTTCAAGAAAGGAACGCCTTATGACAACGCTAACCCAGATCGCTCAGAAGAAGATCCAGAACGCCCGCGCTGCGTTCATCAACGCGGCATGGGCGAACGAGAGCCCCGACCGCCTTGCTGAGTTGGCCAGCGACGCCGGGATGGAACTGGCCGATGCGGACGCGTTCATCGCCCGGGTCGCCGAAGCTCGGGGCGACATCAAGACCGCCTCGGAGGTTCTGCGGCTGCGACGTGTGGCGTCGAAGGCCAAGGCCCACGCCGATGCGATCCGCACCCGAGCCGACGCGGCGATCGAGAAACTCGAGTCCGAAGCCGAGGCGGCCGCGCACGACGCCACGACCGCCATGCGTGAGGCGAGTTCCGCGGAGTCGGCCGCGTGGCGGATGATCGCCATGCACGACGAGGGCATGCTCCCCGCGTCACAGTTGCCGAAGGACGTGCTCGCGTTAATCGAGCGCCGCGAGCAGGAGGCCAACGCGACCCAAACACACGCGGCGATGGTGACGGCGATCAACGAGCGCAACCGCGTGCGCGATGACGTGGAGCGCCTCGCGCGGAAACTCTGGAAACTCCCGCTTTCCGTTGACCGTCGGGAACGCGAGACGCTGCTGAAGGAGGAACTCGAGCGGGCCAAGGCCGATCTGGCCGGGGCGGAGGCCCGGCTCTCGGACGCCGAGCGAGCGCACGCCGCCGCCCGCAGGGGCCTGTAGTCCCGGCTCTCGGCCCGCATCTTTGCGTGAATCCCCCCTTGGCCCAACGGCCAGGGGGCGACTTGACCCGTGCCGACTGCCAGCCCTGACTGTGACCCCGGCCGCCCATCCCCAACGGCGGCGGGTGGATGGAGACCCGCCCAATGGGCACCGTGTTCCGAAAAGCATGGACCGCACCATTGCCGCCCGGCGCGGAGATCGTCGTGCAGCGCGGCAAGCGCATCGCCCGCTACCGCATCCGCGGCAGCAAACTCCGCACCGCCGAGGTGTTCACCGCCGCCGACGGCCGGGTGCGCATTCGCGGCGAAACCAAGGCGTACATCGCCAAGTTCCGCGACGCCGCCGGGTTCTGGATTGAGCGTCCGACCGGCTGCACCGACGAAACCGCCGCGCGGGCGGTGCTCGCGCAACTGGAGCGCCGCACGGAGTTGGTGCGGGCGGGCGTGCTTACGCCCGAGGAGGACGCCGCGTCCAAGCACGGGGCCGAGTCGGTTGACACCAACCTCGACGCTTGGCGCGACCATCTGCGGCTGAAGGGCAGTACAGAGCATTGGTACACGCAGGCCCGCCGTCGCGTGGCCCGCGTCGCGGGGGATCGCGGGGTGAAGCGACTGCGCGATTTCACCGCCGCGACTGTCGAGCGCTGGCTCCGGGATCAGGCCGACAAGGGCATGTCCGCGGGCACGCGGAACGGATACCGGCAGGCGTGCGTGACGTTTGTCAACTGGTGCGTCCGCGCGGGGCGTCTCACGCACAACCCATTGCTGGCCGTCGCGGTGGCCGACCAGCGGGCCGACACGCGGCGGCAGCGCCGGGCGTTGACCGAAGAGGAACTGACTCGCCTGCTGGACGCCGCGCAGCGCCGCCCGCTGGCCGACGCGATGACCGTGCGGCGAGGCGAGGCGAAGGGGCAGGCTCAGGCGAAGTTGTCGGCCGCGACGCGCGAGAACGTGCTGCTCATCGGCCGCGAGCGGGCGCTGATCTACAAGACGCTTGTGCTCACCGGCCTGCGGAAGGGCGAACTGGCCAGCATCACCGTCGGCCAAGTCGATCTTGGCGGCCGGGTGCCGCACCTGCTGCTGAACGCCCGAGACGAGAAGAACCGGCGGGGTTCGGAGATTCCACTCCGGGCCGACCTCGCTGCCGACATCCGCACGTGGTTGGCCGACAGGCTGACGCGAGCGCAGCAGGCGGCACGAGATGCGGATGACCCCATCCCGGCGGCGCTCGCCAGCGAGGAGCCGCTGTTCAACGTGCCCGACGGGCTCATTCGCATCTTCGACCGCGATCTGGTCTTCGCCGGGCTAGCCCGCGTCGAAACACGCGGCGGAAAGGAAGTCGTCGTCAAGGCCGACGACCGTGGCCGCACGATCGACATCCACGCCCTGCGGCACACCTTCGGGACGCACCTGTCAAAGGCGGGCGTCCCGCTGCGAACGGCCCAAGCGGCGATGCGGCACAGCGACCCAAGCCTGACGGCCAACGTCTACACCGACCCGAAGCTCCTCGATGTGGCCGGAGCGGTGGCGAGCCTGCCCGACCTGCCGCTGGGCGAGGTTGGCGAACGAACGGAAGCGGTGGCCGCTCGCTGATGGGGCTACCCGGAATGCCCTATTTGGTCACGCTGGCGTACTTGATCGGGTTCGCCGCGCCTCGCTTCCGAAACTCGTCTGGCACGCGCTTGCCAACGTACATCTTCTGGATCTGCTCAGGTGCCTCGCGGCCGACGAACCCGTAGCGGCCCGGAACGTCCTGTCTGCCGGGGAAGTTGGTCGCCGTCGCCTCGAGCCAGTCATCGGCGATGAATGACCCCTTGATCACGCCTTGGACCGTGGCGAGGATCACCTCCGCCTTCTTCGCCTTCGATGGGTTGATCTTCCACGCGTACCGCGTCGCCTCGTACAGAGAAGATTCCGCGAGAGCGCTGCGGTTGACGCTGATGAGCACGGCGCTGTGCCGGAACTTCGCCGGCTCCGCGGAGTACTCGCGGATGATCTCCATCGCGTGCATCGCGCCGAACTCGTTCCCGCCCACGCCACCCGCCTCGTTGGTGAGACCGGGATAAGCGTCCATCAGTGCGGACTCGACCTCGAAGGCCGTCGCCTCATCCATCCCGTGCCGGTGGATGACGTGGGCCACATCGAACCCCGCCAGCCGGATCTGCCGGATGCGCTTCATCTTGTTGTCAAGGTCGTCCCCCTCGATGCCCTGCTCGCCGCGGATGTGGGCGAAGACGCGGTTGCCCTTGCCCTTCCCGACATAGAACGTCTCGCCGTTGCGCGGATCGATCAGGCGGTAGACGTACAACTTGAGCCTCTCGATGACCTCGGGGGGAAACGCTTCGAGGGGCTGATGGTCCATATGCGTGATGGTATCGGAGAGGGAATCTCTTGGGCCCATCATCTAGAGCAGATCGTCCCGGAGCTCGTAAAGGGCGTTGGCGACAGCGTCAGCCCACAGGTACGAGAGATCGCCCGCCTTCACACGCTGCTTCTTTGCCTGCTCCGCGCCCGCCTCCGCGAGTCGCGTGAGGGCCGTGTCGAGTTTCAGGTGAATGTCGGACCAGATGGCGTACTGCATCTCCGACGTGTAGTGAGGGTCGTTGTCGCGATAGGCCTGCAACTCGTCATTGGCCTTCTTCACATTGTCGTTGTGCTTGACAAGCAGGTGGGCCCAGACCGTGCGGGTGTTCGTGACCCAGAATCGCCGCGGTTCGACCATCGCGGCAATCTCTGAGCCAACGCTGATCTTGAGTTGCCAGATGTCCGCGTCCCACACGACCCGAGGCACGTCCATAGGGTTGCCCGTGACCAACTCTTGCGCCAGGCCGAGGACGCGTGCCGGCTGGGCGCGAGAAAGGACTTTGGGCCCGAGACCATGCTCGGATGCGCTGTAATTTCCGATCGGCGACGAAATGCCGAGCGCGAGGTCGGCAAAGTCATCCGCCCTCTTGGCCTTGAAGGCGCGCACGAGATCGCGATGGACCGCCACCCTTTCGGCGTAGTGGTCGGCAATCCGCGCGTAGTCCAACTTGGACATGATGGAGGGCATCAACGAGATTGTACGGGGAGCCGCAGGTAGACGGTGGAATCATGAGACTTTGAGACTCGACTTTGGTCCAGCACTTGTCGGCACGGTCACGGATGTTGGCCAACCCGGGCAAGTCGAAAACCACCTACGGATCGGCGGCCTCATCCCTGTCACACCTTGCACAACCGCTTGCACACGCGCTTGCACAGGCGAGCGTCCGCCCAGGTCATTCCCTGTCATCGTCGGGCGATTGGCCCCGGTCCCGCCGCTCCCGCTCGCTTCGACGGAACTCGCGGAATCTGCGGGGTTTGTCAACGAAAAGCCGCCGGTGTCATCGTGTGACATCGGCGGCAGACAAAGCGGGCGAGGAGGATCGAACTCCCGACATTCAGCTTGGGAAGCTGACGTTCTACCGCTGAACTACGCCCGCGGGACAGGTCATGGTACCACCGTCGGGGCGGGTGCACAACAGGCCGCGGGCCGGTGGCTGGATCAGCGGCGGGCGCGGCGGCGGGAAGCGGCGAAGAGCGTGAGGGAGAGGACGCCCAGCGCGGAGGGCGCGGGGACCTGCCAGATGACGGCGTCGTACTGGTTGCCGCCGAAGTCCTCGGCGTAGGGATTGCTGCCCGCATCCTGGATGGTGCCGAGGATGGTCCAGAGTTCGCCGAGCGTGAGGATTCCGTCGCCGTTTGAATCTCCGTCGGGGATGCCGTTGTCATCGTTGTCCATGAAGGCCTGGCACCAGAGCGGGAGGAAGATCGATCCGCCCGGCGCGACGCAGGTTGCGTTGGACGTGCCGAGGACCATGCCGCGGGTGATGTCGGTGGAGGGATCG
This sequence comes from uncultured Phycisphaeraceae bacterium, assembly GCA_964409775.1. Lineage (GTDB taxonomy): Bacteria > Planctomycetota > Phycisphaerae > Phycisphaerales > UBA1924 > JAHBXL01. The sequence goes on along the minus strand of CAYPEI010000028.1, from coordinate 39,985 downwards.
TCGATCATCTCGCCGGCGAAGCAGGAGTCGAAGATGGAGACGACGTTCACGCCGATGGCGATCATGTTGATGATGTTGGCGATTTCGGAGTCGTTGGCGGGGTCGGGGAAGGTCACGCCGCCGTCGGGCGATGTGCCGATGATGCCGCGTGTCAGGTCGTTGGGCTCGAGCGAGTCCTGGGTGCCGCCGTGGCCGGAGTAGTGGATGAAGAGGATGTCGCCGGGCATGGCGGCGTTCTTGATGGCCATGAGTTCGGCGAGGATTCCGGCGCGGTTCTGCTGCGTGACACGGACGCCGGAGTCGCCGGGGCCGAGGCAGGGCGCGAGTTTGTTGTAGGCGGTGTCGATGTCGGCGCTGAACTCGTCGTTGCCGATGCCGAGGAATCGGATGCTCGCCTGCGCATTGGCGGCGAATCCTGCGAGGGTGATGATCGCCGCGGCGGGCGCGGTGAACATGCGGACGGTGCGACGCGGGTTCATTGGTCTCTCTCCCATTGTGCGCTGCGCGGGATGCGCGGCGGTCTCTCCACAGGCAGCATACCACCGAGGGATACCCCTGTGCAAGCAAATCCCGGCGTCGCTAACTCGGGCGCTCGGTGGGAGATTCGCCGCACGCGGGCCGCGGAGGGCGTCTTATCCGGACTGCGTGTGAGGCCGTCTTCTGTGCACGGATGGGACGCGCTGGTCGCCTGGGTGCGCGGAGGGATCGCGCGGGGAGGTGATAACGGGTGGTCGGTCGCGTTGGGCGGTCGCGCTGGCAACGGAGGGATGTGAATCAGCGAAGAGGTGCGCGGAGGCTGGGATGGAGGGCGCGGCGGAAGCGGCGGGGTGTGGTGTGATGAAGAGGTCGGCAGACGGCGCGGAGGGAGGCTCGGCGGGTTCAGCGCGCTGGGCGGAGGTGTCGGAGTCTTCGGCGGGGAGTGGGGCGTGGCGGTGGTGTGCGGGCGTGGGTGCGGGTTCGGGCGCGGGTGCGGGTTCGGGTGCGGGTGCGGGTGCGGGTTCGTGCGCGGGGCGGTGCGCTGTTGCCGGCGCGGGGGCGGGCGCGGGGGCGTGTGCTGGAACGTGGAAGCGGGAGTGAGGGCGAGATCGGGGGGCTGGGTGCGCGGCGTACTTGAGTTCGAGTTCATCGAAGCGGTCGAGGCGGCGCTCTTCGTGGGCGACGAGGGTGAGGAGTCGCGCGGCGGCGATGTTGGAAGCGCGGGTTGGGTTGCCGTCCTGGCCGCGGAGATTGACGGTGATGTGCAGATTTCGGATAGCGTCGTGCTTGATCTCGGCGAGGCCGGCCTCGATGCAGGCGCGGTTGTGGTAGTAGTCGACTTGGTCGTCGTCGATGTTGTCATCGTCGGGTGGGGAGGGGTCGGGATCGGTGCGCTCATGCGGATCGGAGGATGGAGGGTGCGCGGCGGCGGCGGCCGCGCGGGAGGGTCTTTCTGCGCGCAGGGTCGCTGGTTGTGGGTGTGTGGAGTTGGTCGCGTACGCGGCGGTGGTCGCGCTGGGAGTTTCTTCTGCGCGCAGGGTCGCTGGTTCAAGGTGTGTGGATTCGGTCGCGCGGGTGGAGTCGGGTGAGACGGTGGGCATGGCGCGGTCCCCCTTTGTGTGAGTGCGTGTGGTTGTGCGTCCCCGGCCCGTGCCTGGTCGCCGGCCGCGATGGTGGTGGCGCGGGAGTCGAGGCAGAATGTGTGCAGTGTATTCGAAGGATGGGGTGTTTGTTTGGTGCTGTGGGTGGAGTGGCGGGGTGGGGCGCGGCAGGAGCGCCCGGGGTCTGGGTGAAGCGGCGATGGAGAGGGGCGTCCAGCCACGAGGGTGGTTCTGGAAGAGGAAAGACGGTGCGATTGATGAGAGGCTGTGCGCAGCGCGCGTGGCGGGTGATCATCGCGGGTCGCTGTGCAAAGGGGCTTCGCCCCCTTGCGACCCCCAAAGGCAAGAAGACCGGAACGCTTTCCACGGGTTGCGCGAGGCCCAAAGCGGCCTCGCTCCACCCGTGGCAACCAACCTGCGCCCCTGCGGGGCTGAAGAGCGCGCGGGCGGGTGATCAGAGAGAGTCTCGGTGCAAAGGGGCTTCGCCCCCTTGCGACCCCTTGCGACCCCCAGAGACGAGACAATCGCGGTGTCGGGCGCGGGTGGCTGCGAGATGAGGGATCATGTGCCCACCCCCCGGCCCCCTCCCATGGAATGGGAGGGGGAGGAAGAAAGCTGTCCACGGGTTGCGCATCACTGCGCGATGCTCCACCCGTGGCTACATTCCGTCGCCCCTGCGGGGCTGAAGAGCACGCGCGGGCGGGTGATCAGCGCGGGTCGCTGTGCAAAGGGGCTTCGCCCCCTTGCGACCCCCAGAGGCAAGAAGACCGGAACGCTTTCCACGGGTTGCGCTCGTCACCTTCGGTGACTCGCTCACTCGTGGCTACATTCCGTCGCCCCTGCGGGGCGGAAGAGGCGGCCGAGATCGATCAGGTAGCGGTGGGTCGGACATCGTCGTGCATTGCCGCTCGATGAATACCCGAAGCCACCCCCCTTCGCTCCGGTGGGGCGAATGGAAAGAAGGGCCGAAACGAAGCGGCGGCGTCGGTCGCGAATCGGCCACCGAGATCGAAGCGATCTCGGTGGCACGAACTGAGTTTTGGCGCCAACCTGCGAGTCAAACAGCACCGGCCCCGCCTGTTCTTCGATCAAGCGGGGCCGGGGTGCTTCTGGAATGTGTGAGAAGGCTGGGGTGTTGGAGGTTCAGAGATCGAACCTGCCTTCGCGTTCGGGCTGGAACTCGATTTCGGAGACGACGACGCGTCGCGGGCCGCGGGGACCGATCCAGCGGACTTCGTCGCCTTCGCGGCTGCCGAAGACGGCGGCGCCGATGGGGCTGAAGACGCTGACGGCCGCGGCGTCTTCGGCGGCGTCGGTTGTGCCGGGATAGGTGAGGGTGAAGACCTCATCGGATTCCCAGAGGGGATCGTGGACGCGGATGCGGGAGTTCATGGTGACGAGGTTGCGCGGGACGCGCGGTGGGCTGACAGCGCGTGCGGACTCGATGACGTGGCGCAGGCGCGCGACGGGCCAGTCGCCATCCCAGCGGCCGAGCACGAGGGGGACGAGACGCTCCTTGTCGAGCGTGTTGACGATGGTTCGTGTGCGGTTCATGGTGCGGTTCATGGTGGGCTCCTTTGCGTGAAAAAGAGTCGGGAAGCGAGACGGGGAGGCAGGTCAAACGGGATGCTTATGCCGAACAAAGCAACAAGCCCGGGGCAAACGCCCCGGGCCTGGGTGCAGTTGCGTGGGTCGAGGGTTTAGATGAGGGTGAGGAGACGGCCGGCGCGGCGCAGGAGTGCGGGCGTTCTGATGCCCTTCAGGTTCGCGGCGGCGAGGCAGGGCAGACCCGCGGTGAGCATCGGTCGCACTTCCCTCTCCGCGCGGTTATCGCCGCGGCGCGAATGCGGGGCGATGCTGGGCGATGGGGTGTGAGCGAGGTGCATGCGTGGGGCTTGGGGTGTGAGGCGGTATGGAGTATACGGGTGAGGACGGGGGAAGGTTCGGAGCGGGGCCAGTTGCTTGAGGGCGGAGGTGCTGCGGAGGCTGATCGCGCGGGGAGGCGGGGTGAAGAGCACGGACCCGGCCACCCCCCAAGCTGCCGGACCCGTGGCACGGCAAGGCAAGAGAGCAGATGTACGACCCGCCGATCATCACCGGGCAGCCATGCGCCGTAGGTGTTGCGGGTGGCGTGGTACCAATCGCGCCATGCGGACATGGCGGGAGCATGCTGGAACAAAAAAACCCACGGACCGCAGTCCGTGGGTTCTGGTGTGTAGAGATCGATCTGGAGAGAAACCCATGGACTGGAGTCCATGGGTTCTGGGAAACAGATCAGTAGTCCATGTCATCCATGCCGCCGCCGGCGGGGACGGCAGCCTTCTTCTTGTCCTTGATCTCGACGATCGCGGCGTCGGTCGTCAGGAGCAGGCCCGCGATGCTCGCGGCGTTCTGCAGGGCGACGCGCTCGACCTTGGTCGGGACGATGACGCCCATCTGCATGAGGTCGCCGTACTCGTGGGTGAGGGCGTTGAAGCCGAAGTTGTTGTCCTTGGACTCTTCGACCTTCATCGCGATGATGGAGCCATCGAGGCCGGTGTTGGCCGCGATCTGCTTGATGGGGTAGGAGACGGCGCGGTCGATGATGTCGATGCCGATCTTCTCGTCGCCGGTGGCCTTCTTGCGGGCCTTTTCGAGGCCGCGGCGGGCACGGAGGATGGCGACGCCGCCGCCGGGGAGGATGCCCTCTTCGACTGCTGCGCGGCAGGCGTGGAGCGCATCTTCGACGCGGGCCTTCTTCTCCTTCATCTCAACTTCGGTCGCCGCGCCGACGTTGATCTGGGCGACGCCGCCGGCGAGTTTGGCGAGGCGTTCCTCGAGTTTCTCGCGGTCGTAGTCGGAGGTGGTGGCCTCGACCTGGTGGCGGATCTGCTCGATGCGGCCCTTGATGTCGGCCTGGGAGCCCGCGCCCTCGACGATGGTGCAGTTGTCCTTATCGATGGTGACCTTCTTGGCGCGGCCGAGGTCGGCGGTGGTGACCTTGTCGAGCTCGATGCCGAGCTCCTCCATGATCGCCCTGCCGCCGGTGAGGACGGCGATGTCCTCGAGCATGGCCTTGCGGCGGTCGCCGAAGCCCGGGGCCTTGACGGCGGCGATCTTCAGGACGCCGCGGAGCTTGTTGACGACGAGAGTCGCGAGGGCCTCGCCCTCGATGTCCTCGGCGATGATGAGGAGGGATGCGCCCTGCTCGGCGATCTTTCCGAGGACGGGGAGGAGGTCCTTGGCGGAGTTGATCTTCTTTTCGAAGATGAGGATGTAGGGCTTGTCGAGGATGCACTCCATGGTGGCGGGGTTGGTGACGAAGTGGGGCGAGAGGTAGCCCTTGTCGAACTGCATGCCCTCGACGAGTTCGACCTCGGTGTCGAGGCTCTTGCCCTCTTCGACGGTGATGACGCCGTCCTTGCCGACCTTGTCCATGGCCTCGGAGATGATCTTGCCGATCTGCTCATCCTGGTTGGCGGAGCAGGTGCCGACCTGGGCGATCTCCTTGGACGAGGAGACTTTCTTGGACATCGCCTTGAGTTCGTCGACGACGGCGGCGACGGCGAGATCGAGGCCGCGCTTGACCTGGTTGGCGTTGGCGCCGGCGGTGATGTTCTTCAGGCCCTCGGTGAAGATGGCCTCGGCGTAGATGGTGGCGGTGGTGGTTCCGTCGCCGGCGTCCTTGGAGGCCTTGGTGGCGACTTCCTTGATCATCTGGGCGCCCATGTTCTCGTAGGGGTCCTCGAGTTCGATCTCCTTGGCGACGGTGACGCCGTCCTTGGTGACGGTCGGGGAGCCGAAGGACTTCTCGAGGACGACGACGCGGCCGGAGGGGCCGAGCGTGACCTTGACAGCGCGGGCGAGTTTCTGCACGCCGCGGAGGATCCGCTCACGTGCGTCGGTTTCGAATGCGATCTGCTTTGCGGCCATGGGGAGTTCCTTGGGGAAGGCACTAGGCACTGGGCACTAGGCACTGGTGAATACGGGGAGGCACTGGGCACTGGTGAGAACGGGGGTTAACCGATCGAGAGCCAGACGACGCGGGTGGCGTCGATGATGAAGACGTGCTTTCCGTCGGTGACCTTCACGAGGTGGTCGGGCTCATCGGGGATGAGCATGGCGTTCTTGACGTGGAGATTGGAGACCCCGTTGACCGGCGCGTAGACGTCGGCGAAGACGACGCCGAGGTCCCGGTCGCCGCGGAGTTCCTGGAGGGCTTGGCGGAGTTCGTCGGAGGTCATGCGCGGCTCAGTCGACGATGGCGAGGACTTCCTCTTCGCTCATGACAAGGAGTTTCTCCTCGGGCGTGCCGACGGCGCCGAGTTTGATCTCGGTTCCGGCGTAGGAGGAGAAGATCACGCGGTCGCCCTTCTTGACGGTGAGGGGGACGAGCGCGCCGGTCTCGGTGTTGAGGGTGCCGGTGCCGACGGCGACGACGACGCCGGTCTTGGGGGTGTCCTTGGCCTTCTCGGGGAGGAAGATGCCGGACTCGGTGCGGTCTTCGGCCTCATCGCGGCGGACGATGATCTTGTCGTGGAGGGGGCGGATCTTGGTTGCGGCGGATGGTGCGGTTGCGGTCTTGGCCATGGTTGGAGTCTCCTCAGAGTCAGAAAAGTGAACTGTGTTTGCGGTGAAAGGCGAACCTGATTTTGGATTGGGGATTTTGGATTGGAAGGAGAGGAAGGGCGAGCAGTGAGTGGAGGGGAAGAGAAGCAGTCACCGACTGCCGGGCCAGCGGCCGTGATAGAAGCGTTGGAGGCAGCGCTGGAGGACCTTGAGCATGAGTTCGACGTCGGCCGCGGCGCGATCGACGACGGCGAAGGCGTCGCAGCGGAGTGCGGCGGACATGTGGCGGGAGGCGTCGCGTGCGCTGCGGGACTGCTGGACGACGACGGTGGGCGGGGGGCACTCGAGGCGGCGAAGGAGTTCGAGCACGCGCGGACCGGCTTCTTCGGTGGCCGGGGCGGGCGTGGTCGAACTCGCATCGAGGGGGAGGCCGAGATCGACGACGGCGATGTGGACGGGGTTGGTGCGGATGGCGCGCTCGGCCTCGCGGGCGGTGCGGACACGGAGCGAATGCACACCCATGGGCTCGAGCAGGGCGGGGAGGCGATCGACCCAGGACTCATTCTGCCAGCCGCCCCATGAGAGCAGGAGGTTGAGCCGGTTGTGGTGGCCGGTGTGGGCGAGCGGGTCGGCCGGGTCGTGCGGCGGTTCGCTGTCGCGCTGCGATGCGTCGCGGCGGAGATAGGCCCAGCGGTCGTCGCCGGTTTCTTTCGGCGCGGGATTGGGGGTGTCGTTGGCTCGACGCTCGGGGTGGCCGGGGCGATGCTCGCCGGTTGGACGGCTCGCGGAGACCGTGCGGATGGTCAACCGGAAGAGCGTGCGAACCCCCCCTCCCCCCATCGCCCCCCCGCCACCGCCACCATTCCCACCACTGCGGGCGGGGCTGACGCCCGCCGCGACACCGGCGCGGGCTGGCGCACCGGCGGCGAGGGAGTAGAGGTGTGCGAACGGAGAAGATGGGCGCAACATGACCATCGCGGGAATGGAATGGCAAGCGCGGTGCCGGAAGAACCGGCCGCGGCGGGGAGGAAGGGGCTTCGGAACGGCCGCTGAACCCCTGAAAAACCGGGGGATCGGGGGCGGTGTTTGGGGCGGGACGCGAGAAAGACGCTGCCAGCGGGGTTTGAGGCGCGGAGGCTGGTGCCAAATCGGCAGGCGAACAGAATCCTGCCGGGGAGGCGGGATCGGGTACACTGATGCCTATGGAGATCGCACTGGTTGTTGTCGGGTTGCTCGCGCTGGGAGGCGCGATCGCGGCGGGGTGGCTGGCGCTGGAGCGCGGGCGGCTGGCATCGGCGGCTGCGCGTGCGGAGGCGGAACGGGAAGCGGCGCAACGGGACGCGGCGGCAAGTCGGGAGGAAGCGAGGGCGGCTGCGGCGAGGTTGAGTGAGGCGGGGGCGGAGATGCAGCGTGCCGGGGCGGCCGCGGCGGCGGCGACGGAGAAGGCGGAGGGGCTTGCGCGGCAGTTGATTGAGGCGGCGAAGCGTGCGGAGGCGGAGAGGGCGACCGCGGTTGCGAGCCGAGATGCGCAGTGGGAGCAGAAGATGCTGCGGGTGGAGGGCGTCTCGGCCGCGAATCTGAAAGCGGCGCAAGACAAGTACACCGAGTTGAAGTCTGAACTTGATCGAGTTGAAGGGAAGATGCGCGAAGCGTTTGCATCGCTGTCGCGCGAGGCGATGGAGAAGAACTCGGCGCAGTTTCTGACGATGGCGGAGCAGAAGTTTGAGGCGAAGCGGTCGGCGGTTGATGAACTGGTGAAGCCGATCGCGGAGACGCTGAAGCGGACGGATGACAAGTTGGCGGTGATCGAGTCGGCGGGGACGTCGCTGAAGGAGGAGACGGGGCGGCTGGTGCGTGCGCTGCGCGATCCGCATGTGCGGGGGCGGTATGGCGAGATGCAGTTGAAGCGGGTGGCGGAACTGGCGGGGATGCAGGAGCAGTGCGACTTCTTCCAGCAGGATCAGACTCGCGACAGCGAGGGGAACGCGCTGCGGCCGGACATGGTGATCCGGCTGCCGAGCGAGCGGGTGATCGTCGTTGATGCGAAGACGAACATCCGCGCGTACCTGGAGGCGATGGAGGCGAAGTCGCCCGATGAGGCGGAGGCGTGCCTGGATCGGTTTGCGCGGCACGTGTCGGAGCAGGCGACTGCGCTGGCGAAGAAGAAGTACTGGACGCAGTACGACGGGTCGCCGGAGTTCGTGGTGATGTTCATCCCGGGGGATCAGTTCGTGGATGCCGCGTTGTCGCGGCAGGCGGATCTGCTGGAGCGGGCGGCGGAGCAGGGCGTGATTTTGGCGAGCCCGGCGACGCTGATCGGATTGCTGCGGGCGGTGGCGGTGGGGTATCAGGAGCAGCGGCTGGCGAAGGCCGCGGCGGAACTGCGGGACCTTGGGCGCGAACTGCACCAGCGGGCGGCGACGGCGTTCGGGCATATCGCGGATGTGGGCGGCTCGCTGGAGAGGGCGGTGGAGAAGTACAACGCGTTCGTGGCGTCGTATCAGCAGCGGTTTGAGCCGGCGCTGAGGAAGTTTGAGGATGCGGGTGTGAAGGGGGCGAAGGAACTGCCGGAGGTGGAGACGGTGGCGACTAGGGTGAAGGTGCTGGAGTGATCGCTGAATGGCTGATCTGGGCGACATCCGAAACGCGATTCTGCGGCACGGGCTTGCGGCGCAGGCGGTGGACATCCTGAAGTTCGTCAAGCCCGCGGTGTTCATCCGCGCGACCAAGTGCGCGTTCGGGAAGGAGGTCGCGCCGGGCGCATCGATGTTCGCCGGACCGGTGCATCTTGCGCCTGGACAGCAGTGGCCGGTGTCGGAGGGACGGGCGATGCGTCGGCTCACGCAGATTCGGCTGTCGGACGTTGCGCCGCACGAGCCGGAGGGGCTGCTCCCGAGGCGGGGGCTGCTGACGTTCTGGCTGGATGAGCAGGCTTCGCCGTGGGGGAGTGATCCGGGGGATCGCGGGAAGTTCCGAGTGCTGTTCTCGCCGCGGGAGGAGGTTGAGCCGACGCCGTCGCGTCGGCCGGCGCGGTACGGGGATTGGGAGGCGGGGGAGCTCGAGCCATACGCGAAGTGCGAACTGGCGTTCGAGCGGACACTGATGCTGCCGTCGGATGAGTGGACGCAGTTCAGGAACGGGGTCGAGTATCAGCCGTTTGCGAAGATCAACGGGTACGGCGACGTCCTCGATGACCTTGGTCAGTTTGAAAACGGGTTTCATACGCTGCTCGGGTACGCGGCGTATTCGCAGAGCCCGGACGAGGCGACCTGCCAGTTCGCCTCGCACGGGGTCGCCGACTGGCACAGCGCCGACCCGACGACCGTGCAGTTGCTGTCGGGCGGGGTGCGGGACTGGGTGCTGCTTGCACAGTTTGACAGCGATCGCACGGGGCCGGGCTGGCAGTGGTGCGACGCGGGCAATCTTCACTACTGGATCCGGAGGCAGGATCTCGCCAGGGCCAACTTCGACAACTGCTGGATGACGATGGACAGCGCGTGACGACACCGACCCAGCCACTCACCTCTATCACCAGCCGCCCACATACGCTCCGACACGCCGTGTTGATCTTCGGTTCGTTCGCCGTGATCATGGTCGCGCTTGGCTTCACGACATATCGCTTCTTCACGCGTCTGCAGGGCCTGCCGCGGCTGTCGTTTGACTCTGCGGTGTGGAAGTCCTCGCCAAGCACATCGCCACTGCCGACGGGCGCGACTCGCCAGCGAATGGCTGATGCATTGCTCCGGGATCATGCACTGATCGGCCTCACCCACGCCGAACTCGAAGCACTGATTGGCGTGGCGGATATCACGCCGTACTTCCGCGGGTACGACATGGTCTACTTCCTCGGACCCGACCGAGGGTTCATGGCGATCGACTCCGAGTGGCTTGTGATCAAGATTGATGTCACGGGGAAGGCGAGAGAAGCGAGGCTCGTGACAGATTGGGGCATGGGAGCGACGCGGCCCAATCGCCCGTCCTCCGGACGGGAGCGGACAAGGGGCCTTCCGGGCAGTGAAGTGCCTGGCAAGGGTCGTGCGCCCTGGGGGCGAAGCCTGCACGGGCAAGATGCCAGTGCCACAAGAACGATCACTGGGCTTGCGCTCGGGGCTCTCTCAGGGCAAAGAACATGCACGGGCAGGATGCCCGTGCCACGAAGAAGACCACGGAGATTGCGCCCTACCGTGTCACGCAGAACGGGAGTGTCGATCATGCGCGGCGCGGTGTTTGCTGATCGAGCGGATGCGGGGAAGCAACTGGCCGAGCGGTTTGAGCGCGGCGGGCTGGTCCGTCCGCTGGTGCTGGCGATACCGCGGGGCGGGATCGAGGTGGCAGCACCGATCGCGAGGGAACTGGGCGCGGAACTGGACGTGGTGCTGGCGCGCAAACTGCGAGCGCCGGAGCAGCCTGAACTGGCGATCGGCGCGATCTCCGAGCACGGAGAGGTGCACCTGAACGCGTACGGGCGAGACATGGAGGAGGGGTCTCCCGCGCTGCTGGAACGGGAGCGGCAGCACCAACTCGCGGAGATCGCGCGGCGGCGGGCGCTGTTTCGCGCTGTCCGGCCAGCGGCAATGATCGCGGGGCGGGATGTGATCGTCGTCGACGACGGCGTGGCGACGGGCTCGACACTGATCGCCGCGCTGTGCAGCGTTCGGGCGGGGTCGCCCTCGGCGCTGATCGCCGCGCTGCCGGTGATGCCGGTCGAGCACCATGAGCAGATCCGGGGCCTGTGCGACCGGCTGGAGTGCCTGATCGAGACGGACATGTTCTGGGCGGTCGGGCAGTTCTATCGCGACTTCTCGACGGTGAGCGACGACCGGGTGGTGGAGTTGCTGCGGGAGTTTGCGCCTCGCGGCGGGGAATGAGCGCGGAGTTGCTGCAACTCGTGGGATCGCTTGCGGACGGTCGTCCGTCCTCCAGAAGGAGATGAACACTGGGTGCGTTCCAGGCACTGGAGCGCCTGGCAACGGCCGCGGGCCCTGCGGGAGAAGTTCGCACGGGCAAGATGCCCGTGCCACGAAGAAGACCACGGAGATTGCGCGCGGGGCTCTTTCAAGGCGAAGGACATGCACGGGCAAGATGCCCGTGCCACGAAGAAGACCACGGAGATTGCGCGCGGGGCGCCCTCGGGCGGAGTTCGCACGGGCAGGATGCCCGTGCCACCATGAAGAAAGACCCCGGCGGAAGATCATGCACGGGCAAGATGCCCGTGCCACCATGAAGAAAGAAGCCCCGGCGGAACGCAGCCGGGGCCCTTGCAACAGATTGCCGGGTTGTCGAGACCGCATGCAACGACGGGCGGTTCAGCAGCCTGCGAACCAGAGGGAGAGGAAGGCGAAGATGTCGGGGACGGCGACGCCGCCGACGCCGTCGATGTCGGCATCGGGGTTCTGGGCGAACCAGTCGCTGAGGAAGGCGAAGATGTCGGGCACGCCGCGGGAGCAGTCGGCATCCCAGTCGGCGGGGCAGATGGTGCGGGCGATCTTCTTCACGTCGGCCATGGTGACGGTTCCATCGCCGTCGACATCGCCCTGCGCCCAGCCGCCGGGGTTGCCGAGGTTGGTGACGGCGATCGCGCGGTCGTTGCAGTCGCCGACGCCGTCGAGGTTCACATCGGCGTAGGTGGTGCCGAGGATCACCTGGACGAGTTCATTGACATCGGCCTGGTTGACGACGAGGTCGCCGGTCATGTCGGCGGAGAGGTCGAAGAGGACGGCCTCCTCGAGGTCGGACCAGTTGGCGGCGTTGCCGGAGATGCCGGGCTGCTTGAAGTTGGCGTAGACGTAGTCGATGTCGTTGGCGTTGACGATGCCGTCGGACCCGATGGGCTGAGCGCCGCGTGCGACGCGGAACTTCTCGAGCGGCGTGGGGGCGGTGGGGTTGCGGAGGCTGCCGACGACATCGCCGCGGGCATCGCCCAGGGCGTAGGGCTTGGACGTGGCGAGGGTGGTGGGCAGGAGGGGCAGGGTTCCGCCGGCGGCGGTGTAGGCGTTGTCGAGATCGATGAAGCCCTGTTTGCGGTTGAGGGTGCCGCTGTAGTTGAAGTCGCCGGTGGAGTTGTTGTAGGTGAAGGTGTAGGCGTAGAGCGCCAGACCGTCGGCGAAGTAGCGGAGGTCGGCGCGGTCGAAGGACCCGTTGCCGTCGAAGTCGCCCTGGACCTCGATGCAGAAGTCGGAGGCGTTGACCGCCTGGCCGGTCCTGACGGCTTCCTGAGCGAGGAAACTGCCCGGGACTGCGGCGGGCGCGGACCACGTCTGTGCGTCGTACCGCTTGCGGAACGCGCCGACCATGGCGGGGATGTCGGCGGCGTTGCGGTGGCCGTCGCCGTTGAAATCGCCGGAGGTGAGGTTGCGGAGGGGGAGATTGGCGAAGCCGGCGAGCGTGGCTCCGCCCTCGGTGAGGTAGGCGCCGGTGGCGGCGGCGCCGGCGTTGACGGACTGGTCGGAGTAGGTGGAGGCGGCGACGCGCTGGGGGACCTTGCCGGCGCGGCTGTTGGAGAAGTTCACTGGGGCGACGGAGTTTCCGAACGCGCTGTACGCGGCGTTGCTGTAGACGTTGACTCCGGGCGTGGCGACGAAGGCGGCGAGGGCGGGGTTGTACTTGGTGTTGGGATCGAGGATCAGCGGGTCGGACACGCGCTGGATTCGGGGCATGGCGTCGATCAGGATGAACGAGGTCGCGAGCAGTTCGCCGGGGGTGAAGAGCGTGTCGTCGGATCCCGGGTTGCCCTCGAAGGCGCGGAGCGAACGCGAGATGTTGTTGAGATAGGCCGCGGCCTCGACGTTCCGCATCGGGGGGTTCAGGTTGGCGGGGCGGGATTCGACGGCGTCGCGGATCGCGTTGTTGTTGATGTCGTTGAAGACCTCGCCGACCTGGTAGATTCCATCGCCCTCGCCGGCATCGGCGGTGCCGGCGACGCCGTCGAGGCCGTCATCGCGGAAGGGCTCCATCCATCCCAGGCCGCCCTTGGCGGGCGGGGCGCTGAGGGGATCGCCGAAGGAGGCGAGCACGGCGGGGCCGCCGATGACCCAGCCGTTGGCGTCGTACTGGAGGATCTTGTCGATCGTGGGCCGGCTGTACTGGGTGCCGTTGAACGGGGCGACGTCGTTACGGACGGCGGCGATTTCCATGAGGCCGGAGGCGAGCCAGGTGCTGGCGGAGGAGTCGAGGCCGCGCTCGGGCCCGGCGTAGCCGACGGCGGTGCGGCAGTTCCAGGTGCACGGCTCGGTGTTGGCGTTGGAACTCTTGTTGGAGGGCAGGTAGTCGGCGCCGAGCCGCTCGTTGATGGTGGCGTTGTTGCGGGGGCCGAGGTTGTCGCCGACGCCCCAGGACGGGTCGCGTCCCATGGAGTTGTCCCAGGCGTTGCGCGTGCCGGAGCCGGAGTCGCGGGTGACGACGACGAGGTTCTCGCCGTTTGCACGGCGGCCGGCGCCGAACAGGTATCGCATGTCGGACATGTCGAGGCGCTGGATGTTGGTTCCGAAGTTCACCACCGGGGCGACCGCGGCGAAGGCGATCGAGGTATCGAAGATGGTGTTGGAGTTGGCGGCGGGGTTGAACACGCCCGGGGCGGTTGAGGAGAGATTCGCCCCGGCGGTCAGTTGCGCGAGCCTTTGTCCGCCGATGGTGTTGCCCTGCGAGTTGGTGGTCGTGATTGTGCCGTCTTTGTTGATGGCGAGGCGTGGGTTGTTGCCGTAGCCCGGCTCGAGCGGATTGAGCGTGAGCGCGGGCGTGCCGGCCTGGGTGGTGGCGTAGGTCGTGGGGACGTCGAGGGGGGCGATGTCGACCGTGAGGCCGCCCTGGCTGGTGATGCTCGCGGAGCCGCCATTGGCGTCGTTGGTCGAGGGGACATTGGGGAGGGTGAACAGGGCGAGGAACTGACCGTCGCGGGTGCTCATCACGGGGGCGCTCATCGGGTTGCCGGAGTTGGCAATGAGGCCATAGGAGCCGGGGAACTCGGGGGTGTTGTCGTCGTTGGCGGCGCCGTTCTGGAGGAAGCGGTAACGGTTGAAGTAGGCGCGGCTACGGACGCTGGTGCGCAGGCTGACCAGCGCATCGGAGTTGCTGCCGGGCAGGCTGGTGTAGGTGCGGCCGAAGTTGATGAGTTCCTGGAAGCCGTTGGTGGACCCGACGTTGCTGTACATGACGGCCCAGTGGATGTTGCGGCCGGTGCCGGGCTCGGCGGGCCATGCCCCCTCGGTATCGGCGACGGGGAGCAGGAATGGCGCGAGTTGGTCGTTCCGGCGGCTGTCGCCGGGGAGGTAGGGCACGCCGCGGGCGAACTTGTCGCCGTCGACATCGATGTAGTCGATGGTTCCGCCGCGCTTGTTGAAGAAGTTCTCCAGCAGGGTTGCGCCGGAGATGTTGACGATTCTGGGCTGCACTGGCTGAGCGGCGGCGACGCCGGACACACCGGCGATTCCGCCGCACGCGACGACCAAGGCTGCTCTACGCGAGACTTTCATGGCATCCTCCAATGAACGGACGAGACATCTGGACAGACCTACAGCCTTCCGCCCCGGTGGCGGCGGGCCGAACACCAAGTTGCCGCTGCGAGCCCTGGGTCAGAAGGCTGACGTGCTCACACGGTTGTTGCCGCTGAGGCTGAACACTCGATCGCCCCAGAGTTGCTTCTTGACGGTTTCGAGGACGGTGAGCGGGTCGACGTGCCCATCGACGAACGTGAAGTTGGCGGAGCCGCCGATCCGGCGATCGGCGGAGGGGTGGCTGCGTCCGACGGCGTTGAGTTCGGAGACCTGGCTCACGATCATGCCGGGGCCGAGTTGGCTCCTGGGCAGGATTTCGCCCTCGTTGGGGTAGAAGAAGCGGGGCTCGCTTCCGAAGTTGGGCTCGTTGTAGACATCGCGGCCGGATGTTCCGCCGTAGAACGGCATGACCGGGCGGTGGCTCACGCTGCGGCGGTCATCGAACACCGGGGACCAGTCGCCGAGTTGAAGGAACTCGGTGGCGAGGATTGTGCGGCCGGGGAAGGTGATGTTCCCGGCGGGAACGAGGATGTTCTTGCGGCCGGCGGCGACGGTGAACTTGTTGCGCGGGAAGATCGCGGCGTTGCCGGTGAAGGCGAGGCGTTTGACCTGCATGTCCCTGACGGTGCCGGTGCCGGTCTGACCGAAGTTGTCGGTCTGCTCGGGCTCCCAGTCTTCGGAGTTCGGTCCCGGGTTTGTGGCGGGGGCGCCGCCGCGGGGCGAGGTGGGGCAGGTGAAGGCCTTCTCGGGGAGTTTGTCGTCGCTGGTCATGATGGACCAGGACCAGTGGAGGTAGCGTTTGTTGCCGGAGTCGAAGCCCTGCACGGGCGCCCACTCGAGGCTGTCGGGGCCGTCGGAGTAGACGTAGGAGGGCGGGTTGAAGTCCTTGAAGGTGGCGTTGTAGGCCGCGACGCCGAGGCCGATCTGCCGGGCGTTTGAGGCGCAGACGGTTTGCTGGGCCGCGCCGCGCGCCTTGCCGAGGGCGGGGAGCAGGATTCCCACGAGCAGAGCGATGACGGCGATCACCACGAGCAGTTCGATCAGCGTAAACCCACCTTGCCTTCGCATCGTTTGTCTCCATTCGCCGGCCGGTGCTTCCTGCACGCGGCATCAGCGAGGCAGAGACTAGAGATTGCGAACGTTAAGTGGATGAAGGTCCGGCGCAGGTTGCGCAAAGGTTGACGGCCACGCGTTCTTCACATTGTGAAGACGGACACGGGGCACGCGGGCGGAGCAGCGCAGGTCTTACGGTTCGTGGGCGAGGTCGGTTGCGCCGATCACCCGTTCGGGCTGCCCGATCGGGCGCCAGGTGACGCGGAGGTCGAAGCCTCCCCAGTTCTCGAAGAAGGCGATGCGGATGGGGTGGAGGCCGGCCTGGAGCGCACAGAGCCCGCGTTCGGCCTTGAAACTGTGGGGCTTGTCGTTGTCGACGACGAGCGTGTCGCCGATCCAGAGGCGGCTGCCGTCGTCGGAGGCGGTGGAGAACTCGTAGACGCCGGTGTGCGGGACGCGGATGAGGCCGGTGAAGATGACGCCCCAGAATCTCTCTCGCGGCTGGAGACTGGTGAGACTGAAGTCGGGGGAGACGCGCTGCGCGACGGGCTTCATGGAGGCGAGGGCATCGACGCTCTGGATGTCGCCGGTCTCCCAGGTGAAGACCCGGGCGCGGAGTCCGGGGGCGGTGGAGGCGGGCGCGACGGGCGGGCGCGGGGGAACGAGGCGGAAGGCGTGCGAGGCGATCGGACTGACGGCGCGGCCGTCGCGGAAGCAGGCGGCGCGGACGGTCGCGGTGCGGTCGAGGATGAGGGGCGCATCGGCGATGGGCGAGTGGGCGGCGGGATCGGAACCGTCGAGCGTGTAGCGCACCTGCACGTTGGACCGGCTGGAGGCGAGGGTGACCGGGATGGAGTCGATGAAGATGTCGGCGGCGGCGGAGATGGAGGGCGGGGTGGCGATGTCGGGCGGGCCGAGGATCTCGAGACGAGCGACGGTGACGTGGGGCTGACGATCGCGCAAGGGGATGCTCAGGCCGTCGCCTTTGCGGGAGATCGGGAGGGCGCGGCTGGTGGCTCCGCCGAGGACCCAGGCGGAATGCTGGACGGGATCGTTGTAGATTCCCGGGATGTCGAGGGAGTCGCCGGCGGGCCAATCGAGGATGTGGAGGTAGAGGCGGGTGGAGCCCGGGGCTGCGGGATCGACCTTGGTTGTGCATCGCCCCCAGGGGAGATGGCCTGCGGGGAAGGGGCCGGCGCGGCTGCCGCGGATGGATTCGCCGTTGACCTGCCACCACTTGCCGATCTCGCCGAGGCGGTTGACGGACTCGGGCGGGATGTTGCCGCGTTCATCGGGCCCGATGTTGAGGAGGAAGTTGCCGCCCTTGCTGGCGATGTCGACGAGTTTGCGGATGAGGTCGGTGGTGGTCTTGAAGTTCTTGTCGGCGCGGTTGTAGCCCCAGTGGTCGTTCATGGTCATGCAGGTTTCCCAGTCGAAGCCGGGATCGCTGTCGGGGATGAACTGCTCGGGGGTGGCGTAGTCGCCGAGCATTCCGCTGGCGCTGTCGAGGCCGTAGTTGCCGCCGGCGCGGCCGACGCGGGAGTTGATGATGACGTTCGGCGCGATGGAGCGGACGTATTGCTCGAGGTCGCGGCCGCGATCGTCGGTCCAGTTGCCCTCCCACTGTCCGTCGAACCAGAGGACGCCGATGTCGCCGTACTTGGTGAGGAGTTCCTTGAGTTGGGCCTTCATGTAGGCGACGTAGCGGTCGAAGTCGGCTCCGTCGGTGGGGCGGTCCTTCTCCCAGTCGCGGCGCGGCAGGTAGTCGGGGTGGTGCCAGTCCATGATGGAGTAGTACCAGCAGATCTTGATGCCGTGCTTATGGCATGCGTCGGCCATCTCGCGCAGGATGTCGCGCTTGAACGGAGTGGACATGACATCGAAGTCGGTGGTGGCGGTGTCGAAGAGGCAGAAGCCGTCGTGGTGCTTGCTGGTGATGACGATGTAGGACATGCCGGCGTTCTTGGCGGCGAGCACGATGGCGTCGGCGTTGAAGTCGGTGGGGTTGAACCTGGCGAGCAGTTTGTCGTACTCGGCGAGGGGGATCTGCGCGGTGGTGCGGATCCACTCGGCGTGGTTCGTGCCGCCGTGCGGTCCGCCCCCACCCCCCCACTCGCCGCCGGGGATGGCGTAGAGGCCCCAGTGGATGAACATGCCGAAGCGGGCCTCGCGCCACCAGGCCATGCGGGCGTTGAAGCCTGCGGTTGACTCGCGGGGTGCGGCGGGCTGCGCGACGGCTGGGGTTGCGAGCGTGAGCGTGCAGACGGCGATGGCGACGATCAGGAGAGCGGTTCGCATGGGTCTCATCGTTCGGAAAGGCTTTCTGCAGGAAACTGGGGATTACTTCAACTCTTTGATGTAGATGTTGGCGAACTCGATCGGGCTGCCGTGGGACTGGAGGGCGATGGGACCCTCGGCGGCGACTCCGGGGAGTTGCGCGTTGTCGATGACGGTCTTACCGTTGAGGACGACGGTGAGGCGGTCGCCTTTCATGGTGATCTCGAAACGGTTCCAGCGACCGATAGGGGCATCGGCGACGGACTTGGGCGTCACGGCCGCGCGGACATCGGCGGACATTGCCGGGTCGGTGCGGTAGCCGTAGACCTCTCCGGAGCCGATGGGCCAGCACCACATGTTGACCTGGCTCTTGCTGCTGCCGCGGAGATAGATGCCGCTGTCGCCGGCTTCCTTCACGCGCTGGGTCTTCTGCTTGCCGGATTCGTCGGTGACATAGTCGCCGCTGGGAAGGATGATGGGGAGGTCGGCGTCCTTGGCTTCGCCGCTCCACCGCCAGTCGCAGATCAGGACGAAGTCCTTGTAGGACTTCCGGCTCCAGAGGTCGGCCTCGGCTTTGCCGTCGAAGGCGATGGTCCAGTCGTTTGCGGACCAGTGGCCCTTGTGTGCATCCTCGAACTTCCAGCCGGAAAAATCGGCGCCGGTGTAGAGCGAGACAAAGCCCTGATCCTCGGTGGCGGTCTGCTCGCTTGTTGCTCCGGTCGGCGGGAGTTCCTTGATACGGACGGCGCGGAACTCGACCGGCGAGCCCTCGGATTCGAGGCAGATGTATCCCTTGCGGGGGGTGACGTTCTTGCCGCGGGTGACGACCTTGCCGTTGACGGCGAGGCTGATCTCGCCGTTGTTGCAGATGACGTGGTAGTGGTTCCAGAGGGGCGAGCGGTTGGCCCGTTTCTCGGTGGGGAAAGCACGGTCGCCGTTGCCGCGAGGATTCTCCGGGGTCATCTTGGCGCCGTGGATGGGGAAGACGTCACCGTCGCTGGTGTACCAGTCGCCTTCCTGGCCGTCCATGACCTGGACCTCGACGCTGCGGGTGAAGGGCTGGCCGCGGGCGGTGATGGCGTCGCTCCAGACGAACAGGCCGGCGTTGCCGCCGGGGACGAGATGCCGGTACTCGAGTTCGAGTTCGAAGTTCTCGAACATGCGATTGGTGCGGAGCACGCCGGTCGGCACGCCGGAGCAGGCGATGACGGGACCGCCTTCGTCATCCTGACCGACCTGCCAGGTGCCGGGCGCGCAGTTGACGTTGACCCATCCGGCGAGGTCCTTTCCGTTGAAGAGGTCGAGGTAGCCGGGTTCCTTGGTGCGCAGGCCGCGCATCTGGTCGTCGTTGCTGGGGGGCCGCGCGTCGTCGCCCCAGGTATCGGAACGGAAACTGGAGGCCGGGAGGCCGTCCTTGTTGAACAGGACGGGGACGGGCGAGTCGACCCAGGCGTATCGCGCGACGGCGGGGCGCTGCACCTTGGGATGGCTGAGGATGAGCGTCTGGCCGTCGATCGCGGCGGAGGCGACGAAGAAGCGCTGGTCCTCTCCGGCAATCCAGAAACTGCGGTTGGCGGCGGGGTCGCCGCGGAGTTCGAGGCCCTTGCCGACATCGTCGAACTCGATGCGGAGTTTGTCGCCTTCGCGCCGAGCGGACTTGAACATGGGTCCGCAGGGCGTGATGTCCTGCCCGTAGGTGCCGGCGAGCGCGAGGCGCGCGAGGCGGGCGCCGACATCCTTCTTATTGCGCGGGTGGATGTCGACGGGATTGCCGATGTCGAGCGTGACCGCCATTCCGGAGTTGGGCGTGCTCGCGGCGGTTCGCTGGGCATCGCGGAGGGCCGCACTTGCCTCGCCGCGAGCGCTGCCGTAGTTGAACGGGGCGATCTGCACGAAGTAGAAGGGCAGGTCGGTCTTCGCGCCGGTGTTCTTCCACTTCTCTCGCCAGTCGAGGATCATGGTGGGGAACAGGCGGCTGTACTGCTCGTGCCGGCCGACGTTGGACTCGCCCTGGTACCAGATCGCGCCGCGGAGCGGGAAGCCGACGATGGGGGCGATCATGCCGTTGTACAGGGTCGTGGGCATGTTGGGGCCGATGCCGACGTTGGGCTGGCGGGGCGGGAGGCTTCCCGCGGCGGCACCCTTCAGGTACTGCCAATCGCCGGCGAGTGAGGCCTGGAGCGGCGCTGCGCCCGCGGCGCGGAGGGCGAGTTGGCCGGACTCGCCGTTGATGCCGCCGATGCCGCCGGTATCGAGCACGCGGACAGCGATGACGTTGCGTCCGGCCTTGAGCGTGCCCTCGGGCACGGCGTACTTGCGGGGGGCGCTCCACTGGTTCTCGGCGTGCGTGCCGCCGATGAGTTTGCCGTTCACCCAGGCATCGTCGTAATCGTCGATCGGCCCGAGTTCGAGCGTCGCGGCCCGGCCGTCCCACTCCGCCGGGAGTTCGATCACGCGGCGGAAGTAGGCGGCACCGTCGAAGTTCTTGAGATCGTCGGTGCCGCCGTCGCCCCAGGAGGCGGGGAGCGACGCCTTTTTCCATGCCGCGGCGTCGAAGGCGAGCGTTGCCCAGTCGGCCGGCGGCTTGCTGAGACGGTCGAGGTTGTTCCACCACCCCTCGCCGCGTTCGCTGAGGGTCTTGGCCCGTGCTGCGGGATCGCGTCCCATCTGGTTGAGGAACTCGATGGACTGGGCGAACTCGGGGAACTTTGCAAGACCGGAAGCGCTGGTCCATGACTCGGCGGGCGTGCCGCCCCAGTCGGCCGCGATGAGGCCGATCGGCAGGTCATCGCCGAGTTTCTCGTGCAGGGCCCGCGCGAAGAAGTAGCCGACGGCGGAGAATCGCTCGGCGGTCTGCGGGGTGCAGGCGGACCATGATCCGCTGACGTCGATCCGCTGGTGGGCGGAGATGGTGTTCTCGACGGTGAAGAGGCGGAGGTTCGGGTGCGTCGCGGCGGCGATGACGGCCTGCGCGTTGTCGGTCTGGGAGAGCGGCCACTCCATATTGGACTGGCCGCTGCAGAGCCAGACTTCGCCGAGCATGACGTTCTCGAACGTGACCGAGTTGTCGCCCTTGACGGCGAGGCGGTGCGGACCGCCGGCCTTTGCGGTGGGGATGCGGAGGCGGAAACGGCCGTCCTTGTCTGCTTCGGTCTCGGGCTTGGCGTCGGTCCAGGTGGCGGCGGCGGTTACCCTCTCGCCGGGGCGCGCCCACCCCCAGATGACCGCTTCGGTGTCGCGCTGGAGGACCATGTTGTCGCCGAAGATGGCGGGGAGACGGACATCGGCGAGCGCGGTGGCGGCGATGGCACCGGGCACGCAGATCGCGGCCAGCGCGCGGGCGAAGAGGGTCGAACGATTCATGGTGGGGCTTCCTGTGTGGCGGCTCGCCACGGGCACAGGGTACCCGATTTGCCTGTCGCGGGAGGCAGGGGCGGGAGCGCCGAAATCAGGCCATTCCGGGGCGCCACCGGACAAACCCTTCGAGCGCTTCATACTCGGCGAGGCCGAGTTTGTCGTAGAGGGCGGCGGTTGCGCGGTTCCGATCCTCAGCGCGCTGCCAGAACTCGCGGGGATCGTTCGGACCCGGGAAGAGGGCGTAGTCCTTCTGGCTCTCGTGCTTGAAGATGGCGATGCGCTTGCGGCGCACCTCGTCGGGGGAGAGCGGGACGGCCATCTCGATGTCTTCGGGCCCCCACTCCTGCCACGCGCCGCGGTAGAGCCAGAGGACGCACTCCTTCATCCAGTCGCGGGTTGCCGACCGGTTGACGGCCTCGATGACCGCGGTGAGGCAGACGCGGTGCGTGCCGTGCGGATCGGAGAGATCGCCGGCGGCGTAGATCTGGTGGGGCCGGACGGACTCGAGCAGGTCCATGGTGATGCGGATGTCGTCCTCGCCGATCGGTTTCTTGCGGATCCGGCCGGTCTCGTAGAAGGGAAGGTCGAGGAAGTGGATGCGCTCGGGGGCGACGCCGGAGTAGCGTGCGGCAGCGCGGGCCTCGGTTCGACGGATGAGCCCCTTGACCCGCTGCAACTCGGGCGTGTCGGGCTCGCCGGGGGTTTTGCGGGAGAGGAAGGACTCGATGTTGTGCTCGAGTTTGTCGGCAAACTCGCGCCCGAGTTGGGGGAAGGATGCGGCGAACTCCCGCACAAAGTCGACGTGCCTCACGGCCGCCTCGTCCCACACGGCGATGTTGCCGGAGGTCTGGTAGGCGACGTGAACCTCGTGTCCCTGGTCGCAGAGGCGGATGAGCGTTCCGCCCATGCTGATCACGTCGTCGTCGGGATGGGGGCTGAAGACGACGATGCGCTTGGGGAAGACGTCGGCGGCGCGGGCATCCTGGGGACGGCGCGGAGTTGCGGGAGCCTCGTGCTCGCCGGGCTTGCCGCCGGGCCAGCCGGTGATGGTCCGGGCGAGCGTGCGGAAGACCTCGCGGTTGATGTCGTAGGCCCCGCCGCGGGCGGCGAGGAGTTCCTGCAGGCCGTGCTCGTTGTAGTCCTCGTCGACGAGTTTAAGGATGGGCTTGTGGAGTTCCCGGGAGAGCCAGATGACGGCGCGGCGGGTGTTTCTCTCATCCCACTTGAGCCCGAACTGCTCGACGGTGCCGAGGAGCCAGGGAGTTTTGAATCTCGTCAACTCGGCGGCGGAGGCCGGATCGAGGACGAACCGGACCGCCGGGTGGCGCTGGAGGTAACTCGCGGAGACGCTGGTGGTGACATCTCCCTGGACAGCGCGGCGGACGATTCCGGCCTTGTGCTCGCCGAAGGCCATGATGATGATGCGGCGTGCATCGAGGATGGACCCAACACCCATGGTGATCGCCTGTCGCGGCACGAATCGCTCGCCGAAGAAGTCGCTCGCGGCGTCCATGCGGGTGACCTTGTCGAGCGTGATCAACCGGGTGCGGGAGTCGGGCGGGGAGCCGGGCTCGTTGAAGCCGACGTGGCCGGTGCGGCCGATTCCAAGGAGTTGGAGGTCGATGCCGCCGGCATCGCGGATGCGCTGCTCGTATTCCTCGCAGAAACGCTGGACGCGGTCGCGCGGGGCCGAACCATCGGGCACGTTGGCGTTCTGCGGCGCGATGTCGACGTGGTCGAAGAGGTGCTCGCGCATGAACCGGCGATAACTCTGCATCGCTCCGGAGTCCATGGGCCAGTACTCGTCGAGGTTGAACGTGATGACGTTCTTGAAACTCAGGCCCTCGTGCGTGTGCAGGCGGACGAGTTCTTCGTAGACGCCCTGGGGCGTGGAGCCGGTGGCGAGGCCGAGCACGGCGTGGCGGCCCTGCCGGGCGCGTTCGCGGATGAGGGCGGCGATCTCCGCCGCGACGGCGGCGCTGGCGGTTGCGCTGGAACCGAACACCGAGACGGGGATGCGTTCGGCGGGGCACGCGGGCCGCGGGTCTGTGAACAGGCCTGCGGAGCCATCGCGAGCGGGAGGAACCTGCGTGGGCGGGGCGGCGTGCGGGTGTGCGTCGCGGGTCATGGTGCGCGGATGGTAACGCTGACGGGATCGGGATGCCGGGTGCCTGGGTGAGGCGGAGCGTCACGGCGGCACTCTGCGAGGGGTACGCGCGCGTTGGGCATATCCTTGAGTTTCCATGTGCGCGGCGATCACAGAACCCGATCGAACGTCCGCGGTAGCGGCCGCGCGGTGCGACCTGCCGATCGAGGGCATGTCGTGCGCATCGTGCGCGAGCGCGATTGAGAAGCGGCTGGCCCGGCAACCGGGCGTGAAGTCGGCCGGCGTCAACTTCGCGAGCAAGGTTGCGACGGTGATGTATGACCCGACGGTGGTGGGGCCTGAGCGGCTGGCCGCGGCGGTCGATGAGATCGGCTACCGGGCCATCGTGCCTCGGCCGCCGGGGGAAGGGCGGAACGAGGGGAGCGCTGCACACTCCGGGGACGGTGCAGCGCATGGAGAACACGGCGGGGCGGGGGCCGACGATCACGCCGCGCACTTTGACCCCGGCGAGTCGGAGGCGCGGCGGCTGCTTGCGCGCGTGGTCATCGGCGGGATGCTCTCGCTCCCGGTAGTGGTGATCGCGATGTCGCACGGGACGATCGAGGCGTTCAACGCGCCGTGGATCAACTGGGTGCAGGCGGCGCTGACGGCCGCGGTCGTCGCGTGGTGCGGCGGGCGGTTCTTTCGCTCTGCATGGATGGGGCTGCGGCGGCTGCGTGCGAACATGGACACGCTGGTGGCGATGGGCACCGGCGCGGCGTTTGCGTATTCACTGGCGGCGACGATCTGGCCGGGGTTCTTTGCGGCGGCGGGCGGGGCGGGCGCACACGGGGCGCACGGGGCAACGCCGATGCCGCCGGTGTATTTCGAGGCGGCGGCGGTCATCATCGTGCTGATTCTGCTGGGCAAGTACCTGGAGGCTCGTGCGACGGGACTGACGACGGCGGCGATCAGGCGGCTGACAGGGTTGCAGCCGCGGACAGCACGCGTGGTTCGCGACGGCCGCGAGGAGGAGGTGCCGGTTGAGCGCGTCGCCGTCGGCGATGTGGTGGTGGTGCGGCCCGGGGAACGGGTCGCCGTGGACGGGCGGGTCGAGAGCGGGGCCTCGGCGGTGGACGAATCGATGCTGACCGGCGAGAGCGTGCCGGTCGACAAAGGCCCGGGCGATGCGGTGTTCGGGGCGACGATGAACACCACGGGCATGCTGCGGGTGGTCACGACCAAGGTGGGCGGCGACACCGCGCTGCAGCAGATCGTTCGGCTGGTGCAGGAGGCGCAGGGGAGCAAGGCCCCGATCTCGCGTCTTGCCGATCGCATCAGCGGTGTGTTCGTACCGATCGTGATCGTCATTGCGGCGCTGACCTTCGCGGCGTGGTGGGTGGCGGCGCCGGGGGCGGATCGGCTGAGCATGTCGCTGATCACCGCGGTGAGCGTGCTGGTGATCGCGTGCCCGTGTGCGCTGGGACTCGCGACGCCGACGGCGATCATGGTGGGCACGGGGCGCGGGGCGGAGATGGGGATCCTGATCCGCAATGGCGAGGCGCTGGAGACCGCGGAGCGGATCGGGGTCGTCGTGCTGGACAAGACCGGGACGATCACCCGGGGCAGGCTGGCGCTGACGGATGTCGTGCCGGCCGGAAGCGGCGCGTGGACGGAGGAAGATGTGCTTCGCTTCGCGGCGTCGGCGGAATCGGTGAGCGAGCACCCGCTGGCGGCGGCGATTGTCGGCGGGGCGGCTGCACGCGGGATCGAGCCTGCACGCCCGGGCGCGTTTCGAGCGCTGGTGGGCAGCGGCATCGAGGCGACGATCGACGGCCGGGAGGTGCTCGTGGGCAAGGCCGCGTTGCTGCGGGAACGCGGGGTCGAGGTCTTGATGGCGGAGGCTGCCGGTGTGCTGGAGTCGCGCGGACGGACGGCGGTGCACGTTGCGATCGGCGGGAAGGAGGCGGGAGTCGTGGCCGCGGCGGACACCGTGCGGCCGGAGTCGCGCGAGGCGGTGGCGCGGTTGCGGGCGATGGGGCTGCGCGTGGTGATGCTGACGGGGGACAACTCGCGTACGGCCGCGGCGGTGGCGGGGCAGGTGGGGATCGACGAGGTGTTCGCGGAGGTTCTGCCGGCGGACAAGTCGCGGCATGTGGGCGAACTGCGGGCGGCGGGGCAGAAGGTGGGGATGGTGGGCGACGGCATCAACGATGCGCCGGCGCTGGCGCTGGCGGATGTGGGCTTTGCGGTGGGCACCGGGACCGACATCGCGATCGAGTCGTCGGACATCACGCTGATGCGGGAGGATCTGCGGCTGGTTCCGGACGCGATCGCGCTGTCGCGGGCGACGCTGCGGACGATCCGCGAGAACCTGTTCTGGGCGTTTGGCTATAACGTGCTGGCGATTCCGATCGCGGCGGGCGCGTTGTTTCCGTTCACGGGCTGGCTGCTGTCGCCGATGGTGGCCAGCGGGGCGATGGCTCTGAGCAGCGTGAGCGTTGTGATGAACAGCCTGCGGCTGCGGCGGTTTACGCCGTGAGCGGTTGGATTGAAGACCGCGAACGGTCGGGGGCAGCGCTGTTCGGGGTTGAAGTGCGAAGCGTCGAACGCGCCCCCCACCCCCACCCACCCCACCACCGCTTGAAACCGCGTGCTTCGGCTACCTGCGCCAGGCGGGTTCATTGCCCTGAAGATGCGTCGTGTAGCGGGTGAGGTCCCAAAGGCCGATGGTGCGGTCGGCGCTGGCCGTCGCGAGGGTGCGACCATCGGGAGAGACCGCCAGCGACATCACCAGTCCGTCGTGTCCGGAGAGCACCGCGACCTCGCGGAGCGTGCGGGTGTCCCAGACCTGCATGTCGTTGTCGCGGCCGCAGGAGAACAGCAGATGGCCGGCCGGATGGAAGGCCAGGCCGAAGGTGTGCTGCCGGAGGCCTTCGATCACGCGGAGCAGCCGTCCTGAGGAGGCATCCCAGAGGCGGATCTTCCGATCATCGCTGCCGGTTGCGAGCACTTTCTCGTCGGGCGAGATCGCAATCGCCCGCATCTGCGGGCCGATCGCTTCGGTGCGGAACCGCTCGGTCCTGCGCTGGATGTCCCAGGCGATGCAGCGGCCATCCGCGCCGGCGGTGAACAGGCTGCTTCCGTCGCGGCTGAACACGGCATCGATCGGGCGGTCGGTGTGGCCGGAGAGGCGGCCGCGTGATGCGCCCGACCTGGCATCGAGCACCTCGCACCACGGCTCGCCGCTGAGCGCGACGAGCGAGGCTCCGTCCGGGCTGTAGCCGAGCCAGGTGGCAAACCGCGGCACCTGAGCGAGCGTGCGCCGCTCGCGGGTTGACGATTGCGTGTCGAGCACAATGATCAGCCCATCGTGCTGGGCGAGGGCGAGCGATTGACCGTCGGGAGCAAAGCACAACGTCGAGAGCGGGGAGCCATCGCCGGGCGAGGACCACGCGAGCGTGTGATCGGATGTCCGGAAGGCGCGAACCGACCCGTCGCTGGAGGCCCCGGCGACGAGCCGGCCGTCGGGGGAGAACTGCGCGCGGTGGACGGTGTTCTCGAAGCCGCCCAGCGGCGTGAACCATCCTCGCGGGCGTGCTTCGAAGACACGGAGCCGGTCGGCCTCGTCGCAGACAGCGACGAGCCGGCCGTCATCGGAGAGCGCCGGGCGGCCGCGGATCGGGTTCCTGTGCTCAAACGTCATCCGCAGTTCGCCGGTCGTCGGGTCCCAGATCTTCGAACTCTGCTCGGACCCGTGGCTGAGCAGGGTGCGGCCGTCGGCGCTGAACTCGACGGAACTGACAAAGCCCCGGTGAGCCGGGACCAGTTCGCGCGGCGCGGCCGCGATATTCGCCGCGTCAAACACGAGAATCGATCCATGGAATCCCGCGACGACATGCCGGTGGTCGGGGCTGCAACGGACACTGAACGCGGCGGCGCGGAGCGACTTCTCCCAGAGGTCCGCGGGCACTTTCCAGGCGGCAATCACGGCGCCGTCTTCGGATCGCCACGAGGTGATGCCGTCGCCGGTTCCCCAGTAGACACGCTCGCCATCGGGTCCGAAGGAGGGTCGGTTGCGTTGAACTTGCGGACCTTCCAGGGCACCGAGGGGCGCGGGTGGATCGAGTGTCCAGAGGCGAACGCCGCCTTGGCCCGACAGCGTGATGAACCTCCCGCCCCCTCCTTCCCCCTCCCGCCGCCGCAGCGACACGTCCCAGACCTGATCGCCGGCGAGCAGTTGATGCGAGATCGATACCGGCGAGCCACGATCAAGATCGAGGATGACGGTCTCCTGCGGCCCGGTCATGATCGCCGCGGCGCGATCGGTCGAGAGCAGAACGCGCTGCGCCGGTTTCGCCAGGACGGGCGGGAGCGACTCGACAGTCTCGCCCGCCGGGACCGTCAGCACGGACTGCGCACCATCGGGGTGCAACAGACGTAAGCGGCTGCCCCCCTGCTCGAACCGGACGGCTTCGACCGCTTGCGGGACGGAGATGTGCATGAGGCTGGGTTGACGGCTGTAGAGTTCGCACAGGGCCCATGCCGCCTGCGTGGGGGCGGGCGGGGACGCGAAGAGCAGATCGGGATCGCGCAGGTCCGCGCCGGTCCCGATGAGTTCGGGCCAGATCAACTCCTCGGCCCGGGCGTTCTCTCCGGCCCGTCCGACCGACCTGCCTCGCTCGATCGTGCTTGAGACCAGCGCCGAGGCCAGAAGCGTGCGCTGCGCCGAGAGCCTCCGGGACGCCAGGGTCATGGCGCCGGCGAAAGCGGCGAGCAGCGCCGTCGCGGCGAGGATGATCGCGAAGGCGAAGCGGTGGCGCGAAGCGAGTTTGCGGAGCACGTACACCGTGCTCGACTGCCTCGCATCGACCGCGCGGCCGCTCAGCCAGTTCTTCAGGTCCTCGGCGAGAGCCGCAGCGGACTGGTACCGGTCCGCGGGGTTCTTGGCCAGCGCGCGGGCGACGATGGCCTCGAGGTCGGCATCGGCCGGCTGGTTCCCGGGCGGGAGCGTGCCGATCGGCGGCACGGGTGTGCTGACGATGTCGCGGATGACCTCTGTCAGCGGACGGTCCGGGTCGCACAGAGCGCGACCGGACAGCACCTCGTGCAGCATCAGCCCGAGCGAGTAGATATCGGATCGGGTATCGACCTTCCCCGGCTGTCCGGACACCTGCTCCGGCGATGCGTATGCCAGTGTGCCCGCGAAACTTCCCTCGCGGGTCAGTTCCGCCGCGCTTGCGACCCGTCTTGCAACGCCGAAGTCGACGACCCGGACGGTGCCATCGGCCGAGACCAGCACGTTTGCGGGCTTCAGGTCGCGGTGGATGACCCCGTTGACGTGGGCGTATTGGACCGCCTCGCACACGGTGATCATCGCGCGGACCTTGAGACGGACCGCGTTCTGGCGGCCGACGGCCGAGGGCGGCGCGGCCGCGGAAATACCCGCGGCCCACTGGTCGATCGCGACTCCGTCAACGAACTCCATCGCGAGGGCCTGCCGCCCGTTTCCCAGGGCGACGGTCTGATAGACGCTGACGATGTTCGGATGCCGCAGGCTCGCCGCGAGTTCGACCTCGAGTTCGAATCTCTGCGATCCTCGCGAGCCGCTGCCTCCGAGTTCGACCACCTTCAGCGCGACGCGTCGCTTGGTATCGATCTGCACCGCCTCGTAGACCGCGCCCTGTCCGCCCCGGGCGATCTCGCGGACGATCCGGTACCCGGGCACGGCGTTGGCATCGGGCATGGTTCGCCGGGCGATGCTCAACGCGTCGGGACCGAGGCGGTCCAGCATGCCGCGCATGAAGGCGAGGTTCTCGGTGATCTGCTCGGCCTGCGCGCGGCATGTCGCGCAGTCGTCGACGTGCCGCTTCAGGTCGCCGCCGAGCGGACCATCGGCCAGCGCACGCTCGAGCGCATCGGGCGTGGGGCATGATGTCTGCGGATTGGGCGTCACACGTCGTCCAGTTCCTGGGTGAAGGCCCTCACGATGTCGCGGAGTTTCTTGATGACCCGGTTCTTCGCGACGTACACCTCGGCGACGGTCATGCCGCACTCGGTCGCGACGACTTCGGCCGGGGCACCGCGGAGCGCGGACAACTCGAAGGCGCGGATGGTTCGTTCGTCGATGCGGGTCTCGGTATGCAGTGTGCGGATGGCCCGTTCGAGGGCGACACGCTGGACTGCCTCGTCCCAGTCGCGTTCGAGCGCGGAGTTGTCGGGGAGTCGGCCGATCACCGAATCGCCCCCCACGGGGGCGCCGCGACGCTGCAGGTCGCGCCGGATACCGGCGATGCGGTTTTGCGCGATGCCGATGATCCACGAGCGGAGCCGGCCGCGGGTCCGGTCGTAGCGGCCCGCGCGGTAGTCGGCGGCGAAGTCCGCAAGGGTGCTCTGCGCGGCATCGGCGGCATCCTCCTCCGAGAGGCCGCGGCGGCGGGCGAAGGCGATCAGCACGGGCCGGTAGCGATCGTCGAACAGCGTCCACAGATCGTGGTTGGACGCATCGCGGAGGGAGTCGAGGAGTTGAGTCGTCGTGCGGGTCAGCACAGCAAAGTCCTATCGGGCACCTGGCTCGTGCCGTCGCGGGAAACCCGCCCCCCCGGCTCCCCCGGCTCCCCGGCTCCCCGGCCCCCGCCCCCTCCCACCGCCGCACGGGTACGGCGGGTGACGGGATACCCCCGAACGGGAGGCCAGCGGCCCGACTGATCATCAGATTACGCGCGCGGAAGTGCAAGGTTTCGTGTTCGGGCTCCCAGACCGGAGTGTGGTGCCAAGTCGGCCATCGCTCTGCGTGCCCTTATCGGCCGTGAAGGGAAGGGCAGGCGGTGCGGCGGCCGCTGCGCACATCGGATGGTGTCGGATTCGGCGGTGGGCGGGGCTGGTGTGTTGATTGATCGGGCTGCGATCGACAGCCCAAGGAGCGAGGCGATGTTCCGTGTTCCCCAATGCCGGCTGTTCGGGATGGCGCTGCGCACAGCCGCGGCGGTCTTCGTTGGTGTTGCGACCGGGTCTGCGTGGGCTCAGGTTCGGCTGAACGGGATCGAGGCCATGCCGTCGGGCAGCGCTGCGCTGGCAACGCTGCCCGACGGCTCGCTGCTGGTGACGAACATCGGCGCAGGCGGGAGCGACGGCCTGGAACTTCGATGCAACAGCCTGTATGGCTGCTCGCTCGGTGTGGACATGTCAAGCCTGCTGGCGTCCTCGCCGCTGCCGGGCGCCCGTGAGTTGCGGGTGCGGCACAAGGGCTGGGACGGGACGATCAAGGGGACGCTGCGGGTGGCGGGGCGGCCGGGCGGGGGCGTGCTGGATCTTGAGTGCGACTTCGCCCCGGTGGGCACGACGTCGGTGCGGGTGACCCTGCGCGATGCGGCCGGAGACGCCATCCACACATCCGTCGTGACGGGCGCGAGCCTGTCGCTGAGCATGGAGAACGTGACGTTTCCGCCCGGCTCGCCGGGCGCCGTGTTCATGGCGATCAGTTCCAAGGGCGCGCCCTCGAGCGTATCGGCGAAGCCGAAGGTGAAGCCCAAGCCGACCCGGATGGAGATCTATCTGCCCGGCGCGACGTGCGATGTCAGCGGGCTTGGCGCGACGCAGAGCGCTGCGCGGCTGATCGAGATCGAGCCGCACGCGTGCGCCGCCTGCGATCTGCAGTTCGGCGTGGAGAGCGCCCTGCTGACGGTGACCGGCCTCCCGCAGTGCGTGGTGACTGCCGCGAGGCTGCGATCGTTCGACGCGTCGAGTTCGGCGGTGGGCAGCGCAGAGGTCGATGAGCAGTGCGGGAGCGTTGCGGACTGCGACCATGTGCGCCGGGTGCATGTTTCCAACCTCGGGCCAAGCCCGGACAACGGCGTGGCGGTCGAGTTCGACGGGGCGCACGCCGCGGCGGGCTCTGGCGCGGGCGGAACCGGCTCGGGGGGCGGCGGCGGCGAAGTCGTTCTGGGGCGCGGGCACGAACTCACCGGCCACGTCACGCTGATGAAGGCGTACGACGATGGCGGATCGGAGACGGGCCGGGTTATCCGGTATCACGACCCGTTCCAGAATCGGCAGTGGCTGGAGTACCTTGGTTTGGAGTCGGGCGCGACGGAGGTCACGGTGCGGCTGCGCAGCGCGGACGGGCTGGAGATCGCCAGTCACACGCTGCCGGGCGGGTACTACCCGGTGCGGATCATGTCCGGCAGTCCGGCGGGGGAGGTCGAGCGCTGGCGGTGCGTGTATGGACAGTGCTCCGTGAGGTTTGCCTCGAACGCCACGATCCAACTCGGAAGCGGGACAGTCCACGCGGCGGTGCGCGAGGTGGTGTTCTCGCCCAGCGGCGGCACCAGCCAGTCGCGGTGCCGATCGGTGCAGATCCTGGCCAACAGCGCGACGGGCTCGCTGGATGTCCACCACATCGTCGAGGCGCAGGTGCGGATGCACGCATCCGGTGTCGAGCACGCGGCGCTCGGCCAGGCGACGCTCGAGTTCCAACAGGCGGACGGGTCGCTGGTGGTGCGGCGGCCGGTGTGCTGCATCGGCAGTTCGGGGCAGGACGGCGCCGGAATCCGGTGCAACTCTGCTCGCGGCGGGGGCGTGAGCATGGACGTGTCGCCGCTGCTGGAAGCCACCGGCGGATCGCCGCAGATCACGGCACGCTTCCGGAACCGTGAGGACGTCATCCGGGGACAGGTGCGGGTGGCGCGGGCTCCCGGTGTTCCCGGCGCGATCGATGTCACGTTCGACTTCACAGGTACGGGGACTACAGGCCTTGAGTGGGCGGCGATCCGTGAAGGCGGGCGAACCGTCGGCGCCGGGCAGGTGACGGAGATCATCTTCCGGTGCGCACCTTCGGGCGGGGGCGGAACCCCTCCGCCCCCGGGCGAGCCGGTGTACTGGCGGGCGATCGGCACGAGGGGGTCGGGCATCAAATTCGTGGAAGAGATCGACTTCGGCGGCGAGGTGTGGACGGTTACGGGGCTGGGTCCGGTGCCGCTGACGGATGTGGTCGGGCTGGAGGTCAGGCCGATCGAGTGCGTCGGGTGCACCCCGTGGACCAGCCTGGGATCGATCGAGGTCGCGCCCGTCGGCATGGAGTCGGTGCGGGTGCGGGATGCGAGCCTGCTCACGTTTGGCCCGGAGGTGATCGGCGTGGGCCTTGCGCATCTGATGGAGTGGTCGGATGAAGGCTTCGGCGCGCCGCCGAAGATCGCCGCGACGAACCTCGACTTCCGCGGCGGGGACGGCATGCGTGTGAGGCTGCGGTCCGCCATCTCCTCGGGCTCGCAGGGAAACAACGTGAATGGCGGGAGCGCCGCGGCGCCGTGTTATTGCGGCACGGGCCACGTGACGCTGATGAAACTGTACGATGAGCACGAAGAGGAGGTGATGCGGTTCGCCTCCAGCACATCGGGCGGCGATCCCTCTGCGCACACGGTGACGTTTGATGCTTCCGCTTCCGGCGCCACGTCGGTCACATGGACGCTGCGGAGCGCATCGGGGGCCGCGCTGCTCTCGGGACAGTTCGGCAACGGCAGCGGTGGCGACATCTCGTACGTCGGGCCGTGCGATGCGAGCGTGGCGCGCCGGATGGAGTTCGACTCGGGCGGCGTGACGCTGGAACTGTGCGAGAACCCGGTGACGGCGATCGTGCAGGGGATGCCGGTGGCGAACGTTCGGTCGGTGTCGTTCGTGCCGGCGGGCGGCTCGGCGGGCGCATCGCCGGTGCACAGTTTCGTGCTCACCGGGGACGCGACGGGCAAGTTGCTGCTCGAGGATGTGGCCGCGTTCGAAGTGCCGCCGCCGTGCGCGGCGGACTTTGACGGCAATGGTGTGCGCGAGGTGCCGGACATCTTCGCGTTCCTGAGCGCGTGGTTTGCCCAGAATCCGCGGGCGGACTTTGACCGCAACGGGACGATCGCGGTGCCGGACATCTTCGCGTTCCTGAGCGCGTGGTTTGCGGGCTGCTAGATCGGCTTGTCGCGGGTGGAGCGGGGTCCAGAGCCGCGCCGCTTCACCCATGGCCACAGGCTCTTGCGCCGCTGGGGCCACGGACGGCGAAGTGCGAGCGTGAGGGAAGAACG
This sequence comes from uncultured Phycisphaeraceae bacterium, assembly GCA_964409775.1. Classification (GTDB taxonomy): domain Bacteria; phylum Planctomycetota; class Phycisphaerae; order Phycisphaerales; family UBA1924; genus JAHBXL01. The sequence goes on along the minus strand of CAYPEI010000028.1, from coordinate 6,534 downwards.
CAGGGCGACGGGCGGCGTCATGCGACCGCGACGGTGTCCACGCTTGCGCGTGGGGCTCTCCGGAGGGAAGGTTGGGGGCGGCGGCGGGCGGAACTCGTCGCCGGCGCTGAGGGCGCTGGTGGTCGCTTGGAAATCAGAAGGAATCGGCCTCGCGGTAGGCCGCGATGACACGTTGTTCGCCGTCCTTGCCGCCCTGGCTGTTTCCGTGCTCCATTCCGAGGACGCCCTTGAAGCCCTTGGAATGGATGTGGCGGAAGACGTTGCGGTAGTTGACCTCGCCGGTGCCGGGTTCGTTGCGGCCGGGGTTGTCGCCGATCTGGAAGTAGGCGATCTCGTCCCAGCAGCGGTCGATGTTGGGGATGAGGTTTCCCTCGCTGGCCTGCTGGTGGTAGAGGTCGAAGAGGATCTTGCAACTGGGGTGCCTGACGCCCTTCATGATGGTGTAGGCGTGGTCGGAGTAGCGGACGAAGAGGCCGGCGTGGTCGCGCCAGTTGAGCGGCTCGATGACCATGATGAGCCCGCTCTTCTCGCAGACCTCGCAGCCGCGGCGGAGGGCGTCGATGACGTTGGCGGTCTGCACGCCGACGGGGATGTTGCGTGCCTCGACGCCGGGGACGATGGTGCACCAGCGGGTGTTGAGCCGCTTGGCGACGTCGACGGAGTCTCGGAGGTTGGCGAGGAACTTGTCGACGTGTTCGGGCTTGCCGGTGGTGAGGGTGGGGCTGCCCCAGTCGATGTCTGCGCCGACGAAGATGCCCATGGTCATGGATCGTTCGGCGAGGAGTTTGCCGCACTTTTCCTGGAAGGCCTTGTCGCGGCCGCGCATGCCGTTGTCTTCCCAGGCGGTGAAGCCGTTGTCGGCGGCGAAGCGGACCTGGTCGAGGTCGTCCTTGGCGTGGTTGGAGAACATGCCGAAGTGGGGCGCGTAGTTGAGTTTGAACTTGTTGGACTTGCCGAGGGTGAGGATGGGCTGGGCGGCGGGAGGCGTGGCGGCGGCGATGGAGGCGGCGCCGATGGCGCCGACGGCGGAGGAGGCGGAGACGACGAAGTCGCGGCGGTTCATGCGGGGAACTCCGGAAGAGGTGGAGCGGTCAGCATATCCGAAGGTTGCGGCGCGGGGGGAGGCGGGTGTGGTAGACTCGGCGGCGGTGCGGGCAAGAAGGAGATTCCCCATGAACAGAGCGATTGCGGGCGAGTTGGCGATGCGTCGGCGGACGTTTCTGCGGACGGCCGCGGCGGCGGGGGCGGGGCTGGCGTTCATGCCGGCGTCGTCGTATGCGCGGATTCTCGGGTCGAACGACCGAATCGTGATGGGGATCATCGGGACGGGGGGGATGGGGACGAACCATCTCGAGAGCCTGGTGAAGCGTCGCGATGCGGAAAACATGCTGGTGTCGCGGGTGTGCGATGTGTATCGGCGGCGGCTGAACAACGCGTCGCGGCTGGTGATGGAGAACGGGGGCTCGTCGCAGTCGGGGAACGGGAAGGGGCCGGGGACGATGGAGTATCGGGAGGTGCTGGACGACCGGGATGTGGGGGCGGTGCTTATCGCGACGCCGGACCACTGGCACGTGAAGATCGCGATCGAGGCGATGGAGAGCGGGAAGGACGTATATGTCGAGAAGCCGCTGAGCCACACGATCGAGCAGGCGCTTGCGTGCCGCGAGGCGGTGAAGCGGACCGGGCGGACGCTGCAGGTCGGGCCGCAAGGGACATCGGCGGACGCGTATTACAAGGCGCGGGAGGCGATCGAGCGGGGGCGGATCGGGAAAGTGGTGTGGAGCCAGGCTGCGTATTGCCGGAACTCGACCGGGGGTCAGTTCAACTGGCACATCGATCCGGATGCGGGGCCGAGTGCTGCGAAGGACAGCGACGGGTATGTGTGGTGGGACCGGTGGCTGGGGAGCGAGTGGGGGCTGGCGCCGAAGATCGAGTGGAACGCGGACCACTTCTTCCGGTTCCGGAAGTACTTTGCGTATAACGGCGGCGTGGCGACGGACCTGTTGTATCACCGGCTGGCGCCGCTGCTGCGGGCGATCAAGGGGGCGAACGGGGAGTATCCGAAGCGCGTGGTGGCGAGCGGGGGCCGGTTCCTGGAGAAGGATGAGCGGGACATCCCGGACACGTTCATGATGATGGTGGACTATCCGAGCGAGCACACGGTGGTGCTGGCGTCGGTGATGACCAACGACGTGGGGCTGGACACGGTGCTGCGCGGTCAGCACGCGACGATGTTCTTCAACGGCGGCTCGGACACGGGGAACAGCGGAGTGATCTCGGTGCGCGAGCAGGGCGCGTGGAAGGACACGTTCCGGAAGAACAACGCGGATGTGCTGGGGCAGGTTGGCGAGGGCCAGGCGGCGTTTGACATCAAGGTGGAGGAACGGCGCGACCACATGGGGAACTTCTTTGACGCGATCCGCGGGAAAGCGGACCTGGCGTGCAACGTTCACCTCGGGTGCGCGACGATGGTGGCGATCAAGATGGGCGTCGAGGCATACCGCCAAAATAGGGTAATGACGTGGGACTCAGACAAGGAGAAGGCCGCGTCGACATAACCACTTTGAGTGATGCAAGATTGGCTACTATTGGCCAAATTGACGCAAAATCTGCCGGATTTTGTTGGGGATAACACCCCTAAGCCGGGACGTCTCAGCGAGTTATCGTGCCAAAACCCCCGAGATTCGGCAGTTCTTGCTTGACAAGTTCGGCATTTCCAGTACATTGTTCCTGCCTTATCCGGTTGCTTGGGTGTGATGCGTGTGTTCTGCCGACGAGGCCCTATCTGGGCCTCCGGAGTGAGAGAGAGCCGCGAGAGAGACGGCAGGACGAGAGAGCACGCGTCGAGCCTGAGTATCGGAGTGAGAGAGAGGCGAGAGAGGGCTAAGTAGTCCTCGCACCCAGCCGCGAGCTGACCGGTCGCGGCTGGGTTTTTTCATTTTTGGGGGTTGGCTGGAGCCTGGCGTCTATGCGGGCGTGAAGCGGCGGGGTTGCAAAGTTCAAGCAGAGATCGGCGGATGTGGAGACACTTGTGCTCCAGTGGCCATATCTCCTGTGATGACCGACGACGCCCGGGACCTCGGTTTGGTCCGAGCAGGTCGGGTCGGCGACCGGACGAGCCCGGGCGCGCACGAGGCCTTCGCACGGATCTATGACCGGCATAGCGCGGTCGTGCGGGCCTTGTGCCGTCAGAACTCGCCATCGGACGCGGACACCGACGACGCGCTGCAGGAGACGTTCCTGCGCGCGTACCGCATGCTCGACCGGCTGACGGATCCGGACGGCATGCGGTCGTGGCTGTACGCCATCGCCCGCCTGGTGTGCTCGGAGCGCCGGCGTTCGGCGCATCGACGGAGCACGCACGAGCACGCGGCGGCGGAGGAGATCCGCACGATGAACGGCGCGACCGGGAGCGCGAGAACGACCGAGACCGATTCGCCGGCGGAATCGGCGGCGCGGCGGGAACGGCTGGAACTGCTGTCGCGGGCGCTGGACCAGTTGCCGGACAACGAGCGGCTGGCGCTGCACCTGTATTACCTGGAGGCCGACCCGGTCGAGGCGGCGACGGTGGCGCTGGGGGTCTCGCGGAGCGGGTTCTACAAGTTGCTGAACCGGGCACGCGAGAGGCTGAGCGCCACGATGAGCGAGGCCCACACATGACGACTCCGACACCCCCCACCCCCCCGATCCCCCCGTTTGGGTCCGAGCATGACGACGGTCTGCCGCCGTTTGAGCGGGGCGATGATCTGGACCTGATGCTGCGCGAGTGGCACGAGACCAACCGGGTGACGGCCGCGGCGGGGCGGGACCGGCTGCTGACGGCGCTGCGCGCAGAAGCGCCGATGGCGGAGGCGGCGACGGCGGTGCGGATCGAGCCGAAGCCGGGCCGGGCACCGGGCGCGGGCGGCCCGGCGGGAGAGGGCTGGAGGATCTGGCGGATCGCGCCGCTGGCGGCGGCGGCGGTGCTGGCGCTTGCGCTCGTGGCCCCGTTCATGCTTCCGCCGGGGAGCGGCACGGTGGCGTCGGCGAAGCCGTCGGGCGTGGTGATGTGCCCGGATGGGGGCAGGCTGGAGGCGTACGACGCGGGCGGGACGCTGCTTGGCGCGTGCATTTTGCGGCACACGGACGTGGCGGCGGAGATCACGGGGCACGTGGCGCGGGTCACGCTGACGCAGACGTTCGAGAATCCGCACGCGGAGAAGATCGAGGCGCAGTACACGTTCCCGATGTCGCACCGGGGCGCGGTGGACCGGATGTCGATGTCGATCGGGGACCGGGTGATCGTGGGAGAGGTCAAGGAGCGGGATGCGGCGCGGGAGATCTATGAGCACGCGCGGGACGCGGGCCTGGTGGCGGGCCTGACGGAACAGGAGCGGCCGAACATCTTCACGCAATCGGTGGCGAACATCGAGCCGGGAGCGACGGTCGCGGTGACGCTGTCGTATGTCGAGTTCGTCGAGGAGAAGGACGGGGAGTTTTCGTTTGCCTTCCCGACGGTGGTCGCGCCGCGGTACATCCCGGGGTCGCCGATGACGGGGGAGCGGGTGCCGGGGCTGCCGGCCGACCTGAGGCCGCGGCGGGGCCTGGTGCTGCAGGGGCCCGCATCGATCCGGGTGGTGGACCGCGGGCCGGGGTTCTCGCGGAGTTACCGGGAGCCTGATGCGGCGCTGCTGGCGGCGGCGATCAACGGCGCGACGCCGATCGAAGCGCCCGCACAGTTGGCGGACCCGGAGCGGTGGCTTGCGCTGGACGTTGAGTATGCGGACGGCGTCGTGGAGCGCGGGGCGTACTACGACCCGTCGGCCGGGCACATCGCGGTGGGGCACATCGGCGGGAGGTGGTACGCGCTCCCGACGGGGCACGCGATTCCGGCGATGGACGTTGACGGCCTTCCGGCGAGCGGAGCGGGCGCGGCGTTTGCGCCGAACACGGACCAGGTGCGGGATGCGGCGCGGATCACGCCGATGCCGGTACGTCCGGGGTCGCGGTCGGGGCAGGACATCTCGATCAGCGTGAAGATCGACACCGGAGGCCCGGGGATCTCGTGGCACGAGTCGCCGCTGCACCGGACGGTGAGCACGGATGTCTCGAAGCGCGCGGACGGGCTGGCGACGGCGAAGACGTTCACGCTGGAGCGGCAGGCGTCGATCCCGAACCGCGACTTCGTCCTGAAGTGGCGGCAGACGGCCGAGGGCGTGAGCGACCAGTTCTTCACGCACACGGGCAAGCACGGGAACTTCTTCGGGCTGATGCTGCGTCCGCCGGCGCGGGTGGATGACTCGATGGCGGTGGCGCGGGAGATGATCTTCGTGCTGGACACCTCGGGGTCGATGAACGGCTTCCCGATCGAGAAGTCGAAGGAGTTGATGGAGCGTGCGCTGTCGTCGATGCGGGCCGGGGACACGTTCAACGTGATCACGTTCGCGGGCGCGACGAGCGTGCTGTGGCCGGCCGCGCGGCCGGTGACCGAGGCGAATCTCGCGGAGGCGCGTGCGCTGGTGTCGCGGCAGAGCGGACGGGGCGGGACCGAGATGATGACGGCGATCAACGCTGCGCTGGCGCAGCCGGCGGGCGATGATGGCCGCCAGGTTCGCCCGCTGCGGATCGTGGTGTTCCTCACGGACGGGCTGGTGGGGAACGAGGATGCGATCATCGACGCGGTGAAACGGCACCGGGGCACCACGCGGGTGTTCAGTTTCGGGGTCGGCAACTCGGTGAACCGCTTCCTGCTGGACTCGATCGCGACGGAGGGGGGCGGCGCGGCGGAGTATGTGCTTCTGGAGTCGGATGCCTCGGCGGCGATCGAACGCCTGACGCGGCGGACGCTGACGCCGGTGCTGACGGATATCCGGGTGGAGTTCTCCGACAACCTGAGCGTGCTGGACATCGTTCCGCCGCTGAACAACATCCCGGACCTGTTTGACGAGGCGCCGGTGACGATCCTGGGGCGGTACACGCGGGCAGGATCGGGGACGGTGACGCTCCGCGGCATGACGGCGGCGGGCCCGTGGGAGCGGACGGTGACGCTGTCGCTGCCGGAGTCGCAGCCGGCGCACGACACGATCGCGACGATGTGGGCACGGGGGAAGATCGATCAGATCAAGGGTCGCGATCTGCGCGGGGTGCAGAACGGAACCATCGCCACGGAACTGAAGCAGGAGATCATCCGGCTGGGCGAGCAGTTCGGGATCATGTCGGAGTACACGTCGTTTGTCGCGGTGGACAAACTGCGGGTGACGATCGCAGGCAGGCCGCGGCTGATCAACGTGCCGATCGAGTTGCCGGCGGGGACGAACTTCGAGGGGTTCTTCGGGCTGCCTGCTCCGGCGAGCGACGATGAGCAGTTGGGACGCGGCGGGAGGAACTGGTACGACGATGTGCCGGCGATCCTGACGATCGACCAGGCCGGGACGTACCAGTTGAAGCAGAACGAGGGGATCAACCGCGGAGACGCATCGGGGAACGCAGTTCCGGCCTTTGCCTCGAACATGGCACCGAGCGTTGCCTCCCCCCCCTCTCCCCCCGCCCCCCCTG
>CAYPEI010000027.1:0-53504 GCA_964409775.1 uncultured Phycisphaeraceae bacterium | reverse complement strand
CCTCAAGATCCGCGCCGCCTTCCCGGGCTCATTCCCCGGAAACACCGGATGAACCGAAAAAAAGCGCCAGAGCGCCGATGCAGAGCGTCGTGAAGAACACGCGGTCTTCGCCGCCCATGCGGAAACTGCCGTCGAACGCGGCGCTCGATTCGACCGCGAACGAAAACACGACCGCCGCGGCCACGTGCAGGACAATCGCGTTGACCAAACTGAGACCGACTCGAAGTCCGCGCCGTGCCGCGATCGCCTGTCGGACAGCCGGGCTGAGCGTCAGTCCGCATTCCGGGCACGCCGGCGCATCCGGCACGCCGATCTCGTAATCACACTGCGGGCAGCGTGCGCCGGCGTGCAGAGGCGTTCTCGGAGCGGTGTCGGCCACGATTGCCCAGTCTCTCATGTCTTGACACGGTTCGCAACGTGCGCGGGGAGGAAGCCAATGATCAGCGGTGAATCTCCCCACCCTCACCCCCGTGATCTGCGGCCCGACGGCCGGCGGCAAGTCCGACCTTGCCGTCGCGCTCGCGCTGCGTGCGCGGGAGCAGTGGGGGATCGATGCCGAGATCATCACCGCGGATGCATTCCAGGTGTACCGCGGCATGGACATCGGCACCGCCAAGCCGACCATGGAAGAACGCCGCGGCGTTGTGCATCACCTGATCGACCTGGTCGATCCGCGCGGCATCGTGCGTGGCACGGGCTTCCAGCCCGTGCGCAAGGAAGAAAGACATGGGCAGGATGCCCATGCCACAAAGATGTTCACCGTCGATAACTGGCTCGCGCTGGCGCGGGAGAAGATCGCGGAGGTTCGCGGCAGGGGGGCATTACCGATCGTCGTCGGCGGCACGCACCTGTACATCAAGGCCCTGCTCGACGGGCTGTTCGATGGGCCGGAGCCCGATGCGGCCCTGCGGGCGGAGCTGACGGCGATGGACCCGGCGGCGCGGCGCGCGGAGTTGGAGCGTGTCGATCCGGCCGCGGCAGCGCGGATTCACCCGAACGATGTTCGCCGGACGGTACGTGCGCTGGAGGTGTTCCGGCTGACGGGCAAGCCGATCAGTGCGCACCAGAAGCAATGGGATCGGCCATCTTCAAGCAGCTCGCTTACAAGCAGCCCGACCGTGAGGGAGGGCGCTTCCGCCGAAGGCGGAACAAGTGCCCACGGCATGCCAGGTTGCGGCGTTGCCGCAAACGCCCTCCCTGACGGTCGGGCTGCATATCAGCTCATCATCCTCGACTGGGAATCCGAGGCGCTCAACCGCCGCATCAACGCGCGTGTGAAGCAGATGATGGAGCGGGGATTGCTGGATGAGGTCCGCTCGCTGCACGAGTCCGGCGAGCTGGTGCCCGGCTCACAGCCCGCCGAGGCGCTGGGCTACAAGCAGCTCCTCGCGCACCTGCGCGACCCCGCGGCGATCTCCCTCGATGATGCCGTCGAGAAGATCAAGATCGAGACGCGCCGGTTCGGGAAGAACCAGCGGACCTGGCTGCGGCGACTGCGGACAACGCCGGGGGCGATGACGATCGAGATGCTGGCGATCTCGCAAGACGATGCGGTCGCGCAGATCATCCGCACCCTCACCGCATCGACCCCCGGGAGGATCTGATGCGCCTTTCTGGTCGCGCTTCGCCGCCCGATGGCATCAATCCCGGCTCTGCAGGTCGCGGCGAGCGGATTGTCACCGGTCTGAGCATTGTCTTCGCCATCGCGATCCTCCCCTGGCCGCTTGTCGCGAGCGCATTTCCCGCATTCAGCAACTCCGTGCTCTGGCTGTTCGGCCCGGCCATGCTGCTCGCGGTGCTCACGGTCGTCGTTCAACAGGTCATTTCGCGCCGTTCCCGCCGCGAGGTCGAGGCCGCGGATCACTGCCTGTGCCGGGAGTGCCGGTACCCACTCGGGGCTCTTCCGCCGACCGGCACTTGCCCCGAGTGCGGCGCGGCGTATGAGCACGAGCAGGTCCGGGCGTGCTGGAAGTGGACGCTGGATGAGGGATGGCGGGTTTAGTGCCCTCCCAGAACCCCCTGTTCTGGTGACCGGAGAACCCAGAATCAATCATGATCGTATGCTGTTTGGTGCGATCGCGGCAATCCTGCACCGGATTTCACCCCCTCCCCCTTGACCAAAGCGGTTCCGACCTCGTACTACCCGAGGCCCAACTATAAGGAAGGGCACCCGCCGGGGCGGCTTCGGGCAAACCTGGGGCACCCCGCTGACCGATCAAGCGGGGTCTGGTATTGGGGGTTATGACACGTTCCGCACAGGGCTTTATGGCCAAGACGATCCGAAAATCATCCAAACGAGCTGGGGACAACACCGCGAGCGGGAACGGCGATGGCGCCGGCCGCGGCATACCGGGCGGGGGCAGGTCCGGGGGCGGCAAATCTGGGGGTAAGTTCGGGCGCAAGCCCTTCGAGCAGGGGCCGATGCGGTCCGCCGATGGCAAGCAGCTCGTAATCGTCGAATCGCCCTCCAAGGCCAAGACGATCAACAAGTATCTGGGGTCGGACTATGTCGTGCTGGCGAGCGTGGGGCATGTGCGCGACCTGCCGGAGAAGAACCCCAAGGGCGTGAAGTCGCCGGTGCCCGGTGTGGACCTTGAGCATGACTTCGCGCCGACGTACGAGGTGGTGTCGGGGAAGCAGAAGACCATCAGCGAGCTCAAGAAGGCCGCGAAGGGGGCGCGGGAGATCTGGTTCGCGACCGACCTTGACCGCGAGGGGGAGGCGATTGCCTGGCACCTTGCGGATGAGCTCGGCATCGACCCCAAGGTCGCCAAGCGGGTGATCTTCAGCGCGATCACCAAGGAAGAGATCACCCGGGCGTTCCAGAACCCGCACCCGATCGACATGGACCGCGTGTATGCGCAGCAGGCGCGGCGCATCCTCGACCGCGTGGTGGGCTACCAGGTGTCGCCGCTGCTGTGGAAGAAGGTGGCGCGGGGGCTGAGCGCGGGACGCGTGCAGAGCGTCGCCGTCCGCCTCGTCGTCGAGCGCGAGCGGGAGATCCGCAACTTCATCCCCGAGGAATACTGGCAGGTGCTCGGCGAGTTTGCGCTCACCGCGCCGGAGGCCGCGAAGCTCGGCCCGGCGTGGCGGGCGTTCCTTGGCGAGCGCGATGACAAGGGGCAGCCGCACTCGATCAAGTCGCAGAACGCGTGGCTCGGTGAGCACGGCGCGATCCAGGGAGAACTGATCGAGGTCGGCGGGGAGAAACTGGAGATCCGCGGCGGGGAGAACGCGGGCGCCAAGGGCGATGAGGGCCTGATGAAGCGGGCCCGGCAGGTCGCCGAGTGGGCCGGGCTTGTGGATGTCAAGGTCGAGACGCGCGAGGATGAACGAGGTCGCGGGCCGGCGAAGTTCGTGCGCACGATCTCGGGCTCGGTGACACCCGCGGCGAAGTACGCGATCACGAGCATCGAGACCAAGAGGAGCAGCGTTCGGCCGACCGCGCCGTTCATCACCAGCACGCTGCAGCAGTCGGCGAGCACGCGGCTGGGATTCGTGCCGCGGCGGACGATGCAGGCCGCGCAGGCGCTCTACGAGGGCGTGGACATTCCGGGCGAGGGGCCGGTGGGCCTGATCACGTACATGCGTACGGACTCGACGCACATCTCGGCCGCTGCGCTGAACATGGCGCGGGAGTACATCAAGCGGACATACGGCGACCGGTACCTGCCGGAGAAGCCGAACTTCTTCACGTCGAGCAACAAGGCGGCGCAGGAGGCGCACGAGGCGATCCGCCCGACGAGCCTTGAGTATCCGCCGAGCCGCGTGCGCAATGCACTCAAGCCCGACCACTTCCGGCTGTACCAACTCATCTGGGACCGGTTTGTGGCGTGCCAGATGACGCCGGCGGAGTGGGACTCGACGAGCGTGCTGATCGCGGGCGGGACGAACCCGGCGAAGCCGTGCGTGTTCCGCGCATCGGGCCGCACGCTGGCGTTCGACGGGTTCTACAAGGTCACGGGCGTGCCCGGCGCGGCGGAGACGGCAACGCTGCCGCCGCTGAAGGAGCAGCAGCCGCTGCACCCGTTTGCGATCGATCCGACGCAGAAGTTCACCAGCCCTCCGGCGCGGTACAGCGAGGCCTCGCTGATCAAGGCGCTGGAGGCCGAGGGGATCGGCCGCCCGTCCACGTATGCGAGCATCATCGGGACGATCCAGGACCGCAAGTATGTCGAGTCGCTGGAGCGCCGGTTGTTCGCGACCGACCTTGGCGAGGTGGTGACGGACAAACTCGTCGAGGCATTCCCGCGGATCATGGACCTCGGGTATACGCGCGAGATGGAGGCGGAACTCGACAAGGTCGAGGAGGACCACATCGACTGGGTGCAGATGCTGCACCGCTTCTACGGTCCGTTTGTGCAGGCGCTCGATGCGGCGCACGAGACGATGACGCACGCGAAGGCGGAGACGACCGCAGCGCCGGCGGACCTGAAGTGCCCGGTGTGCGGGAGCGGCATGGTGTACCGCTTCGGCAAGAACGGGCGGTTCCTGTCGTGCGGCAACTACCCGACGTGCACGTACGCGTGCCCGGTGGATCGTGAAGGACGGCCGCGGCCGGCGGAGACGGCGAACATCGCGTGCGTGAAGTGCGGCTCGCCGATGATCCGCCGCACCGGCCGATTCGGCCCGTTCCTGGGGTGCTCGAAGTTCGAGAGCAAGCCCAAGCCGAAGAAAACCAAGGCCAAGAAGGGCAAGAAGGGATCGGCGGAGCCTGTCGTCGAAGTTGCGGCGCCGGTGAATCCGGATGCGTGCGACGGCATCCTGAACATCGACAAGAAGGGGTTCGTGGTTGCCCCGAGCCAGCCCGCGCTGCTGACCGATCTGCCGTGCCCCAAGTGCGGCACGCCGATGAACCTGCGGGACGGGATCCGCGGGCCGTGGCTGGGGTGCAGCGCGTTCCCGAAGTGCCGCGGTCGCGGCAAGTGGAGCGATGTGCCCGATGAGAAACGGATCGCGCTGGAGGCGCAACTCGCAGCGCACGCGAAGGCACACCCGATCCACATCGTGAAGACGCTGGACGGAAAGCCGCTGACGGATTCCCGCGGCAAGCCGCTGCCCGATGCGCCGAAGGTGGAGATGCTGATCGAGGGCGGCGCGGGGAGCGTGCTGACGGGCGGGGCTCCCGTGGAGGAGCGCGAGGAAGTGGCGCTGGAGAGCGCGGCGTAGTTCGAAGTCGGATGTGGGATGTTGGATGTCGGATGGGAGAGGCGAAAGGACGGGGTGGGTGGATGGTGGGTGATGGGATGAGGGGACGAAGCGGGGGATGGGACAACCTCCCCCTTGGGGGAGGTGCCTCGCGCAGCGAGGCGGTGGGGGCTCCTGTCTTTTCTCCAATTCCCTCTCCTTGCTCCTCTGAGTGCAGCCGCTCATTGACACGGCAATACGCTTCCGTCACACTGCAGCGATGCCGGATCGTCCGACCGTCTGCGATCTGGATGCGCCCTGGCCCGAGCGCATCGCTGCGACCGCCGACTCGAAGTCGGAGCGCACCCGCGCCCGCGCACGTGATCTGCGGCAGAACATGTCGCTCCCGGAGGTCAAGCTCTGGCAACGACTTCGTGGGCGGGAACTGAACAAGTGGCGCTTCCGACGGCAGCATCCGGTTGGGCACTTCGTTGTCGATTTCTACTGCCACGAACTGCTGATGGTGATCGAGATCGACGGCCTTGCGGCGCATGCGCAGCGAGCGCTGCAGGATGATGCTCGAGATAAATGGATACAGCGACAGGGGATCCTGGTGGTGCGCATGAGCGCTCGGCTGGTGCTGGAGGAAATCGGCAGCGCGCTTGCGCACATAGCACGTAAGGCGGAGGAGCGCAGTGTGGCGCTGATGCAGCAGCGAGCTCTGGGCGACGGCGGCGTTGACGAGGCGATGGAGAGTCAGTAGAAGAGGCAGGAGCCCCCACCCCCGGCTGCGCCGGGACCTCCCCCAAGGGGGAGGTTGAAGTGAGCGACCGCGGCCACTCGTCCCATGCCCCACAACTCCACCATTCTCATCATCGCCATCTTCCTCGCGGTCGATGCGGTGGTGCTGATGGCGATCCGTGCGTGGGTGAAGACGACATTCGACGAGATCGCGCGGGCGTTCCCCGTGCGGGAGCCGCTGCCGGGAGCGGTGAGGCGGCGGTATCAGAGCATCAGCGTGGACATGCTCAATCTCGGCTGGAGCGTGAACGTCGCCGCGGATGAGTGGGGGCTGCACTTCGTTCCGATCGGCCTCGGGCGCGTGTTCGCGGCGAGGGCGTTCAGCGTGCCGTTCGACGCGGTCCAACTGGAGGGGAAGCGCCGCGGCCGGTGGCTGCAGCGGGCGCGGATCGGGAAGTGGCACCTCACGGGTCCGGCGTGGGCGTTGAGGCTGGCGGAGGGGCAGGCTTCCTGATCGTCCTCAACGCCTCCACCACAAATACACCCGCCAGCGCGAGGAGCGCGAGCGAGACGGCCGCGTTGGGGACGGTTGGGTTCAGCGCGCCCGACGCGGTTCGCCATGCGCCGTTCGCCGCATCCCGCGCGCCCATGTAGAACTGGATGAACAGCGCCCACACGGTGATCGTGCCGACGAACACGGTCGGCCAGAGCGTGTACCAGTACTTCTTCCAGTTGCGCTTCAGCCAGAGCGTAATGCTCAGCAGCGTGAGCGCGGCGAGGAGTTGGTTGGAAGTGCCGAAGAGCGTCCAGAAGGTGCGGTAGGCGTTGGGATCGGCAAAGAGGAGCATGAGCAGCGGGATGCCCGCGGTGGCCGCGGCGGCGGCGAAGCCGGCGGCCTTGCCGGGCGCGGCGAAGAGTTCCTGCAGGAGATAGCGGCCCAGGCGCGTCGAGACATCCAGCGTGTCGAAGACGAAGGTGGAGAAGGCCATCGCGCCGAAGGTGGCGCAGAAGAGGAACGCATCGGGGCCGAGGAACCTGGTGAGGAAGAGCGCGAGGCCATCGCCGTAGATGCGCGCGGGCGGCGCGCCCTTGGACTGCTCGGGCGCGACGATCATGATGGTGGCGAGCGCGATGACGGCGACGAAGCCTTCGAGCAGCATCGCGCCGAAGCCGATCGACTTGCAGTGGCTCTCCTTGGCGATCTGCTTGCTGGTGGTGCCGCCGCAGATCAGGCCGTGGAAGCCGGAGCATGCGCCGCAGGCGATCGTCACGAACAGGAACGGGAAGAGCATGTTGGTGATGGGCCAGGACTGCTCGCCGCTGCCCGCGGGCGGGTGGATGAACGCGAAGGGGTCGAGCATCGAGGCATCGCCCCCCCACATCGGCTGCTTGATCGCAAAGCCGCCGAAGAGGACGCCGAGCGTGCCGACGGCGATGGCGAAGTAGAGCACGAAGCCGCCGAGATAGCCGCGGGGCTGCTGCAGGAGCCACATCGGGAGCATGGAGCCGATGAGGCAGTAGAGCAGGATGGCGGTGTACCAGAACCTGGGGCCGAAGACGAGGACCTCGTCGATGCGCGTGCCGAGCCAGATGCAGCCGAGGGTGGCGGGGACAAAGATGACCGTCGAGAGCCACATCGGCGGCCTGAGGAAACGCTGCACGATGCCCATCACGAGCGCGAGGCCGAGATAGAGCGTGCTGGCTGCGGCGACCGCGCCGCCCTTGTTGAAGGTGGTGTTGAGGCCTTCGAGTTCCTCGGCCTTGCCGAGGAAGGTCTGCGCGGTGATCTGCGTGAAGGCGGTGATGACATAGAGCAGCGCGAGCCAGATGAAGCAGACCAGCGCGAGCCAGGCGCGGCGGCCGAGGGTCTCTTTGGCGATTTCGGCGATGGAGTGTGCCCCGTGGCGGACGGAGGCGATGAGCGCGGAGAAGTCGTGGACCGCGCCGATGAGGATGACGCCGAAGAGGATCCAGAGGAGGCAGGGCCCCCAGCCGAAGGCCATGCAGGCGAAGATGGGGCCGGCGATCGGACCGGCCGCGGCGATGGCGGAGAAGTGCTGACCCAGCAGGTAGAACGGGCGAGTGGGGATGAAGTCCTCGCCGTCGTTTTTGAGGACGGCGGGGGTGGTGCGGGAATCGTCGAGGCGGTACTGGCGGGCGATGAAGGTGCCGTAGAGCAGGTAGCCGAGGGTGAGCAGGATGAGGACGCCCGCGGCGAGGAGGGGGAGTTCGAGGGAGGAGGGCATGGGGTGTGGAGGGTGACAGATTCCCGGGCCGGCGTCAAGGTGCGGCCTCGGCCTGTCGGCGCGGTCGGGGTTTGTTGACCGAAGCCGCAGACCTGTCGGCCCTTCGGTCGATAGTCTCTGCATGGGCCGGCTCGTCAATCGCCTGCGGACCACCTCGTGGAAGCCCCCGCGGGTGTTCCTCTTTGTCCTGCTGCTGGTGTTCGGCGTCGAGTGCGCGATCATGCTGGCGCTCTGGACGGCTCCCGCGTGGACCCGTGGGCGGTGGGTGAGCGCCCTGATCGATTCGGTGACGCTCACCGTGGTGCTTGCGCCGGCGATCTGGCTTGCGCTCATCCGTCCGCTGCAGCGGCTGTCCGCCTCGCGCGGACAACTCCTGCGGCAACTCTTCGAGGCCCAGGAGCAGGAGCGATCGCGGCTTGCTCGCGACCTGCATGATGAACTGGGGCAGCACCTGACCGCCATCATGATCGGTCTGCGCACCATCGAGCAGGCCGACAGCCTGCCGCAGGCCCGGGAGCGAGCCCGGGACGTCGCCGCGGCCGGGGCGGCGGGGTTGGGCGAGGTTCGTCGGATCGCCCGCGCACTCCGCCCCACGGTCCTTGAAGACCTCGGGCCGGCGATCGCGATTGAGCGACTTTGCGAGGAGTTCGAGTCCGTGTACGGGGTGCCGGTGGAACTGACGATGGCCGTCGAGTCGTCGCGGCGGTTCTCGCCGCAGGCCGAACTGTGCATGTTCCGCGTTGTTCAGGAGGCGCTGACCAACGTGGCCAAACACGCCGCGGCGAAGCGGGTGGTGGTCCGGGTTGAGGGCGGCGAGCGTGCGATCCGGCTGAATGTGACCGATGACGGACAGGGCTTCGACATTGACGGCCCGCCGGGCACGTGGTTCGGGCTCAGCGGCATGCGGGAGCGCGTGGAAATGCTGGGCGGCACGTTCGAGGCGCGGTCGGCGCCGGGCGCGGGCACTACGATCCATGCGGAGATCCCGGTGATGCCGACGGCAACGGGCGGACCATGAGCAAGACAAGCGTGCTGCTGGTTGACGATCATGCGATGCTCCGCGCCGGGCTTCGGCTGCTCATCGGCGGGCAGCACGACATGGCGGTGGTTGGCGAGGTGGGAACGCTGCGCGAGGCGATCGAGGCCGCGTCGAAACTGCAGCCGGCGGTGATCGTGCTGGACCTGTCGATGCCGGGCGGGTCGGGCGTGGCGGGCGTGCAGCGGATGCGCGAGGCCGCGCCGGAAGCGCGGGTCCTCGTGCTGACGATGCACGATGACCCGGCGTATGTGCGCAGCGCCATGGCGATGGGCGCTTCGGGATACGTGGTCAAGAGCGCGGCGGACACGGAACTGCTGACCGCCATCCGCGCGGTGGCGCGGGGGCGGGTATTCGTCGACATCCAGAGCGAGGGCCCGCTGGAGAGCGTCTTTGGCGCACGGGCGCTGAAGGATGGGAGGGTCGCGCCGATCGACACGCTGAGCGATCGCGAGCGGGAGGTGCTGACCGAGGTCGCCAGAGGGTATACCAATCAGCAGATCGCCGACCGGACCGGGCTGAGCGTGAAGACGGTGGAGTCGTACCGGGCCCGCTCGATGCAGAAACTGGGCCTGAAGGACCGTGCCGACCTGATGCGCCTGGCCGCCGAGGCGGGGCTGATCTCGGGTCCCGAGAAACACTGACAGGCTTGCCGGGGAAAGCCCGGCAGACCCGGCAAGGGAAACCCAAGTTCTCCCTCTGGGCGGGCTGTTGCCGCGCCGCCATACTCCTGCATCACGGTGTGGGACGGCGCGTCGCCGCCGCAACGTGAGAATCAGAGAGCGGATCCGCCGCGGCTCGCGGCCGACAGGGAGACACGCACATGCGACTGCTTTCGAAGAACGGAATTCTGGCGCTGATCGCCGGCGCGGGGCTGTTTCTGGGCGCGGGGCCGTCGATGGCGGATGTGGTGATCATCGGCGGGATGGGGAACTTCGACGTTCCCAACCACGAGGGCGGGGACTGCAACGGGTTTGAGATCGAACTCGAAGGCCCGCACCCCGAGGACGTGTACCACACGTACCACAACCCCAACTACGGCCCTCCGACGATTACCGCGCTGCCCGGCAACATCGGCATCCGCGTGGTGTATGACACCCCGAATCATGCGACGCACGCGAACAGCATCGAGCACTTCGGTGTCTCGCTGTCCGGCTCGCACCCGGTCACGGCGCAGCGGTTCCGGTGGTACCTGGGCTCGGTCGTGAACCCCAACGACCCGCCGCCGCCGCCGCCCCCTCCGCCGCCGCCGCCGCTGGTGCTGCCGAACATCACGGTCCAACTCATCACGCTGCCCGACGGGCGGCGGATCATCCGTGAGACGGTGACGAACGTTGATTCGATCGGACGGCTGCTGTGGGTCCGCCGGCGCGTGAAGGTCGCCCCGCGGCATGTCACGCTCGAGGAACTCATGCCCAACGACCCGCTGATCCAGGGCGCGACGGACCTGGGCTATGACGAAGTGCCGGTGGGCACGCCGCTGATCAACGACGAGGGCGCGCCCAGCCCGGGCGACCTGGAGAGCGCGATCGTCGCCTATGAGGTGTACGAGAACAGGCCGGTGATGATCAACGGCAGCATGGAGGATGCGCCGGGCGCGATGATCGGTGACATGCTGACGGCGCAGGTCTCGCTGGGCACGTTGTGCGGCGACACCTGGGCGCCGACGATCACCATGCAGCCGCAGAACGCGGTCGGCCAGTATGACGGCTCGGCGGACTTCGCCATCAACTACAGCGCGAACAGCAACGGCGGCGAACTGATCATCCAGTGGCAGCACGAGGGTGTGGACCTGGAGGGCGAGGACCAGCCGCACCTGAACATCGACCCGGTGACGCTGGACAGCGCGGGCTCGTATGTCTGCGTCGTCAAGAACGACTGCGGCATGGCGATCTCACACGCGGCGACGCTGACGGTGGCGGTGCCGGTCGCGATCGACACCCAGCCGCAGCCGCAGACCGTCTCTGCCGGCGGGACCGCGAGGTTCACCGTCGAGGCGAACACGATGTTGCCGCCGACGTACACATGGATGCGCAACGGCGTGCCGATCGACCCCGTTGCACCCCATTACACCAAGTTGATGGGTGCCAACGGGATGTCCTGCACGCTGACCGTCCGCGACGTGACCGCCGCGGATGCCGGCGCATACACGGTGCGGCTGGCCAGCGCCACCAGCGGCGTGACCAGCGACCCGGTGACGCTCACGGTCACGGGCACGTGCGCGGCCGACTTCGACGGCAACGGCCTGCGCGAGGTGCCGGACATCTTCGCGTTCCTCAGTGCATGGTTCTCACTCGATCCGCGTGCCGACTTCGACCATGTCGGCGGCATCGCGGTGCCCGATATTTTCGCCTTCCTTTCTGCATGGTTTGCCGGGTGCTGATCCGCACTCCGGCCCGGTGTTGAGGGTCTGATCATGCGGTTCCGATCGTTGCTGTGGGTCTCGACGGCCTGTGCGCTCGCTCGCTCCCTTGCGGGCGCACAGGTCACCGTCGATGGTGCACGGATAAACGAACGAGACCGCAAGGGGGTGGAATCATGAGTCGCACGCTCATCTGGGACCTGCCTGTCCGGCTCTTCCATTGGCTGTTTGCGGCGGGCTTTGCTGCCGCGGCGGTGATCTCGCTGATCCTCGGTGAGCACAGCCCGCTGTTTCCATACCACTCGATCATCGGCCTGTCGCTTGGGCTGATGGTGGCGCTGCGGATCCTGTGGGGGATCGCCGGATCGCGCTGGGCGCGGTTCGGTTCGTTCGTGTTCGGCCCGCGCGAAACCGCGGCGTACATGATGAGCACGCTCGTCGGTGGCGGGAAGCGCTACATCGGCCACAACCCCGGCTCGGCGGTCGCGATCTTCGCGATGCTCGCGCTCACGCTCGGCCTGGCGGTGACCGGCATCATGATGGCCCGCGGCAACGAGGGACCCAAGGAACTGCACGAGATCATGGCCTATGCGATGGTCGCGGTGGTCGTCGTCCACATTCTCGGAGTGGCGATGCACACGCTCCGGCACAGGGAAAATCTCACGCTCAGCATGATCCGGGGGACAAAGACCGCGGACGGCTCGCAGGGAATCGGCTCGAATCAGCCGCTTGCCGCCGCGGTGTTTCTTGTGATCGTCGGTGCATCCGCCGGCGCGCTCCTTGTGAACTATGACGCCGCGGCGAAGTCGACGACGATTCCGCTGCTCGGCCTATCGCTGCAGATCGGCGAGGCGAAGGACGGTGGAGGCGACGGTTCGGTCAAAGGGGGTGATGAGCATGACGACTGATCGTGCATCACCCGCTGCAGAACGTGTTCGTGCAAACGTCCTGCGAATCGAATCGGCAGACGGCCAACTTGGCATCGTCCGGTCGAATGCCGCCCATCGTGGCGGTACGCAGCCGACGATTCGCCGGCGCGCTGCAGGAAACCGTGCCGATTTGGCAGCCGGGCACGCATCCGCGCTAAAATCGGATAGGCATGTCCTTTGCATGGTTGAGAGTGTGGCCTTGAGGGTGCAGCAGGGCAACCACGACGAGGACTGCACCGGGTGAGTGGAATGGGCGACGCGCCCAACGCGTCGGAGGCACATCGATGAAGATCCACGCTTTTCTGATTGCGACCGTACTTGCGGTGTGTTCGCCCGCCTGGGCGCAGACCGTCCTGATGTCGCAGGTGCCGGTGAGCGGCGGCGGCGTGATGCGCGCCTCGCAACTGTGGCAGGATCCGGGCCCCAACGGCAACGACCTCGATGGTGATGCGGTGTGCTGGGCGGACTTCACGCTCGCCTCGCCCGCGACGATCGACCATCTGGAGTGGTGGGGCAATGGCGCGTGCGAACAGGGATTCCGGATCGAGTTCTGGCGGCAGGACCCGGGCACCGTCGCCTACCAGCCGATCGGCGTGTTCTATTACGGTGGTGATCACACGGTGCAGCCCACCGCGCGCCGGAATCTGAGCCTGGCATCAGTCACGACCGCCGCGGGACCGGGCGGGCTGACGTGGTACTCGGTCAACCTGGCCAACCCCGTGAGTCTCGCGGCCAATGACGCGTCGAATGTCCGCTGGTTCGTGGCGATCATCGGCCTGACCAGCGTGGCGTATGCGCCATGGAACTGGGCGCAGGGGACGGGGGGCACGGGGCATACGTACCAGTTCATCCGCGGCGGCGGTTTCCGTTCGCTGGGAGAGGGCCGTGCGCTGCTTCTGCGTGCGGCCGCGGGCGCATCGGTCAGCATCGCCGCGAGCGCCTCGCCCGCGGGATCGGGCACGATCACCGGCGCCGGGTCATACCCGCAGGGAACGACGGTGTCGCTCATGGCGACCGCGAACAGCGGCTGGGGCTTTGTGAACTGGACCGAGAGCGGCACGGTGGTGCGGACGCAGCCTTCGTACACATTCACCGCGACGGCGAACCGCACGCTGGTGGCCAACTTCGTTCCGGCGTACACGGTGACGACCTCGGCCATGCCCACCTATGGCGGCGCGGCGTCGGCGGGCGGGGTCTTCAACTCGGGCCAGCAGGTGACGGTGACGGCGACGCCCGTGACGGGCTACCACTTCACGCGATGGTCGAGTTTCGGCGGGACGGTGAGCACGCTCGCGACGTACACGTTCCCGGCATCCGCGAACGTGAACCTCGTCGCGGAGTTCGTTCCCGACGCCGGCACGGCGGTGTTCAACTTTGACGATGCTCCGCAGTACACGTCGCTGCCGCTCGACCTGACCTCGGCGGGCGAAACGGCGCACCTGACGGGCGGCTACTCCATCCAGGCCGCGAACGCGCTGGGCTTCACACCCGCCGGGTTCAGCGGGCGGTGCGTGTATCCCAACAGCGTCTTTGCGGCGGATCTGCAGGTCGACTTCTCCCGGCCGGTGACGCACTTCTCGATCATGTACTCGCCCGCGGAGATCGGGTGCGACACCTCGGCGACGATGCGGGCGACCGGGTACCGGAACGGCGTCTTCGTGGCGACAGGCACCGCGACGAGCCCGACGCCGGGCACCTGGCCGACGGGCACCCTGACGCTGACCTCGGCGCAGCCGTTTGACAGCGTGGTCGTGCACTACGACGCACGCCCGCTGACATGCCAGGACTGGGGTCCGGAGTTCCTGGCCGACAACATGATCGTCGTGATGGCCTCGGTTCCGTGTGCCGCGGACTTCGACGGCAACGGCACCCGCGAAGTGCCGGACATCTTCGCATTCCTGAGCGCGTGGTTCGCCCAGGATCCGCGGGCGGACATCGACGGCGTGCCGGGCATCGGCGTGCCGGACATCTTCGCATTCCTGAGCCTGTGGTTTGCGGGCTGCCCATGAATCGGACGCCACTCAACCCCGTGCACGGAGCGATCACCATGTCACACACCACTCTTGTTCAACGCGTGCTGGTTCATGCCTCGCTGTCGGTCGCGGGACTTGCCACGGCCGTCAGCGCGCAGACGATCACCAGCATCGGCACGCTCCAGCCCACCGGCGGCACTGTCGAGGCGCTGGCCATCAGCGCCGACGGCACGGCGGTGACCGGCTACAGCACCCTGACCGGCGGCAGTTACCGAGCGGTCCGCTGGACGCCGTCGGGGGGTCTTCAGAACCTCGGCGTCGTGCCGGGCGGCCTGCGTTCGCTCGGGTTCGGCATCAGCGGCGACGGCTCGATCGTGACCGGGATGAGTGTTGTTTCGGGCGGTGGTCATGTGTTCCGATGGACCGCCGCGGGCAACATGCAGGACCTGGGCACGATCCCCGCGCAGAATGTTTCCTACGGCTATGCGGTCAGCGCGAACGGAAACATGATCGGCGGCGGCCCGACGTCGACGGGCGTCGGGCACGGCTTCATCTGGACCGCCGCGGGCGGATTCACGGACATCGGCCTGCTGCCCGGCGCCGCGGTCGATGCATCGTCATCCATCTATGCGTTGAGCGCGAATGGTTCCTTCGCGGCCGGGATCAGCGGCTCACCCAGCGGCAATCGGGCCATCCGCTGGTCCAACGAGCGCACCACCCTGGAGGACCTGGGAGTCCTCGGCGGCGGTGCCTCCTCCGAGGCTCATGCCATCAGCGGCGACGGCGGTGTGGTGACGGGCAGCAGCGGGTCGGCGAGCGGGCAGCGGGCGTTCCGCTGGACGCTTGCCGGCGGAATGGCGGACCTGGGGGTTGTCACAGGCCGCGCAAACTCGTCGGGCGATGCGATCAGCGCCGACGGCTCGGTGATCGTCGGGCATGATGACACCGGCGCGATCCTCTGGACCGGCGCGCTGGGCATGGTCGACCTGCAGGCGTTCCTCGTCTCTCGCGGCGTCAACATGACCGGATGGGTGCTGACGTCCTGCAACGGCATCAGCGCCGACGGGACCGCGATGGCCGGCAGCGGTCGCCTGAACGGCGCCGCGCGGGGCTGGGTGGTCCGCGGGCTTCCGCCGTTCACCTGCGCGGCGGACTTCGACGGCAACGGCACCCGCGAAGTGCCGGACATCTTCGCGTTCCTGAGCGCGTGGTTCGCCCAGGATCCGCGTGCGGACATCGACGGCGTGCCGGGCATCGGCGTGCCGGACATCTTCGCGTTCCTGAGCCTGTGGTTCGCGGGCTGCTCGTGAGCCTGCGCATTCTGTGACTGACCTCTCCGCGTGCACACTCCGAACTTCTCAACGAAAACACACAAAGGAAGAACAGCCATGAACTCTCTCCGATCCACCTCGATGGTCCGCATGCTTGCAGGACTCGCCGCGGTCTGCGCCGCGGTTCCTTCGCTCGCCTCGATCGACACCGTCGTCACGATGAACCCCAACGACCTTCAGGCGGCCCTGCATCCGACCGGCCTGACGATCAACTCGGTCGTTATCCGCAAGGGTGTCGCGGGGCAGTTCGGCACCTACACGAACTTCTCGACGCTGCCGGTCACCATCCGCGACGGCGTGGTGCTCTCCAGTGGCAGTGTTGCGAACATCGGGCCCAACCCCGCGATGCAGGATCCGAACTACGACCCGGCCTCACCTCCGCCGGAGGTGAACAGCCAGATGGTGGAAGATCCCGACAGCGGCGGCACGGCGGAGTTCGACGCGTATGGATCGATCCCCGGGCACATCGAGAACTTCTACGGCTCGTACGACGTCGCGGCGATCGAGGTGCACTTCACGCTGCAGGAAGACAGCCAGGTTCAGTTCGACTTCATCTTCGCGTCGGTCGAGTATCCGTTCTACACCAGTTCGTTCACCGACGCCTTCCTGGTCTTCCTCGACGGCACCGATCCGACCAACCAGATCGCCTTCGACTCCAACGGCAGCGCGGTGCAGGTCGGCAGTTCGTTCGCCGGGCTGGAGACAACCGCCGACGTCAACACCGCCTTTGCCAACCCTCACGGCCTGATCCATCACCTCACCACGACGACCGAGCGGATCGAGTCGGGCCAGCATGTGCTGATCTTCGAGGTGGGCGATGTGAACGACCACATCCTCGACAGCGCGGTGTTCCTGTCGAACCTGCGCACCGGCACGGGCACGCCGGGCACCGATCCGAGCGATGACTGCCTGGCCGATTACAACTCCAGCGGCGCGGTGGATGTGCCGGACATCTTCGCGTTCCTGTCCGACTGGTTCCGGCACGAATCCGATGCGGACATCAACGACGACCACGTGGTGGATGTGCCGGACCTCTTCGCGTTCCTGAGCCTGTGGTTCGCCGGGTGCGCCTCATGACCCGATCTCCGGCGGCGGGCGACTGCCAGACACTCCGCGAGCAGGAATCACGATGAACATCGATCTTCGCGCCACTGCACTCGCACTTGCCGCGGCCGTCACGGGCGTCGTGAGCGCGCACGCACAAACCGGCCTCGTTTCGTACGACGGCTTCTCCGGCCCTGCACGGGTGGACCTTGCCGGCGCGACGGGCGGCACCGGCTGGACTTCTTCCTGGCAGGATGCCGGGACCGGCATCATCACCTCTGTCGGCGGCGCGGGCCTCGTGTTCCCTGGTCTTTCGACCTCCCCCGGCCAGGCCACGACGCCCGCCGCCGTCGGCGTCGCCTACTCCGACTACGCCCGCGGGCACGCGGCAGTCACCGGCGACGCCATGTACGCGTCGTTCCTGCTGCGTCCGGAAGCCGATTTCACCAACTGGTTCGTGCTCCGATTCGGCGCGTATCCGTATCAGGTCGACGTCGGCCTGCCGATCGGGTCGTTCGACTACGGGCTGATGATCGGCGATGCGTTCATCGCGGCGTCGCCCATCGGCGCCGTGCCCGGACAGACCGTCCTGCTGGTTCTTGAAGTGGTCCGCAGCCCCGGCGCCAACTCGACGCAGTACCGACTCTACGTGAATCCGCAGCCGGGGCAGCCCAAGCCCCAGTTCGCAAGCGCCGCGGCGGGCCGCGCAGGTTTGATGCCCTTTGGCGGGGGCATCGAACTGCGCGGCGAGGGTGGATACACCCTTGACGAGATCCGCATCGGCACGACCTTCGAGTCCGTGACACCGACGGGCGCACCGCCGTGTGTGGCGGATTTCGACCACAGCGGATTACCCGAGGTGCCGGATATTTTCGCGTTCCTGAGCGCGTGGTTTGCGGGCGATCCGCGGGCCGACATCGACGGCATCCCCGGGATCGGCGTGCCGGACATCTTCGCGTTCCTGAGCCTGTGGTTCGCCGGGTGTTGATCGGTGCGTGCGGTGCTTGATGTATACAGCCAGTTGATCGTTGTCGCGCTTCGAAGCACGGAATGACTTGACGATCGGCGATGTGATGGCAGTGTTGATGCAGAGCGTCGATCGGTCGATCGTCATGCGTTCCCGATCACCAAGAAAAGTGAAGGGTCAGTCCATGGCATCCTTCCGCTTCTATCCAGGATTCTTCGCAGCAACTCCGAACCTCACCGGGCGCCGGTGGCTGAGGCGCATGCTCGTCGGCGCGGCGGTCGGCGCCGGCGCCTTCATCGGTCTTGGCGCCATCTCCGGCCTCGCGCCGCCCGCGCCCAACTCGATGGTCGTGTTCGCGTGGAACGACCTCGGCATGCACTGCATGAACGAGGACTTCTCGGAGATGATGATCCTGCCGCCGTACAACACGGTGCGGGCGCAGGTCATCGACCGCACGCACGGTTCTCCCGAGATCGTCGGCAGCGGCGTGACCGTACGCTACCGGATCCCCTCCAACACGCACTCGTCGGACAAGACCAACTTCTGGCAGTATGCCCAGCAGTTGTTCGGGGTTGCGCTGCAGCCGGACATCGGGCTCGCCGGGAACGGTCTCTCCGGCGTGATGGCGGCGCATTACAACCCGGCCACACGGGTGAGGGACTTTGAAGCGGTCGGGATCCCCATCACGCCCGTCGATGATGCCGGCCGCGAGGACCCGTACCCGCTCGCCACCGTCACCGTTGAGCAGGCCGGGCAGGTGGTCGCGGTGACGCAGACGGTCGTCCCGGTGTCGTGGGAGATCTCCTGCAACATGTGCCACTCCACGCCGGGCGTTACGGTCGCGACGGACATCCTGCGCAAGCACGATGCGCTGCACGGAACGCATCTTGAGACGCAGAAGCCCGTGAACTGCTCGAGTTGCCACTCCGACCCTGCGCTGGGGGCGCCGGGGCAGGCCGGGGTCTCCTCGATGTCCGCGGCGATGCACGGCGGGCACGCGAGCCGCATGGGCCCGGCGCAGGGCCTTGTCAGCGAGTGCTATGCCTGTCATCCGGGCGTGCGGACCAACTGCCAGCGCGATGTTCACATGGCCCGGGGCATGACCTGTGTTTCGTGCCACGGCGGCATGGCCGCGGTCGGCAATCCGGCGCGAACGCCATGGGTCACCGAGCCGCGGTGCGCCGACTGCCACCAGGCCCGCCGGCCGACGTTCGAGTTCGAGCAGCCCGGCGTGCTCTTCCGCGATGCCACCGGGCACGGCGGTGTGAAGTGCATCAGTTGCCACGGCAGCCCGCACGCGATGGGGCCGGCAACCACCGCGACGGACAATCTCCAGGCAATCCGGCTCCAGGGACATGCGGGGGTCATCAACACCTGCACGACCTGCCATTCCTCGACACCCACGGACCCGTTCCCGCATCGCGGCAACGACGACTGATCGAACGGAGCATGGCCATGAATCGGATCACGACGATCGGAACGGCGGCGATCCTCGGCATCACGGGGAACACGGCGCTGGCGCAGCATCACGTCTATCACGTCCGCGATCTCGGGACGCTGGCCGGACCGACGCGAGCGACGGCGATGAACGCCGCGGGCGCGGTGACGGGATTCACAACCGACGCCCAGGCGCACCATCACGCGTTTCTTTGGGACGGAACGCTCCATACCTTCAACCCGCTCCCGGGCGACTCGCTGGCGATCGGCTACGCGGTCGACGCCCAGGGACGCGTCATCGGCGCATCGTTCGATCTTGGCGAGACGACGATCCGGTCGTTCCGCGAGCAGGGCGGCTCGGTGGTGAGCCTGGGCACGTTCACTGCCCGTGGCGTCGGCCCCTCGGGCAATGTCGTCGGGTATCTCCGCGCCACCGGCATCGCCAACACCGCCGTTGACCACGCATGCCGTCTCGACAACGGCTCGCCCACCGATCTCGGCACCCTGGGAGGCGCGAACAGTTACGCCTTCGCAACCAACACGGCCGGACAGATCGTCGGGCTGAGTTGGCTCCTCGGCGATCAGCAGACCCGCGCCACGCTCTGGCAGGGCGCGCCGCTGCAGGTGCGGGACCTGGGCACGATCGGCGGCACGCGGAGCGTCGCGTACTCGATCAACGACATGAACCAGGTCGCGGGCGGTTCGCAGAACGGCTCAGGGCTCTGGCGCGCGGTTCGGTTCGATCTCGATGCAACGGGGGTCGTGCTGGCCCGGGTGAATCTTGGCGCCCTGCCGACGGGTTCGGCGGTTGCCCCGTGGTCGATGGCCCGCGCGATCAACAACTCGGCGACGGTCGTCGGCGTCTCCAGCGGCAAGGCGTTTGTGCAGCAGGGAGCGGGCGCAATGCAGGACCTGGCCGCGCTGGTGGCTCCGGCGTCATCAATGCGGCTCAGCGGTGCATGGGCCGTCAACGACTCGGGCCAGATCGCGGCCAGCGGCTACGGCCCGCTCGGCGAAGAGCGCGCGGTCCTGCTCACACCGTGCGATGCCGACGCCAACCGCGACGGCAACGTGAACGTCCCGGACATCTTCGCCTTCCTGAGCCTGTGGTTCGCATCCGACCCGCTGGCGGACTTTGACGGCAACGGCGCACTGGGTGTGCCGGACATCTTCGCGTTCCTGAGCGCGTGGTTCGCCGGGTGCGTATAACGCCGGTTTGGCCTTGCACCCGGGGCCCCGTGCAGTACACTCTCACCGGAGAGAATCCGCCCGCTGACCCGGGCGGCCCGGAGAGAGGACCATGGTTGTTCGCGTGATTGCCGCCGCGGCGGCCCTGTCGTTGTCGGTCTCGGCCGGCGCGGTCGTCATCACCGTCGACGGGACCGAGGAGCCGGGGTATACGCCGGTGAGCGGTCAACTGGGCATGAGCCACGGGGTGGTGTTCAGTTCGCTGCTGCCCTATGTGACGTTCGGCCAGATGGCCAACACCGTCTGGGGCATCTATGGAACCGACCCGACCGCCAACCCGCTGGCGGGGTATGCGTGGTTCAACTCGCCGATCTTCATGAACTTTGTCGACATGGCCGACGGCGTGACCCCGGCCACGGTGAGCGGCACGATCACGGGCGTTTTCGGGGACAGCGGCGGCGACTTCGACGCCATCGACATCCGCGTGTATGACCCGGCCAACAACCTGCTGCAGATCGCGACGTTCAGCGGCACGAGTTTCACGCCGTTCAGTTTCACCGACAGCAACATCGCGCGGCTGGAAGTCTGGCCGAACACGAACCTGGGATCGGGGACGTCCGACACGTTCATCGACTGGATCTCGTTCCCCATGCCGGTTCCGGCGCCGGGGGGCATGCTGGTGCTCGGCGCCGCGGCGGTTGCCGGCGCGGCCAGGCGGCGGCGTTGAGCGTTCGTCAGAGACCCTTCTTGGCCAGCCGATCCGCAAGCGTCGACGTGACGAGGTAGATCACCTCGCGCCCGCGCTTGGTGGTGGTCATCAGCAGGCGGCGGACGAGGTCCGTGCGGGCGGTGGTGGTGGTGGGGCGCCGACGATGCCGTTGGAGTTTCACTTCGAGCGAGACCGTCGCGGCGTGGATGTCAGTCGTCTCATGAGGTCCGGCACGGGCACATAGTGAACGCGTTTGCCGACTTTGTAGTGAGTCAGGAGTTTGCGCTTCAACAGGTTTTCCAAGTCCGTTCGCGCCGTCATCTCGGTGACCGCGTTTGCCGCCGCGTGCGACTTGGCGGTGTACTCGTCTTTCGGATGGCGAAGTGCGTGCTCAAGCAGCAGGCGTTGCCGGAGATTGAGGTCGGGATGCCTCTTGAGCATCGCGAGGGATTGCTCGATCTGGGATTGCTCACGTGCAAGGTATTCATTGAATCGGTCAATCGACCGTTCGATGACGCCGAGTTTGAATGCAACGAAGTAGGTCAGGTCGCCACCATCATCCTCGGTGTCGATGTACGCCTGCGGATACTTGGCAAGCGCCTTCAGGATCAACTCTGAAACGACCAGATACTCGAAGATACGGTATCCGGAGCGCAACGCCGACCAGTAGAACACCGCTCTCGCCGTGCGGCCATTGCCGTCAACGAAGGGGTGCTCGTACCCGATCATGAAGTGCAGGATGCAGGCCTTGATGACGGGGTGAAGAAAGTCAGAGCCGGAGTGGTCGGAGTTCGCAAACTTGCAGAGGGCCGCAAGGCGTCCTTCGAGGCCATGTGCGGGCGGTGGAGTGAAGACGACTTCGCGAGTGCGCTCATCCTCGATTACCACTTGGTCTGATTCCGTGCGCAGCCTGCCGACATCCTTCTGGTCCAGTGTGCCATCAACAAGAATTGACTGGAGCCTTAGCAGTGTGTCAATGGAGAGCGGTTGATCGACAAGCGACTTGATCCACTGCATCGCTCGCCAGTTGTTGACGATCATCCGATCCGACTTGCTCTTGGGAGGCTCTCCGGAGCGGAGCAGTTCCAGTGCTTTTTTGCGGGTCGTGACCGCCCCCTCGATTCTCGACGAATCGATCGCCTCGTCCATGAGCGACCGGACCACGATGCGTCGTTGCATGTCCGGATCGCAAAGAGGGCCTTCGGTCGAATACAGAGCAGCCGTCCCGCCGCCGCCGAGCGCGCGGTCTATTCGATGAAGCGCCTCATTCATCTGAGGAGGCTGACAGAGACCAAAGCGGCGACCATCGGATTGCACGAGTGGAAGCGGGCGCCAAAGGGCCATCCGCATCCACTTCAGCGATGACCAAGCGTCCTCGGGGTTGAAGCCAGCCTGCCTGGCCATTGGACGAACTTTGCGCCACGGCCTGTAAGGCCAGTTCCAGGCCCGGACTCGTTCGTCGGTCACGAGCGACATCGCCCGACGGAGTTGTTCGCCGTCGTGGAAGAGTTTTGAGAAGGAAACTGGAGGGGAGGCGTGGGGCATTAGGCAAGGAAAAGCAAGTGGCGTGAAAATTTGGTTTTATTGATCATCGGCCACTCGCCCTTCGTTGTCAAAGCAGATGTCGACGGTCGGGCACACAAAAGCAAAAAGGCTATATGCTTGCTTTTGCTTGCTTCAAGCGGAAACGCCCGAAACAGGGGCA
This sequence comes from uncultured Phycisphaeraceae bacterium, assembly GCA_964409775.1. GTDB lineage: Bacteria > Planctomycetota > Phycisphaerae > Phycisphaerales > UBA1924 > JAHBXL01. The sequence continues at coordinate 30,709 of CAYPEI010000027.1, read as the reverse complement.
TGCTGCGAAGGTGTGGCCACTGTTCGGTGACCCACTGCCCTTGGCGGAGCCTACCGCTCCCCGATCTCCAGCACGATCTTGATCCCCTCGCCGCTCTGCATCAGTTCGAACCCCTTGCGGAAGTCCGCCATCGGCAACTGGTGCGTGATGATCTCGTCGAGCTCGAGCCGCCCCGAGAGCAGCAGTTCCTCCATCTGGTACCACGTCTCGAACATCTTGCGGCCGTTGATGCCCAGCACCGTCGCGCCCTTGAAGATCACGTGGTTGGTCAGGTCGAAACTGATCGGCCGCGACGGGATGCCCAAGAGCGCGGCGGTCCCGCCCATGCGCAGGCACTTGAAGCCGTCATCGATCGCGGCGGGGTGGCCCGACATCTCGATGAGCGCATCGGGCCCGTCGCCCCGTGTCTGCTTGCGGATCTTCTCGATGAAGTTCGGGTCGTTGGCCTTGTACGCGGCGCACGCGCCGAGTTTCTGCGCCAGCGCGAGGCGCTTCTCATCGATGTCGGTCACGAAGATGCGCGAGGCGCCCGCCGCCTTGGCCACCGTCACCGCCATCAGACCGATGATCCCGACGCCCGTGATGAGCACCGTCTTGGCGCTCACGTTCGCGGCCATCACGGTGTGCACCGCGTTGCCCAGCGGGTCGAGCACCGCCGCGACATGGTCGGGGATGTTCGGGTGCACCGGCCAGACATTCTCCTCCGGCACGCAGACATACTCGGCGAAGCAGCCGTCGCGGTCGACGCCGAGGATCTTCGTGTCCCGCGCGATGTGCGCGTTGCCGGTGCGCGCGTTGTAGTCGCTCCACGAGGTGATGTGCCCCTCGGCGGAGACGCGCAGGCCCGGCGCATACTTTGTCACCGCCGAGCCGACGCGCTCGATGATGCCGACGAACTCGTGCCCGGTGGTGATGCCCACGGGGATGCGCCCCGCGGCCCACGCGTCCCACTCCCAGATGTGCCGGTCCGTGCCGCAGATGCCCGCCTTGAGCACGCGGATGAGCACGTCCCGCGGCCCGGGCTCGGGCACCGCCCGCGCGGTCTGCAACTCGAGTTCCGGCCCGGCACGGTGCTTGACGAGTGCGCGCATGGTCTTGGGGGTTCCGGTGGATGCAGGCTTGGACGCCGCGGCGGCAGGGCGGGCGGCGGTCGCAACATGGGGAGCGCCGTTTGTGGGGGTGTTCATCGTGTAGATTGTTGGGGGGGGCAGGGGAAAGTCCAGCCGGCGAGGTTCGTGCGACCACGGCGCGATGTGCCCGAGCGCGATACCGATCTTCAACCGCACGTCGAGTCATGCCCGAGTTGCTGGGGCGTGCTGGTCTGGCTGCGTGGCTGCGTGAGTTGCAACCGCAGTCTCCAGCAGATGAACAGGAGCATCGCGATCAACACGGCGTTGCGCGCCATGCCGACGACCGCCTCGTGACGGGCGTTTGCAATGCGCAGGATCGCCGGCATGCACCCGCAGCCGGGAGGGTGCGGGTCGAGCCACAGTTTGACCAGGACTGCGCTGAACATCACCAACGTCCCGATCGCGACGGGGACCACCGACCGGAGCGAACGGCCGAAGCAGAAGCACAATCCGAGCCATGTTTCCAAGGCGACCACGCCTCCCCCCAGCCACATCTGCACTGGGAAAGGCTGAGGCGCAAGCAGGTATCGGATGTCAGAGTGCAGTCCAAAGGGCGACACCAACTTCGCGCCGGCCGCGGTGAGAAACACCAGCCCGACAACAAACCCGGCCGCCTCGACCGAAAGCGCCGTGCTCGCGTCGGCCGGGCGTTTAGTAGTCAAGTGCGGTCACCTTGTCCGCATTGACCATGTGCGTGGCGCCGATCCCATCCAGAGTCCAGATTGCTCGTGACGAATCCCACCGCAAGTAGAACATCATCGGGCGACGCATACCGTTTGCAAACTCGAAGAAGATACCGATGGTCGCGCAGAGCCAGGGTCCGCGCGTCGGCGCGGGCACGGCGGAGGCCCACCACGAACGCATCGCCATCGTCGTGGTTCCATTCCAGACATTCTGCCCCAACTCGCCTTCAGCCGCGGCGAACGGCCGGCCATCGCCGGGCTCTTCGTTCACCACGACAGCCAGGCCCGCAGGCACGCTCGCCATGCCGATGGGGCGATTCGCGCCTTCTCCGTACTCAACGCCCAGGTCCCACAACGCGTCAAACAGGGACGCGGAACTCACGTCGGCGGGCGGGGCGGAGTTGAAGTAGAACCGGTAGAAACTGTCCATGTGCTCGGGAAGAACGACCTGCTTCACCGGCTTGTGTGTGTATCCATTTGCGACGCGCCACTCGCGGTAGCGGGCCAACGACGACTGGCCGTACCGCATGTGCAGGAACTCCGAGACGGTGTCGAGCAGCGACGCGAGGCGTTCGTCGGAGAGTTCGCCGCCGGTTGTCCGCACGGTTGCGCGATCCAGACGTCGGCGAACCTGCTCCGCACCACCCAGCGGCTCGAACGTCATGGCGGCGGCCGCGGCGATCATCTGCGCCCGGGCCGCGACTCGATCCGGGTCGCGCTCGAAGCGGGCGATCATCTCAGGGCCGGCGATTCCGTGGACCAACCTGCACATATACACCACTCCCGCGACCATGCCGAAAGCCGCGAAAACCCTGGTTGACCGCCAAGCGGCTTTCATTGCTCAGGCGCGGAGGTCTCGCCGACCGCGTCGCATTCTGCCGGGGTCTTCCAAGAGCAAAGGTACGCTGGTAAGCCGCCGTTTGAGTAGCAGCAAGCGATCGCGCCGACGGGGAGGCCACGGAGACACGTGACTGATGACACCACGTGGGGGCCGTCGCCTGGGTGGCCCGCGGTCGGCGGCGCTTCCGACAAGGCAACCCGCGTGGCCTTGCCGCGGTACCACCCTTCGTCCAGCCCACCCGGCCGTGGAACGCCGGGACGGGGTTGTTGGGACGGCTGGACATTGGATTAGGGCATTGTTTGGTCGTCGTCGGTTCCCGGGTGTGTGACCCGGGCCGGTTGGCGACCCTTGTTCATCTGCCGCGGCAGGCTTTCCGGCCCCGCGCGGCCGATAGAGTTGGTCCATGACGGCGCTGAGCCATTCATCCTCCTTCCTCTACCTCGCCGTGCGCCCCGGTGGCGGTCGGAAGTTCGGTATCCGACAGGCGGGCAGCGTCTCCGCTTTGGCGCAGGCTCTGCGCGTCGAGAACAAGATGCTCGTCCGCAGTTGGAAGTTGCCCGGCTGGGCTTCGCCGTCAGCGGAGTTGAGCGTGAAGGACCAGGCGACGCTCAACGAGCAACTGGGGCAGTTGCTCTCGCGCGGCGTTCCGCTGGTCGAGGCGCTGGAGGTCGTCGCGGCGACGGTCCGCCCCGCCACGCGCCCGAGGATCCAGAAGATGCGCGACCTCGTCGCCGCGGGCTCGAGTTTCGCCGACGCGTGCAGGCAGGTGGGCGGGTTCGACAACGTCACCATCGCGGTGTACCGCGGCGCCGAGCGGTCGGGCGACCTGGCGGGCGCGGCCAAGGAACTCAACGTCACTCTGCGCCGCCGCCTGGCCGTCTCCGGCAAGGCCGCGACGCTCATGGTCTATCCGGCGATCGTGCTGTCGATCTCGGCGATCGTCTCGGTGCTGATGCTGGTGCTGATCGTGCCGAAACTCTCCGAGGCGTTGATGGAGTCGGACATCGAACTGCCGGCGTTCTCGAAACTGGTGATGGGCACGGGGGTGTGGATGCGCGATCACGTGCCGCTGCTGATGATCGCCTTCGCCGCCGGCGCGGGCCTGGTGCTCGTGGGTCGCTCGACCGTCGGGAAGATCGTGGGATGGGTGATGCGCAAGGCGCCGATGCTGCGGGACGTCGTCCTGGCGCAGGAGTCGGCCCGGTTCTTCAGCGTCATGGCGGCGATGACCCGCACGGGCGTCCCGTTCGGCGATGCGCTGGCGGTGGCCAACCAGGCGGTGAGCCACCCGGAGATGCGCGGTCAACTCGAGCGGCTGCGGACCAAACTGATCGGCGGCGGACTGCTCCGGGCGCTGATCGACGAGGTGAGCACGCTGCCGCTGTCGACGCGCCGGCTGCTGATCGCCGCGGAACGCTCCGGCGACCTCGAGCACGCGTTCGCGACGCTGGCCCAGGACATGACCGACGAGGTCGACAAGAAGTCCAGCCGTGCCCTCGCGGCGATGGAGCCGCTGCTCATCGTGGTGATGTTCCTGATTATCGGTTCACTGCTCATGTCGATCCTGCTCCCCATGCTCACGCTGAGCAGCAACATGAAGGTGTGACGGAAGACCGGCTTTGGACGGGAAATTCCCCCGAGCAGGGGCCCGGTGGGTGCAAAGAACTGTGGATGGTGGAGGCGATTTGCTGGCGCTGAAAGGAAGGGTTGAACGCATGAAGACCTGCACGACACTCGCGGCCCGCCGGGGCTTTACGCTGCTGGAAATGATGCTGGTGGTGCTCATCATCGGGATGCTCGCCGCGGCCGTGGCGTGGAACTTCGCCGGCCAGGGCGACAAGGCCCGCACCGGGACGACCAAGGCGAACCTGAAGACGCTCCAGCAGATGGTGGTGAACTACCAGTTGGAGAAGGGGCAGTATCCCGCCACGCTCCAGGCGCTGATCCCGGAGTTCACGGACAAGATCCCCAAGGACGGCTGGAAGCGGGACTTCATCTACTACACGCCGTCGCCCGACGGCCGTCCGTTCGCGCTGTTCAGCAACGGGGCCGACGGCTCGACGGGCGGCGCGGACGACATCAGTGTCTGGACGATGGACGAGGGCGCGGCGCCGGCGAACTGACGACGGCCCGTCGCGACCAGGCCGCGCCGCCACCGGCGGCGCAGCGCGGAGCGCACCATGCACGCCCGGAGGGCGCACATCGCGGAGAAGAGCCGGAAGCGGGTTCGTCGCGGCGGGCGGCGCGCGCCGGGCCTGTCGCTGCTGGAGGTCGTGCTCTCGGTGGTCATGCTCACGGGGGTGGCGACGTCGATCATGTCGGCGGTCGCGTACATCGAGCGGGCCGATGCCCGCGACAAGCGCCGCCTGGCGGCGCACGAGATCGCCAACCGCCTCGTCCTGCAGTGGCTCGATGACAGCAAGCAGATGCCCGAGCCCCTGCTGCCCATCGCCTACGGCGACCGCTACCAGTTCTTCTTCGAACTGTCGGTCACGCCGGTAGTGATGGAACTCAACGAGCAGCAACTCCGCTCCGAGAACACGCTGCAGGGGCTGGACCGCTACCGGATCGTCTCCGTCCGGGTGTTCGACTCCGACACCACCGACCCGCGCCGGCCGGTGCCGGGCGAGGAACTCGCCCTGCTCTGGCGCGTGTACGACCCCAGCGCCGCCCGCAACCCCGACCAGATCACCCGCTTCGGCGAGAACCCCGACAACGTGCTGGAACTGATCAACCTCATCCTCGGCGGCGGCGCGCGGCGCGACACCGGGGGCAGCCGCAGCCCGCTGGAGCGCGAAGGGGGGCGGCTGCGATGACGCCCCGCCGTGCCCGATGCCGCGGCTTCACCCTGCTCGAGGTCATGCTCGCGCTCGCGCTGGCGTCGGTCGTCGCACTGTCGGCCTACGGGCTGTTCGAGGTCATCCGCCGCAGCGAGCGGCGGCAGTATGTCCGCATGGGCGAGACCGACGAGATCGCCCGCGCGTACAAGACGATGGAGCGCGTGTTCCGCACGCTGGTGATGAGCGACCGCGCCAAGCCCGGCGACGAGAAGGCGCTCCAGGAGCGGCTGCGCTCGTTCGAGCGCGCGGTCGACAACGACGACCCCGATCCCCCGCTGGAACGCGACGAGCCCGAGCCGAGGCTGGTCCTGCGGCCCGACCCCGCCAGCCCGCTGCTGGCGGTCGATGTCGACGGCCAGGCGACCCGCATGAAGGCCCAGGTCTTCGAGGTCACGCTCCGCGCACCGCCCGTGCTGGGCGCGCGCCCGGATTCGCGTCTGTTCGAGCGCGGCTACCTCGCCGGGCGGCGCACCAGCGAGCGTCGGTCCGCCACACCCGCCTCGCGCCGCTCGCGATCGTCGAACTCCTCCGCGACCACCGTCGCCGACACCGCCCCCGGTGAAGAGGATGAGGACCTTGAGTCCGTGCTGATCGCCCCGGGCGTCCGCGGCGTGTTCGAACTAATCCCCGACGGCATCGACCCCATGGGCGCGCTGGGCCCCTCCGAAGGCCTGGAGGGTTGGACGCCGCGACTCACCTCCGGCGAGGGCTACACGCTCTGGTGGCGGGAACTGCCTCCGCCGCCGGAGCCCGAGCAGGGCGACAGCGCCGCGGCGGACGGGGGCGCATCGCAGCCGCCCAGCCGCTCGCGCGAAGAGCGCGACGCCGAGCAGTTGGCGCTGCTCGCCGCGGCACGCCGGGTGCCGCTGATCACCGGCCTGCGGTGGCTGCGGTGGGAGGTGTTCCGCGGCAAGCGGTTCGATACCCGCACGCGGGCCACGTGGTTCGAGGAACTGCCCGGATACGTGAAGGTGTCGTTCCAGACCGTCGAGGGCCGGCGCGAGAACTGGATGTTCGAGGTCGGCTGGACCAACGGCCCCGAGCCCGGGACCAAGGTCGATCGTGCCGCGGCGACCAGCCGTCTGCCGCCCGGGCTGGAGAACCGCACGGGCACACCGGCGCCGACGCGCACGGGGACGCCGACGCGTCCGGACCGGGGCGACCGCACCGGGACAAGCCGCGATCGCGACGGATCCAAGGATGGAGGGCGCAGCAAATGAGCGCGCGCCGCATGACAGGTTCCCATCGGTCGCGTCGGGGCTTTGCGCTCCCGCTGGTGGTGCTGCTGGCGTTCATCGCCTCGCTGTCGCTGGTGGTGCTGCTGGAGCGCCGCGCGGTGTCGCACCGAACCGTGCAGCGGCAGGTCCAGGCCTACACCGGCCACCACCGTGCCGCCGGGCTGAAGGAGTGCGTGAACCGCTGGCTTTCGACGACGCGCGTGCGCGGACAGGAGTCGCTGAGCGAGACCGGCCGCGCGTTCAGGCTCGTCCTGCCCTCGGCCGAGGCGATCGACGTGCGGTTTGAAGACGGGCAGGGCGCGGCGATGATCGATGAGACCAACCTCGGCGGCGACCGCCGGCGCATCGTCCGGCGCATGCGGGAGTATCTCGAGCAACTCCCGCCCGAGTTGACCCACCGCGCCACCCGCAATGTCGGTCCCGCGGAGATCAGCATCCGCTCGGCCCCGGCGATCGTGATCGAGGCGCTGGTGGTCGCGATGGTCGACGAGCCGCGGCGGCAGCAGCGCGTGGTCGAGGCGATCCTGAGCCGGCGCAACGCCGGTGTGCTGACGCGCGAGGAACTCCCCCGGGCGCTGAGCGATGCCGGGCTCAAGGACGAGGAGCGGGACCTGATGCTGGCGATGCTGGTCGAAGCGCCGACGCTGTGGCGGGTCGTGGCCGACATCACCGATGCGCGGGGATACGTGCTGTCCCGGAGCGGGGGATTGATGGAGTGGCGTCCGGAAGCCCGATCTGACCAGTTCAGTCAGACCGGGATGTTCTTGACCTGGGAAGATCTGCCTTTGGAGGATGAGGCAATGGGACAACCTATTTCGGGGGCATATGCTGGAGCCCCACGGGTTCCATGAGGGATGCTGTATGTCGAGTCACCGGTCCAGAACCAGGCGCAAGACAGTCCTCTGGCAGGGCGCGACGCTGCTGTTGGCGGCGGGCGCGGTCGGTCTGCTGGTGCTGCCGATCGGGAATGTGATCCGTCCGGCCAGCGCGAACTGGGATGGCAAGTCCACCAGTGGTCCACTCCCGCAGGCAGGGGGAGAGGTCGCGACGCTGAGTCTCTCCGATGCGCAGGGCATCGGAGACATCCTGCTTGCGTTGAATCCGTCGAAAGCGCCCGGCGAGACAGCCGAGCCGACGCCGCCGACCGAAGAGGTCGTCGAGCCGGGCGAAGCGGTGGCGGTGATTACGCCGCCGCACCCGGCGACGCCGGCATCGAAGGCCAACTGGGTGTACCTCGGTTCGGCGGTCACGCCGCGGGCAAGCCGCGCGCTCGTCCGCATCGATCAGGCGCAGCGGTTTGTCCGGCAGGGGTCCGATGTCGACGGCGTGAAACTGCTGGAAGTGCACGACGACCACATCATGGTCGAAGAGGCCGGGCTGCAGAAGCGGATCGAGCGGGTGGCGATGCCCGCGGGGGCGATGCTCCCGACCCGCGGCCCGGCGACCGCCGGCGCCGCCAAGGCCGGCGCGGGCGCTCCGGCGGCGCAGACACCCCCGGCGCCGACTCCGCCCGCGAACTCCGCGGCGGCGGCGCTCGCCGCGGCCCAGGCCGCGCACGGCAAGGCCAAGGGCGCACCGGTCGTCCCGGGCCGGCTGGTGGCGCGGGTCATGCAACTCTCGCCCGAGCAGCGTGCCAGCACCTACGCGACCATGACCAGTCCCACCTCGTCTTACGAGGATCGGATCAAGGCGATCTCCGAACTGGGCTTTGACGCGGCATCGCCGCTCGAGGAGCGGCGCGAGGCGATCCGCGCGATCGGCCTGAACCCTGACGACCCGGATGTCGCCAGGATCCTCGAAGATGAAATGAACGGGGCGGCGAGGAACGAACGTTGAGCGGTATGGTCTGCTATCTGGAGCGCGGCCCGGGAGGGTCGTCGCTGCGGCGGGTGCGCCTGGTGGGCGCGGCGTTCGACCGCTCTTGGTCCGCGCCCGTCGCCGGCGAGATCGGCTCGGGCGCAGGCGGCAGCGATGGCGCCGCGGCGGTCTCGGCCGTGCGGTCGGGCGCGAAGTGGGTCGCCGACACGCTCAAGCAGTTGGGCACGTCGCGCCTGGATGTCCTGTGCCTGGACTCCGAGGGCGGGGTCTGCACATGGCTCAGCGCGCCCAGCGCTGCGCCGGCCGTGGTGAACGCCACCATCCAGCAGTCGGTCCTCAGCGGCGGCGAAGGGGCCGGCGGAAGCGCCGGACGGCTGATCGCCACGGGCATCGCATCCGCATCGGAGGGGGGCGGCGGCCTGGAGTCGGATGTCTCAGTGCAGGCCCTCGCGGTGGCGGTCGAGGAGCCGCGCCGCAGCCTGCGGCTCTCGCTGCCCGGGCGGGCCGCCGATGTTGGAGGTCCCCGCGAGCGCTTCGCCGTGCTGTCGGTCCGCGATGCGCCGGTGCGCGTGTTCATCGACGAACTGGACTCACGCGGCATCGAGGTCGCATCGGTCGAGAGCATCTGGCACGCGCTGGCGACGACGTGGGACCCCGGTGCGCCCCGCCCGGATGAGCCGGCGCCCGAGCGGGCATCGATGACGGCCGTGGTTATGACCGATCCCGCGGGCCGCCTCGTCTGGTCGTGGTCCGTCGCGGGCGAACTCCTGGCCGCCGGACAGGCCCGCCTGCGGCACGTGGTGCGTCGCGATGAGTCCGCGCCGTCGCCGGCTGTGACGGGCGCCGAACTGGCGCAGGCCGAGCCCGGCTCGGTGCGGCGCATCGAGGACGAGCCGGCGGAAGTCTCGGGCCTGGAGTGCACGGGGGCGGAGGTCGGTCGTGTCGTGATGGATTGGCTCGCGTGGAGCGCGCAACTGGGACGCGTGCCCGATCGCGTGCTCTGCTTCGGGCCGGTCACGCTCCCGGATCCGCAGAACGGCGCAGCGCACTGGCTGGGCGGGCCTTCGCCCGCCTCGTTGGCCGAGGGGCTCGGAAGAGCCTGGGCCGGCAGGCACGGCGGCAACGTGCAGATCGACGCCTCAGCGCACGACGACCCGATCGGCGCCACGCTGGCGCGGCTGGCCGGAGTGGGCCCGCTCGGGGCGCGGCCGCCGGTCGAGCCGGCGCAGGCCGACGATCCGCGTCGCGAACTGATCGGCCTTGGTGCACGCCCGGGGCGTGCCGACCTGTGGATGTACCGCTCGATGGCGGTGGGGCTGGTGGCGGCGGCGGCGCTGGTCGCGGCGGTGGGCTGGCAACTCCACGCGGCCGCGGGCGGCGGGGGGGAGGAGATCGCCGATGCGCAGAAGCGGCGAACCGATGCGCTGGTCCTGATGGAGTCGGTCGCGCCCAACATCTCCAAGAACGAGGATGCCGGCATCGGCATCCTGATGGGCAAGGCCGCGGAACTCGAGCAGATGAACAAGTCGCTCAAGCCGCAGCGCCCGATCCTGCTGGAGTTGGCGCGGGTGATGCGGGCCATCGAGGGCTCGCGCGACACGAAGATCAAGGAGTTGACCATCAACGCCGCGGTGGGCAGCGTGCGGCTGATCGTTCCCGATGCCGAGACCGGCCCGGCGATCCTCGAGAAACTCACGGCGGGCAAGGGCGAGATCCCGTGGCGCGGCTCGACGCCCCCGCTGATCGGCAACGAGCGGCTCTACGTGCTGACAGGAACCTGGCCGACCGACGCCGCCCCGGGAGCCAAGCCATGAACGGCGAGCAGCAAACGGGTGTCCCGGCCCCGGCGAGCCAGGACTCGGCGCGGATGGAACTGGCGATGGCCGCGGCCAATGCCGAGCGGGCCAACCGCCCGCGGGGATTGGTGCTGCTGGCGGCGGCGCTGCTCGTGGGCGCGGCGGCGTACGCCGTCTCGGGCTGGATGTCGCGATCGGCCACACTGGCGAAGGTGGAGTCGGAGCGGGCCAAGACGCGACAGGTGCTCGCCGTGGTGGCCAAGGTGCAGGCCCTGCGCGACAAGCAGGCCACGCGCGGGCTGGCGGCCGATCCGCGTGTGGGCAAGGCGATCGAGGAACTCGCCGCGGCGGCAGGGGTCAAGGCCGACTCGTCCGGCCGATCGCTGGTCGTGCCCGAGAGCGAAGTGACGGGGATGGCCGTGCCGGGGGTTTCGCAGAAGAAGTACGCCGCGAAGGTCACCGGGCAGGACCCCAAGGGGCTCCTGGAATGGCTGGTAAACGTTCAGTCGTCCAGCGAGACGCGCGGGGTCGAGATCTCAATGGTGTCGCTCCGGCCCGACACGGCGCCGCCGGGGGGCAGCAGCGGCGGGGGATGGAGCATGGAAGTGGAGTTCGTTCGCTGGGAGACGAGGAAATGATGCCTGATCGCGCAAACACGGCGGGCCGGTTGGGATGGGGGCAGGCGGTGCTGCGGCTCGCGGCGGGCGTGTGCCTGTGCGCGAGCCTGGCCGGCTGCAGGCAGTACTCGCCCCCGATCCCCGCGCCCGACTTCGAGCAGGAAGCCGTGAACCGCGGCAAGGCAATGGACCTTGTCCGCGCCGCCCAGCGCCTCGAGTACAAGGGCTACAACGACGAGGCCGAGGCCAAGTATCTCGAGGCGGTCCGGCTTCACCGCGAGACGCCCGCGGCGTGGAACAACATGGGCCGGCTGCTCATGCTCCGAGAAGAGAACAACAAGGCCGCGGAGGCGTTCATGATCGCCGCGGAGATCTCGCCAAAAGACCCCCTGCCCTACTACAACCTCGGCGCGCTGTGGGACAAACTGAACTATCTCGAGGAAGCGGGTCGCTGGTACGAGGAGTCGCTCAAGCGGAACGAGAACTTCCAGCCGGCGCTGCGACGCTCGATCCTGGTCGATCAGTTGCTCAACCGCGGGAACGAGGTGACCGCCCGGCGTGTGCAGCGGGCGCTGCTCCAGGAGACAGACCCTTGGTGGAAGGAACGCCTGCAGCGAGAGCGCGCACGCCTGACAGAGGACCTGCGCGCCGGGCAGAGCCGCCGTCGCGAAGACGAGTATCTCCAGAAGCCCGTCGACGAGCGCCCCGCGGGCCTGCCCGTCCAGGGCGTCGATACCGCGCCGATTGCCGAACCGCTGCCGGGGTGATGCCGCGGCCCGGCGGACGGGTCGCCCGAGCACCCGTACCCTCCCGGCATGGCCCCAGCGCTCCGCCCGTTGATCCGTGAGATCCTCCCTGAGATCACCGCCATCCGGCGCGACCTGCACGCGCACCCCGAACTGGCCTACCAGGAACAGCGAACCAGCCGCGTGGTGTGCGCCGAACTGGCGCGGCTGGGGATCGAGCACGTCCCGGGCCTTGCCGGGGGCACGGGAGTGGTCGCGCACATCCCCGCGACAACAGCCGAGGGTCGCACGCGCGGCGCGGTCGCGCTCCGCGCCGACATGGACGCCCTGCCCATCGAAGAAGCCACCGGCGTCGCCTACGCGTCGAAAACGCCGGGAATCATGCATGCCTGCGGGCACGACGGGCACACCGCAAACCTGCTGGGTGTCGCCCGGGTGCTTAGCCGGCTCGAGCACCGGCCCAACCCGGTGACGCTCATCTTCCAGCCGGCGGAAGAAGGCGGCGCGGGCGGAAAGCGCATGTGCGAAGACGGGGCGCTCGACGGCTCGCGCCTTGGGCCGCGTGTGGATCGCATCTTCGGGCTGCACGGCTGGCCGCAGTACGCGCTGGGCGAGGTCGGCTCGCGCCCCGGTGCGCTGCTGGCGGCGACGGACAACTTCCAGGTCGAGGTGGTGGGGGTGCAGTCGCACGCGGCGTACCCGCAGATCTCGCGTGATCCGGTCGTCGCCGCGGCCCAACTGATCGGAGCGCTGCAGACGATCTGCTCTCGCAACGCCCCGCCGACCGACAGCATCGTGCTGACGGTGGCCACGATCCATGGCGGCGTGGCCCGCAATGTCATCCCGCGGTCGGTCACCTTCGCGGGCACGATGCGCACGCTGACGCCCGAGATGCGCCGACTCGGGCGCGAGCGCTTCCACGCCATCGCCTCGGGGCTGTGCGGCGCGATGGGCTGCGAGGCGCACATCCACTGGGAGGAGGGCTACCCGGTCACGTTCAACGACCCGGCCATGACCGAGCGGTTCTTCCGCGTCGCCCGGCGCACGGTCGGCGACCAACGCGTCCGAACGGTGCCGACGCCGACGATGGGGGGCGAGGACTTCTCGTACTACGGGCACCACGTGCCGGCGTGCTTCTTCATCCTCGGCGTCCGCCCGCCCGGCCGCGACGCCTATCCCAGCCTGCACCAGCCCGAGTACGACTTCAACGACGATGCGCTGGAGACGGGCATCGAACTGATGTGCGAACTGGCGCTCGATGAATCGCGACGGGACTGAGCGGTCCTGCCGATCATTCCGCCGGGGGGGCGGCCAGCACGATCGTGATCCCGCCGCCGCTGATGACAATCCGGCCGTCGAGCAGCGCCATCGACATCGGGTGCGAGCCCAGTTCGATCGACTTGCTGTCGACCAGCATCGCCGTGGCCGTCTCGAACTGGTGAATCTGGAAGACCATCAGACCCTCGGGCGTGCGGCTGTCGGCGATGGTCTCGATCGTCACGGCCCGGCCCTGTGCCGGTCGGGGCGGGAGCATCGACTCGAACCCGCCCATCGCGTCGACGCCACGGAGTTCGCCCTGCGGGCCGAACACGATCATGCCCTGGCCGGTGGAGATGACCAGGTCGGCGGCCTCGGACGCCGCGGCGGCGAATGCCTCCAGCGGGCGGATGCTCTCGACGTGCGTCCGCGGCGCATCCAGCGGCTGCGGCCGCAGCCTGCCGGTCGAGAGCGAGGCCTGCCAGAGCGTACGGTCGGGCGAGACGAGGATGACGCGGTCGCCGGCGATCCATGCCTGCGAGGCCGGGACGAGTTCCGGCGTTGTCAGCACCCAGTTGGCCCGGCCGCTGCCAAGGTCCAGGCAGACCACGGCGCGATCGACCCCGAGCAGGACCGTCGAGCCGTCGGGCGTGCTGCGGACCCAGTGCGTGCGGCCGCCAAAGTCGCTCAGCCGCTGCAGCGGCTTGCCCGTGCGGGCGTCGATGGTCTGCACGATGGGACGCAGTTCGGCAACGCCGCCGCCCGCGGCGGGGACCTCCATGTCGCCCGCCACCACCAGCACGCCGCCCGCCACATCGACGTCGTACACCCGGCTCACCGGCGTCAGGCCGGACCACAGGGTCTGCCCCGTGTCGGTGTCGAACGCCGCCGCCTTGCCCCCGCGCTGAACGATCGCGATGGTGCGGTCGTCCATCGCCGCGGTGAGGTCGCCGGTGCTGAGGATCCCGTCCTGCGGCGAAGGAAAGAAGACCGTGGGGCCGCCTTCCTGGAGCCTGCGCAGGGCGCGGGAGTCTTTGACATCAAACAGCGGCTTGAGGACCTCGCTGGTCCACGCCTTGCCGCCCGGTGCGGCCGGCACGCGGACCACCTGCCCCACGGCCGACGTGGTCATCAGGAAGTACGCGCTCTCGCTGTCGGTTCGGAGCAGCACCGCCTGCGCTCCCGCCGGCTGCGTGCTCCACGCCTTGCCGACCAGGTCGCTGCCCTTGGCGGCCGCCGCCGACCACACCGCGATCTCGTCGTCCTTCATGGTCGCAAAGCACGCGGCGGTGAAGGGCCGGTCGCCGGGCAGGAGCGGCTCCATGAGCGTGACGCGCCCGACGAGTTGCGCGCCCTGGCACTGTGTCGGCCCGATCCGCGGCCAGCGCACCGTCTTGGCGATCCGCTCGTCCAGTTCGGCGCTCAGGCGACCGCCGTCGAGCACGCGGTCGCCGGACCGGAGTTCGGCGTTGGGGAAGTACTCCCGCGCAAGCCGCAGGATCGACGCGGCCGAGGCGGACTGCCCGCGCGACGAGAGCGAATCCACCAGTTCGCCCGCGATGCGGCCCACGGTCGCCGCGTCGGCCCCCGGCACGCGGACCGAGGCGCGCAGGCCGGTCTCCAGCGCGGTCAGACGGGCCTGCTCCTGCTCGGGCGTCGAGTACGCCGCGGCGATCTGCAGATACACGCGCGGCACGATCGTTGAAAGCGGGAAGCGGGCCGCCAGTTCCGACAGACGCTCCGGCGACGCGCCCGGGCCGAGCCGCGTCAATGCGTCGTTCGCGGCGGACTCCTGCTGCGCATAGACCGACGGGCCCTTGGCCTCGACCAGTTGCTCGATCCGGCGGACCGCTTCGAGGTCGGCACGCACCGCCAGTTGCACGCCCCGCCAGGTCGATCCGCCCAGCACGCTGTCGTCCAGAACCCGCTGATACGCCGCGACCGCCGAGGGCGCGCGGCCCGCGCGCTCCTCGACCCGCCCGAGCGCGAGCAGGTGCGTCACGCGGTCGTCGGGCGCCGAGGCGCACCGGCCCATGCGGTCGACCAGCGCCGAAACCAGAGCCGCGTCGTCGAGCCGCGGCCCCATGCGCACCGCCGCGGCCGACTCGGCCCGCGGATCGCGGTCCTCCAGGCTGCACGTGGTGATCTCGCGCAGCGCCTCGAACAGCCGGCGCGCGGCGGCGGCGGAGGACTCGAGCGCGGGGTTCATGCTGATCGCGCGGAGCGCCGCGTCGACGGCCTCGAGGATGCGGTCGGGCCGGCCGGCCCGGTACGCCAGTTCCGCGAACGTCACGGCGGGCGCGGGGTCCTCGGGGCTTGCCTTCATGCGCGACATCAGCATCGTTTCGGCGACCTGCCAGAGCAGGTAACTGTGCAGGCGGGTGTCGTCGGAGACGATGAGTTGGCTGTCGATCGGCACGACCGCGCCCGGGCGATCCAGATCGATGCGGACCGGCTCGGCGTCCGGAGCGGCGGGGTCGAAGATCGCCAGCCCCGTCGGTACGGGCGCGACGATGCGGTCGCCCGCCACGACGACGCGCCCGTGGATGCCCGGCGGGAGCAGCCGGGCCGTCGTGCTGATCACCCCGTCCTCGAACTGATCCATGGACACGTAGCCGATCTGGTCGGCGCCGATGCCCGCGATCATCCGGCCGACCTTCACGATGTAGTCGGGAGGCGTGATGCCGAAGCGATCGGTGGACTTCTGCGACAGGAGCGCCCCGCTGCGGCGGTCGATGCGCAGGATGGCGCGCTGGTCGGGCGCGAGCGCGAACAGCGAATCACCGTCGATCACCGGGCCGCCGATGCGCCACGGCACGGTGCTGTCGCGCACGCCCATGGCGTCAACCGGCGCGCGTCGCACCCACACCGGACGCCCGGTCGCGACCTCGAACGCGCCCACCGCGCCCAGCCGGTCCCCGCGATACACCACGCCCTCGGCGATGACCGAAGACTCCGAGCCGCCGGGCTGGGACATGTAGGGCAGCATGCCGCTGCTGCCCAGCGGACGAACCCAGAGTTTGGCGCCGGTCTCAAGGTCGATCCCCACCAGCACCAGCGAGAGCAGCCGCCGCTCGGCGAGGGCCTTGCGTGCGCCGACGACCACGACACCTTCGTCGACCGCCACCGGTCCGCGCGCCACCGCGTCGGCCAGCAGCGGGTCGAGTTCCGTCAGGTCGACGGTCCACTTCACCCGCCCGGTCTGCGCATCCATCGCGCTGATCCGCGTGTCTCCGTCGCGCGAGCCCGAGAGCGCCCGGCCCGTCGCCGCGACCGCCGTCCGCCCCTGGATCGCCACCGTCGCCACGTCGATCGGGTTCAGCGCCCAGCCTCGATAACTCGGCTGGCCGGGCGCCCCGCCCCGGCGTGGCGCTGCGCCCGCCGGGCCCTCGGCCGCGGCCGGGTTCACCCTCCACCGCTGCGCCAGCGTGAACTGGTCCCACGCGCTCACCGAGATGCCGTCGTTGACGAACACCATCTCGCCCGAGACGGTGGGCATCACCAGCAGTTCCTCCGCGCCGCGCGGGATGCCCGGCTCCGGATTGTCCTTCAGGTTCTCCTCGATCGCCCCAGCGGGCGCATACTCGGCGCTCCACAGCGGCTTGCTCACCAGCCCCTCGGTGCGCAGCGTCGCGGCGGTGTCCATGGGGCTCTGCCCGCGCACCAGCGCGCCCGCCGGCCAGCGGACCGCCGCCGCCGCCGCCGCCACGCCCGCCTGCTTCGCCCAGCGTTCGGCCAGTTGCCGAACCTCCGGACGCGGGAGGTACCTTGCCACAACCCCGGCGAGTTCGGCCGCGGCCTTGCCCGCCTCGGCGCGCCGGTCGGGATGATCTTCCAGTTGCAGCAGCGCCCGCAGCGAGGCTTCGAACTGCGCCGCCTCCAGCCGCGACTGTGCCACCCGCAGCGTCGCCTCGAACCCCGCGGCGGTCATGAGGCACTGCCGCTCCAGAGCCTCGATCTCCCCTCGTTCCAGCATCGCCGTGGCGCGCGGCGCGAGATTCTGCCGATACCGGTCCAGCAGCCGCGCATCGCCCAGCACCAGCCGATGCACCGACTCGCGCACGCTGATGAACAGATCCGGGTCGCCCGGAACCCCCAGCACCCGGTCCCCCTGCTCGTCCAGCAGCGCCTGCAGCACGCGGACCGCCTCGTCCACGTTGCCCGCGCCGAGATGGTCCCTCACCCGCGAGAACGTCTCCGACGCCACCGGCGAGTCGTCGACGTACACCGGGTTGAGTTGCGGCTGAGCGAACGCCGCACCTGTAACGCCCGCGACCATCGCCGCCGCGGCCACAAGGCTGAGCCATCCGTCGTTCCGCCTGCGCATGCCCGTGGCCTCCTTGCTTCGTACCGCGCCCGGTCGGTCGGGCCGCATCAACCTCGAACCCGGCCGCCGCGGATGCCGCGGCCGAGCAGGGGGCAGGCGGGATTCTCTATGGATTGTTGATCGGCCGACGGCGGCACGCCTGATCGGACGCTCGGGCGGCTTGCAGGGTTCTCCAGCCGGTACAGGCGGCATGGTCCGCGGCGGCGCCGCCCCTCGGGGTTCAAAGGGGCCCGCAAGGGGCCGATCCTGCCAATCCCCGCAAGGAGTGGCAGGCCCATGCACAGCGCGCCGACCCCCTATTTCCCCACGACTGCCAACAGAACCCTGCCGGCCCCTGTCGGCCGACGCACGCTCTTGCGCACCCGGGAGGCCCGGGTGTGCTGGCTCATCCTCGCCATCGCGGTGCTGAGCATCGCGGATCTCTACATGACGCTGGTCCACCTCACCACCATCGGGCTCTCCGAGGGCAACCCGGTCGCCCGGCTGGTCATGAGCACCAACTCGCCGGGCATGCTCATCGCCTGGAAACTCACGAGCGTCGGCGCGGCCTGCCTGGCGTTCTACGCCGGGCGGCGCAAGACCATCGGTGAACTCGCGGCGTGGTTCTGCTGTTTCGTGCTGGTCTGGCTCATGCTGCGGTGGGGGGCCTATTCCACCGAACTGGCCAACATCAGCCCGCAGATGCACATGCTGCACCAGGCCGATGCGGCTCTGTGGGTGACCATGGGGCCATAGGCCCGGGCGGCCGTCAACGGCCGCCGTCTGCCGCGAAGCACGATCCAAACCACGCCGCCCTGAACGACGGCCAGGACACCGGCGGCACCGGACGACGGCCGCTTATGGCTGCTGCGGTCAAGCCCTGACCAGGTTCACGGGCCATCCGTGCACCGGGCCCGGCCGTCGGTCAGGACGGCGTGGAAGGCCAAGTAAAGCGCGGTCAGAACCCGCAGCCAACCCGGGGAAGGGGTTTTCGGCCACCGATTGCCGATATCCGAAGGCACGTCGGTGTGATAGGCTGCTGGTAGGAGCGGTTTTCCGATCCGGGAAGGCAGCGGGGCCGTAGAGCAAGAGGGGGCGAGGGAATCGGGTTCCGGAGCAGAACGCGCAGCGCCGCCTCGACCTTCCCACTCTCACCCTTTGCCCTCCGCCACCGACCACCCCATGGCCGACCCCACCGAAGAAGCCCTGCACCCGTTCGAATCCGAGAAGCGGCAGCGCGCTTTCATTCTCGCGGTGGTGCGGTGGATCTTTTTCGCCGCGATCATCGGCTTTGCCCTGCTCACCATCCTCCAGGCCTCCGAGCCGTACGCCGAGCAGCCGCTGGCGGTCCGCCGGCCCATCGTGACGCAGCAGCCCCCGTCGGCGAACACTCCCTCTCAGGATGCGACGGGGAACGAGCCGGCAACCGAGCCCTCGACAGAGGCTCCACGGCCGGTCCCCCGGGTCACCGTTCCGCCGGAGTCGACGCCCCAGCCGATCGTCAACCTCGCGATCCAGTGGTGGATCCCCGTCGGCGTGGCGATCTGCATGTTCCTGATCGTGTACCTGGTCGACCGGTTCACGCCCAACAAGAAGGTCTCCACGATCTCGGGCGTGTTCCTCGGTCTGCTGGTCGGCATGCTCGCGAGCGTGGTGCTGGGCCAGGTCATCGAACTCGTGATCCAGACCTGGGGCGTGAACAAGGCCGCCATCGCGTATCTCCGCCCGCTCATGGGCACCATCAACGTCATGGTCGGGCTCTGCCTGTGCTATCTCGGCGTCACCACGGTGCTCCAGACCCAGGACGAGTTCCGCATCGTCATTCCCTATGTCGAGTTCGCCAAGCAGATCCGCGGCGTTCGGCCCATCGTGCTGGACACCTCGGCCCTGATCGACGGGCGGATCGCCGACGTCGCGGCGACCGGGATCATCCAGGCCCCCCTCGTTGTGCCGCGGTTCGTGCTGGCCGAGTTGCAACTCATGGCCGACGCGGGCGACAAGTTCAAGCGGGCCAAGGGCCGGCGCGGGCTGGACATCGTCGCCCGGCTGCAGCGTCAGGGCACCATCGACGTGAAGATCGACGACACCCGGGTGCAGGCCCTGAGCGTCGACCAGATGCTCGTGGAACTGTCGCAGAAACTCGGCGGCGGCAGGCTCATGACTACCGACCTCGCGCTCACACGCGTCGCCCAGATCCACGGGGTCATGGTCCTCAATCTCCACGAGATCGCCAACACCCTCAAGCCGACCCTCATCTCCGGGCAGCAGTTGCTCCTCCGGCTCGTCAAGCCCGGCGAGCAGGCAGGCCAGGCCGTCGGCTATCTCGAGGACGGCACGATGGTCGTGGCCGAGGCCGCGGCACACAAGATCGGGCAGGAGGCGCTCCTGCTGGTCACCGGCTCGATGCAGACCACCGCCGGGCGGCTGGTGTTCGCGCGGTTGCTGGAGCCCGGCGAGTTCGATCCCGGCAGCACCGTGGACGCCGCGCCCGAGGCAGACCCCGAAGAGTTCGATGCGCAGCCCAACATCGACCCGCGCACATTCCAGGGACAGGACGGCCCGGCGGAATCGGCCGCTGCCGCACCACCGGTCAGCGACCCCGATGGCGCCGCGGCCGCGACCCGTCGCGCCGGTCCGCCCGCGGTGCCCAAGGGTGTGCCGCCGCCGTATCGCAGGCCGGGCTCGGCGAGGAATCCGCGGCGGTAGGGTGACGACGATTCTGAATGAGCGAACAAAGAAGAGCAGGAATACGCTGACTCGCTTCGCCGCTTCTCACTCGCCACCCGCCACCCATGACCTCCCGCATCATCGTCACGGTCCTCCTGCTCGTAGCGTCGAACACCTTCATGACGCTGGCGTGGTACCTGCACGTCAAGAAGCAGACTTGGCCGCTCATCGCGGCGATCGCCATCTCCTGGCTCATCGCCCTGCCCGAGTACCTCCTGCAGGTGCCCGCCAACCGCATCGGCCACCACGACTTCGGCGGCCCGTTCAATCTCGCGCAACTCAAGGTGCTGCAGGAGGCCATCACGCTCATGGTCTTCAGCGTGCTGACGGTGCTGGTGTTCAAGGAAAAACTCCGCACCACCGACCTGATCGCCTTCGGCCTGGTGTTTGTCGCGGTGGCGGTGTCGGTATATGGGCGCATGCCCGGCGCTGCGCCGCCGGTCGATCCGCCCCGCGCGTCGACGCCGTAACTCGATCCGGCCGGGAGCGTCAACGCCCGCTCAGGGCCGGCCCGCCCGCGGGATCGCCTTGCTCATGATCAAACTGTCGTAGTTGGTCTCGTTCCAATGCCAGCGCGCAACCTCGCGGTAGCCGTGGCGCTGGTACATGCCCACCAGCCACTCCGCCGGAGAGGGGGTCGAGAGCGCCAGTTCGGCCGCGCCGGCCGCCGCGGCCCGCTCCTCCACACGCCTTAGCAGTTCCATGCCGATGCCCTTGCCCTGGTACTCCGGCTCGACCGCGAACTGCGAGAAACTCGCGACCCCGCCCCCGGGCCGATCGAACCACGGCACACCCGGCCACGCCCGCGCGGTCTGCTCCGGCGTCTTGAACATGATCGTGCCCACAATCCGCCCCATGTACAGCGCGACGCTGCACTCCCCGTCGGAGATGCGCCGGCGGGTCACCTCCTCCGGCTGGAACGCCGCCAGCGCCTGGATGCCGCGCTCCATGTGCTGCTTGTACGCGCGGTGCAGCATGCCCGTGAGGTGGGCGAGCGAGTCGCCGGGCTCGAGCAGGCGGATGCGGACTTTGCTGGCCAGACGTTCGGACACGGTGGTGGTGCTCGCCTTGCAGGGCCGGGAGTTTAGGCGTTGCGAGAAAGTCGGAATCCCAACGTGAACGCGGCGACGAGCGCCGCCAAACCGTCCGGCTCCCGACTTATCCTCCCGCATGTCCCACCGGGCCCCCGACGATGCTCCCCGCCCGACCCGCGCCGTGCCGACCTCCGGCTCTCTCCGCGTCCGCGTGCGCTACTGCGAGTGCGACCCCATGGGCGTCGCCCACCACGCGGCCTATGTGCCGTGGCTGGAGATGGGGCGGACCGAACTCCTCCGCGATGCCGGAGTCAGTTACGCCGACCTCGAATCCGCCGGCGTGTTCCTCGTCATCGTGAAACTCGAAGCGTCGTACAAGCGCCCCGCCTACTACGACGACCTGGTCGAGGTGCGGACACGCGTCGTGCAGGCCACTCGCGTCAAGATCCGCCACGAGTACGAGGTCGTGCGCGTCGAGAGCGGCGCGACCATCGGCGCGGGCATCGCACGCCACGGCCCCGTCGGCGAAACCCTCGTCACCGCGACCACGCTCCTGGCCAGCGTCGACCGCTCCGGTCGGCCCGCCGCCCTGCCCGACTGGCTCGCCGGCGAGTGAGCGCCTCAGCCCGCCGCGGCCGCCGCGTTTTCACGCAGGTGCCCGGCGCTCGTCGTGCCCACGATCATCGCGCACACGCCGGGCGTCGCCAGCACAAAGCGGATCGCCCGGGCCGGGTCCGCGGCGTGCCCGCTCTCCAGGCCCTTCTTGATGAGCACCCCGCGCCCCGCCTCCTGCGCCGTATCGATCACTCGCTGCTCGGAGGTATGCGAGAGATTGTGCGTCACCATGACCACATCAGCGTGCTCGACGGCCAGCAGGCCCCCGTCGACCGTCTTCGTGCTCACGCCCGTTGCCACGATCACGCCGCGCGACTTCAGGTCGTTCAGCGTGTCCATCGCGCCCGATTCGCGGATGATCCATTCGTCGCGCCCGTCAGAGTGCAGCAGCAGCACGTCGATCCGGTCGGTGCGCAGCCGCCGCAGGCTCCGCTCGACGCTCCGGCGGATCGCCTCCGGCGAGAAGTCAAAGCGCGACTGCCCCGATGCGTCGTCAAACTCCTCCCCGGCCTTGGTGCACACGACCCACCGGTCGCGCCCGCCGAACCACGCATGGCGGTGCATCAGTTCGCCCAGCCGCTGCTCGCTCGTTCCATACGCCGGGGCCGTGTCGAGCAGATTGACGCCCAGCCCGGCCGCGGTGCGCAGCAGTTCGACCGCCTGGTCGTCGGTCGGCAGCGCGGGAGTGCCGCCGGCCGTCTGCCCCGGGTACTTCAAGCCGCGGGTGCGCCCCAGCCGCACGGTGCCCAGCCCCAGCACGCTCACGCGCAGTCCGGTGTGTCCGAGCGGCCTCAGTTCCATGCGATGTCCTCGCGGTCCCACACGTGCTGCGCCACCGGCGGCGGCGAAAGCGCTTCGAAAGCCGCCGCGTCCGCCCGCGGCGAGACTCCCATCGCGCCCAGCGTGCGAAGCACCTCGTCGGCCAGCAGGGGCGCGAGCGCCAGTTTCGACGGCCACGCCGCGATGATGCGTCCCGCCGCCGCGACCACCGGCAGGTCCGGCCGTCGGCCCGCCCGCGAGCCGCCGCCTATCGGCACGCCCTCGGCGCGGTCGATGCGCAGCGTCGCCCACCGCGCGCCCGCGGGCATCTTCATCCACGGCAGACACTCCGCCAGTTCGCGCTGCGCCGCGGCGATCTGCTCGGGTCCACTCCGCGACACGCCCTCCTCCGCGATCTGCCCGCCGATGTACCACACCCACCCGCCGCCCGCGGCCGTCGTCCCGCTGGTGATCGTCACCCGCGGCGAACTCGATGTCCCGATGCAATGCCCGAAGAACGCGCCCGGCGCGCCCCGCATCATCACCATGTGCAGCGGCCTCCGCTGCGCCCGCACCCGCGCGGCCTCCTGCACGCCGAACCGCGCCAGCAACTCCTCGTTCCCCGCGCCCGCCGCCAGCACCACCGCGCCCGCCATGATCCCGATCTCGCGCCCATCGGCGCAGCGCACCCGCACCCCCACCGGCCCGTTCCCGCGCTGCGGAACCTCGCCCGCCGCCATCGCGCCCTGCACGATCCTGCCGCGGCCCGTCTCGGCGAGCGTCCGCACCAGTTCGCGCGCATCGAGCACCATCTCCCCCACGCGGTACACGTCGACACCGCCCATGCCCGTCGAGGCCCCGCGCAGCACCCCCGGCCGCCCCTCGCCCGACACACGCTCCACCCCCGTCCGCAGCACCTTCGAGGCGCCCAGCCCCGCGATGCGCGACATCACCCCCGGGGATGTCCAGTAGTAGTACCCCTCGCTCAGCACCGGAACGCCCCGGAGGTCCACCGGCGCATCCTGCCCGCCCGCAAGGCACGAACGCCACACCTCCGGCATCGCCGCGATCGACGCCGCGGCACCGCCGACCCGGCCGTCCAGCGCATACTTCAACCCGCCGTGGATGATCCCCTGGCTGGCGACCGTCTGCCCCGCCCCCAGCGCGTCCGGCTCGACCAGCACGCAGGAAAACCCCTCACGCCCCAGCCGCGCAAGCGTCCACAGCCCGGCGATCCCGCCGCCGAAGATCAGGACATCTGCATGGAGCGTCGGGGTCATGGCGTCGCGGCCCGCGCCGGCCCTTCCCGCCGCGGACCGACGTGCAGTCTATGACCGGGGCTCGCCGTCCATCGCGGCCTCGGGTTCGGGGTGCATCCGCATCCCCGCCGCCGGCAGCAGTCCCCACACCATGCAGATCAGCCCCAGCGCCATCAGCCACAGCCGCGAGGTGTCGCCGATCGTCAGCCGCTCCAGCAGCGACTGCGTCCGCGCCTTCTCGGGCCGCACGGGCACATCCAGCGGCGGCGGCTCCAGCGCCGGAAAAACGCTTGCGCTCGTCAGCGCCGGCTCATCGGGCAGAGTCAGCGGCACCCGGTCCTCCGGCGACATGTTCAGTTGCGTCGCCGCGAGCGAGAGCAGCACGCTCTCGTCGCCGCGCCCCAGCGCATCCAGGTACGCCGCGTACCGCTCCAGCCGCTCCACCCGGTGGTTCTCGATCGCCTTGGCGCGGTCGCGCTCCCAACGCGCGATGTCGAGGCTGCGCTGCGCCGGGATCAGCACCGTGCACGCCACCACCGCCGCCCCGGCGATCAGGAACAGCCAGCCCGGGTCGAGGCGGATCAGCGGTCGGAGTGTGCGCGCGGCGGTACCGGTCATGTGCGGTGTGTCTATCGGCGAGCGGGGCCTCCCGGGCACAGCCGCCGCGGCACGCCGAGGCGACCCGCCTCGCGACCGAACGTTCCTAGAACATCTTGAACACGAAGATCGCCAGGAATCCCAGGATCACCAGCACGGCGACCATGATCTGCAGCCACGGCGTGGCGCGCTCCCCCGGCGAGAACGCATGCCCGCAGTGATAGCACACGTCCGCGTCGTCATACACCTCGCGACCACACTTCGGGCAGGTGCGCGTCGGGCTGTCCAACTTCGCGATGTCTTCCTCCGACGGGTCTTCGTCGATCTCCCGCCGCACCGGCCGCGGCCGCGAAGGAACCACATCGCCCTCGATCGGGGCGCGGCGAAGGGCCCTGGGGTCCCTCGGTCTGTCGTCGGATGCCGCGGGCATCGCCAATGCTAGTTCGGCGTTCACCCCCGGACCGCGCCGACCCCCCGGCGCTACACTCGGCCCATGACCACCACCCCGACCGCGTCGTCCAAGCCCGTTGTCGTTCCGACCTCCGCCACCAAGGGCACCAACCTGCACTGGCACGAGGGCAACATCACCCGGGCCGAGCGGCACACACTGCTCAAGGCGACCGGCGCGACGCTGTGGTTCACCGGGCTCTCCGCCTCGGGCAAGAGCACCATCGCCTGCGCCCTCGAGCAGGTGCTGGTGCAGCGCGGCATCCACTGCTACCGCCTCGACGGCGACAACATCCGCATGGGCCTGAACAAGAACCTGGGCTTCTCCGCCGAGGACCGGGCCGAGAACATCCGCCGCATCGGCGAGGTCGCCAAACTCTTCGCCGACTCCGGCTGCATCGCGCTGACGAGTTTCATCAGCCCCTACCGCGCCGACCGCGATGCCGCCCGCGCGACGCACGAGAAGGATGCGCTGGGCGCGATCCCGTTCATCGAGGTGTTCGTCGATGCCCCCATCGAGGTCTGCGAGCAGCGCGATCCCAAGGGCCTCTACAAGAAGGCCCGCGCCGGCCAACTCAAGGGCTTCACGGGCATCGATGATCCCTACGAGGCGCCCGCCAGCCCCGAACTCGTCCTCAAGCCCGCGACCATGTCCATCGAGGACTCCGTGCGGGCCTGCCTCAAGTTGCTCGCCGACCGCGGCCTCATCCCCCACGCCTGAGCGGTCCGCACAACTCGCAGTGGTACCGGGACCGCGTCCGCGATCCCGGTGCGATTCCTCATCGCACGAGGTGGATGCGCTCCACGGTCCCGACATCGCACTTCACCCGGCGAACTGGCCCCGCCCCCGCAGGCGCGCCCCGACGGGGCGAAACGCTCTCTCTGATCCGGTCCGGTTCCCCCCTCGCCCGCGAAGCGCGGCTGACGCCCGAGTCTCCCTCGACTTGACGTGCCACTGGACACGCTCGCTTTGGAGCGTGGCCAGTGCTCCGCTTGCTCTTGACGACCCGGCCGTGAACGGAGCATACTCCGGCGATGGGCAGAGCCGACCCTGACCTAGTCAACCCAACCGAGCCGATGCGAAAACGGCTCATCCGGCTCGAGGCGATGCTCGGCGCCCGTTACCTCACATGCTCGTGCTACAGACGACTTCCGCTCTTCCAGCAGGATTGGGTGAAGCAGGAGTTCGTCGATGCCCTCGTCCGCACGCATGCCGGCCGCGGCTTCGGACTTATTGCCTGGGTCCTCATGCCCGAGCATTTCCACCTGCTTCTCATTCCTCAACTCCCCGAGTGGCCAGTGCCGTGGATACTGAACATGCTCAAGGGCACCATGTCTCGCCGCGTGCTCAGGCGCTGGCGGCTCGAAGATTCGCCATGGCTCAAGAAGGTGCAGACACCGTCCGGAGACAAACGCTTCTGGCAGCACGGCGGTGGTTACGACCGCAATACCGATGAGTGGGACGGGCTGGTGTCAATCGTGCGGTACATCCACCGAAACCCGGTCGTCCGCGGACTCGTTGAGAAGCCCGCGGATTGGCCGTGGTCATCGGTGCACTGGTATCTCAAGCAGCCGTCGCCGATCGATCTCGTCGATCCGCGCCTGTTTCGGCAGAGTGAGTTCGCGCGACTTGCTGAAGGGCGGAGTGCCCGGGAGGTCATCGAGATGGTTCGAGTGAGCCGGAAAACCCAGCCTCAAGGCAACCGGTCGACTGTCGTCCGGAGTGATCGCGGCGACTCGGGTTGATTGCACTGGCCACGCTCCAAAGCGAGCGTGTCCAGTGGCACGTCAAGTCAGAGAACTCGATCGTGCCACCTGCCGCGGCGGCCTGACTCATGCTGATCCCGCCGATCGGCTGCTGCGCCGTGCACGGCGCAACGCCGCAGTTCTTGGCCAGCGGCTGCCAGATTCCGCCCTCGTCAAGGCAGTCGTACGCCGATCGGATCTGGCATGAGCCGTCCGCAAAGCAGCACGGCCTGCCCGCCTGTCCAAGCGCCCGAGGTGAAAGCACACCCAGTTGAGACACGATGATTGCGGCGACCACAACCCACGAGATAGATCGCATCGAAGGCTCCTGCTTCCGGGCGTCCGTTCGAGGACGCATGTAATCAGCAATCCGCGGCGGACACGCGCCCGTCCGGCGCACGGTATATCACCGGGTGCGCCGGAACGCAAATGTGCGTGGGCCCGGGCGTTGCCGCCGCGACGGGCTGGCGGCTTGCATGCAAGTTACCGGACGGTTGCCGGGTTCGGCTCTTTGTGGTATGCTTTGACCTCTCATCCTCGCGAAAGGTCGACCCATGCTCTGCCCACGGTTTGCCCGGTCTGCACTCGCCTGCGGCTTGCTCGCCTTCGCTCCCGCCGCCATGGCGCAGAACCTGGTGACCAACGGCGACTTCGAGACCGGGAGTTTTTTCCCCTGGCTCGTGCCGCCGAGCGTGCCGTTTCAGTCGCTGTTCTCCGTCATCCAGACGGGCGGTCATGATGGTCCCCGCTACGGCCGGCTGTCGTCCACGCAGTTGCAGTACATGACCCAGATTCTTCCGACCACCGCGGGACAGGATTATGAACTCTCGTTTTGGCTGCGGAGACCTTTGAATGCGCTATCACCATTCGTGGTCCGATGGGAAGGCCAGGTCGCCTTCGGCCAAACGGTTCTCCTTCCCAACGATACCGATTGGTTCCGATTCACAGTGCTCCTGCATTCGAACATCAACGGGTCGTTTATTGAGTTTGGCCAGATGTCGTTTCCCGGTGAATTCCATATTGACGACATCTCGGTCGTCCCCGTCCCCGCCCCCTCCGCCGCGCCGCTGCTGCTGATCGGCGCAGCCGCGGCGATGCGGCGGAGGAGGCGGCAGTGAGCGACGGCCGAAAGGGCAGCCTGATGCGATTCTCACGAAGCGGAAGTGCTTGCTGCGTCGTGATGCTTCTTGCCGGCGCATCGCCGGCTTTCGGACAGAACATTGTCGAGAATGGCGGCTTCGAGACCGGCGCGTTCTTCCCATGGATCGCGCCGGGGCCAATCGCGAACGAGCAGTTGTTCTTTGTGTCCGGGGGAGGCGGTCACACCGGGCAGCGATACGCGCAACTCTCCTCGACCCAGTTGCGGTTCGTGACGCAGTTTCTTGCTACGACAGCGGGACTGGAGTACGAGTTATCGTTCTGGCTGAGAAAGCCGCTGAACTTCCCGAGTCCGTTCTACATCCGGTGGGAAGGCTCGTTCGTGTACAGCCAGTCGCTGGTCCTTCCCGACAACTCCAACTGGCACCGGCTGTCGTTCCCCTTGCACTCGAACTTCAGCGGTTCTCTGCTCGAGTTCGGGCAGATGGACTTCCCCGGGGTGTACCACTTGGACGACGTCAGCGTCGTGCCTGCGCCCGCCCCCTCCGCCGCGGCCCTCCTGCTTGTGGGCGGGGCGGCCGCGGCGATGCGGCGAAGGCGGTGAGCCGGGCCATGCCGATGACGTCGTTGCCGACGCACGCGCCCGCACCGTCACGTTCTCGTCCGTAGAAAGAAGTGCTACCCCGTTCGCCCGACGCCGATGCGTGCGTGCGCATCCAGCGGACCCATGCCGGGGCGTCCGTCCGGCCGTCACTTCGACTTGTAGTAGTCCAGGTTCACCTGGATGTACTTGTTCCACTCTTCCGGCAGGTCATCCTGCGGAAAGATGGCCTTCACCGGGCACTCGTCGACGCACAGCCCGCAGTCGATGCACGTGTCGGGGTCGATGTACAACTGATCGAGTTTGCCGAAGTCCGCCTCGTTCTTGGTCGGGTGGATGCAGTCCACCGGGCAGACTTCGACGCAGGACGTGTCCTTGGTCCCGATGCAGGGCTCGGCGATGACGTGGGGCATTGACGCGGAACTCCGGGCAGGTAGGAAGTGGGCGTGATGATACGCCGCGACCCGGCTGCTTTGAGTGACCGTGGGAATCGGGTTCCGGGTCTCCGGGGGCCGGGGTTCCGCGAAACTCGGGCGTCCGGCCTATTGCTCCAGCGGCTCATCCAGCAGCGTCACGAAGTTGCTGACCGTCAGCAGCATGGGCTGGTTGAGGTTCAGGTTGTAGGTGTTGGCCGAGAGCAGCGTGAGCCGGACGGTGCGCGGGCCGATCTGGTCGTTGCCCAGGCCGCGGATCGGCACCAGCAGCGTGGCCTGCCCGGCGGGGATGGTGAGCACCTGGGGCAGGCGGCGATAGTCGGCCCCGGCCACGCCGGTCCCGCCCAGCGAGTACTGGACCTGCAGCGGCCGGTCGATCGGGCCGGTGCGGAGGAGCGTGAAACTGGCGGTGTCCTGCGGGAACTGCGTGCCGTAGGGATCGGTGACCAGCAGCGAGACCAGCGGCTTGTCGAGCAGCGTGATGAACGACGACACCTCCGCGGGGTTGTCGGTGTTGAGCGCGTACGAGAGGTCGCCGCTGGGCTGCAGGATGATGCGGACCGTCTCGTCGCCCTCGAACAGACTGTCGTTGATGGGGCGGATGGTGATGGCGGTCTGGAGCCGGCCCGCGGGGATGACCACCCGCGGCGGGACTCCCCGGGGCGTGATGCGCTCGTAGTCGACGCCGTGCGTCGCGCTGCCGCGGATGCGGAAGAAGACGGCCAGCGGCAGCGCCTTGTCGCCCGTGCGGCGGATGACAAACGTCGCGGTGTCGACCGCGCTGACATCGGCGCCGCCGATCTCCGCCGCCGTCGCGTCCCGCGCCGCGATCGTCACCAGCGGCAGCGAGTCGTCCTCCTGGATCACGATCGTGCCGGTGCGGTTGAGGATGTTGGTGGTGTCGAGGCGGTAGGCCTCGTTCTCCAGGATCGTGAACCGCACCACCTCGGGACCCTCCACCTCAAGGTCGTCGATGGGGATGATGGGGATGATGACCGAGCGCCGGCCCGCGGGGATGCGCACGATGTTCGACAGCCCGATGTAGTCGATGCCGTTGGTGGCGACGCCCCGTTGCGTGGGAGGGTCGGGCTGCTGGATCTGGAAGAACACGAACAGCGGCTGGTCGAGTTCGCCGGTGCGGCGCAGGCGGATCGAGCCGGTGTCGGGCCCTTCCTCGGCGACGGCGCTGTCGATGATCTGCATCGTGACCAGCGGGAGCGTGCTGTCGAGCAGCGCTCGCTGGTCGAGCCGCTCAAAGGCCGGCTCGGCGGCGAAGGACCGATAACTCATGCTCATGTGCGGGCTCCGTTTGCCGCGGCGGATGGGCCGCGCGCAGCGGAGTCAGAGTCGGCGAGCAGGGGTTGCGGGCTGGAGAAACGAGGGGCACAAAGAGCCGGGATCGCTGCGAAAGCCGCGCAACGCACGCAGTGGTGGATTGCTTCGCATGGCACTACTTGATCCGCAAATGTGCGCTCGCTCGGACGCCTGTACGGCTCAGTGGGCCGGAGGCGCTCCATGTTCGGCCCCGCAGAAGCAGGTCGCAATGATCAGGCACCAGACCTTGGGCGCACTCCCGGCCGGGATAGCACCTCATCCGGCGCTGAGGATCGCCGCAACGCCGAGAAGCATGAGCGCGTCAAGGGCCAAAGCAGCACGGTGCGATGGCATCGACAGGGGTCCGATCCCCGTTGTCGATGCTCAGCGTCACTCCCGCCCCAAACCAGCCGTGGAGACGTTGGGCGGAGCGGGACTCTCGGGGCGATCGAAGATCACCCGTTCTCCGGCGAAGTCGAATGTCACGCGATCGAAGCGGCGGAGAAGCGGGGCGCCGATGATCGGTAATGCCGTGGAACCAGATGGCTCAGCAGAATCGTCATAGACTGCGACAACGACATCACGAAGCGACTCGGCCCCGACTCGAAGCTCGCCACGCAGGCGACACCGTTTGGCAGTCACGGTCGCGTTCATTCCATACATCTTTATCGAGCCGTTGTCTTCCAGGCGCGATACCCAAGGTTCCTGCGACGCAAGGGACAGCGGCACCAAGAGATCCCCACCACAGCCTGTGGGACCTCTGAACAACCCCGCGCAACCGATCGGGTTCGAGTAGCGTATCTCTG
>CAYPEI010000026.1:0-55816 GCA_964409775.1 uncultured Phycisphaeraceae bacterium | reverse complement strand
CTCCCGCGCACCCACGACTTCCCGCAAGTGCGCTCCCGCCGTGAACTCCCCACCTCCGGCGGCTCTGCGCGCACAACTGCTCGTGGCACGGGCATCCTGCCCGTGCTCTTCCCCGAAACTCCCCCCACCTCCGGCGGCACTGCGCGCAGAATCGCGTTGTTCTTCACCCTCCTCCTCGCCGCCCTGTCCTTCACCGCCTCCCCAGCCCGCGCCCAGACCATCATCTACGTCAACGCCGCGGCCGCGCCGGGCGGCAACGGGCAGAGTTGGCAGACGGCGTATCAGGATCTGCAGTTCGCGATCGAGGACGCAAGAGCCATTCCCCTATCGAGCCGCGACGTCCAGATCTGGGTGGCGCAGGGCACGTACTTCCCACGCGAGATGTACAACGCTCCGGACCTGCGCAGCGCGACTTTCTCTCCGCCTGTCAAGACGGGGATCTACGGAGGATTCACCGGCACCGAAGTGTCGCTCACCGAACGCAATCCCACGCTCTTTCGCACGATCCTCTCCGGCGACCTTGACCACAACGACGGTCCCACGTTCTCCAGCATGGAGAACAACGCCTACCACGTCGTACGCATTCTGAATGACGACGCCGCCGGAGACTGCACACTCGATGGTCTGACCATCACGGCAACGAACAACGCCGGGAACCCGGGCAGTTTCGCCGGAGCCGTCTTCATCGCTGGAGGAAACGTCAAAGTCATCGGGCTGACGCTGTGGCGGAACCTGGTGGCCGCCGGAGCACTCTACAGTTCCGAGAGTTTCAATGAGCAGATCACTGTTGATGTCTATCGAACGACGATCGTCGGAAACCACTCGACCTTCTTCGGCTGCGGCATTTACAGCAACGAAGGCGTTTGGCGGGTCTGGAACACCGCGATCGTCCACAACACGTCGGAGTTTCACAACTTCGCTGCCGTCTCTCGGGAGAGCGTCACGCTGGTTGGCTGCACGATCGCCGAGAACACCGGCGCTTCGCCGAACGGCGTCGGTTGGCTGTTCAGCGGTTCCCTCGCATTCCGCGACACCCTGATCTGGAACAACACGAACGCGAGCGGCAACGGCCCGAGTGCCCAGGCCTCCGGCGGATCGCTCGACAACTGCCTCGTGGGCAGCGCCTCCTTCGGAGTCAACCCGCTCTTCACAGACCTGGACGGGTTCGATGATGTGCCGGGCACGCTCGACGACTCGGTCCTCATCGGCGCGGGCTCGCCCGCGATCGACTCCGGTCAATCGGCGATCTACACGCAGCAGTTGGAACTCTTTGACGTTTACGCCCGCTGGCGAGTTGTGGACGCCGACAACGACTCCATCCCCGAACCCGACATCGGCGCGGCGGAATATGGCAGTTTCGGAGCGTCCTTCGCGGGGAGGCTCTATGTCCGGAGCGGCATATCAGGCGGCAACGGGTCCAGTTGGGACTCGCCGATGGGGGAACTTCGAAATGCGTTGGTGCTTGCAGAAATCAGCAATGCGGCGGAAATCTGGGTCGCCGCGGGCACCTACAAGCCTTCCGCCCCGCTCTCTCAGGGCGGCTCGCGCTCCGTCTCGTTCCGACTTCGGAACAACCTCGCCATCTACGGCGGCTTCGCTGGCAACGAGACCGAACTCTCGCAGCGGCCGCCGCGTCCCGCCACGCTCGCTGAAGCGACGGACCCTGCGATCGCGACGATTCTCACAGGCGACCTCAATGGCGATGACACCGGCACGATCAACCGTGCAGACAACTCCCTGCACGTGGTGCTCGCCAACAACGTCAATGGTTCTGCCCGACTCGATGGCGTAACCGTTGCCGGCGGGGAAGCCAGCGGGCCGACGACCGCCTCCCGAAATCACGCGGGCGGGGGAATTACTTGCCAAAGTGCATCTCCGACGATCGCCAACTGCTGGTTCACCAGCAATCGCGGACAGCACGGCGCGATGGATCTCTATCAGTCTGCGGGCATCGTCGTGACTGACTGCGTCTTTATCCGGAACACAACCCTCGACTTTGGCGTTGTAGCGGGTTTCGGCGGAGGGGCGGTACTGACAGACGCAAGCGCCGCCCTGTTCCGTCGGTGCTCATTCATCGAGAACTCGGCCCGCGGTGAAGGCGGGGCAGTGATGCTGTGGATCGGTTCCAGTGTTGTGTTTGTACAATGCACGTTCGAACGCAACCGGTGTGGCACGACTCAGCCGGATCGCGGCTATGGTGGCGCTGTGTATGCGTATCAAAGTAATGTCGAGATGCTGAACTGTGCAGTGCTCGGCAACTCCGCAGCGCTCGCGGATGGTGGGCTGCACTCGACGCTCGGCAATGCCGTCGTTTCCGGATGCCGGTTCGTCGGGAACACCGCGTCGCTCTCATCAGGTGCGATCGGCCAACTCAATGACATGCTGATGCTGAGCAACAGCACGATCATCAGCAATCAGGTATCCGATCCAGCCGGAAGCGGTGGCTTCCAGGCATTTGGTCAGGGTCAAGGACCGCTCCAGGTGCAGGCGCGGGTATCGAACTGTCTGTTCTGGGGCAATACTCGCGCATCAACTGTGGATCAACACGCGCAGCTCGCATTGGTCGGACTGGGGAGCCTCCAGATTGCGCACAGCGCAGCAGCCGGTTGGACCGGCTCCCTCGGCGGCACCGGTAACAACGGCCTCGACCCCCGCTTCCGCCGCATGCCCTCGCCCGGCGCGGACAACCAATGGGGCACCCTCGACGACGACTACGGCGACCTCCGCGTCACCAACGGCTCACCCGCCACCGACTCCGGCGACTCCACCGCCGTTCCTCTCGATACCTACGACATCGACGGCGACGGCAACACCACCGAGTCCCTCCCCTGGGACCTCGATGGCAACAACCGCTTCGTCGATGATCCGCTCGTCGCCAACACCGGCGTCGGCAATCCGCCCGTCGACCGCGGCTGCTACGAGTTCGTCCCGCCCGTCATCACCGCGCCCGGCGAGCGCCGCTGGGTCAGCCCGAGCGGCGGCGACTTCGCCAGCCTCTTCAACTGGTTCCCCGCCGTCCCCGGCGCGCTCGACGATGCCGTCTTCGATATCCCCGGCGCCTGCACCGTCAACTTCCCCTTCGCGCCCCCCGCGCAGACCCGCACCATGCGCATCTCCCAGGGCTCGGTTTCCTTCAACCTCGCCGGCTCGTCCTGCAATATCTCCGCGGCCTCCGAACCCGCGCTCGTCGTCGGCAGCCTGCCCGCAATCCCCGCCGCGCTCAGCATCACCAACGGCACACTCGCGCCCTTCTCCGCGCGAATCGGCTCCGAGCCCAACTCTTTCGGCTCCGTCTCCGTCAGCGGCAACGCCGCCCGCCTCTCCGTCGCCGATGACGACCTCTCCGTCGGCTTCTTCGGCCAAGGCCATCTCACCATCAGCGGCGGAGCCCGCGTCGTCTCGCGCACCGCGGGCGTCGGCGATCAGCCCGGCTCCGAAGGCTCGTCGGTCATCGTCACCGGCCCCGGCAGCACGTGGAGCATCCCCTTCTTCCTCGCCATCAACAACGGGTCCGTCACCGTCTCCAACGGCGCATCCCTCAGCGCAGGGTTCGGCGTCTTCCTCTTCGAGAACGCCTCTCTCAGCGGCGATGGCGTCATCAACGCCAACGTCGTCAACTTCGGCGCCATCGAGCCCGGCAACTCTCCGGGCGTCCTCACCATCAACGGCGCCTATACGCAGGTCGGCACCATCGCCGAGTTCGGCGCAGACTCCGGCAAACTCCGCTCCCAGGTCGCCGGCTCACTCCCCGGCCAGTACGACCGCCTGCAGGTCAACGGCCAGGCCACGCTCGGCGGCGGACTCTTCGTCGAGTTCCTGAGCGGCTACGTCCCCACCCCCAACGCCCAGGGCAACTACCCCGCCCTCCCACTCCTCCAGTCGACCCAGCCCCTGGCCTCACGCTTCGATGTCGCCTTCTTCCCACCCGTCCCCGCCGTCCAGGGCCAGAGCCCCAAGTTCCTCCGCGCGGTCTACCCCAACCGCGGCCCGGGCACCGTCGAACTCGTCGTCGCCGACCTGGGCGTCACCCCCGACTTCAACGATCCCAGCGCCTTCCAACTCGACGGCGGGCCCACCGCCGCCGACATCGGCGACCTCAACAACGACGGCCGGCCCGACCTGGCCATCGCCCTCCCCGACGCCGCCGACCCCCTCAACAACAACGGCGATGTCGTCATCCTCTTCAACCTCGGCAACGACGCCCAGGGCAACTGGCTGGGCTTTGGCAACTCCACCCAGGTCACCGTCGGCAGGAACCCCTCGGGCGTGGCCATCGGTGACTTCGACGGCCAGAACGGCAACGACGTCGCCGCGACCAACATGAACTCCAACTCCGTCAGTTTCCTGAGCCAGCAAGCAACCAGCGGCGCGTTCCTCAACAACCTCACCCTGGCCGTCGGCAACGAGCCCACCGCCCTGGCCGCCTTCTCCCTCGACCGCGTCGGCCGCGTCGACCTGGCCGTCGTCAACGGCGGCGACAACAACGTCATGATGATGGCCAACACCAACACCCCCGGCGTCCCCGGCTTCTCACCCCTCCAGACCGTCCCCGTCGGCATCCGGCCCGTCGCCATCCGCCCCTTCAACCCCGACAACGACAAGGACGTCGATGTCGCCGTCGCCAACTCCGGCTCCTCGTCCATGAGCGTCATGTCCAACCAGGGATTCGGCACCTTCAACACCCCCCAGACCGTCGGCGTCGGCGCCGAGCCCGTCGCCCTCGTCGCCGGCAGCCTGCTCGCCCGCGGCGAACTCGACCGCCGCCAGGACCTGGTCGTCATCAACCGCAGCGGCACCGGCGGGGCCGGCTCCCTCAGCGTCGTCGTCAACACCACCCCCATCGCCACCACCGACGCCCTCTCCTTCGCCCCCGGCGTCGAGTACATCCTCCAGACCTCCAACCCCGCCGGCAGCATGCCCCGCAGCGTCGCCATGGTCGACCTCGACGCCGACCACGACCTCGACATCGCCGTGCTCGCACGCGACGCCCAGGACACCGCCGTCACCGTCCGCCTGCTCCGCAACGACCTCAACGGCGGCGAGCAACTCGCCTTCGTCGAGTCGGCCCAACTCGACGCGGGACTCTCCCCGGTCGCCATCCTCACCGCCGATGTCGACGGCGACGGTCAGCCCGACCTCATCACCGTCAACGGCGGCCTCCGCGGCCCCGGCTCGGGCGGGTCGGTCAACGTCCTCCGCAACGCCTTCACGCCCCCGCCACCGCCCTGCCGCGCCGACTTCGACGGCAACGGCCTGGTCCAGGTCCCCGATATCTTCGCCTTCCTCTCCGCCTGGTTCGCCCTCGACCCCCGCGCCGACTTCAACGGCATCCAGGGCGTCAACGTCCCCGACATCTTCGCCTTCCTCTCCGCATGGTTCGCAGGGTGCCCGTGAGCGCCCTCGCGGTTCAGTTGCACCCGCGGAACCACGAGACCAGGTAGTCGAAGATGTCCACCACGTCCGTCGCGCCCGAGCGATTGAAGTCGGCGTGCCCGCCGAACCAGTCGGTCAGGAACGCGAACAGGTCCTCGCTCGTCAGCGTCCCCGACTGGTTGTAGTCGGCAGGGCAGGGGGGCGGAGTGCTCGGCCCGGTCAGCCGCGCCACGACCACCGCCTCATCCGGAACCGTCGCCGATCCCGCGTCGATCACGAACGCCACCTCGCCCCGATCGTTGAACGCATCCGTCGCGCCCATCCGCACCGTGCGCAGGTTCACCGTCCCCGAGGGCAGCGACAGCGGCGCGCCCTCGACCGCGACCACCCACGCCGACTGTTCCGGTCCCGCGCCGATGATCGCCGTCCGCGGCGTCTGCGTCCCGTCGTTCACGTTCACCACCGTCGCCGTGAACACCGCCTGCCCATGCCGGTTCACCTGCAGGTCGGTGCCCGTCTGCGACAGCGTCGTGATCCGGTACTGACCGATCGTGTCTCCCTCGCGGCACACCAGCCGCAGGCCCGGCTGCACGCCCGGCGTCCACATGAACACCGCCGCGTCGTTCGCCGTCGTCACGCCGGCGCCTTCGAGTTTCGCGCCCAGCGCGACGTGCCCGCCCGCGCCGACCTTCGCGCCAAGGCCGATGTTCGTGTTCTGGATCCGCACGCCCGTCGGCAGCACCGGCAGGTCGACGCCGCCGCGGGCGACGAGCGTCCGCACGCCGTTGTGCGCGTGGATGATCGTGCCGTTGTCAGCACTCGACGACCCCGCGCCGTAGATCGACGCGGTGAACACCACCGCCCCGGTGTCCGCCAGCGTGACAAACGAAGCGCCGGAGTAGTTGCTGAATCCGACGATGTTCGTGCCCGCGATCGGCCCGGCGTCGTTCAGCCTCACAATGCGAGAGAGTTGCCCGGACGTGTCCACCCAGATGCACCAGTTGTTTCCGACGGCGATGCCGGGCCCGGCCATCGACGCGGAGAAGGCGACCGCGCCCGACGAGTTCACCGACAGCCGCGCTGTCCCGCCCCAGACCATCGAGTACGCGACGCCGCTGGCCTCCGTCGGAACCTGGAAGCCGTTGCGTGCGATCGTCCGAAGTTGAGAGCCCATGCCCGCCGTGATCGCCTTGTCCGTCGTGATCTGCAGCCCGTTCACCGTCACCGTCCCCACGCCCGACCCGGTCAGCGTCGTCTGGTACGCGTTGATCCCGTTCGGACCCACGATCGGCGTCATCAGGAAGATCAGCGTGTTCGCCGCAGCGCCCGGGAGTTGTGTGTTCGCCAGCATCGCCGGGCTGAATCCCGACGATGTCTGCTGGAGCACGCACTGAACGCCCGACCCCAACTCCGTCCCGTCGACGCTGCCCGAGACCACGACCGGCCCGAGCGAGACCGGCGCGGCGACCTTCGCCGTCGTCAGCCAGCGCATGCTCGCGCCCGGGTATCCCGCCAGCGTCAGCGACGTGCCGTCTCGCGCGATGCACGAAGCACCCGCCCGACCGCCCGCCCACACGCCCCGGTCGTTCACGCCCGCCTGCACGCCGGAGCCCGACAGCGAAGCGATAAACGCGACATTCCCGACCGAGTTCATCTGCAGCGCGGACAGTCCTGCGAAGGAGATGCCCGAGGCCAGCCCGCTTGCCTGCGTTCCCTGTCGCCAGACCGGCGCCATCGCCTGTGGAGTTCCGCAGAACACGGTCATTGCCGTTCCTGTCGGCACGGCCGATCCGGACATGATCGAGAAAAAGCAGACATCGCCTGATTGCGCGATCAGCGGTCGAGTGAGTTCGTATCCGTTCGAGACCAGGCGCGAGTGCGCCGTTCCGGCTCCGCAGGGCGTTCCCATCCCGGTTCGGGCAAGCACCGAGAACTCATCCGCTCTCGCGCCTGCCGCGGCCCCGCATACGGCAACAATCGCGCAAATTCTGAGAATCGACCCGCGGCAACGAACAGATCCGCTCATGGTGATGTCCCCACTTCTAGTGGTAAAACGAATAGCCAATAGAGGTGGTTGATCGTTCCGGCTCGCTTCGGGTGTGAAGTCCGGAGGACAAGTCCCGCAGATTGTGCGTGAAACAGGGTGGGCTGTACCGGCTGTTCGGGCCGGTAACAAAGCCTCCTCGGCATCAAAGTGGCGTGGAGTCCGGCTTGCGCCGGAAACAAAATACCCAGAAATTGGGATGCGGAGGAATTTGCTTCGGGTCATGGCGAGCAGTCGTGGCGCACCAGCAAACGG
Organism: uncultured Phycisphaeraceae bacterium; assembly: GCA_964409775.1. GTDB lineage: Bacteria > Planctomycetota > Phycisphaerae > Phycisphaerales > UBA1924 > JAHBXL01. Next base: position 48,144 of record CAYPEI010000026.1, on the reverse strand, counting down.
ACCGCGGAATATGCCACTGAATCTCGGGCAATACAACCGCTCTCACAACTAAATCACCGTGAGTCCAAGAAAAATCACCTGATGTGGTTGTGTTGATACAACAAACCACATTATCTGGGGATTGTTGATCTGCATGATCTCTGCATAATCCACCCAACACAGGCGATGCGCCCGGCGCGATCGCCCATCACCTTGGGGTGGTTGCCGCGGTTTGACAGACAGTCTTTTCTCGTACGTGTCAGATGGCACAAGAAAGTGTTGCATGAGCCACTGCCGTTTTGTCATCGATTGGAAGCGGTTCATCGCACTGCTGTGCGCGCTCGCGTGCATCTCGCACGCCTCCGCACAGTGCTACACGATTCAGAACGCGACGACCTTCGTTGTCGACGGCGGCACGTTTGGAGCCTCGGGGTTGGCCGCGGGCGACTGCCTGAAGCAGGCGATCCGCGATATTCCCAATAACGGCACGATCCGGCTGCGGAACACGGCACCCGGGACCGGCCCGTTCTTCATCGTGCGAGCGCCGGCTGCCGGCACGCAGGAGTCGGACGAACGGACCGGCTTGCCGTTCATCGACAAGACGGTGACGATCGAGGCGTTCAGCGCGGCGGCCAGCCCGTTGGACGCGATCATCACGGCCGACACGACCGGCGGCAACGTCCCCGACTACCGCCTGTTCCTGGTGCGAGGCGGTGGCGGCCAGTTGACGCTGAACCGCGTGACGGTGCAGAACGGTCGCTCAATGACCACCGGCCAGACCAACGGCGGCGGCATCAAGCACGACTCGCTCATGCCCCTGACCCTCACCGATTGCGTGATCCGCAACAACACCGCGGGCACGCGCGGAGGCGGCATCTGGTCGCAGAACGTCTGCCTCTTCGAGCGAGTCCGGTTTGTGAACAACATCGCCGATCCTGCAGGCCTGCCCGGCAACCCCGGCGAGCAGATCCGCGGTGGCGGGTTTTATCACGCGTTGGGCAAGCCCCTGAACACTCAGGCACTCGTGATGACGGATTGCTCGTTCCAATGCAACCGGTCGACGGAGGAAGGCGGCGGCATCTGGCTTGGCGGCGGTTACCAGCGAAGGCTGCTCCGCTGCACCTTTGACGGCAACCATGCTGATCTCGCCGGCGGCGGGATGACCGCCAACGGAACGACCTTTCCACCCGACTCCGCTCCGCCTTCGTTCGCATGGCTCCAACTCACCGAGTGCCGCTTCGGCGGGGTCACACCCGGTGGCACGGCGTGCGGAGACGTGACGTATCGAGCGCCGAACACCTCGGCGCGCGATGGCGGAGCGGTCGCCCTGTTCGACAACGCCCAGCCCGTGTTCGTCCGCTGCACATTCGACAACAACCGCACGACGCCCATCCCCACCGAGATTGGACGCGGCGGCGCGATCTACATGAGCAGCATCGGCGGGAACAACACGAGCCTGCCCCGGTCGGCGGTGTTCATCGAGAGTTTGTTCCTGCGGAATCAGACGTTTGCCACAGGCGGGACGCCGACGGGCGACGGCGGCGCGGTGTTCATCCGTGAGTCGAGTTCGCCGTACTTCCTCGATTGCGGATTCATCGAGAACAACTCGCGGCGCGGCGGCGGCATGAACGTGATCGGCGGCTCGAACCCGCGGATGTACAACTGCGTGTTCAGCCGGAACAGCGTGGCGGGCACGGGTCCGCAGGGCAGCGCGATCTGGACGAGCGCCTCGTCTCCGCAACTGCTGCACTGCTCGCTGCTCAGCCCGATCGGCTCGCCGCTGGTGTGGCTCGACACAACCTCCGCATCGCCGTTGCAACTGACGGGCAGCGTCGTGTGGGGCAACGGCCCGGGCGGGGCGAACCGCGCGTTCGGTGGAGCGGGTGTAGTCCGCGTGAACTTCGTGGCCAACCCCCTCGTGCGGTCCAACCCGGAGGCAAGTTTCTCCGATTTGGATGACGATCAACCGTCGCAGTTCGGTGATCGGGCCGGGGAACTGCTCTTCATGGGTCGTCCGACCGGTTCCACCAACATCAACTGCGATCCGTTGGTGGCCAATGCAGCGATCAACGATGTGCACCTCACGGCCTGCTCGCCCGCGATCGACCGGGCGAGTTTCTCTCTCGCAACCAACCGCTATCTTCAGATCTTCTCGGTTCCGATGGCGACCTTCGGGTTCCGGTTCATCGATGTGCTTGGCGCCCCCGAGAGCGATCAGAGTGACTGGGACTACGACGACAACTTCCCGCCGCCGCAGGGCGCGTTCCACAACGACAACTCCGGACCGCGGCCGCGAAACCCCCGCTTCCAGGCCTCCGGCGGCCCTTTGGGCTGCGAGGCCGACATGGGCGCCGATGAGTTCATCCGCGACCTCTGCGACCAGGTGACGCTCTACTGCGATCCCGCCGCGGACGGCGCTCCTCCGTTTGCCATCGCCACCGCCAATGCTCGCGATCCGCTCGCCCGCGGCGAGGGCTGCGGCCCGTTCTGCGAGGGCGAGCAACTCTGCCTCCGTTCCACCTTCGAAGGACTCTGCCCGACCGGCGTCACGTACCAGTGGTACTTCATGGACGATCCCGGCAACAACCCGCAGTTGTGCGGGCCGTTGATGACCGCCTTCACCCCCATCGCCGACAACGGCCGCATCACCGGATCCACCACTCCCAACCTCTGCTTCAGCGCGCTTGAGCGCTGCGATACGGGCTGTTACCGCCTCGTCATCCGCCGGCCGACCTGTCTCGGGCCCGCGACGTTCTACTGCCCCGACCTCGGCCGCGGCGTGACCACGCCGCTCTACTGCACCGACGAACTCATCGTCGAGGTCTGCATCAGCATCTACCAGGCGCCCGAGATCCGCGTGCAGCCACTGCCCGCCACGGTCTGCCTCGGCGGCTCGCAGTCCATCTGCTCCACGTTCGCCGTCCCGCCGGGGTGCGAGCCCATCTGCACGTGGTACCGCGTGGTCGGCGCTCGCGATCCCGTCAACGCGCCGATGTTCCCGGTCGACGATGTCCCCGTCTGCCCGCTCGGCGCGCCGCTGGCCGGCATCACCTGCGCCGAGACTTCCCTGGGCAACGGGCTCTACAACTGCTGCCTCACGTTCAATCCCGCGGCGTTCAACCACGCCGGTCAGTATTACCTCGTCGTCACCTGCGGCAGTCTGCTCTGCTCGGCCCAAAGCGATCCGGCCGAACTGAGAGTCATCGACCCGCAGCCCGTGGTCGAGAACGCGGCGGTGTGCGTCGGCGGCCAGCAGTGTCTCGAGCAGGTCGCGATGCTGCCGGCGCTCACGCCCGGGTCCTCCTACACCTACCAGTGGTACCGAAGGGCCGAGAGTGACTGCCTCAACACGCCCTGCCCCGTGGGCGACTGCACGAGCGGAACCCCGCTCACCAACAGCGGTGCATTCTCCGGCGTCACCACGCCGATTCTCTGTATTTCTCCGGCCGCGTTGTCTCATCGCGGCTGCTATTACGTGGTCGTCGGGATCGACGGCCCGGATGCCGACAACCTGCCGGACGATGGCAAGTGCGCATCCGCCTCCAACTGCGCTTGCCTCACGGTGGTCGATCCCCAGCCGACGTTGACCGACCGGGCGGTGTGCCTCGGCGGGACCCAGAGCATCACGCTCAGCGCGACGCTGCCGACGCTCCCGCTCAACTACTTCTACCGTTACCAGTGGTTCTTCACCGGCACCGCCGACTGCGGCGCGGCCGGGTGCGGCACGGCTCGTCCCTGCGCGACGGGCACTGCGCTGACCAATGGCGCGCGGCCGTCAGGGACCGTCGTGAGCGGCGCCACCACCGACACCTTGACCCTCTCCAACACCCAGTTGGCTGAGCGCGGCTGCTACTACGTCCGCGTCCGGATCGACGGGCCGGAAAGCGACGCCATCGACCTGGCCAAGTGCGAGCGGTTCTCCAACTGCGCCTGCCTCACCGTCGTGAATCCCGCGCCGGTGATCGCCAACGCCGCGGTGTGTGTCGGAGGACGGCAGTGCCTGGAAGTCTCGACGCTGCCGACATTGCCCAGCGGCTACGCCTACACGTATCAGTGGTTCCGGCAGGCTTCCAGCGACTGCCTGGCCGCGCCCTGCGCCAGCGGCACCTGCGGCAGCGGGACTGTCGTGAACAACGGTGGGGGGTTCAGCGGGGCGACGACCTCGGCCCTGTGCATCGATCCGGCGGCCCTGTCCCATGCGGGCTGCTACTACGTGCAGGTGGGCATCGACGGCCCGGATGAGGACAACCTGCCGGAGGCCGGCAAGTGCGTCCGGATCTCGAACTGCGCGTGCCTCGTCGTTGTGAATCCGTTGCCGACGATCGCCGCCCGGTCCGTCTGCCGCGGCGGGGCGCAGACGCTCGGAATCACCAACACGCTCCCCAATCTCCCGGCCAACTACAACTATCGGTACCAGTGGTTCCTCGTCCCCGGCACGGGCAACTGCCCCGCCGGCGGGTGCGGTACGGGCTGCCCGGGAACCAGTGACATCCAACTGGCCAACGGTGCGCGTCCATCGGGCACGGTGGTCGCGGGCGCGACAACGCCGAACCTGATGCTCTCCAACGTGCAGGCGGCCGAGCAGGGCTGCTACTACGTTCGCGTGACGATCGACGGGCCGGAGGATGATGCGACGGACCTGGTCAAGTGCCTGCGCTTCTCCAACTGCGCCTGTCTGACGGTGATCGACCCGATGCCGGTGCTCACCAATCGCGCGGTGTGCGTCGGCGGGCTGCAGACGCTGACGATCTCGCCGGCCCTGCCCAGTCCGCCCGCCGGTTACACCTACTACTACAAGTGGTTCTTCATCGCGAACGCCAACTGCCTCACCAACGGCTGCACGCCGTGCGGCAGCGGCACGCAGATCTTCAACGGCACGCGACCCTCCGGCACAACGGTGGCCGGCGCGGGAACCGCGAGCACCAGCGGTCTGCCCACCCTCACGCTTGGTAACGTCCAAGCCGCCGAAGCCGGCTGCTGGTATGTCGTCGTGGGCCTGGATGGTCCGGATGCTGACGCTCTGGAGGATGCGGGCAAGTGCACCGCGCAGTCCAACTGCGCATGCCTGACGGTGGTGAACCCGCAGCCGGCCGTCACCGGGCGCGTGGTCTGCGTCGGCGGGTCCCAGCAGTTGCAGGTGAACTCCGGCTCGTTCCCTGCCCTGCCCGGCGGCTATTCCTACACCTACCAGTGGTACTTTGTCGGCAACGCCGACTGCCTCGCGAACCCGTGCCCGGGCGGCGCGTGCAGCGGCGGCTCGGCGCTCTCAAACGTCGCGCCCTACAGCGGCGTGACGACGGCCACGCTGATGATCACCAACGCCCAGGCCGCCAACCAGGGTTGCTATTACGTGGTGGTCGGGCTCGACGGGCCCGGCGGGCCCGAGCAGGACGGCCCCAAGTGCAGCAAGTTCTCCAACTGCGCGTGCCTGCGCGTGGTGACCCAGCCGACGTTCACGGTGCAGCCGCACGACGCCGCGGTCTGCGTGGGCGGACGCCAGACGCTCACCGCGGCCGTGAACAACCCCACCGGCCTTCCGCTGTGCCTGCAGTGGTACCGCAAGGCCCGCTGCGACCTGCAGGGCGAGGGCACGCCTGTCGTCGATGGTTCGGGCATCAGCGGGGCGATGACCACCACCCTGGTGTTTGATCCGGCCGCGCTGATCCACGAGGGCTGCTACTACCTCCGGGCGCGGATCTGCAACCCCGATGATCCCAACAAGTGCCCGTGGGTCGACTCGGCCTGCGCGTGCCTCGATGTCCGCCCGCCGCTCAGCCCGTGCGTGCTCGACTGCACCTCGGGCGAGACCGATGCCCAGGGCCGATGCCTGTTCTGTCCCGGCGTCGATATCTCGCTGTGCTGCGACATCATCGGCGCCGAGGGGCCGCTCTGCTATCAGTGGCAGTTCTGCCCGACTCCCGGACCGTCGACATGCTTTGTCGACATCCCCAACGCCACCGGCCGCTGCTTCATCATCGAGGACTTCAACCCGGCCATCCACACCGGCTGCTACCGCGTGCGGATCAACTACCTCGACCTTGCCGGGGTGAACTGCCCCGACTCCAGCGGCAAGTGCAACGCCGTGTACTCGCTGCCACTGTGCGTCGCCGAGACTTCGCGGTGCTGCCCCGAGACCTGTGACTGCAAGAACAACAGCGATCCCCTGCAGCCGTTCTACGCCCTGTGGAAGACCGGCGACTGGGACGGAATCAACGGCGAATGGTCGTACGACCGCTCGGCGGTCGACGGCGTGGTCATCAAGGCCGCGGACGACTTCTTCCTCGACCAGTCCTGCATGCACCACATCACGCGCTTCCTCGGCGAGCTGCTCGTCCGCCAGAGCAACCCGCTCAACGAGTTCCAGGCCAAACTCTACATCTACGAAGACTGCAACGGCGCGCCGGGCAGGCAGATCGCTCAGTTCGACAGCGATTGCCCGGCATTCGTCAGCGGTGCGCCCAACGGCTTCAGCCGCTACCAGGTGAAGTTCGACCTCTCCAACCGCTGCTTCTGGCTGAGGGGCGGGATCTACTGGGCTTCGCTCGTGGCCATCGCGCCCTCGCAGGACACCACCTTCGAGGCCTCGTGGGCCACCGTCGGGCTGCCCGGCACGCCGCCGACGCCCATCGTCAAGGGCCGTCGCCCGGTGTTCATGAACGGGGCCGACCCGTGGTCAGAGTTTGACCCCTGCTGCCACCCCTGCTCGGACCTGCAGTTCTGCCTCAGCGGCAAGACCTGCCCGATCATCTGGGACAACGGCGCGCCATTCCTCGGCGGTGCGGATGCTCCGACGCCGCCCGCCCCGCCGTTCCAGGTGCAGGGCACGCGCTCCGAGAAGTCGACGCTCACCGTGCGAAACTCCCGCGCCGCCGACCAGTTCACCATCACCACCTGCGCGACCGAGGACATCTGCTACCTCGAGGGCTACATCTTCACGAACTGCACCGGCTTCGAGGTGCACCTGGAGATCTACGAGAACGACTGCCGAAAGCCCCAGTTCATGCTCCCCGCGGCCCTCCCCGTCTACTACGCCCGCATCGCCGATCCGGCCAACGTGATCGACCTGGGCTACACGGGCTTGCGGGTCGGCACCACGCCCGTCCGCGCCTACAAGGTCATCTTCTGCGACTGGCCTACGCCCCTGATCTTCGAAGCGGGCCGGAACTACTGGATCTCGCTCTCGGTCCGCGACAGTTTCACCGTCAACGAGCGGGCCTTCTTTGCGCACGTCAAGCAATCGTGCGACCCCTGCACCACGCCCACCGTCTGGAAGATCGACCCGGGGATGGAGATCGCCCCGGGCCGGCAGATCCCCAACTGGCAGAGCGCCGGCGCCGACTTCGCCTTCCTGTTCGCCTCGAAGAAGCCCGTTGATGCGTTGCTTGTTTCCCCGCCGCCCGCCGCGCCCTGCTGGGTCGACCTCAACTACAACGACACTGTCGATGTGCCCGACCTGTTCCTGTTCCTGAGCGCCTGGTTCTCCGGTTGCCCGTAGCGGCAATCCGTTCGCGAGGTCACACGCCTGTGTGCCGCCGGGTCAACACTCACCCGGCGGCGCTGCCGCGTGCGCTCGGGCCATGGACTACCAGTTCTCCACCGACCCTGCGCGGATGCAGGTCGAAGTCATCCACGGCTTCCTCGCCCGCAGTTACTGGTCGCCCTCAATCCGCCGCGAGATCGTTGAAGAAGCGATCCGGAACAGCCTCGTGCTCGGCGCGTTCGAGGCGGCCTCCGGCGGGCAGGTAGCCTTCGCCCGCGTCATCACCGACTTCGCCACCTTTGCCTATCTGTGCGACGTGTTTGTGCTTGAGGAACATCGCGGCCGCGGCCTGTCCAAACGGCTGGTGGCGGAACTCCTCGCCCATCCCCGGCTCCAGACGCTCAGGCGGTGGTGCCTGACGACAAAGGACGCTCATGGCCTGTATCGCCAGTTCGGGTTTGAGCCCGTCCCGGTTGATCGCTGGATGGAACGGAAACTCGGCCCCGGCCGCTGGCAGGCCGCCCCTCCCGCGGGCTGAGCCGCCGCATTGGGACCCGTTCTCGGCCGGGCCACCGGAAAAAAATGTGAGGCTTGTCCCCGCACTTGGTTGCGGTAGGGGCGCGTCCGGTGTAGTCTGAACCCGGTGGCTGTGGATTCGAGTTCACGAGTCGGCTTTTTCCATTGCCCATTTTCACCATCGGCCTCATCCACCCCACGAGGAGCCAAGGAATGAAGAGTCTCTCCCGCCGGAAGTCCGGCCTGCTGTCGGTCATCGCCGGCACAGCGTTGTGTCTCGCCGCGCCCGCGGCGCACGCTCAGCCCGCCAACAACAACTGCGCCAACGCCATCCCCATCGGGAACACGACGGTGGCCGGCACGCTCGTGGCCGCGACCAATGACGGCTCGGCCAACTGCGGCAACTCGACGACCAGCGCGGACGTGTGGTACCGCTACATCGCTCCCGCCACGACCACCATCACGGCCACGACCTGCAGTTCGGGCACGAGTTTCGACACGGTGCTCTCGGTGCACACCGGGGTTTGCCCCGGCACCAGCGCGACGCAGATCACGTGCAACGACGACAGCACCTGCTCGTTCAGCGGTCTGCACTCGCTCGTGACCTTCTCCGCGGTGGCCGGCCAGGAGTATCTCATCCGGGTCTCGGGCTATGGGAGCAGCGTCGGCACGTTCGACCTGTCGATCGGCCCCGGCGGCGGAGGCACGCCCCCGTCCAACGACACGTGCGCCGCTGCCATCGCGGTCGGCAACGGCTCGTTCAACGGAACGACCAACAACGCCGCGGCGGACGGCAGTTCCACCTGCGTGGGTTCGTCCACGCCCGATGTCTACTACCGCTACACCGCGCCCGCCACGGGCACGGTCGTTGCCAGTACCTGCACCGCGGCCAGTTACGACACGGTGCTCTCGGTCCACTCCGACTGCCCGGCGACCACCGCCAACCAGATCGGCTGCAACGACAACTTCTGCAGCAACCGCTCACAGGTTTCGTTCTCGGCGGTTGCCGGCCAGCAGTACATCATCCGCGTCGCGGGCGCCTCCAGCGCGGGCAGTTTCACGCTCACGATGGGCGACCCGCCCCCGCCCGGCCCCAGCGGCCCCGACGTGACCCACCAGAACATCAACGGTGTCTGGCAGGCGGGTGCGGTCGGCGGGATCCGGGCTTATGCCCTGGGTTCGGAGACCTGCAACATCGGTGACTCCAACCTCCTCTGGACCAACTACGGCACCCCGGCCTTGGCGATGAACGCCTACCGGCTCCACAACGGCCGGCTGATGCAGATCGGCCTGGGCTTCTGCAAGACCGCCTGCTGCGCCGCCGCGGGCAGCGGTTGCGGATCGTGCAACGGCGCGGGCGGCTCGGTCCTCGGCGCCGGCTGCAAGGACGTGTACGGCTCCAGTTACAACGGCATCCAGTCGCACCTGGCGCCGCGCTCGGCGATCAACGGGTACACCGCCGTGATCTCGCCGTTCTCGCAGGTCTCCGGCGACACCATCTTCCGCCGCCTGCAGGTCGCCCAGACCGACCTCACCACCTCGACCTTCGTGGGTTCGCTGTACTTCGTCGAAGGCGCCTACATGGCCACCGATGACGCGTCCTCCGGCAACGCCATGAACAACAACACCTACATGCCCGTCACCGTGAACCAGTCCACATGGGAGATGACCGCCTCCGGCGGCGCGGTCTCGGGCGTCCCGGCGATCCGCGCCTGGCGCGACCACGGCCTGGGCATGAACCAGGTCGATCCGTCGGTCAGCGTCTTCAGTGTCAACGTCCCGCAGGAGGGCCGCTTCTGGGTCGCTGTCAAGGTGACCTCGCTCGGCGGCGGCAACTATCTCTACGACTACGCCATCTACAACATGAACTCCGACCGCAGCGGCGGCTCCTTCTCGATCCCCCGCGCCAACGGCGTCACCATCTCCGGCGTCGGCTTCCACGATGTCGACTACCACTCCGGCGAGCCGTACTCAAACACCGACTGGGTGAGCAACGTCGCGGCGTCCAGCGTCGAGTGGCGCAGCCCCCAGACCTTCGCCCAGAACGCCAACACTAACGCCCTCCGCTGGGGCACCATGTACAACTACTGGTTCGTCGCCAACAGCGCGCCGACCACCGGCTCGGCCACCCTCGGCCTCTTCAAGCCCGGCACCCCGACCGAACTGACGTTCGACGTGCCCGTTCCCTCCGCTGTCGGCAACCCCTGCCCGGCGGACTTTGACCAGAACGGCGTCCGCGAGGTGCCCGACATCTTCGCGTTCCTCTCCGCCTTCTTCGCCGGCGATCCCAGCGCCGAGTTCGACGGCCAGCCGGGCATCTCCGTGCCCGACATCTTCGCGTTCCTCAGCCTCTGGTTTGCGGGTTGCCCGTAAGCAGGCGAAGGCCCGATCCCTTGTCCTTTCCGCGGCCGCGTCCTTGATTGGGCGCGGCCGCTTTGTTTTCCGCCGGTGCACGCGGGCCGTGTTCGCGTCCGAGCGAGCCTAGCGTCTGTGGATGTCCACCCCGCACCCGTCCAATGCCTCTCCCGGCGCGGCCGGCGGCGCTCCCGACGAAGCCCCGCCGCACCGCTACACCGCGCGCCTGGCCGATCAGATCGAGACCCGCTGGCAGCGGTTCTGGGACGAGCACGGCACGTTCGTCCAGCCCAACCCCGGGCAGCCGGGCTTCGATGCCTCCCGCCCCCGATTCTACTGCCTCGACATGTTCCCCTATCCCTCCGGCGCGGGGCTGCATGTCGGCCACCCGCTCAGTTACACCGCCACCGACATCGTTTCCCGGTTCATGCGCATGCAGGGCCGCAACGTGCTGCACCCCATGGGCTGGGACGCCTTCGGCCTCCCCGCCGAGCAGTACGCCATCCAGACCGGCATCCATCCCTCGATCACCACCCGAGAGGCCGCCGACAACTTCCGGCGCCAACTCAAGCGCTTCGGGTTCAGTTACGACTGGTCGCGCGAGATCTCGACCATCGACCCCGACTACTACAAGTGGACCCAGTGGATCTTCCTGCTGGCCTACGACGCCTGGTTCGATCCCACCGCCGAGGGCGCTCCCGTCGGCAGGGCCCGCCCGATCAGCGAACTGATCGCCGAACTCGAGGGCGGAGATCTCCGCGTCGGCCTCGACGGAGACCTGGTGCACGTCGGATCCGCCGCGGCCATGGGCGTCATCGGCGGCGAGCCCGCCGGCACGCGTCGCTGGCACGAACTCTCGGCCGATGAGCAGCGCGCCGTCATCGACAACCAGCGGCTGGCCTACATCGACGAAGCCACCGTCAACTGGTGCCCCAAACTCGGCACCGTGCTCGCCAACGACGAGGTGATCGACGGCCGGTCCGAGCGCGGCGGCCACCCCGTCCTCCGCAAGCCGCTCCGCCAGTGGATGTTCCGCATCACCGCCTACGCCGAGCGGCTGCTCCGCGACCTCGACACCGTCGACTGGCCCGCCTCCACCAAGGCCATGCAGTCGGAGTGGATCGGACGCAGCGAGGGAGCCGAGATCGACTTCCCCATCGTCGGCATGCGCGGCGAGACCATCCGCGTCTTCACCACCCGCCCCGACACCATTTTCGGCGCGACCTTCATGGTCGTCGCGCCCGAGCACCCGATCGTCCAGGCCGCGCTCGAGCAGAAGGCCCTCGCCCACGCCGATCCCGCGGCCCTGCGGGCCTATGTCACCGCCGCGCGCAACCGCTCCGATGTCGACCGCATGGCCGACACGAAGGACAAGACCGGCGTCTTCACCGGTCTGTACTGCGAGAACCCCGCCACGGGCCAGTCCATCCCCGTGTGGACCGCCGACTATGTCCTCATGGGCTACGGCCACGGCGCGATCATGGCCGTCCCGGCCCACGACGAGCGCGACTTCGCCTTCGCTTCAAGGTTCAACCTCCCGATCCGCGATGTCGTCTATCCGCGCACCCAACTCATCATCGGCTTCTTCGTGCACCACGCGACCCGTGAAGAGGCCGAGTCGGGCCGCTGGAAGCAGGTCCTCGCCGACCTCCTCGGCCACGCGTCCTCCGGCGACATCAAGCCCGACACGTTCGGCGCTGCGCTCGACGCCGCCCGCTTCCGCCGCGAGCATTCGCCTGCACCCGGGGCCGATGCCGCGGACCGTCTTTTGCCCCGCGGCATGATCTCCGCCGAATACGCCGGCGCGATCGAGCAACTCGGCTCGCTCGAGGACCTGCGCGCCCAGTACCGCGATGCCGCGGTGTTCGCCTCCGCCGGCGCGGCGTTCAGCGGCCACGGATACGCCGCCAACTCCACGCGCCACGACGACGACACCGGGCCCGGTGTCACGCTCGACCTGCTCACCACCGACGAGGCACGCCAGCGCATCATCGCATGGCTCGAGCAGACCGGCCGCGGCAATCGCAAAGTCAACTACAAACTCCGCGACTGGGCGTTCTCCCGCCAGCGCTACTGGGGCGAGCCGTTCCCGATCGTCTTCGACGAGCGCGGCCGCCATTACCCCGTCTCCGAAAAGGCCCTGCCCGTCACGCTCCCGGAACTGGCCGACTACTCCCCGGTCGAGTCCGACGACCCCATGCCCCTGCTCGCCAAGGCCGCGTCCTGGGTGAACACCACCGCGGGCCAGGCCGGGGTCAGCGCCGACCTGCTTCCGCCCCACACGCCCGTCCGGCGCGAGACCAACACCATGCCCGGCTCCGCCGGCTCCTCGTGGTACTTCCTGCGCTACTGCGACGCGAGGAACCGCGAGCGGTTCGTGTCAGACGATGCGCAGCGCTACTGGATCGGCCCCGGCTCCGGCGCCTCCGGAGTCGATCTGTACATCGGCGGGTCCGAGCACGCCGTGGGCCATCTGCTCTACTCGCGATTCTGGCAGAAACTCCTCTTCGATCTCGGCCTGGTCGATTCGCCCGAGCCCTTCGCCCGCCTCTATCACCAGGGCCTGATCACCAGTTACGCCTACCAGCGGGCCGACAAGACCATCGTCCCCACCGACGAGGTAAAAGAGGTCTCCGACGGCAAGTTCGTGGTCGCCGCGACCGGCGAGAGCGTTACGCCCGTCGTGACCAAGATGTCCAAGCGCTACAAGAACGTCGTCAACCCCGATGACGTCATCGCCGAGTTCGGCGCCGACACCTTCCGGCTCTACGAGATGTACATGGGCCCGCTCGACCAGAGCAAGCCGTGGAACACCCGCGACGCCGTCGGCATCTTCCGCTTCCTCCAGCGCCTGTGGCGGCTGGCCGTCGATGAACAGTCCGGCGCGCTCAGGCTCCGCGCCCAAGCCGATGCCGTGGTCGAGAAGCACCTCCACCGAACCGTTCACAAGGTTGCGCAGGACATCCCGCGGCTCGCCTTCAACACCGCGATCGCCGCCCTCATCGAGTTCGTCAACGTCGCCACCGCCGCCGGGGGCCTCTCGCAGGATCAACTCGAGCGCCTCGTGCTCGCGCTCGCGCCCTTCGCGCCCCACATCGCGGAAGAACTCTGGTCCCGCATGGGCCGCACCGGCTCTCTCGCCTATGCGACCTTCCCGGTTGCCGATGCGCGGCAACTGGTCGACGACAGTGTCGAGGTGCCCGTGCAGGTCGGCGGAAAGGTCCGGGCCAAGGTCACGGTCGCCGCCGGCGCCGACAAGGCCGCGCACGAGGCCGCGGCGATGGCCGACGACAAGGTCCGCGCTGCGCTCTCCGGCAAGAACGTCCAGAAAGTGGTCGTCGTCCCCGGCAAGATGATCAACATCGTCGCCAACTGAACCGGCCGACGGCGCGGCCGCCCCGCGTCACTCCTCGATCACGACCGGGATGCTCGTCGTGCGAGACCACTTCGCCGGCGAGGCCGACCACCAGAGCACGCTCGCGGCGTCCGTCGGCGGCGGCGCATCCGAAGCGCCCTTGTCCAGCACCAGCACCCGCACCTTTCGGCCCGCGTAGCCGCTCCCATCGCCCAGCAGTCCGCACGCGGCGAGCACCGCGCGGAGATTCGACGCATCCGAGGACGTCGTCACGTTCACAACCCGGCGAGGGCCGGCAACAGCGGCCTCGCTCCGGCGCGGCGTCCACGGGTCCTGCAGCGCCGCGGCCCATTCCGCCCGCGGGATCTCCGCCTCGCGCGCCAGCGCGCCGGTCAACCCGGGGATCGTGCCCGCCCAGTCGCGCTCGGTCATCGATACCGCACGGAACTCCGTGCCCGAAGCGGTCGACAACCGGCCCAGCCGGTCCGTCACGCCGCGCCCGCCTCCGCTCACCACGATCGCCAGCCGCCCCGCACCGGCGAGCCTCAGCAGTTCCGGCTCGTCGAAAACTGTTCCGTCCGCGGCGATTCCCGGGCCCTCCGCCGGCGAAGTTGATGCCAGCACGGTGTAGCCCGACGCCGGAGCCGGATCGAGCGCGACCATCGTCTCGCCCGTTGCCGGCGCGGTCGCTTCCCCGCCGGTATTCCCTCCCGCATCGTTCATCGCCAGCGTTCGATCGACGCGCCCGGTTCCCGCGCCGCCGCGAGGCCAGTTCACGATCCCGACGTAGGCGCCCCACGCCCCCAGCCCGATCGCGAGCAGCAGCCCCGCGGCCGTTGCCAGCCGCCGCGTCCACGCGCGCTCAAACAGTGTCGCGAGCGGGCTTCGCCGCTCGATGCGGGTGGTCGCCGTGCCGATGGGGATCGCCGCCGGTGCCGCGGGCTCAGTCAGGGTCCGCAGCGCCTCCTGATCGATGCGGATCTCGACGGCCTCGAGAAGGCCAGCCGGCGCTCGCACCGATTCATCCAGCACCCGCATCGCCGCGCGGTCCGAACGGATCCCCGCGAAGAAGCCCGCGACCTCCGGGTGCCGCATCAGCGCCGTGCGGAGCGCGGCTTCGCGCTCCGGACCGATCGATCCGCCCTCGAGCAGATCAGCCAACTCCGCCTCCGTGAGGCCGGTCGCCGCGAGGATGTTCTGGATCGTTCGTTCGGTCATGCTCGGTCGTGTTCGCCTCTGTGATCCGATGCCCCAAGCCGCTCTTCCACAAGTTCCCGCAGAGCAATCCGCGCCCGGAACAAGCGGCTCTTCACCGTGCCCCCGGGGACCTCCAGCACCTCGGCGATCTGGTCATACTCCAGACCCTGCACATCCCGAAGCACGAGGATGGCCCGCTGGTCATCCGGCAGCGCGGCCAATGCGGCCGAAACGGCGGCACGCCGCTCATTCCCTTGGACGCGGTGCGCGGGCGAAAGTTCCCCGACAGCGCCCTGCGTTCCGATAGACCGAACGGATGTCGAACTATCCGGACCCAAACCCTTGTGGCGCCGCAGTTTCTGGCCGCGGAGCCACGACAGGCACGCGTTCATCGCGATCCGGATCATCCACGTGCTGAGTTGAGATCGGCCGTCATAGCCGACGATTCCCTGAAGCACCTTCACCATCGTGTCCTGCGTCAGGTCCGCCGCCGCGTCGCGTCCGACCATCCGCAGGCAAACCGCGTACAGCCGGTCCTGGTGTGCGGAGAGCAGTTCATTCCAGGCGGCGCGGTCCGCGACGCCGTTGGCTCGGATCCGTTCCAGCAGCGCGGCCTCGCGCTGCGGCCAGTCGGGCGCGGCATCGCGCTTGGTCGCGGAGTTGGGTGCACCCGGATTCGGCATGGCTCCTGGTCTGTCCCCGGGCGTGCCCCGCCCGTGTCCATGGTATCGGTCGCGCTCCGCGGCGATGCGCACGCTACAGCAGCGGAGTCGCCAGCGCCACGACCTCCGGGCAAATGCGCTGGGCGTGCTCCGCGAGATCATGCGCATGAGCCTCGTCCCGCGCCGGCGCGAACATCGTCGAACCGCTCCCCGTGATGTGAACCGGCGTATCCATCGCGCCGCGCAGGGTGCCAAGCGTCTTCGCAAGCCTGGGTTCCACCGCGCACGCGGGCTCGGCGAGATCGTTGAACAGCCGTGCATGCACGAGGTCGGTGCCCGCGGTCGCCGCGAGCGCCCGCACATCCTGCTCCCGCAGCGCGTCCGGTCCACAACGATCAAACGCCTGGTAGACCGGGCCGGTCGGGCAGCCATAGGGCGGAAGGATCAGCGTCACCCATCCCCCGATGGGCCCCAGCCGCTCGATCGTCTCGCCGAATCCGGTCACGAGCGCGGGCCGCGCAGCCCGGCCCACCGGCACGTCGTCGATGAAGAACGCGATGTCGCTCCCCAGCGAGATCGACAGGGCCCGCAGTCTCTCCCGCGCCAGGCCGAGGCCGAACAGTTCGTTGATGCCGACCAGCGCCGCCGCGGCGTCCGCCGAGCCCCCGCCCAGCCCGGCGCCGACCGGCGTGCGCTTCGTGAGTGTGCCGTCGAGCGGCAGGTCCCGGTTCGCGGCGAGTTCCAGCAGCCGGTGCGCTCGTACCGCCAGGTCCTTCTCGATCGGCCAGTCAATCGGGCTCGAGCGCGGGGCGTCCGATGCCCACCGGATCGTCCAGCGCGTGCGAGAGTCGCTGCGGCGTGAGAGAATCAACTCGTCGTGCAGGCCGACACACGTGAACCACGAAGCAATGGGGTGATAGCCCCGCGGCGGCTGCGGCGGACCGACCGCGAGGGCGAGATTCACCTTGGCGAATGCAGCGAGGGCAAGAGATTCCGGCGGAGCCATCGACTCCATCGTAGTTCATGCCGGCGCACGGCCGATTCAGTCCGCGCGCCAATCAAGCCGCGGCACACCTTCGGCCCCGCCGGAGTTCCTGCATCGAGTGCCGCTCGTCATGCGGCCGAGCCGACCGCGACCGACGACAAGTCGCCGGGAACATCGCGCCGGGAGTTGGCAGTGGGGGGGTAGATGCGATGCACCCGCAGGCCCTGGGCCTCATACACGCCGCGACGCTCCCAGATCGTCCCCGCGTGGATGTACGACGAGATCACCACGTCCGTCGCGCCCGTCGCCCCGGCATCCGCGGGCGACAGCACGTTCCACCCCAGCAGCGTCGTTCCCCGGCGCTGCTTGTCGTCATCACACACCGCGACAATCTGTGCCGGCGACCCCGCCAGAACGCCCGCCAGTTCCAGCGTGTGCTGCCCCGCTCCGTGCAGCACGATCCGCCGGCCCGCGAGCGACTCCAGAACCGCGGCCAGCAGCGCCGGCGCATCCGGGCCGGTGCTCCCCGACCGGCCCGGCTCGGTGCGTGACGAACTGAACGCGCTCGGCCAGTCGGTGCGCCACCACCGCGCCCGCCCCGCCGCGGCGGAATCGATCAGCGCCGACACCAGGTCCACGTGATGCCCGATGCTGAAGTGCTCCCGCGCCGCACGCCATGCCGCCTGTGACATCGCATCGCGATCCGACGCAAGGAACCGCTCAACGCCGTCGGCAAGGTGCGAGGCCGCGGCACGCTCGTCGTCGCCCGCCCGCGGCGAGACGAAGATCGCGCTCTCCCCGTCTGCCAGCCCGCTCGTCGCGCCCGAGTTCTCGGTCGTGATGATCGGCACGCATCCCCGCGACATGGCCTCGATCCGGCTGATGCAAAGCCCTTCGAACCGCGAGGCGAGGATGAACGCGTCCGATTCGTCGAGGTGCTTGATCACTTCCTCAGCGCTGGCAATCGGCACACGCTTCACCGAGGGGCGCATCGCCAGCAGCGCATCAAACTCCGCCGCCGCCGGTCCGTCTCCGACGACGGTGATCCGGTGATCGATCCCTCTTCGGGAGAGTTCGTCGCTCAGAAGCGCCAGCGCGCCGATCCGCTTCTGGTGATGCTCGATCCGGCCGGTATACACCAGCCGCAGCGGCCTGCCCGCGCGGGCATGGCGGGGCGGCGGGCACTGCTCCGGGCAGTCCACGCCGTGCGGAACCGTTGCGATGTCGTCTGCACGCCCGCCGACCGCCAGCGCCAAAGCGCCCGAGTACCGCGAGTCGATCGCCACAAACTTCGAGATGATCGGTTCGTATCTTCGCAGCACCGCGGTGTCGTAGTCCGAGTCGGCGTGCTGCCACGCCAGCACGCGCAGCGTGTCGGCCTGCGTCGTGCACAGCGCGGCCGCGATGCCGTACGAGTCTCCCAGGATGTTCGGCGACAGCACCACCGGCCCGCCCGCCGGGCCATACGCCGCGCGCGAGAGATCCGCGATCGTCCGCCGATACGTCGGCAGGTACGGCGAAAGGTTCCCGCGCGCCTCGGCCATGTGCGGCCAGCCCTCCGGGATCACGCGGATCACGCCCGGGTGAAAGTCGAGTTGTGCCGCCGGTTGTCCCTGGCCCCGCGGGTGCACGACCATCGCCACCGCCCTGCCCCGCGCGGCCAGACCGTTGGCCAGTCGAACGGCCCATGTCGTCACACCCCCCAGATCCAGTCCATGAGGAAGGCTGAACAGCAGGGGCGCTGGGGGCCGCGGCGCGGCCTGGCCGCCGGATCGGGCAAATCGCATGCAGGTTCGATCGTCGGTCCTGCCCTCGAAGGCCCAGTTTTGGTGGCACCCGCTCGCCGCGGCCGATAACCATGCTTGAACCTTGCACCGGCAGGCCGGCGGGGAGACGGTGCGCGCTGCGCTCCACCGCCGACTTCGACGCGGCTTCATCAGGCCCGCAGGGTCAGGACATCGCCGTGCCCCAGCCCGACCTTTGCACATCCAGTTCGCCGCCGCCGGTGGTTGCGGTTGTGCAGTATGCCGGTCAGACGGACCATTTCGCCGGGGTCGATGCCGCCCTCGCCGCGCGGAGTGTCCGGGTGATCCGGATCAACGAGTGGGAGCTGGGCGACCTTGCGAATGCGGGCGTCGACCTCATCGCGGTCAAGGATGCCGAGTCGCCGCTCGCCCTCGCCGCCCTTCGCTGGGCCGCCGGCAGGCCGCAGCGCGTCCCCACCCTCCTGCTCATGGACGGCGTCGTCGAGTACCGCAACACGTTCATCAACCCCGATGCGCCCGAGCGCTTCCTGCGGCCCGCGCCCGTCGATGCCATCGCGTGCGCCGGCGAGTCCGACCGCGCCAGGCTGTGGTCCTGGGGCAATGTCGCGGTGGCCACGGGCCTGCCGCGGATTGCCGCGGCGTTCCCCGAACCGCTCCCGCTCCCGCATCGCGGCTGCTTGCTCATCGCGACGGCAAAGTGCCCGGCATTCAACACAGCGGAACGTTCCCGGCTGCTCGACGCCCTCCGCGAGGTGCGCGACGAGGTCGAGCGATCCCCGTGGCGGAATCGTGTGTGCTGGCGTCTCACCGCCGGGCTGGAAGAGGATCTGGGCGTCGCCAACGACACGCGTGACCTTCGCGGTTGCCTGACCGACTGCTCCGCGGTTCTGACCACGCCGTCGACCCTGCTCATCGAAGCCATGGTCGCGGGCCGGCCCTGCGCGGTCCTTCATCCGCAGGACGGCCCACTCTGGCAGGACGCCATCGCCGTGTGGCGCGGCCGCGACTGCGCCCCCGGCGGCGATCTGGCCTCGCTCCTCGCGCGGCTCGATTCGCCCCAGGAATCCGACTGGCTCAGGCAGCGCCGCGCCCTCGAGCGCATGCACGCCCCGGCCGATGGTGGCCCCGACTCCGCCGCCACCCGCCTCGCCGGCGCCATCGTCTCCCTGCTCCGCGAGCCCTCAGGAAGCGGCCCGGCACGCAAGCGCGATCTCCCGTCCATACAGCGCACCGTCCTCGGACCCACCGCCTTCGCGCCCCGGCAGCCGGCAATCCGCCGCGTGGTCTCGTGTGTCTCGTGCGACTCCACGCCCATCGGCGGCGTCATGACCTGGTCGCTCCGCATGGGACGCGAGTTCGCCGCCCGCGCGGCAGAACTGGGATACGAGTTCCGCACGCTCGTCGTCGCCATGCAGCCCGAAGGATGGAAGTCCCACGAGTTCGATCCGACCATCGAGTCTGCCGTCGATCTCTGCGTGCTCGATCCCCTCGCCCCGCACCACCAGCGCGTCGAAACGATCCGCAGCGCGCTCGCGGCGCTCTCGCCGGACATCGTCCTTCCCAACTACAACGACGCCTGCTTCATGGCCGCCGCGCTGCTCAGGCCGTCGGGCGTCCGCACCGTCGCGATCGCTCACGCCGACGACGACTACTACACGCGCCTCGCCGCGACCTACGACACATGGTCCGCCGCCGTCGGCGTCAGCGCCGCCTGCATGCGATGGCTCTCCGCGGCCGCCGCCGGTCGCCCGGTCGAGCAGATCGTCTACGGCGTGCCCGTCGCTCCCCACCCGGCCGAGCGCCCCGCCGGCCAGCCGCTCAGACTGGCGTACATCGGCCGCATGGTCGAAGAGCAGAAGCGCATCGGCGATCTGCTCACGCTCCTGGATGAGTTGGAAGCGCGTGCAGTGCCCTGCGAACTCCATATGGTGGGCGACGGTCCCGACCTCGCGACCTGGCGTGCACGCTGTGCGCAGCGCCGCCATGCCCATACCAGGGTCGTCATCCACGGCCGCCGCAGCCCTTCGTGGGTCGAACAGTTCCTGCCCACCATCGATGCCTGCATCCTCGTCAGTTCCTATGAAGGCACGAGCGTCGTGATGCTCGAGGCCATGGCCCGCGGCGTGCTCCCGGTCGTCACCGATGTCCGCTCCGGCGTGCACGAGTGGCTGCGCGACGGCGACAACGGCGTCGTCGTGCCGGTCGGCGACATGCGCCAGATGGCAGCGCGTCTCGCGGCGATCAACGCTGACCGCCCCGCCCTGGCGACGATGGCCGAGCGCGCCTGGAGAACGATCCGCGACAGCGGCCTGAGCATCGCCTCGACCGCGACCGCCTATGCGCGGGTCTTCGATGCCGCGATGTCGCGCCCGCGTGATCCGCGGCCCACCGACTCCGGCCTGCGGCCCACCGATCTCTGGCGCTGGACCGGCGGCGGCGTGCCCGCCCCCGAGCATGCCGACGAGGCCGACGCCTGGTGCCGCCGCGTGCTCGTCGAAGCCGGCTACCGCGCCATCGCCCTCGACGCTCCCGCTCCCTCGTGCGATGCCGTGCTCGTGCGTTCCTCGCGCACGGAGCCGGTTGCAGAGTCCGAAATCGCCGCCTGGCGCAGCGCGGGTCTGGGCGTCGCGGTCTCTCCCCATCTCCGACAGGACGGCCTGGCCGCCCGCGCCCTCGCGCTCGTGCGCTCCGCCGTCGCCTCCGGACGCTCCCGTATCGCCCTCTACCCCGCCGGCCGCCACACCCGCCGCATCGCCGAGATCTTCCGCGACGAACTCTGGCCCGCCGGCTCGCCCTTTGTCGGCCTTCTCGACGACGCCGCCAGGCCTGGCCAGCGCGCGCTCGGCCTGCCGGTCGTCCGCCCTTCCGAAGCCGTCGCCGCGCTCGCGCCCGATGCCGTGCTGCTCTCCAGCGACACCTTCGAAGAGTCGCTGTGGCAGCGCACCGCGCACTTGCGGCAGCGCGGGATCGACGTGCTCACCCTCTACGGCACCTACCCGCACGCACAGGTCAACGTCGTCGCCCCGTCCGCCCTGCACGCCGAGGCACAAGGAACCGCACATGCCCATCGCGCCCGCTGAAGTTCTCGAGCAGGTCGGCCTCGATGCCTGCGCCGGCGCCGCCCGCGGCCTCGCCCTGGGCGCCGCGCTCGATGAACGCCTCTTCCTCCAGATGCTCGGCCCAGCCTACGACGAGGTCCGGGACTTCAAACGCACCCGCCTCATGCTGCCCCGCCTCGCTCAACTCGCCGCCCTCGCCCGCGCCGTCGTGCGTGCGAGCGTGCCCGGCGACTATGCCGAGTTCGGCTCGTGGCGGGGCGGCTCGCTCTACATCGTCGCCGAGACGTGGAGACGGCTCGAGCAGCAGCGAGAACTCCTCGCCTTCGATTCCTTCGAGGGCCTCCCGCCCACGGCCGCGCGCGACGGCGCGGCCCTGCACAAGGGCCAGTTCTCCGATGTCGATGTCAACGAGATCCGCGCCTTCTTCGCCGCGAAGGGCCTCTCTCGTGTCAAACTCGTCAAGGGCTGGTTCGATGCAACCATCGGGCAACTCTCGGGCCGCGCCCTCGCGCTCGCACACATCGACTGCGACACGTACGACAGCACCGTCGCCGTCCTCGGCCGCGTGTGGGACGCCCTCTCGCCCGGCGGCTTTCTCGTCGTCGACGACTACGGCCACCCCGACTGCCCCGGCATCATGATCGCCATCGAGGAGTTCTTCGCCCGGCGCGACGAGGTCGTCTGGCAGACGCCCATGCCCGAGTCCGCGCACACACCCGGCATGAACTGCTCCTGCTGGATCCGCAAGAACGGCGGTGCCGATGCGACCGCCGACCACGCCGCGCTGCACGCCGCGAACGATCCGGGCGCCCTCCGTGCTCGGCTCGTCGACCTGACCGCCCGTCTCTGTGCTGCCCGCGGCTTCAAACGCATCGCGATCTTTGGCGCAGGAAGGCACACCCAGTCCATCCTCCCCGGCCCGTGGGCCGAGGCGGGTGTGCAGGTCATCGCCGTGCTCGATGATGCGCCCGCCATGCCGATCCTCGCCGGCATCCCGGTCATGAAGCCCGACGCCCTCACCGCTCCCATCGACGCCGTGATCGCGAGTTCCGATCGTTTCGAGCATCAGATCGCCAACAGGGCTCGGGAAGTGTTCGGTGCACGAGGCGTCCCCGTGCTCCGGATCTACGGCAGCGATTGATCCCGCGGCGGATTCTCGGACATTCGGTGAACCCACCCCGCCGCGGGTCCGATAGTCGATGTCACGCGGCCGCCCCGAACGCGGCCAACAGGAGCAGCGGATGACCGTGCAACTTCATGAGCCCCGCGCCGCCGCCACCGTTCCCGGCCACGTCGCCAACTGGCGACAACTCCACCGCGACGGCTACTTCGACAACCACCGCTGCTACCGCGACCGGCTCAACGCGTTGGGAATCGCGGAACTGACACGCCTCCTGTCGCTTGCACCCGGCGACACGCTCCTGGAACTCGGCTGCGGATACGGCCGCGCCCTGTACCACCTGTTGCCGCACGTCCGTCGCGCCATCGGCGTCGATCTTGCGCCCGAGCCGCTCGAGCAGGCCCGCGCCCTGCTCGCCGGCCGCGGCGAGTGCAGCCTGCATGTCGGCGACGGCGTCTCGCTGCGGCCTGTCGCCGATGCGAGCATCGACAAGGCCTTCGCGTTCACCGTGTTCCAGCACCTCACGCGCGACCAGGCCGCGTCCTACCTCGCCGAGTTCGCGCGGGTCCTCCGCCCCGGCGGGCGCGTCTGCGTCCAGTTTCTCACCGGCGGCGACACCACCGCCGACCAGACCGACGCCGTGCGAGAGCAGTCGCTCTCCTACTCCGCCCCGCAGATCGCGTCCCTTGTCGAGCGCGCCGGCCTCCGGCTCACCAACCTCGAACTCGGCCCGACCAACCACGCCGACTACTTCTGGTACTGGACCTGCGCCGACAAGCCCGCCGCCGGCCGCGCCCCGGAGCGCTTCGAAGACCGCGCCTATTGAGCCGACACGAGGAGCCACGATGGAGCCGACCATGCGTTGCCTGATGGGTCTGAAGCACCGCGAGCGACTCGTCTCCTTCGTGCCGCCCGGCGGCCGCATGCTCGAATGGGGCGCGGGCGGGTCCACCGTCTGGCTTGCCCAGAATCTCCCCGACTCCGCCACGCTCACCAGCGTCGAGCACGACCGCGAGTGGTTCTACGAGGTCGCCAACCACCTCGGCAACGGCGGCCGCGGCAGGCGAGACAACGTCCGATTGCTCCTGCGCGAGCCCACCGGTCCGCTCGGAACCAACGCCACCGCCGGCGAGGACGATCCCTCCAGCCTGCGGCCCTTCATCGACGCCGTCGACGGCGAGCGATTCGACGTGATCCTTGTTGACGGCTACGCCCGCAGCGCCTGCCTCGACAGGGCCCGCGCGCTCCTCAATCCCGGCGGCGTTGTGGTCCTGCACGACGCCCAGCGCCCGTGGTACGACGATGCCAAGGCCCTCTTCACCGCCCGGGGCCACATGGGCTCTTGCCCCGACTACCCCGGCCCCGAACTGTGGTGGGGGACCAACACCGGCGATCCCGCCTTCCGCGCGCCGCGCGCAGCGCTCACCGTCAGTGAGACGCCCGTCGTGCTCTGCTACTTCACCCTCAACACACCCTACGCCGACGAAGCCCGGAAACTCAAGGAGTCCTGCATCCGCCTCGGCCTTGACCACCGCATCGTCGGCGTCCAGCCCCGCGGCTCGTGGGAGGCCAACTGCGCGTACAAGGCCCGCTTCGTCGAGGAGTGGTGGCGAGCGCTCGGCCGGCCCGTGCTCTGGGTCGATGCCGACGCGATCGTCCATCGCACACCCGAACTCCTCCGCGGCGTCGCCGCCGACTTCGCCGTCCACCGCGCCCTCGGCTGGATGTTCGCCAGCGGAACAGTCTTCTTCAACCAGTCCGCCGAGGCCGAGGCCCTCCTTGTGCGCTGGCGCGAGCGGTGCGAGGCCGATCCGAAGACCTGGGACCAGGTGCACCTCGACGCCGCGTGGGAGGACATCGCCCGCGCGCAGCCGCTCGAGACCCTGTGGCTGCCGCGAGAATACACCTACATCGCCGACCTGGCCGATGCCCCGGTCGCCGAGGACCCGGTCATCGAGCACACCCAGGCGTCACGCCGGTTCAAATCCGCCGTGTCTGTCGGCGCACCCGAAGCCCAGCCCGAGTACCCGGCCGACCTCGTCGCCGCGCGCCGGGCCTCGCGAGCACGCTCCGCCGCCGAGCCTGCCGCTCCATCGAGTCCCGCGATCCACGCCGCGCAGACCACCATGCGGCCCCGCGTCACGATGAAGCCCGAGGAACTGCCCGCGCGCGTCAAGATCGCCATGGTCGACCGTCTCGCGCTCGAGTGCCTCGCCGCCGGTCTGCGCCGCGTCGCCCTCTACGGCGCCGGAAAGCACACCCGGGAAGTCGCCCTCTGGCCGCTGCTCTCGCGCGGGATCGAGGTCGTCGCCGTCCTCGACGACTCGCCGCAGGCCGCCACGCTCAACGACATCCCGGTCATCCGGCCCGACGACCTCGCACAGCCCATCGACGCCGTCATTGTCTCCAGCGACTGGCGCGAGGAGCAGATCGCCGAGGCCGCGGAGCAGCGATTCGCAAACCGCGGCGTGCCCGTCCTGCGCGTGTACCGCTGGGAAGCCCGCGCCCTCCCCGTCCACGCCTGAACGGCCGTTCGGTGCTCAAGCGCCGCCCGCCGACGCCAGCGCCTCCTCGTGCACCTGCCAGAAGTGCTCGAACGATCGCCGGATGGTCATCGGCGCCATCCGCGCCCGCCCCGCCGCGCCCATCCGCTCGCGCAGATCCCGATCGGTCAGCAGCCGCGCAATCGTCTTCGACCAGCGATCCCCCGCCGCGCCCGTAACCGGAAGCACAAAGCCGGTCACGCCGTCCTCGACAACCTCCGATGGCCCTCCCCGGTCGGTGACGATCACCGGCAGGCCCGCGCACTGCGACTCCATGACGACCTGCCCGAGCGTGTCGGTCGTCGATGGAAAAACGAACAGGTCGCTGCTCGCGTAGATCGTCGAGAGTTCCTCGCCGTGCCGGAACCCCGCGAACACCGCGCCGCTCCCCGCCAGCCGCCGCTCCATCTCCGCGCGATACGGGCCGTCTCCGACGACGATCAGTTGCGCATCCACGCCCGCACGCGCGCACCCCGCCCGCGCTGCCGGCCACGCTCCCGCAAGCATCGGCAGGTTCTTCTCCACGCTTACCCGTCCCACGTACAACGCCTTCACGCTCCCCTCGCGAACGCCCAGCGGCGCAAGCCGCCGCCAGATCGCGCCCGATCCGTCGCGGAATCGCGCATCGAACACCGACGTGTCGATCCCCGGCATCAACTTCACGATCCGGTCACGCCGGATCCCCACCCGTTCCATGCTCGCCGCATACTCCATCGACCGCGTGAACACCCGCGAGAACCCCCGGTAGAACCACGCCATGTGCGCGCCGCACAGCCACGTGAACACCGGGTCGTCGAACAGGTGATCCACGTACGCCGGGAAGTCGGTGTGATATGTCCCCACCAGCGGGAGGCCCCGGGCCGCCGCGAACCGCCGGCCCAGCGTCCCCACGGGCCCCGGCGTCGACACGTGCACCACGTCCGGGCCAAGCCGATCCGCCGCGCGGATCATCATCCCCCGTCGAGGCAGGGCCAGTTCCAACTGCGGGTACCCCGGCATCGGACGCGAGAACCGCGGCGGAATGGTGTGGATGAACCCGCGAGCCCCGCCCGGTGGGGAGGGCAACCGCGTGCTCGTGATGATGTGAAGTTCCCTCCCCGATGCCGCGGCCTGATCCCCGACGTTGCGGATGAACCGCGATACGCCGTTGACGTCGTTGAGCGTGTCCGTGAACAGCAGCAGCCGCATCGCCGTGCAGATTAGCCGCGATCTCGCATGACCGCCCGCACCGTCACGTCACGTGTCCGCCGTTCATTTGCTCGCCGCGCCGGGCTCGGCGGTCGCCGCCGGCTTTGTCTCGGGAGCCGGTTCCTCTGTGGGTGCGGCGCCTTCCTTCACTTCCCCATCCGCCTTCGCGGCGGTCTCGGCCTTGTTCGCCGCGTCCTTGGCCGCGTCAGGTGCGCCCGGTGCCTTGCCCGCCGGCCTGCCGGTTCCCCGCGCGTCGGGGCCGGTTCCTCCCATTCCCGGTCCGCCACCCGGGCCCGCCGGTCTTCCCGCGCGGCCTTCCACCCCCGGGGTCCCGCCCACGGGCATGATCTGTCCGTCGTCGCCGTGCTTCAAACCCACCGCCGCCAGTTCCGTCTCCTGCCATCCACCCGCGATCACCTCGCCCGGCTCCGGCCGGCGCGACAGTACACGCTCCCCTTCCTTCAGGCCTACGCGGATCTCCGCGTACCGGTCCGACCTCTGCCCCAGTTGCACCGGGCGGCGGATGTACCGCGCAGCCCCGCCCTGCCCGCCCTGCTGCACGTGCACGTACCGCACCGGGCCCTCGTTGAACACCGCCTGAACCGGGACCACCAGTGCATCGGCCACGTTGCCCAGGATGATCTCCGCCTCGCACCGCATCGAGGGCTTGAGCAACTCGCTGCGGCCGTCGGACATCGACTCGCGGTCCATCGCGATACGCACGGTGTACTCGCGGAGGTTCGGGTCCATCCAGCGCGACGTCTGCTCCGCCAGCACGCCGATCGATTCCACCCGTCCGGCGAATCGCTGGTCTCCGGCCGCGTCCACCTTGATGTTCACACGTTGCCCCGGCCGGATCCGCCCCGCCAGACTCTCGTGCACCTTGACCGCGGCGATCATCTCGGTCGTGTCCGGCAGCACGATCAGCAACTGGTTCGGAAATACCCGGCTGCCCACCTGCATCGGCCCGTCGTCGTTCCCCCACCGCGCCTGCTCGATCGAACTGCCGTACACCACCAGCCCGTCCGATGGCGCGACGATCGTCGCCGCGGCCAGTTGCTCTCGCAGTTTCGCCAACTTCTGCTCGCGGATCGACAGCGCCTGCCGCTTGTTGTTCCGGTCCGCTTCCTTGCTCGCCAGTTTGCTCGAGTTCTGCCGGTGAACGCGCTCCACCTCCGCACGCGCCTCCTCGACATCCGACAGTTTCTGCCGCTCGTCACGCGTGTACTCGAACTCCTCGTACACCTCCTGGTCCAGTTGCTTCTTGATCAGGTCCGCCTGAGACTGCTCCCACGCCAGTTCGTCCTGCTTGAGCAGGTCTAGGCTGTAGTACCCGCGCTCGTGCAGGCTCTTGCTCTTCTCCAGTTTCTCCCGTAGCCGCAGTTCCTCCTTCGTCGCACGCTCCACGCTGTGCTTCAGGTCCAGCCGCTTGCTCTTCACCTCGCCCGACCGCCACTTCTCAAGGTCCAGGTTCGCCAGCGCCAACTTCAGGTTCGCCGCGCGCACCGCCGACTCGTTCTCCGACACCTGGATCGCGTACCCCTCATCCGCCTCCACCATCGCCGCCCGCGCAGACTCGATCGCCAGCGACTCTTCATCAACCTTCTGCACCATCGGCTCGGCGTTCAGTTTGATCAGCACATCCCCCGCCTTCACCCGCTTGCCCTCGCCGATGATCTCGATCACCGTCGTGTCCGAGTCCATCCGGTTCCGCAGTTCGATCTGGTTCCGCGTCCGCAGATCCCCCGTCGCGGTCGTCGTCACGTCGAAGTTCAGCCGCGCCGCCGAGAACACATCCACCGACATCCGCGCCGCGCCGGGCGCCGCCCCCTTCGCCCCGGGCCCGGTTCCCGGCGATGCCGGCTGCACCGGCTTGCCTGTCACCGCCATCAGCACGCCCACCCCCGCGATGACCCCCGCCGCGCACGCCACCGCCACGAGCGCTTTCCGCATCGTCCCGCCACGCCGCAATCCGTACACGCTCGTCTGGTTCATGCTGGTTCCCATCGCCTGCCTCGCTTCCGTTGGCCCGTCACCGGCCCACTCCATCGGCTCCACACCCTTGAACCGGCCAAACCCCGGATGGGTTCGCCGACTTCCTCTCCTCGGATTGATCTTCGACGCTTCCTTCTCCGGAGCCGGGCCGCCTGCCCAGGCCACGATACGCTCCCCATCATGACCGGTCCCATCCGCAGCCTCCTCCAAACTCGGGTGCTGCTCCTCGTCGTCGCCGCACCGGCCGAAGCCGCCGCCGTCCGCGCCGGCTTTGATCTGCCCCAGCCGCCCCCGCCGGTCAATCCTCCCGGTAACTGGCCCCTCCAGCCCCTCACCCCCGAGTTCGACCTCCTTGAGACCGGTGTCGGCAAGGCCAACGCCGCCGCGGCGGTCGCCCTGCGTTTCGATGCGGCCCGCCACGGCGCCGTCATCAATCTCGGTATCTGCGGCTCCCTCCGACCGCTCGCCGAACTGCCCATCGGCTCGGTCGTGCTCGCCGAATCCAGCGCCTACGCCGACGAAGGTGTCCAGACACCCGACGGGTTCCGGTCCTTGCCCGAGATGGGATTCCCCTTCGGCCCCTTCCCGGGTTCGGCGATTCCTCCCGATCCCGCCCTCTTCAACGCCCTGCGCCCGCTCGCGAGCGCCACCGGGACCATCGCCACGGTCTCCACGTGCTCCGGCGACGACGCCCTCGCCGCGGCCGTCGCGAAGCGCACCGGCGCTGTCGCCGAGGCCATGGAGGGCGCCGCGATTGCCCACGCCCTCGCCCGCCTGCACCCGCCTGCCCCCTTCGCAGAGTTGCGCGTCGTGAGCAACTCCACCGGCGACCGTCCCCGCCAGGTCTGGGACATCCGCGCTGCGCTCGACCGCCTCCGGCTGCTGACGGCCGCGATCCGCGCGATCTGAGTTCTCGGACGCAGCGACCGACCCGGCAGATCGCGCCGCCTGCGCCGCCTGCTCCGTTCAAACGGCCCATTCCGACCTCCCCCCGCATCGACCCATCTCAACATCCGGCGATCCCGCGTCGATCCACCACCGGCGGAGTTCGCGCGCCGGCATCCCGGCCGCCCTCCGTTCGGAGGCATGGTCCTATGGCGTTTTCGTTCGGTCGCATGAAGTCCGCCGCACTCGGCCACTTCGCGGGAGGGACCCTCCCGATCGCGATCGATTTCGGCGTCTCCAGCCTCAAGATCCTCCAACTCGAAGGCGGCGATGCGCCCTCCCTCATCGCCGCCGCGTCCGCCGACGTCCCCGAGAATCTCCGCGACGACGCCGGCAAGCGCTACGCGTTCCAGTTCCAGGCCCTGCCCAAGGTCATCCGCGCCGCGGGCTTCAAGGGCCGTCGCGCTGTCTGCGCCATCCCCGCCGCCCAGATGTTCTGCAAGCACATGCAGTTCCCGCGGTCCGAGGGCGTCGACCTCAAGGCCCTTGTCGAGTCTGCCATCTCCCAGCACCTGGGCTGCACGCCCGACACGCTCATCTACCGTCACGTCCTCGTCGAGGGCGCCATGCCCCAGGGCGCGGGCGCTGGCGGCAAGGCCGAGGTCATCTGCCTCGCCGCCGCACGCGACCTCGTCGCCCGCATGATGCAGGCCGTCCGCGATGCCCGCCTCGAGTGCGTCGGCATGCACCCCGAGTTCACCGCCGCGCTCGCCGCCTTCGAGCACGTCAACCGTCGCGCCGAGGACGCCCGCATCGCCACCCTCTACCTCGACCTTGCCCACGGCACCACCAAGGTCTCCATCGCCCACGGCCCCGAACTGGTCTTCGCCAAGTCGATCCCGATGGCCGGGCGCGAACTCGACAACGCCGTCGCCCGCATGCTCGATGTCGATATCGCCGAGGCCCGACGGCGCAGGCTCGACTCAACCGAACTCGTCGCCATCCCCATGCCCGCGCCCAAGACGCCCGGCGCCGCGGGGCACGCGCTCCTCGCCGCGCGGGCCCGCGCAGCCGACGCTGCATCCTCCGACGCCGACTCCGCCTCCACGCTCGTCGCCGAGGACCGCCGCAGCGGCGCAGCGCCGCCCGGCTTCTCCTCCGACGTCCGCCTCCAGCCCGAGGCGAGCGTTGTAGGCCCCGAGTTCGATCTCTCCGACCAACTCGAAGTCCTGACCGACGAGGTCGCCGGCTGCCTCCGCTACTACGAGGCCATCTTCCCCGGCCGCCGCGTCCAGCGACTCATCTTCGTCGGCGGCGAGTCGCGCCACCGCGGCCTCTGCCAGCACATCGCCAAGCGCCTCCGCCTCCCGGCCCAGGTTGCCGACCCCCTCGCCCGCATGGCCCGCACCGGCAAGGAGCCCTGCGCGGGCATCGATTTCTCACAACCCCAGCCCGGCTGGGCCGTCCCCTTCGGTCTTTCGCTCTGTCCCACCGACCTGTAACCCGTCCTTGGCGCCCGCAGCGATCAGGAGTCTCCCATGGCCCTTTCCAACCGCCGCCCCGGCTCGGGCGGGTCCTTCCTCCCCGAGGACTACGTCGAGAAAAAGGCGGAGAACCGCAACCTCGCCATCGCGGTCTTCCTCTTCGTCGTGGTCACGCTCGGCGTCGTCGGCGCGTTCTTCGTGACCAACCGGCAGTGGTCCACCGTCAAGCGCCGCCAGCAGGAAATCAACCAGGAATACGCCACCGAGACCAAGAAGATCGAGCAACTCAAGGTGCTCGAGGCCCAGAAGCAGGAAATGCTCGAGAAGGCCGAGGTCACCACCGCGCTCATCGAGAAGGTCCCCCGGTCCATCCTCCTGGCCGAGATGATCAACCGGATGCCCCAGAACCTGACGCTCACGGAACTCAACCTCAAGAGCAAGCGAATCCTCGATCCCAAGACCAAGGGCAAGGCCGAGGCGACCAAGACCAACCAGCCCCGCACGCTCGCCTCCGCGCGCCCCGGCGCCAAGCCCGCCGCCGACGCCCCCAAGCCCGAGGCACCCAAGCCCCAGGCGCCCAGGTTCGAGTTCAAGCTCGAGATCCTCGGCCTCGCCGGTGCCGACGAAGAGGTCGCCGACTACCACCGCGCCCTCAGCGACTGCCCCCTCCTCGACAAGGTCGAGATCCTCTACTCCGGCGACGTCAAGGTCGAGGATGTCCGCATGCGCAAGTTCCGCATCGAGGCCTCCGTCCGCGCCAACGCCGACGCTCGCCACATCGAGCCCCTGCAGGTCCCGCGACTCCCGCCCCGTCCCGGCGCGGCCAACGCCCGTCCGCACGTCATCGACCCCATGGACCCGACCCAGCCGCGCGAGGTCACCGACGCCGCTCGCGCCGCCGCCGAAGGAGACCGCCAGTGAACACCGCCATCCGGCAACTCCTGTTCTTCGCCGTCCTCTTGACGCTCCCCATCGCGTCCTACTTCCTCGTCTTCAAGCCCCAGAACATCGAGATCGACAAGGCCAAAAAAGAGATCGAGCACAAGCAGGCCATGCTCGACAAACTCCGCCAGGCCACGGCCCAGTCCGACGATCTCGCACGGGCCAACGACCAGGTCCGCCAGGCCATCGAGGCCATCCAGGCCCGCCTCCCCGGCACCAAGGAAATGGACAACGTCCTCCGCCAGGTCTCCGGCCTCGCCGGCAAGAGCAGCCTCCGCGTCCCCCAGTTCAAAAAGTCCGACAAGATCTCCCCCGCCGGCCTCGCGATGGAGCAGCCCATCGACATCGAGATCACCGGCGACTTCGACGGTTTCTACCAGTTCCTCCTCGAACTCGAGCAACTCCCCCGCATCATGCGGATCCCCGACTTCTCGATCGTCCGCTCCGACAAAGTCGACGGCGAAATGAAGACCAAACTCGTTCTCTCCATCTATTACGAAGGCGAACGGAGTGATCCCCAGTGACCAACCTCAACCCCACCGCCGAGAACACCAGCCAGACCGAAGCGACGCCCGACGGCGTCGTCGGCGGGACCTTCCGCCTCGACGCCATGTCCCCCGGCGCCGCTGACTCGGCGCCCGCCGAAGCCGCGGCCGCGCCGCGAAGGGGCTGGAAGTCCACCCAGTCCATCGCGCTGCTCGTCCTCGTCGCCGCGGGCGGCGGCATCGTCTACGGCATGCGCCAGGCCGGCATCGGGCCCATGGCCGCCTTCGCCACCACCAAGATGCCCGACTACGACGTCACCAAGGCGCCCGGCTCACGCACCGCCGACCATCAGCGCATCCTCAAGGACCTCGCCTCCACCAATATCACCGGCCAGGTCCCCGCCAACCAGGTCCAGAAGAACCCCTTCCTCCTCGCCGACCTCCTCGGCGACGAGGTCGCGCCCGTCGGCGAGGACCAGAGCGCGGCCCAGGAGCGTGCCCGGCAGGAACGCATGCGCCGCGACTCCGAGGCCCGACGCAAGATGATCGAGAGCACCCTCGCCGGGATGAAGATCAACGGCATCATGGGCGCCGACGCCTCCGGCAATGCCGGTGTCGCACGCATCAACGGCGACCTCTACCGCGTCGGCGAGCAGGTCGCCGACACCTTCACCCTCAAGGCCATCCGCCCCCGCAGCGTCGAACTCGATGTCGGCGGCGAGGTCTTCACCGTCTCCATCGACGCTTCCAACGATCCCAAAGGCGCCAAGAAGAAGAAGTAACACCTTGGGCAAGTTCGACATCGACGACATCCTCAACGAACTCGGCGTCGACGGCCAGTCCGCGCCGGACTCCGCCGCTTCGCGTCAGCGCGGCCCCCTTCTCACCCCCGCCGACGACCTCCAGCAGCCCCCGCCCCGGCGGCACACCGTCGACCGCGCCGAGAGCGCCTTCTCACCGCTCCCCGCCGTTCCCAGCGGACAGCGCTCCTTCCGCGAATCCGTCACCGTCGAGCACGACCCCTCCGTCCCCGTCAGGGGGCCCGAGGGCTCCCGCGCCACCGTTGGCCAGGCCCTCGACACCGTCTACCAGCCCGCCGCCGATGATCCCTCCGGCGTCAGCACGCCCCTGGGCGAGTTTCTCGTCCAGAGCGGCGCAATCACCCCGCAGCAACTCACCGCCGCCCAGCAGGTCATCAAGGCCTCTCCCGGCCGCCGCCTCACCGAGGTCCTGATCGAGCAGGGCGCCGACGAGGTCAAGGTCGCCTCCTCCATCGCCGCGTTCTCCGGAATCCCCTTCGAACGCGTCGACCTCCACAAGGGTCTCGACGGCGGCTTCGACGGCAAGATGCTCCAGCGGCTCACGCCGGAGTTCTGCAAGCAGCACCTCGTGCTGCCGCTCCGCACCGCCAAGATCGGCTCCGGGCCAAACGCCCCCACGCGCGTCATCATCGGTGCGGCCAACCCCGACGACGTCTTCCTCCTCGACGAGGTCCGCCGCCGCCTCGGCGTCACCGGCGTCAAACTCGTCGTCGTCCCGCCCTCCGACGTCCGCGGAGCCATCGAGGTGCTCGGCGGCGGCGAGGAGTCCAAGGACGTCGACATCTCCGAACTGCTCAGCGAGGTCGACGACGGCGACGTCCAGGTCGAGAAGGCCAAGGAGTCTCAGGAGGTCGACCTCGAGAAGGCCGCGGAAGAAAGCCCGGTCATCCGCTACGTCAACTACATCATCCAGACCGCCGTCAAGGAAGGCGCCTCCGACATCCACATCGAGCCCGCCGAGAAGAAACTCAAGGTCCGCTTCCGCATCGACGGCGTGCTCTTCGAGATGATGAACCCGCCCGGCGGCATGGCCAACGCGATCACCTCGCGCCTCAAGATCATGGCCAACCTCGACATCTCCGAGCGGCGACTCCCCCAGGACGGCCGCATCCGCTGCACCGTCGCCGGACGCAAACTCGACCTCCGCATGTCGACCCTTCCCAACGGCACGGGCGAGAAGACCGTGCTCCGTATCCTCGACACCAAGTCCATCAACGTCGGCCTCGACGACCTGGGCTTCTCCGAGGAGGCGCTCGTCATCTGGAAGAAGGCCATCGACGAGCCCCACGGCATCGTCCTGGTCACCGGCCCCACCGGCTCGGGCAAGACCACCACGCTCTACGCCTCCCTCCGCCAGATGGACAAGCAGTCCATGAACGTCTCCACCGTCGAAGACCCCATCGAATACCACCTCGACGGCATCACCCAGACCCAGGTCCACGACAAAATCGGCATGTCCTTCGCCAAGGCCCTCAAGGCCCTGCTGCGACAGGACCCCGACGTCATCATGCTCGGCGAAATCCGCGACATGGAGACCGCCCAGACCGCCGTTCAGGCCGCGCTCACCGGCCACCTCGTCCTCTCCACGCTCCACACCAACGATGCCCCCGGCTCCATCACGCGCCTGGTCAACATCGGTCTGGAGCCCTTCCTCGTCGGCGCGGCCGTCCGCGCCGTCCTCGCCCAGCGCCTCGTCCGCCGCCTCTGCGTCCACTGCAAGGTCAACCAGCCGCCCGGCGAGGAACTCGCCGAGTTTCTCAGCATGAACGGCATGGACCCCGACGGTGTCTGGATGCCCAAGGGCTGCGAACGCTGCCGCAACACCGGCTACTCCGGACGCGTCGGCATCTACGAACTCCTCACCGTCGACGACCAACTCCGCGATGTCATCGCCCGGAACCCCAACGTCGCCGAGTTCCGTCGAATGTGCATCGAACGCGGCATGGTCACGCTCCGAAACGACGGAATGGGCAAGGTCGCCCGCGGCCTCACCACCGTTCAGGAAGTCCTCAGCGCGACCGAGTCCGGTTCCTGAAGCCCTCCTCTCACGCCCGGGCGTGACCGCTCCGCTCGGGCGCGAGCCGTCTCCGGGAGTTCCGCGCCGCCGCCCCCCGTGATCCCGCATCGCACTCCGCATCCGGCTGCGCGAGCAGCATCACCCGCTTCTGCGCGTTCGACATCGCGATCGATTCAATCTCCCACCCCTCGAACCACTCGCCCCGTCGCGGCCGCATCCGGCCCGGCCAGTTCGCTGTGAACACACGGAACTCCACGCGCCGATGCGTCGTGATGTGCGTGAACCCCGCGCACCCGGCGAGTGCCGCGGCCTGCATCCCAACCGCCCGCGCGAGTTCGCCGCGAGTGGGGGGGCGGTCCCCGCGCTCGATGGTTAACACCTGCCACAGACCAGCCCACATCCCTTCGTCCCCGCGCCGCTCAAGCAGCACTCGCCCGCGAGCATCCCGCACGACGACCGAGGCACAATACACCGTCTGCTTCGCCGCGGCGGCTTTCGGCAGAGGGATTCGCGACTGCGAGCCCTCTCGCCGTGCAATGCACATGCCCGCCATCGGGCAATCCCCGCACCGGGGTGTCGCCGGAGCCGGCACGCACACCGTCGCGCCCAGTTCCATCAGCGCTTCATTCACCACCCCCGCGCCCGCACCCCTCGACCCCGCCTGCGCGATCTCCTCCGCCCGCGCCCACAGCCAGCCCTGAATCGCGCGGTCACCCGCACCCGCCTCTCGCCCGTGCACCCGCAGCAGCACCCGCGCCACGTTTCCATCCACGATCGGCGCCGTCTCTCCGAAGGCAATCGACGCAATCGCCCCGGCCGTGTACCGCCCCACCCCCGGCAACTCGCGCAACTCCTCCACGCTCCGCGGCACCTCCCCCCCGAACCGTTCCACGATCATCTTCCCCGCCAGATGCAGGTTCTTCGCGCGACGGTAATACCCCATCCCCGACCACATCGCCAGCACGTCCCGCTCGTCCGCCGCGGCCAGCGCACGCACCGTCGGAAACCTCGCCATGAACCTCGGAAACCGCTCCACCACCCGCGAGACCTGCGTCTGCTGCAGCATCGCCTCCGACACCAGCACCGCATACGAATCGCGCAGCGCGCCGATCTGCCCTCGCCATGGCAACGCCCGGGCGTTCGCCGCGAACCAGTCAGTCAGCGCTCGAACATGCTCTGCGTGCACTCACCACTCGCCACGGGTTACGGCTTCCGGTTCTTCTTCGCCGCCTGACGCTTCTGCTCTTCGACCAGTTTCTGGCGGCGCTCGATCTCCGCCTGCAGCCGCGCGAAGAAGCCCGGCTTGCGGCCCTCCTTCGCCGCGTCGCGGTGCTTCCGGTCAAACTGCGCGGCGCCGGGGTTCGCCGCCAGG
This sequence comes from uncultured Phycisphaeraceae bacterium, assembly GCA_964409775.1. Classification (GTDB taxonomy): domain Bacteria; phylum Planctomycetota; class Phycisphaerae; order Phycisphaerales; family UBA1924; genus JAHBXL01. Next base: position 11,938 of record CAYPEI010000026.1, on the reverse strand, counting down.
TGCGCCTCGCGCCGCTTCTCCAGTTCATCCGCGTGGGCGCGGATCCACTTGCTCTCCATGATGCCCAGCGACGAGTTCACCATGAAGTACAGCGACAGCGCCGCCGGTGCGTTGTACATGAACACCGGGAACATCACCACCGTCATCACCTTCATCATCTTCTGCTGCTGCTCCTGCTCCGGCGTCATGTTCGTCGACGGCGGCTGCATGTACTTCTGCTGGATGTAGAACACCACCCCCAGCAGCAGCGGCAGGATGTTCAGCCCCTGGATCGGGCCCATCAGCCCCGACAGCAGCGGGATCGAGAACCCGTTCCAGTTGAACAGGTCCCGGAAACTGATGAAGTTGTCCGGCTCCGCGAGGTCGGCCAGGAACGACCATCGGCCCCCCGTCGCCCACTGCACCACCCCGAAGAACGCCGCCTCGTGCCGCAGTTCGAACGTGAAGAAGATCATCGCGTACAGCGCGATCCACACCGGGGTCTGCAGGAACGGCGGCAGGCAGCCCCGCGCCGCCGCGGTGTAGTCGACGTGCCCCTCCCGCATCAGCCGCGTCACTTCTTCCCGCATCTTCGCCGGGTCGTTCTTGTACTTCTCCTGGATCGCCTTCTGCTTGGGCGCCAGCGCCTGCATCTGCTTGCTGAACCGCAGCATGCTCAACTGCGACCACCGCGTCACCGGGTGCAGGCAACTCCGCACGCACACCACCAGCACCATGATCGCCAGCGCCCAGTCGAACAGCACGTGATCGTGCAGGAACCCCAGGAACCACCGCAGGAACAGCGCCACCGGCTGGAACGTGCAGAACGCGCACGGCCCGCCGAACGTGAAGATTACCAGCCGCTCCAGCCCGAAGAACTCCGCCGCAGGGTCCGCCTCGATGTACGACTTCGACAGCGGCCCCGCGTACACCTGCATCGACAGGTCCGCCGAGCCGCCCGGCGCCACCGTCATCTTCGGCGTCGCGATCCGCAGGATCATCAGCCCGGGCGATGTCCGCCCCGTCGCGTTCGGATCCGGCGGCGAGGGGATCGCCACCCGGTCCACCCGATCCACCAGCGCAAACGCCTTCGCCGCGCCCGTCGGCTTGTTCAGGTCCACCCCCGGCGCCGGCACCGCGTGCATCGTCACCGCGAAGTACCGCGATGTCATCCCCGCCCACGCCAGCGAGTAATGCCCCTCCACCGACTGCTTGTCCGGCCAGAGCGCCTTGGCGCTCCACCTCGGCGCGCCCGACGGGTACGCGTCCGTCGCCTTCCCCAGCGCCGTGTCGTGCGCGATCCGATACTCCTTCCCCAGCACCACCTGGTCCGGGTCCAGCGACGGCGGAAGCACATACCCGAACCGCACGCGACGCACATCCCCGCCGTACCGGATCACGCCCAGCGGTAGGTCCGCCGGACCATACTGGCTCCACACCACGCCCAGCGCCCGGTCCGTCAGGTTCTCGATCGACTGCCGGATCTCAAACGCATACGCGCCCGGCTTCAGCACGTACTCCCTTCGGATCCGCGCGATCTCCCGCGCCGTCTCTCCGTCCCCGCGCTCCACGATCACCGCCTCGAACTTCCCCGCGCCCGCCTGCCGCCACATCGTCACGCCGCTGTCCGCGACATCGACCGACAGGTCCACCGTCTTCCCGTCGATCTCCACGCTCCCCACCGCCATGGGCGTCGCCCCCACCCGGTCGCTCCCCATCAGCCCGAAGAACTGCTGGATCGTCTCGTGCACCTTCCGGTCCACGTGCTCGAAGTGGTTCGCCAGCCGCAGCCGCGACAGCCCCGCCCCGAACGGCGAGAACTCCAGTTCCATCTGGTATTGCCCGCCGTCCTTCTGCGGCGTCAGGTCGCCCAACTTCACCAGCGGTTCCGCCGCGAACCGCTTCGCCGAGAGTTCTCCCAGGGGCGGCAGCGCGGGCGGACTCACCGTCGCCGGGCTCTCCCCCGTCTGCGCTGCGCTCTGTCCTGCCGCGGCGCTCGCCTCCACGGGCTTCGCCGCGTGATCCTCGGCCGCGTTCGCGCTCGGCTTCGCCGCCGGAACCGGCGTCTTCTTCGTGCTGCTCACCACCGTCAGGTAGAAAATCCCCACCCCCGCCATCACCACGGCGAGCGGAACGAGGATTCGAAGCAGCCGGTTGGAACTTGATCGGGGTTCGGACATGGGGCGGATGATAGATGGAACTTCGGGGGTTGCGCGTCGAAGAAGCGCCGAAACGCCGCCCCCGCGCTTCCCGGGTGTTTCCCGCCCCGACTTCCGCTACCGCCCCTCGAACAGCCGATCCCCCAGCCAGTCCGAGAGTTCCCCGATCGCCTTGATCTTGTCCGCCGTCTTTGCCACGTCGTACTCGACCCGCACAAACTCGATGCGGTCCGGGTTCAGAATCGCGTAGCACGCCCGCGGGTCAAGGTCGCGCGGCTGCCCCACGCTCCCGACGTTGATGATCGCCTTCTCGTCCATGAACTTGTACGTCGAGTCCGTCAGTTCCGCCGGCGGATAGAAGTCCGGCTCGTCCGTGAAGACGCCCGGCACGTGCGTGTGCCCCACGATGCACAACTTCGGCACCCGCTCAAAGATCGTCGTCACCTTGTCCGGCGCCGTGTGGCAGTCGTCAGGAAAGATGTACTCATTGATCGGCCGCCGCGGCGAGCCGTGCACCGCCAGGATCGGCAGGTTCGATTCCGGCGTCGCTTCCACCACCCGCACGCGCAACTGCCCCAGGAACTCGTACCGCGCCCGCCGCAACTCCGCGTCCGGCTCCGCGTCAAACTGCCGCCGAGTCCAGTACGCCGCCTGCTCCGCCCCGGGGTTGAAGTTCGTCGGCTCGTACAGCACCGAGAAGTCGTGGTTCCCCATCAGCGACCACGCGCACCGCTGCCGCACCAGGTCCACGCATTCCAGCGGGTCGGGCCCATACCCGATGATGTCACCGAGGCTGATGATGCGCTCGATCCCCCGCTTGTCGATGTCCGCAAGCACCGTCCGCAGCGCCTCCGCGTTGGCGTGCACATCCGAGATGACCGCGACCTGTTTCTGCGACACTTCGTGGTTCCTGAGCCTGCCGTCGTCTTCCCGGGCCGCGCCCACCGGAGGAGGCGAATCCTAACGGCACCGGCGACCGCCTGCCACGACCCCGCTCCCGGCACCTCCGGCCCGCGCTTTCTTCTTCCGCTTTCCCGCACGGGCCTTACCTATCCCGTCCGGATTGCCGATCTTTACCCCGGGCCTACCATGCGATTCGACCGGTCCGCGGCACACTCCCCGCGGCTCCGGCGCCCCGCCGAACCCCCATCGCGGCCGGGCGGGCCCACTTTGGAGGCAGGGAATGCCCGCTGTGAACGTCTCCTATCAACGCACCCGCGAAATGACCATCGACGAGCTCCTGCTCGAAAACCGGGTCATCTTCCTCATCGGTGAGATCAACCACGCCTCCGCCGCACGCCTCATGATGCAGATGTTCTACCTCGAGCATCAGAAGGCCGGGCAGGAGATCCACTTCTACATCAACTCCCCCGGCGGCGCGGTCGACGACACGCTCGCCATCTACGACACCATGCGCTTCCTCAAGAGCCCCGTCTCCACCTACTGCCTCGGCCGCGCATACTCCGGCGGAGCGGTCCTCCTCACCGCCGGCACCAAGGGCAAGCGGTTCATCCTCCCCCACGCCAAGGTCATGGTCCACCAGCCCTACGGCGGCGTCGGCGGACAGGCCGAGGACATCCGCATCCAGGCCGAGCAGATCATCAAGTCCAAGACCGAACTCATCCGCATCATCTCCAAGCACACCGGCCAGTCCGAGGACACCGTCCGCAGGGACGGCGAGCGCGACAAGTACTTCAACGCCATGGAGGCCAAGGAATACGGCCTCGTCGACGAAGTCATCGCCGAGCCGCCCGGTCGCTGATCCTCCCCACTCCGCCCCGTCACACGATCTCCACGCCCAGCAAGGGTTCCATCATGTCCGGCTACCTTGTCCCCATCGTCATCGAGCAGTCCGGCCGCGGCGAGCGCGCGTACGACATCTACTCGCGCCTCCTCAAGGACCGGATCATCTTCCTCGGCGGCCCGGTCGGCGACGAAATCGCCAACCTCATCATCGCCCAGTTGCTCTTCCTCGCCAACGAGGACCCCAAGTCCGACGTCCACCTCTACGTCAACTCCCCGGGCGGATCCGTCTCCGCAGGCCTGGGCATCATCGACACCATGAACTTCATCCAGTGCGATGTCTGCACCTACATCATCGGCCAGGCCGCCAGCATGGGCTCGGTCATCGCCGCCAGCGGCGCCAAGGGCAAGCGATACACCCTCTCCAACGCCCGGAACCTCATGCACCAGCCCCTCATCGGCGGCGTCATGGAGGGCCAGGCCACCGACCTCGAAATCGAGGCCCGCGAGATGCTCCGCATCCGCGACCGTCTCTACGAGATCTACTCCGCCGCGACCGGACAGACCACCGCCAAGATCATGGCCGACTGCGACCGCAACAAGTGGCTCGACGAGAAGGAAATGCTCGACTACGGGCTCGTCGACCGCGTCCTCACCAGCATGCCCGTCCTCAAGCGTGAGTCCCGCGGCGAGTAGCCCCGCCCCTCACCCCGGCTCCGCGTCCAGCGTCGTCGACGTCTGAGGCTCGATCGATCCCGGCTCATGCACCTCCGCCTGGATCGTCACGGTGTACCACGCGCCCAGTTCCGGATCGTGGATCGACCACACCATCGCGCCGCCCGGCTCGATCCTCCGCGCACGGTTCCAACTCCCCTCCGTCGTTATCCCCTTCGCCGTGCGCGAATATGCGCCCGTGCACTCCACCACCCCGTCCTTCCGCACGCCCCGCAGACGGATCGTCTGCACCGCCCCCGGCGTGTCCGGCTCCGGCTGCATCTCGATCGTCGCGTCCTGCTCCGGATACACCCACACCCGCGGCGCGGCCAGCAGCGAATACCCCGGCCGCGAAACCAACTCCTTCATAAACGCCGCAAACTCCGCCGCGCCGAGTTCCGCCCCGCCCGGATAGGCCGACCACCGCTTCCGCGGCCCGTGCCCTTTCGGCGAGCCATAGTCCTTCGGCGCATCCACGCGGTGGATCTTCGCCGTGAACTCGATCAGCGGACGCGGATCGGCGATCAGCGGCTGTGGAGGTTCCGCCGCGTCGCCAAACCGGGTCTCGGTCCGATCCGGTCCGGGCGACACGCACACCAGCAGCCGCTCTCCCTCGAGCGCGCCCGTCGCCAGCATCGCCACCGTCCGGCCCTGCGGCACCTTCACCTGCTTCACGCTCGACCGTGCCGCCTCCTTCTTGTCGCCGAATCGCGCAAACGCCAGGTCCATTGTGTAGACATGCTCCGCGCTGTTCGCGGGAATCTCGACCAGGGTCACCGTCGAGTCGAGCATCATCCCGTTGATCGGCGTTCCCGCGCGATGATCCACCCCGATGCTCACCGTGGCCGTCAGGCCCGGGATCACCTCAAGCCGCGGCCTCGATACCACCGCCCGCGCATCCGCCGCTGTTGCGCCCAGCAGCACCTCCGCAAACTCCTCCCGCGTCAGCACGCGGTACATGCTCCGCTCGCCGCCCGCCGCTCCCTCCGCCGACTGCTCGGCCCCGAAGTCCAGGCTCGCGTGCCGCGGCCACGACCTCAGAATCGTCACCCGGATCGGCAGTGAACCCTTGAACGGCTCCGCCTCGGCCTGCTCGATGCGGGTCTGCATGCCATTCTGCGCCTCGCCCCCGTTCCGTGTTCCCGTGCACGCCACCAGCGCACCCGCCGCCGCCACCGCGAGCAAGCGCTGAACGCCCCGCGGCCAGCGTTTCCCGCTCCGCAGCGCGCGCACGCGCGAACGCAGCCCCGCGCCGAACGACAGCGCGGGCGTCGACATCACGCCGCCCCGCTTCGTCGCAAGGTCGATCAGCGTCCGTCCATACTCCTCCCGCGCTGTTGCCCCCTCGCCCCGCAACGCCCGGTCATCGCACGCCTCCTCCATCAGCCCGCGGATCCGCGCCGCCGCAATCCACGCCGCCGCGATCGGCCACGCGATGACCACCACCGTGTGCACCAGCGCCGCCGCCACCGGATCCCCGCGCCGAACGTGCGCCGATTCATGCCGAAGCACCCACCCAAGGCTCGCGGACCCCGCGCGCCGCTCAAGGTCCGCCGGAATCACCAGCCGCGGCCGCCACGTCCCGATCAGCACCGGCCCCATCGCCTCGTGGCGCAGCACCGGCACCCCGCCCGCGATCCGCAGCCCGCTCTCGCAAGACTCGCGCAGCACCCGCGCCATCCGCCGCGAACCCGCCAGCCACGCACCCGCGAGCACCAGAGCGCCCAGCGCATACACCGGGACCGCGAACTGCGCCGCCGACATCCCCGCGTGCGTTCTCGCCCCGGCAATTGCCGGCTGTGCGGAACGCTCCACGCCAACCGGCGAGGCCGGCTCGGCGCCGGGACCGCCGAGCGAAACCCGGATCGTCGCCGGACCCGGACTCGACAGCCCGATCGGAGATTCAAGCGCGGGCGGAATCGCCAGCCGCGCCAGCACCGCCGCGAACAGCAGTATCCGCCACGACGCCGCGACCCGCCGCGACATCAGCCGATCCGCAATCGCCGCCGCCGCCAGCATCGCCCCGCACCACACGTTCATCCACAGCACCCATCGCAGCAGCCCCTCGCCCGCGGCCTTGAGATCCGGCAGCAAGTCAATCACGGGTGTGCTCCTTCTCCAATGACGTGTTCTGCTTCTTCAGAATCGCCAGCAGCGCGTCCCGCTCCTTGCGTGAGAGCCGCGCCTCGCTCGCGATGAACTCCAGCGCCGGCGAGATCGCGCCGCCGAACGCCGACGACACGAACCTCGCCCACGCGCCCCGCCGCGCCTCCCGCGGCTCAACCGCCGGTGTGTACTCCCACACGTTCCCGATCTGCCGCGATTTCACCAGCCCCTTGTCGACCATCCGGTCCAGCATCGTCTTCACCGTCGAGTACGCCCAGCCGCGCGCGCTGCGCACCGATTCGGCGACTTCCCGCGCGGTGCCGTGCTTCCGCGCCCACAGCGCCTCCAGCAGGTCCCACTCCCCGTCGCTGATCGACTGCGCCGCCCGCTCGTGGTCCGTGCTCATCATGCCTCCTCGACAGACCCGTGTATGCGACATTATTCGCAGTAATACTACAAGTGTAGTGCAAACAGGTTGCCCGCACCTCGAACCCGCCGCGAATCTCGCCTCAAAGCCGCCGCAAACCCTACCCCGGACCAGTGTTGCGATCGTTACCCACAAAATGTGGACAACCAAACAAAAACTTGACAAAACCGGTCGCCTTCCAGTACCTTGCGCATTCTCCGCCGCGGATGGTCCCGCGGCCAAATCGGGAAGGGGGACCTCGTGTCCAGTTCATCGCGCGCGCAAGGCCCGACCGTCGACTCAACGCTCCGCCGCCGCATCGATCCGCGTCTCGCTCAAATCAAGCGCGACTGCATCGCCAATCTGCATCACACCGTCAAACTCCGCGACAAGGACGGCAACCCGACCCGCGCCTCCAACATCGCCGCGGCACGCCTCCTCACCATGATCGCGCACGAGGAACGCCGCCTCGACCGGCTCGATGAACTCGAACTCAGGTACGCCCGGCGCGCCCGCACCGCCGGAACCGCTCCGCTGCAGCCGGATACAGCGGAAACACAGCATTTCGACGCTCCACCGCAGCCCGGGCACGCCCCCGAAGCCGAACACGCCCACCCGGCCGCGTCCGCCCACTCAGATTGTGCCGGCGGCGACGCAGACCCGCCTCCCGCCGAGCCCGCGGAAGCGCCGGCGACTCGTCTTCGTCTCGTCCCGGCCGCCGACGGCGACCCGGCTGGCTCGCTCCCCGGCATGCCCGCCTTCGGCGACAGCCTCCAGCGTGCGGCGCTCGCCATGCACCCGCCGCGCGTCCGCCAACTGAACCCGGCGCGGGGCCGCGGCGAGGTCTTCATCATCACCGGCGTCCGCGCCGCCGCGACTGCGCGAGGGCCGCCCGCCGCGCTTCTTCCCGTGCGCAGCGGCGCACGCATTTCAACCGCCAGTTCCGTGTTTTTCGCCCGAACCGCTTGTGGCGTGTAGACTTGTTGTTCGCCGGCTCAACTGCGCGCTGCGCATCGCGTTGATGCGCTCGCAGACCTGTCCCGCGCCGGCCTTTCAGGAGCGAGCCCGCACAGTTTCAACGACTGCTCGACCCGAGTTATGGACGCCACCAACCAGCATCAGAACAACGTGCCCGCCGCGGACTCCGCGCAGGCTTCCGGCCCTTCGCCCTCTCCCGCGCAGACTCCGAAGCAGCCCGAACTGTCCTCGGAAATCTCGAGCGAAATTGACGAGGCGATGGCCGCGTTGGGCTTCGGTGGCGGTGGTGGTGGTGGGGGGGGCGGTGGTGGGGGGGGCGGTGGTGGCGCGAAGTCTCCCAGGAAAGATCGCGGCGGCAAGCCCGTCGCCCGCACCGAGCGTTCCGTAACTCCCATCGGCGGTGTCGAGAAGCCGAAAGTCCACGGCCCCCGCGTCGTGCAGGCCGGGCGCGAGCACCGCGCCGGCATCGTCGTCAGCGTCGGGCCCACCGACATCTTCCTCGAGTTCGGTCCCAAGGAACTCGGTGTCGCGCCCCGCACCCAGTGGAACGAGGACGAACTCCCCGCCGTCGGCAGCGAGATCCAGGTCGTCGTCGACAAGTTCGAGCCCACCGAGAGCATCTTCATCTGTTCGCGCCCCGGCGCCGTCGTCAAGGCCGCGTGGGAGAACCTCGACGTCGGACAGGTCGTCGAGGCTCGGGTCGTCGGCGTCAACAAGGGCGGCCTCGAACTCGAGGTCGGCGGACACCGCGCCTTCATGCCCGCCAGCCAGGTCTCCCTCGACCGCATCCCCGACCTCTCCGTCTTCGTCGGCGAGAAGATGACCTGCCAGGTCTCCCAACTCGACAAGCGCGGCCGCGGCAACATCGTCCTCTCCCGGCGCGACCTCCTCCAGAAGGAACGCGTCGAGAACGCCGCCAAACTCAAGGACACGCTCGAAGAGGGGCAGACCCTCGACGGCACCGTCCGCAAGATCATGCCCTTCGGCGCGTTCGTCGACATCGGCGGCGTCGATGGCCTCGTCCACATCTCCGACCTCACCTACGACCGCATGGGCTTCGGCGAGGGCGCCATCAGCAAGGTGGTCAAGGAGGGTCAGCAGGTCCGCGTCAAGATCCTCAAGATCGAGTGGGACGAGCACGACATGCGCAAGAGCCGCATCTCGCTCGGCATGAAGCAACTCGCCGCCGATCCCTTCCAGACCGCCGTCGCCGATATCAAGGAAGGCGCCGATGTCGGCGGCCGAATCACCCGACTCACCGAGTTCGGTGCATTCATCGAACTCTCGCCCGGAGTCGAAGGGCTCGTCCACGTCTCCGAGATCGCCCACCGCCGGATCGGTCACCCGCAGGACGTCCTCAAGGCCGACGAGGTTGTGCAGTGCCGCGTGCTCAAGATCGACCCGCAGACTCGCCGGATCTCCCTCAGCATCAAGGCCACCCAGCCCGCGCCCGAGCCGGTCGGCGGTGGTGGTGGGGGTGGGCGTGGCGGCAGAAAGGGCGATCGAGGCGGAACCCCGCGCACCGAAGAGGAAATCCGCAAGGAGACGCCCGCCATGCGACGCCTCCGCGCCCAGGCCGCGCTCCGCGCCAAAACCAAGGAAATCCGCGGCGGCTTCTGAGGCCTACCGCCCCGTGCTCCCGAATCCGCCCGCGCCCCGCTCCGTCTCGCTGAGTTCGGCGACCACTTCCACGCGCGCTGCCGCGACCGGCGCGATCACCATCTGCGCGATCCGCATCCCATGCGTGATCTCAAACGCCTCCGGCCCAAGGTTCATCATCGGGACCTTCACCTCGCCGCGATAGTCCGCGTCGATCGTCCCGGGTGAGTTGGGCATCGTCACCCCGTGCTTGGTCGCCAGCCCCGACCGCGGCCGCACCTGCGCCTCAAACCCCGGGGGCACCGCGACCGCGATGCCCGTCGGCACCAGACGTATCCCGCCGCCCTTCATCAGCGGCTCAAGCACGATCGATTCACTGCCAGGCAGACATGCCGCCAGGTCCAGCCCCGCGGCGTGTTCGGTCTGATACGCCGGCGTTGCCGCACGCGCATCGAGTTTCCGCACCGCCAGCGCGACCGTCAGCCGTTCGTGTTCCGTGATCATGCCGCGAGCGTAGCCGATCGGCCTGCGTGTGTGTGGCGGGGCGGGGGGGGGGTTAGCGCGCAGCCGCCGCCGCGTTCCCCACCACCACCCGGATTTCGCAGCCGTTGGTTGTACCGGCCGGGGCCGGCAGGTCCGGCGATCCCGGCGGCATCGCAGCGGGGTCGCCCGACTCAAGATCGCGCGACATCTGCTCCAGGCTCCGGTCCAACTGCTCGATCATGCGCCGCGTCGACGCGATCGCCCGGTCCAGCGACGAAGCGCCGGTGACCGCCTTCATGGCGTCGGCGCGCCGCTCTTTCTGCAACTGCTGGTCGCATTCCGTCTGGGCCCGAAGCAACGATGCCAGCAACTTCTCCGCGTTCTGGCGGGTCGCCAGCGTCTGGAGAAGCGCCTGCTGCCGTGCGGTGGACATGTGGTCGAGACTCCGTACCCCCTCACCCCTCGACGCCCGGACCCGATCCCGCTATTTGGGAAACCGATCCGGCCGATGAGGGCAGAGTTTAGGGTTTGGTGAAGAGCGACGCCGGGATATCCAAACGCGACCCGAATAGCCTACCGCCGGCGCATCTCCGGCACATGCCGTTGCAGCGCGGCGATCACCGCCGCCGGATCGACGCTCGTGCGGAGCGAACCCAGTTCCGCGAGCATGGCCTGCGCGGCCCCGTCGCTCAGCGGCTCGGCCCCGTCGCCCGCCCACACCCGGATCCCCGGGTGCGAGGTCGGCCTGAGCATCTCGGTCGCGTACGCCAGTTCTTCGTGGATCTTCTCGCCGGGCCGCGCGCCGGTGAAGGCGATGTCGATCGATGCGCCCTGGGCACGGCCGCCGGGCCGGCGGGCACAGAGCCCGTGCGCCCGCGCGAACCGCTCGGCCAGATCGACGATCTTCACCGGCTCGCCCATGTCCAGCACGTACATCCCCGCGCGGCGCGCCGCCGCCGCGCCCGATTCCAGCGTCGACGACTGCAGCACCAGCGTCGCCGCCTCGTGGATCGTCATGAAGTACCGCGTCATCCGCTCGTCGGTGACAGTGATCGGCCCGCCCTCGGCCAGTTGGCTCGACCAGATCGTCAGCACGCTGCACGCCGAGCCGAGCACGTTGCCGAAACGCACCATGCTCATCCGGGTCCCCATCCGCGGCTGCGCCGCCAGCCACGAGACGTAGATCTCGGCCAGCCGCTTGGTCGCGCCCATCACGCTCGTCGGGTTCACCGCCTTGTCGGAGGAGATCATGACGAACCGCTCGGCCCCGCACGCGGCCGCGGCGTCGGCGATCGCCTTGGTGCCGAACAGGTTGTTGCTCAGCGCGTGCGCCGGGTGGTCCTCCATCAGCGGGACGTGCTTGTGGGCCGCGGCGTGGAACACCGCGTGCGGACGCAGATCCGCCAGCAGCCGCTCGGTTCCCGCGGCGTCGACCACGTCGTGCAGGACCGCGCGCCTGGGCACGCCGGGGAATCGCTGGGCGATCTGCCGGTCGATCTCGAACAGCGCGTTCTCGCCACGTTCCATCAGCACCAGTTGCGAGGGCGCAAAGCCGGCGCACAGTCTGGCCAGTTCCGAGCCGATGCTGCCCCCCGCGCCGGTGATCAGCACGCGCTTGCCGGCGAGCACCGCGCCGACCGCCCCGCGGTCGAGGCGGTACGGCTCGCGCCCGATGAGCCGCGCCATGTCGATCGCGGGGGTCGCCGCGAGCATCGCGGTCTCCGCGGGCCTGCGCGACGGACCCGCGTCGGACGGCGCCGAGCCCGTGTCG
>CAYPEI010000025.1:0-62955 GCA_964409775.1 uncultured Phycisphaeraceae bacterium | reverse complement strand
ACGCCATCAAGGTGTAGGGGTCTCAAACCACGCTACGCTGTTCTGGACAGAGCATCTTGGTCTCAAAGAAATGCGAGTGGGCCAACGGACTTCCCTAATGCTGCGGTGGGCCAGGAACACGAGTTTCATATGCATGTTGATGCAGGACTTACAGTCCCGGTTGGCGAGACAACCTCGCTTGCGATTAGTCTTGGAACACCGACTGAAATAGGCATCGCCCAATTGCTCTCAAAGCTCCGTTCAGCTATGGGAAATGGAGACCTCGGCCAATGAGAACGTCCGAATCAATCACTTATTTGTCTGTTGCGGCGTGTTTGCTCATCGGTATATCTACTGGGTTATTTGCAGCGGCGATTCAGCCGCCAGAAGGCGCGACGGCGGCACCCACGCGAATGATCGCGGTAGAGGTTTCTGTCACATCGGACGGAAAGCCGGTTCAAGGAGTCGGTTTCGTGATGCGCACGGAGGTGGCTAACGCGACGGCGGTCACTAATGCCAACGGGCAGGCAAGACTAGAAGCTGCTGCACCCTTATCTTCCAGAATGGTGGCGGTGTTTCCGTCAGCGGTTCCACTCCTTGGACCAGCCGACAGGAAACTGCAACGATTGACGGAGAAGCAGATCGAGGTCATTGCGCCATTTGCATTCGAGAGGTGGTACCGAGTCTCATTGACGCCGGATTCGAACGCTTATCAGCTGCCCATCCATGTGTCTCGTGCTCGCAATGCCACATTGCGAGTCACAGATACTACGGGCGGTCCGATTGAGGCATTTGGATTGTCCAGGGACGTCACGCTGGTCAATCAACTCACCCCCACAGACTCAGATGGCACTCTGGTGATTCGCGGGCTGCCACAAGGGCGGAAGTCTGTAGTCTACATTCTGACGAAGGACGGCCGCATCCGCCGTGTTGAGGTGCCGGCAGGCCAGAATAATGTGTCGCTGGGCGACGTGGTGGTGGAGCCCGATCCACCTGCGGATTGCGAAATCAAGATCGAGTCCCACGGCATTGTTGACCGTCACTGGCGTCCCGAGACCACGGCAAATGGGGTAACGTTGGTATCACTCGACGGCAGTCGGTACTACACAATGCAGATTGGGCAGTTGGTCCCACATGCTGTGTTTGACGCTGGAAGTCGCGACTTGCCGCGAGTCGCACCCGGTGTCTACTACGTTGTAGGCGGCTTGTTCAAGGCATCGGTCGAGCAAGTAGCCGTAATCGAACGTGCACTTTCCGGCGAGGATCTTCGCCCACTTGGCGTGCCGACAGTTACCGCTGTCCCCGGTGTCCTGTCGGAGTTGAGGATCGATCCGTGGCAAGTAGAGAAGTTGATTCTCGGTCCAGAGAACACTGACAAACCGAACGCACTGATTGGCGAATAGACAGAGGGTGCGCCTCGCGCCCGTAACGATGCCCAGCAACTATGAGAGCCCGACGACAGAGCCATTTGGCAATGTGTGTGCGTGCTCGCCGGGTGGTCTCTCGGCACGGAACAGATGCCCGTTTGACAAATCGCCTGGAACTTGCGGCTGTCTAGCCCGTAGCAGTCCACGTGCGATTGGGCGCTCCCAACAGATGCGCTGGTGCGTTCGCCCGTCGCCGCTGCTAGGGAGGAGCCATGCTTCGTATCACCCAGAGCGTCAGCGCCTCGCGCGCCAAGAGCTACTACTCCACCGCCGACTACTACACGGAGGGGCAGGAGCTTGTCGGCCATTGGTGCGGCGAGGGCGCCCGGCGGCTCGGGCTCACCGGTACCGTGAAGCAGGTCGACTGGGACCGGCTCTGCGACAACCGCCGCCCGGATGACGGCAAGGCGCTGACGGTGCGGCGGCGCAGCGAACGCCGCGTCGGCTACGACTTCAACTTCCACGTCCCGAAGAGCTTATCGCTCGTGTACGGCCTCACCCGCGACGAGCGGCTGCTGGCCGCCTTCCGCGAATCCGTCGCCGAGACCATGCGGGAGATGGAGGCGGAGGCCAAGGCCCGCGTGCGCCGCGGCGGACGCAACGAGGACCGACTCACCGGCAACCTGGTGTGGGGCGAGTTTGTGCATTTCGCGGCGCGGCCGGACGAGGGCGTGCCCGACCCGCACCTCCACGCGCATTGTTTCGTTTTCAACGCCACGCATGACGCCGAAGAGAATCGCTGGAAAGCTGCACAGTTCGGCGACCTCAAACGCGACGCCTCGTATTTCGAGGCGGTGTTCCACGCCAAGTTGGCCCGCCGGCTCGAAGTGCTCAGCCTCGAAACGCAGCGGACGAACAAGGGATGGGAGCTGGCGGGCATCGACGCGGCGACGATCACGAAGTTCTCGCGCCGCACGGCGCGGATCGAGAAGCTCGCCCGCGAGCGCGGGATCACCGACCCGGCGAGGAAGGCCGAGCTGGGGGCGCAGACCCGATCGGGCAAGGCCAAGGAACTCACCATGCGGGAGCTCGACGCAATCTGGCGGTCGCGGCTAACCCCGGACGAGGCCGCGTCATTGGAGGCGCTCGCGTCACGGATCGGCGGCCCTGCGATCGCACCGGATCACCGGGAAGCTCAGGCCGGGGTGGACCGGGCGTTTGCGCACGGCTTCGAGCGGGCCTCGGTGCTGCCGGAACGGACGCTGCTGGCGACGGCGCTCAAGCAGGCCGTCGGGAAGGGCTCGCGTGAGACGATCGAAGCCATGGTGCAATCGCGGCCGCTGGTGAGTGCCGAGCGGGATGGCCGTCGCCTCGTTACCACACGCGAGGTGCTGGAGGAGGAGCGTCGGATGCTCACCTTCGCCCGGGAGGGCAGGGCCGCCTGCCGGCCGATCGATGCCAGGCCGCGAGCGTTCAAGCGTGACTGGCTGAACGAGCAGCAGAAGGCGGCGGTGCGGCACGTGCTTGGCTCAAAGGACCGCGTAATCCTCATCCGCGGCGCCGCCGGCACCGGCAAGACCACCATGATGCAGGAGGCCAGGGAGGCGATCGAGTCGGCGGGGCTGCGTCTCCACGCCTTTGCGCCCTCTGCCGGCGCCAGCCGCGGCGTGCTGCGGCAGGAAGGCTTCGAGTCGGCCGACACGGTCGCGCGGCTGCTCGCCGATCAGAAGGTGCAAGACGAAGTCGCCGGCTCGGTACTGTGGATCGACGAAGCTTCGCTAATTGGCACAAAGACGATGCGGCAGCTCTTCGAGCTGGCTGAGCGAACGGGCTCCCGCGTCGTGCTCTCGGGCGACCGGCGCCAGCATGGCTCGGTCGAGCGTGGGGCGGCGCTGCGGTTGCTGGAAGAGGAGGCCGGGCTCTTGCCGGCCGAGATCAAGGAGATCCAGCGGCAGAAGGACCGCTACAAGGCGGCGGTGAAGGCCCTGTCGGAGGAGCGCACCGCCGAGGGATTCGAGATGCTCGACCGTCTCGGCTGGATCCGCGAGGTTCCCGACGAGAATCGCGACGAGGCGCTGGCTGAGGCATACCTGGACGCCGTGCGGGCCGGCAAGTCGGCGCTGGTAGTGTCGCCGACGCATGCCGAGGGTGATCGCATCACGCAGGAGATCCGCGACCGCATGCGGCGGGAGGGCTTGCTCGGCAAGGACGCCCACACCCTGTCGCAACTCGTACCGATGAACCTGACGCTCGGCCAGCGGCAGGACGCGGCCAGCTACGACCCAGGCGACGTGCTGGTCTTCCACCAGAACGCCAAGGGCTACACCAAGGGCGAGCGGGTCGAAGTCGGATCGAGCCCGCTGCCGCTCGACCAGGCCGAGCGCTTCACCCTGTTCCGCAGGCAGGCGATCGAACTTGCGCCCGGCGACCGCGTGCGGATCACCCGCAACGGTGCCACCAAAGACAAACGCCACCGCCTGAGCAACGGGGATATTTTCACGGTGAAAGGCTTTACGCCCGATGGCGATCTCGCATTCGAGAACGGCTGGGTCGTCGCCGGCGACGACGGTTTCATCGCCCACGGAGTCACTGTCACGAGCCACTCCAGCCAGGGAAAAACCGTGGACCGTGTGTTCATCGGGCAGTCTTCGGCATCTTTCGCCGCCTCCTCACGCGAGCAGTTCTATGTCAGCGTCTCGCGCGGGCGCGAGCAGGCGCTCACGTTCACCGACAGCAAGGCGGAACTGCTGGAGGCGGTGGGACGGAGCGACGAGCGGCTCAGCGGGACGGAACTGGTACGGGACGCGGGGTTGGGCCGCCGGCCGCCCGGTCGTGAGGCGACTGCCGGGCGGGCGCGGCGCCACCCCGCCATGACTCACGGCCGCGCCATGGAACAGGAGGCGATCGAGCATGAGCGATAGTCTGATCGACCAGTACACCAAGCGGCCGGGGCTCACTGCCGACACCCCGGAGGAATCGGCGGATTCCGCCGACGACCGCGGCTGCTTCGGCTGGCTCCGCGGCATCAGGGACCGGGCGGTGATGCTGGAGCTGCGGAGGAAGGACGGGCACACGCTGGCACTGGGCTACGCCTGGCTGGAATGCGCCGAGTACGAGCCCGACCAGGGGATCACGCTGCATTTCTCGGGGCGAACGGTGAAGATTACCGGCTCGGGCCTCAACAATGAGAGCCGCCCGCTCTTCGAGGGCATCACCCGCCATCGCGTGCCGTGGATCAGGGAATCCGACCGGGCAGAGATCATGAAGGCCGGTGACAAAGGGACGATGGTCGAGGCGATTGAGTGTCATGGTGATCAGCATGGCGAATGAGCCGGTTCGCAAAGCCCGCAAGATGATCCATGCGTTGGCACGGCTATGGCCCAAGAGAAGTCAGTCAGTGTCGATCATTTGACGATCCAGTACCCGATGGACCGGGTGACGTTCGGGCAAGTCCGCCGGCACGAACCCAGGCTCTTTGCCCGCGTCGTGCATACCGACCTGGGGACCGAGGCCATGTCCGCGCACAGCTTCGAGCAGTGCGTTGCGGAGAAGGCCTTCGCCAAGGCAACGGGCAGGCCTGATCCACACCCTGAGTATTCCCGTTCTGAGCTCATGGAAGCGTTGGATATCGCCTACCAGGGGTTCGGGCTGAGCACCGGACCACACCAGTCGATGATGCTCGTCCAGGAGATCGAGGCTTCGGTGTCCTCAGCCAAGGAAACTCGAAAGCCCTCGCGGTGGGCCGCTACCACTTTTCTACCACTTTCTACTTCCAATCGATGAGAAACGCGGCAAAGCACCGCGAAGCGGCGAGAAGCTTGCCGCGAGCCAAAACCGCAGTAAACTACTGGAGAATCAATGCTCTGTGAGTTGCTTCGGATGCGGTTCCCAAGCTGAATGTCGCCGGTTCGATTCCGGTCGCCCGCTTTCGACACGTGCAACCAACTGCGCGTGTCTCCATCTCCCACCTCTTGCCCGGTTCGCTTGTCGCCAAGCGCTGTCTCGTGATGTTTGCGAAGTCGTCGGTGCCGCGGCGGCTCCGGCTTGCGCACAGTTCACGGTGTTTGGGCTTGTTTCATCCCGTAGTTGTGGTACGCTGACGGGACACGAACAGAACGCCGTGGGAGGTGACATGTTCCCGTGGGTTGAGCACTTCAGTCGTAAGGTTCACGGTCGCTCGTGCGCCCAAGGCGAGCAGCGTCGCAGCACACCAGACCCCGGCCCCGCGGCCTTGGCGCGAAAGTCCGGTCGGGCAAGCGCTCGCCGGTCGCGGGATCCGCGACCGGGCATCGCGCTCGAACAACTCGAGCACCGGGTTCTGCTGGCGGTGGTCTTCTGGGACGGTGGGCCTAGTGGGCTGGGCACAAACTTCCACGACCCTGTGAACTGGGTGGGCGACGTGCTGCCGGGCGCGGCGGATGCTGCCGTGATTCCGGACCTGCCGGGCGCACCGACGATCACGATCACGCAGAACACGACGCTGAACTCGCTGACGAGCGCGGAGGCGATCACGCAGTCGGCGGGCACGCAGACGCTGAACGGGGCGAGCGAGTTTGATGCGGTGTACACGCTGAGTGGCGGCACCCTTGGCGGATCGGGCGACCTGATCTTCAACGGGGGGCTGGTGTGGAGCGGCGGCACGCTTGGCGGATCGGGACTCGCGGTACTCCCGGCTGGTCGAGTGCTCTCGCTCACCGGCAGCGTGACGCTGGCAAAGTCGCTCGACAACTTCGGCACGTTCAATCACATGTCGGCCGGCACAATCGCCCTGAACCAGAACGCTGTGTTGACCAATCGTCCCGGCGGGGTCTTCAACCATGACGGCGCGGGCGTCATCTACGGCTTCGGACCGTGGGCGTACTTTGTCAACGAGGGGGTGTACAACAAGAACTCGGGCGCGACAACCGGCTTCCAACACCAACTCTCGCTGACCAACTCGGCAACTGGCGTTATGAACATGAACGCCGGTACGTTCGAGTGGTCCAACGCCGATCAGTTCGGCGCGAACTTCCATAACTTCGGGCAGATCGACATCGATGCCGGCGCGTTCTGCCGGTTCCTCCGCGGCGCCACCCACAACCCCGGCTCCTCGATCACCGGAGCCGGCACGGTCGACTTCAACTACGGACCGCACGTCGTTCCCGACACGGTCCTCCTGTCCGCGGTCATGACATTCACCGGCGGCGACGTGACGCTCAACCAGTCACGCACTTTCACACACCGGGTCACGCTCAGCGGTGGCTCGCTCGCTGGCTCCGGCAACTTCACCTTCGAGGCCGGCCTCAACTGGTCGGGCGGCACACTCAGCGGCTCAGGGCTTGCAACCATCCCCGCCGGACAGACACTCACGCATTCGGGCAGCAACGGGCTGAGCCGCTCGTTGGACAACTTCGGCTCCATCGATTCTTCCAGCGGCCTGCTCCTCTTAAGCGCGATCACATTCACCATCCGTCCGGGCGCAACGTTCAACGCTGGCACAAACGCCGGAATCCGCGGCCTAGGTGGGTGGAATCAGTTCATCAACCACGGCATATACAACAAGAACGGCGGCGGATCATTCGGCTTCACCGACCAGATCATACTCACCAACTCCGCCTCCGGCGTCATGAACATCAACGTCGGCACATTCGAGTGGGTGAACTCGGACCAGTTCGGCGCGAACTTCCACAACTTCGGGCAGATCGACATTGATGCCGGCGCGTTCTGCCGGTTCTTCCGCGGCGCCACCCACAACCCCGGCTCCTCGATCACCGGAGCCGGCACGGTCGACTTCAACTACGGACCGCACGTCGTTCCCGACACGGTCCTCCTGTCCGCGGTCATGACATTCACCGGCGGCGACGTGACGCTCAACCAGTCACGCACCTTCACACACCCGGTCACGCTCAGCAACGGCTCGCTCAACGGCTCCGGCACATTCACCTTTGCCGGTGGGCTCAACTGGTCTGGCGGCACCCACTCGGGCACGGGTCTCACGATCATTCCCTCGGGGCAGACGCTCGCCGGCACCACCGGCCTCACGCTCAATCGCAGCCTCGATAACTTCGGAACGGTCACGCTCGGACCTGGTTCGTTCGGCTTGGCCCTGGGTGTTGGTGCCGTTTTTACGAACAAGCCGGGAGCGGTCTTCAACCACAACTCGACAGGCAACATTCAGGGTTCGGGCGACAGCCCCGTCAAGTACTTTATCAATCAGGGGACGTACAACAAGAACACCTCGGGCTCGTACGGTCACTCCGGCCAGTTGATCTGGGAGAACGCCGCGACCGGCATCATCAACGTCAACAGCGGAACGCTCGAATGCACGAGCGACTGGAGCTTCATCAACAACGGCGTCATTGATCTTGACGTCGGAACCACGCTTAAGTTCAATCGCGGCACCAGTCACGGCCCGGGCTCATCCATCGTGGGTGCGGGCGCGGTCTGGTTCAATGGCGGCACCCACACGCTCACCGACCAGTTGCAGTCGACCGGCGCGCTGACTTTTGCAGGCGGCACTGTGACGCTCAACAGCAGTTATGTGTTCAGCCAACCCGCCACGCTCTCTGGCGCCACCCTGGCCGGCAGCGGGGATCTGACCTTCGGTGGCGGACTGACATGGAGCGGCGGCACGCTCACGGGCTCCGGACGGGCGACCAATGCCCCGGGACAGACGGTGAATCGTACCGGCAGCGACGAGCTCTCGCGACACTTTGACAACTTCGGAACGTTCTACTTCACGGGCACCAACTCGTTCAACCTCAGTGGCGCCATCGTTTTCACCAACAAGCCCGGCGGTGTGTTCAACCACGTGCACGCCGGCAACCTGCGCGGGTTGGGCGCCTCGCCGCATTTCATCAACCAGGGTGAATACAACAAAGTCACCGGCGGCATGTTCGGGTTGACGGACAATCTCGTGTTCACCAATGCCGCGGGCGGCGTTCTGAATGTGAACGCCGGGACGTTCTCGTTTCAGAACTCAGGGGGCTTCTCGAACTCCGGGACGCTCAACGTCCTCTCAGGCACCGCAGCGGTTGTGAGCGTGTCCGTGCCCCAGATCTCCGCCTCCACCCTCACCGGCGGCACATGGAACGTGGCGGGGATGCTGACGTTTCCCAGCGGCACGAATCTCACGACGATCGGCCCCGGCGCATCCGTCACCCTCGACGGCGCTGCCGCGGCGATCAGCAAGTCCGGCGGTGGCTCCGCGGTGTCGGGCCTCTCCACCAACAACGGCACGCTGACCATCGCCAACGGGGCGGCGTGGGGGTTCATCACCACCGGCACGTTCCACAACAACGGCGTGTTCACCGTCGGCGGCTCGGGGGCGGTCACCATCCCGCCGACCGTCACCTTCAACAACGGGGCCAACCTCGCCGCGGGCGGAACGCTCAACATCGGCGACTCGCTCCGCGGCCCCGGTCCCAACGTCACCTTCGGCCCCTTCGACGGCGGCGGCACCATCAACATCCGCGGCACCGTCGCCTTCAACAACGACCTCATCATCTTCGCCATCGTCAACCTGTTCACCACCGGCACGCTCACCGGCACCGGCAACATCCTGATTCAGGGCACCTTCAACTGGTACGGCGGCGTGCAGACCGGCACCGGCTCCACCCGCGTCGGATCGGGCAACACGCTGAACATGCTCGGCGAGGGCGTCATGACCCTGGCGCGGAACATGACCAACCTCGTCGCCGGCAACTGGTCGGGGGGCTGCCTCCTGCTCGACGGCGGACAGTTCGCCAACGCTATGGGCGGGACGTTCACCATCACCGGACAGGTCGAGGTGCAATCCGCCGGCTCCGGGGGCGAGGCGTTCATCAACGAGGGGCAGCTGGTCTTGGCCCCGGGGTCGGATTCCTCCTTCGGCACCAGCGGGGCCGTCACCAACACCGGCACCGTCGTCTTCCAGTCGCGGATCGAGTTCCTCCAGGATGAGACGCTCTTTGGCAACGTCGAACTTGTCGACGGCGGCGAGATCGCCGGGCCCGGCACCGTCACCTTCGCCGCGGGCTTCTACTGGTCCGGGGGCGCCATGACCGGGACCGGCTCGACCATCATCGCCGACACCGCGCTGCTGTTCATGGGCGACGGCAACATGTTCCTCTCCCGCCCCCTGCACAACTTGAGCCTCGGCGGGAACTGGTCGGGAGGATGCCTCTACATGAGCAACGGCCTCTTCACCAACCATGAGAACGCCAGCCTCGACATCTTCGCCCAGCCGCGCATCGACATCGTCAACAACGGCGGCGACAATCTCTTCGTCAACGACGGCCTCATCACCATCTGGACCGGCGAGTTCGTCATCGGCGTCCCCGGCATCAACAACGGCACCATCGTGGTGATCCCGCCGGACACGCTCATCTTCGCCGCGGGCTGGACGTACATGCCCGGCTCCAGCCTCCAGGGGCCCGGCGGCGTCGCCTTCATGGGCGGGATGCACTCCTTCCCCACAGGCTCGTTCAGCATCACCGGCCCGGTGTCGCTCCTGTCCGGCACACTCGTGCTGCCGGGTTCATCACTTCCCAACTACAACCTCTCCACCTTCACGTTCACCGGCGGCTCCTGGACCATTGGTGACGGGGCTCAGCTCTTCATCAACGGCGCCGACATCCGCACCATCGCCGCCGACACCACCTTCACGCTCTCCGGCGGCGGGTCCATGAACGCCCTGGCCAACCTGGCCAACGTCATCGGCACGCTCAACCTCGAGAACGGCGCATCGCTTGGCGCCAATCCCGACGGGACCAGCGGGAACTTCAGCAATACCGGGCACATCCGCATCGGTCCGGGAGCATCACTCTCCATCACCGGCACTTTCGCCAAGGGCTCGACGGGCGTGCTCGATATCGGCATCGCCGGTACCACCAACGCCCTGATGGGCCGCATGATCATCTCCGGCACCGCCGCACTCGGCGGATCGCTCATCCTGCACTACGAGAACGGCTTCATCCCCTCCCGCGGCGACTCCTTCCGCTTCATCCAAAGCAGCGGCACCACCGGCGCGTTCGCCTCCACCAGCATCCCCGCCCCGCCCGCATCCAACCTCAAGTCGCCCGTGCTCACCGACGCCGGCGGCGTGCGGCTCATCGTCACCCACATCGCCGATTTCAACAACGACCTCCAGGTCAACGTCCCGGACATCTTCGCCTTCCTCAGCGCCTGGTTCGCCGGCAACGGCGACTTCAACAGCGACGGCGTCAACTCCGTCCCCGACATCTTCGCCTATCTGTCGGCGTGGTTCAGCGCGGCGTGAACTCGACAAGAGTCCTCTCAGCAGACCACCGCCGCCCCATCCGCTTGAGTGCCCGCGGGGCGGACACCCATCGCGGAGACATCTCGCGTGAGCCAGCATGCAAGCCAGTCAGTTCACCCCATCGTCCCGACCGCCTCCCGCTCAGCGTGCGAGGCCCGCAAGCGCGGATTCGATGCGCGTGATGGCCTGTCCATAGTACTCTTCATTGGGCAACGCCACCGCAAGTTCACGGAACAGCGCGAGCGCCTCGCCCAGACTCGCCGCGGCGGGGCCGATCTTGCCCGCACCCGCCTGCGCGATGCCCTGCTTCTCGAGCGACTCAGCCAGCAGAAACCTGTTCTCCGCATTCTGCTGATCGAGTTGCCGAAGAGTCCGCGCAATTGCCGTGCCCTCGGCAGCGGCCGTCTCCGCATCGGCCCAGCGTGACTGGGCGTTCGCAAGAGACGCCAGGTCCGCGTGGCTGCGAACGAGATCGCGTTTGGCTCTCGCATCGGTCGGGTCTGCGGCGGCCAGCGCTGCCGCCAGTTGGTGACGCTCCGCGAACAGGCGTGCGGCCTCGTCAATCGCTTCGGGTGTAGCGATGGCCAGAAGCGTCTGGCCGAGACTCGCCGCGGCGTTCAGAACGTCGCGCTTCGTCCGCGCGTTGGAATCCCGCGCAGCAACCTTGCGCCGCATGTCCAGCGCCTCGCGGTACGTCTGCAGTGCTCCGGCGCTGTCTCCGGCTTCCTGCATCGTCCCGGCCACACGGTTCATCGCGACAGTGACGTCGCGAAGTCGTTCCACATCGTCGGGAGCGCTGCTGAGCAGCGAACGCCGGATCCGGAGCGACTCGTCGAACTTCGCGCGAGCCTCATCCTTCTTTCCGATGCCGGCCAACTGATCTCCCTCCGCCAGTGCCGCGACGCTCAGCAGCCGTGCCGCCGCGGGGTCGGATGCGTCTTCCGAGCAAAGGCTTTGCAGATCGGCCCTCGCGGCCTCATACTCCGTCGCGGCGTCATCGGCCTTGCGGAGCGAACGGAGAGCATCGCCCCGCACCAGCCGATATGCCGCGAGTTCGCGCCGCAACTCCCTGTCCCCGGGCTTCGTGCTCAGGGCCGACTTCTGCATCTCGACAGCCCGAGTCGCCAGCGCCAGGGCACCCTCGGTATCGCCCTCGCTCGGCCTGCGCAGCCCACCCTGCACCTGCGCGAGCGACGAATAGCCCTTCGCCAACCGCCGCGCGAACTGCGGATCATCCGGGAATCGCGTCCGCAGTTCTTCGAGCACCTTGAGCGATGTGGACGCGACGAGCGAACTTGCGGCGGTCCCGCCCTCGACCTTTCGCAGATCACGGAGCAACTCGGCGGTGAACCCGGACGTGATCCCGTCGAGTTGCTTGAGCACGCTCTCGGCAAGTTCACGCTGCTTCTGCTTCTCGGCACGCTCGATCTCGGTCAGACGCTCCTGTGCCCGTCGCTGCTGCCACTGATACCCGGTCGCGCCGATCCCGCCCAGCACGGCGAACGCCAGAAGCGCGGCCGCGGCGACGCCCGCCCGATGCCGTTGCACGAACTTCCCCGCGACATACACAAACGAGTCCGGCCTTGCCGCGACCGGCAGACCATCCAGGTGCCGCCCGATGTCCGACGACAACTCCGCTGCGGAGGGATACCGGCGCCCCGGCGCGCGGTGCATGGCCTTGAGCACGATGTTGTCGACATCGCCCGACAGCCGCCGCTTCAGCCGTGCCGGCGCTCCGTCGCGCGTGCTCGCGACCGTCTCCGGCGTCAGCGTCACCGTCGTGCCGTCGCCGGTCTGCACTTCCTCGGCGTGCGTCACCGCCGTGCTCGGCCTCTCCGGCTCGGAGTTGCAAATCACCTCGATGATGTGCTGCTCAACGCGGCTCTTGAGTTTGAACGGTCGGCGGCCGGTCAGCAGTTCGTAGAGGAGCACGCCCAGCGCATAGACGTCGCTCGCGGTCGAGACCGGCTCGCCCCGGACCTGCTCCGGGCTGGCATACTCCGGGGTCATGAGCCGGATCTCCGGACCCGTCACCATCGGCACGCCCGCCATCTCGGGGTTGATGAGTTTGGCGATGCCGAAGTCCAGCAGGATCGGCTCGCCCTGCGACGTGACGAGGATGTTGCCGGGCTTCAGGTCGCGATGCACGATCAGGTTCTGGTGCGCAAAGTGCACCGCCTGGCACACCTTGCGGAACAGATCGAGCCTTGCATCGGTTCCGAGGTGGTTGTGGTCGCAGTAGTCGGTGATGGGCACGCCCTCGACATACTGCATCGCCAGCCACGGCCGACCGTCCTCGACTTTGCCGCCGTCCAGCAATCGAGCGATGTTCGGGTGGTTTAGCGCGCCGAGCACCTGCCGCTCGAGTTCAAAGCGGCGGAGGATATCGGCCGTGTCCATGCCGCGGCGGAGGATCTTGATCGCCGCTCGCTTGTGGAAGGTGTCGTCCTCGCGCACGCCGAGATAGACCGAGCCGAACCCGCCGCGGCCGATCCGGCCGGCGATCTTGTACGGCCCGATGTGGTCGGGCGCGGGCTCGTCGGCATCCGTGGCGCCAAATGGTCCGGGCGGCTTTCGAGGCGGCTCAGCGCTGGTCGGAGCCTCGCCGTCATGGCGCGGTCTGGACGGGTGGGCAGAGGGTTCTTCAGGCTTCACGAGGTTTGCTCCCACGTCTACACGATCCGTTCATTGTAAAGGAAGCGATGGACTTCTGAAACACGGGTTATCAGGATGCCTGGGAACTCGACCGCCGGATCGGGGCCCGGCAGGACGGGAGCGATCGCCGGGCACGCGCAGAGGATGCCGAATTCCGACCGCTCCCGCGCCGGCAACGCAGAGATCTTCCGATTGCGCGGGGTCACTGAGGAATTGCCCCGGTACCCGGCTTCAGTGGGTTCCCTCGCTCTCCGATTGCATGAACTCGACGGAGCCTTCGGCGTCCTTGTCGCCGCCGAACTGAATCCTCCGCCACGGCGTCACCCAGGAGTGCTGGCCGTGAAAAATCTGCGTTCGTTGTCGCTCGGAGTGCGGATCGTCGGACTCGTCAGTGTCGTGCTGCTGCTCGTGGTGGTTGTGAATAACGTGGTGTTCGTGCGGGGCTATCGGGAACGGGCCGAACAGGCGATGATCGAGAAGGCCGCGGCGTTCACCGCTGTCGCCGATGAGGCGAAAGACCACGTCGCCGCTCTCCAGAAAATCGGCGCCTTCGACTCGGCCTCGCTGCTGACAGATCTGGCCAAGGACCAGGCGGCAGGCAAGCCGTACAACGAATCCAGGATCTTTGGGACCATCCCCGTGGTCGCGGGGTGGACAGCGGCCCAGGAGGCCGCGAAACGCGAGCACATCGAGTTTGAGGTTGAGGCGTTCGAGGCGCGCAACAAAAAGAACGAACCCGCGCAGGGCTCGTTCGAAGAGGCGTTGTTGCGTGACCTGACCAAGCAGGTCAAGTCGGGTGGCGACGAGATTGCCTACCGCGTCGATGAGGCCACCAACTGTCTGCACTACATGCGGGCCATCCGGCTGACGGCGGACTGCCTGATGTGCCACGGCAAGGTCGGCAACGAATGGGACACCGACAAGGATGGCAAGGACCCGCTCGGGTTCGCGATGGAAGGCTGGGACACCGGGTACATGCACGGTGCGTACCACGTCGTGATGCCGCTGAAAGTGGTCGATGCGAACGTCGCCTCGTTCATTTCGGGCGGCCTGACATGGACCGTGCCGCTGGTGGCGGGCGGCCTGGGCCTGTTCTTCTGGCTCATGAAGCGGATGTTCTCGCGGCCGATCGGCGAACTGATCGAGCGCGTCAAGGACATCGCGCAGGGAGAGGGCGACCTGACAAAGCGGATCGATGTCCGCTCCGAGGATGAGATCGGGCAACTGGGCACGTGGTTCAATGCGTTCGTGGGCAAGATCCATGATGTGATCGTCGAGGTCGGTGATGCGACGCGCGATGTCGCGAGCGCGTCGACCGAGATCGCCGCATCGAGCGAGGAAATGGCCGCGGGCATGGACGAACAGTCCAAGCAGGTGACCCAGATCAGTTCCGCGATCGAGCAGATGAGCGCGTCGGTCGTGGAAGTCGCGAAGAAGTCCGCGGATGCGTCCAACTCGGCGGCCGACTCGGGGCGGATCGCCGAAGAGGGCGGGAGGGTCGTCACCCAGACCATCGACGGGATGAAGGGGATCAGCGCGGCCGTCGAGGCGAGTGCATCGAGCGTGCAGGAACTCGGCAAGCGCGGCGAGCAGATCGGGCAGATCATCGAGGTCATCAACGACATCGCCGACCAGACCAACCTGCTCGCCCTGAACGCGGCGATCGAGGCGGCCCGTGCGGGCGAGCACGGGCGCGGATTCGCCGTTGTCGCCGACGAGGTTCGCAAACTCGCGGACCGCACCACCAAGGCGACCGAGGAGATCGCCCAGTCCATCGAGGCGATCCAGACCGAGACCAACGGGGCAGTCGAGCGCATGCAAAACGGCACCGAGCAGGTGCGCAGCGGCGTC
The DNA here is from genome assembly GCA_964409775.1 of uncultured Phycisphaeraceae bacterium. GTDB lineage: Bacteria > Planctomycetota > Phycisphaerae > Phycisphaerales > UBA1924 > JAHBXL01. Next base: position 47,865 of record CAYPEI010000025.1, on the reverse strand, counting down.
GACTCGGCGACCAGGGCCGGCGAGAGCCTGCACCAGATCGTCACCAGCGCCCGTGAGGTCGCCGGCATGATCCAGTCGATCGCGGCGGCCGCCGAGGAGCAGTCCGCGGCGAGCGAGCAGGTTAGCCGGAATGTCGAGTCGATCTCGAGCGTGACCCGGCAGGCCAGCGAGGGTGCGGGCCAGGCGGCCCGCGCGGCCTCCCAGCTGTCAGCCAAGGCCGAGCACCTCCAGTGCCTGGTCAAGCGTTTCAAGGTTGCACAGACGGCGGTCGGCGCCGCCTCGCACGCGGGGCGATGACACGGCCCGATCAGCAGAGTTTCAGGCGGCCAGGATGCCGCAGAAGGAGTGATTCGTGAGCACACAGCGCAGCGCGACCGGCGTCGAGCAGGCATCCGGCACACGTCCGGGCGAGGGTAATGAGCAACTCCAACTCGTGACCTTCGGGGTCGGCGACGAGTTGTTCGCGATCGACATCCTGGCCGTCCAGGAGATCAACCGCATGATGACGATCACCCGGGTTCCCCAGAGCCCGGACTGCCTCGAGGGCGTCATCAACCTCCGCGGGCGGATCATCCCCGTCGTCGATCTCCGGAAGCGGTTCGGGCTCGACGTCACCGAGCACGGGCAGGACTCCCGGATCATCGTGATCGAGGTCCGCGGCTGCGTGCTCGGGTTCATCGTCGATCGGGTCAACGAGGTGCTGCGGGTCGACAGCGCGGTGGTCGACGCCCCGCCGCCGATGGCCGGGGGGATCGGCGGCGAATACGTTCGCGGCGTCGCCAAACTCGACAAGCGGCTGGTCATCCTGCTGGACCTCGAGCGGTTGTTCGGCGACAGCCACGCGCTCGCGGCGGCGGCCTGAAGTCGGCGAACCACCGGGAGCAAACATGGCCACGGCTGCCACCACGAATCACACGCTGACCGAACCGCAGTTCACGAAACTGGCGAAAATCATCTACGAGCGCGCGGGCATTCACTTTGCGCCCGCCAAGCGCTATGTGCTCGAGAGCCGGCTCTCGCGCCGGCTCGGTGAACTCGAGATCGACAACTTCGACCAGTACCTCACCCTGCTCTCGACCGGCCCGTACCGGGAGGACGAGTTCCAGGAGATGTTCAACCGCATCACCATCAACGAGACCTCGTTCTTCCGGAACGAGCCTCAGATGGACTACTTCGAGACCCGCATCCTGCCGCAACTGATCGAGGCCCGAAAGTCGCAGCGGCGTCTGCGGATCTGGTCGGCCGCATGCTCCAGCGGCGAAGAGCCGTACACCCTCGCGATCCAGGTGCATCGCACGCTTGGTCTTCGGATGGCCGACTGGGCCGTCGAGATTCTCGGGACCGACATCTCCGAGCGGGTGCTGGAACTCGCGCAGGGCGGCAAGTACCCGCAGTACGCGGTGCGGTCGGTCGGCCCGCTCGTCCTGCGACGGTACTTCAAGGAGTCGCAGGGGATGTACGAACTGGATCCGACCATCCGGTCCATGGTCCAGTTCCAGAAGTTGAACCTCAAGGACGCCATGGGCGCGCGGAGATTCGGGACGTTCGACGTGATCTTCTGCCGCAACGTCATGATCTACTTCGACGACGCGATGAAGGCATCGTGCGTGAAGATGTTCCACTCGCAACTGGCGCAGGACGGCACGCTCTTCATCGGGCACAGTGAAACACTGCGGTCGATGCAGTCGGAGTTCACCCCGATCGATGAGCCGCAGGCGTTTGCCTACGTAAAAGCAGGGGGGGCGAAGGCATGAGCGAGGCCGACCCCACTCTGCTTCAGGAGTTCATCACCGAGGCTGGGGAGTTGATCGAGCAACTCGACTCCGACCTCGTGAAACTCGAGCGGGCCTCCAGCGCCGACGAGGCGTCAACGCTGCTCAACGGCGTGTTCCGCGCGCTGCACACCGTCAAGGGCGCGGCAGGGTTCCTCGGGTTGGAGTCGCTGACGCGCTTTGCGCACGCAGCCGAGGATGCACTGAACCTGCTTCGCCAGGGCGAGGTGGCCCTGGCGCCATGGATGATGGACACGCTGCTCAAGTGTGCCGACACGCTCCGGGCGATGATCGACTCGATCAGGGCCGGCGGCGAGCCCGGAGAGTGCAGCGCCGAACTGATGGCGTCCCTGAAGCGCATCTGCCAGAGCGGGAGCGGCAAGGCCGAAGCGGACGCGCCTTTCGCGCATGATCCGTCCCCCGAGCAGGCGTCGAAGATCGTGCTCTCGCCGCAGAAGAGCGCCCTGCTGGACCTCATGGTGACCGACCTGCAGGAGAGCGCCAGGCAACTCGACGCGGCGCTGTCGACGGCCTGGGGAGAGGCCGCCGTCCGCACCATCGACGAACAGATCGAGGGTCTCGCACGCTCGCTGGAGTTCTTCGAACTCGGCGAACTGGTCGCCCTGTGCTGCGCAGCGCGAAGCGCCCTCGGGCACATCGACCCCGCCGCTCCGGCCACCGAGGCGCAGGCCGCGTTGCGATCTCTTGTGACGGAGATCGAGACCGCCGCGGCTTCGCTGGAGCACCGGAACATGCCGCAGCGCGCCGATGCCTCGCTCTCGGCGAGGCTGCTCTCGCTAGCGGGCGGCACTCCCGACGCTTCTACCCGGACATCGTCAATCGCCACCCCATCCGCGGCAGCGACGCCGCGGGCAGAGCAAGTCGAGCCCGCGGCATCGGGCGTCGCCGGCGAGGCCGGCCCTGCCGCGGGACCAGCCCGGCAGGCCGGGCAACAGCCGGCCGCGGGCGCGGTGGCGGGCGAGCAGACGATCCGCGTGGAGGTCGGGCGGCTGGAGGCGTTGCTCAACGTGGTCGGCCAGTTGGTGCTCACCAAGAACCGGATGCAGGCGCTCAACCGCCGGCTGCGGGACCAGCACCTGCCGGCGCAACTCGGATCCGATGTCGCGGGCACGATCGGCGAACTCGACCGGCTGATGGGCGAACTCCAGACCGGGGTCATGCGAACGCGGATGCAGCCGCTGGCCAAACTGCTGGACCGCTATCCCCGCGTTATCCGCGACATCGCGCGCCAAACCGGCAAGAAGATCGAACTGGTCATCGAAGGCAAACAGACCGAGGTCGATAAGAGCGTCCTGGAACTGCTGGCCGACCCGCTCGTGCACATGCTCCGGAACAGCGCCGATCACGGGATCGAGAGCCCCGAGGCCCGGGTCGCCTCGGGCAAGGCCGAGACCGGCACCGTGCGGATCGCGGCCGAGCACCAGGGCAGCCATGTCCGCGTGACTGTCAGCGACGACGGCAAGGGCATCGACCCGGTCGTGATCTCCCGCAAGGCGATCGAGCGCGGGCTGGCGACCGAGCATGAGATCGCGTCGATGAGCAAGGAGCAGATCCTGCAGTTCATCTTCGCGCCGGGGTTCTCGACCGCGGAATCGGTCAGCGATCTTTCCGGCCGCGGCGTGGGCATGGACGTCGTGAACACCCACGTCGCGAAGATGGGCGGGATGATCAACGTGTACTCGGAAGTCGGGAAGGGCACCTCGGCGGAGATCCTGATCCCGCTGACCGTGGCGATCCTCCCGGCGATGGTGGTGGGCGTGGGGCCGGAGCACTACTGCATCCCGCTCCAGTCGATCAGCGAGATCGTGCGACCGGAGTCGATCGACCAGAGCATCGCCAAGCAGCCCGTGATCCGCGTGCGTGACAAGGTCCTGCCGCTGATCGACCTGGGGCAGGCGCTCCGCGGCGCGACGGAGCGAACAGGCCGCTTCGCGGTGGTTGTCGCGGCGGGTGGACAGAAAGTCGGGCTGCTCGTCGACCGATTGGTCGGGCAGCAGGAGGTCGTGATCCGCCCGCTCGACGACCGCTATACGCAGGGCGGTCCGTTCAGCGGGGCCACGATCCGGGATGAGGGCGACGTCAGCCTGATCATCGACATCTCGATGCTGATTCGCCGCTGGCAGTCCGGCGAGCGAGAGTCCAACAAGGGCGACCGCCAGCCCAACACACTCAAGGTGGAAGCATGAACCCAGAGGTTTGCCAACCGTTCGTCGGATCGCTGGAGAACGTCCTCAAGACGATGCTCCAGTTGAATGTCACCGCCAGCACGCCGCGAGAGGTCACCGGTGATCATGCCCCGCAGGATGTATCCGGGATCATCTCGTTCTCCGGAGACCTTGTCGGGTCGTTTGTCCTGGGCTTCCCCATGGCGACGGCACGGCGGATCGTGGGGGTGTTCGTCGGGTCTGAACTCGACCCCACGGGCGCCGACTTCGCCGACGCCATCGGCGAACTGGCGAACATGGTCGCGGGGAACGCGAAGGCCAAGTTCTCCGGGCGCAAGATCAGCATCAGTTGCCCGTCGGTCATCGTCGGCAGCGGCCACTCGGTCCACGGCGGACGCGAGTTCGGCCGGGCGATGGTGACCTGCGAGTGCGAGTGCGGCGAGTTTGTGATCGAGGTTTCGGCGCGCCAGGACTGTGCGGTCCTCGCGGGCCCGGTCGCCAAGGCGGCGTGATTTTTCAGGGGAAGCAACTCATGCGGATTCTGCTTGTTGATGACTCGAAGACCATGCGCGCCGTTCAGAAGGGCGTGCTGACGCAACTGGGATACACCGATGTCGCCGAGGCCAGCGACGGCCTCGACGCGCTCACCAAGGTTGGCGCGGTCAAGCCGGACCTGATCCTGCTCGACTGGAACATGCCCAACATGGACGGGCTGGAGTTCGTCAAGCGCTACCGCGCCGAGAGCGGCCCGGCGCCGGTCATCATGGTGACGACCGAAGCCGAAAAGTCCCGGGTGATCGCCGCGATCAAGGCCGGTGTCAACAACTACGTCATCAAGCCCTTCACGCCGGAACTGCTCTCGGAGCGCATCCGGGAGACCTTGGAAAAGACCAAGGTCGCCGCGTAAGCCGCGTTGCATCGGACCTCTTCTGAAGGAGCGTGCCAATGACTGCCCACGCTGATGCCAGGAACGTGGTGGTTCGACTCAAGAAGAACGCGACGGAGGCGTGGCTGGAGTTTCGGCCCGCGCCGGCGGCCCGCCCCAGCAAGGCCGAGTGTCTCGCGGCGCTGCGCGAGGCGGAAGTTCAGATCAATGCAACGGTTGAGCAGGCGGTGGATGCGGCGCTCGCCAATGGCGAGACCGGCGACAGCGCTCTGGTCGCGACTTCGACGCCTGTTCGGCATGGCGCCGACGGCTGGATCGAGTGGACGGTCGACGTGAACGCCGCCCCTCAGGCCACGTTCTACGAGCGGAGCCCATATGTGCAGGTGACCGCAGGCCAGCGTGTCGGCCGCGTGCACCCGCCGACCGCCGGCGAGGACGGGTGCGACGTGCGTGGCCGGATCATCGCGGCCCGTTCCGGACGGCCCGCCCCGGTCAAACTCGACGAGTCGCTGCTCGCCGATGCCAAGGGCACGATCACATCAATGCGTCAGGGTCTGCTTGTTCGGTCGAGCACCTCGGCAAAGGTCGGCAACGTTCTGAAGACCGGCGGACGTGTCGACTTCGCGACCGGCAACATCGACTTCGACGGGGATGTCGAAATCGATCGCGGGGTCAGCGACTGCTTCGTCGTCAGGGCGACCGGGAGCGTGACCGTCAACGGCGTGGTGGAAGCCGCGACTGTGCACTGCCGCGGCGACCTGACCTGCACCGGAGGGTTCGCCGCCAAGGGCTCGGGCAAGGCGTCGGTCGGAGGCGACCTTGTTGCCGGGCAGATCAACGCGCTGGAAGCGACGGTCGGGGGTGATCTGCGCGTCGAGCATGAAGCGATCGATTGCACGCTCAAGGTCGGCGGCGCCATCGCGAGCCCCGGCGCGACGTTCTGCGGGGGAGTGACGGAATGCGGCGGCGCCGCGCGGATCGGAACCCTCGGCCGTCCGTCGGGCATACGCAGCACGCTCGTGGTCGACCTCGGCGGGCCCGGGCCGGATCCGGTGCAGATCGCCGCGCTCACCCGCGACATCGAGAAGATGACCGGAGAACTGCAGCAACTCCAGGCACGCGGCGCCCAGATGAGCGCCGGTCAGAAGGAGCGGCTGACCGAGTTGCAGTACGAACTGCACGAGCGGAACGGGCGGCTCGCGCAACTCCGCGCGCCCCTCTTGTGCTCCGACAAGGACCCCAACGAGTTGAAGGTCGAGAACGCGATTCACGCCAACTCGATCCTGGTCCTTTCCGGTGAGACGTTTGTCGTCGGAACGGCGATCCGAGGGCCCGTCACCATCCGGCGGGAGGGCAAGGAGTTCGTGATCGATTCGCGTGCGGGCGTGCGTCCGCTTCGCCAGTACGCTCAGCGCCGCCTCGCGGCATGAGGTTCGATGTCCAGGGTTCGCGTCCTCATCGCTGACGACTCGGTGTTCATGCGGTCGGCGATCCGTCGCGCGCTGGAAGCCGACCCGCAGATCGAAGTGGTGGGGACGGCGCGCAACGGTCAGGAAGCCGTGGAGATGGCCGCTTCGCTCGCGCCCGATGTCGTGACGCTGGACATCGAGATGCCGGTGATGGACGGCCTGACGGCGCTCCAGAAGATCACCTCGACGACCACCGCCCGCGTGATCATGCTCAGCGCGCTCACCGCGCCCGGGTCGCAGGCCGCGGTGCAGGCACTCTCGATGGGCGCGGCCGATGTGCTCGCCAAGGAGGGAACGGGGAACACCTCGGCCGCGGCGGAACTGCAGAGCGAACTGCCCCGGCGGGTCCGGGCGATCGCCGTCCCCGGCCGCAAGCCGCGGGCCGTGCAGCCGTCGACCGCGCAGCGGCCCCCGCTGGCCCGGATGCGTCCGGACCAGTTTGACGCGGTGTGCATCGGTTCGAGCACCGGCGGCCCCGCTGCGCTGGAGTCGCTGCTCACCCTGTTGCCGGCCGATCTGAGCGCGCCGGTCCTCATCGCCCAGCACATGCCGGCGATGTTCACGGCCTCGATGTGCCAGCGGTTCAACGAACTTTGCGAGATGCCGGTCGTGCACGTCGCCGATGCCATGCCCATCGAACGAGGGAAGATCTACATCGCCGTCGGCGGGCGGCATATGCACGTGCACCGGCGCGGACTGACACGCTATGAACTCGTCATCAGCGATGAACCGAAGGCCGCGGCCTACCGCCCGAGCGTCGATGCGTTGCTCGAGTCGGCGGCGCACGCGATGGGCGGCCGAACCGTGGGCATCGTGCTGACGGGGATCGGCGCCGACGGCGCGCAGGGCGCGGCGGCCATCCGGGCCAAGGGCGGCATCGTGATCGCCCAGGATGAGGCGTCGTGCGTGGTGTACGGGATGCCCAAGGCCGTCGCCGAACGGGGCGCCGCCTCCGCGGTCATGTCCCCCCGGCAGATCGCGATGGCGCTGCGAGACCTCGCGCCGAGCGTTGCGAAGGCCGCGGCATAGCGGCGGTGCGGCGCCTCAGGACCGGAAAGTCGTCAGCCCGTGGCTGTCCTTCACCCCGAGATTCAGGAACACCTCGCGCGTAGCGGTCGAGCGGTTGAGCGTGTAGAAGTGGATGCCGCGGACGTGGTGATCGAGCAGATCGCGGCACTGCTCCGTCGCCCAGTGAATGCCGACGCGCCGGATGCCCTCCGGGTCGCCCTGCGCACGGTTCACCGCGCGGACAAGCGGTGCCGGGAACCGCGTACCCAGAGCCAGTTCAGCCATGCGCTGCATGCCCGGACCGGAGGTCACGGGCATGATGCCCGCGATGATGGGAACCTGAATTCCCGCCAGGCCGCACCGGTCCCGGAAGTCGTAGAAGTCCCGGTTGTCAAAGAACAACTGCGTGCAGATCCAGTCGGCCCCCGCATCCACCTTGGCCTTGAGGTAGTCCATCTCCCTCACGCGGTTGGGTGTCGCCGGGTGCCCTTCCGGGTATCCGGCGACGCACACGCCGAATCCCCGTCGGTCGGGGTGCAGCCCGCGGGCGTTGAACTTCTTGATGAACGCGACGAGGTCCGCGGCATGCTGGAACGCGTCCTGCGATCGGTCATGACCCTCCATCCCCTTGGGTAGGTCGCCGCCCAGCGCCACGATGTTCGAAATCCCGGCTGCGGCATATCGCTCGAGGATGGCCATGATCTCGGACTCGGTGTGGCCAACGCAGGTGAGGTGGGGGATCGGAAGCAGGGCGGTCTGGTTGCGGATGCGCAGCACCAGGTCGTGCGTGAGTTCCCGCGTCGAGCCGCCCGCGCCGTACGTGATCGAAACAAACGTGGGCTTCAGGGCCTCGAGGTCGGCGATGGCGGAGTACAACTGTTCCGCGGCGTCCGGAGTGCGGGGCGGGAAGAACTCGAACGAGAAGGTCGTTCGCTGGCGGTCGAAGAGGTCGTGGGCGTGCATGTCTTGCCGGGAGTGTAGCGACGTGCGTTCGGATCGCGTCGCGCCGCTCAGGTGCGGCGCGGCCTGCCCAGAGCCAATACACTCCGGCATGGAGTCGGATCTGCCGCGGGTGTGTCCGTGCTGCGGGCTGGCGCAGAAGGTGCCCAGGGTGTCGCCCGGGCAGCGGGCGGTGTGCGCGCGTTGCCGCACCGTGGTCGCCCGGGGGCATGATCCACGGGCTCGCAGCCGGGTCGTGGCGCTCGCAATGGCTGCCCTGCTCATCTACCCCGCGGCGATGATGCTGCCCGTTCTGGAACTCGAACGGATGGGGCATCGCAGCGAGGCGACGATCTGGTCGGGCGCGCTCGAGTTGCTCAAGGAAGGCTCGATCGCCGTAGGCATCATCGTGCTGGTCTGCTCGATCATCATCCCGGCGGTCAAACTCCTGGGAATCCTGCTCCTCTGCACGCGACTGGAGTGGTTCGAGCGGCACCATCGCGTCGCGACCTATCACGCCATCGAATGGCTCGGACGCTGGGGGATGGTGGACGTGCTGCTCGTCGCGGTGCTGGTCGCCGCCGTCAAACTCGGAACCTGGGTAAACGTGCAGCCGGGCCCGGGCGCGGCGGCCTTCGCCGCGGTGGTCGTGTTGAGCATGCTCGCGTCGGCGGTCTTTGACCCGGCGCAAATCTGGGAGGAACCGGCATGAACGATCTGCCGCGGGCAGAGATCGAGTCCACCGGGCTGGCCGGTGTGGGTGCGCGAGCGGGCCGCGGCATTTCGGTGCTGTGGTTCGTGCCGGTGCTGGCGGTGGCGGTGGTCGCCGTGCTCTTCTTCCAGGCGTATTCGCAGAAGGGGCCGTGGATCGAGATCGAGTTTGCCAACGGCGATGGTCTGCGTTCCGGCGACCCGGTCAGTTACCGGGGCGTGCAGGTGGGGAAGGTGCGGGAGGTCGGGCTCGTCCAGGACATGACCGGTGTGAGCGTGAAGGTTGAACTGAACAAGGACGCCGCGGGACTCGCGGTCGCCGGAACCCGGTTCTGGGTTGTGCGTCCCGAGTTGAGCCTGACGCGGGTTTCAGGGCTCGAGACGCTGCTGGGGCCGCGGTACATCGAGGCCGAGCCGGGGCCCGCGGCGGCGGGGGGCGCAGCGCCCGTGCGGAAGTTCGTCGGCCTGCGTGCACCGCCGCGCGGCATTTCACCCGGCGCGCCGGGAACCACCAGCGGTTTGGACCTCGTGCTGGCGGCAACCCGGCTGGGATCCGTCGCGCCGGGGTCCCCGGTGGTGTACCGCGAAGTCCGGGTGGGCACCGTGATCTCGGCGACACTCTCCGATGATGCGAAGCGCGTGGAAGTCGGGATCCGCATCGATCCGTCGAACGCCCATCTGGTGCGAGACAACAGCCGCTTCTGGAACGTATCGGGAATCGGACTCGACCTGGGCATCAGCGGGCTGAAGTTGCGGGCCGGCAGCCTTGAGAGCGTGCTGGCCGGCGGCATCGCGTTCGCAACACCCACGAAGCCCGGCGCACGGGTCGAACCGGGGGCACGGTTCGATCTGGCCGAGGCCGCGGAAGACGCGTGGCTGAAATGGGAGCCTGACCTGAAGCCGTCGCTTACGTCGCCAACGCCATGATCACCTCTTCCACGGTGGTCAGCCCGGCCAGCGCCTTGGCGTAACCGTCCTGCCGGAGACGGTACAGGTCGCGGCTGGCCTCCGCGGCGGTCGCGATGCGGTGCGAGTTGACGCGCTGCATGATCAGTTCGCGAAGTTCGTCCGACATGCGCAGGACCTCGTAGATGCCGATGCGCCCGCGGTACCCGGTCCCGCGACAGTTGCGGCACGATGTGCCCCGCCCGCGAACCAGCGTCTGCCCGGGCGTGATCGGCAGGTCCTTGGGCAGTTCGGCAAGATCCGGCGCGAACGGCTCGGCACACTCGGAGCAGATCCGCCGCACCAGCCGCTGCGCGAGGATGCACTCCACGCTGGACGCGACCAGGAACGGCTCCACGCCCATGTCCAGGAGGCGGGTCGTGGCGCCGGCTGAATCGTTGGTGTGCAGCGTCGAAAACACGAGGTGACCCGTCAGCGATGCCTGCACCGCGGTGTCCGCCGTCTCCTTGTCGCGGATCTCGCCGATCATCACCACGTCCGGGTCATGCCGCAGCACGGCGCGGAGGCCGTCGGCAAAACTCAGGCCCACACGCGGGTTCACCTGGATCTGGTTGACGCCGGGCACGTGATACTCGACCGGATCCTCAACCGTGATCGCCTTGATCTCGTCGGACACGATCGAGTTCAGCGACGCGTAGAGCGTCGTGCTTTTGCCCGAGCCGGTCGGACCGGTGACCAGCAGGATGCCGTGGGGCCGCTCGATCACCTTCTCCCAGACCTCCAGCACGTGCCGGGGCATGCCCAGGTCCGCCAGGTTCAGCAGAACGGCCGACTTGCTGAGCACGCGGAGCACCACGCCCTCGCCGAAGAGCATCGGGATGACCGACACGCGCAGGTCGTACTCCTTCCCCTTGGTCTTGAACGTGATGCGCCCGTCCTGCGGCTTGCGCTTCTCGGCGATGTTCAAACTCGCCATGATCTTCAGGCGGGAGATGATCGCCGCGGCGAAGCGGTTGATGGTCGGCGGCACGTTGGCGCGCTGCAGGACGCCGTCGATGCGGTAGCGCACGGCGAGTTCATGCTCGTACGGCTCGATGTGCACGTCGGTGGCACGCTCCGCGACCGCCTCGGCCAGCAGGTCGTTCACCAGTTTGATGACCGAGGCTTCCTGCGCCTGCTCGACCTCCGCCGCGGCGGGATCGACGCCGGCGGGCTTGGCCTCCAGCCCCGCCGACATCTCGTCGAGCGTGTCGGAGCCGACCCCGTAATGCTCGCGGATGAACTTGCGGAGTTCCTCATCGTCGGCCAGCACGACCTCGATCGAGCACCCGGTCAGGATGCGCAGTTCATCGAGCCCGGAGAGTTCAAACGGGTCGCTGGTCGCGACCGTGAGGACGCCGTTCTCACGGGAGATGGGCACGCAGTTCTGGCGGTACACCAGTTTCGCCGGCAGCGACTGCAGCACCTCGGCGGCCACCTCGATGCTGCCCAGTTCGATCACCGGCATGTGGAACTGGTTGCCGACGACCGACAGAACATTGTCCGGATCGACCAGCCCCATCTTCACGAGGATGCGGTCCAGCCGCTCGCCGGAAGCCCGCTGCTGCGCGAGGGCTTCTTCGAGTTGATCGCGGGTAATCAGGCCGCGTTCGAGCAGAAGGGTGCCGATGCCCATGAGTGGAATGCTATCGCACGATTGGCCGGAAACGGGAGAAAATCGCCGGAGACTTGGTCGCGGTCACGGTCTGTTGGTCGTACAAACCGCTCACATCCGCGTTGCGGCAAACGCATGCCGCCGTCAAAGGTCGTCACCCCGGGTACGTGCAACTGGTCTTATCGGTCTCCCACAGCGTGACGCTTCGAAGCCGTCCTCCCGCCGCGGCGATCCGCGGGCCCAGCAGGTCGAAGCACACCTTGGCGATGTTCTCCACCGATGGGTTCAGCCCGTCGAGTCCGAACTCGACCGTGTCCTCGTTCAGGTGCTTGTGGTCATACCGGGCGATGACGGCCGCGGCGGTGATCCGCTCGAGGTCCGCCAGGCCGAACGCCGATGCGCCTCGCGACGGCACCGGCACCTCCACGCAGGGTTCGATGCGGTAGTTGTGCCCGTGCCCGCGCGGGTTGTTGCACTTGCCGAACAGTTCGCGGTTTTCTTCATCCGAAAGCGACGGCACGTGGAGCCGGTGCGCGGCCGCGAACTCGAACTGCTGTCGAATCAGCGCGACAGGAGGGCTGCTTGGCGCGGTGGTGCTCGGATCGGACATCTCGATCGAATAGTACGGACTCAGCCGCCACCGTACCGATGCGACGGTTCCCGCAAGTTCTCTATTGAGCGCCGGAATCGCGTCCCGAAGCGTCGATGCGGGGTCGGCCCCGCCGCGGCGTGCGGCCGCGGTAATCATGGGTATGACGGTCGCGCGCACGGCGCGGTCGATTTCCTTGATGTTCAGGAAATAGCCCGTCGCCGCATCAACCCGCCCATGGCAGCGGATGTCGAGTTCATAGTGGCGGCCCAGGCCCCGCATGGAGGGGTAGGCGGCAAAGGTGTTGTCGGCCTGTTGCTCGCCGGCGACAGCCAAGTCGGGCTCGTTCACGCTGAACCGCACCGTGCGAGTGAGGGAAACCATCGGGTGAGCATAGATCCGGGGCCGGAAGCCCGAACGCCTCGGGGCGGTACGATCATCCGGGGTCCGGGGAGCAGGAGTGATGACAATGGGATGCTGCGGCGGATGCTGTGGTGGGAAACCCAGTCGAGGGACCGGAACCGGGGCAGCGGCCACTCTGGCCGGCATCGCGGCCGGGGCGGTGGTGCTGATCGGCGTCTTCGGAATGGGTCGCGGCGGAGATCCCGTCAAGCCCACTCCGCCGGCGACCCCTCCCGTGAAGGACAAGACCCCCTCCACCGAGCAGCCCGTGAAGGACAAACCCGCGGACTCTGCAGCGGCAAAGAGCCCGCTGGACTTCAAGATGACCGGCATCGACGGACGCGAGCAGGATCTGTCTCAGTACAAGGGCAAGGTCGTCGTCATCGTCAACGTCGCCAGCAAGTGCGGGTTCACCGAGCAGTACTTCGGGCTGCAGGACTTGTACGCAAAGCACAAGGATGAGGGCCTTGTCGTGCTGGGCTTCCCCGCCAACGACTTTGGCAGCCAGGAGCCCGGCACTAACCTCGAGATCGCCCAGTTCTGCGCGAGCAAGTACAACGTGACCTTCCCGATGTTCGAGAAGATCACGGTGAAGGGCGAGGGGATGCACCCGCTGTACAAGGTCCTGACGTCCCAGCCCGCCCCGATCGGCGGCGAGCCCAAGTGGAACTTCACCAAGTTCATCATCGACCGCAACGGCAAGGTCGCCGCGAGGTTCGATGCCGAAAAGCGGTTTGTCCGCAGCAAGCAGATCGAGCCCGATCTGGTCAAGAAGGTCGAGGAACTTCTCGCGGCCAAGAAGCCCGAACAGCCCGCCGCCACTCCCGCTCCTGCACCCTCCGGCGAACCCAAGCCGCCGCCCGCGAAGTAGGCGGACAGCCGGCCTACCGCCGCGGAGCCCCGATCGCCCGGAGATTGCGCGGCGCGCTCCGTCGTGCCGAATGCGCGTTCCCACAGACCATGCGATACGATGCCCGCACATGGCCAACTTTCGCTATATCGCCCTGACCTCCAGTGGCGAACGCGTGGTCGGTGTGCTGGCCGGCTCGAGCGAGCAGGCGGTGCTCGCGGAACTCGAGACGCGGCGTCTCACCCCCGTGCAGGTCGCCGAGCATGAGGAGCGGGCCTCGCCCCTCCGCCGGCGCATCGGCACGCGTCAACTCGCCACGGCCTACACCCAACTGGCCGACCTCCTCCGCGCCGGTGTCTCGCTGATGCGGGGCCTCCGACTCCTGGGCGCGAGCAAGTCAAACCCGCGGCTGGCCGCGGTGTTCTCCGAGGTTGGCGACGCTGTCGCAGAGGGCACGGAACTCGCCGAGGCGATGGCGGCGCGTCCCGATGTCTTCCCGAGGATCCATGTCGCCATGGTCCGCGCCGGCGAGAAGGGCGGCTTCCTCGACCAGGTGCTCGCCCGCCTCGGTTCGTTCCTGCAGGCCCAGGCCGACATGCGGGCCAGGGTCGTCGGTTCGCTCATCTATCCCGCGGTGTTGGTCTTCGTCGGGATCGGCATTCTCGGCGTCGTGTTCGGCGTGTTCGTTCCGAAGTTCAGGCCGATGTTCACCAAGATGGCCGAAGACGGCAACCTGCCCGGGCTGACCCGGGCCGTGCTCGGCATCGGCGATGTCGTTTCCGCCTGGGGGCCCGCGATCGCTGTCGCCGCGGTCATCCTTCTGCTGATGCTCTGGCGACTCGTGCGCAAGCCCGAGACGGCACGAAGGCTGGACGCGCTCGTCCTCCGGATTCCCTTGATCGGTCCGCTGATCGCCGCGCTGGCGATCGCGCGTTTCTGCCGAATTCTCGGCACGATGCTCGGCAACTCGATCCCGATGCTCGCGGCGATGCAGATCGCCCGCGAAGCCGCCGGCAACGCGGTGCTCGAGGATGCCATCGCCAGGTCCGTCGAGGCGGTGCGTCAGGGTCAGCCCCTGGCTCCGCCCCTGGCCGAGAGCGGGCTCTTCACGCCGGATGTCGTCGAGATGGTGACCGTCGGCGAGCAGGCCAACAACCTCGACGAGGTGCTCATCACCATCGCCCAGACGCTCGAATCCCGCATCGAGCGGATGCTCCAGGTCGTGCTGAAACTCATCGAGCCGCTCCTGCTGCTCGTCATGGCCGTGGTCGTCGGCTTTGTTGCAGCCGGACTGGTTCTGCCGATCTCCCAGATGGGATCGTCGGTGCGGTGAGCGGCCGCCCATGCCGCGCCGGGTTCCGCCGAATTTCCGCTGCCATGTGCCCGGAACGGCCCCCGGTGGGGGGTTGGCCGGTAGACTAACACGGCGAGGGACCGTCAGGAGAGGGGTGGGAAGCGAGAGGGGGGGTGGGTGGGGGGGTGAAGGGAGCGGAGGGGCGGTTCGTCCCAGTCTCGCTCTGAAGACTGATCTTGCAGGGAACGCAGAAGACAAGGAGACGGTGTTTATGACAGCTCACACGAAGATCGGCGTGCGAACCGCCGCGGCCCGGGCGTTCACGCTGCTCGAGGTGATGATCGTGATCGTCATCATCCTGGCGATTGCCGGGTTGGTGACGGTCAACCTGATGGGAACCCGGAAGAAGGCGACCGAGGGCCAGGTCAAGATCCAACTCACCTCGCTCCGGGACGCGTTGAACCAGTTCAACCTGGACTTCAACCGGTACCCCACCGATGACGAGGGGATTACCGTGCTCTGGGACAAGACCAAGTTGACCGACGAGGCCGAGCAGTCCAAGTGGCGGCTCTACGTCGAGACGCCCATCCCCAACGACGAGTGGGGCTCCCCTTGGGTCTATCGCCAGACCGGCGAGAAGGCGCCCGAGGGCAAGTTCGATCTGCTCTCCAACGGGCCCGACAAGGAAGAAGGCACCGACGACGATATCAACGTCTGGCCGAAGTCGGCCCTCGAAGGAGTCGAGGGCGCCGGCGGCGGGTCGTCGACCGCGCCGCCTCCGCCTTCGCGCCCGTGAGTCACCGGATGGAGCAGGACATGCAGTCGCGCGGGTTCACCCTGATCGAACTGCTGATCGCGCTGGCCATCGTGGCGATGCTTGCCGGGATCGTGCTCCCCATCGGCATTTCCAGACTCAACGCCGACTCGTTTGTACAGACCCAGAGGCAACTCGAATCCGCGGTCGCCATCACGCGGGCCGATGCGCAGCGCCGGGGGATGCTGCTTGAACTCGTCACGTCCGATGTCGCCGGCGTCACGTCGCTGTGGTCGGTGCAGCGACCGGTGTCGGGTGGGAGCGAGCAGACGGCGCGACGGCGTTTCGTTCTCGAACTGCCCGCCGCGCAGTCCATCGCCCCTGCACCCATCGTCGACGAGTCGGACGGGCCTTCTGCGGACGATGAGGAGTCCCCGCCCTCCAAGCCCGGGCCACAAGCCTCGGAGTCGATGGAACACGTGCTCTGCGTGCTGATGCCCGATGGCACGGTTACGCCCGGCCGGCCGCTGGTGCTTCGCGGACGCGCCGGCGAGCAGGCACGGATTACCTTCAATCCCTGGACCGGCGGATTGACGTTCACACTCCTGCCGCCCCCCGAGCCCGCAGCGGACGCTGCCACGCCGGAAGACCCGGGGAGGCCGCGATGAGGGCCCGTCGCCATCGACACCACGCCCGCGGCGGTCTCCTGCTCGAGGTCATGGTCGCGCTGACGATCTTCATCGGGTCCGCGCTCGTCATCCTGAGCGCCATGTCCGGTGCGGCCGACTCGCTTGAGGCGTCTCGCTTGCGGCAGCGCGCGACGGACCTGGCCCGAGGCGCAATCGCGAAGATCGAGGCGGGGATCGAAACCCCCGAAACGCTCAACGGCCCCGTGCCGCAGTGGCGCGACGACGAGGCTTCCTCGGCTGTCTTTGAGGATGACATCCCGCCGCCGAGCGGATGGGAACTGACCATCAATACCGCGCCCTACGGCGCCGGCGGCCTCACGATGGTCGAGGCGACCGCCATCAAGCGGGCCGAGCGCTCCGGCCGGACTCTGGCCACCGCGACCCTGAAGCAACTGGTGCGACTCTCCGCTTCCGCTCCCGATCGCGTCGGCGAAGTCGATGAGGTTTCCCGGGAGGCCGCCCGCGGTGCCGCGGAGGCCGAGCGGCGGGAGCGCCGCCGCGGCACGCCCGTCCGCGGCAGGGAGACCACACCATGAATCGTGCCCCGCGACAAAAGGGCTTCACGCTGCTCGAGGTCATGGTCTCGCTCTCCCTGATCGCCCTCCTCACCGGAGCGGTCATGAGTTTCCTCTGGACTCTCTCCGCGCGTCAGGCGGCGCTTGGCCGCGCTTCGGCCGAGGCGCAGGCGGCCGACACGCTCTTCGACCGGATCGAGGGCGACCTGCTCGGCGGCATCGCTGGCGACCCGCGACTGGGCGCGGGGATCGACGGAACCGCGACCCGCCTCCGCCTGCTTACCCGCGGCGTGGACCTTGCCGATGGAGGCGTCGGCGACCTTCAGGAAGCGGTCTTCGCGTTCTCCGGAGGGACGCTCTCGCTCTCGCGCCGGCCCATCGGACCCGGCGCAGAAGACACCGCCGCCACCGCCCACCCGCTGGCCGATGGTCTCTCTCGCGTCCGGTTCCGCTACTTTGACGGCCGGGAATGGGTGTCGCGCTTCAATAGCGCCACGCTGCGGAGACTCCCGGCCGCGATCGAAGTGGAACTCTGGCGTGCAGGCCGCGGCCCGGCGCCCGATTCAGCGGGTGCCGCCGAAGCGCCGTCGGCCTGGCCCGAGCCCGATCGATCTCGTGTGATCGTCATTCCCGACGGGCCCGATGCCGCGTGGGGTGGCGGGCTCGAATTATCTCCCGGGGGTGGCGGATGAATCACCGCAGGAACGCCCCGCACCGGGGTTTCACCATCTACGTGGTGCTGATCGTCGTAACCATCGCCGCGCTCATGTCCGCCAGCGTGCTGTATTCGGCGCAGGCTCAGCGGGCGGCGGCCGATGCCGCGGCCAGGCGAGTCCAGTCGCGGGCCATCGCCTGGAGCGGGGTGCAGGCCGCGATGGAAGAACTCCGCGCCCGGCGGGACGATCTGATCCGCGGCGGCGAGGTGGACCTGCCCGAGGATTGGCCGCTCTTCTCTGACGATCAGGGCCGCCGCGCAGTCGCAAGGCTGGTGGCGTCGGATGGCCGGCGGCTCATCAGCGAATCGGGCAAGATCGACGTCAACACCGCCACCGAAGCGATGCTCGCCCACGTGCCGGGGCTCGATGCGGAGATCGCCAAACGCATCGTCGGCGCGCGGGCCGGAAGGAAGTTCCTCAGCATCCAGGAACTCGCCGGCATCGAGGGGCTCCGCGGGGCATTCACCGCCGAAGCGGGCGGAGAACGCTCCGCCGATGCGTCACAAGATGCCTTCGTGCCCCCTGATGCCGCGGTCCCTCCGCGTCCGCTTGGTGACCTGTTGACGGTCTTCTCGTTCGAGCCCAACGTGCAGGCCGGGATGGGCCGCAACGCGGAGTCCCACATCGGCGTCCGTCGGATCGCGCTGTCCGGAACATGGTCCGAGCGTCTCGGACACGCCATCACCGAGCGATTCGACGAAGGAGTCGCAAACGGTGTGAAGTCGCTGATGCAGGAGGGCACGAAGTTTGAGAAAGAGTCCGACATTGTGAAAGTCCTGCGGCGGTTCCGCATCGAGCCCAAGGACTGGGCGGAAGTGCTCGACGTCTTCTGCGGCGACGCGAGCCCCTATCGCCTCGGAAGGATCGACGTTCTGACCGCGCCGCAGGAAGTGCTCGCATGTGTCCCGGGGATCGACCAGGCCGCCGCCGAGCAGATCGTGCTCCGCCGCGGCAAACTCGCGCCCGAGCAGCGGCTGTCCCTGGTTTGGCTGGCGACCGAGAGCATCCTGACCGAGGAGCAGTTCGAGCAGGCCATCGATCACCTCGCCATACGGTCGACACAGTGGCGGGTGGTGGTCGAGGCGGGGTTCATTGAATCGAACGACGAGCGGGAAGCCGAGACTCCTGCACTTTCCGACCGGGTCGTTGTGGAGTCGGTGATCGACGTCTCATCCGAGCGGCCCCGCATCGCCTACCTGCGGGAGATCACCATGGCCGAGGCCGCGCGGCAGGTCGGCCCGCTGCGACCCCCTCCGAAGGAGAAGAAGGAGGAACCCGCGCCGAGTGCTGCATCCGCCCCCCCCGGTGCGGCGGTATCCTCCACTCCACCGGGCGGTGGGCGCTCGCCGCCGGCGCGAGGAGCGCGCGTCGCGCCGCTGCCGTCCAGCCGCGAACGTGCCGGCCCGGCCGAGGGAGCAGGTGCGGCCGCTGATGAAGCGGACCCGCGGCTGGGGCGATGGACGCCGGGAAGGCAGTGAGGGTTTCGATGGAGCGGAACCAGGTCGCGATGAACATCGAGAACGATCGCCTCGTCGCTGTTGCAGCGACGGTGCAGGGCGATCGGGTGATTGTCCGCAAGTGGCTCACCGCCGCCCGCCCCGCGGATCTGGACTTGACCAACGCCTCCGCCGTCGGCCGGTGGGTCGCCGACGAACTCCGGCGGGCGGGAATGTGGCCCGCGGCCCGGCGCGGCGCGGTGGTCTTCGGGGTGCCTCGCGGCGAGGTCGTCCTCAAACGCGTCGGCTTCCCGCCGGGCACCGATGATGACGACCTGGCGTCCATGGTGCGGCTGCAGGTCGTCCGCCAGTTGACCGTCTCGCCCGACAACGCCGCCATCGACTTCGTGCGGCTCGCGCCCGCCGCGGGCTCCATGGTGCCCGCCGGAGCGGTCGTGCTCGCGGCCGCGTTGCAGGGCGACAGGCTCGCGTGGCGGCGCGCGGTGTGCAAGGCCGCGGGCATCCGGCTCAGCCGGGTCGGGCTGCTCTCCGCGGGCGCCGCCGCATTGCTCGCCGAGGCTTCGCAGCGCCGCACGGGAGGCACCCTCGGGATCGCTCTCGGACGCGAGTCCACCGAGTTCGTCATCGTCGAGGACGGCCAACTCGTGTTCGCCCGGGCGACAGACCTCATGCGGCCCGCCAGCGCGGAGGATGCCGAGGCGTTCTCGCAGCGCGTGGCGGTGGAGGCCAAACGCACATGGATGTCCTATCGCACTTCGCCCGAATCACCGCCAATCGAGGCGGTCACGGTCCTCGGGTCCGATGAACTCTCCAGGCTGGTCGCGGCCCGATGCGGAGAAACGCTCGAACTCCCCAGCGCGCCGACCGGCTTTCCCCGTTTCGTCGAATCGCCGTCCGACATGCCCGACTCCGATCAGTCGGCCGTTGCGCCCCTCGTGGGGTTGCTCGCCGAACCGGTCATCGGAAGGGAAACCCTCGACTTCGCCAATCCCCGCCGGGCGCCCGATCTCGCCGGGGCGCGGCGACGGCTCGTGCTGCTCGGCGCGCTGGGCGCCATCGTCATCGGCGGCGGGCTGTACACCTTCGCAAGGCTCGACCTTCACGCCCGTTCAGAGCATCTGGCGGAGTTGAAGGACAAGTGGTCCAAGCAGTCGCTGCTCCACGCCGATCTCGTCCGCGCTCGCGCCAAGGTGGAGCACCTGCGGCATTTTCGCGACACCGGAATCGACTGGCTTGCACACCTCGACATGCTGACCGCTCAGATGCCCGACCCGCGCGACGCCGTGCTCGACAGTATCTCCGCGCGGTCCGAAACCGCCGTGGTATACGCGGCGACGAAGGACAACCCCGGCTACACGCCCGCCGCGTGGACTGAGAAACTCGACGGCACCATGACGCTCGCGGGGTCGATGAAGCGTCGGGATGTCGCCGATGCTCTTCGGGCCCGCCTTGTCGAGGACCGTCGGTACAGCGTGCTGACGCGAGGTTCGGATGTCCCGGACCGTTTCGACTGGACGCTCACAACCGACAAGAAACGTCCCGAGGAACTCAAGAAGCCTCCAAACACCGAAGCCAAGGCGGCGCCGGTCCAGGCCCCCGCGGCTGCGCCGGCCGCGCCTCCCGCCGCGCCCGCCAACCCGGCCCCTGCGGACAAAAAGCCCGCGCCCCGTCGAAACGGGGGCAAGACATGATGAATCGCGTTCGTATCCTCGCATCGATAGGAGGCGTCGCCGCCGCGCTCGGAGGAGGGTGGTGGGCATGGTCGTGGTACGCCGGTGAACGATCGGTCCTCGACAAGGAGATCGCGCGATACGAAAGTGGGCTGGAGGCGCGCGAAGTCGAACTCATGGACGCCGCGAAGGTCAAGAAGTCCTTCGATGAACTCGGCGGCATCTCCCTGGGGTCCACGGAAGAAGAAGCCAATGCCGCGATCCGGCGGGCGCTGAACGAGATCGCGGCCTATGTCGGGCTTCAGAAGGGCGCTGTTTCCACGTCCTCGGCCCGTCCGGTGCCCAATCCCGCGGCGAAAGCCAAACTCCGCGAGTACAGCACCCGCGCCGAGCGCGAGCGCCCGGACTTCTACTCGATCAGCGCGACGCTCACCGGGGAGGGGTCGTTGGAGCAGGCCGTGCGGACCGTCGCGCTCCTCGAGGCCCAGCAGTGGGTCTGCCGGGTCGATGGCTTCGGCATGAGGGCCTTCGGGAAGGAACGCGAGGGCATCGGACTCTCGGTGACGGTCACAGCCATGTTCCTGCCCGGCCGCAAGGTCAGCATCGGGGCCGAAACCGCCGGTCGCATCTGGACCCCGATCGAGGAGGCTCGGCTCGATCCGTGGCGTGCCATCGTCTCGAAGAACGTTTTCAAGGAGCCGCCACCGCCCCCGCCACCCGCTGCCCCGCCGCCGGCGACCACCGCTGTGGCTCAGGCCGCGCCGCCGCCGCCGCCTCCGCCCCCACAGCCCAGTCTGGGGGACTGGAGGGTCTCCGCTGTCGTCCAGGGACGAAACGGTCCGGAACTCTGGATCATCAACGAGAAGACCCGCGAAACAAAGATGCTCGGCGCGGGATCTCAAGTCCTCGATGCCGTGTTCCTCACCGGTTCAGGTGAGTCTGCGCGCATCAAAATCGGTCAGGAAGTGTTCGAGGTGCGGCTCGGGTCAACCCTTGCCGACCGCAAGCCGGCTTCGTAGCCGGTAGACTGGCGTCGCGTTCCCCGGGCCGGAGGCCCGATCGGGCGCCCAGGAGCCACGCCGCGGCAGGCCATCGATCTGGCTTGGCCGGGGCTGCAAGTCGTTTGTTCAAGGAGGGACTCTCCCGTGACATCGCTCCGCCACCGCCGTTTGATTGTTCCCGCACTCCTGCTTTTCGCCGCCGGACAACCGGTTTCGGTGTATGCGCAGGATGCCGCCCCAACGGTCGGTGAGGTCGCCGGCGGCGCGTTGATCTCCGCCGCGCCTCAGCCGGCCACGCCGCCGGTCCCCGCACCGGCGCCCGTAGCGGCCGAGCACAAGCCCTCGCCAATCTCGTTCAACTTCATCGACACGCCGTTCGAGCAGGTGCTGGACTTCATGGCCCGGCAGACCGGTCTCCCGGTCATCCGCGAGGCAGAAGCACCGAAGTCCGGCCTCACGTTCATCGGTGCATCGGAATACACCCTCGACGAGGCGCTCGACGTCATCAACCGGCTCCTGTTCATGCACGGCGTCCAGTTGCGGAAGGAGGATCGATACCTCCTCCTGACCAAGGCCGAGGACATGCGTGCGTTCGGCCAGGTCGTGGGCAAGATCCCCGAGTCGATCGGCTCGGCGGAGGTCATCACGACCGTGGTGCCGCTGAACAACGCCGTGGCGACGCCCCTGGCCGATCAACTCAAGGGAATGGTCAGCAAGTTCGGCGGGATCACCGCGCTCCCCCAGCAGAACGCGCTCATCATCGTCGACACCGCGGCCCAGTGCCGCCGCCTCCGGGGCATCATCGAGCAACTCGACTCGGACAGGCCTCGCGATTCAGAGTTCAAACTCTTCCCGCTCAAGCATGCGCAGGCGGAAAAAGTCCACGCGGCGCTGAAGGGCCTGATCGCCGAACGCAAGCAGGTGACGTTCATCGACCAGCAGGGCCGCAAGACGACCGTCCAGGACGACCAGATCGAAGGGCTGAGCATCCAGCCCGATCCCCGCACCAACAGCATCATCGCGGTCGGCCCGAAGCCCAGGCTCGCGGTCGTGGGAGAACTCGTCGCGCTCCTCGACCAGCCCGACGGCGGTTCCGACGGTCGCGAGATGCTCACGTTCGTCCTCGCCGGCGTCGGCGCCGAAGAGGCCGCGGCCAATGTCGGGAGGCTCTTCCAGCAGCAGCAGCGCGCCGACGGCCCCCGGCCGACGGTTCTTCCTCTCGCGGCACAGGGCAAACTCACGGTGATCGGTTCACCCGAGCAGTTGGCGCTGGTCGCTTCGCTCCTGGCGGAGGTTGATCCCGGTGCGGCGCCGACGACGGGCGCAAACGGCGCAGCACAGGCCGTGCCGCCGGAGACTCGTACGACCGTGATCCGAACCAGGCACCTGGCCGCGACCGCCGCCCAGGCGATGCTCTCCCGGCTGCTTTCGCCGCGCCAGGCCGCGGTGCTGCGCTATGCGCAAGCCATCGACGACAAGGGCCTGATCGTCTCCGGCCCCGCGGCCGATGTCGCGGCGTTCGAGAAACTCGTGCAGGGTCTGGACGTGCCCCCTGAGCGCGTCCAGGAAGTCCGCCAGGTTCGTATCGCCGCCGGCGACCCCGCGCAGGTCCTCGCCAAGGCCGACGCATTGTTCAAGCAGTCCAGCCGCGCCGAGAACGACCCTGTGACCGCGTCCCTCGACGGCGAAGGACGCATGGCCACGCTCGTCGGCAGCGCATCAGCAATCGCCGCGTACTCCGACCTGCTCCGTTCCGTCGAGTCCAGTGTTGTCGTGGAGCGGGAGTCGAAGTCGATCGTCCTCAAGCAGGCCCGGCCCAGCCAGGTTGTCGGGCGGCTCGCACAACTTGCCCGAACGCTGCTCGAGCCCACCGACGGCTCGGCCTATGTGGAGCCCCGGTTCGATGCGATCGACGAGACCCGGACGCTTCTGGTCCGTGCCCGCCCGCAGGACCTCGCGGCCATCGAGCGCCTTGTCGCCTCCATCGACGGCGCAACCCTCCGCGACGCCACGTTCCGCGTCCTGCTCGTTCCATCCGACGCGATGGAGCAGATCAGCAGCCGCGCTGCCGAGATCTATCGCGAGCAGACGGCGATGCTGCCCGGCGCTGCGCCCGTCGAAGTGTGCGACGACAAGCAGCGGGGGGCGCTGCTCATCTCCGGCGATGCCGAGGGCGTCGCGCGGTACTCCCGCATCGTCGAAGAACTCTCCCGGCTCGCCGCCAAGCCCGTCGTAAAGGTTCTTGAGTTGAAGTTCGTCGAGGCCGCGCCCACCGCGCTGGCCCTGACCCAGGCGCTCGCGCCGATGGGTGGCGCCGGACCGTCGGGTGGTCGCGTCGCGATCTCGTCTGCTGAGGGCTCCAATGCCCTGGTGATCAGCGGCAGCGCCGCGGACGTGGTGCTGGTGGAGGAGATCGCCCGCTCGCTGGACCTCGAGGGCAACAAGCCCGGGGCGGTCAACGTCGCGACCGTACCGATGAAGCATGCACGCGCCGAGGTTGTCGCGCCGATCGTCCAGCAACTGCTGCAGCGCGATCAGCCCAACCCCTTCGCGCAGATCCGGCCCGGTCAGCGCGTGCCGCCCGCCGCGCTCGAACAGGCCCGAACGCTCGTCCCGGTCAAGGTGGCCGCGGATCGCCGGCTCAATGTCGTCGTCGTCAGCGGCCCGCGCGAGTCGGTCGAAGTCGCACGGCAGGTCATCGCAGACCTGGACATCGACACCACGCAAACCGCCTCCGGATCGCAACGCATCGTCCGGCTGCTCACGCTCGAGAACGCCGATGCGAACGAAGCGTCCCAGAGTGTCCAGGCGATGTTCCAGGACGATGGCGGCGCCGTCGCGGCCGAGCAGCCGCCGGTCGTCAGAGTGGATCGCGCGAGCAACTCCCTCGTGGTCCGCGCTTCGGCCGAGCAACTCCGGGCGATCGAGGAACTGGTCAAGGGCATCGACAAGGCGACCAACGCCGCCAGCCGGGACATGCGTCTCATCGGCGTCGACCGCTCCAAGGCCGATGCCGCGATGCTCGCCGAGGCGCTCCGGCGACTGCTTGAACAGCGGGCCGCCACCAAGGTCGAGGTGATCAGCGTCGAGCAACTGCTCTCGCCCAAGGATGGGAAGAAGCAGGGGAGCGACGCTCGCCCGATGCACGGCGAGACCTCGCCGCGCAACGCAGGGTCGCCCGTGCACGCGCTGCTCGGCTGGGCCGTCGCCGCGGCGATCGCGACACCCGAACAGCCCAAGGCCCCGGACGAGGGCGTGACGATCGCCGTCGATCCGCTGACCAACTCGCTGATCATCTCCGGCTCGACCCGTGCCGTCGATCGAGCCGCGGCGCTCGCGGCCGAACTCCAGCGGCAGATGCCCGCCGAACCGCTCAGGCTCCGCATCGTCACGCTGCCGGAAGGCGCCGATGCGAACGTCATCGCGTCGCTCGTGAACCAGACGGCCGGGCAGATCGGCCAGGCCTCGGCGCAGAACCCCGGCGGCTTCACATCGCGGATCTCGGTGCAGCCCGACCCCCAGGGCGGCGCGGTGATCGTCTCGGCCAACGACACGGACTTCGGCACGTTGGGCGAACTCATCGCCGCCGTGAGCAAGCCCATGCCCGGCTCGACGCTCACCATCAAGGTCTATCCGCTGACCAACACGACGGCCGGGCGCGTGCAGCGCGCCGTGTTCGATCTGTTCTCGCCTGCGCCCCGGGGCCGTCAGGCGCAGCGCGTTCTTCAACTCGCCTTCGACGGCGGTGCAGCGCCGGATGGCCGTTCCCTGCGGATCGACCCCGCGACGGTGCGCGTCACCGCCGACCCGGGCGGGCGGTCGCTGGTCGTCGCCGCCCCGGCCGACGCCATCCCGCTCATCGACCGGTTCGTGTCGCTGATGGACCAGGCGCCGATGCAGGACCAACTGGCGCTCCGACGTCTGCCCCTTGCCAACGCTCGCGCCGAGCAGATCACCCCGATGATGCAGCAGGCGCTCGATGCCGCGAGGCAGTCCGCGCCCGACTCGCCCAGGGCCTCGCTCCTGGCCGACGCCCGCACCAACGCGATCCTGATCACCGGGACCGATGCCCAGCACCGCGAAGCCGCACGGCTCATCGAACAACTCGATCTCGCGGCCGAGGCGGACGGCACTGAGGTCGCGATCCTCCCGCTGAAGGACACGCGGCCAAGCACCGCGCAGCGCCTCATCGAGGCCGCGATCGTCGGGAACGACCCCGCCAAGCGCGACAAACTCCGGATCACCGCGGCCGACGAATCGAACCTCCTCGTGGTCCGGGCGCCCAAAGACATGCTCGACGAGGCCCGTCGGATCATCGGCCAGGTCGACTCGGCGGAGATCACCGGCCTGCCCGTTCGCACCATCAAGCTCGAACGCGCCGATGCGGAGTCGGTGGCCCAGGCGATCCAGCGGTTCTACGACGACCGCGCCCGCGCGAGCACCAAGCCCAACCAGCAGCCGCGCCAGCGCCAGGTCGCCGTCATCGGCGACCGCCGGAGCGGCGCGATCGTCGTTGCCGCAAACGACGAGGACTACGCGCAGGTCCAGTCCCTGGCCGCGACCTTCGACACACCGTCCACCCGTCAGGACCTGCAGTTCCGCGTCATCCCGCTGGTGAATGCCCGAATCGCCGAGGTCCGTGAGACCGTCGAGGGCGTGGTCGAGGAAGTGAAGTTCCCGGCCGGCTGGTGGAGCGGCCGCGGCCCTCGCCGAAGCCAGGAGGACACGCTTGCCGTCCAGTTCAACGACCGATCCAACAGCATCGTGCTCTTCGGACAGGGCGACGCCTTCGACACCATCGAGCGCATCGTCAAGGCGCTGGACGTGCCCCAGGTCGCCGGGGCCAAGTCGATCGTGCGTGCGGTCAAGATCAAGAACGCCAACGCCCAGAGCGTCGGCACCGCGATCCAGTCGGCGATGTCAACCCCCGGCTGGAACTGGTGGCGAGGCAACGACCCCGACGGCGTGCGGGTCGAGGTCGACCGGCAGAACGGCGTGCTGCTCATGGTCGGTCGCGAGGACCGGGTTCAGCAGGCCGCCAAATACGCCGCCGATCTCGACGGCGCGGCCGATGTCGCCGATCGCGCCGTCGAGTCCATCACGCTCACCTACGCCAACGCGGACCGGATCGCCCAGAGCCTGACCCGGTTCTTCCAGGGCCGCGACCGCGGCCTGGGCACCGAAAAGCCCAGCGCATCCATCATCGGCTCGCCCGAGGGCAACGTGCTCATCGTCGCGGCCTCTCCCGACGATCTCGCCCTCGTGAAGGGGTTCATCGCCCAGATGGACCAGCCCGAGGAGAACGACGGGCGCACGCGCGAGTTGTACCGTCTGAAGAACGCCGAGGCCGCCGAACTGGCGAACATCGTCCGTGAGCAGTTCCCCCGGACTCTTGCCTCGCGCGAAGGCCTCGTCATTGTGACCGCGCAGGCCGGAACCAACTCGGTCATCGTCTCCGCGCCCAAGGACCTGTTCGAGAAGGTCGATGCGCTGGTGCAGTCCCTCGATGCCCCGCCGATCGCCGCCAACTCTCGCATCGTGACCGTCACGCTCAGCCAGTCGCGGGCTGAAGATATCGCCCAGTCGCTCACCGCCGCGCTGCCGGCGGGTGTCAAGGTCAAGGTCACGCCCGTTCGACGCACCAACTCCCTCCTGCTCACCGGCTCCGATGAGGCCGTGGCGCTGGTGATGGAGCAGGTCGCCAAACTCGACGAGACGCCCCCCAAGGCCCAGACCGAGTTCCGCCGGATCGTGCTGCAGCACCAGGACGGATACGACATCGCCTCCACCCTCCGCACCGTGCTGTCGCGCAGACGCACCTCGCCCAACGAGCCGGAGCCCGCCGTCAGCACCCTCTCGCAGGGAACCACGCTGCTGGTCTCCGCTACGCCCGACCAGTTGGAGGAAATCCTGAAACTGGTGAAGGAACTCGATGTCGCCCAGGGCGGGACGCGGGTCACGCAGTTCATCCCGCTCAAGTTCGCCGATCCCGAGGCCACGGCCCGCGCGCTCGAGGTGTTCTACGGTCGATTCGCGGCCGAGGCGTCCACGCCCGGCGCACGGTCGGTCAGCATCATCGCGAATCCCGCCAGCAAGAGCCTGGTCATCGCCGCGGGCGAAACGGAGTGGCCCGGGATCCGTGCCCTGCTCGAGAAACTCGACTCCGAGGAATACGACACCTCGCGCCGGCTCGAGATCGTCGCGCTGAAGCACGCCGACGCTGCGAGCCTTTCCCGTGCGCTCTCCGAGGCCTTCTCCGCCCCGATCCGCGCCGAGATCGAACGCGAGCGGGCACGCCGCCAGCCGCAGCAGCCGCGCCGGGGCGACGACCAGTTCCCCGACTTCCCGACTGTCGTGCTCTCGAACAAGGAAGTCGTGAGCGTCACCGCCGAGCCGCTCACCAACTCCCTCGTGATCGCCGGCCCGCGCGATCAGACCGAGCGAATCAAGGCGGTTGCCCAGCAACTCGATGTCCCGGCATACTCGCAGATGCCCGAGCCGCGCATCATCCCCTTGGCCCGCGGCCCGGCGAGCACGGTCGCCGGAACACTCCGTCAACTGTTCATCGATCAGGCATCCAGTCTGCCCGGCGGCGGGGGGGCGCGAACGCTCTCCGGCCGCTCGGTGCTGATCGTGGGCGACGATCGGAGCAACGTGCTCGTCGTCCGGGCGGACGACACCCAGTTCGCCCAGATCAAGGCGATGGCCGATTCTCTCCAGCAGGAGGGCGATCGGTCGCAGGTCACCGTCCGCGTCGTGCGCATCCGCAACTTCCCGGTCGCCCGCGTGCTCCAGACCGTCCGGACGACCTTCGCCCCCGTCGCCCAGCAGGCCGGCGAGTCACTCACGGTCGAAGTGGACCGCACCGGCAACAACCTGGTGGTCGCCAGCAGCGAGCGACTCTTCGAGCAGATCAAGGCGCTCGTCGCCGAACTCGATGTGCTCGCCGCCCCCCCGGCCGGAGAGCCTTCATCGGCCGCGCCGCTGAACCAGGGCGTGCTCGTCATCGACCTTGAGAACCACACCCCTCAGCAGATGCAGCAGGTGCTCGAGCAGATGGGCCTCACGCGTCCGCAGCCGGCGGATCGTCCCGGCGTCGTCGCCGAGCCCATCGTCATCGTGCCGCTCACCAGCCGTCGCGCCATCGCCGTCATCGCCGGCCCGCAGGACGGCGTCGCCGTGCAGGCGCTTGTCAAGTCGCTGGACGTCGCCCCCGGGCTCGCCGACCAGCACGTCGCCATCATCCGCCTCAAGACCGCGCCCGCCGGAAACGTCGCCGCGGCGCTCGAAGCGATGCTCAAGCCCGCGTCGCAGGACTCGCAGGTCGCGCTCGCCGCGGCTCTTGCCGAGCAGGTCCGCCGCCTCACCATTCACCGCAGCGAGGCCGACAAGGCCAACCTCGCGGTCGATCTCGCCAAGCCGATCTCCGTCATCCCCGAGCCACAGACCAACTCCATCGTCATCGCCTCCACCGAGGCCAACGTCGTCGCCCTCGCCCAGATCGTCGACATGCTCGACAAACTGCCGATCGGCGAGGCGGTCACCGTCCGGTTCTTCCCGCTCCAGAACGCGTCCGCAACGCGTCTGACGGGCGTGATCCGCGGCATCTTCGACCAGGGCGACCGGCTGCGGACCAATCCCGGCACGACCATCAGGTCGCAGCCCACCAGCGAAACCGGCAAGGCGCTCACCGGCCAGGTCGCCATCAGCGTCGATGAACGGACCAACGCGATGATCGTCGCCGGACGCGAGGAAGCCGTCGCGCTCGTCGAAGTCCTGGTCAAGCAACTCGACAGCGAGAAAACCACGAGTTGGATCGAGCCGCGGGTCATCAAACTCCAGCACGCCGACCCCACGCGGCTGGCCACAACCGTCCGCCAGGTGCTGCTCGAGAACGCGCCGCAGACCGCCGACACCGAGGCGCTCCAGCGGCAGATCGCCCGGTACCGCATCCTGGCCGAGGGCGGCGATCCCGCCGACATCCACGGCATGATCCAGGCCGATCGCTTCGCGCCCCTGTCGACGCTCCTGGTCCTGCCCGAGAACAACCTGCGTGCCATCATCGTCGTCGGCAGCCGGTCCAACGCCGAGGCCGTGGCCGAACTGGTCAAACTCCTCGATGTCCCCGCCGCCGCCGCCGAGAACTCGGTGCGCATCTTCTCGCTGAAGGTCGCCGCGGCCGACCGTGTCGCAACCATTCTCCGCGACATCTTCCGCGGACAGGTGCAGTCGGGCGCGCTTCTGCCGCAGGATGAACTGGTCATCACCTCGGACCTCCGCACCAACGCCCTGGTGGTCTCCACCAGCGCCCGCTCCTTCGCGATCGTGGACAAACTCATCGCCCAACTCGATGCCGACGCCAGCGGGCCCACCGTCGGGCTCACCGTCATCCCCGTGCCCACCGGCGACGTCACGCAGTTGGCGCCCAAGGTCGAGCGGCTCATGCGCGACCGGATCGACTCCCAGCGTCGCGGCGGCGGCGTCGCCAACCCCAGCGACACCCTCAGCATCCAGGCGGATGTCGCCAGCAGGTCTCTCGTCGTCGCGGCAAGCGCTGAAAACGTCGAGATCATCCGCGGGCTGGTCGAGGAACTCGTCAAGGGTGGCGAGGCTGTCAGCGGGCAGCAGACCGTCGACGTCGTTCCCGTCAGGTCCGCGCGAGTCGAGGACATCCTCCAGGCCGTCCAGACGCTCTACGTTGAGAAGCAGAACCAGGAGCGGGGAGGCGATTCGGTCCGCGTGACGCCCGACCTGCGTGCCAGCGCACTCATCGTCCGCGGCACTCCCGCGGATGTGGAGGCCGTGCGCAAACTCGTCGAGCGGCTCGACAACGCCTCGGTCGCCGCCGTCACCGAGATCAAACGCATCGAACTGCTCAAGGCCGATGCCGCCGAGGTTGTCCGTCTGCTCCAGAATGTGCTCGCGGGTCGGCCGATCGCCGGCTCCGGGGTCGTCGGCGCTCGCAAGGCCCAGGTGCTCCGCTTCCTCCGCAGCCAGACCGCCGCGGAACTCGCCGCGGGCGGCACCCCGGCGCCGACCGAGGCCGAGATCTCCGGTGCGATCCAGGAACAGGTAACCCTGACCGCCGAACTCCGCTCCAACTCCGTGGTCGCGGTTGCCCCCGCGAGGCTGATGGTGCTGATCGAGTCGCTGGTCGCGGACCTCGATTCGACCGTCGCCGGAGCGCGCCAGATCAAGATCTTCCGCCTGACCAACGCCGACGCGCTCGCCATGGCCGAAGTGCTGCGCGAACTCTTCAATCTCCGGCAGAACGGGTCGACGCTGGTCCTTGTCCCCGGACGTGTCGACGATGTGTCGCCGGGCGCGGCCGCCCCGCCCGGAGAGACCTCGCTGTTCCCGTCGCTCGACGAGCGGCAGCAACTGGCCATCACCATCGACGCCCGCACCAACTCGCTGCTCGTCTCCGGCACCCCGGAGTATCTCGAGCGGGTCGAGCAGGTCGTCAACGATCTCGACGGCATCGAGGCCAACGAGCGCGAGCAGATCGTCTTCGAACTGCGGAACGCCAAGGCGGCCGAGGTCGCGGTCACACTGAAGCAGTACTTCCAGGAGCAGTCCGCCCAGTCCCGTCAGATCCTCGGCGCCGACCGGAGCGGCTCGCTCCTGCGGATGCTCGAACGCGAGGTGACGGTGCAGGGCGACACGCCCAGCAACCGCCTCGTCGTGGGGGTCTCGCCGCAGTATCGCGAGACCGTCGAGCGGCTGGTGCGGGAACTCGACTCGACTCCCCCGCAGGTCATGATCCAGGTCCTCCTTGCCGAGGTGACGATCGACTCCGAAGAGACCTGGGGCATGGATATCTCCGTCGGACCGTTCGGCGGCGAGGCCTACGGCATCCGCTCGCTGGGCGCGGGCGCGAGCGTGATCACCGCGCTCGGTGTGCCGAACCTGTCCGTCTCAAGTTCCGATTTCGAACTGCTCATCCGCGCCCTCGAGTCCCAGGGCCGGCTCGAAGTCCTCAGCAGGCCGCAGATTCTCGTGAACAACAACAAGGCCGCGCGGATCCAGGTCGGCGAGAACGTCGCGATCGTCGAGTCCGTCGAACGCCGCGACAACGGAAACACCCTCGCCAACGTCACCCGCGAGGACGTCGGCATCATCCTGAACGTCACGCCGACGATCAGCGCCGACGGTTTCGTGCGGATGGACATCACGCCCACGATTTCCAACCTCTCGGCCCGCACCACGCAGGTCACCGAGGACTTCCAGGCGCCCATCATCACCAAGCGCGAGATCGAGACCAACGTCCGCGTGCGGGATGGTGAGACCGTGGTCATCGGCGGTCTCCTCCAGACAACCGACGAGGAACGGAAGACCAAGGTCCCGCTGCTGGGCGATGTCCCGTTCCTCGGCGAAGCGTTCAAGTCCCGAAAGCGGACGCACTCCAGGACCGAACTGCTCGTGCTCCTCACTCCCCGCGTCATCCGCGGCGGAGAGGAAGAAAGCAGCAGCCTCCGCATCCTCACCGAGCGTGAGGTCGGTCGACTGGCCAAGCCCGACCGAATCCTCAACTACATCAACCCCGCCGAAGACCTGCCCGAGCCCGAGAGCATGCCCGCGCCGCGCCGCGGCGTGAAGGGAACCCCATGATCGCTCGCGTGATCGCAGGCCCGTGCTTCGTCATCGCCGCAGTCGTCGCTTCGGGGTGCGTGACCGAGGGCCCCCCGACCCGGCCCCCGCCCCGCCCGGTGCAAGCCCAGCCGGAAGGGATCCGAGTGACCGTCGTCGACCTTGCCGCGACACGCTACGGCCGCGACAGCGACAAGAACGGATACGCTGACGAGGTCAACGCGATGGTCTTCCTGTTCGCGCCGCCGCACAGCGCGCCCCTCAACATCCCCGGCTCGTTCTCGTTCTCCATGTTCAAGCAGGATGGAAAGCCCTTCGCGACGTGGGACTTCGACGTCCAGAAGTCCGCCGCCGCGGCCGAGAAACTCCTCCCCGGGCCCGGCTATCGGTTCCAACTCTCCGTGCTCGATCGGGGCACGGACAGGTTCGAGAGCGAAGACCTGCAACTGTGGTGCGTATTCACCCCTGCCGACGGCGAGCCGATCCGCAGCAAGAACCCCATCCAGGTCACGCTCGGAAGACTGCGGTAGGCTGTCGGCGCCGCTCCGGGGACAGTGCCGTAAGTATCTGTTAAACAAACAATTACAAATCGACCCCAGCCGCAATCCCGACACGATTCGCCGGATCTTAACACTCGCGAACGCCAGCCCACGGTTCGTCCCGGGATACTTCTGAGGACCTGAAACAACGGACCTCGGCGAATCCCTTTACGGAGGACTGGCAATGAAGCGATTCCTGGCATCGTGCATGGCGGTGGGGGCGATGGTGGCGGGTGCAGCGGCCCAGCAGGTGACGGTCGACTCGGCCCTGCCCACCTACACCACCGCGCAAGGCGTCTCGGGCAGCCTGAAGAGCATCGGCTCGGACACCCTCAACAACCTGATGACCTATTGGGCGGAGGAGTACAAGAAGTTGTACCCCAACGTCAAGATCGAGATCGAAGGCAAGGGCTCGTCGACTGCGCCGCCCGCGCTGATCGAGGGCCAGGCCCAGTTCGGCCCGATGAGCCGGCAGATGAAGGGCGCCGAGATCGACTCCTTCGAGAAGAAGTACGGCTACAAGCCGACCGAACTCCGCGTCGCCGTCGATGCCCTCGCCGTGTACGTCCACAAGGACTGCCCCCTCTCCGAGATCTCGCTCGATCAGGTCCGGAAGATCTTCTCGGTCGACGGCCCGGACATGACCTGGGGCGATGTCGGCGTCAAGGACGCCGCCTGGGCGACCAAGCCCATCAGCCTGTACGGCCGCAACTCCGCGTCCGGAACCTACGGGTACTTCAAGGAGCACGCGCTGTCCAAGAAGGACTACAAGCCCTCCGTCAAGGAGCAGCCCGGTTCCTCCGCAGTCGTCCAGGCCTGCGCGACCGACAAGTTCGCGATGGGCTACTCCGGCCTCGGGTACAAGACCGCCGACGTGAAGGCGCTCAAGATCGCGGCCAAGGACGGTGACAAGTTCTTCGAGGCCAACGCCGAAAACGCCTATGACGGCGAGTACCCGCTGGCCCGCTTCCTGTACATTTACACCAACAACAAGCCCGGCACCGCGATGGATCCCATCCGCGCCGAGTTCGTCAAGATGATCTACAGCCGCCAGGGCCAGGAAACCGTCGTCAAGGACGGGTACTTCCCGGTCACCGCCGACATCGCCCGCGAGGATCTGAAGAAGGCCGGGCTGCCGGTCAAGTTCTGACTCGTTCGGCTATTCTGACAACCCCAGAGCGGCCCTCGGAAACGCGGGCCGCTCTGTTTCTTGAGGCGAAGTGCGAGAAGCGGCTTCAGGTTAGGCCGTGCGGCCCGGCGGCTCGTGCCGAACGCGTGACGGAGCGACCGTGAGCGACGAAGGCGGACAGCACGCACCGTCCCAAACGCCCATGAGCGGCGGCCCGCGCTCCGCGCGCCGCCGCGGCACACTCCGGCGCGTCCGCCTCGCCGATCGCGCCGCCGCCTCGGCCATCACCATCGGCGGGCTCGGTGTCATCGTCGCCGTTCTTGGAATGCTCGTCTTCCTCGCCGCCGAGGTTGTCCCGCTCTTCTACCGCGGCGAGGCGGTCGCCCGGCGGTCCGGTCGGGTTGAACTCGCCGCCGCGCCGCTCTTCGGCCTGACCGATGAATACCTCGGTCTCACCACCGTCGTCATGCCATCGGGTGAGGCCGTGACGTATGACCTTGCCGATGGCGCAGTCCGCTGCCGCGAGAGAGTCTCGCCCGATGGCCTCGAACCGACTTCGTGGTCGTTCTCCCGCGGCGATGGGGCCTTTGCGTTCGGCTACGCCGATGGCCGCGTCCAGACCGGACGCCTCGGGTTCGAGACGGGCTTTGTGGATGCGAATGACCAGACCCCGGCGATGCGTTCTCTGGTGCAGGGCGGCAGAATGCCGCACGGCCGCGGCTACGTCGAGCGCGTCCAGACGGACCAGTACCGCCGGGTGGAGCCGGTGGTGGAGGCTCGCGACCCGGTCAGGATCGAGACCGGAACCGGCGCCGTGGTTGCACTCGACTACCGCCTCTCCAGTTCGGCGCAGTGGCTGGTCGCGACCCGCGAGGACGGAACCGCGGCGTTCAACCTGGTCCGCGTTACCACGCCGCTCGGCGGCGGCAAGCCTCGGCTTCGGTTCAGCACCTTCCCCTTTACCTTGGCGCTCCCCGACGGTCGGCACGAGCCGAAGTGGACGTTCCTGACCGGCGACGGTTCGCATGTGCTGATGGTCTGGACCGACGGATTCGTGCAGCGCTATTCGATCATGCGCGACGGGGAGGGCGATTACACCGCCAAAGCGGCCGATTCCGTCTCGATCGCGCCCCGCTCAGGAGACGGCGGATCGGTGCGGGTGATGTCGGCGACGATGATCCTGGGCGCAAAGACACTGGTCGCCGGCCTCCAGGATGGCCGCGCGGTCGGCCTCTTCGTCGCCAGGGACGAGGCGGCCTATACGCCGGATCGCCGCCGCATCGTCATCGCCCACGAGCACGACCTCGCCCTTTCCGGCGCGGGATCGATCGGCTCCCTCGGAATCGGACAGCGCGATCGTTCGTACATCGCGGCCGATGAGCGGGGAGGTCTGTTCGTCCGCAACATGACCAGCGGCAAGGTCATCGTCGACTTGACCGATCAGTTGGGCTCCTCGGTCGTCTTCGCCGACATCGCGCCCAAGAACGACGGGCTCGTCGCGATCGGCGTCGACGGCTCCTATCGCGTCTGGGAGATGGATCCCAAGCACCCCGAGGCGAGTTGGTCATCCCTCTTCGGCCGCGTCTGGTACGAGGGTGATGCCGCGCCCGAGTATGTCTATCAATCCTCATCCGGCGATGATGCCGCCGAGCCGAAACTCAGCGTCACCCCATTGATCTTCGGCACCGTCAAGGCGACCATCTACGCGATGCTCTTCGCCGTGCCGCTGGCGGTGCTCGCGGCCATCTTCACCAGCGAGATGCTGCACCCCACCGTCCGGAACCGCATCAAGCCGGTCGTCGAGGCCATGGCGTCGCTGCCGTCGGTGGTGCTGGGCTTCATCGCGGCCATGGTCATTGCTCCGCTCGCCAGAGACTTCCTGTCCGCGATCCTCGCTTCGTTTGTCGTCGTCCCCTTCGCGGTGCTCATCGCCGCGCATGCCTGGCAGATGCTCCCGGTCCGTGTCACCAGCCGCCTGCGCAGTTTCCAGCACCTGGCGCTCGTCGGCGCTGCGGTGGGAGTCGGGCTTTTCGCGGCGGTGCCGATCGGCTCCGCGGCCGAGCGATTGCTCTTCAGGCCCAGCGAAGCCGACGTGCTGATGCTCGCAGGGTCCCACGAGCCGGTGTCCATCGAGTCGCGCCCCGCGTGGGTGGGGAACCGCGCGAACCTGGATGACAAACTCACCCGCCGCCTGCGTACCGAGGGTCTGTACATCAGCGACGGACAGATCGTGCGCCCGACGGGCTCGCTGAGCGATCCGGCGGTCGCCGCGACTGTGCGGGCCAACCACCTCGATCGTGCGGACTTCCGGCGATGGCTCGACGGCGTGATCGGCAGCGCGTTCCCCGGCTGGCTCGTGCTCATGATCCCACCGGCGATGGCTCTCGCGTTCATCATCAAGTCCCGGATCCTCGAGCCCCTTCTGCACCGGAGCCAGTCGCTGCGATTCGGCTTTCCCGCCGCGGCGGCGGAGATGGCCATGCTTCTGACGGTGGGTGGAGCGAGCATCGCCATCGCCGCCGCGCTCGGCGGCCTGCTCAGCACCGCCGGACTGGACCCGCGCGACTGGGTCTTCGGGCCGTTCAACCAGCGCAACAGCCTCATCGTCGGCATCATCATGGGCTTCGCCGTGATCCCGATCATCTACACCGTGAGCGAGGATGCGCTCAGCAGCGTCTCGCCCGCGCTGCGGTCGGCTTCGCTGGGGGCCGGTGCAACGCGCTGGCAAACCGCCATCCGCGTGGTCATGCCCGTCGCGGCCTCGGGGATCTTCTCCGCGATCATGATCGGCCTCGGCCGCGCCGCCGGCGAGACGATGATCGTCCTCATGGCCACCGGCAACACGCCCAGCATGGACTGGAACATGTTCTCCGGCTTCCGCACGCTCTCGGCGAACATCGCGACCGAACTTCCCGAGGCGCCGGTGGGGGGCACGCACTACCGCGTGCTCTTCCTGTGCGGCCTCGTGCTCTTCGGCATGACCGCGGTGGTGAACACGCTGGCCGAAGTCGTCCGGCAGCGCTTCCGCAAGCGGGCCGCCGGGTTGTAGTCGTCAGTCGATCAAGGAGTCGGGCACGTCGATGTCGGCCATCCCAGTCAACCCCACCCAGCCGCGCAGACACCGACGCGTCACGCCGCTCTCGGCCCGAGGCGAACCGGTTGTCTGGATCACCGGCATGGCCATGGTCGTGTGCACGCTCATGATCGTCGTGCTTCTCTCGCTCGCGGCGGTGATGGGATCGCTCACCTTCTGGCCGCGCCCCATCGATCACGTCACGCTCCGCTCGGGCGAGAAACTGCTGGGAGTTCCCGTCCGGGAAGAGTCCTACGACCCCGGCCCGGAAGACGCCGCCGCCATCGCGGCCGCCCGGGCCGAGGGCAAACTCGACGGGGCCGCCCTGGACCGTGACGGCCGGCCGATCCGTCGCCTGTATCGCGTGGGCAACCGCGAAATCTACGGCGAGCCGTTCAAGTGGGTGCCGCTCTTCACCATCGCGGAGCGTCACAGCGAGCCCCGCGCCGTCCTGCTCGAGCGGCTCGATTGGGGTGTGTGGATCGGCGTGCCCGAGGCGATCGTGCGGCAGGAGGAAGTCGTGCTGCCCGATGGGGCCGAGGTCGCCGCCACGGGTCAGGACGCTTCCGGACTCCGATTTGAACAGCGCGCCGTGGGCCAGGATGCGAATGGTCGCCAGCGGGTGATGCGCCGGACCTTCCTGGCCGAGGGTGACGCGAGTTGGAAAGTGTTCAACGAGTTTCACCCGCTTGCTCGGGCGACCGCCGCGCGTGTGAAGTCCATGCAGCGGGCCGATGTCGGCGATGTGAATGCTCGAATCGACGCGGCGAGGTTGTCGTACCGCGATGCGGAACTCCAACTGTCTCGGGCCAAGTCGGGCCGGTACACCCCAATCGGCTTCGGATGGTGGCTGGCCATCGCGGGCACGGCCGCGGCGGCGCTCGCCTGCGCAATCGGGCTGCCCTTGTCCAGGCAGCGACGCAACCATGATGGTCGCCCCCAGCCGATTGCCTTCCGCATGGCGACTGCCGCGGCATGGCTTCTCGGTCTGGCCGCGCTGCTCGGTGCATGGCTCGAGCGCCCGTGGGCCGCGCCAAGCATGACCGAAGAGCGCCTGGCGGAGGCCAGGACGGATTATGAACGGCAGACCGCGCAGTTGAACGCCGAGTACGAGGCGCTGCTCGCCCGCATCCGCGCGATCGATGCCGAGGACGCGGCGATTCGGCTGGTCGTGCGGGAAGAGACCTCCGGCCGCTTTGCGCCCATCCGCCAGACCGAGCCCGATGAGCCGCTCCGGCTGTCGCAGGTTGTGCGAGGCATCGAGGCGAACCGGCTCGGATTCTGGGGCAAGGCGAGTGTCTACATCCAGCGCTGGTGCGAGTTCCTGTTCGACGAGCCTCGCGACACCAACACGGCCGGCGGGATCTTTCCGGTGATCTTCGGCACCGTGTCGCTGACGATCCTCCTGAGCATCGTCGTGGTGCCGCTCGGAGTCGTCGCGGCCCTCTATATGCGGGAGTACGCCAGGCAGGGGCTGGTGATCTCGGCTGTGCGCATCGCCGTGAACAACCTGGCAGGCGTGCCAAGCATCGTGTACGGCGTCTTCGGCCTTGGTTTCTTCTGCTACTTCGTCGGCGAGTTTGTCGACACCGGACCCAAGGCCGCGAGCGTCGCCAGCCGCGCAGGCTGGTGGATTGGCGTGCTGACGCTCGTAGGTGCGGGCGTCGGGGCCGCGTGGCTCGGGCTCTTTGCCCGACCGACCCCCGGTACCGCTCCGAGCCGCAACCAGGGATTCATGGGCTGGGCTGCAGCGTTGATCTGGGTCGTCGCGGCCGGGGGCGCCGTGTGGCTGATCCTGACGACCCCGTACTTCACCGGCCTGTACGAGGCCAGCCTGCCCAACTCCGTATTCCGCTCGCGCGGCTTGCTCTGGTCGGCGCTCACGCTCGCCCTGCTCACGCTCCCGGTGGTGATCGTCGCCACCGAGGAAGCGATCGCCGCCGTCCCGCGCACCATGCGCGAGGGTTCCTATGGATGCGGGGCGAGCAAGTGGCAGACGATCCGGCGGATTGTCCTGCCGCGGGCCATGCCCGGCATCATGACCGGCATGATCCTGGCCATGGCCCGGGGCGCGGGCGAGGTTGCGCCGCTCATGCTCGTCGGCGTCGTCAAACTCGCGCCCGAACTGCCGGTCGACGGACGCTTCCCCTTTGTTCACCTGGAACGGAGTTTCATGCACCTGGGCTTCCACATCTACGACGTGGGATTCCAGAGTCCCGACTCCGAGGCGGCCAGGCCGCTGGTGTGGAGCACCACGCTGGTGCTGGTGATCGTGGTCCTGATGCTCAACCTGAGCGCCATTCGACTCCGGTCGCGGCTGCGCCGCCGGTTTGTGGGCGGCGCGTTCTAAGGAGCCGGAAATGCCGACTATTCAACGCCGAGCAGCCCGCGCCCTTCCTGTCGCCGCAATCCACCCGCCCGGCGCCGTGGTACCATCCGCGCCCCACGCCCAGAGCCGCACCATGCCCAAGTCGTCGCAGCCCAGCACCGCCGATCGTCCGCCTGTCATGGAGGCGGTGCGGCAGGGCCTGCCGTTCGAGGCCCTCGTCCATCCTTCGATCCGCGACCTCGAACCGATCGTGCAGACCCGCGAGTTCGAGTTGTTCTACGGCGCCAACAAGGCGCTGCATTCCGTTTCGATGAACATCCCGCGGAACCACGTCACGGCCCTCATCGGCCCATCGGGCTGCGGCAAGTCCACGCTGCTCCGCTCGATCAACCGTCTCAATGACCTCATCGACGGCGTGTCGACCAAGGGCGAGATCCTGCTCAACGGCGAGCCGGTGTATGCGCCCGATGTCGATGTCATCGACCTCCGCAAGCGGATCGGGATGGTGTTCCAGAAGTCCAACCCCTTCCCGATGTCGATCTTCGAGAATGTCGTCTATCCCCTGCGGATCGACGGAGAGCGCCGCCGCTCGGTGTTGATGGAGGCGTGCGAGCGCAGCCTCCGGTGGGCCGCGCTCTGGGACGAGGTGAAAGACCGTCTCAAGGACTCCGCCCTCGGGCTCTCGGGCGGGCAACAGCAGCGGCTGTGCATCGCGAGGGCGATCGCCGCCGAGCCGGAAGTGCTCCTGATGGATGAGCCCTGCTCGGCGCTCGATCCCCTCGCCACGCTCAAGATCGAGGAACTGATCCACGACATCGCCACGCGCTATACGGTCATCATCGTGACCCACAACATGCAGCAGGCATCACGGGTGAGCGATTTCACCGCGTTCATGTACTTGGGCCGTCTCGTGGAGTTCAGCCCGACCGAGGTCATCTTCCAGAACCCCGCGCTCCCCGAGACCGAGCAGTACGTGACGGGCCGGTTCGGGTAAACGCCGGTGATTGGGCGCTTCCCCAACAGTGGGGGTCGGAGGGCCGGCCATGGAAGGTCGCCTTCGCCGAAAGTCCAACCCTGCTCCCCCCATTGGGTAACAGCAACCCCCGATTCCGTCGATCCTAGTGACTACAGTTGAGGTCCCCGCCGGCCCGGATGCACCCGGGGCGGGGGGACGCCGTCCCGTCCGCCGGGCGGTCCAAGAACGGTTTTTCCCCTGCGGGGGTTTCTTATGAGCGATGCGCCGCGCGCTGTCCCACCGTCAGTCAACAGTTGGAGCGCCGACTACCTCGACGCCCAATATGCGCGATACTTGAGCGATCCTTCCTCAGTCGAGCCCGACCTGCGGTCATTCTTCCAGGGATTCGACCTCGCCCTGTCGAGGCCCGGATCCCGCCCTGCCGCCGCCGGAGGGGGGGCCGACGCCGAAGGGATGCGGCTTCAATCAGCGGTCGCCGATCTGATCGAGACCTACCGGTCGATCGGTCACCTCGCCGCGAAGATCGACCCGTTTGGGCGCGTCCCGCCGCGCCCGCGGGCCCTGACGCTGGAGTATCACGGCCTGTCGGAGGGGGACCTGGACCGTCCGGTCAACCACGGCACGCTGCCGCTCCCGGCCCCGAGCACGCTCCGCGAAATCGTGTCCTTCCTCGAGGATACCTACTGCTCGAGCATCGGCCTGCAGTCCGCCCACATGAGCAACTCCGACGAGCGGACCTGGCTCCTGCAGCGGTTTGAGCGTGACCGCGGCCGGATCCCGCTCAATCGCGGCGACAAGGCCCACATCCTCGAACGCATCGTCCGCGCCGAGCAGTTCGAGAAGTTCCTCCAGAAGCGATACCCCGGTGACAAGCGCTTCAGCCTCGAAGGCGGCGAGTCGCTCATCCCCTTGATGGATCGTGTCATTGACGCCGCGAGCGATCTCGGTGTCGAGGAGATGGTCGTCGGGATGCCGCACCGCGGCCGGCTCAACGTCCTCAACAACATCGTCGGCAAGAGTTACGAGCAGATCTTCACCGAGTTTGAGGACAACTGGGAAGACGAGTACGGCGGTGGCGGCGGCGATGTGAAGTACCACCGCGGCTATTCCGGCGACCGCCCGCTCCGAAACGGCAAGACCATCCACCTCGCGATGGCCAGCAACCCCAGCCACCTCGAGACCGTGAACGGCGTGGTGATGGGCCGCTGCCGCGGGAAGCAGCGGCTCCGCGGCGACGAAGACCGCACCCGCGTCATCCCGATGCTCCTGCACGGAGACGCCGCCTTCATCGGCCAGGGCACCGTCGCCGAAGCCCTGAACCTCTCCGGCCTCGAAGGGTACACGGTCGGCGGCACGATCCAGATCATCCTCAACAACCTCATCGGCTTCACCACCGGCCCGGAGGACGCCCGCTCGACGCGGTACTGCACCGACATCGCGCTCATGCTCGAGACGCCGGTGTTCCATGTCAACGGCGAAGACCCCGAAGCGTGCGTGACCTGCGCCCAGATCGCGGTGGAGTACCGCCAGAAGTTCAAGAAGGACCCGATCATCGATCTGTACTGCTTCAGGCGGTACGGTCACAACGAACAGGACGAGGCGTCGTTCACACAGCCGGTGCTGACCGCGCTGGTCAAGGCTCAGCCCGGCGTGCTCGCGACCTACTCACGCAGATTGCTCGCCGAGGGAGTCATCACCGAGGCGGACATGGAGGCGATCACGCGCAGGCTCGATGAGGCGCTGGAGCAGGCGCAGAACGCCGCCCGGCAGAAGCCCTATGACCCGACGATCGACCCCGGCTCCAAGCGGTGGGCGGGGTTCGGCGGCAAGCACACGTTCGACCCGGTCCCGACCGCCGCGTCGAAGAAGTCCATCGAGCAGGTGTGCGAGGCGATGGGACGCGTGCCCGAGGGCTTCACGCTCAACCCGAAACTCAAGGCGCTGCTCGCCGACCGCGCTGCGCTCCCGCAGACCCGCCACATCAGTTACGCCGACGCCGAGTCGCTCGCCTTCGGAACCCTGCTGCTCGAAGGGCATGACGTGCGGCTTTCCGGCCAGGATTGCCGCCGCGGCACCTTCTCGCACCGGCACGCGGTTCTGCGCGACATGGAGACCGAGCAGCGGTACATCCCGCTGAACAACATCGTCCACCAGGACGACGGCCTCGACGGGCTCCCGGCCGGCGCGGGCAAAGGCCAGGCCCGGCTGCACGTCTTCGATTCGCCTCTGTCCGAGGCCGCCGTCATGGCGTTCGATTACGGCTACAGCCTGAGCGATCCGAACATCCTGGTGATGTGGGAAGGGCAGTTCGGCGACTTCGCCAACGGCGCGCAGGTGATCATCGATCAGTACCTCGCCAGCGCCGAGATGAAGTGGGAGCGTTGGTCCGGTCTGGTGCTGCTCCTGCCGCACGGCTACGAAGGCGCTGGTCCGGAGCACTCGTCCTGCCGCATCGAGCGGTTCCTGCAGTTGTGCGGCAACGACAACATGCAGGTGTGCTACCCCTCGACCGCCGCCTCGGCGTTCCACATGTTCCGCCGCCAGGTGAAGGCGCCCTACCGCAAGCCGCTGATCGTCGCCACGCCCAAGAGCATGCTCCGCGTGCCGACCAGC
Organism: uncultured Phycisphaeraceae bacterium; assembly: GCA_964409775.1. Classification (GTDB taxonomy): domain Bacteria; phylum Planctomycetota; class Phycisphaerae; order Phycisphaerales; family UBA1924; genus JAHBXL01. Next base: position 5,148 of record CAYPEI010000025.1, on the reverse strand, counting down.
ATGATCGAGGAACTCACCAGCGGCCGGTTCGAGCACCTGCTCGACGATCCCGCGTTCGTCTCCGGGCGCGACCGTGCCGGCGTCAAGCGGGTCATTTTCTGCAGCGGCAAGTTCTACCACGAGATGGCCGCCCGGCGCGAGGCGATCGGCAGGTTCGATACCGCGCTGGTCCGTGTCGAGCAGTTCTACCCCTTCAACACCGAGATGGCCCGGGGAATCCTGGCGCGGTACCCGAAGAATGCCGCCGTGCTCTGGGCTCAGGAGGAGCCTCGCAACATCGGCGGGTACATCTACATGGCGGACGTGTTCCGGACCGTGCTCGGCCGCGATCTGCCGTACATCGGCCGCCCGACCTGCGCCACGCCGGCCACCGGATCCAAGCACAGCCACAAGGACCAGCAGGAAGCCGTTCTCGCCGAAGCGATCGGACCGCTCCCCAAGGGCGGCGCCCACGATCACAAGGGCAATGGGTCCAACGGCGCGGCGGCCAAGCCCGCTCCATCGGCGAAGTCAAAGGCGAAGGCCAAGGCCTGAGCCCGTCCTGACGAACACTCCACCCCTCGACCACGCGACCACCACCTATGCCGACCAACATCGTGATCCCGGAGATGGGCGAGTCCGTCACGCAGGGCGTCATCGCCTCCTGGCGCAAGAAGCCCGGTGAGTTCGTCAAGCGCGACGAGACCGTGCTCGAACTCGAAACAGACAAGATCACCGCCGAAATCCCTTCGCCCGCCTCGGGCATCCTCACGCCCGCGGCCAAGGCCGGAGACACCGTCAAAGTGGGCGCAGTCGTCGGCAAGATCGACGAGGCTCCGGAGCCCTCGGGCGGCGCAGCCGCGCCGAAGTCGCCCTCGCCCGCCGCGACAAAGCCCGCCGCGGCCCCCGCGCCCACAGCCGCGGCATCCAACGGCCACCACGCGTCGGCCCCGTCCGGCGGACCGGCGGCGGAGGTCCGCGCGACGCCGCTGGCCCGGAAACTCGCCGACGAGCACGGTGTCGATCTTTCAGGCGTTGCCGCGACCGGCGCCGGCGGGCGTGTCCGCGAGCAGGATGTTCTCGACATCGTCGCTTCACGGGGCAAGGGTTCACCGGCGGTTGCGACCGCCCCTGCTTCCAGGCCCGCTCCCGCCCCCGCGGCCGCTTCCGGCGCCCGCCGCGAGCGCATGTCTCAACTCCGCCAGCGCATCGCCGCACGGCTCGTGGAAGCGCAGCACACCGCCGCGATGCTCACGACGTTCAACGAATGCGACATGTCCGCGGTGATGGACCTGCGCAAGCAGTACAAGGAGTCGTTCGAGAAGAAGCACGGCATCGGCCTCGGCTTCATGTCGTTCTTCGTGAAGGCAGTGGTCAACGCGGTCCGCGCCTTCCCGCTGGTGAACGCCTCGATCGTGCAGAGCGCCGGCGGCGAGTTGGAGATCGAGCATCACGACTCGGTCCACGTCGCCGTGGCCGTCGGCACGCCCAAGGGCCTTGTCGTCCCCGTGCTGCGTGACTGCGAGAGCCTCTCGTTCGCGCAGATCGAACAGGGCATCAAGGACCTGGCGATCAAGGCCCGCGACGGCAAGTTGACGCTCGCCGACATGCAGGGAGGAACCTTCACCATCACCAACGGCGGGATCTACGGCTCGCTGATGAGCACGCCGATCCTCAACCCGCCCCAGTGCGGCATCCTCGGGATGCACGCGATCAAGAACCGCGCGGTCGAGGACCCGAAGAACCCCGGCCAGATGGCGATCCGCCCGATGATGTACCTCGCCCTCTCATACGACCACCGACTGGTCGATGGCGCCGAGGCCGTGCAGTTCCTCGTGACCATCAAGAACTGCCTCGAGGACCCGGCCCGCCTCATGCTCGGCGTGTGACCAGCCCCGCAACTCGACGCTCGCAACAGGGCCCCGCGTCTGGGGCCCTTTTTCGTTGCCCGGTTGCCGTGCGGGGCGGCCCGGACGATTATGCTGTGCTCTCCAGAGGAGGTCCGCATGACGCGTCATCCGCAACCCGCCAGTCCTTCGCCAAAGGCGGCCGCACCGCAGGACATCGACTCCATCCTGAACGAGAAGCGCGTCTTCCAGCCCACGGATGCCCGGCGACTGGGGTTCGACCGCTGGCACATCGGCTCCCTCGATGAGTACCGCGTTCAGCACCGGCGTTCCGTGGAAGACCCTGAGGGCTTCTGGGGAGAAGCGGCGCGGCAGGTTTCGTGGTTCGCGCCATGGTCAAAGGTCCTCGACTGGAAGGCGCCCGATGCGAAGTGGTTCGTCGGCGCCAAACTCAACGCCTGCTTCAACTGCGTCGACCGCCATGTGGAAGCGGGCTTCGGTGAGCGCGTCGGGCTGATCTGGGAAGGAGAGCCGGTCGGGCCTGCTGGTGCCGCCGCGGGGCCGGCGGGCGGACCCGAGATCCGCCGGCTCACCTATCGCGCACTGCTGATCGAGACCTCGCGCATCGCCAACGCGCTCAAGTCTCTGGGTGTCAAGAAAGGCGACGTGGTCACCATCTACATGCCGATGATCCCCGAACTGGTCATCGCGATGCTGGCCTGCGCCCGGATCGGCGCGGCCCACAGCGTCATCTTCGGCGGCTTCGCGCCGACCGCGATCACCGAGCGCGTCATCGACGCAAACTCAAGGGTCATCATCACCGCCGACGGCGGATACCGGCGCGGCGAGGTGGTCCCGCTGCTCAAGAATGTCGACGAGGCGGTGATCGCGCTCGCCAACCACGGGCACATCGTGAATCACGTCGTGACGGTGGAGCGTTCCCGATCGCTTCCCGCCGACAAGCGATTCCGTACCGGCGAGCCGAGGATCGGCCCCACGAAGTACCACTGGTGGTCGGAGATCCGCGAGAACGCGTCTGACGCATGCCCGTGTGAGCAGATGGACAGCGAGGACATGCTCTTCCTGCTGTACACCTCGGGCTCGACGGGCAAGCCCAAGGGCATTCTCCACACCACCGGCGGATACCTCACCTACGTCACGCTCACCGCCCGGCTGACGTTCAACCTCGACCCCGATGAGCCGGGAACCGGCGACCCGCGCGGCGGCCGCGGCCAGACCTTCTGGTGCACGGCCGACATCGGCTGGGTCACCGGCCACAGTTACGTGCTCTACGGCATCATGGCCAACCGCGTCCCCACGCTGCTCTACGAGGGCGCCCCGAACTTCCCGGCGGTCGGCGCCGGCGGCGACCGGTTCTGGGACATCATCGCCCGTCACAAGGTCACGCAGTTCTACACCGCGCCCACCGCGATCCGGACGTTCATGAAGTGGGGCGATGATCTCCCGGCGGCGCACGACCTTTCGAGCCTGCGCGTGATCGGCACCGTCGGCGAGCCGATCAACCCCGAGGCATGGATCTGGTACCACAAGCACATCGGCCGCGAGCGCTGCCCGATCGTCGATACCTACTGGCAGACCGAGACCGGCGGCCACATCGGCACGCCGCTCCCGGGCGCGACCCCCACCAAGCCCGGCTCCTGCACGCTGCCGATGCTCGGAATCGACGCCGCGATCGTCAACGAGCAGGGCGAGGAGATCGGTCCCAACAAGGGCGGGCTCTTTGTCATCCGCAAGCCCTGGCCGGGAATGCTCCGCGGCGTGTACGGCAACCGCGAACGCTTCGTGAGCAACTACTGGGCACGTGTGAAGAACCCCGCGACCGGCGAGCCGTACTACTTCTCGGCCGATGGAGCGCGGCGGGATGACGATGGCTACTTCTGGATCCAGGGCCGCATCGACGACGTGATCAAGGTCTCCGGCCACCTGCTGGGCACCATGGAGGTCGAGAGCGCGCTGGTCTCGCACCCTGGCGTGGCGGAGGCGGCGGTCGTCGGCGTCCCGCACGACATCAAGGGCAACGCGATCGTCGCGTTCGTCACGCTCAAACCGGCATGGCTGAAGCACAGCAACCGCCAGCCCGATGACGCGCTCAAGAAGGAACTCGGGGCGCACGTCGCCAAGGAAGTGGGCGCGCTGGCCCGCCCCGAGCAGGTTCGCTTTGCGGACGGTCTTCCCAAGACGCGATCCGGCAAGATCATGCGGCGCCTGCTGCGGGACGTTGCCGCGGGGGTCGAGAAGATCACCCAGGACACCACCACGCTCGAGGACTTCTCGGTTGTGGCAAAACTCAGGGCCGATGAAGAGTGAACGCCCCGGATCGCAGCCGCGCCGGGACTGTCTTGCCGGTACAACCACCGAGCATACCATTTGCTTCCTTCCCGACTTTCACGCAGGAATCCCAGCCATGAACCTGATAAACGCTGTGCTTTCCCTTGTTGCCGCGGCGGCCCTGAGCCTCCCGGTCGCGACTTGCTTTGCCCAGGGCGGCGATGCCTCCAAGCCCGCCGCCCAGCCCGCGGAGACCAAGCAGCCGACAGAGACCGAGAAGCCCAAGACCGACGACAAGAAAGACGACAAAGCCGCCAAAGAGGAGCCCAAACTCGTGTACGTGAACATGAAAACGTCCGAAGGCGACATCGTGATCGAACTCAATCACGAGAAAGCCCCGATTACCGTGAAAAACTTCCTGGCCTACGTCGACAAGAAGTTCTATGACGGGACGATCTTCCACCGGGTCATCAGCACGTTCGTGCTCCAGGGCGGCGGTTTCACCGAGGACTACAAGCAGAAGACCACCGACAAGCCCATCAAGAACGAGTGGCAGAACGGCCTGAAGAACGTCCGCGGCTCGCTCTCCATGGCCCGCACGATGGATCCGGACTCGGCCACCAGCCAGTTCTTCATCAACGTAAAGGACAACCCCGACCTCGACCAGGGCGGTCCCCGCTACGGCGGCGCGGCCTACGCCGTGTTCGGCCGGGTGATCTCCGGCATGGACGTGGTCGACAAGATCCGCGCGATGCCCACCGGCGACAAGACCTTCGCCAACGGCATGCCCATGCAGGATGTTCCCAAGACCAATGTCGTCATCAAGAGCGTGACGCGCATGACCGACGACGAGGTCAAGAAGGTCAAGGATGCTCCGAAGCCCGCCGCGGCACCCGCCGGCGCCGACAAGAAGTGAACCGGCCGCGGCCGGTCGATCGAAAACACGCAGGGCTCGGGCTGCTTGCCCGGGCCCTTGTTTTTTGGTTCATCCGGTGTTTCCGGGGAATGAGCCCGGGAAGGCGGCGCGGATCTT
>CAYPEI010000024.1:6230-63439 GCA_964409775.1 uncultured Phycisphaeraceae bacterium | reverse complement strand
CCACCCACCCCGCCTCCCCCCGTACCCCAGCACCTGCCGCCTCCACGCTGGCGGCCCGCTCGACCAACGCGTCCCGTCGTTGTGGTCAGGCTGACGTTGGGGTACGCTGGAGGGATGATCCGGCGGCACCATTATGAGCGCGCGTTTGAGGAGTTTTTGCGCTCGCGGCGGATTCCGTATGTGGCGGTGGATGAGGCCCGCAAGGCGCTGCTGCCGGCGGCGTCTTCGGGGGGCGCGTCGGGGGGGGCGTCGGGGGGGGCGTCGGATGGGACGCTCAAGTCGTTCGACTTCGTGGTGTATGGCGGGGCGGGGAACCTGCTGGTGGATATCAAGGGCCGGCGGGTGGCGGGGCGCCGGCTGGAGTCGTGGGCGACGATGGATGATGTGGACTCGCTGTCGCGCTGGGAGCGGCTGTTCGGCCCGGGGTTCGAGGCGGCGTTCGTGTTCGTGTATGCCTGCGACGAGCAGCCGCCCGACGCGCTGTTCCAGGAGGTGATCGAGCATCGCGGCGCGTGGTACTCGCTGCGTGCGGTGCTGGTCCGCGAGTATGCGCGGGTGATGAAACTCCGCAGCCGGAAATGGCGTACCGTCGACGTGCCGGGCGAGGTGTTTGCCCGGATCAGCCACCCGTTTGCCGGGGCGGACCTGCCGGGCCGGGCGTACGATTCCCACGATGCCGGGGCGGGATGGGAGGTTCCGGCGCTGGCGGGCCTTGATGATGCTGGAGGATTGCCGGTATGACGACTCGCACCCTTGTCCGACTGGTGTTCCTCCCCGCGTTCGCCGCGGCGGTGGTGATCGGGTCTTCCGCATCGATGGCGACGGCGCAGAGCAGTTCGTCGTCTTCCACGAAGAAGGTGGAGAAACTCGAGCCGCCGACTCCCGGGCAGGCCAAGACCGACGGCATCGTGGTTCCGATGCTGGTGGGGCTGGTGGTGGCGGGGGCGGCGCTGGCGGCGAACCTGATCCCCAGCAAGCGCGGCCACCAGGACTGAACCGACCGGCGACGGGCTTCGGGCGAAGACGGAAGCGGGGGCGGAGCGGGACGCGGACCGGACGGCCTGCGGGTGCGATGGGTTTCCTCGCTCGCCGAGTCTGGCCGCCGCCGACCGGCGCTGTGCCGGGTATGCTGCACACGACTGTCATCTCAGAGGAGATTCCGCCATGAGCGATCATGCTGCCCCGTCCCGCACCGGCCTTCCTGCACGGCTTGTCGCGGCCAATGCCGCGCTGCTGGGTATTCTCGCGGTGCTGACCATCGCGGGCATGAACTCGCCCGCGGGCGCGCAGCCCGGCGCCCAGCGCGGGCGCGGCGACTACACGATTGTTTCGGGCCGTTACCAGGGCGGAACGGCGAACGCGGTGTACGTCGTCGACGCCGCGAACCAGGAAGTGCTCGCGCTTACCTGGAACCGGACCAAGAACGAGTTTGAGCCGATCGGCGTGCGGAGCCTGCTCTCGGACGGGCAGCGTCAGTCCGCGCCGCGTTGACAGCGGGCTGCGCCCTGCGGGCGTTGTTTCGATCACCGACCACTCGCGGCGACCGCCGCGGAAAGCGAGATTGCCATGACCGACACCAACACATCGTCCGCACACCGGATCGACCTTGCCTGTGCCGCGTTGTGGGCCAGCGCGTTTGTCCTGGGCGCGATGGTGATTGTGCAGGCCGGGCGGCTGGTCTGGCCGCTGGGCGCCGAGGCCCGGGCGGACCTGGTGGCGTCGGTGGGCGATCACACGGCGCTGACGTTCAACACGGGGAACGACGACGTGCTGGCGGTTCTGGACAGCCGCGGCGAGCAGTTGTACACCTATCGCCTGCAGAACCAGAACCGGGTTGAACTGGTCCGCGCGTACAGCGTGAAGGATCTGTTCGACACAGGTCGGCGCATGGGGGCGGGCCGGAAGTGACCTGTTGGGGACCGTGGTGTAGGATGGTCTCGCGGGAGTGGCGTCCCGCTTGAGTGCGTCTTGAACCGTTCCCGCGAGCCGGCCGCGGGGGCGGACCCTGAAGTTCAAGCCGGCGTCAGAGCGGCGATTCGACGGATTCGCGAATGTTCCCCGCGGGGAGCGTGTCGCGGGGGCCGGCGCGCCGACGCCTCAAAGACGCACGCCATGCCCATTTTGCCGCTGCCTCAGTTCGAGGCCGACCTCGAAGAAGACCGCAAGGCCTACGAACGGCTGAAGCCGCCGACATCGATCGTGGTGCGCTTCGGGATCATGAAACTCGTGGGCGAGTTCCCGTACTCCGGCGACGCCAAGCCCGGGTGCGGGAGCAAGTTCGTGGTCCGCACGCACCGGGGCACCGAACTGGCGGAGATGCTCACCAGCACGTGCCCCAACGCGGGGTGCTCCAAGAGCGTGACGCGGAAGGAGATGCTCGAGTACATCGAAAACTCCGGGGGGCGGGACTACCCGTTCTTCAACCAGGGCAAGGTGCTGCGGCTGGCGACCGCCGAGGACCTGGCGCGGCAGGCGGCGCTGGACGGGGCGCGGGTGCAGATGGCCCGCTCGGCGAACGCCGTCGCGCAGTCGATGGGCCTGCCGATGAAGGTGGTGGACGCCGAGCCGATCCTGGGGGAGGAACGGCTGACGTTCTACTTCACCTCCGAGGACCGCGTCGACTTCCGCGACCTGGTGAATCGCCTCGCGACCGAGCACCACGCCCGGATCGAGATGCGGCAGGTGGGCGCCCGCGACGAGGCACGCCTGGTCGCCGATTATGAGAAGTGCGGACAGCACTGCTGCTGCAAGCAGTTCCTCAAGGTCCTCAAGCCGATTTCGATGAAGTCGGCGAAGATCCAGAAGGCGACGCTGGACCCGCTGAAGATCTCCGGCCGGTGCGGCCGGCTGATGTGCTGCCTCCGGTACGAGGACTCGACGTACGACGACCTCCGGTCGCGGCTTCCGAAGAAGAAGACACGCGTCAAGACGCCCGACGGCTGGGGCACCGTGCTGGACAGCCAGATCCTGACCCAACTGGTGCTCGTGCGGCTCGATTCCAACAACGAGGATGTCGCCGTGGCGGTCGAGAGTTTGATCAAGGACGGAGAGACTCCGCCGCCACCACCGCCGCCACCGGAGTTTGGCCCTCCGGGGATGCGTGACCAGGGGCCGCGGCGCGGCGCGGGGCCGGGCGGGGGTGATCGGCGAGACCGCGGCGGGCCTCGCACGGGTCGTGGCGCGGAGGGCGGCGCCCCGAGCGGAGAACCCCAGTCGATCGTTGAAGACGCGGTGGAAGCGCCGCTCGCTGAAGGCGGTGCATCCGCGGGACAGGCGGCGCAGGGCGACCGCGGGGGGGGCGGGGGGCGCGAGAGTCGGGACGGCGGAAGGCAGGGGCGTCGTGAGCGTGGCCGCGGCGGAGATCGCGGCGGGCAAGGCCGGTCGCCGCAGGGCGGGCGCGGTCCGGAACGTGGGGGAGACCGCGGGCCGCGGCCACCACAGCAACCGGTCGCGCACGGCGGCGCGGGCGACGCGGGCGAGCGTGGTTCTTCGGAAGTGGATGAGGAGGATGACTCCGGTCCCGATGATCGCGAGCCCGCGGTCGGCGGGGCGGGTCAGCCGGGCATGCCCGAGGCCGCGGTCGGCCCCGATGGTCAGCCCCGCAAGAAGCGGCGTCGGCGGCGTCGGCGGCGCGGCGGGGGAGGCTCGGGCGGACCGGGCGGACCGGGGGGGCAGGGCGGCGGCGCAGGGCCCGAGAGTGGGCCGCCCAGCGCCGGATCGTGAGCAAGCCACGGTGCGCAGATGCGGGGGCGCTCAGCCCGGACGCACCAGCCCCCTGGCCCCCAGCGTCACGATCGTGACCTGGCCGAGGGTGCGGCGCGCCAGGTACCGGTTCACCTCGTCGAGGGTGATCGATGCGTACTGCGACGCGACTTCGTCGAGCGAGCGCGCGCGGCCGAGACGGTAATGGTCGGAGACGAGAGCCGCGGCCCGCGCGCCGGTGGATTCGCCGCTCAGCACGATTCCGGCACGGATCCCGGTCAGGGCGCGCTCGAACTCCTCGGTCGTGACGGCGCCCGCGGGCGTGTTGATGCGTGACAACTCGGCCAACAGCACCTCGAGCGATTCCTGTGCGCGCTCGGGCGTCGTGCCGACGTAGGCCAGCACGCGGCCGAAATCGCGGTCCGACGAGTACGACTGACTGACGGAATAGCAGAGGGCCCGCTTCTCGCGCACCTCGCGGAAGAGCCTCGCGGACATGCCGCCCGACAGCACGCCCGCCACGACGCGCTCGAGTTTGCTGTCCGGGCTGGGCTCGGCCGGCGCCTCGTGCAGCGCGACGATCTGCACCTGTGAAGAGGGGTCGTCGATGTGCCGGAACGAGCCCCGGGTCGCGGACGTGCCGACCTTCACCGGCATCGCCTCGCCTGTCCACCCGCCCAGGAGTTTGTCGAGGTCCTTGGCGATGGCATCGCCCCCCGCGCCGCCGAGGACGTCGGCGTCGCCGGCGATGCCGAGAATCGCCCCACCGCCACCACCACCGCCCCCCCCACCGCTCCCACCGCCCCGCGGCCGCGCGCGCTCCGCCCAGCCGTTGACAAGGTCGTCGCGCGTGATGGCGCTGAGTCCCGCCGCGGTGCCGAGCCCCGAACGGTTGAGCGGGGGCGGGGCGTGCAGTTCCTTGGCCGCGATCACGGCGCGTTCCTGCGGGTCATCCTTGAGCGATTCGAGCGCCTGGAGCGCGAGGTCACGCGAGGGCTCGATCGAGTCGGGATCGAACCGCGGGCGGCGCACCATGTCGGTCACCAGCGGGAGCACGCGGGCGAGGTTTGCGCCCAGCGCCGTGCAGCCGATGCGCATGTGCATCGTGGAAGCATCGGCCGAGCGGGACGCCCCGATACGGTCCCAGGCGTCGGCCTGCCCGCGGGAGCCCAGGTCTCCTGCGCCGCGCATCAGCAGTTCCGACCACATGGCGCTGAGTCCCTGGCGGTCCTCGGGCTCGGTCGCGGAACCGGCCGGGAGCAGCCAGGTGAGGCCGATCGAACGCACGCCGGACATGGGCTCGAGGATCAGCGGCATCCCGCAGGAAAGGGTCAGGGTGCGGATGGCGGGCATCGGGGTTCCGAGCGTGAGAGAGAGCGGGGTGTAATGCGGGCGGCTCCGGCCGCCTCACAGGCGATCCAGTCATCATAAACGGACTGCGCCGCCGCGTTGCACTCTCCACCCCGGTTTCACACCCCGTCGCGGTCCGATCCTTCATCCGGACGATGCGGACCGGCCTGCAGGCGCCGGGTCGCATCGCACCCGCGTCGTGGTCGTGTTCCCCGCCTTGCACCCTGCACCGCCGCTGCCGATCCGTGCCCGCTCGGTCGCCGGAATCATGCTCGGGAGGTTTCGTTGTTCCGATGGCTGGCCGACATCGCTGCACTGGTCATCGTCCTGGCGCTCGGGTCGGGCCTGCTGCTGTTCGAGCGTGCGCGGCGCGATCGCGAGGCCACGATCCAGCGGGTCGCCGCGGATGCGAGGCGACTCGAACTCGAACTCAAGTACCGTGCCGCGAGCAAGAGCGTGGAACTCAACCCCCGGGGCTGGCCGGTCACGGTCGACCCGAAGTGGTTCGATTCGGATCCGCCGATCAACGCGCTGCTGACGCCGCACCGTCCGTGGGTCGAGGTGGCGTCGCCGGATGAGGCGGGCCTGCTGCATCCCCGCGTGCGGATGGCGGTCGATGAGAGTTACGCCGCGTTCTGGTACAACCCGTACCAGGGCGTGCTGCGGGCGCGCGTGCCGGTGATGGTCAACGACGACCAGGCCACCGAGATCTACAACCGCGTGAACAGCACGACGATCCCCTCGATCTTCTTCGAGGAGCGGCCCTTGCCGCTGCCGGAGATCCCCGCTCCCAAGTCCGCCGCCGCGCCGGAGGCGGGCGCGCCGATCGAGACCAGCGAGCCGCCGCCGACGCACCCCGCCGAATCGGCCGAGCAGCCCGCGGCGACACGGACCTCGGGCGAGAAGCCCGCCAAGGCTCCCTGAACACGTCGAGAAGTGTGGACGCGGGATCAGCGATCGGTGAGCAGCGGCTCGCCGCGGCTCATGCGCACCCATCGCGCCAGCGCCATGACCGGGAAGTAGTGCCGGTACATGTTGTATCGGAGGTAGAACACCTTCGGGAACCCTGTGCCCGTGAACCAGTGCTCGCTCCACGAACCGGCGCAGTCGTGCACGAAGTCGCCGGGCGCGAGTTCGCCGGCTCCGGGAGACTCGACGCCCGGCCGGCTGCAGACGCCCGGCTGGAAACTCGGCTTGTCCTGGGCGAGTTGATGATCGCAGAGCCACTCCGCCGCGGCGCGGCAGGCGTCGTGCTCGGGGGGCAGCGCGTACAGCAGGCACAGGAGCCCCCAGGCCGTCTGGCTGGCGGTGCTGGGACCCTTGCCCATCAGGGAGCGATCGATGTAGGAGTTGGCGCTTTCGCCGAACCCGCCGTCGGGGTTCTGCACGCTCAACACCCAGTTGACCGCGCGCAGGATGACGGGATTCGCTGGGTGCATGCCCGCGTAGACCAGGCCTCCGAGCGCCTGCCAGGTGCCGTAGAGATAGTTGACACCCCAGCGTCCCCACCAGCATCCCTCCGGCTCCTGCTTGCCGAGGAGGTATCGCACCGCGGCACGGACCTTCGGGTGGTCCTTTGATACGCCGCAGGTCACGAGCGCTTCGATGGTGCGGCCGGTGATGTCCGCGCAGGAAGGATCCTGCATGGCGTTGTGGTCGGCGAAGGGGATGGCCTCCATCCACGGGCGGTCGATTGTGCGATCGAACGCGGCCCAGCCGCCATCGTCGTTCTGCATGGCGAGGAGCCATCGTGCCGACCGGGCCGCGGTCGCGCGGACCGCTGCATCGTTCTGCCGCGGATGTGCTGATCTGCCGGCCTGCGGCTTTCCGGCCGCTCGCCAGAGCGCCTTGGCGACCATCGCGGTGTCGTCGTTGTCGGGGTACCACTCGTTGCGGTACTCGAAGGCCCATCCGGCCGCGCCCAAACGCGGATCGTCCGATCCGAGCGAGACGCCGCGGTCCTCGGGGCGAAGGTTCCGCTCCCAGTCCCCGTTCATGCGGACCTGGCGCGAGAGCAACCAGTCGCACACCCTTGCGATGCGCGGGTCGCCGGTGCCCAGCCCTGCTTCCGTGAGCGAATAGAGCGCGATGCCGGTATCCCACACCGGGCTGAAGCAGGGCTGAAGGCGGACGTGATCCTGCTTGGGCGAGGGGTGGGTGGTTTGGCCTTGCGCTGCGGTCGGCGCGCCGATCGCGGCGTTGGCGTTGGTGAATCCCTCGATGCAGAAGTCGTCGAGGTCGCGTTCGGCTCGCACCATCACCGGGTTCTCACGCGGATACCCCATCGCCGTGAACGCGACCTGGAGGTACACCATCGGCGGGAAGATCGCGCCCAGGCCTTCGGTGGTCTCGGGCCGGATGCGGTCGAGGATCCAGGCCTCGGCCCGCTTCAGGGACACCGAGCGCAGCGGCGACAGGTTGAGTTTCTGCACCAACTTGAGCAGCCGGTCGCAGAACAGGAAGAAGTTCTTCCAGCAGACCGGCTCATCCCGCTCCCACTCCTTGCTCAGCCGGGTCTTGTACTTCCGGTTGACGAAGAGTTCGTCGATGCCCCACTCGGAGGGCAACTCGCGCACGGGCCGCAGCGCGGAGCAGATCGCCAGCGGCAGGATCATGGTGCGCGTCCACGCCGCGACCTTGTCCATGTGGAACGGGAACCACCGCGGCAGGAGCACGATCTCGGGCGGGATGGCGGGGCAGGCGTCCCAACTCACCTGCCCGAGGCATGCGAGGTAGAAGGTGCTGAAGGTGTTGCATCTCTCGGCGCCGCCCAGCGCCAGGATCCGCTCCCTCGCCCGGGCCATGTGCTGGGCATCGGCGCGGTCGCCGAAGCACTTGAGCGCGAGGTAGGCCTTCACGCACGCCGAGATGTCGGGTCCGCTTCCGGGGTATTGCCCCCAGGAGCCGTCGGCGCGTTGCGACAGGCGCAGGTGCGTCGCGATGCGCTCGAGCGTCGGCCGGCCGACCCGGCGGCCGCCCGGCGCGGCGCCCTCGGCGTCGTTCTCCTGGCCGAGGATGAGTTTCATCAGCAGGTACTCACTCGACAGGATCGAGTCGCCTTCGAGTTCGGCGCACCAGTGCAGCCCCTTCTCGCGATCGGGTTCTTCGGCCGCGGCACCCCAGCGCCGGTCATTGGTCCGCAGTTTCCCCAGCAGGGCCTCGACGGCGGCGTCCAGCGCGGCGGCGGCGCGGGCCTCCAACCCGGACTGCGGCATCTCCCCGCGTGCGGAGGGCTTGGAGGACACGCGGACCGGTTGGCGGGCAATCGTCGTCATCGAACATCCTCGTCGGGAACACAGCATCGCGGCCCGACCGCTTCCGGAGCGGTCGTGGCGGAGCCCCAGACGGTAAGTCGCCGGGAGCGGTTCATCCAATCATCCGAGGGCCGGGCCGGGGCGTTGCCCGTGGCGCCGACCCGTGCCGACTGCGATCGGACACGGCGCTGCGGATGACCTCCTCGAGGGCATCGAGGAAGCGATTCGGGCCGATGCGCTCGGCACTGCCCGCGGCGGCGGCGGCGACCACGGCTCGCTCCCGCCACTGCGGCTCCAGCGCCCGGGCGAGCGCCCGCTCCCAGGGGGCCTCGGGTGGCTCAACTCCGTCGTGGCGCACGACGGCGCCGGGCTCGCCCAGGCCGGGCAGGCTGGTGATGAGTTCCGCGCCCGGGGCGCTGTCGGCGGTGAGCACCGGGCGTGCCAGGCGGAGCGCATCGGCGGCGAAGCGCCCCGCGCTGCCGGTCGCGAACGGATCGGCGATCGCCGGGGGCGGCACGATGGCGACATCGGCCGCGCACAGCGCCGCCTCGATGCGGGAAGTGGTGCCCAGCACGCGCACCCACTGCGCGGCCCCGCCGCCTTCGCTGCGGACCGCGGCGTCGTGGGCGTGGAACGCGTCGCGCGCGAGCACGCCGACAATGAGTGCGCCCTGCCTGCCGGACCGGCCCAGCCGCGCGTTGACACGCGCCGCGGCCTCGACAACGGGCGCGAGCGAATCGCCGACAAGTTCCACGCATGAGGCGAGGGCGAGCGTGTCGTGGGGCGCGACGCCCGCGACGCTGCGCAGGTCGGCTCGCCACCGCTGGCGCTTCGGCTCGTCCGGCGGTTCGCAGGATGACACGAACGGGAGGGCGACCACGCGGGTATCGAGGCGGTGCGGGGCCAGCACCGCCCGGGCATCGGCCGCGGCTTCGGCGCCCAGCACGGCGACACGGGCGGGCCTGCGGCCATCGGGCCCGCGCGGCCATGGGCACCGGAGTTCGACGGCCCGGGCGCGGAGGACGCCGGTGTGCTTGTACACCCACTTTCCGAGGCCGACGGGCCCGAGAGCGCCGGCGACCTGCTCCAGCCATGCGGAGGCGCTGGGACCCAGCGGCATCCACACATCGCCCCATGCCAGGCGCGAGGTCGAGATCACCACGTCGGCCTGCGCCCGCGCGACGACCATTCGCGACCAGGGCGCGAAGCCGGCGGGCCAGTCGCTCCCGTTCTGGTCGTACTCGATCATCGTGAGGACGCGGGAGGGCGCGAACCACGCCGCGTCGTCAGCGCTGAGGCACGCGAGCGTGACCTCGTGGCCGCGTCCGGCGAGGCCGCGGCAGACCTGCCGCACCAACCCGGCGTAGGACCACCGCGTCGCCGCCAGCCTGCCGCCGAAGAGCAGGATTTTCATCGCTCGTCTCCCCCGGCTGTGCGGACTTCGGAGGTCGGTCGCCGCAGCATGCACAACGCCACGAGCAGCCACATCCAATAGGCGGTCTGCTGGTTGACCTGGATCGAGTCAAAGAACCCGGCGCACAGCAGCCCGATCATCGCGAGGGCCGGCGCGGCGTCGTATCCCCAGGCGAGCCCGGCGCGATGGGTGCGCAGACCGTTCCTTGCGCACGCCAGCACCAGCCCGCCGAGCAGCGCGGCGCCGACCGCTCCGGTGGTCGCGGCGGCGTGCAGCGGCATCGAGTGGGCGTGCGCGTGGACTTCGGGTCGGGGTGAACGGCCCGGCGATCCACCGGCCGCGCGGTGTGCTTCGCGCTGCACCCATGCCTTGTAGCCGCCCTCGCCGACGCCGAGGACGGGGTGCGCCGCGAAGGCGCGTCCGGCCCAGCCCCACATGGCCAGGCGCGCGCCGGTGAATGTTGAATAGTCCCCTTCCATGGCCCGGGAGACTTCTTCTCTCGCTTCGCGCACGCGCCTGGAGATGGTGTCGCCCGCGGCCAGCCATGCCGCGGCGCCGCAGACCACGGCGAGCACCGCCACGATCAGGACCGACCGTGCGGCCCTCGCGGGGTTCGCGTCGACGCGCTGCTCGTCGCCGCCGCGGAGCAGTCTCAGACCGGCGATGAGCAGCGAGATGGTGATGACCGCGGCGGCGCCGATCCACGCGCCCCGCGTGCCGGTCGCGGCGATCGCCGCGACGGTGACGGCGCAGAACGCCGCGCCGGTTGCGCGCTCGCGCAGACTCCGTCCGAGGATGCAGCCGGGCAGGTGCAGCCCGAGCGCTGCGCAGAGGATGGAACCGCCCACCACGGGGTCCCACCATCCGCTGTTGCGGTCCTCGAAGCGCGGCCAGGTGAGCCAGGGGATGTCGGCGGCGCGTCCGATGGCGTGACCGGCCTGGGTGAGATTGCCCACGAGCACGCCCGCCGCGATCGCGGCGATCAACCACCGCCGCTCGTTCATGACGGGCCAGAGCGCGGGGATGAGGAGCGCGTATCGCGCCACGCCCCACTCGGCAAGCCACGCCTCGCGCGTTCCGGCGGTCCAGAGCAGCGATGCGGCGCCCCACGCCACCCAGGCGATGGTCAGCCGGACGGGCCATTCCCAGACCAGCGGGCCGAGGATCCGATGATGCGAGAACATCCGCACCGAGCAGACCGCAAGGCAGGGCCACCACGCCCACTCGAGCCATGTTGTCGGGAAGGCTGCAAGGACGCAGACCGCCAGCGCGAACGCCAGGTGCAGGCGATGGCCGAAGGGATCGCGCGCGCGGAGTCGCTGAAAGAGCGCATCGACTTCGTCGGGGGTCTGCTGCGTCCAGGCCATGGACCCGGATCATCCCGCCAAACCGCGGCGGCCGCCATTCGGAGAGCGCAGATGTCCGAACAAATACAGAAAAACTGAACTTTCCCGCCCCGATTCTCGAATACAGTGGTACAAACCCGTGGTCCGGGTGATGGGCCCGGCCATTTGGGGGTGTGGTGTCGGGCCTGGAGGTCGCAATGAACGACATCCGTCGAGTGGTGCGTGCCGCGGCGTGGCGTGTGGGGGCGATCGGGTTCCTTCGGAACCTGGTGATCCTGATCGCGATGGCGCTGGTGGGGCTGATTGCGCTGCGGGTAGCCGAGCAGGTGTTCGTGTTCACGGCGCTGACGGGCGAGGGCCTGACGAGCGCGGAGATGTGGAAGCAGGTGGCGATCTGGACGGGCGCGGGCTGCGCGGTGCTGGCGCTGGCGTGGACGGTGTTCACGCTGGCGGACTCGCGGGCGGTGGCGCGGCGGGTGGACGAGGGCGCGAATCTGAAGGAAGCGCTGAGCACGGCGATCTACATCGAGAACGCGACCGACCCGTGGTCGAAGGCGGCGATCGAGTCGGCTTCGCGTTCGGCGCGGGGCGTGCGGCTGTCGCAGGCGGTGCCGATCGAGCCGCCGCGGTTCTGGCCGGTGCCGCTGGCGCTGGGTCTTGCGCTGGCGGTGGTGTTCCTGGCGTTTCCGCGGGTGGACGTGATGGGGTGGTATCGGAACGCGACGGCGAAGAAGGAGGTCGAGCGGAAGACGATCGAGGTGAAGGCGCAGGTGGATGACGGGAAGAAGAAGATCGAGGAGATGATCAACAAACTCGCGCTGGAGCCGGAGGCCCCGCCCGCCGCGCCCGAGGCGCAGAAGCCGGAGCCGACCGACCCGGACGCGATCCGCCGGGCCGCGGTGAAGGAACTGACCAAACTCTCGGACCGGCTGGAGCAGTTGAAGCAGGGCGAGAAGGGGCAGAAACTCGAGGCGCTGAAGGAGAAACTCGGCCAGATCCAGAAGCCGGGCGATGAACTGGCGGATCTGTCGAAGGCGCTGCAGGCGGGCGACTTCAAGCAGGCCAAGGCGGAGTTGATGAAACTGCAGGAGCAGGCCGCGGCGGGCAAGATGTCGGAGGCGGAGAAGAAAAAACTCGCCGAGCAGTTCGAGAAACTCGCGGAGCAGATGGAGAAACTCGCGCAGAACAAGGAACAACTGGAGAAGAAACTCGCGGAGGCGGGGCTGGACCCCAAACTCGCGAACGCCACGCCGGAGGAACTGAAGCAGGCTCTGGAGAACGCGGCCAACCTCACGCCCGAGCAGAAGAAGAAACTCGAGGAGGCGTGCAAGAGCCAGAGCGAGTGCCAGAACGCGATGGAGGCGATGGCGGGCGCGTGCCAGAAGGCGGGGGAGTCGCTCTCCAAGGGCGAGAAGAGCGGCGAGGGCTCGAAGTCCGGCGAGATGGGGGAGATGGGCGAGCAGTTGTCCGAACTCGAGCAACTCTCCATGGAAATGGAGATGACCGACGCCGCGCTGTCGGAGTGCCAGTCGCAGATGAAGTCGCTGTGCAAGGGCGAGGGCCAGTGCCAGGGCATGGGCGAGTGCCAGGGCGGGATGGAGGGCACGAAGCCGTGGTCGGCGGGGATGCCGCAGCAGGCCGGGGGGCGCGGCCGCGGCGGCCCGGGCCGCGCCGACGGCGGACAGGGTCCGGAATCGGCGGCGGACTTTGAGACGGTGAAGAAGAAGGCGATCGGCGCGCAGGGCGATGGGCCGATCGTCGGCTCGCGCCTGGTCGAGGGCGAGAGCATCAAGGGCGAGTCGAAGGCGGCGTTCTCGCAGGTGGTGGCGACGGCGGACCAGGCCGCGACGGAAGCGATTGAGCAGAACACGATCCCGCGGGAGTTCCACGAAGCGGTGAAGTCGTATTTCGGCACGCTGAAGGAGAAGGGCGGCGGCAAGCCGGCCGAGCCCGCGAAGCCTGCACAGGACGCCGCGAAACCGAAGTAGGCGCGGAGTCAGTCCACAGAGGTCACAGAGATGACACAAAGGCCACGGAGAAGAGGATCCGTGGCTCTTTTCTTGGGGCAAGTCATGCGCATCGGTGAGTCGGAGGGCTCTGACTGAGCGTCCCGCCGGCCGAAGCACTTCACTTGGGCCGATCTGAGAACATCTGGATCATCTCCGACAGATGACGTTGATTCCTCCTGTCACCGCTTCGACTCCTCGCTTCTTCTCGATTCGGCTTTGGCTGTCTGTACCCTCCATGTCTTCTCCGTGACCTGTGTGGACCCGCATTCTTCTCCGGAGCACCGATGACTCCTCTCTCACGTCGGCAGTTCACGCTCGCTTCAGCCGCCGGTCTCGCCGCGGCGGCCATCCCCGGCTCGCGCCTGCTTGCGCGTGCGGGACGTGACCGGGCGGGTGCACGGGTGATCTGCTACACGTCGGCGGACTCGGTGTATGCCAAGGTGCTGTTCGCGGAGTTCACCAAGGCCACGGGGATCGCCGTTGACGCGGTGTTCGACACCGAAGCCACGAAGACCACGGGCCTGGTGCAGCGGCTGCTGAACGAGAAGGACGGAGGCGGGGCCTCTCGCGCGGATGTGTGGTGGTCGAGCGAGCCGTTCGGCACCATCAAACTCGCGCGTACCGGGGTGCTCGATGAGACGACCGCGCCGCGCGCCGAAGAACACATGAAGCAGAACGGGGGCAGCGGCTGGCCCGCGAACCTTCGCGCTGCGGACAGGACGTGGTACGGGTTTGGAAGCCGCGCACGCGTGATTGTGTACAACACGAAGTTTGTTGAGGAGAAGGATGCGCCGCGCCGGCTCGGACAGTTGCTGCGCCCCGCCTTCAAGGACCGCATCGCCATCGCCAAGCCCCAGTTCGGCACGACTCGTGGGCACTTCGGCGCACTTGTCGCCCTCTTCGGCGAAGAGCGGTTCGAGAAGTGGCTGATCGCGTTGAAGGCGAATGGTGTGCGATTGATGGACGGGAACGCGTCGGTGGTCGCGGCGGTCGCGCGTGGCGAGTGCCGCGTGGGGCTGACCGACACCGATGACGTGTACTCGGGCCAGCGCGAGGGCTGGCCAGTCGCGATTTCATGGGAGCATGACGACTGCCGAAGCCTGCTCCCTCGTGAGCCGGATGGCTCTTCGGATGCGGACCTCCCCGGCATGGGCTCGATGCTCATCCCGAGCACGGTCGGACTTGTGAAGGGCGGCAGGAATCGAGCCGCGGCCGTGGAAATGGTGGAGTTCCTGCTCTCGCCCGCGGCGCAGCGATCGCTTGCGCAGACCGAGTCCCGCAACACGCCGGTTGACCCCGAGGTGCGGAAGGAGTTTGCGCAATACGACGTGCGGAACCCGGCCGAACTGGACCTGGCCGCGGTCGCGGAGAAGGTGGACGCCGCGATGGTGATCTGCTCGCGTGTGCTGGGGTGATGCTCAGCCCGCGCCGACCTTCTGCCCGGTGGCGCGGGTGCGGACGTTGTCCAGCACGTTCATGAAGTTGATGTAACTGTCGTACGGCGAGTCGTAGGGCGAGAAGTACTTGTGCACGTCGCCGTCGGCCCAGTACTTGGTGCACATGTAGTAGAAGTGGTCGCTGGTGGTGAGTTTGCGCCAGTCTTCGAGGAGGTAGCCGGCCTCCTTCAACTCGTGCTCGGTCTCGGGGGCGGGGTCTGCGCGGTGGGCCGCGGCGGCGGCGGAGACGCGGTCCTTGATCGCGCGCTCCAGCCGGTACGTCTCCTGCAGCGCGTTGCTCTGCATGGAGTTCCCCAGCCACGCCGTCAGGTCGCGCTCGGTGTCGGCCCAGGAGATCATGTGCTGGACGTCGTAGACGCCGACGGGCTCGAACTGCGACAGCGCCTCCGTCGGCGTGTTGAAGTGGTTGTGGCCGGGGTTGACGTCAAACACCTTCTCCGGCAGGGCCTCGAGGAACTGGTAGATCCCCGTATCGGCCCACTGGTGCTCGCCGAAGGTCTCGTAGTCCATGAACAGGTTGCACAGGTACCCGTCGCCGTTGATCTGGTTGACCCACTTGGCGAACTTCTCGGCCGAGAGGGGCCACTCCGCCCAGCCGCGGTTGCTGAAACGGAACGCGATGTCATCGCTCAGGCGATAGTTCTTCAGCAGCAGGCCGAAGGGTTTGCCGTGCGGGCCGGTGCCGGTGTGCGGCGGGCGATAGACGTAGTTGGGCGAGCGGAAACCGAGGATGGGGTCGGTGCCCTCGCAGATCGCGCCCATGAACCGCTTCTTCGGGTTCTTCGCGTCGGCCCCCGGCAGGCCCTCATCGGTCATCGAGTGGATGAAGTGCGCCAAGTCGTTGTTGTAGATCAACTCGGTGTTGCGGAAGACCCTGGGCGTCTGCCCGAAGAGGTCCTGGATCTTGCGGGTGTGCATGTTCACCTGCTCGGTGAACTCCTGGCGCGAGTACAGGAAACTCAGCGAGTGGTAGTAGGTCTCGCCGACGAACTCGCAGCAGCCGGTGTCGGCCAGTCGCTTGTAGATGTCGATGACATCGGGGCAGAACTCGAGCATCTGGTCCAGCACCACGCCGGTCATCGCGTACGACACCTTGAAGCGGCCCTTGTGCCGCTTGACGAGGTCGAGGATCAACTGGGTCGCGGGGCGGTAGCACTTGTCGGCCACGCGCCTGCAGATGTCCCCGTTCTTCTGCTGGTCGAAGTAGAAGTGGGAGGAATCAAAGACCGTGTAGCGGTTGAGGCGGAAGGGCTGGTGGACCTGGAAGTAGAAGACGACAGATGCCATGCCGGGAGGGTAGAGGGGGAAGTCGGAACGCGGAAGTGGGAAGGCGGAAGGCAAAGGCCGTCCACAAAGGGCACAGAGGCGACACGGAGGCACGGAGAGAGCCGAATCATCGTCGGCGTCGGCGGAGGGCGACGGCTCCACCCATCAGCAGCAGCGGCGCGGCGGAGGGGGCGGGGACGGGAATGACCGAGATGTCGTCGATGTGCCACTCCAAAGGAAAGGCGTCCTGGCCGAACTCGAGGAACGAGCCGGTGAGGTTGGCGTGGAGCGGCAGGGTGAACTGGGTCCAGGATGCGCCCTGCAACGTGCCCCGCACGCTAAGCACTGGTTGGCCCTCCCATCGCACCGTGACGAACTCGCCCGCCATCCCGAAGTCCCACCTGAGCCAGAAGTTCAGCTCGTAGTCCTGCCCGGCCTGCGTCGGCAAGGTCTGTGACATGAACTGGAGGGGTACGGAGGAGAGCTGCGCGTAGTATGTGCCTGAATGGCCACCGCCCGCCTCGATACGAAAATTAGACTGCATAGGGACATTCAACGGCCGGTTCCAGCCATCAAATGTCCCAGTCTCAAACCCCCCATTGAAGACGATGTTCTGTGCATGGGCGGGGGCGGACAATGCCCCGATCACCGCGGCCAGCACAACGACCGGGGCGGAAACACTGCACCGCAGAGAACAGTCGTCCGGGCTCATCTTCGCTTCCTCCGCAACGCAAACGCTCCGCCCATCAGCAGCAGCGGCGCGGCGGAGGGGGTGGGGACGGGGACGACGGAGATGTCGTCGATGTGCCACTCCAAAGGAAAGGCGTCCTGGCCGAACTCCAGGAACGAGCCTGTGAGATTTGCGTGGAGCGGAAGGGTGAACTGGGTCCAGGATGCGCCCTGCAACGTGCCCCGCACACTAAGCACTGGTTGGCCCTCCCATCGCACCGCGACGAACTCGCCCGCCATCCCAAAGTCCCACCTGAGCCAGAAGCTCAGCTCGTAATCCTGCCCCGCCTGCGTGGGGAGCGTCTGGGACATGTACTGTTGAGAGAAGGAGGACATCACCGCATAGCGATTGCCGCTGTGCGCATCTCCGGTGCGGACTTGAAAGTTCACGCCGTTCGGGGGGGGGGGCATTCGGCGGTCGCTCCCACCCGAGGAAGTTGCCGGTCTCGAAACCGCTGTTGAAGACGATGTTGCCGGCGTTGGCGGACGACGCAGCCGCCCCGATAACCGCGACCAGCGAGCCAATGATAGCGTTACTTGAAAAATTCTTCATCGTCATTGCCCATCTCGGTTGGGGTGGCGATTCGTCCGTCCACCATACCACCCCGGCCGCCCCGCTGCAACCGCTTGGGCGGGATTTGACGCAGGACTTGCATACAAGTCGCCCCTCGCTGGCGTGACGGGCAACACAGCGCAAAGAACTTGTGCAGACTGTGCAGTCGGACTTGCAAGGCGAGCCGCACCTTGTTAGGTTGCCCGCCTCACCGCTGCTTTGTACGCACCCAGGGCCGGTGTGCTGTCCGCGGCGAACTCGTGTCGCATGATATCTGAGGAGTCTCGATGAACGTCTTCGTTCCAAGACTCGGCGGCATCATTGCCGCCGCGTGCGCCCTGACCGGGTCGACGAGCGCTGCGACGCCGCCATCCATAGCCGTGAGCGGCGCGTGCTGCGTGGCAAACGGCAGTTGCACCGTGACCACGCTCCAAGCGTGCACGCTCCTGGGGGGCGTCTATTCCGACAACGCGCCCTGCCCGACACCCCCGTCACTCTGCGACCCGCGTGCGCCCGGCATCGCCATGAGCCGGACCGCGGCCCGGCGTCTGCTGCAGGAGGGTGTCGTCCACTCCCTGTGGACCGCGGGCGAAGCGCTCGACATCTACAACTCAACCGCCTCACCGATCGCCGAGATGTGGGGGCTGCTCGATACCGGGGCGATCATCGCGCCGCATATCGCGCTGGATGTGCGGGACCACCCAGACCCCGAGCTGGCCGCGCAATATGTCATCGACAAGGTGCAGCACGCCAAGAGCGAGTGGAGCACCGGTGAGTACGACGGAAAGCCGTTCTACTGGGCGCTGCGCCTGGATGCCCTCGGGCAGAGCACCGACTGGCACATGGGGCCCGGTGTGCTGCCGGCATTCACCAATCATCAGGCGGACGTTGTCCCGGGGAAGCTCAGTTCGCAGCGGTTCATCAACTCCTTCACCGACTGGGGCCATCTGGGCCGGATGAACGCGGTCTCCGCCACAGACGACACCTTCACGGTTGCGCTCACCGGTGACTCGGACGGGTTCTTCGCGCAGTACAGCGAGGAGTACTACCTGCAGCCGTGGGCGGCGACGGTCATGGTGGAAAGTGAGCCCGATATGGTCATCACGGGCTATCACGCCGAACCCGCCGGTGGAGGGAACTGGACGGTCACGTTCACCGTCGATCCGCCGTTCAGCCAGGCTCACGGTGCGGACACCGTCTTCCGCGTAAAGCGCGGGCACAACAACGACTATCGCCCGTGCTACTTCTTCAAGAACGGGTCCAAGGACGTGGAAACGTGGATGCTCGCGTTCTGCGCATACCTCGATGAAGGGATCGACTTCCCGGACCCGGTGGCCGTCATCGTCGGAACCGAAGACATCGGAGAGGTGCCTGTCGACTGGGAGAACTACCTTGACTACTGGAGCGACGCTCGGGCATCCGCGAGCGCCGAGGAAGACCCGTTCGACCCCGACAACACCGGGTACACGATTGACGGCGAGCGGAACCTGGCGCAGTGGCACAACGACTTTGCGTACCGGAACCGCGACCCCCAAGACCCACTCTTCACCGGCGACCCGCTGACTTACACGCCGCAGGGCGCGGAGTGGGGCCCTGGCAATGCGGACATTCACTCGTACCGCGGCGCGACGTTCATCACCGCGTACAACTATCATCGCGAGAAATCCACGTGGGCGCCGCTCCGGGCCATCTGGCCGAACGCCAAGCTGACGCAGTACCTTGTCGGCGATGGGTACGGCGTGACCGATCCGGTGGCGGAGGAAGTTCGGCCGGTGCCGGTCGGCCCGGGCGAATCGGTTTACCACGGCATTCCGACGTGGTACGGGCACATGAACTGGGACGCGTACTACTGCGTCACCAACGCGGTTATCCCGTGGGACCCGCTTTCGGATGGACGGGTGGTGCCGCTTTATCAACACGCAGCCGAGAGCACGACGGGGACAGTTGGCTCCGGCTCGACGAGTGATGCGATTGTGGTCGCCGCATTCGGCAACCTTCCCAACTCGACGACTCCCTTTGACCCGTCATGGTTCCTTACGGCGGAGACGCCGCTGTTCGTCGAGTTCACGAGCGGCTACAACATCGGAACCACGGTCGTGGTCACAGGTTGGGCGGGGGGAGCCCTGCTCCTTCCCGATGGGCTCGACCTGCTCTTCGCGCCGCTGAACGGCGACGAGTTCATCGTGTACTACCCGACCGGCGTGGCGTCACAATACTTGATCAACAACACTCCATGGCCGCTGATCGAAACCTTCTGTGAGCGGTACGGCGAGGACGTCGATGCCGCGGGGTTCCTCGCGACGGGCAAGAAGTGGGCGAGGGAGCAGGCGCGGGCACAGACCCTCGCCTTGCCGGAAAGCGCGTACACCCTCACGATCGGCCCTGGCCCCTACAACGGTGACCCCGAGGTCGTCTCGCGCTGGGCGACCTACCCCAACGAGCCCTTCACCAGCAAGGACGGGTGGCTCGACGGGGACGACTGGGCGGAGGTTGGTTCGCAGGCGATCGACTATGGCGTCAACCACTTCGACTGGTTCGTTCCGGGGGTTGTCGACTCCGGCGGTGAGCCCCACGCGCAGCTCGCAGACCACATGGTCACGGCGATCGGAGCGATGCACGAGCACCATCTGGCCAGTCGCCTGCACTACCGCGAGATATGGTGCCTCGCCGACTGGAACCTCGACGGATTCATCAGCTTCTCGGATCAGTCCGCGTTCTATCTGGACTTTACGAACCGGATGCCCGACACAGACCTCAACGGGGACTCTGACTTCACGGACGCCGACATCGACCTTTTCTACAGTTCGGGCGACTGCGGCCTGCCGCACTTTGTCGATTGCAATGGCAACAACCGCGATGACGTTCTCGACATCGCCGAGGGTGATGCGGATCCGGGGGACGGATTCCCGGATATCGACACCAACGACAACGGTGTCATCGACTTGTGCGAGCCGTGCGACGCCGACTGGGACGGCGACCTCGTGGTCGGCGTGCCGGATATCTTCGCCTTCCTGAGCGACTGGTTCGCCGAGGAACCGGGTGCGAGGTGCTACGGCGGGACGTGCGGCACGCCGGCGATCTTCGCGTTCCTGAGCACGTGGTTCTCCTACGGCCAGGGTCCGTGTTACTGATCGAACTTGATCGAGCGCGCTGATGTGCACGAAGGCCCCGCCGGCAATGGCGGGGCCTTTTCCTTGTGACTTTCAGCAGAGAGTCGCGTGCCTTCCCTTACGTCCTGACGCTCGACCACGAGGCGATCGTGATGGGGATCAGCACCAGCACCGGCAGGAACACCGCCAGCACCACGGGCAGGCCGGGCACTGGGGCGGATGCCCCGAACACGCTGCCAAGGAGCGCGCCGATGCCCACGGGTGCGCACTTGAGGGACTGCACGAGCATGTTCCGCGGCTCTCTCACAAGGAAAAACGGCATGGTGATCAGCAGCGAGAGGAACGTGGAGACGGAGATGGAGATGCGTCCCCACTTGACGCGGACGAGTTTGTCGCGCATCGCCGGATCGAGTTTGGGGCTGGCGAGCATTGCGCCGATCTGCCGCCAGGAGAGCGACTCGAGCACGCGTGCATCGCGCCGGAGCAGGAGCGCGCCGGGGTCGAGGTCGGTCGCGATGCGCTCCGCCTTCGGGGCGCCTCCGCCGGGCGTGCGGCTTGTCTCGGCCCCGCTGGGCGCAAGGCCGACGGGCAGGTCCCTCGCGGCGGCCAGTTCCCACGCGCCCTGCGTCCAGACCGCCTCGGGCGCGACGAGGTGGCGCGTCAGCATGCCCTGCTGGTCGCGCTCCCACACGGTGACGCCGAGCAGGCGGGACTCGGCGGGCACGAACTCGCGGGCCATGAAGACGCGGCGGGAGCCGTCGGCGGTCGGCGGCACGGCGGATGCGGACCACTCGCGGTTGCCCGCGTCGCCGTGGTCGCGCGCCAGGAGCGGGGCGATCCGGGGATTGCTCAGGATCAACTCCTGGTCGATGAACTTCAGGCCCATCATGACGGCCGCGACCAGCAGCACCGGGCGGGCGAGCCGGCGCAGGCTGATTCCGCCGGCGAGCGCGGCGACGGTCTCGCGGTGCCGGACCAGTTGGGTGAAGGTGAAGCCCATGGCCCCGACGAGGGCGAGGCCGACCATGTAGGCGTACAACTGCAGGAGTTTGGGCCACCAGAGGTCGGCGACGAGCAGGACGGTGACGAGGAGTTTGCGGAGGGTGGAGGGCGACTCGCCCTCGAGGAGCCGGTCGGCGGCGCTGAGGAACCGGTCGATGTTGAGCGAGACGTCGACGGCGACGACGAAGGACCCGAGCAGCACCAGCAGCGCGATGGTGTTGAAGAAGTACTGCCGCGCGATGTAGCGGTCCAGGATCGTCAACTTCGAACACGCCTCCGGAGAACGGGGCCCCGCGGCCGCGAGTCTCACTCCGCCTCGATTCCCCGCCCGCCGTTGTTCCGCCGGTCCAAAGCGTACACGCCGAGGGTCACGAAGAACGCCAAGCCGGCGGCGACCAGCACGTCGGACAGGAAGTGGGCCCCGGCGAACAGGCGGCTGAGCGAGCACCCGATCCCGGCCAAAAGAAAGACCGGCGCAGCGCGGGGCCACATCCAGCACAGCGCAAAGGCCGCCCCGAAGGCCACGGCGGCGTGGCTTGAGGGCAGTCCGAGATTTTCGGCGACCCAGAACTGCTCGGTCCATGGCCGGAAGCGGTACCAGCCGTCGGTCTGATCGGGCCGGAGCCGCCGGGACAGGAGTTTGACGATCTCGGCCGCGCCGCCGGAGAGCACGACGCTGAGGGCGAGCATCACCGCGCGGCGAAGCCCGCGACGGACACGCTCGCGATCGCGTCCGAAGTCGGCGAACAGCAGGGCGGCGGAGACGTAGAGCCACGGCTCGGCCCTGCCGAGCAGGTACAGGAAGTTGTACCAGGCGCGGCTCTTCATGGCCTCCATCGCGTGCGACGCGGCCTCGGGAGTCGGGGCGTGCGCACCGGCCCGGAGGTGCAGGTAGACCGCGCGGTCCCAGCACATCGCGATGGCGAGGCCGATCACCCACGGCGCGGCCCGGCGCAGCGCCCCTCGCAGCGCCCCGCGCAGCGCGGGCGCTTCGGACGCGACGTGTTGCGCGGGATTCACGCTCATGGGCGCGTCTCCGGCGTGGGCAGGCCTCGGTACCCGCGCCCGATGTAGGCCACGCGGTCCTTCTTGTGCTCGCCCTGGAGTTTCACACCGTCGATCGGCTCGACCGAGTCGAAGACGGACCGCCAGAACTCGAGGGTGGAGGGCTTGTCGTTGGAGAGCAGGAGCGCATCGCGGCCGACCAGGGCGGGGTCGTGCAGATCGGTCCACGGCCAGAGATCGAACTGCGACTTCCTGCCGCCCATCGCCGCGGAGGCGCAGTACACCACCGGCCGGCCCGGGAGGTAGTAGGACAACTGGCTCGCCCGTCCGTAGTGCTCAACGACGGTGAACGCCGCGCTCCGGCCCGTTGCGCCGGCTTCGTCATCGAGCATGGCGAGGATCCGCCCGGCGTGCTCGCCCATGGCCCTCGCGCCGATGAGCCGTCCGGTCCGGATGGGCGGGGCGTCGGGGCGCACCCAGTGCGCGACGCGCGTCGCCGCGGCCGCGGCCCAGTCGGCCCGGAGCAGCAGCGGCGCGGCGCACACGCCGTACAGCACTGCGAGATTCCATACAAAGCGACGCGGCCGGAAGCGCCCGGGTTGCCAATCCGGCGCGCGGCCATCCGCTGCCGTCGCTCCGCTCAGCCACACGCCCGCGAGCACGAGCAGCGTCGTCGAGCCTGCGATCGGCCAGTTTCCCTCCGGCTCGGCAATCAGCGAGACAGCGAGATAGAACACCAGCACCGGCAGCGCACACCAGACCAGGAACGATGCGCCGACCGATTCGCGGCGGCCCTCGCTCCGCGCCGCGGCCCAGGCGCCCGCCACGAGCGCCGGCCCCGCGAGCGCGACCTGGGAACCAATGAGAATCAGCGGCCAGAGCGGGCTCCATTTCTTTCCGCCGGCCTGCGCCACCGGCATGTCGCCGCCGGCCATGCCGAGGTGTCCGAGCAGGTGACGCACCGAGTCCCAGTCGTGCTGCGCGTTCCAGACGACGACGGGCACCAGCCCGAGCGACGCGACCAGCGCCCCTGCCGCGAGCCACGCCCGCCATCCGCCGGCGGGCGACAGGTCCCGCCGCCGAACGATCGCGAACAACACGAGGCCCGGAACGACCAGGATCATGGTGTACTTGAACAGGAAACCGGCGGCGACCGCTGCGCCGAGGACGATCCATCCCGCGCGTGAGCCCCGCATCATCGCGCGCCACGCGGCCCACGACGCCGCGAGCCAGCAGGCGACCAAGGGCCCGTCGATGGTCATGAGCACGGCGGTCATCTGGAAGACCGGCGCCAGCGCAAACGCGGCGAGCGCGAACAATGCTGCCCGCCGTACGCGTGGCGCACCGGCCTCAGCCCTTGCTGCGCCGATGGCCGCTTCGGCGCCCAGCCCGGCGGCGCACAGCATGGCGATCAACCCCGAGATTGCCGCGGGGAGGCGCACGGCCCATTCGTCATCGCCGAGGAGGGCCGTGGCGGCCCGGATGGCCCAGGCGATTCCCGGCCCCTTGGAGTAGTACGACCAGTCGGGGAACTGCGACCACAGCCAGTACTGGGCCTCATCCTCGACGAGGTCGTATGGGCACGCCCATCGCAGATAGAGGAGCCGCAGCACTGTCACGACCAGCGCGGCGAGGATCGCCGGGCGCAACGCCTCTCCGAGCGGTGTCCGCGCTGCGGGTTCTGGCTGGCTGGTCGTCATCGGGTGGTTCGAACGGTCTCAGTGCCGCGCCAACTTGGCGAGTTCGAGCAATGTGTATCCGGCGAGCGCGGCGATGCCGCCCCAGAGCAGCAGCAGGCCGGCGACGCCGTGCTCGTGCGTGAGTTGCTGGCCCGCGCTCACGGTCAGTACGGCCCCCAGCGCGGGAAAGAACGCCCAGAGATAGATGGTGAGGGGCAGGCTGTCTCGGAGGCGGAGCGCCGTCACGGCGCCGAGGACGACCATGACGAGGCAGGCCAGCGACATGGCGATGCGCTCGTGCTGCTTGCTCATGATTTCGCGCATGAGGTCGTCGATGCGCCGCTTGAGGCTCTCCAGGGGAGGGGCGATCAGGGGCGCGTCCGCGGGCCGGTCGGCCAGCCGCGCCTCGGCCGCGCGGATCAGGTTCGCGCTGGGCTCGTTCATCACTTCCACGCCGCTGCCCCCCGCGAGCGCGAGGCCGGTCCATCGGGTTCCCAGCGCAGCGCCGGTGCGGGCCTCGGCCTCCTGCGGCGCATCGGCGGGCGGCTCATCGGCCCGGCCGGCCTCGATGTCCTCCGCGGAAACATCGTTGAACTGCAGTGTGATGGCGATGTCCTGGCCGGCGACATCGGACCGCGACAGGTTCATCCACGCGGTGCTGGCGTGCTGGCGGCGGGTGCTGCCGTCGGGCAGTCGCGCATCGACAACGACCTGCTCGCCCTTGCGAAGCGGCTCGATCCAGTACCAGCCCCGTGCGTCGGGCTCGGCCTCGGCGCGCTGCCTGGCGCGGCCGCGAACCCGGACGTCCGACGCGCGGAGCGTGAAGCGCTCGCCGACGCCGTCGACCAGTTCGACCGCGCCTTTTTCCTGGAGGCGTGCGCGGATGAACTCCAGCGCTTCGCGCTGCGCCAGGGCGACGGCCAGGTCGCGGCGGCGGCGCTCCACAGCGCTGATGCCCTCGGGGCGTTCCTTCAACCCGCGGAGTTGCGCCGTCGTGAGGAACTTGGGGTCGTCGCTGAAGGTGTTGGGCACCTCGAAACTCAGGAGCGTCGATTCGCCCTCGCTGCGGGTGCCCTGCTCCGAGGTGCCCAGGTAGCGCGAAGGCTTGATGATCACCTGCGTCATCGGCCCCCCACCACCCGCCCCAGCCCCCCCGCCCCCAGCGCCACCCGGGCCTCGCGAGCCCGAACCGCCCTCGGCGCTCCCGGCGATCCGCCGGAGCCAGACATAGGCCTCCCGGGCAGCACCTTGGTCGCGCACCGACCCGGCCCCGTCCATGTTGACGACCATCACGCCGCCGAGCCACAGCCGCTGGAACGCGCCGGACTTTTCATCGGGTCCGAGTTCCGCGACCGCATCGGCGTACACCCAGGTGTCGTTCAGCCGGACCGCTTCCTTTCGCTGGATCGACGCCACGATGAGGCGCGTCGCGTCCTCGCTGACCACCAGCGCCATTTTTTCCAGGAACCGCGGGATGACATAACTGCTCAGCATCACGAGCGCGGCCGACAGCACCAGCCCCGTCGCGACCGCCGGACCGAGCAGTCCCCGGTGGCTGATGCCGCCGGCGTGACAGGCGATCGCTTCGTTGTCGGACGCGAAGCGGTGATACGCGAGCGTTGCGCCGAAGCACGCGGCAAAGGGCAGGACGTAGTGCAGCATCGGCGGCATGGCCAGGAACATGACCCGCAGGCAGTCCATCGGCCCGAGCCTTCCGTCGGCGAGGTACTTCACGCTGACGCCGAAGGCGGTGACGCACAGCAGCACGCCGGTGGTCAGCAGGATCAGCCTCCACATCTCGGAGGCGATCAATGCCCAGATTGTCCACGGCGGACGGCGCTTCATCAGGCCGGATGTTAGGGCGGGGCGCGGGTTGGTCCCCCGGAAGCCCCGTCTATGCCCGATCGTCGCGCATCCGGCGCGCGAGCAGGAAGGCGAGTTCCATGGACTGCTCGTAGTTCAGTCGCGGGTCGCACGGGCTGGCGAAGTTGCGCGAGAGGTCGGCCTCGGTCACGCCGTTCCCGCCGCGGCCGCCGACGCACTCGGTCACGTCCTCGCCGGTCATCTCCAGGTGCACCCCGCCCAGTCGCACGCCCGCTTCACGATGCACGGCCCAGCACATCTCCAGTTCCTGCGCGATCTGCTCGAAGGATCTCGTCTTGCGGCCGGTCGCCGTGGTCACGGGGTTTCCGTGCATCGGGTCGCACACCCAGAGCACGCGCCGGCCCTCCGCGGCGAGGCGCGTCACAAGCGGCGGCAGCGCCGCGCGGATGCCCGCCACGCCCATGCGCGTGATCAGCACCATCTTGCCCGGCTCGTTGGCCGGGTCGAGCACATCCAGCAGGCGGAGGAGATCGTCTGCGGTCATGGCCGGACCGACTTTCACGCCGACCGGATTGCGGATGCCGCGGAAGTACTCAACGTGCGCACCGTCGATCGCGCGCGTGCGCTCTCCGATCCAGGGCAGGTGGGTCGAGAGATTGAACCACCCCTCGCGGCGCGGCACGGTGCGCGTCTGGGCCGATTCGTAGAGGAGGTTCAGTCCCTCGTGGCTGGTGAAGAACTCGACCCGGGTCAGGTCGGCGACGCTCTTCTCGCCGATCGCTTCCATGAACCGGAGGCCGTCGGCCAGCCGCTCGGTCATGTCGTGGTACGCCCGCTTGAGATCGTCGGGAAGCCCGGCGTTCCGCATGAACCCCAACTCCCAGTACTCGGGGTGGTGCAGGTCGGCGAAACCGCCGTCGAGCAGGGAGCGGATGAAGTTCAGAGTCAGCCCGGCGTGCATGTAGCCTTCGAGCAGGCGGTTGGGGTCGGGCCGGCGCGAGTCGGCGTCGAACGCGGCGCTGTTGACCAGGTCCCCGTAGTACGAGGGCAGCGTGACGGGCTTCCCGTCGACCGCGCGCGTCTCGCTGGGGCTCGACCGCGGCTTGGCATACTGCCCCGCGAACCGGCCGACACGGATCACCGGGTGCTTGCTGCCGTGGATGAGCACCACCGACATCTGGAGGAGGATCTTCAACTTCGCCGCGACCGACTCGGCGCGGCAGTCGGCGATCTGCTCGGCGCAGTCGCCCCCCTGGAGCAGGAACCGCTTGCCCTCCTGCGCCTCGGCGATGAGGGCCTTGAGCCGCTCGATCTCCCAACTGGTGACCAGGGGCGGCAAGGCCCGGAGCGCCGTCACCGCGCGGTCGACGGCGGGACGATCGGAATAGACGACCTGCTGAGCCTGGAGTCGCGACTTCCAGGACTCGGGTGACCATGACTGTGACGGGTGGGTCGGCATCGGTTGCGCTTCGGGAAGCGGGGCGAAGATGGTATCGGCCGCAATCGGGCTCACCCCGAGCGGGCCGGGACCGGCCCGTGGCCGGGGGCGCGACGAACAAACTCGCGGAAAAACCCGAGAACGGCTCACCTCACCCCTGACGGAGGCCGATGGCCCAAGAACCGCGTGCTTCGCCGGCGTCGTCATTGACGCTCGGGGCGCGCGGGACTCGTCTGCCGGCGCGCGGGGCGCCGGGGCGAAAAGCGCCCGCGACCGCCGCGGCGAAACACACGTCTCCCCGCACTTTCAGCAAGGATGCAGAATCATGGCAACGACCCGCAAGACCACGCGTCGCACCCGCACCGCCAAGCGCACGACCGCCAAGCGCACGGCGACCAAGCGCACCACGACCACCAAGAGCCGCTGGAGCAAGCACTCCCGCAAGACCGCCAAGCGCACGACGACCAAGCGCACCACGAACAAGGCCCGCAAGACCGCTCGCCGCACCTGGGCGAAGGCCTCGCGCCGCTGAACCGGACCGCTGACCTTGCGGTCAGCACCGGCGGCAGGACGATCTCCTTCGAGGAGAGAGCAGAACAACGACCCGCGGCGTGCTCTTACGGGCACGCCGCGGTTTTCACTTGGCGCCCGACCGTCGCGTGTGCCTCATCCGACGAGGGCGTTCCGCACCAGTTGCAGGATGTCCTCGGCGGCCTTCTGCGTGGAGTAGAACTCCCGCACGCGCCCCGCGATTCCGCGCGAGAGGTTCTGCCGGCGCACCGGGCTCCGGCTCGCGCGTTCGATCAGCCCCTCCAGGCCCTCGCGCGACGCGAAGGTGGTCTCCGCGAGGTCGCCGAGCAGCAAGGCCGCGTGCGGCGCCTGGGGCATCCCCGCCCATGCCCGGCGCGCCGTCTCCAGCATCGCCGGAGTGATGTTGAGCGCGGCCCATGCCGGGTGGACCGGCCGATCG
The DNA here is from genome assembly GCA_964409775.1 of uncultured Phycisphaeraceae bacterium. Classification (GTDB taxonomy): domain Bacteria; phylum Planctomycetota; class Phycisphaerae; order Phycisphaerales; family UBA1924; genus JAHBXL01. The sequence goes on along the minus strand of CAYPEI010000024.1, from coordinate 35,331 downwards.
ATCCGCTGCAACTGCGCGACGAATGACATCGCCTCGGGGCAATCGGCCGCCGCACACTCAACCTCCGCTCTGTCAACTCCGCACTCCGCATTCCGCACTCCGCATTCCCACATCCTCCCCACCACCCACGCCCGCAGCAGCGACACATCGTCCGGCTTCAGGTATACCGCCGGCAACCCGCCCGACAGCGCACACTCCATCACCCGCTGGTGATACATCCAGTGGATCGACGCGTGCACCGTCACGCCCGCCGCGGCGTACGCGGCCCGCAGTTCCTCGCCGTGCGCAATCTCCGGCCCCGCTGCACGCGCCAGCCGCTCGTGCTTGTCCCAGCCGCGACCGAACACCCGCATCTTCCATCCGCGCGACTCACACACATCCGCCGCCCAAGAGAGCACGCGGTGGCGCACCATGCGGTCGGCCATGGGGAACGCGTACTGGTTCACCAGCATCGCGCTGGTCCGTGCATCGGGCTCGCGACCGGCGACCTCGACCGCGGTGGCGATCGCCGCCTCGCGCACGCGCGGCGCGATGGGCGCCTGGCCCCGATCCTCGACCAGGGTCCTGATCCGCGGCATGAGTTCTTCGAAGATCCGCACCACCGCGGACCCGCTGCCCGCACGCCCGGCCTCATCGCACAGCCGGGTGTGCATCCTCTCGGGCGTTTCGCTGTGGTGCGTGATGAACGCGACATCGCACGCGAACTTCTCGCGCAGCGCGGCGTCGACCGGCGCATCGTGGAACTTGGTGGTGCTCGCCGTCACCGGCAGGCGCAGCCGGTTCTTCGCCGGATACCCGAACTTCTCGTACAACTCGATGTGGGTGTGGCCGACGACAAAGTCGAGGTTCCCCATCGCCTCGCCCGTCTTGGCGTCGAACAGGTGCGGCATCGCATCCTGCACCCACGTCACGACCGGCACGCCCGCGGGGATCACCGCGCCGATGTTCGAGCGCGTGTAGTTGATCAGCACCACCAGGTCGGGCTTGAACTCGGCGATTGCGCGAAGGTACGCCACGCTGGAGAGTTGAGACTGGTCGTCGGGCTCGATCAGGGTCCGGGCCTCGCAGCCCGCGCCGTTGAATGCCTCGCACAGGTCCGCCGCGGCGTGCTTGATATACGTCGAATACCTGCACGTCGGCAGGAGCACCCGCAGCGGGCGATCGGGCTCGGCGAATCGGCGCGCATACCACGCGGCATCGCGTGTTGAGTACTCGACTCGCACCGCGGCCTCCAGCCGGACCGATTCGGCCTGCTGACTCACGGCGACGCGCTGGAGCACCTGCTCGGGCGGGGGCTCGCACCTTCCCGAACCCCCCCACTCCCTTGTGCGCGCCGGCACACCGAGGAAGTGCCCGATGGTTACCGTGTCGGTACGGGCGAGCAGATCGCGCTCGAGCCGCACCGTCGCATCGTCGCCGATGAACAGGTGCAGGCGCGGCGAACTCAACTCCGCGCGCAGGTCCGCCATGGACAGGCCGTCGAGCAGTTCGAGTTCACTCCGCTGCACCAGCGACACCCGCGCGCGGTAGCCATCGGGCTGGTCGGGCGTGGCCTGCATCACCCGCCGCAACAGCCACGGCGGGTCCGCGCCCTCGACGACGTAGGGCTTGATGTTGTTCGGCACGGCTCCGGGCGGCAGCCCCGCCTCGTGCGGCAGTTTCAGCGCGGCGACCTGCCCGACAATGTCAACGAGGTGGCGAAACTCGAGACTGCCGGCCCCGCGCTGCACGACGATGTTCCCGTCCCGCGCGCGCAGCCAGACTTCCGAGGAGTCCGCCCCGCCGCGAGTCTCCACCCATCGCGCCAGCCCCTCGCTCAGGTTCACTCCCCGCTCCGCGAGCGCGCGGACGTTCGCCTCGCACACCCTTCGCCGCTCGGCGAACCCGATCACATCCGTTGGCAGTGCCGCGATCGTGCGGCCGAGGGCCGAGACCTGCGGGTCGCGCTGCACCTCCGCCGGCAGGGCATCGAACAGTTCCGCCGCGGGCGTTCTCAGGCCCACCCTTGCAAAGCACGCGGCCGCGAGATAGGCCAGCGCCACATCGCCATTCTGCACGCGCAACACTTGCGCGAGCACGGGTAGCGCCGCCCATGGCCGATCGCCGCTGGCCAGCCGAACGACATCATCGCGCGTCAGCGTCTGCCTGCCCTGTGCTGCCGGTGCCGCGGCCATGGTGGTCATGCAACCGGTATCGACCAATGGGCCCGATGCCGGCGAAAGGCGCAGATCGGCGTGGGCGCACGCAGAGCCACTTGTTCAGGGGGGTTCCCAGCCCACCCCGTACACACCCACCATCTCTCGCCTCACCCTCTCAACAGACCGATAAAGACCCCCATGCCACTGCCCCCAACCGGCCCGGATGCCCAGCCACCGCTCCCCCCCGCGCCCCCGGAGAAGACACCCGGCAAAGCCGCGCTCAACCTGGTGAGACCGGAAGGCGGAGACGGGTTTCCTTCCCGCCTGCCCGGCCATGGCCCGGGCGGGAAGATCCTCGACCACGAACAACTGCTCCGGCTTCGCGCTGCCGCCCGCGCGGCCGGGAAGCAGATCGTCCACTGCCACGGCTGCTTCGACATCGTTCACCCCGGCCATCTCCGGCACCTCCGCCATGCGCGCAGCCACGGCGACCTGCTGCTGGTCTCGATCACCGGCGATGTCGAGATGAAGAAGGGCACCGGCCGCCCGCTCATCCCTGAGGAACTGCGTGCCGAGAACCTGGCCGCGCTGGACTGCGTCGACCTTGTGTACATCGAGCAGCGCCCCACCGCGCGCGAACTGCTCGACGAAGTGCGGCCCGATGTGTACGTGAAAGGCAAGGAGTACGAACTGAACAGCGATCCGCGGTTCCTCGCGGAGCGCGGGGCGGTCGAGTCGCACGGCGGGCGGGTGGTGTTCTCTTCGGGCGATGTCGTGTTCTCGTCGACCGCGCTCATCGCCGCGCTCGAGCAGTCGATCGACCCCTACCACGCGCGGCTCCGGCAACTGCTGTCGATGCCGGAACTCGACGGCGTGGAACTCTCCAGGACGATCTCCCGCTTCCGCGGCAAGCGGGTGCTGGTGGTCGGCGAGGTGATCCTCGACACCTACGTGCTGTGCGACCGTCCCGACGTGGCCGGCGAAGCGCCGGTGATGACGCTCCGCCCGCTGGAGCGGCGGATGTACGACGGCGCGGCGGCGATCATCGCCCGGCACCTGGCCGCGATGGGCGCCTCGCCGGTGCTCGTCACCGGCCTGCCGAAGAACGACCAGAGCGCGATGCTGCGTCAGAGGCTGCTGGCCGACGGCGTGGAGGTGCGGAGCATCGAGGTCGATACGAACATCCCGGAGAAGCAGCGGTTCCTGGTGGGCGCGCAGAAGGTCATGAAGATCGACCTGCTGGAGCGGCTGGAACTCGACGCCGCGCAGCAGGATGAACTGGTCGCGCTGGCGACCGACACGGCCCGCGAACTCGCGCTGGCGCCGTGCCAGAGCACCGAGGTGAACGGGGGCAACTGCGATGCGGCGATCATCGCCGACTTCGGGCTGGGCCTGTTGCCGCAGTCGGTGCTCGCCAAACTCTGCCCTGCGCTTCGCAGGAACGTCGGCATCATGGCGGCGGATGTCTCGGGCCGGCGGAGCAACCTGCGCATGATGCGCGACATGGACCTGGTCTGCCCCAGCGAGTCTGAACTGCGCCAGGCATACACGCTGCACGACCAGGGCCTGTCGATGGTCGCGTGGCGGCTGCTGGCCGACACGCGGAGCCGCGCCGCGCTGATCACGCTGGGCGCGGACGGCCTGATCGCCTTCGACCGCCTGAGCGCGCCGGTCAACCAGGATGCGGGCTTCGCGTCGCACGTCCGCGGCGAGCACGTGCCCGCGCTCTCCGGTCACGCGGTGGACGCGCTGGGCTGCGGCGACTCGATGCTCGCCGCCGCGACGCTCGCCCTGACCACCGGCGCGCCGCTGCTCTCGGCGGCGTTCATCGCCTCGGTCGCCGCCGCGATCCAGGTGCAGCGGCTGGGGAACACCGTCATCTCCGCGACCGACCTGCGTCAGGCGCTGGCGCGGCTGCACTCCTCGCACCTGACGTACACCTCGCCGGAGGTGATCGAGGCTCGCGGCATGTCGCCGAGCGCCCGGAGGGCGCCCGCGGTCGCCGGAGCGGGCGCGTGACATCGCCCCGCCTCGCGTATGTCCTGCCGACGCGGGACCGTCCGCAGACGCTTGCGCGGACGATCGCGGGGCTTGCCGCGCTGCCGTGGCACGATGCCCAGGTGATTGTGGTTGACAACGCGTCGCGGGTTCCGCCGAAGTTGCCGGTTGAACTTGAGAACGGGCTGCCGGTCACGCTCCTGCTGCGCGACACCAACGAGGGCGCGGCGGCGCGAAATGCGGGCGTTGCGGCATCCGACCCGTCGTGCGGGTGGATCGTGATGCTCGATGACGATTCGCACCCGTTGCACGCGGGTGTGCTTGATGCGCTGCGCGATGCGCCGAGCGATGTCGGCGCGGTGCAGGCGGAGATCTTCCTCCCCCGTGGCACGGGCATCTTGCCCGTGCATGAATCCGGCGGCCTGCCGGAAGTCTTCATCGGCTGCGGCGTCGCGATCCGTCGCAGCGCTTTCCTCTCCGCAGGCGGCTACGACCCCACATTCAACTACTACGCCGAGGAGTATGATCTGGCGGCGAAACTCATGCTGGCGGGGTTTCGCATCACGCTTGATCGCCGCTTCCAGGTCCTGCACGAGAAGACGCAGGCGGGGCGCGACATGGACCTCATCCTCCGCCGCCTCGTCCGCAACAACTCGTGGGTGATGCGGCGGTATGCGCCGCGGGGAGAGCGGGCAAGAGAGGTTCGACGGACGATCGCGCGGTATGGGCGGATCGCGACCAAGGAGCGCGCAGAGATTGGGTATGCGCGCGGGCTGATGGACCTCGCGGCCACGTACTTCTCGCAGCCGCGGCGGGAGATGCCGCCGGACATCTGGGACCGGTTCACGGGCAAGGTCGCGGCGAGGGAGGCCCTCGGCGCCGCGCATGCGGCCCGACGCTTCGACAAGACCGCGATCGTCGGTCGCGGCAAGAACGACCACATCATCTGCGAAGTGCTGGCCGAACTTGGGGTCCGCATCGCCAAGGACGAGGACGCCGCGGATGTCGAGGTGATCGGCACGCTCTCGCCGGGACCGGTGCTGGATGCGCTCGCCCGTCGTTCCGCAACCTCTGCGACCCCCACCGACGCCCTGCGCACCATCGCACCTCTCGACCTCGGCCGCACGCCCGACCTTCAGGCACACACACAACCCCCGACCTCTCGGGTCGTGATGTCACCATCGTTCGCCGCGGCGTGAGCGCAGACGGCGGAACACCACTCATTTCACCCGCAGCCGCTCGGCGCACACCGACCCCTGCACCAGCAGGCTTTCGACGATCTCCCTCGCCGCGGCCCGCTGGCCGGGCCACATGAACGCGACATCGCCGCTGGGGCGCACGGCATCGCGCGCGTGCACCCATCGGTGCGCGCCGTGCTCATCGTTCAGCCGCGGCGACCAACCCGCCCCCCCACCCACAACCTCCACCGCGAAGCGCGGGCTCATGACGATCGCGTCGAGTTCGGCGATGAAGAAGGGGTGGACCTGTTCGAGGGCCCAGAGGCCGCGGAGGGCACTGTCGCCGCGCGACAAGCCCACTTCCTCGGCCATCTCCCGCAGGGCGCACTGCAAGGCGGTCTCGCCCTTCTCGCAGTGACCCATGATCGGGTGCCATGTCCCGCCCAGGGGGTCGCGGGTGCGTTTGAGTTGCAGGAAGTAGACGCCGTGTGCCGGGTCCGCGCCGGTGTCGGGCGTGATGCCGCTCCAAGCGGTGGACGCCGCGCCGGCGCCGACGACCGGCCGCGGCGGCACTGTCGCCCGCTGGAAGATGTACACATCGATCACATCGCTGCGGATCCGCGGCCCGCCGGCGGGCGCCATGCGATAGCCGTTGTCGTCGTTGGGCATGATTCAATCCTCCGCGACATGCGCGACACCCTGCCAGACCCGCGCCTTCACCAGTGTCTCTCGCCACTCGCTCTCAGGATCGGAGTCCGCGACGATGCCCGCGCCCACACCGTATCTCACTTCCCACAGATCGCCCCGCGCCGCGGCGCTCCCCTGCGCGTGTGCATTCACCCCGCGCGATTCGCCGCTCACTCGCTCGAGCATCGCCGTCCGGATCGCCACGCTGAACTCTGCACGACCCGAGTCCGACACAAACCCCACGCACCCGCAATATGTGCCGCGCGGAGCCGCCTCCGACTCATCGATGATCTGCATCGCCCGCACCTTCGGCGCGCCGGTGATCGACCCGGGAGGGAACGCCGCGCGCATCAGCCCGTCGAGCCCGACCGCCGCTCGCACGACTCCGCTGATGGTCGCGACGCCCTGCAGGACGCCGCCTCCGCGCTGAGCCGCGCCGTTCACGGCACCGTGCGACTCGACCTCGCGAGGCGTCTCGACGCGCACACTTCCGAACTCGCTCACGCGCCCGAGGTCGTTGCGCATGAGGTCGACGATCATGTTGAGTTCGGCGGCGTCCTTCTCGCTCGCCAGGAGTTCCGCGGCGGTGCGCTCGCCCGCGCGGGTGCCCTTCATCGGGCGCGTGACGGCCCGGCGCGACGCCGCGTCGTAGTCGAGGAACAGTTCCGGCGATGCGCTGGCGATCACGCCCCATGGGGTTTCGAGGAGCGCGCCGTACCACGGCGACGCGCTGCTCACCAGCGCGGCGAACAGGTCGCGCGGCGAACCGCGCATCCTTCCCTTGAGCGTGTGCGCGAGATTCACCTGGAACACATCGCCTGCGCGGATGTACTCCACCGCCCGCGCCACGGCCCGCACATAGGCCTCGCGGCCCGACTCGCTTCGCAGCGGGCCCTCGAAGGAGAATCGTCGCGGCTGCCCGGCGTCCGCCGCGATCTCCGCCCGGCCGCGGAGATCATCAGGATCGGGCAACTCGCCCGAATCCCCCACCGTCCACCACTCGCCGGTCAGGTTGTCGTGCACGTACGCGCTCTCGCACCGCGCCCAACCGCCGAGCGGCGCTCCCGCGCCCGCTGCGGATCGCCGGCCAGCCGCCCGCGGCTCCAGCATCCCGCCCAGTTCATATGTCAGGAACCCGATCCACCCTCCGGTGAACGCCGGTCCCCCTGCCCCGTGTTCCCGAGGCGCGGCCATGCACTCGGCGCCCGGCACGATCGGGCCGCGACCGTCGACAAGGGTCCACGGCCCCGGCCGAGCGATGATGCTCCACCGCGAGCGGAAGCCATCGCCCGCGACGCCGGAAACCAGGGCCGCGGCCGGCAGGTCCTGAGGCCAGGCGCGCAAAGCATCCAGCGGTGCCAGGCCCAGATCGACACGCCGCGATTCGATGGTGCGGATCACTCGGGAGGATCGTAACGAGGCCGGAGGGGCCCGCCGGGGGGAGTCGGCGTGCAAAGACCTCGCGATTCCTGAGCGGTTTGGAGGCGAGACCGCCCGCGGGATTCGTCAATCTCCCGGTGCCTATCTATGCTTTTGACCTTGTTTCTCCCGGGTCCGGAACGGACTGGGCGGGAACCAATCAAACTGACCGACATCATCGCCGGGCCACTTGATCTGGGGAGGGCTGCCCGGCCGGAGAGGCTCACACAACATGGCCGCACGATCCAGCAAGTCTGCCCGCACCCATGCCGCGGGCGCGGTGACCAAGAAGGCCGTTCGTCGTCTGGCCCCGGCGAAGCCGGGCAAGGGGGCGGCGCCCTCGGCGAACGGGACAGCGAACGGCTCGGTGGGCGGGAAGCCCGGCAAGCACGTGTACTACTTCGGCAAAGGGAAGACCGAGGGCAACGCCAAGATGAAGGCGCTGCTGGGCGGCAAGGGCGCGAACCTGGCCGACATGACCAGCATCGGCCTGCCGGTGCCCCCGGGGTTCACGATCACGACGGACACCTGTGCGCTGTACTACAAGGCCGGGAAGCGGATCCCGCACGGCCTGATGAACGAGGTGCAGGCGAACGTCAACAAACTCGAGAAGGAGTCGGGCAAGAAGTTCGGCGACCCCGCCAACCCGCTTCTGGTGAGCGTGCGGTCGGGCGCGGCGGCCTCGATGCCGGGGATGATGGACACGATCCTGAACCTGGGCCTGACGGACGCCGCGGCCGAGGGGCTGGCGAAGGCGACGGGGAACAAGCGGTTTGCGTATGACGCGTATCGCCGCCTGATCAACATGTTCGGGGACGTGGTGATGGGCGTGGATCATCACCACTTCGAGGAGGCGTTCGACAAGATCAAGGCCAAGTACAAGGTTGGCCTGGATACGGACGTTCCGGCCGAGGGGATCGTGGAACTGTGCGACCTCTACAAGCAGGTGTACCGCAAGTGGGTGGGCGAAGATTTCCCGCAGAACCCGTTCAAGCAGTTGGAACTGGCGATCGAGGCGGTGTTCAAGAGTTGGAACGCGGACCGGGCAATCTCGTATCGGCGGCTGGCGAACATCCAGGGGCTGAACGGCACGGCGGTGAACGTGCAGGCGATGGTGTTCGGCAACATGGGCGACGACTCGGGCACGGGCGTGGCGTTCACGCGCAACCCGAGCACGGGCGAGAACTACTTCTACGGCGAGTTCCTCATCAACGCGCAGGGCGAGGACGTGGTGGCGGGCATCCGCACACCCAAGCCCGTGAGCGAGATGCCCAAGTGGAACAAGAAGGTCTATGACCAACTGATCAAGATCAAGGGCACGCTGGAGAAGCACTACCGCGAGATGCAGGACATCGAGTTCACGATCGAGCGGGGCGTGCTGTACATGCTGCAGACGCGCACCGGCAAGCGGACCGGCTTCGCCGCGGTGCGCATCGCCTGCGACATGGTGGGCGAGCGGCTCATCGACGAGAAGACGGCGCTGCTGCGCATCCCGGCGGGCGACCTGACGCAACTCCTGCTGCCGAGTTTCGACCCGGTGGCGAAGAAGGTGGCGCGGGTGCTGACGCGCGGGCTGCCGGCCTCGCCGGGCGCGGCGGTGGGCAAGCCGGCGTTCACGGCCGAGGAGGCCGTGCGCCGGGCACGCAACGGCGAGAAGGTGATCCTCGTCCGCAAGGAGACCAGCCCCGAGGATGTCGAGGGCATGCACCTGGCGGCGGGCATCCTGACCAGCACGGGCGGCATGACCAGTCACGCGGCGGTCGTCGCACGCGGCTGGGGCAAGTGCTGCGTCGCGGGCGCGGGGGAGATCCACATCGATGCGAGCAGCGGCACGTTCACCGTCGCGGGGCGGCACTTCACGCGCGAGGACGTGATCAGCATCGACGGCTCGACGGGCGAGGTGATCCAGGGCGCGCTCTCGACGGTCGAGGCCAAACTCTCCGGCGACTTCGCCAAGGTCATGCGGTGGGCCGACAAGTACCGCACCATCGGCGTGCGGACCAACGCGGACACGCCGGCGGATGCGAAGCGGGCCAGAGAGTTCGGCGCTGTGGGCATCGGCCTGACGCGCACGGAGCACATGTTCTTCGAGGGCAGCCGCATCAGGAGCATGCGGAAGATGATCCTGGCGGAGACGACCGAGGCCCGCATCAAGGCGCTCGACGAACTGCTGCCGTACCAGCGCGACGACTTCGTCGGCATCTTCACGGCGATGAAGGGGTACCCGGTCACGATCCGGCTGATTGACCCGCCGCTGCACGAGTTCCTGCCGCACGATGAGAAGAACCAGAAGGAGATGGCCGATGCGCTGGGCATCTCGATCGAGAAGGTCCGGCAGCGCGTGAGCATGCTGCACGAGGCCAACCCGATGCTGGGGCACCGCGGGTGCCGGCTGTGCGTGACGTATCCGGAGATCCTGCGAATGCAGGTCCGGGCGATCGTGGAGGCCACCATCGACTGCCTGCGGTCGAAGATCCGCGCGCTGCCGGAGATCATGATCCCGCTGGTGGGCACCCGCAAGGAACTGGCCGTCCTCCGCGAGGAGGTCGAGGCGGTGATCGCGCAGGTGAAGCAGGAGCAGGACTTCAAGCCGCGGCTGGATATCAAGATCGGCACGATGATCGAGATCCCGCGTGCGGCGCTGACGGCCGACGAGATCGCGGGCGTGGCGGACTTCTTCAGTTTCGGGACCAACGACCTGACGCAGATGACGTTCGGCTTCTCGCGGGATGACATCAACAGTTTCCTGCCGGATTACCTGCAGCGGGAACTGCTGCCCAATGACCCGTTCCAGACGCTGGATCAGGACGGCGTAGGCCAACTGGTGAAGATGGGCATCGAGAAGGGGCGCGCGACGAGCCCGGGGCTGAAGATCGGCATCTGCGGCGAGCACGGGGGCGACCCGGCGAGCGTGCACTTCTGCCACCGTGTCGGCATGGACTATGTGTCGTGCTCACCGTTCCGCGTGCCGATCGCCCGGCTCGCGGCGGCGCAGGCGGCGATCATGGAGAAGAAGTGAGTTGCTGATTTTGGATTTGGGATTGCGGATTGTGGTTTGAAGAAGTGACTTTGAGAAGGCCCTGGCGCGAGCCGGGGCCTTTTTTGCATTTCGGACTGTGGAGAGCGGCCGCCACCTTCAACCCAGTGGAGTCTCGCCGCATGCCGAAGCAACTGGCCCGGGCGTCTTTGTCCGGACGCCTGGTCTTGATCATGTCGCCGCCACGCTCACGGCGGCGAACAGGGGTTGTTCACGCCCGTCGAGAACCAGCACGACAGGAAGTTGAACAGACCGGTGACCCCGCACGTCTGGGGCGACACGACCCAGAAACACCGTGCCCCGGTGGCCTCGGTGTCCGCGAACCAGGCCGACAGATACGCGAAGAGATCCGGGATCGTGATGTAGCCGTCCTGATCCCAGTCACAATCGCAGAGTTCGCCCGAGTTGGGCTCCTCATCACCGGGCCGCACGAGCACCGTGTACGCCTCCTCATCGTTCTCGCAGCCGGGCTCGGGGAACGGTCCGACGGGCGGATGCCCGTCCACATCGTTGCTGGCCAGCGGTGTTCCGGCGTCGTCGTACCGGACGCGGTAGACGCCGCTCTTGGGCATCGCGCCCACCGCACTCCGCAGCCCGATCGCGCGGCCCTGGCCCCCCGCGTTCGCGACGAACGAGAACAGCCCGCCGAGGGGCACCCAGTTGCACGCGTTGTTCGGGTCGCGGCACTCAAGTTCGAGCACGGCGTTGAGGCTGTTGATCCCGGTCGGCAGCGTCACCGGGCCGTACCACCGCAGCCGCACGGGCACCGCGTTGTTGTCAAAGTCATCCAGCGTGACCCCCTCGCCTTCGAACTCGTTGAGTTCGCCGTGCGGGGGCGTGCAGTCCTGCGGATAGAACGCGAACGGCGCAAGACCGACCGCGCCGCCGCCGACTTCCGATGAAGGCAGTTCGTAGTACGGGGCGTGATGCAACGGATCGGTTTCGCCGGGGCCGAGGACAACGGGTGTGTCTACGCCGTTATCGCCGACAACGACAACGCCTTTCCAGCCGGTGCCCGCAGCAAGTTCCGTATTGTTTCGGTTGATGATGATCTGGCCCTTCAAGCCTCCGACCTCACGGATGTAGATGCCGCCCTTGTCGGCATAGCCGGTGTCTCGCGGGGAGTCCTCTTCAAACGTACCTTCCGTGTAGTAGCATTCAGGGCTGTAGACACCGCACTGACAAATGTCGCCGCCGGTCGTCTCACCCTCGTCGGGTCCATCGCCGATCCTGTCGCCGATACGAACGACCTCATCGGCTTCGAGCGCCGGCAGGTGCAACTCGCCAAGCAGGTCGTGGGCGATGTCGATGCCCGGGCAGTTCACGACCCAGATATCCGCGGAAGGCCCGACACAGCCGATCGAGACATTGTGAATGCTCGCGTAGTCGTTCTCCGGATCGGGTTCGTTGGGTGAAAACTCCATCTTGCCCGACCAGACGACGCCGGCGCGCATGTCATCGACGATGAACGTCTGAATCTGCGGCGATTCGACACGCGGCACCTCATCCTTCTGAGTGAATGGATTCAAGCCCGCGAGTTGGGTCATTGACCTCAGCGTAACCTCTCCAATCGAATCCTCGGCACGGATCACCGAATCGTGCGTGCCGCCCTCTACACATTGCTGCGCATACCACACGTCGGGCGACGTTGAGTTCACCGGGTAGCAACTCACACCGGCAAGGCCGCGCGGGAACTTCTCCGCGTACACCTCGGGAGGGTCGACAGCATACCCAACCCTGACGCACTCGATGCGCCCCGCATCCGGGTCCTCAGTGTCGATCGCAGTCGCCACGATGGTGCCCTTGGCCATCATGCCGATCTGAACGGTGCCCGTGATTGACGACCCGATGATGTTCGAGTACTCCATGTTGTAATCGACATCGATGTCCGCCGTGATCGGGCCTTTCGCAACAATGCCCCAGAGACCACCGGAAGGCACCGCCGTCCCAATGCCGCCGGAGCCGCCATAGCCGAGATTTGCGGCCTTGATGTATCCGGTGACTGCTCCGTCAGTTTGAATGAGGTGAATGGCGCCGTCGACATTGGTCACTCCGGTCGGCTCGAAGTCTCGCCCCGCGCGGATGTCCGCGTTGAACGTCAGGGCAAGCGGGGCAGTCTCGTTCAACTCCGACACGGCGCGAATCTCGATGAGCCTGTCGGCGCACCAGATCTCAGGAACAATGGTCTCGGTCCCGATGGGTCCGGTCGTGAAGATCGTGTAGATCTCGCCCTTTTCCGCCTTGATGTTGCCGCGGATGCCTGTTGCACCCGCCTGCGGGCCGACGATGATGCGCGAAATGCTCGCCCACGTAGACGCGTCGGCAGGGTCGAAAGAGCCATCGCCCGCGGCGGTGATGTCGCCCGTGATTCCATCGGCTGCGGTCACGACGTTGACCGCGAACTGCCCGAGCGCCGGATTGGAGCCGGTGTCGTTGAGGCCGTATGCAGTAATGCTCGAGGCGATCGTGCCACCCGATTGGATGCGGAAGACCTTGCCGCAGTCGATAGCGCCGGTCAGGTCGCCGGTCGCGGCAATCGCGACGATCGAGGCGTCGCGCAGTGCGGTGCTGCCAAAGACGAGGCCGCCCGAGGAGGTGCCGAGGTTGACAACACCGGGTGCGACCGCAAGATTAGCCAAGCTTGGCCACCCGGTCACTACGCTGTTCGCGACCAGGATGTAAGCGCGAGCACCGTTGCTCGGCGTACCCGAAACGGTGATCTGCCCAACACTAAGCGACGGCGCGGTCGACCCGTCGGTATCCTCGTCAAAGATACGTACCACCACGTCTTCAGCAAACGTCCCGAGGTCTATGTCGAGCGGGTCGCCGTCAGACGCGGAATCGAGGACCGGCGAAGTGCCGGACCCAAGGACTGCGACAACATCAGCTGCGGCCTGTTGACTGATGATCAGGATCGAAGTGATCGCCAAGCAAGCCCTTCGCGTTTTCATATGTGATCCTCCGGGTGCGGCGAGCGATGAATACGCTCGTAACAAGGAAGACCATACCAGAACTTGAAGCAGGGACGGAAGAAGCGAGCCTAAAGCCTAAGTCAAAAGTGGATAAGCTGGGAAACGCGTCAATTGAATTGGTGTGAACGCGGTCGCTCCCCACAGGGCCATCGAACCACCAACTGCCGTCAAGCATCCGATAGTTTGGAAGCCCCGGAGCGGTAAACACCCCCTCCGTCCACTCAGCCGTTCCGCCCGCCGTGTCGAACAAGCCCCACGGGCTTGTCACGTCGGTGTAGGCTCCGAGAGGGATCGAGAACGGCGAGGGGCCGCCGCCCCAGCCGCCGGTGTTGGCCTCGCCGATGCCGCCCATGCTCGGCGGCGCACCGGGGATTGTCGGGACATCGCGCGTGGTGTTGTAAAGCCACCAACCGCCCTGTTCGGGGCCGAAGCGGTGCGGGTCGTAGTGCGATGCCTTCAGATGCTCGTCCCATGTGGGAATCCAATACCGGGCATCAGGGTGATGGGTGAGTTGATCCGTGAAGTTGCTCCCCACATAGCCGAACGTGCTGACGTCGTACGCGCCATTCAGGAACGCCTGGCGATCGGTGCTCTTGTTGTTGTGGAGCCAGTTGCAGTACATCGCCGCCATCCTCCAGGAAATGTTGCCGACAGGCAGCATCTCGTTGCCGGCGGGCACGGTCCATCTTCGCCCGCCCGGCGTGTTGGGGGTCGTGCTCTGCGCGCCCCAGAAGGTCGGCGGGATCAGGTGTGGCAGCCACTGGGCCTGCGGACGGTCGTAGGCCGCGTTGAAGAACTGCACCCACTGGCTGGTCGTGACCTCGAACCGACCGATCGAGTATTCGTAGTTGACCCCGCCGCGGCCGATCGCCCGGTCGTTGGGCGTGCCGTTGCCCGCCCACGGCGCGTTGCCGGGATGCGTGATCCGAACGAAGTCGATGCCGGAGAGGGGGTCGACCCCCCCGTCGCCAGAGGCGGGAGCAGACAAGGCCGCGAGGCAGATCACAGCCGCGGCGAACAAGCGGGGAGTTGCCCCCTCTGTCGGCTGCGCCCACCCAGACATCTCCCGCGTCGGGGACGGGGGAGAGGGTCCGATAGAAGTTGAACGGCTTGCATGCAACAAGGGCGGTCTCCGGGCGGTCGCTTTGGCCCGCCGAGTCACCCTCTCATCCGTGGAGGAAGGTACCACCACCTCTGGCGGACGCAAGGGAATGTTCCAGAACCCGCGCGAATCGACTGGAGTTTCCGAAGACTCGCGGCCGGGTTCGTGATGCGAACGGCGCGCCCGCCGCGTTACCGCGGGGGCTCCGCAGGAGCGAGGGGAGCCGGAACCCCGGGCTTGCGCTCGGGGCTCTCGTGGGGGTGCGCGGGCCCACCCAACGAACAAGGCCCCGGCGGTGTGCCGGGGCCTTGAGGGGTCGGAATCAGTGCTTTGGACATGGGCACGATGCCCATGCCACGTGCGTCGGGCTACTTGCTGTCGGCGGCCTTGGCGACGGCTTCGCCGAGTTTGTCCTTGCCGGGCCAGCCCTGGAAGAACGCCGCGACGTTGCCGTCGGCGCCGATCACGTAGTAGGACGGGAACCCGAGGACCTTGTAGTCGGCGATGGCGGCATCGGCCTTGGGGACGAGGGTGTAGCCGAGGTTGTTGTTCTGGAAGTAGGCCTTGGCGGCGGCGTCGTCGGCCTCGCGGCAGGCCATGCCGACGAACTTGACGTTGCGGGCCTTGAACTGCTCGGCGAGCATCTTCATGTCCGCGCCGTGGGAGACGGAGGACTTGGAGATGGTGCTGAAGAACTCGAGGACAACGGGCGAGCCCTTCATCGAGGCGAGGGAGACGTCCTTGCCGTCGGCGCTGCGGAGGGTGAACTGGGGCGCGGTGGAGCCGAGCGGAACGCCCAGTTCGACCACGGGCTCGGCCTGGTTCACGGGGGCCATGGCGGGCTGGGGCATCTTCTCATCGAGCACGAAGCCCGCGGGCATCGCGATCTCGAAACTCTTGCTGCTCAACTTGCCGTCGGTCTTCACGTCCCACATGTCCAAGACCATGGCGATCTTGTTCTCGCCGGCGCCCTGGGCCAGTTCCATCCGGCGGGGGAGGCGGTCGACCTGGGAGATCGCCCAGACCGTCGCGCGCTCGTCGTTCTTGGGGCCCGAGGAGATGATCTCGCACACCTCGTTCATGACCTGCTCGATGCCGGTCTTCACGAGTTTCTCGGCCTTGAGGTCCTTGCCGTAGGGCTCGGCCTGGATCAACTCGCTGAGGAACAACTGGGTGGCGTAGTTCATCTCCTGGTTGGCCTGCTTGTCGCCGACCGGGCGGACGAACATGGTGTTCTTTTCATAGTCAAGCCAGCGGACCGAAGTGCCGTCGTTGACCAGGACGAGTTTCTTGTCGGCCATGCCGGGCTGCTTCACGCGGCCGGTGACCTTGAAGGTGGCGGCCTGCTGGCCCTTGGGCCGGTAGATCCAGACCTCGCCGTCGGAATCGATGATGTCCTTGAGGACGCCCGTGGCGTATCGCTTGGACTTGAACTGGAGCGACTCGATGTTGCGAAGGACCGCCGTCGACTCGGCGAGGCTGGCCTTGGCGTCCTCGGCGATCTGAGCCGCGGCCGGTGCAACCCATGCGGCCGAGGCGGCCACGCTGCTGACGAGCATCCACATCATCCGCTTCATATCACGATCTCCCTGGCGGACCACGTCCGCACGGACTTTGTTTGGGTTCACACGGCGAGAAAACCTCGTCCATGGTACACCTGCTGTTTGCGGGCGATGCACACGCGCTCGCCGCAAATCAGCCAACCCGCCGGACCTTGATCGACTTTGTTGCACCCGTTCTTGGTGCGGGATCCTGCAACCTTCAACGGCTGAACCGGATGTCGGGAGTTCTGCCCTGTCCTGGGGAACCTACTTCCCAAACATGCGCGTGTCGCGACCGAGGAGATTGGCGAGCGCCGCCCCCGGATCGGGCGCCTTCATGAGCGTCTCGCCGACGAGCACGATCCGCACACCCTCGTGCCGCAGTTTGGTGACATCGTCGGCGGTTCGGATGCCCGACTCGCTGACCAGCACGTTGGTGGTTTCGACGAGGTCGACAAGGCGGAGGGTGTGGTTGATGTCGACGGTCTGCTTGTCGAGGTCGCGGTTGTTGATCCCGATGAGCATGTAGGACGGGTGGGGGAAGCCGACGTGGGGCCGGATCCGCAGGAGGTTCTCCATGCTGTGGACCTCGATCAGCGTCGTCAGGCCCAGACGCTGCGCGAGGATCTGCATGTCGAGCATGTCCGACAGGCTCAGGCACTCGGCGATCAGGAGGACCGCATCGGCCCCGGCGGCGCGGCTCTCCCAGAGTTGCCAGGGGTCGAGGATGAAGTCCTTCCGCAGCACCGGCAGGGGCACGGCTTCCTTGATACGCTCGATGTAGGACAGCCTGCCGGCGAAGAACTTCTCATCGGTGAGGCACGAGATGGCGGCCGCGCCGTTGGCGTGGTATCGCCGGGCGACAGCGGCGGGGTCGAAGGACTCGGACTCGTACTCGGGCCGGATCCACCCCGCCGAGGGGCTCTTGCGCTTGATCTCGGCGATGACGGAGGTGTGAAACGGATCGGGGTGGTGCGTCACGGCGGCGAAGAAGTTGCGGGCCGGCTCCTGCTGGGCGACCAGCGCCTCGAGTTCGGCGAACGAGGTCTGGGCCTTGCGGCGGTCCACCTCCTCGCGCTTGTTGGCCACGATCTCCGCCAGCACGCCGGTCATGAGGGGATTATCGGTGGGCAGGCCGGACCGGGACAACCGGGATAACCGGTCGGACCTTTGCGCAACGACCGGCACCGTTGCCGACGGCACAGTCGGCGCAGACTTACCCTCCGGTGCCATCAACCCCCCAAAGGGAGCCGGATGCCGCGACTGCAGGACATCGTGGTCTTTGCGCTCATGCTCGCGGCGCTTTGGTGCGCGGCGTGGCTATGGCGGCGGGATGTCTTCCGGCCGGGGTCGCTGGAACGGCTGGCGGGGGCGGGCCGACTGCGGAACCCCGCGCCCATCAACCCGGGCCTGTGGCTGTGCGCGGGGGTCGCGACCTTCCTCGCGGCGATCATCGGCGCGGGGATCGCGGGCAGCGTGCTGCGCGCGGGCGCAGCCCCGGGCGGAGCGCCCGACCCGGCTGCCGCGGCGTTGATGGACGTGGCGACCTACTTGCTTGCCGGGACCGTCGGCGTGCTCTGCGCGGGGCTGCTGGCGCGCGGCGGCAAGGCCCTTGGCGCGGAGCCGGACCGGCTGGGGCTTGAGTGTCGCGGCGGTGATTTTCTTCGTGGCACGGGCGGGCTGCTGGTGGTCCTGCCGATCTGCGTCACCGCGGGTGTGGCCGCCTCGCTGGCGGCGAAACTGCTGCATGAAGACACGCCGCGGCTGGGCCATGCCGGGCTGCGGGAGATGGTTGCGAACCGGCACGCGTGGCACGCATGGCTGAAGGGCGCAATGGCGGTCATCGGCGCGCCGGTGATGGAGGAACTGGTGTACCGGGTTTTCGTGCAGTCGGCGATCATCAGCGGCCTTGCGCGGCTGCGCGCGGCACGCGCCGGCGTACCGGCCCACCTCGCGGCGGCAAACCCATCGGACGTTTTCTGGGGGATCGCGCTGAGCACGGTCGGCTTCGTGCTCCCGCACGCCGCGGCGCTCAACGGCCCGGCGAGTTGGAACGCGTTGCCGTCGCTGACGGTACTGGGGATCGGCCTGGGGGTGGTGTATGAACGGACGCGGTCGCCCCTGGCGGCGATCACGATGCACGCGGGGTTCAATGCGGTCAACCTGGCGGTCGCGATGGCGACGGCGGGCGGCGCAGAGGGATAGGCTACGGGCATGCTGAACAGGACCAGCCGGCCGGGGCGGGTGGTGGCGGCGTGCTGCATGGTCGTCGCGGCGACGCTGTGCGCCGCCTGCCAGAGCGCCACGCCCCCGCGTTTCGAGCACGCCGCGGCACGCGTGACCGATCGCACGCCCGAGGGCGTGGCGATGAACTTCACGCTGGATGCGTACAACGAGAATGACATCGCGCTGCCGCTGCGGGACGTGACCTATAGCGTGCTGATCGACGGCGAGGAGGTGTTCCGGGGGACGCGCTCGGCGGAGGCGACGCTGCGGCGGAGGGGCGTGCAGCAGATCCGGCTGCCGGCGGTGATCGCGCTCGATCCCGGCGAGCCTGTGCCGACGGGCACGCGGGAGTACCGGCTCCGGGGGAGCGTGACGTATGTGACCCCGGGCAAGATCGCCGAACTGCTGTTCGACACCGGTGTGCGCGTGCCGACGGCGTCGTTCGAGACCGAGGGCGAGATCGACCTGGGCGCGCCGACCCCCACAGCCACCGCGCCTGCGCCGGTGCCGGCGCGGGGCGCGTAACGCCGGATGAGTTCATGTCGGAGACCACGCTGCCCAGTTCGCATCTTCTTCAGCAGCCCGTGCGGGTGGAGGCGCCGGTGCGCGCGGCGAAGCCCGGGGAGGCAAAGCGCAATCCGTACATGCCGTGGCGGTCGACGCTGCTGACCCCGCAGCGTGTGAAAGAGTTGTCGAGGCTGCGCCCCGAACGCATGGTGTTCGACACGCTGGCGTGCTGGGCGTTCATCGTCGCGGCGTGGGCCGCGGTCGGGGTGTGGGGGCCGGGTGTTCGCGGCTGGAGCGGCGGGTGGTGGGTGGTGATGCTCGCGCTGCCGGTGATCGGGGCTCGCTACTACGGCCTATTCATTCTCGGGCACGACGGCATGCACCGGCGGCTGTTCGAGAACCGGCGATTGAATGACTGGTGGTGCGATGTGTTCATGCTCGCGCCGATCGGGATGGTGAACCACGTCAACGACCGCAACCATTTGGCGCACCATCGCCACCTGGCGACCGATCGCGACCCCGACCTGCACAAGCACGCGTGCTTCAACAAGACGAACCGATCGGAGTACCTCGCGTTCCTGACGGGCCTGGCCAGCGTTCTCGAAGTCGCGAAGAACCTGTTTTGGAAGTGGAAGCACGAACCGATCGACGATGATCAGGGGCCGGCGGCACAGGCCGCGAGAGATCCACACACACCGCGCGACCTGGTGGTGATCGGCGTGTGGCAGGCGGCGCTGATTGCGGGCTTGACGTTCGTCGCGGCGGGATTGCCGCGGGTGTGGGAGATGGATGCGGCGAACGCGCTGGGGGCGCTGGCGCGGGGCTGGTGGGGCTATCCGGTGCTGTGGCTTGCGCCCGTGTACGCGTTTGCATATCTGCCGAACCTGGTGCGTGCATTCCTGGAACACGCGCACGCCGAGGATGACGACAAGGCGGATGAGCACCGGCTGATCACGTTTCTCTCCAACCCGCTCGAGCGGCTGCTGATGGCGCCGATGAACATGAACTATCACGTCGTGCACCACCTGTGGCCGAGCATTCCCTATTACAACCTGCCCGGGGCGGATCGCGAGATCCGCGGAAAGCCGGAAGCGGAGGGCCTGATCTGGCGGGGCTCGTATGCGCGGTCGCTGCTCAACTACTGGCTTGCGCTGCCGGTCGAGGAATGCCGCGTGTCCCGTCAGCGCCGACTGCACCAGCGCTGACGCGCGGGCCTTCTCGAACCCTGCTGCTCAAGGCACATCCGTCCACATCCCGGGGGTGATCCACACGGGAGCATGCGTTGCACCGGGAATCTTCGAGCCGGCCACGCGGACACGCAGCGTGCCGGTCGTTTCCATCGGCGGGACATCCAGCATCAGCGGGATCCACCTCGGCTCGGCCTCGGCTCGCTCGCGCGTCACGTCGACGCTCGCCGCGGCGATCGGCGCGGAGTCCGCGCCTCCGGCAAGCAGTTCGACGCTGATCACCACCGGCCGCGCATTGGCGAAGCGGGCGTAATCCTCGGGTGGAGTCGTCAACCGGAAGCGGAGTTGGCGCGCCCGCGGCGCGGGATCGACGGTCGCAACCATCGCCGCACGCGAGGCGGCCTGGAAGGTCGGGTGCAGCCAAGCGCCGTCGCGCCGGGTGCCGCGCGAGTTGAGGGACTGCATCGCCACCGCGCCGGTGGATGAAGCATCAGGCCCGTGCAGCCAGCGCCAGCCGGCGACAGTACTCGGGATCGGATCGGCGCTGTCGGTCAGCGAAGCCGTCGTGGCCCGCCCGCGCGCGGTGCCCGCCCGGATGGCCGCCCGGACCACCGGCATCGTGAAGGACTCGACGCGGTCATCGCTCCGGACAATCTCGACCTGCCGCACGAGGCGAACTGTGCCGCTGTCATCGATCACAAAGGGAATCGCGCGGTCCCATGCAATGAAGTCGCCTTTGCCACCCTCTGCGCCCTCTCCCGCCGGGGCAACGGGGCTGGATGCGCGGCCGTCGAGTTTGAACGCGAACCAGAGACCGTCGGCGGAGATCCGGTCGTAGGGGAATGCGGCCCAGGGATTGATCGCCGCGGCGACGACATCGGCGCGTCGCGTCCGCTGCCGCATCAGCGCGGTGGCGGACCAGGTCGTTGCAAAGGCCGCGGGCCGGAGCCGGTCAAAGAGCAGGCGGCCGGTCGGCGTTGCGCCGGCGTCGAGCGCCAGCGGGACGTACACCGCCGCGGCGGGTGGATCGGGCACAAGTTCGACGAGTTGTGCCGCGATGGACTCGTCCCGATGCGAGCGGTGATTGCACCACGCCTGCAGGCCGACGCAGCACACGGCGCCCGCGATCGCGGCCGAGCCCGCAGCCAGCGCCATGCACGCGCGGCACGCCCGCCCGACTGGCGCGGCTCGCCCCGTCACGGGCAAGGCGATCAAGAGCAGGTCGACCGCCTGCGCCAGCATGATGCACAGGCCCACCAGCGGGAAGTACAGCGTGCGGGGCTCGACGTTCTGCCGCGCCATGGCGGCGATCGGCACAAACGCGCCGACGAACAGCACCGCGCCCGCGGCGATCGTGCAGACCCTCGCGGCGATGGACCTGGCGCGTGAGCGCGGCGCGGGCACATTGCCGGCATTCTCGTCCTGCTCCTCGGCCCACCAGGCCCACGCCCAGACCAGCACGAGAATTGCCAGGGCCACGATGGCCGCGATACCGACCGGCGTGGCCAGCGCCTCGATGCCGGTCTGCCATGCGCCCGCGGCGGTCTGTCTCAGGCGCGTCCCGTAGAGTTGCCAGCGGACCGAGCGGGCCACCTCGGCGACGCGATCGGCAAGGCGGTCGGGCGCGACAAACGAGTTCGACCCGCCGCGGAAAGAAGTCGGCGCGGTGAGGCGCAGCAGCACGATGTAGAGGACGTTCATGGCTCCCGCGATGCCGCACAGCACCGTCGCGCGGGCGAACGCAACGGGCAGACGCGGCCCGGAGGGCGACACGACCCATGCGCCCAGCAGGAGCAGCGGGAGCGCGAGGAGGCCGGATGCGGGCTGCTCGTAGAAGCACGGGATGACCAGCGCGAGAAGCGCCAGGCCGAAGACCTCGTGCAATCGCGGTGGTGCGTCGCGGCGGATGAGCGTCATGCAGCGCAGCGCATAGAGGCACCACAGAGCGGTCGCGATCGCCGCGGAGATCGAGCAGAGCCAGAACGTCACTTCGAAGTTCATCGGGTGCAGCAGGAGCGCCAACGCCCCGACCGCCGCGGGACCGCGAGCATGCGTGGTGCGGCGGAGCAGGGCATAGACGCACAGGCACGCGATCGCGTGCAGGACCGCGCACAGCAGCACCAGCACTCGCCACTGCCCGGCCAGGAGCGTGCCCAGCCCGAAGCACATCGCGTTGTGCAGCGGCCGCCAGAAGAACGGGTAGCGGGCCCATGGGTTGAAGGGCGAAGGCAACTCGCCCGTCGCCGGGTCGCGCAGGTTCACGGAGTAGTCGTCGGCGCTGCGGCCGAGGTCTCCGCCGAACCAGAGGCAGCCCACCAGCCATGCGCCCAGGGGAAGCAGGATCCACGCCGCGTTCACCCATGTCCAACGTGTGCGGCCGGGCTGCATCAAGTGCGCATCTCCGCGTCGATGGCCACGATAGGCCGGCCGTGCCGCGGCGGGGCTGGTGCGGCCGGCTATTCCGGCCCGCCGCGCCAGCCGATATCCTCTCTGCTTCACCGAGTGTCACCAACTCCACTTCCCCGCTTGAGCCCGACGCCCATGGCCAGACGCACAAAGCCCTATGTCGGGATCGATCTCGGCGGCACGAACATGCAGATCGGCGTCGTGTCGCCGGGCAACGAGGTCATCGGACGCTCGCGGAAGAAGACACTGGCCGAGAAGGGCCAGGCCAGCATCATCGCCCGCATCGTGGAAGGCGTGCACGCGGCGTGCATGCAGGCCGGGCTGGGCGTTGCACAACTCGGCGGCGTGGGCATCGGCGCACCGGGCGCAATCGACCCCGCCGCGGGGGTGGTGCTCGAGGCGGTCAACCTGCGCTGGGACGACGTCCCGCTGGCGAAGATCCTGCAGAGCAAACTGCGCGTGCCCGTGCTTGTCGACAACGATGTCAACGTCGCCGTCTACGGGGAGTGGAAGGCCGGCGCTGCGCGCGGCGACCGCGAGGTCCTGGGCGTGTGGGTCGGGACGGGGATCGGCGGGGGGCTGATCCTGAACAACCACCTCTACGCCGGGGGGTTCTTCACCGCGGGCGAGATCGGCCACACGATCCTGTATCCGAATGCGCCCATGGCGCGGCGCAGCCTCGAACAGACCTGCTCCCGCACCGCCATCGCCGACCGGATCGCCTGGCTCATCCGGCAGAACCGCAAGTCCATGCTCACGCAACTCTGCGGCGGCGACCTCGGGCAGATCAAGTCGAAGATGATCGCCGCGGCATATTCCGAGGGCGACAAACTGACCAGCGAGGTCCTCGACGAGGCCGCGCACCTGCTCGGCGTGGCGATCGCCAACGTCGTCACATTGCTCTCGATCCCCAAGGTGGTGGTCGGCGGCGGCTTGACGGAGGCCCTCGGCGAGCCGTGGGTGAAGAAGATCCGCAAGGCCACGAGGGAGACGGCGTTCCCCGAGCGCGTGCAGGGCGTTCAGGTCGTCGCGAGCGAACTGGAGGACGATGCCGGGCTGCTCGGCGCTGCGCTGCTCGCCCGCGAGAAACTCTCGCGCTGAGACGCATCGCGATCACGACGGCCCGGCTCAAAAAGAACCCTCGCCGGGGGGCTTTCGCCACCCCGGCGAGAGAGAGTTCGTCCCCACCCCGAGCCCACCTGAAAAGCGATCCGTGGTCGCCGCCTCGAAGACCACAGGCCGCACGCGCAGCACCGCCGGCCTCATCCTGAAGCCCTTTGAACGCCCCGTCCTGGGATCACATCCGGGGTCTTGAGCACAGGAGTAGCGTCGCGCAACCGACAGCACGCGACAGGGTTCCCGCTGTTGCAAGGACCACGGCCTAGATGTAGGGAATGGTCTCTCTCCAATCCCCGAAAACAGGTACGCATAGAACGTAGCACGGGTTTGATGAGGAAGCAAGAGAAATAGTGCATTCCGGACCTGCCGGGACCTCTAAATGGCTGAAAACTCAGTGGTAACCGCTCTTCCTGGGTGCACGCCTGCTGGTGGTGCCACCCACCTTTGGCGGTTGCAGGCAGCCGATCGAGGCTGGACGCAGCCGTTGTCGCTCCCATCCTTGGTCCACACCCCTTCCACGATGCGATGCGTGCGGATGTCCCTCCCGGCACATGGGTTGCACTGTGGTCTCTTCACGCGCCCGCCTTGAGGGTTTGAATCCCCGGGGTCGAGGCGTCATCAGGAGCCAGATCATGCGTATTCGAACAGCCTCAACCCTTGCCCTTGTTGTCGGCCTCGCGGCGGCGATCGCACCCATGTCTCCGGCGTACGCCGACCGGGGCCGCGGAGCCGATGACACGCAGCAGGACGATCGCGGCGGTCACGGCGCCGACGACGGCACGAAGGGATCGGGCGCCTCCGGCGGCGGCACCAGCACGGGCGGATCCGCCTCGGCCGCGGGCAACGTCCGCGAGTTGCGGTTCGTCGCGAGGATGCGCGAGAGCGACGGCACCACCGCCCGCGCCCGCTATCAGGAGCGGGCCAAGAACGGGCGCGCGGTGCGTCAGTCGTTCGACGTGGAGATCAAGTTCGCCCAGCCGGGCGAGCAGTTTGAGGTGCGTGTCGACGGCCGCCTGGTCGGGACCGCGACCGCCGGCGCGCTGGGCATCGCGAAGCTCGAACTCCGCCGCTCGCCCAGCGGACCCGACGAACTGCCGCTGCCCGCGGACTTCCCGCGGCTTCGCGCCGGCGCTGTCATCACCGTCGGTCCGATGCAGGGAACCCTGACCGCCCAGTAAGCGAGCAGCCGGCACCCGGATGTGCCTGCCTTCCTTCTCCCACCCCTCCGCTTCCGCCGCAGCCGCGGCCGAACCGGAGGGGTGTTGCTTTGTTGAACGTGCGATCTGCGTACCCGCGCCCGCGAATGCTGGATGATGCGCCGCAGGTTGGGATTTTGCAGCCTGCCGGGTGGCGCCCCTTGCCCGGAGATGTCGATAGAGGATAGATTACTCTTCTTTCAGCATGCTCCGGGAGTTGTTGCGAATGAGTCTCAACAAACCTATCCTCAACGTGGAACGCCCGACGAGCCTTGTCGTGCTCGGCGGGGGCGTCGGCCCGGGTCCGAGCGATCCTCACCATGACCACCTCCACCCCCCCCACCCTCACGGCAACGGGAATGACCAAGGCGGATGCCAAGGCTGCGGCGGGTGCCGATGCGGATCGGCTGGGAATCGTGCCGCTGACGAGCCTGCTTCGCGGCCAGCGGGCGGTGATCCGCGAGACGCGGATGCCGGCGGATGATGCCGCGTTGCTCCGGGCGATGGGCCTGTGTGACTGCGCCCTGCTGACGGTCGCCCGGACCGGTGAGCCGTGCGTGGTCACCGTCACGGGCGTCGACGGAGCGGCGTGCACGTGCCATCGCTCGGGGGGGTGTCGCATCGGTCTGGCGCGGGCGATGGCCGAGAGGATCTTCGTCTCGGTGCTCGCCTGAGCGAACCAACTCCGAAGGGAACCCTTCGGCCCGGACGCGACGACATGGCCAGTACCCGCTCATCAACCCCCGCTTCTCCGGCCATCACGTCGACGGGCGATACCTCCTGCTGCGGTCAGGAGCAGGGAGTCTCGCTGAGGGTGGGCGGGAGCGGCGATGCCCGCATCATCGCCCTGATGGGCAACCCCAACACGGGGAAGACGACGCTGTTCAACCGCATCAGCGGGCTGAACCACAAGACCAGCAACTTCGCGGGAACAACGCTGGAGGCGCGGATCGCGCGGGTGAAGGCCGGAATCGAGGGCGGGCGCGACGGCGACCTCATCGACCTGCCGGGGATCTACTCGATCGAACTCGATCAACTCGAGTCGCGCGTGGTGCGCGAAGTGCTCGCGGGACAACTGGCGCCCAGGGGCCACGCGATCGGCGTGCCGGAGGTGTGCGTCATCGTGGTCGACGCGACCAACCTGGCGCGGAACCTGACGCTCGTGGGCGAGGTGATCCGGCGTCGGCTGCCGACGCTGGTGGTCGTGAACATGATCGACCTGGCGCAGCGGCAGGGCCTGACGATCGATGAGCACAAACTGAGCGAGGCGCTGGGCTGCGGCGTCGTGACTTCCAACGCTCGCACCGGCGAAGGAGTCGACCAGATCCGCATCGGCATCCGCGAGGCGCGGATCCCCACGCCGATCCGGCCGGTGCCGGGGGATGGGCCGCAGGCGGCCGCGGCGGGAGCGGAGGCTGGGGGCGGGCCGACTGCGCTGCGTGTGTGGGCGGAAGAGGTCTTTGCGCTCGCCGCGGCGGAGAACACCGGGCGCTGCACCAAGTGCGGGTATGACATCTCGACGCTGCCGGGCCGCACCGGCAAGTGCCCGGAGTGCGGAACGCCGTATGTGCGGACGGACATCAGCGCGAGCGAAGCCACCACGGACAAGATCGATCGCGTGCTGATGCACCCGGTGCTGGGCGTCATGATCTTCGCGGCGGTGATGACCGGACTGTTCTGGTCGCTGTTCTCGCTGGCGTCGTATCCGATGGACTGGATCGATGCGATCTTCGGGTGGACGGCGACCACGCTGCACAGCCGCCTACCCGAGAACAGCATTCTCGCGGACCTTCTGACGGATGGCGTCATCAAGGGCATCGGCGCAACGGTGATCTTCCTGCCGCAGATCTGCCTGCTGTTCTTCCTCATCTCGGTGCTGGAGGACACGGGGTACCTCGCGCGGGCCGCGCTGCTCATGGACCGCGTACTGCGGCCCTTCGGCCTGCCCGGGCACGCGTTCGTGCCGCTGCTGTCGAGCCACGCGTGCGCGTTGCCGGGGATCATGGCGACGCGGGCGATCCCGGACCGCAGGGAACGCCTCGCGACGATCCTTGTCGCGCCGTTCATGACCTGCTCGGCGCGGTTGCCGGTGTATGTGCTGCTGACAGGACTCTTGTTCGCGGGTCAGCCTGCGCTGGCGGCGCTGGCGTTTGTCGGGTGTTATGCGCTGGGCATCGCCGCGGCGGTCTTCAGCGCACTCATCGCCCGCCGCACCATCCTCCGCGGCAAGGGCCGCCCGATGGTGATGGAACTGCCGTCGTACAAGGTGCCGAGCCTGCGGACGGCGCTCATCACGACGTACAGCCGCGGCTGGGTGTTCCTGAAGAACGCGGGGACAAACATCCTGATGATCTGCATCGCGCTGTGGTGGCTGAGCAGTTATCCGAAGGTGGAGCCGCCGGCACGTGTTGGCGAACTGCGGCAGTTGGCGGTCATCGCCGAGCAGGCGCCGGTGGACGCATACCTGCCCAGCAGTGATGGCCTTACCGGGACACAGGCGATGGAGATCGCGCGCTCGCAGCATCGCAGTGCCGTTGAGGAGATTCAATCCGCGGCCGATCAACTTCAAGCCCGCCATCAGGCCGCGAACTCGTTCGCGGGTCGCCTGGGCAAGTTTATCCAGCCCATCTTCGCGCCGCTGGGGTATGACTGGCAACTCTCGATCGGCGTGATCTCGAGTTTTGCCGCGCGCGAAGTCTTCGTCTCGACGATGGCCGTCATTGTCGCGGGGCAGAGCGACCCGGATGCCGAGGGCGTGCTGGATCAGGTCGCGGCCGCCAAGCGCGACGACGGCGTGACGCCCGTCTTCACCCGCGCGACGGCATGGAGCCTGCTAATCTACTACGTGCTCGCGATGCAGTGCCTGCCGACGCTCGCCGTCACCGCGCGCGAGAGCGGCTCGTGGAAGTGGGCATTGCTCCAACTCGGCTGGATGTGCGGCGTGGCGTACCTCGCGGCGATGGTCGTGTATCAGGTGATGAAGTAATGCCGGCGTTCCCGATTCACGACTGGGAGTTCTGGGTGGCGACGGCGATCGCGGTGCTCGCCGCGGCGTACCTGCTGCGCGGCGTGCTGCCGATCCCCTGGCTGCGTGCGCGGCTGAAGCGCAAGAGCCAGGAACGGCGCGTAACGCTGACGGTGGAAGGGCAGAGGCCGGACGGTCAGGGGCGTTCCTAATGCCGTGTTCACCGCAGAGGCGCAGAGACCGCGAGTGCCTTTCGGTCCGCTCAGGTCTGCGACCTCTGCGTCTCCGCGGTGAAGAACTTACCGCTTTCTCGCCAGCATCAGCATCGAACTGGTCCGGCAGCCGAGCGCCGCGCGAACCTTGTCGAATGCCGTGAATGCCAGCAGCGCGGGCAAGCCTTTGAACGGGTTGAACATCGCGTGCGCCAGCCTCGGCCGCGAGCCGTTGTGATACCGCGTCACGTGGTGCATCGACCACATCCAGAACGAATGCCCGGTCTGGTAGCGCGTCGCGACGACTTCGAGCCCTGCCTGCTCGAGCAGGCGCGATAGTGATCGCGGCGTGAACATGTTCCAGTGGCGCGGGATGTGGTACCCGCCCCAATACGTCCGACGGAACAGCCTCGCATCGAGCGAGTCGATGTTCGGCGTCTCGACCGCGAACACGCCGCCGGCAGAGAGCCACGACGCGATGCGCCGCACGACCGCGGCAGGATCGTCGACGTGCTCGATGACATGGAACATCGTCGCGAGGTCGAGCGAGCCGGGCGTGATGTCCTCGCAGTCTTCGACGCGCTTGCAGATCGCCTTGAACCCCTCGGCACGCAGACGGCCGCACACGTTCTCGTCGAGTTCGAGGCCGTGGTTGGCGCTGTCCGGCACGCCGCGGGAACGCATCAGGCGCAGGAACCGTCCATCGCCGCACCCGATGTCGACAAACGACCGGGCGGGTCTGCCGAGCGTGTTCAGGATGCCGGCGAACTTGCGTCCGTCGAGCCACTCCTTTCCGCGGCGGGCCAGCGCGTTCACCTCGGTGTCGTAGTGGTACGCGTAATAGGTCGGCGGATAGATGATCGGCAGGGTCGAAAGCGCGGGGCGCGGATTGAGCCAGACGTGCGAGCATGCGCGGCACGTGACAAACCGCCACGGGTTGCTGCACGTGCGTGACTCGTAATCGAACCCGACTGCGCGCAGGTCAAACTCCGCCCCGCCGCAGACCGGGCAGACAGAGACTTCCTCCTCGGCGATGCGCGGGGCGCCCGCCTGTGCGAACTCGGGCGGCGCGACGAGGGCTCGCCAGGCGTCGTCGGAGCGGACCTCGATGGGAGTGGCGTGCCTGGTCACGGGCATGGGGAAGTGGGGAGTGGGAAGTGGGAAGTGGGAAGTGGGAAGTGGGAAGTGGGAAGTGGGAAGTGGGAAGTGGG
>CAYPEI010000024.1:0-6130 GCA_964409775.1 uncultured Phycisphaeraceae bacterium | reverse complement strand
AGAAGTTTACAGGAACACTCAGCCACGGCCTGCGTGTACCGGAGAACAACGCGGGATGGGTGGCCATCGCGAGCCCGGGCAAGTGGCGGGCCCTGCCTACAGAAGTTCCGGCACGTCGTACACGCCGCCCGGCAAGCCGATCGCGCCGAGCAGGGGTGAGTGAGCGTAGACCAGCCGCGGCGATCCGTTGTCACGCCGGAGCGTGAGGCTGACGACTCCCGGGATCTCAACATGCTCGAGCGCGGACTGTTCGTCGCACAGGACCGAGGCGCTCGAACCGGCGGGCAGCGGCAGCGCATGTTCGGCGACGTCGCTCGCGCCGTAGCGCAGCCGGAGCGTCGCCCGCGCCGATCGGCTCGCGGCGTCGATCTCGATGACCAGTTCCGCGTCGCTCACCTGTGCCGCGTGACCGTTGAGCATCGCGGGCGCGTACATCCGCAGCGCCTCGGGGCTGATCGACCACCGCACGGCCTGCACGCCGCCCGCCCTGTGGACGCCCTGACGCGAGCCGGAGATGGTTGCGTGACGGGTCATCAGATGATCTTCGAGAGCATGCTCGCGGCGATCTTCAGGCCTTTGCCCTCGGAGCCGACGAACCGCTCTCCGAGGCGTTCGATGGTCTGGACGAGTTCCAGCAGTGTGTCGATCCGGTCGTTGAGTTGACGCACCTCGGCGGGCGTCACCGGCTTGTCGGCCCGCGCGGGCGCGAGCTGCTCGGCATCCGACGCGAGCCGGAGGCCGCCCGACTGCTCCGAGCGCGGCCGGCTTGCACCCCGGGAGGACCGCTCACGCGAGGTCGAATCGCGCAACTCGTGGAGCGTGGCCAGCAGCGGCAGGACCTCGCGGCGGAGGCGCTCCCGCATCACCTTGCGCGACAGCGCCCACGGGTCCTGCTCCGCCAGGAAGTACTCCTTGCGGTCGCCGCGCTTGTGCGCCCGCGTGACCAGGCCCCACTCGACCAGCGAGCGGAGCGACATGGACGCGTTGCCGCGGCTGATCCGAAGGCGCTCCATCACGTCGTCGGTGTTGAGCGGCTCGCCGGTGATGTAGAGCAGCGCGTAAACCTCGGCCATGGTCCTGGAAACGCCCCAGGCCGTGCCCATCTGACCCCACGCGGCGATGAACCGGTCCTGGACCTCCAGGAACTGCTCGCGGGGGATGGCATCGGGCGCTCGGGCCATGGGTAAAGCGTACATTCCAGGGGTTTTGCGGGCAACTGGATTTTCAATAAATAATGAAAACGACGACGCCGGTCAGAGCAGGACCAGGTCGAGCACCCCCGCCACGCCCAGCACGCACGAGACGATCCCGTTGATCGTGAAGAAGGCCATTTCCAGGCCGTCCTTCCCCCGGCGCGCCAGCACGGCGTGCTCGACCACGAGCAGCCCCCCCACCGCGGCGACACCCAGACCGAACACCACACCGAACCGGCTGTCAGCACGCCACGCACACACCAGCAGGCCCAGCGCCGCGGCGTGCAGGATGCGGGAGACCCAGATGGCGCCGGTCGGGCCGAGCCGGGCGGGGATCGAGAATAACCCGGCGGAGCGGTCGAAGTCGATGTCCTGCAGCGCGTAGATGACATCGAACCCGGCGACCCAGCACAGGACCATGCCCGCCAGCAACCACAGCGCGGAGCCGTCGACGACGAACGCCGGATCGACGGCGACGGCCGCGGCAAGCGGCGAGGCCGCCAGCGCTCCGCCAAGGAACACGTGGCAGAGCGCCGTGAAGCGCTTGGTGAAGGAGTAGAACGCGATCCAGAGGAGCACGGGGACGCTGAGCGCGAGCGGCCACGGATTGGCGAACAGGACGAGGAAGAGCCCGGCGCACCCGACAAACGCGCCGGCGGCGGCGAGCGCGATGAACAGCCCGTCGCGCGATGACAGCCTGCCCGAGGCGAGCACCCGCCGTTGCGTGCGGGGATTGCGAGCATCGATCCGCTGGTCGGCGAGGCGGTTCACGAGCATCGCCCACGTGCGGGCGAAGACCATGCACGCGACGATGATGGCCAGTTGCGCGGCAAAGCGCGGCCAGGGCGCGTCGTGGGCGCGGGCCATGAACGCGCCGAGCACCGCGAAGGGCAGGGCGAAGACGGAGTGCGCGAGTTTGATGTCCGCCGCGGCGAGCGCGAGGCGGGCGGCAAGCGGCGGCCGCGGAATGGCGGGCGATGTCGTCGCGGCGGTCATGGCGCGATCGTAGAACCCATCGCCAGATCAACAGGCACGAGTTCGCGGGCGACCAGGTCGTCGTAGGACTCGCGGGTGCGGACGATCGACGCCCGGTCGCCGTCCACCAGGACCTCCGCCGGCAGCGGGTGGGAGTTGTACCGGCTGGCCATGGACATGCCATAGGCCCCGGCGCCGAAGACGGCGAGGATGTCCCCGCGGGCCACCGGCGGCAGGGGCCGGTTCTGCGCGAGGAAGTCGGAACTCTCGCAGATGGGGCCGACGACGTCGCAGGGCTCAAGTCCCGGCAGATCGAGTGTGTCGTCTCGCCGCGGCGGCTGGTGCTGCGGTGCGCACGCCGCGGGCCAGACAAAGTGGAACGATCCATACAGCGCCGGGCGGATGAGCGTGTGCATGCCCGCGTCGCAGACGAGGAACTTCTTCGCGGAGGACTGCTTGACGTATTGCACGTGCGTGAGCAGCACGCCGGAGTTGGCGGAGATGAAGCGGCCGGGCTCGAGGATGATGCGGACGCCGCGCGCGACCAGCGGCGCAAGGAGCGGCACGATCTTCGCGGCGT
This sequence comes from uncultured Phycisphaeraceae bacterium, assembly GCA_964409775.1. Classification (GTDB taxonomy): domain Bacteria; phylum Planctomycetota; class Phycisphaerae; order Phycisphaerales; family UBA1924; genus JAHBXL01. The sequence goes on along the minus strand of CAYPEI010000024.1, from coordinate 3,382 downwards.
AGTCTGCCGCGACGAGGGACTGGCCGGTCCGGTAGTCGGCGGAAAAGCCGCCGCCCAGGTCGAGCGTGTCGATCGCGTGACCATCGCCGGCGAGTTGATCGATCACCGCGAGCGTCCTCTCGATCGCGCGAACATAGGGATCGGGGCTGGCGACGGGCGAGCCGATGTGCAGGTGCAGGCCGGTGAGCCGGAGGTGCGGATGACCGGCGAAGTGGCGGAAGAACTCGCGCGCCCGGATGAGATCGACCCCGAACTTGGTCTCGGCGGTGCCGGTGGTGGTGTACTTGTGCGTGGAGGGGTCGACATCGGGGTTGACCCGGAGGGCGGCGCAGGCCCGGGCGCCGCGCTCGGCGGCGAGGGCGGCGATGACCTGGAACTCGGGCTCCGATTCGATGTTGAAGGTGCCGACCCCTGCATCGAGGGCTTCGATGATCTCGGCTTCGGTCTTGCCGACCCCGGCAAAGACGATCTTGTCTGCCGAAACACCGGCGAGCAGGGCGCGGCGGAGTTCGCCGCCGGAAACCACATCCATTCCGGAGCCCAGGGCCGCGAGCACCCGGAGCACTCCCAGGTTGGGGCAGGACTTCACGCTGTAGCAGATGAGCGGGCGCAGGGGAGCGAAGGCCTCGGCGAGGCGTGTGTAGTGGTGGATGAGCGTGGCACGGGAATAGACGTAGGTCGGGGTTCCAGCGCGGCGGGCGAGGTCGGCCAGATCGAGGCCCTCGCAGAACAGACGTCCATCGCGATAGGCGAAGTGGTCCATGGGGGCGGAGGATAGAACGGAGAATGACGGGCTTGGAGAGGGAGTGACCGAACAAACAGCGTACCCACTCGATTTTGGGCCCGCCCTGAGTCATAATGGGTGTATCCGGGAAACACGCCGTGCGTGTTGCCGTATCTTGGTGCGGTGTCGGATGCCTCGGGGCCGCGTTCTGCGAGCCCGGCCTTGCAGGGGAGTTCGGGGCGGATTCCGCCTTGTGCGTGTCGAGCGGCGACGATGCCGCGGGAGCGTTGATGATGAACGACCGGCACACCCGCAGGGGCTTCACGCTGATCGAGATCCTGATCGTGATCGCGATCATCGCGATCCTGGTGGGGATCCTGCTGCCGGCGCTGGGCCATGCGCGGAAGGTCGCGCAGAAGACCAAGTGCATGTCGAACATGCGTCAGATCACGCTGGCGTCGATCGTGTACGCACAGGACTACAAGGATGTGCTGTGGCCCGCGCTGTACTGGGCGGACCTCGACGGCGACGCGTCCACGCTGCCGTTCACGCCGGGCCTGCTGTTCAACTACGTCAACTATGCGGACTTCGTGATCGAGTGCCCGAGCAACAAGCGTGCCCGGGCGACCGGGGCCTCGACCGGGCAGCCCAACGGCTTTGGCTGGAACCGCGACCTGAACTTCGACTACACGATGTTCGACGAGATGCAGGGCGCACAACTGGGCCGCGAGGTGCAGGTCGCGTATGTCCGCCCGCAGGACGCCAACACCTCCGCGAACCTGCCCGTCGGGCAGGTGCCGTTCTTGACGTTCTTCCGCGCGCTGCCCATCTTCGTCGAAGAGAGCACGTACATCTGGAATCAGCAGTTCACCGACGGCTGGTGGGGGAACGAGGACCAGGTGACCGTTCGCCACGACAAGGGCGGCCACATCGGGTACTTCGACGGGACGGTCGAACTCTTCCGGCAGAAGGCCGGGCCGTTCGAGTCGGTCCGCGAGCCCACGCTCGACTTCGAGGCCAACGACGTGTATGCCAGCGCCAAGGGCCAGCCGAACAGTTGGTGGAAAGTCACCGACCGCGGCCAGCCGTACGGGTGGATCAACCAGCCGCGATTCTGAGCACACCTGAACGTACCATCACGCTTTCCGCGGCCTTTCCGCCGCGCAGGGAGTCGTTGCATGGCCTGGATTCGTGTCGTCGAGGCGCTCAAGGCGCCGGTGGATTCGGAAGTGACCGTCAAGGGCTGGGTGCGCACGCGGCGCGACTCGAAGGCCGAGGGCGGGCTGTCGTTCATCAACGTGCACGACGGGACGTGCTTTGACGCGATCCAGGTCGTGGCGACGGGTGCGCTGCCGAACTATCAGAGCGAGATCACGAAACTGTCCACGCACTGCGCCGTCGAGTGCGACGGGAAGATTGTCAAGAACCCCAAGGGGGGCAACGAGATCCAGGCGACTGCGGTGCGCGTGGTGGGGTGGGTGGAAGACCCCGACCACTATCCGATCCAGCCCAAGCCGCACAGTTTCGAGTATCTGCGGGAAGTGGCGCACCTGCGGCCGCGGACCAACACGTTCGGCGCGGTGGCGCGGGTGCGGCACTGCCTGAGCATGGCGGTGCACCGCTTCTTCCACGAGCGCGGGTTCTACTGGGTGCACACACCGATCATCACGGGGAGCGACTGCGAGGGCGCGGGGCAGATGTTCCGCGTCAGCACGCTGGACCTGTGCAACCTGCCAAGGACGCCCGAGGGCCAGATCGACGAGGCCAAGGACTTCTTCGGCAAGGAAGCGCACCTGACGGTGTCGGGGCAGTTGAACGTCGAGACCTACTGCTGCGCGATGTCGAACGTGTACACGTTCGGGCCGACCTTCCGCGCCGAGAACAGCAACACGGCGCGGCATCTTGCCGAGTTCTGGATGATCGAGCCGGAGATGGCCTTCTGTGACTTGATGCGCGACAGCCAGATCGCGGAAGACTTCATCAAGTACTGCGTGAAGGCCGCGCTGACCGAACTGCCCGACGACATGAAGTTCTTCGATGAACGGATCGAGAAGGGCCTGCTGGAGCGGCTGAAGCACGTGCTGGAGCAGCCGTTCCGCCGGCTGCCGTACACCGAGGCTGTGAAGATCATCCAGGATGCGCAGGCCAAGGGCAAGAAGTTCGAGTTCCAGGTCAAGTGGGGCACCGACCTGCAGACCGAGCACGAGCGCTACCTGACCGAGGAGCACTTCAAGCAGCCGGTCATCCTGATGAACTACCCCAAGCAGATCAAGGCGTTCTACATGCGCCTGAACGACCCGGGCACCGATGGCGCGCCGGGCGACACCGTCGCGGCGATGGACGTGCTGGTGCCGAAGATCGGCGAGATCATCGGCGGCTCGCAGCGCGAGGAACGGCTCGACAAACTCGATCAGCGCATCGCGGAAATGAAACTGCCCGCCAAGGAATACTGGTGGTACCGCGACCTGCGGCGCTACGGCACGGTGCCGCACGCGGGCTTCGGGCTCGGGTTCGAGCGGCTGGTGCTGTTTGTCACCGGCATGGCGAACATCCGCGATGTGATCCCGTTCCCGCGGGCCCCGGGCCAGGCGGAGTTCTAAGCCATGTCGGATGTCGGATGTCGGATGTCGGATGTCGGATGTCGGATGTCGGATGTCG
>CAYPEI010000023.1:0-65840 GCA_964409775.1 uncultured Phycisphaeraceae bacterium | reverse complement strand
GCTGCTCATGATCGAGCGCACCGGCTGCGACGGCGTGATGATCGGCCGCGGCGCGCTCTCGACGCCGTGGATCTTCCGCGACGCGGCCGCGCTCCTCCGCGGCGAGGCGAAGCCCGTCCCCCCCACTCGCGATGAAGTTCTCGCGATCGTCAGACGGTACTTCGACCTGATGCTGCACTACCGCGATGAACGCTACGCGATGTACCAGATCCGGCGGCGCGTGAGTTGGTTCGCCAAGCGCCTCCCGCCCAGCAAGCGCTGGCGCGAGGCGATCCGCACCGCGCCCGATCCCGCGGCCGTCTACGACGCCATCGCCCGGTTCGATGAAATCGCCCGCCGCTCCATCGAAACCGATGAACATGACAACGCCCCGGCGCTCGAAGCGGCCGAGGCGGCGTAGGCGTTGTCACAGAAGAGGGTTCGTGTGTTCTGACTTGCCGCGGATTCAGCGAAGAACAAGCGTGCTCTCGACGCGGACGCTCACGCCCGGCGGCAGGCAGGCCGCGGCGGCATTCGCATACGACGACGGCATCTCCGAGCACATGTCCCGCGAAGCCGCGATGCACGTCGCCAGCGCTTCCGCCTTCGCGTCAGAGTCCGGCAGCGAACTCGACGGTCCGGCCAGCGCCACCACCAGCAGCCGGTGCGGCCCGGTGGCGCACGACGTGCCCTCGGCCAGTTCCTCGGCGTGCAGCAGGTCCGAGCGCGACACCTCCGCAAGCGACTGGCCGGGGTTCATCGGCAGCGGCAGCACCTGCACACACCGCGCCGCTCCCAGAATGTCCTGGTAGATCGCCAGCAGCATGCCCGGCGTCGCGGGACGCGAGGCCAGCGCCGACTGCGACTGAACCGCCTTCGGCGCAGAGGGCTGAGCCTCCGGCGCCTCCGACTTCAGCGCAAGCGTGCTTCCCGGTGTCGGCTGCGGCAGCGGAGCCGGCCGAAGCGCAATGAACATCCCCGCCCCGAGGGCAACGACAGCAGCCACCGCGACGCCCGCTCGCACAAGCCGCGTCTGCAGCGACGGTCGACGGGCGTTGGCCCACGGCGACACCTGCCCCAGACTCGCCGAGGCGGATGCCTCGATCTCTTCCACTTCCGCGGCCATGCGGAGCAGTTCATGGAGTTGGCGATCGTTCATTGCAGGTCCCTCGCCGGTGGGTTGGTGGTCGGTGATCCGTCACGACTCATCAGGTCATTTGCCGCCCGAGCCCTCGCGCTCGGCCGAATCCGCCCGGAACCCCTTCCGGGCCAGGATCCTCCGGAGTTTGGACATGGCACCCTGTTTCCGGACGTTGACCGTGCTCGCCGCCAGGCCCAGCCGCTTGGCGATCGATCGGTCCGATTCACCGGCCGCGATCGCCCGCAGCAGGTCGCGCTCCTCGGGGTCCAGGCCCTGCTCCGCCCCGGCAAGGGCACTGCGCACGGCGTCGATGGCCTGCGCAAGGTCCGCCGCGGCGTCCGGCGCAACGGAGTCCCCCGGCCCCTCCATGTCGATGGTCTCTCCAACGCTCTCGATGCCGGGCCCGGCGCGGGAGGTCCGCATGTCGTGCAGCCACGTGCGGTAGGCCACGGCATAGACATAGGTGGTGATCGCCGAGCGGGAAGGGTCGTAGTTTCCGGTTCTCAATGACCGCCAGAGGCCGGCCCAGGTCCGCTGCGAAAGGTCATCGGCGCGGTGTGCGTCGCCGCCGACGCGGCCCAGAAGCATCCGCCGCACCGCAGGGCCGAGTCGCCGGAAGAGGGTATCGAACGCCACAGAGTTACCTGCAGCCGCCTGCCTGGCGAGGTTGGCGAGGTCTCCCCGAGGATCGCTCCCGCCGGTGTCTGTGGGGGTCGTTGGCATACCTTTCGGCCTGGCCGGATTGAATGCCAGTGAGAAGTGTTTGACCAAAACAGGGCAGGAGATCGGCCGATTTCGTGAATTTGCCGAGCGCGCGACATGGGGCGGCAAATCAACCGATACCAGATCGCGAGTTCGTTTCGCACATCCATCCACATTCGACCCGGAAGACCGCGGGTCCGTACCGGGCCTCAGAACAACCAAGGAGCACGTAGGCCTATGTCCAAGACTACCAGCATGTTGCGAATCGTTGCCGCCGCGGGAGCGGCGGCCTCGTTCCTGATGGCCGGCACGGCCCTGGGGCAGAATGCCAAGCCCGCCGCGGCTCCGGCCCCGGTGAAGGATGCGGCGCAGCCCGCGAAGGACGCGGCCCATACACAGCCCGAGGCCGGCCCCAAGCCCGGGTTCATTCCGGGAGCACAGTTGCCCGAGGCGATCAAACTCGAGAAGAACCAGTTCGACTGGGGCGAGATCAGCGACCAGAAGCCGGTTGACTACGACTTCTCGGTTCAGAACATCACGGAAGAGACGATCAAGATCTCGATCGCCGCTTCGTGCGGATGCACGGTTCCGATGGTGGAAAAGAACACGCTGGCGCCGGGTGAGACGACCAAGGCCAAGGCGCAGTTCAACCCCAAGGGGCGTTCGGGCACCCAGACCAAGACGGTGACCATCACGGTGATCGAGCCGACGCAGAAGTACGCGTCGCAGTCGATCGTGCTGACCTCGACCGTGAAGGCGCTGGTCACGCTCGATCCGCCGAAGGTTCACCTGCCGGAGGTCGATCACCGCAGCGGGGCGACCTCGAAACTGACGGTGACAGGTCGCAAGGAGGGGTTTGCCGTCCTGTCCGCCGAGTCGAACAACCCGGCGGTGGTGGCGAAGATCGGCGAGCCCAAGCAGGTCGAGGTGGGCGGCGAGAAACTGACGAGCGTCGACATCGAGATCGAAGCGGGCAAGGGCGCGAACATCGGCGACATCATGGCGCAACTGACTCTGAAGACGAACGATGACCGCGTCGAGCCGATGCAGGTCATGGTGTCGGCCCAGATCGTGGGCACGGCCCGGGCGAATCCCTCCAATGCGTTCCTGCGCGTGTTCACCCCGAGCACGCCGTTCTCCACGCAGATCCGGATCGACAGCCGCAACGGCACCGCGTTCAAGATCCGCTCTGTCGAGGTCGACTCCCGCGATGACATGAGCCTCGCGACCGACGTGGTCGCGGGAGAGGGCGGGAAGTACTACATGCTGACCCTGGCCGGTGTGACCCCGGCAACGCCGGGATATGTGCAGGGCACGCTTGTCATCGACACGGATGTCGACGGCGGTGAAGTGCTCCGCATCCCGTTCAGCGCTTCGATCCGCAACCCGACCCCCGCTCCCGTCACCAAGCAGGCGCCGGTCAATGCGGTCCCGACCAGCGGGGCACAGAAGCCCGCCGCCGTGCCGCTCACCGGCACGCAGGCTCCGTCGGCGCTTCCGACCAAGCCCTAATCCCCGGGGCGCGACGTGCGTGCGAAGGCACGCCCGGAACGCGCCGCGGCCACCAACCCGCCCTCGGCGCCGCGGACTGAGGTTCCATCCGGGACCCCCGCCGCGGCCCGAGGGCGGCTTTCTTGAGCAACCTCGTACCCATTGACCGAGGAAACTGCATCATGAGCCTTCGCACGATCATCCTTCCCGCCGCCGCGATCGTCATCGTGGGCGGCGGCATCGGCCTGGCGGACTGGTCCATGCGGAACGAGAAGGTGTCGCTGAGCCGCAAGACGCCGCCGCCACCTCCACCTGTCGCGGACAAGCCGCCCGCGCCCGCCCCGCAACCGGCCGCAGCGCCGAACGGAGCCGAAACTCCGGCGGTCAAACCACCGCCGACGCCGCAGCAGCAAGCGCCCACGCCGCCGGGGCCGCTTCCGGCGGGCCACCTGACCATCGGTCAGGCCAAGGCGCTGTTCGACCAGGGGTCGATCTTTGTCGACGCGCGCAAGAAAGAGTCCTATGTCGAGGGTCACGTCGCCGGCGCATTCCGTGCCGACATGGCGTCCTTCAAGTCGGGCGATCCGGCCTGGCTGCGGGCGATGCCGAAGGATCTGACGATGGTGGTCTACTGCAACGGCGGCAACTGCGATGAATCGGAGCACGTGGCTCAACTGCTGGATGCCTCGGGGTTCTCCGCCGTGTACGTGATGCACGACGGGTTCCCGGGCTGGAAAGCGGCGGGGTATCCGAGCGAAACCGGCGAGGGTCAGGAATGAGCAACGACTCGAAGAACGGGATCACGCCGATGGGCTGGGTGTGCGTGCCGCTGAGGATTCAACTCGGCGGGCTGTTCCTCCTCGCGGCGTACAACAAACTGGTCTTCCAGGGCAGCGGGGCCACGAGCAGCGGTCCACAGGGGTTCGCGTGGACCATCCAGGCGTTCAAACTCGGGCTCCCGGAGTGGGCGGTCCGGGCATCCACTTTCACGACGCCGTGGATCGAACTCGTCGCGGCGGTGCTGCTGATCCTGGGGATCTTCACGCGAGCGGCCGCACTGGTCATCGCCGCGTTGCTCACGCTGTTCATCGTGATGCTGCTCTCGGTGCTGATGCGGAACTTGAACGTCGAGTGCGGCTGCTTCGGCGACATGTCGCCGTTCTGCAAGGGACCCGTCGGCTGGTGCCACATCATGCAGGACGTGGTGATGCTCGCGGTGGCGCTCGCGGTGCTGTTCACGAAGCGGCACGGATTCGCGGTGTGCCGCGGCTGCTGAACACCCGATCAGGCACCTATTCCACTCGCCGACCGTCCAGCCTGACCAAGGGGCGAGCCTCGCTCGGTTGGCCGAACGGCCCGGCCGCGCCTAGTCTTCCGCCTGATTTCACCCCGTCGCCCGGGGAGTCCGTGCTGGTTGCACGCAGTTCCGGGCCGAACGCCCAAGACGAGGTTTCCCGATGTCACGTTTCGCCCGGTTCGGCACCCAGCCCAAGATCAAGGTCGTCAAGGAAGGCTTCAACGGCGTCCGCTTTGTGGACTATAAAGACGTTGAGTCGCTCCGGCGCATGATGTCTCCCAACGGGAAGATCCACGGCCGCAAGCGTCTACAGACCAGCGCGGCGGAGCAGCGGATGGTCGCGCAGGCGATCAAGCGTGCCCGCTTCCTCGGCCTCCTGCCGTTCACGTCGGCGACGCTGTAAAGCGAGTTCTCAACCGCAGAGTTTCGAACCCCGGATGTCGCGGTGGTATCGGTGCGCTCGTTCTGGCCGGCTTGGGATTCAAGCCGCGGTGGGTATGCTTGGCGCATGACGACGACAGCGGCGGCGAGTCGGAACTACGAGCGTGTGGCCGCGGCGATGACCGCCGCAGGATCGCGTGACGAACGCATGCAGCGCGTGGTCGATGCCCTCTGGGACGAACTCGGCGGCAAGGGGGTCTCGTGGCTTGGGTTCTATCTGAAGAGCCCTGCGGGCGACGGCATGGTCCTGGGGCCGCGGCGCGACAAGCCGGCATGCTCACCCATCGGCCTGCACGGCGCATGTGGCAGGTCGTACCTGACACACCGGGTCCTCATCGTCACGGATGTCGCGAACCTGGGCGCCGGGTACATCGCGTGCGACCCCCGGGACAAGTCCGAAGTGGTGGTCCCGATGATGGAGCCGTCGGGCGAGACGTGCTGGGGCGTGTTTGATGCCGACAGCCACGAAACGGGGGCGTTTGATGAGACGGATGCGGCGGGATTGATGCGGGTGTTCGCCGCGGCTGGAATGGCGGCAGGAACACGCTGCGCGACAGAGATCATCTGACGGGGCTCAGCGCGGAGACCGGGCGGACGCGGGGTCAGAACGGCGGACGGGACTCGAAGCGGACGGGCCGGTTGGTGCCGGGCTCGCGGAAACTCAACTCCGAGGCGTGGAGCATGAGCCGCTGCACTTTCGAACGGTCGGACTCGGATCCGTAGAGCACATCGCCGATGATCGGATGGCCGATGTGCGCCGAATGAACTCTCAACTGGTGCGTGCGCCCGGTGTGCGGGACCATCCGCAGGCGCGACCGATCGGTCTCGAAGGCCAGCACCGACCAGTTTGTCAGAGACGGCTTCCCATGGACAAAGTCCACGACCTGATAGGGTCTGCGATCAGGGTCCATCCGGACCGGCACATCGATGACACCGGAATCGGCGGGCATGATCCCCTCCACGAGCGCGACATAGGCCTTCTCGACTTCACGGCGTTCGAACTGCCCGGAGAGTTCACGCTGGGAATCAGGATCGAGGCCGAGGACAATGAGCCCCGAGGTATCCATGTCGAGGCGATGCACGACCAGCGGACCGCTTGCGCCGGGGAATCTGCTCGCAACACGGGCGGCGACACAGTCCTTGTTGGCCTCGCCCTTGCCAGGAACGGAGAGCAGACCGGCGGGCTTGTCGATCACGACATAGCGGTCGGTGGCGTGGATGACAGGCAGGTAGGCGGGGTGCAAGCACGATTGTTGCGTGCAACCGAGGCCTCGGATTTGGATGTTGCCCGGAGCCCGGCCCCCGCGATCGCGGATACCCTTGTGTACTTTGCGAAAAGGAGCACCGCTGATGCTTCCACTGCTCATCGCTCTCGCGGCGTGTTCGATGCAACCCGGCCCCGGCGCGAGTGCGTCGGCTCAGCCGCGGCCCTCGGCGCTGGACTGGAGGGCGCTCGAGTCGCCGCTGCTGGTCAATCACGTCCAGGTCACGGACCGGGCAAGATTCCTGAAGGCCGGCGAGGCATACTTCGATCATTCCAGCCCGCCGAAGTGGATCATCTTCCAGGCGGTCCCGGTGCCGGTAGCCGGAGAGAAGGAAGACCCGTTCTATGCGATGTACGTGGCGCGGCTGGTTCGCGATTCCAGCGGCCGTATCACGGGGACGGAAGAACCGGTCCGCATCAGCCCGCGTGGGAGCGCGAATACGTGCGGCTGGTTCGACCCGCAGGATCTCTCCCGCGTGATCTACGGTTCGACCGTGGGTGCGCCGGGGAAGGATCAGAAGTCGGGGTTCCAGGTCGGCACGCGGAAGTACGTGTGGATGTTCCCCGACGAGATGGAAGTCGTGGAGCAGTCGGTGTTCGCCGTCGGAGGCGGCGCGGGGGGAACGAACTACGTTCGCGGCCCCGCAAAGAAGGACACGTCGCCGCGCCCGATGTTCTCGCTTCCGAACTACGACGCCGAGTGCTCGTTCTCCAAGGACGGGAACTTTGTGCTGTATGCACACGTTCGAGATGAACCGACGCACGGCCGGCCCGACGCGGACATTTTCGTGTACGACATCGCGAACAAGACGCACACGCCGCTGGTGGTTGCGGACGGATATGACGGCGGCCCGTTCTTCTCGCCGGATGACAAGTGGATCTGCTATCGCAGCGACCGGCGCGGGGACGACCTCCTGCAGTTGTTCATCGCCGAGATCGACTGGAAGGACGGGAAGCCGGCAGGGATCCGGCGTGAGATCCAGGTGACCGACGACTCGGCCGTGAACTGGGCGCCGTACTGGCATCCGTCGGGCAAGTTCCTCGTGTACGGTTCATCGGCGGTGGACCCGCAGCGCCACAGCAACTACGAGATCTTCGCCGTGGAGATCGATCCGGCGAAGCCCAGCGGGAGTCTGCGGCAGCGGCGTGTGACGTTCGGGAGCGGCGCGGATGTGCTGCCCGTGTTCAGCGACGACGGCAAACTCATGATGTGGACGGCTCAGCGCGGACCGATGGCGGAGGGCGAGGAGAAGCCTTCGAGCCAGGTCTGGATCGCAGAGGTCAACCCCGCGGGCGGGCTGGCCAAGCCGGCCGGGCTCTTTGAGAACGTGCCGGAGCAGCGGCCGGAAGCGCTGGGGAAGTGACCTCCGGCCGATGACTGTCGTCACGCAGGGTGATTTGGCCGCGGCGCGCCCGCGAAGCACGGGCGGAGCGCGTAATCTCTGGCCATGAGCACACCCAAGCCATGGGAGCATGCCAAGTCCGGCGAGGGCTCGGCGGCCGACCCGCTCGCGGCGAGATTCGTCGAGTCGCTGTCGTACGACACGCGGCTGTATGGCGCGGACATCCGCGGCTCGGTCGCGCATGCGCGGATGCTCGCCAAGGTCGGGCTGATTTCCCGGGAGGACCTGGCGGCCATTGAGCGCGGGCTTGCGGAGATCAAGCAGGAGATCGAGGGCGCTGCGGCAGGGCCGCGGGCGGTGGGAGTGGCCGGGGCATGGGCGGGGTGGAAGGTCGATCTCGAAGACGTGCACATGTGCATCGAGGCGGCGCTGATCGAGAAGATCGGAGAGCCCGGCCGGAGGCTGCACACTGGGCGGTCGCGGAACGACCAGGTGGCGCTGGACCTGCGTCTGTGGCTTCGGGATGAGGCGGCGCCGGCCGTCGAAACGGCGCTGGACGGACTGTTGGCGGCCTTTGAGTCGCTGGCTGCGCGACAGGGCGGGATCGTGCTGCCGACGTACACGCACCTGCAGCGTGCGCAGCCGGCGGTGCTCGGCGCCGAGTGCATGGCGTGGTGGACGATGTTCGGGCGCGACCTGGAACTGTGTCGAGCCCAGCGCAGCGACACGCTGGGACTGATGTCCTCGCCGCTGGGCTCGGGCGCGGTGGCGGGATCGCTGCTGCCGCTGGATCGCGCGGCGACGGCGACGGCGCTGGGGTTCGACGCCCCGTCCTTGAGTTCGATCGATGCGACCGCGTCACGCGACGAGGCGCTGGACTTCGCGTACCTGCTGGCGCGGATCTCCGTGCATCTATCGCGCCTGGCCGAGCAGTGGATCCTCTACTGCACCACCGAGTTCGGGTTTGTCAGGCTGGGCAGCGCGTTCACGACAGGGTCGTCGATGATGCCGCAGAAGCGCAACCCGGACATGCTCGAACTCATCCGCGGCCGCTCTGGCAACGTGATCGGGTCGCTGATGGGACTGCTGACCATGTGCAAGGGACTGCCCCTGGCGTACAACCGCGACCTGCAGGAGGACAAGCGGCAACTCTTCGCGGCGTTCGACACAGCGCTCGACTGCATCGTGATGGCGGCAAGGATCGTGTCCAGCGCGGAGTTCGATCAGGCGAGGATCGATGCGGCAGGAGGCGGACTCGACCGCGGATATCCCGATGCGACCGCGCTGGCGGAGCACCTTGTGCTGAAGGGGGTGCCGTTCCGCACGGCGCACCAGATCGTGGGCGCAATCGTGCGTGATTGCGAGGCCAGCGGTCGGCACGCGCTGTCGCAGATGAGGGTCGAGGAGTTCAACGCGGCGGTGCGCAGCGCAGGCTTCGCGAAGGTGACGCTTGACCGATCGGTGTTTGACATTCTGGACCCGACGCATGTCGTCGCAGCGTACCGCTCGCAGGGTCACGCAGGAGCCACGCCCGGCGGGTATCGAGACTGGCTGGCGAGCCTGCCCGCGCGGACCGATACGGCTGCATCGCCGCGAGAGCAGGCCGTTTCGGCGACGGCTCGAACCACCGACGCGCCAACGGCTCCAGAGCCGCCCGCGATGCTCTTTGGTGTTCAGGAGGCTTCTGCGGGGAGAACATCGAAGCCGGCAGAGGATGCAGCGCTCATCGCGGCGTATCAGCAGGCGGGACGCACGCTGGACGATCTGCCGTACACCCCGGACTTTGACCGGATGCTGGAGGCACTGCGGCGATCCGGGGGCGACATCTCGCCGCGTGCGGCGCTGCATCGATTGCAGAATCTGCGCAAGGCTGGAAAACTGCCCCCCGCGGGGCGCGCTGCCCGCACGCCGCCGAGGATTTCCGAAGAAGAGGAGTCGCTGCTGCGGGAACTCGTCGTTGCGATGACGGGGACGCTTGGGCAGCGGGACCAGTTGCCGTATGACCCGCGGTTCGACGGGCTGGTCGAGGCATTCAACCAGCAGGCGGGGCGAGCGCTCTCGCCGCACGATGTGTGGCGCCTGGTTGCGAAACTGGCCAAGTGAGAGGCACACGACCGCGATATCCTTTTGCATGCCCATGCAGAACGACCAGCATCGACCGGATCCCGATGAGCCACGCGCGATTCACGTGCTGATGTCCGGGCTGATCGACTATGCGGGGCTCTTTCCGCCTGCGAAACTGCCGATGCAGGCGAGTGTTGCGAACTACGCACGATACCTTTCGACGCCTGAGGCGTGGATGCTGGGGAGGTTCATCCTGCCGGTCTCGCGGCTGGAGGAGTTTCGCGCCGCGGCCGGGGAACTGCTGCCGCGGCGGCTGAATCCGGACGTTCCAGCGGGCTCGCCGTGGCCGATCTCGGCGATCATCGACGGCGATCTCGACGAGAATCTGGACTCGATCTTCGCGTTCAATCACGAGCACGAGCAGGCGAAGAACGGACTGGCGGTGATCGACGCGATCGAGTTGAAGGTGCCGACGAGCGGGCCGGGTAAGGTCGGCGCCGCGTGGATTGACGATGCGATCGAGTTGATCCCCGAGGAGGTCTTCCCGTTCTTTGAGATTCCCATCATTCCGGCGGCCGGGGGTGCGCTGCCGGATGTCCGCGGGATGATCGCCGCGCTGGCGGGTGCTGATGGGGCGGCGAAGTTGCGCACGGGGGGTGTGACGGCGGATGCGTTCCCGCCGCCGGGCGCGGTCGCCGAGTTCCTCGTGGCGTGCCACGCGGCCGATGTGCCGTTCAAGGCGACAGCGGGGCTGCACCATGCGTGCCGGGCGCACTATCCGCTGACGTATGAGCGCGATGCGCCGAAGGGGTTGATGCACGGATTCCTGAACCTGTTCCTGGCCGCGGCATTTGTGCAGGCCCATCGCGCGGATGCCGCGCTGGCGACGGCGATTCTTGAAGAGACCGATCCATCGGCGTTTCGATTCGGGGACGAGGTGGTGACCTGGGGCCCGCACGGACTCGAGATGCTGCAGATCGCTCAGTCGCGGGAAACGTTTGCGCTGTCGTATGGATCCTGCTCGTTCGAGGAACCGGTGGAGGAACTGGGGCGCCTTGCGCTGATCTGAGCGACTCCGAACGGGCTCGATGGCTCGCGGCGGATCGCGATTCCTGATCGGTTTGCGTGTACCCTCTCGCCTATGAGCGAGAAGCATGTCAACGCAACACATGAACCGTCGATGAGGTCGTGGGTCGAATCGGCCAACGATCCCGGAACGGATTTTCCGATCCAGAACCTGGCGCTGTGCGCGTTCGAGGCCGAGCACGACGGGCACTCTCACGCGCACCTGGGCGCGGCGATCGGGGACCAGGTGCTGGATGTCTCGATGCTCGCGGTGTCGGGTGTGCTCGGCGACCCGAAAGGCGAACTGCCGCGCCTGCTTCACGCTCCGTGCTGGAACTTCATCGCGGCGTCGCCGCATCTGTGGAGCGAGGTCCGGGCGAAGTTGCAGCAGTTTCTGCGGGCCGATGCCGGGGGCGGGCAGCAGGCTCGGCGTCTGCGGGAGAAGGCGCTGACGCCGCTGGCCGAGGCAAAGCTGCTGCTCCCGATGTCGGTGTTTGATTACACCGACTTCTACGCGTCGAAGCACCACGCGACGAACGTGGGGTCGATGTTCCGGCCGGACAATGCGCTGCTGCCGAACTACCGGCACGTTCCGATCGGATATCACGGGCGTGCGTCGTCGCTGGTGGTCTCGGGAACGCCGGTGCGTAGGCCGCTGGGTCAGCAAGCCCCGCCGGAGGGAGAAGCCGGCGCAGGGCCGAGCTTCGGGCCTTGCAAACTGCTGGACTATGAAATGGAACTGGGCGTCTATGTCGGCGCGGGCAACCGGCTCGGCGAGCCGATCCCCATGTCCCGCGCGGCGGAGTCGATGTTCGGCATGTGCATCCTGAACGACTGGTCGGCACGGGACCTGCAGAAGTGGGAGTATCAGCCGCTGGGGCCGTTCCTGGCGAAGAACTTCGCTTCGACGCTCTCGCCGTTCGTCGTAACCATGGATGCCCTTGCTCCGTTCCGCACCGAAGGCCCGTCTCGCGATCCTTCCGACCCACAGCCGCTTCCCTATCTGCGCGGCAGCGGCGACTGGGCGATTGATGTCACGGTGGAGGTCTGGCTGCAGAGCGAGCAGATGCGGCAGAAGAACCTCTCGCCCGTGCGACT
Organism: uncultured Phycisphaeraceae bacterium; assembly: GCA_964409775.1. Classification (GTDB taxonomy): domain Bacteria; phylum Planctomycetota; class Phycisphaerae; order Phycisphaerales; family UBA1924; genus JAHBXL01. The sequence goes on along the minus strand of CAYPEI010000023.1, from coordinate 53,955 downwards.
GTCGCGCGGGAACTTCAAGGAGATGTACTGGACGGTTGACCAGATGCTCGTGCACCACGCGAGCAACGGGTGCAACATGCAGTCGGGTGATTTGCTCGGATCGGGGACGATCTCCGGGCGAGCGCCGGAGTCTCGCGGGTGCCTGCTCGAACTGACCTGGCAGGGGAACGGACCCGACAGCAAGCCCCTGGCGCGAAAGCCGATCGAACTTCCGACGGGCGAGACGCGGACGTTCCTCGCGGACGGCGACGAGGTCACCATGAAGGCGTATTGCGAGCGGGAGGGCTTCCGGCGGATCGGCTTTGGCGAGTGCCGCGGGCGGATCGTGCCAGCCCCGGGTGTGTGACCGGGTCAGCCGTCGCGGCGAGACCGGAAGAGAGCGAGGCATGCGGTCTGGCCGTGCACGAACACGCCATCACCGACGGGGCCGATCTCGCCGCCGGCAAAGAAGCCGGCGAGGGGGAGCGGCCTCCGGGGTTCAACTGCGGACAGCGCGGGCGCGGCGGGTGCAAACAGATCCTGCTCCCGCGGATGGCCGAATGCACGGGCGATCATCGCGGCGTCGTGGTGTGGCTTTGAGAACAGCCTGGAGCCGCGGCCGTTGCAGGTGAACAGCAGGGCCGCGAATGGGTCGTCGCGCAGGAGTTGGGCGTCGAGGAGGAGCGAGAGATCCTCGGATGCGGTCGCTTCATCGCGAACGTGAAACTGGATGGTCTGGCCGATGCGGAGCAGGTCGGCGACGGCGATCGATCCGGAAGTCTGCTCGACACCGATGACGTTTCGAATCAAAAAGTCGTCGCGACCGAAGCGGTCCTTGTACTCGGTCACGGCGCGGCCGATGAAAAGTCCCTTGCGGAGGCGTTCCTTGGTCTGCTCGTCGAGCGACTCGATGATCTCCGAGAGCACATGCATCGCCGGTCGCCCGCCCAGACCGCTGATCATCTGCCCCTTGCCGGCAGTGATGATGAGCGGCGGTCCGATCGGCTTGCACCCCTGCGACACCACCGCATCGATGCTGACCGGACCGGAAAACGACACCCCGATCCCGCCCGATGTGCCGATCGAATCGTTGAGGATCAGGGTGTTTCCGCCGGGACGCTTGGCCGCCGAGGCAAGGCCGCCGATGATGGGCGGCATGGAACGGCCGTCGGCAGAGGACCCGTCGGCGACCGTCCCCTGCAGCGCCCGCGCCCGCGACAACGCCGGGAGAATCGCGTTCATCGGGACTGAAAACGGGTCGGCGAAGAGAATCGTGCCTCGATACGCCGGGCCGATTCCGGCGGAAGCGGCGATGTCGCGCAGGCTGGCTTCATCTTCCGGCGCCTCTTTCATGGCCGGCCACTGGTCGGTTCGGAAGGCCCGCATCGTGACGCCGGGAAGGGACAGGCCAAGGAGCGAGAGGCCGGGAGTGTTTTCGAGTTCCGACTCGCCGCCGAGCACGCCCTCGCCCGAGACTCCCAGAAGGATCTCGGGTCCCAGCGCCGCGCGCACGGCCGACGCGGCGGAGCGTGCCATGTGGAGGTGGTGCGGAGAAAGAAAGAGGAACACAACGCTGGGCCGCCGGCCGCGGAGTCCTTCCCGCACCTGAGCGACCGCGTGCGTGACCGCGTCAGCGGAGTCGGCGCGGGTGGAGAGGCCGGCACCCGCGCAGAGGACGTGCGGATCGGGAGTTTGGTCGGGCTCGGGGCTCAACGGGTCCAGTGTAGGAAGGCCCGCACGGTCCGATTCACTCCGCGGGTATCTCGTCACCCACGATTTCGAGGGTGATGTCGTCGAACCAGACCTTTCCGCGTCCGGTGAGCAACGCCCGGACGGTGGTCGTGGTAACGGTCCTGGCAAGGCGGACGGGCTTGGTTTCAACGAGGGTCCAGGCGGTGGTGCCCTTGAGCGCCTCGGTTCCGCCGAACGAGACCATGCTGGCAAGGTCATTGAAGCCCTGCACGCAGAGCGTCACGTGCTCGGCATCTTCGGTGCGCACCCACGCGGAGAGCCTGACGGTGCGACCGGCCAGATCGAATCCGATGGCCTGCGACCAGTTGTTGGAAACCCGGTCGGGATAGTCATGCGCATTGGCGATGTAGAGCGAGGCCTTGCCCGAGCGTGCCGCCTCGGCGTGCCTGGACATCACGAGGCCCGGGGCCGCGACCTGCGCCTTGAACCAGATCGCCGGCTCGCCAGGGTCCCGGGGATCAGGGGTTTCAGCACCCGGATTGGAGACGAGGTTCGCACCGGGTTGGGCAGGCGGTTCGGGCAACCGCGCGCCGTCGCCCAGGGACAGTCTCAACTCATCGAACCAGGCTTTGCCCTTGCCGCGAAGACCGGCACGCACCACCACCATCCTTGCGGAAACGGGGATCCGGATCGGCTCGGTCCGGATGAACTGCCAGCCGCGTGTCCCTATGACGGTCGGTGTGGCGACAAAGGCGATGACGCTCTTGCCGCCCTCGTCCCACACCTGCACGCACATCGAGGCGCCATCGGCCGCTTCGGTCATGACCCAGCCGCTGAGTGTGAACGACTCGCCGGGTGAGAGGCCCGGAACTCGCTGCGCCCAGTTGTTGAAGGTTTCCTGCGGATAGTTGTGCGTGTTGCCGACAAACAGGGAGGCGCCTCCGGCTCTCGCAACAGCGTCGTCGCGGCGCATCGATAGGCCTTCGACGTGGGTTGCGGCGGCAGTCCACGCGGCGGGAAGCGAAGGGTCAGATTTCAAAGCCTCTTCTGCGCCAGGATTTTTGAGCCGGTTGGCATCGGGCTGCGCGGCCGCGTGTGCGCCGGGAAGGCAGACCCGCGCCGCGGTCAGCCCGAACAGGATGAACAGGGCGAGACGGGACCGGGTCGGCATGGGTGCGTGCCTCCTCGCGGGGCGTGCCGTCGTTGGTAGAACCCACATTCGGCCCTCCCTGGGCTGTTGGCCACCTCAACTCGAAGCCTCGGTGTGATTCGATCCGCACTCCGGACACGGTCCTTCGATGCCGCGGCGGTCGTACCCGCATTCCTGACATGCCCACCGGGGCCTGGCGCGGTCGCGCTGCTTCAGGATCTCGGCACGAACAAAGATCGCCAGCCCGGCAAGGAAGACTGAACCGAACCCCAACCCCGGAAGCGAGACCAGCCACTTCGCACCCATCTCCATCAGGCCGATGTAGAGGATGCCCAGCGGGAGCATGAGCAGCGCGCCCAGAAGGGAGAGAAACTCCTGCTTCCGAAGGTTCCGGCGATGCAGGAACAGTCCCGCGATCGCCCAGAGAATCGCGACGAGGGGGAGGGCCATCATGAACAGGGTGAGCAGGATCACTCTCACGCTCCTGGTCAGAATATCGCGGCGCCGAACTCACCGGGCGCAAAGACATGCAACCGTCCGGGCTCGACCTCCAGCCTGATCGTTGTGCCGGCGACGACGCCGTCCGATGAGTCGACCCTGGCGAGGATGCGCTCGCCCGTCGCGGCCTGGCACACGAGGTCCATCGTGTCGCCCAAGGGCTCGACCACGGCGATCTCCACAACGAGCGCGTTGCGGCTCGCACCCCCCCTGCCGGCGTGCGGGTCCGCGGCGATGCGCAGCGCCTGCGGCCGGAATCCGAGGACCATGCGCGAGCCCTGTGCATCCTTGAGTCGCGCGGACTGCTCCGCCTCGAACGTGAGCGAGAAGCGCTCATTCGTCAGGCCGCGTGCATCGGTCGTGAATGCGCAGCGGCCGTCGGGCCCGGCTTGGCCCACTTCGCCATCGAGGAAGTTCATGGGCGGATTACCGAGGAAGCCGGCGACAAAGCGATTGGCCGGCTTTCGGTAGATCTCCATCGGCGGACCCGCCTGCTGGACCTTGCCGCGGGCCATGACCACGACCTGATCTCCCAGAGTCATCGCCTCTTCCTGGTCGTGCGTGACGTAGAGGGTGGTGGTGCGGAGGCGCTGGTGCAGGGCCTTGAGTTCGGCGCGTGTCGAGACCCGGAGGCGGGCGTCGAGGTTGCTCAACGGCTCGTCGAAGAGGAATGCCCGGGGTTCGCGGACGATGGCGCGACCGACGGCGACGCGCTGGCGCTGGCCTCCGGAGAGTTGCCCCGGCTTGCGGTCGAGCAGGTCCTCGATGGCGAGTGTCGCGGCGACGGAACCCACCCGCTTCGCAATCTCGCCGGCCGGGGTCTTGCGCATCTTCAGCGCGAAGCCGAGATTCTGCCGGACGGTCATGTGCGGGTAGAGCGCGTAGTTCTGAAACACCATCGCGATGTCGCGGTCACGGGGCGGAACGTCGTTCACGCGCTGGCCGCCGATCGAGATGGATCCCGAAGAGACGTCCTCGAGCCCGGCGACCATTCGCAGGGTGGTGGACTTTCCGCACCCCGAGGGGCCCACGAGGACCGTGAACGATCCATCCGGCGCGGACAGCGAAACATCGTCAACGGCCTTGACGCCGCCGGAGTACTCCTTGGTCACGCTTTCAAGCCGGATGTCTGCCATGAGCCGTCAGAGCATACCGGGACGGGGGCGATTCCGCCGCGGCGAAGGATCGGGATGGGCCCGGGCCGGTACAGTGTGCATCATGAATCTCATCCTGCCGCGGCGGCACGCATGCATCGCCCTTGTTCTTCTCCTGTGGACCAGCGCCGACAGCCCGGCCCAGGGTGACCTGCCGCGAGTGAGAGTGACGGCCGACAATACAGAGATCAACCGCTCCTGCCGGATCGAAATCGCCCCGGGCACTGTGATCGCCGATTCCGACGGCAACGGCGTGATCCATGTCCGCACTTCGGGAATCACCATCGAGTTTGAATCCGGAGCGGCACTCTGGGGCGGCCCGCGACCGGAGACCGTGGCCGAAGGACCGTGGGACACGTACGCCGGGATCGGGATCCGGATCGACGGCGCGAAGAACGTGACGCTCCGCGGGGCGAGCGTCCACGGGTTCAAGGTGGGGATCCTCGCGACAGATTGCGACGGACTGAAGATCGAGGGCGCGGACCTGTCGGACAACTACCGGCAAAGGCTGAAATCGACACCGGAGGCGGAGGATTCATCCGACTGGTTGTTTCCGCATCACAACGACAAGGATGAGTGGACCACGCAGCACGGGGCAGGGCTCAGCGTGCGCGGTGCGAAGGACGTGGTCATCCAGGGTGTGCGGGTGCGCCGCGGACAGAACGGCATCCTGCTCAATCGCGTGGAGTCGTCGAAGGTCTACGACAATGACTGCTCGTTTCTGTCGGGATGGGGTCTGGGCCTGTTCAGATCGTCGCACAACACCATCAGCCGCAACGCCCTGGACTTCTGTGTCCGCGGGCACTCGGAGGGCAAGTACAACCGGGGGCAGGACTCGGCGGGGATTCTGATCTTCGAGCAGTGCTGCGGCAACACGATCGTCGAGAACTCGTGCACGCACGGCGGGGACGGCATCTTCGGCTTCGCAGGGCTGGAGGCCCTGAACGGCGAGGGCGCGCCGGCGGGCTTCGACTTCACACGGAAGGGCTGCAACGACAATCTCTTTGCGGGGAACGACCTGTCCTATGCGCCCGCCCATGGGCTGGAGATGACGTTCTCGTTCGGGAACAGGATCTTCGAGAATCGCTTTGTCGAGAATGCGATCTGCGGGATCTGGGGCGGATACTCGCAAGGAACGCTGATCACTCGCAACAGGTTTGAGGGGAACGGGGGCATGGCCTATGGCCTTGAGCGGGGCGGCGTGAACATCGAGCACGGCGCCGACAACCTCATCGTCGGCAACGGGTTCATCAACAACCGCTGCGGCGTGCACCTCTGGTGGGACCCGCACGGGGACTTTGAGTCCAAGTCCTGGGGCAAGGCGAACTACAGGGGCGTCACCGGAAACGTGATCGCCGACAACTCGTTTGTGATCAACGCGGGGCAGCCGTTCGGACGCACGGCCCCGGATCGGCCGCTGGTCGGGGTGCAGATCCGCGATGAGGCGGGCGGAGCACATGTCGCCGGGACCGTGTATTCGGGGAACACAGCGGACATCGATCCGGCGATTGGTGTGGAGCGACTGCTGACTTCCGGCATCTCGCTGGACGCGCCGTACACGCCGGCCGCGAACGAGCGGCCCGCATACTCCGCGATGGGGCAAACCCGGCCCGTGGGCGCGCGCGAGTCGCTCCGCGGCCGCGACAAGATCATCATGGGAGAGTGGGGACCGTGGGACCACGAGTCGCCGATGCTCCGCCTGCGGAGCGCGGGGGGCGATGCCCATGTGTACGAGGTGTTCGGCGCCGGTGAGGAGCTGGAGATCAGTTCCGGCCTCAAGCAGGCGGGGGCTGACGGACCCGCGGCGATCGCCGCGATCATGGACGCCGCGCCCGGTTCCGGTCCGGGAACACAGAAGATCATCCGGGTCGTCCCGGCGGAAGCGGGGAGCGGCGCGTTCCCGTACCGCTTCATGGTCCGCACCCGCGGGCAAGAACTTCCGCTGGACGGGATCATCGTCACGGCGGCGTGGCAACTGTCAGCGTTTTCCTGGGATGAGGCGACCGATCCGCGGAAGGGCCTTGCGGCATGGCGAGGGCTGGCCAAGCGCGACGACACGTTCAGTGTCATGGCTTCGGCGATCAACTTCGACTACGGACACGGCGGACCCAGGGACCAGCGCTGGGCGGGACCTCTGAAGGACCTTGCGCCGGGGCCGGACCACTTCGGGATGATCGCGCGGGCGAGGATGACGCTGGGAAAGGGCCGTTGGAGATTCACCACGCTGTCGGACGACGGTGTCCGCGTGCTCGTCAACGGCAAGTCGATCATCGAGAACTGGACGTGGCACGCGCCCACGAGAGACACCGGCGTGCTGGAACTGCCCGAGAGCCGCGAGGTCGAAATCGTTGTCGAGCACTTCGAGATCGACGGCTACGCGGTGCTCAAGCTGGACATCGCGCCCGAGCCCTGACACCTAGCGCGTGGCCTTGCGTACCCAGTCGCGCACGACCCCGGCCAGTTCGGGCTCGGCGGGTGGTGCGCCGTGACCGTTCGCGGGAGCGAAGTACTTCACCTCCAGGTCGCCGATGGTGGAGGCCAGTTGCTGCCGCTCGGCCGCGGTGAGCGACGCATCTGGCACCGCCGCCATCCGCCGCAGCAGGGCGATCGCACCGACCGGGGTGACGTGCTCGGGCATCACGAACCTGGGAGTCGTGGCGACGCGGCGGCGCTTGGCGCGGGCCCGCCACCAGAGGTGAATGCCGAGCCAGACCACCGCGAAGACTGCGCCGGCCACAGCCGCGGGCAACCAGCGACCCGGTCCGCCAACCGCGGCGATCGCGATCGTCGGCTGCGCGTCGACAAGGTCGGCATCGGCATAGCGCTTGAGAGCGAGTTTGGCTCCCGCCGTGCGGAGCGTCGGGAACGTGAAACTGGTTGTTCCGGGAGACGACGGCTTGAGTTCGAGCACCCAGCCTCGCTCGGTGATGGGGACCACCGACTCGCCGGAAGTGTCGAGATCGACGATGTTGAGGCCCTGGTCCTCGATCTTGGCGACCTGGAGGCCGCGGATGCTGCCCTGGTCGATGACCTTGTCGAGCGCGGGCATGAGGCCTTTGCCGCGAGCACGGACTTCGAGCCGCGCCACGCCCGTGGCGTTGGGGCCGACCATTGAACGATCGTCGAGCACCTGCTCGACGCTGACGTCGGCCACCATTCGCGATGCGCCTTCCTTTTCCTTGGCATCAATCAGGACCACCTGGGACGTGACGGGCAGGATGACCAGGCTCTGTCCGTCGGAGAAGTCCATGTCCATCTTCAGAGGCGTGACACGGTCGACGCTCGGATCCTTGGGCTTGAGCAGCAAGTAGCACATCGGCCACTGCTCCCACCCCTCACGCGGGAGGCCCATCGGCTGCACCTGCGGCTTGTGGAAGTAGACCGCCTGCACATCAAACCGCTCGGCGAGGGACTCGCGGATCTGCTTGTCAAGGTCGTCCTTGTAGTCGACAGGCTGACCAGTCGAGGGGTTCCACTGTTCATTCTGAAGGTACTTGGAGAACCCGCCGGATTCGCGGGAGACGGCACGCGTACACCAGATCGCGAGTTGCGCGCCGAAGGCGTCGCCGTGTCCGACCTGGGTCGGACCGTCGATCGAGAGCGTGACTTCGATCTCCTTGACGAGGTCGTCGTAGTAGGCCACCTTGTCGCGGATGGGCTTGCCGTCGGGATGATCGCCCACGATCCGCGACGCGTGACGCAGGTACCTCGGCTTGAGTTCCGGGTTGGTCCGCTCGCTGGCTTTGACAATCTCCCTGGCGAAGAGCCCGATGTGCCTGGGCCCCTGTCCGGTGGGCAGGCGGTCCATCGCCGCGCGGACCGCGTCGACCTGGTCCGGGTCGGCGGCGTCCTGGCGGGTGAGTTGGGTCAGGTCGCTGGCTCCGAGCGCGGAGGAAAACCACTGCACGAACACCCGCGAGGAAGGCTTGATCAGGCCTGAATCGAGCGCTTCGCGGTACATGGCGGCGGCGCGGGCATAGTGGTAGAACGCCTGGTTGCGCGTCTCGGCATAGGTCGCCAGATCGGCCTTCTGGCCGTACAGGAACTCGGACTTGTCGAACAGCAGATCGGCGAGCGTGCACGCACCCTCCCACGCCGCGGGGTCCTCCGAGGTCTCCATCGCGGGGAGCAACGCAATCGCCACGTCATAGCCGCGCAGCACCTCGGCGGCGAGTTCGCGATCGGACCGTCGGGTCTCGTTCTGCTGCTGCACCTGCGGGCTTCGCCAGATGGTGACCAGTCGCTGCCGCATTCCCGCGGCGAGTTCGCGGCGGGTGGAGTTGGTCATGGAGGCAATCGGCCCGAACACACGCTCGATGTCCGTCGGGGCGTAGACCTCGGCGTCGGAGTGACTGGCGGCAAATGCTGCCACAAGCGAGGCCGTGGGCACATCCCCGAGACCGAGTCGCCGGAGTTCATCGAGCGTGACCGCGAGTTTCTCGATGTTGCGGGATTGCCTTGCCCGCGTGAGCGGCGTGACCCCCTGCCCGCCGCCGCCGCCATAGCCGTAAAAGCGACGGCCGTAGGGGTTGTACATATAGGGGTTGTAACCACCGTAGCCATACTCGTCGTAGCGCGGTTGCGGCTTGACGAAGTTCGGCCATGAGTTGATCAGCGATTCGGCAAGTTTCCTGGCGCGATCGGGGTCGGTCGCGACGATCGGCCGGATCATTGCCAGTACGGCCTCGGTCTCGCCCGAGCCGCCCGAGGTCGTGGCGACCATGACTTCGAGTTTGGCCGCGAGGCCCGGGTCAATCGCAACCAGCCACGGCCCGCTCGGCAACACGGCATTGAGTTGATCCGCTGGAATCGTCTGGACCCGTTCCTGCGGCTGGCGGTTGCGGGTGAGTTCCGCTTCTTCGAGCACCGATACGGTCAGCATGTTCAGGCCGGTGCGCCAGGCGCCGACCTGCTCTCCGGAACCGGCAACAACACCTCCGCCGACTCGCTTGATGAGTTGCAGAGCCTTGAACCGGTCTTCCGCCGCCCGCTGCTGCTGCCGCAGGACGCGCGAATAGGTCGCGACCCGATCGATCGCCTTCCAACCGATGTCCGAGCCCGGATCCGCGAACAGCGTGGCCAGCCACGCATCGCCCACCTCGGCCGGAACATCCGGCAGGAACTTCAGCGCCCGTTCGAGCCCCTTTGCACGCTGCGCGGCCGAAGCCGTCGGCACCTGCAGCACCTCAAGGCTCACCACCCATCCCTGATCGATGGCCGCCTGCCGCTCGGTTCCTTGTTTCGACTTGGCCAACGCCGCGAAGTACACCGCGTAGAGATTCAGCAGTTCCGGGTCCTTGGCCGCCCGGGCCTGCCCCAGCGGGGGAAGGTAGACCTGCGCCTCGACCGGCAGGCCCGCGGCGACCAGGAGCGTCGCGGCCCGCTTGCGTGCCGATGGATCTTCGCCGCCAAAGTGGCGCGTGCCGGCCCGGATCCTCGCGGCGACCGCGCCGGCCTGGCTGCCCCGCCCCTGGGTGGCCTTGAGCAAGGCACCGAGTTTCTCGATGAACTTCTCATCCAGGTCCGTCGGGCACACATCAGAAATGGCGATGATCTCATCGGGAACCAGAGCCTGGTCGCGCTGCTGGAGTTGCGTGAGCACGATGTTGTAGATCGCGACCGCATCTTCGCCCGCCTCGGTCTTCAGGAACTCGCCGACCGCCGGCCAGTCACCGGCAATCACCATCATGCGGAAGCGTTCGGCCTGCTTGGCGATTGCGGCCTGCTTCTCCTGCATGGCTTTCAAGGCTTCGGGCGTCATGGCCGCCGCGCCAGGCAAAGCGGGTTGCCCGGGTTGGGCCATGCTCATTCCCGACTCGTCATCGCCGCCCTCGGCCATTTCGTCCGGATTGCCGTCGGCCTGTGCGGCGGCCTGCATCATCGCGACAATCTGCTCGGGGGTGACACCGGCCGGGAGCGCGCCAGCGGGCAGGTTTGGCAGCACCAAGACCGCTTCGCCGCCGGGCGCCGGAGCGGCGGGTGCGGCTTCGGCTGGTTTGTCGGCGGGCTGAGGTTCCGACGACGGAGGGGGCGACGGATTCAGCATCAACTCTCTTGCCTGGGCGGCAAGCCGGGCTCTCGCGGCGAGCACCATTTGCTGGTCGCGCATGAGGTCGAGTTGCGCGATCTTCTTGCCCAGGTCGGTCTTGGGGACCAGGCGGGGGTCGTCCTGCTGTGCTCCGCCGCGGCGTCCGCGCGCCTCGAACGGATCGAAGTCGGGGATGTCGTCGTCATCGCCGGCCCGCGCGCGCGGCATGCCGGGCATGCCCATCATCTCCGGGTCGTAGATGGACATCGCGGGCTGTGCGAACATCTGCGCGGGCAGCGACGAAACCGCAAGCCCGACCGCCAGGCCGGCGACTCCGCAGACCGTCACCGTCCGAGAACGACTTCCATTCGTCCGAACCATGCTCTTGACCCCGAAGTGATTTCGACCTTGCGCAGCGGCAGCCTCGGCGCACGGCGCGACTCAGGTTGTTGATTTTCCCCGTCGGCTCACGACCCGTTCCCGGTCTTCTTTGCCGCGCCCGCGGAGTCGCTCTTGATCTTCTCTCTCGCGTCCTTCTCACCGGGCTTCTTGCACTGGCTCATGCGCTGCTTGCGTTTCTGATCGCAGAGACCCTTGCAGTTGCAGCAGCACTTCTTGGGAAGCGGGAGGGCGAGCAGTTCGTTCAGGTCCATCTGCTCCAGCCGGATTGCCGCTTCGAGGTTCTTCTTGAAACTCTCCGCGTCGGAGTCTTCGGTAAGCATCTCGGACAGCAGGCGGAACTGCTGACGCGACTTCTCGGTTTCGGGCTTCCACTCGTCGGCGCTCGCTCCCTCCACACGCATCACCCAGGCGGTGTAGTAGGCCACTTCTCCGAGTTGGGAACGCAGTTCCTTCAGCACCGCCTCGTCCGGATCAGAAGCGGCTTCCTGCCGGGCGATCAGATCCTCGAACTGCCTCGCGGCCTCCAGGAAGTCCCCGGCCTCGACCCGGGCCTTGGCCTCGGCGATGGCGAGTTTCAGCCGCTCGGCCGCGGCATCCTCGGGAAGGAGATCCCGCGCGGCGGCATACTTCTCTGCCGCGGTCGACCAGTCTTCGCCCGCGGCGGCCAAGGCCGCCGCCCTGATGCACGAGCCCGCGTCGTCCCGCTTCAGGAGGCACTGACCCGGTCCAAGGTGAAGCGCGGCGACGGCGACCGGCACCAGTGCCCAGACCGCCCATGCGAGTTTGGCTTTCATGATGAGGCTCCTGCAAGGGGTTGTCCCAGTGTACCTGATACCGTCGGCACGATGGCGTTGTTCCTGTTGTTTTCAGGCGTTGGCAGACCTTTTTCGGCCCGTCCGGGTCGCGCCCGGACGGCCTGCTCGGCCTTTCGGACGGACCTTGGCAGCCCGAACGCCGCCAGGAACGGCGAGAGCTCGGCAAGCATGCCGCCGCCCAGACCCGCGGCGATGAGGGCGACTGTCCGGAGCGCGGGTCGCTGGTCCGCGTCGGTGCTGAGCATGCGCAGGCTCATCAGGACACTGCTCGGGAGGTGGTGGGCGTTCCCGTCGTGATAGGTCCCGCGGAGCCGCGCCGCGAGTTGCTCGAGCGAGGCTGCATCCTGACGGCTGGAGTGGCCGCCGATCTGCGTGCCGCGATACGGATTGCCGACGCCGACGACGAGCGTATCGACGATTGACCTGGGCATCGCCGGCGCACCCGCATCGGGGAGCGTGTCTCCGTCGCTGACGACGATCAGCGTCGCACTACCCGGTGGCCACTTCTCGGCGATCCGCGCCGCTTCGCGGATTCCCTCGTACATCTTCGTCTGGCCTTCTTTGAAGGCGTGCTCCAGGGGCAGGTCTTCAAGAATGTTTGCAACCACGTTCAAGTCGAAGGTATCGACGACGACGGGCTTGGCGGAGGTGTAGAAGGCCACCATGCTTACGCGCGTTCGGGTCATGTCCAACCGGTCGAAGACGGACTGGAGCACTTCCCGTGCGCGTTTGCCGCGCGGCTGCCGGCCGTCGGGCCCGGCATCGGCGACGTACATGCTCGGCGAAACGTCGAGGCAGACCAGAACGTGCTGGGTGGGATTGGTCTGATCAAGCCGTGCGCGGGGTGCGCCGTCGATCGTCAGCAACGTGGATGCTCCCCACGTGAGCAGCCCGACGGCGACCACCCTGAACCACGGCGCCGCGCGTGACGACCATGACGGCGCAGCGCCCCCGAGAAGCAGCCCGGCGACCCGGCGAGAACGCCGCGAGTGCAGCCACTCCGCCAGAAAGCAGACCGCCGCGGCGGCGATCGCCAGCAGGATGATCGGAGGGCTTACCACGGCGTGTACCTCAGCCCGAAAAGCGTGAGCGTGTGCAGGCCAAGCAGGGCCAGGCACGCCGCGGCGAACGGCAGGAAGAAGTCGATGGGCTCGGGCTGGCTGGGCTTGGTGCGGATCGGCTGCATGCGGTCGATGTGCTCGAAGATCCGGACCAGCGAGCCGGGATTCGTCGCGCTGAAGACCTGCCCTCCGGTGGGCGAGACAACTTCGAACAACTGGGCCGGCGCCTCGCCGTCGCCGACGTGGATGGCGTGGACGACGATGTTCGCATCGCGGAGTTCCTGCCCGATCTGCGACGCGGCGCCGCCCCCCAGATCGGAACTGAAGCCGTCGGTCAGCAGGATGATCAGGCGGTCGCCCTCGGGCTGCCGCGAGAGCGTGCCGAGGGTGAACTTGAGCGCGTTGCCCACACGGGTGGACATGAGGTGCGGCGGGTTGTGCTCGGGGTCGAGGAACTTTGGCGCGTTCTCGATCGCCGACATGTCCTTGGTCAGCGGGATCCATCGCACCACTTCTCCGCCGAACGCGGTCAGCCCATAGGCGTCGCCCTTGCGCAGCCGGCAGAACTCGGCGATCGAGGACATCGCGGCGGTGAAGCGCGTGCTGCCAGCCGGACCGGATGACATCGGGCTGGACATGCTCCCAGAGACGTCAAGCACGATCTCGATGTTGGTGAGCACTCGCTCGTCCTTCGGGGGACTCATGCGTTGCGGGCCGGCGAGCAGAATCACGACCGCGGCGAGCACGCACGCCGGCAGGATCGATGCGGCGGCGAGCATCCTCCCCATCCACCGGCGGGGCTTGTGGGTTCGATGGTCCACCGGCAGCGGAACACGCAAGCCGCGGCGTAACAACTCCCACGCCGCGAGCGCGCCGGCAAGCACGAGGAGCAGCAGAACCCATGGATGAGCGAAACTCAGGTTCATGCTCCCACCCCCGCCGGCGCAGCAAGGTCCACCGGGCGCGCAGCACGGTAGCGCTCCAAGACCGCACCGATATCAACTTCCTCGGTCCCGGTCGGCGGGCGGTGCAGCCACCGCTCAAGGAGCCCGAGCAGTTCACCCGCCTCGCGGTGTTCGCGGAGTTTCCGGATCGCCGCGACGTGGTTCAACCCCTCCGCTCCGATTCCCAGTCGCTCACGCCAGTATGCGAGCAGCAGCAACTCCAGCCGGGCCCGGTCGGGCGTCGACAGCGACCCTGCAATTGCCGCCTCGACAAGCGGCCGGAGTTGGTCGGCAAGCGTCGCCGGCGTGGGAGCAGGCGGGGGAGGGGGCGGCACGCGGCGAGTCAGCCGGCGGACGAGCAGCCACGCGGGAGGAACGAGCCACAGGACCCCGATGGCGATGAGCGCGACCCGATAGCCGCCCAGTTGAGGAAGCGACAGCCCGTCGATTCGGAACAACTCGCCCTGATGATCGTCGGGGAGGAGTCGGTCGACAACGACCGGCAGGGGCAAGGCATCGGTCAGCGGAGCGCCATCAGGGCGACGCAGACAGTCTCGGAGGTCAAACTCTCCGGAGTACTGAGCGATGAAGCGAAGGTCGTAGAGGATGAACGAGCCATCGGGCGTCGAGCGAGCGATTCGCACGACCACGGGGGCCTTGTCATTGACCGGCACCGCCTGCACCGACTCGGTTGCGGGGTGGCGGAAGATTACCTGTCCTTCGATGCCGACGGTCGAACGGACCCTTGGCCCGGTCGCGCTCGCAGCAACTGGTGCCCGAGCAAGTGCTCCTTCGCCGCGATCCTGCGGCATCGTCGCCAGCACGACCGCGCAGATGAACCATGCCGCGGCGTTCATCGACCACCCCTCCGCGCCCCACTCCGGGAAGCCAGCAGCCGGCGAACAGCCGGAATCGCCGGCTCGTCGGTTCGCAGGAGAAGGTGATCCACGCCGGCGCCGACAAGTTCGGCGCGGGAGTCATCGGGAACCAGGCCGCGGCGCGGCGCGAGGAACTCGCGGCCGGTTTCGGCCTCGCGCCCGCGGACCATGCCCGCACGCAGCGGCGTGCGCTCGGAGGGGTCCTGAACTTGGATCACGATGACGTCGTGGTGCTGGCCGAGACGCTTGATCGCGTCGACCGCTCCGGGCTCGTGCAGGTCGCTGAGGATGACCACGGTGCTCGTGTTCAGGGCGAGCGACTCGATACGAGAAACCTGGCGAGTCAGCGTGGTGGACTCTCCCCGCGAAGACGCTCGCAACTGCTCGATCCGGCGCCATACCCGACCGCTGGAGAGCGATGGCGCTCCCTCGGCCCCGGAATCCCTCTCTCCGCAGGAGAGAATCGACACGGGGCTGCGCCTGCGCAAACCGACCAGCGCGAGCGCCGAACCCAGCCACACGGCCGCATCGTGCTTGCTCGGAAAGCCCGAGCCAAGCGAACTGACGACCATCGACGCCGAGGTGTCGACCAGCACGAACAGCGGCGAGCGCTTGGTTGCCTCGTACTCCTTGACATGGAACCTTCCGGTCTTGGCCGTGACCTTCCAGTCGATGCTGCGCACGCTGTCGCCGTAGGCGAACAGCCGCGTCTGCGCGTAGTCGACGCCTGCACCGACGAATCGCGATGCGTCGGTGCCGTACGTCAGGTCGTCGGCGAGGCGCTTGAGCACGAGTTCGAACTGCGATGCCGCGAGTTGTGCGGGTGTCGCCAGGATGTCCGTGTGCAGCGTCAGGGCGGATCTCCCATCTCGGATGGTTCGCTGCGAGCGTCTCGGTCAGCCTGCCTGGTCCATCAGTTCGCGGAGCACGTGGCGTGTCGTGCGGCCGCGTGCCATCGCCTCGTACGTGAGCCGCATCCGGTGGAGGAGCACATCCTCGGCGAGAGCGAAGAGGTCCTCGGGGATGACATAGTCGCGGCCGTAGATGTACGCACGGGCGCGGGAGGCCTGCGCCAGGGCGATCCCCGCGCGGGGGCTGCATCCCAAGTCCAGGTCGGTCGAATGGCGCGTCCGATCGACGAGGTTGACGCAGTGTCGGAGGAACACATCCGAGACGTGCACGCTCTGGACCGCCTCCATCGCGGCGGTCAGGTCGCGGACGTGCATCTCGGGCCCGTCCTCGACCGCGTCGAACGCGGTCCTGGGCACCGCTCCGCCCTCGGCGGACTTGGCGAGACCCAACTTCAGGCTGCGCCGGACGACTTCCTCCTCCTGCTCCTTGGTCGGATACTCCAGCCTGTGGCAGAGCATGAAGCGGTCCAGTTGGGCCTCGGGCAGTTCGAACGTGCCGGCCTGCTCGACGGGATTCTGCGTGGCAATGACAAGAAAGGGCACCGGCAGGCGGTGCGTCGTGTTGCCAATCGTGACCTTCCGCTCCTGCATCGCCTCAAGCAGGGCGGACTGCACCTTCGGCGTCGCGCGGTTGATCTCATCGGCCAGCAGCAGGTTTGTGAAGATCGGCCCCTTGTGCACCCGGAACTGCCGAGTCGCCTCGTCAAGGATCTCCGCACCGACAATGTCCGACGGCAGGAGGTCGATCGTAAACTGCACGCGGCCAAACTGCAGATCAATCGCCTTGGCCACGCTATGCACCAGCAGCGTCTTGGCCAGACCGGGCACACCTTGGAGCAGCAGGTGACCGCCGGTCATCAGGGCGATCAGTATGCGCTCGACGACCGTGTCCTGTCCGACCACCGTTCGACCCACACGGGCGCGGACACGCTCGGCAAGCGGCGCCTGCCTGGCCGAACCTGAAGAATGACCGTTCATCTGGATCCCCTGAACGGGCGTTCCGAGTCCGGTCGCGCCGCTCCCCACAAGTCCGACATCTGCTGGATGCATGCACGCTGCTCCGCTGGATTCCCCGGCCCCACCAGCACGCCGATGTGTCCGACGCACGCCGGGGTCACGCCAATATACGAACTTGGACCGGTTCGCGATCGGCCGGTTCCCAAAATCGGTGGAGGACCGCCCTACAGCCTGCGGCGATCCCTGGCCGCGAACTGCTCAAATGCGGCCAGAGTTTCGTCGCTCACGTGGTGCTCGATCCCTTCGGCATCTTCCTGGGCGGCTGCCTCGGAGATTCCCAGCGACCTCAGAAAATCCACGACAATGGCGTGACGCCGCCTGCACCGCTCGGCGAGGTCGGCCCCGGCGACGGTGAGGAAGATCGAGCGGTATGGCCGCGAAGACACCAATCCGGCCTTCTGAAGCCGCTCGACGGTGCGGACGACGGTCACGTGGCTCACGCCGATCCGGCGCGCGAGGTCCACCACGCGGGCCTCACCGGCGGTTGCGATCAGGTCGGCGATCTGCTCGACGTAGTCCTCGGCGGTCTCGGTGGAGCGGTCGGCCCGGGCGCGGCGATGGCAAGAGGCCAGCAAGTCCTCCCCTCCGCCCCCCACCGCCGCGCCACCCCCTGCCCCCCCCCCATCACCGCCACTTCCTGCCGCGGGCAGGTGGGCCGCCGTCACCGTCGCGGAGGCCCCCGGAGTCTTCCTCGGACCACGGCGCCGCTGGCCCGACTCGGAGCCGTGGCCAGGCTGTTCCGTGCGGCGTGAGGATCGGGTCTCGCTCATAAACTGAGTGTAGCAAGCAATACAACAGTTGCCACCCACCACAATCTAGGCTATGCTCTAGATGTAGCCAATGGTACAAGTTCTGGCCATTGCTCCAACAGGGGTTTCGCATGCGTTCATCATCACGGACAGTGACGGCTCTTCTCCCGCTTCTCGCCGCCGTGCTGCTCGTCTCTCCGGCGGCGGCACGCACCGAGCCGCCGCGGCTCAAGGTGGCAACGACCACGGGCATGATCGCGGACGCGGCCAGGACCATCGGCGGAGAGCGGGTCGCCGTCAACGCCCTGATGGGTCCCGGGGTGGACCCGCACCTGTACAAGGCCACGCCCGGCGACATGCGGACTCTGCAGGATGCAGACCTGATCCTGTACAACGGGCTGCACCTTGAAGGGCGGCTTGCCGACGTCCTCGTCCGGCTCGCGGCCCGGAAGACCACCGTCCAGGTGACCGAATCGATCGATGAAAAACTGCTCCGCGAGCCACCGGAGTTCGCCGGTCACTTCGATCCGCACGTCTGGTTCGATGTCGGCCTGTGGATCTCGGTCGTCGAACGCACCCGCGATGCGCTTGCGTCGTCCGATCCGGCGGGCAAGGGCGAGTTCGAACAGCGTGCGACGGCCTACATCGCAAGCCTCCGTGAACTGCACGAGCATTGCAAGGCGGAGATCGCCAGGATTCCCGCGGAACGCCGCGTGCTTGTGACCGCGCACGACGCATTCGGGTATTTCGGCCGCGCCTACGGGATCGAGGTACTCGCGATCCAGGGCATCTCGACGGACTCGGAGGGCAGCCTGAGGCAGATCAACTCGCTGGTCGACACGCTGGTGCAGCGCAAGGTCCCGGCGGTGTTCGTCGAGTCCAGTGTGCCGCGGAAGAACATCGATGCGCTGGTCGAGGGTTGCAGGTCGCGAGGTCACACCGTGACGGTCGGCGGCGAACTCTTCAGCGACGCCATGGGCGCCGCCGGCACTCCCGGCGGCACGTACATCGGGATGGTGCGGCACAATGTCGACACCATCGTCAAGGCACTCGCACCCGGCGCGACAGCCGATGCGCCGGCGCCGGGCAAGCCGAACGAGGGCAACAAGCCATGAGAGGACCAGCCGTTCAGGCTTCCGCGGCGACTTCTTCGACCTCGCCGCCACTTCCCGCGGAGACCGCGATCGACGTGCACGACGTCACTGTGGCCTATCACCGCAAGCCGGTGCTGTGGGACATCGATGTTTCCATCCCCGCCGAGCGGATGGTTGCGATCATCGGCCCCAACGGCGCCGGCAAGTCGACGCTGCTCAAGGCGATTCTGGGCCTTGTGCCGATCGCCTCGGGCACAATCACGATCTTCGGGCAGCCGCTCCGCGCCGTACGGCGGCTTGTCGGATATGTCCCGCAGCGGGAGTCCGTCGACTGGGACTTCCCGATCGACGCAGTCGGCGTGGTGCTCATGGGCTCCTACGGCCGCCTGGGGTGGATCCGCAGGCCGGGACGGTCGGAACGCACACGTGCGCTGGAGTGTCTGTCGCATGTGGGCATGGCCGATTATGCGGCCCGCCAGATCGGTCAACTCTCCGGCGGCCAGCAGCAGCGTGTGTTCCTGGCCCGCGCACTGATGCAGGAGTCGCGTCTGTACTTGATGGATGAGCCATTCGCCGGTGTTGACGCCGCAACGGAGGAAGCGATTGTGGCCGTGCTCCGCGAACTCCGGGCCCGCGGCCGAACAGTCGTCGCGGTACACCACGATCTGCAGAGTGTCGAGGCGTACTTTGACCACGTGATCCTGCTGAACACCCGCCTGGTGGCGGCGGGACCGGCAGAAACCGTGTTCACCAACGCCAACCTGCAGCGGACCTATGGCGGGCGCCTCACGCTCCTGGAAGAGGCCGCCCAGGCAATGAAGCACTCAACGCCCTCGATCCACACGTGAGCACTTTCCTTTCAGATCTGGCCCGGCTGCTCGCGCTGCGGGACTCGAACACCCGAACGGTTCTGCTCGGGGTCGCCGCGCTCGGACTGGCGTGCGGGGTGGTCGGGTGCTTTGCGCTGCTCCGCAGGCGCGCGCTGGTCGGCGACGCCGTGGCGCACGCATCGCTGCCCGGCATCTGTGCCGCGTTTTTCGTCATCGGCTCCCGCAGTTTCGCGGCCTTCATGCTCGGCGCGCTCGTGTTCGGCGCGATGGCCGCGGCCACGATCGCGGCGATCCGGGCGTACACCCGCGTCAAGGAAGATGCCGCGATCGCGCTGGTGATCGGCTGCTACTTCGGCCTTGGCGCGGCGTGGTCGAGCATGATCCAGAGTCGGCCCGGGGGCGCGGTGGCGGGCCTGGACGGCTTCATTTTCGGCAAAGCGGCGAGCATGGTCGCGGCCGATGCATGGGCCATCCTGTTCGTCGCGGTCGCCGCGCTGGCCGTCGTGGTTGCGTTGTTCAAGGAACTGACGGCCGTCACATTCGATCGCGAGTTTTCCCGGGCGCAGGGCTGGCCGACGCAAGCCCTGGACCTCGTCGTCATGGCGCTTGTCTGCGCCTGCACCGTCGCCGGGCTTCCGGCCGTGGGTGTCGTT
Source organism: uncultured Phycisphaeraceae bacterium (assembly GCA_964409775.1). Classification (GTDB taxonomy): domain Bacteria; phylum Planctomycetota; class Phycisphaerae; order Phycisphaerales; family UBA1924; genus JAHBXL01. The sequence goes on along the minus strand of CAYPEI010000023.1, from coordinate 34,100 downwards.
CTGGTGGTCGCGATGCTCATCATTCCCGGCGCCGCCGCCCGCTGCTGGACAGACCGGCTCGGTCCGATGCTCGGGCTGGCCGGGCTCTTCGGCCTGTTCGCGGCGGTCATGGGCGCGTCGCTGAGCGCCACCCTGCCGGCCCCGCACGGCGCACTGTCACGGGGCTGGCCGACGGGCCCGCTGATCGTTCTGTGCGCGGCAGGGATCTTCGCCGCGAGCGCTGTGGCGGCACCGCGCCGGGGATTAGTCGCCCGCCTGCGCGCGGGCCGATCCGGACTCCTTGAGCCATGATCCTCGGATTCCTACACATCTCCGACCTGTGGACGATGGCCGTTGCGACGTGCTGCGCGGTGGCGTGCGCGACGATCGGCTGCTTCCTGGTTCTCCGCCGCATGTCGCTCCTGGGCGACGCGATTTCACACTCGGTGCTTCCGGGGCTTGCACTGGCGTTCATTCTCACGGGTTCTCGCGACCCGGGCGCGATGCTGCTGGGTGCGCTGGCGGCGGGCGTCTTGACCGCCGCGCTCGCCACCGCCGTGCGACGGCTGGGCAGGATCCCGGAAGACGCCTCGCTGGGCGTCGTGTTCACATCGCTGTTCGCGATCGGCGTCCTGTTGATCACGCACGTGGCCGACAGCGTCGATCTGGATCCCGGCTGCGTTCTCTACGGCATGCTTGAAACAGTGTCGCTGGACACCCGCGACATCTTCGGGGTCTCGATGCCGAGGGCGTTGCCATGGCAGGCCGGGCTGATGCTGGGCAACGTCTCGCTGATCGCCCTGTTCTTCAAGGAACTCCGCATCACGACGTTTGACGCCGGGTTGGCCGCGACGCAGGGCATCCACCCGGGAGCGGTGCAACTGGTCCTGCTGACCGCGGTCGCTGCAACCACCGTGGTGTCGTTCGAGGCGGTGGGCTCGGTGCTCGTCGTGGCCATGCTCGTCGCCCCGGCGGCCACCGCGCAGTTGCTGACAGACCGGCTCGGGCGGATGGTGCTGCTGAGCGGTCTCCTCGGGGCGTCCGCGGCGGTAGCGGGCTGCCTGGGTGCGATCCACTGGAACGCCTCGACGGCGGGGATGATCTGTGTCGCCGCGGGGCTTCAGTTCGGCCTTGCGGTGATCGCCGCGCCGCGCTACGGCATCGTCGCGCGGGCCATCCGTCAACTTCTGCTCTCGCTCAGGATCGCCCGCGAGGACATACTCGGGCTGCTCTTCCGGCTGAACGAGGGCTCACCGGCAAACGCCGCGGGCCTGCCGGCGGGGCAGATCCTGAAGTCGATCGCGACCCCGCTGCGAGCGCGGATCGCCGCGGCGCAACTGCGGTCGCGTGGACTGGTGTGGTTCTCCGCTTCCGGCGAGATGCGGCTGACAACGCGCGGCGCGGATGAGGCGTCGCGGATTATCCGGGCGCACCGCCTCTGGGAGTCTTACCTGTCTCAGAACCTGCCGCTCCCGCTCGACCATCTGCACGAGCCGTCGGAGCGGCTTGAGCACTTCCTGAGCGGAGAAATCCAGCGGCGGATCGCGGCCGAGGTTGGGGATGAATCGGACCCGCACGGCAGGCCGATCCCGGGCCCCTGAGGGTCGCTCAGGCGCGGAGTTTGGCCTCAAGACGATCGCGCGACGGCACACGGACGTCCCAGGCAAGCCCGAGCAGCGACAGGCCGCGGATCACCTGGTAACTCAGGTCGAACTGACCCTTGCTCAATCCGTGCTTGGCAGACGCCGGGAACGCATGGTGGTTGTTGTGCCAGCCCTCGCCGAACGCCAGCAGGCCGAAGAGGGCGTTGTTGCGGCTGTGGTCCTGGCTGCGGAACGGACGGGTACCCCAGATGTGGCAGACCGAGTTCACGCTCCAAGTGATGTGGTGGACCAGGAAGATCCTTCCGAGGCCGCCCCACAGGAACCCGAGGAAGACGCCCGTCCAGTTCCCGGCGACCAGGCCGCCGATCGCCGCGGGGATCAGAAGGCCCAAGATGGTCCAGAGCAGGAACGTGCGGCTGATGAACGAGATCAGGGGATCGCGACGCAGGTCGGGGACGTACTTGTCGGCGTTTTCGTGCTCGCGAGAGAGCAGCCAGCCGCAGTGAGAGTGGAACAGCCCCGCCAGGAAACCCCGCAGGCCGTCGCCGTGTGTATGCGGCGAGTGCGGGTCCTTGTCGCGATCGCTGTGCTGGTGGTGCTGGCGGTGCATGGCGGCCCAGGTGAGCAGCGGCCCTTCGAGCGCCATTGAGCCAAGAACGCCGAGCACAGCCTGAACGGGGCGAGACGTTTCGAACGACTTGTGGGTGAAGTACCGGTGGAAGCCCACGGTGATTCCCAGCCCTGTCAGGAGATAGCCACCCAGGAGCAGGCCCAGATAGGCCCAGTTGAACGCCACGCCCCACAGCATCACGATTGCCGTCACGAAGCCGATCAAGGGCAGCGTGATCGCCAGCAGGTTGGCGATGCGGACAGGGAGCGAGACGTATTCCGCCGGATCGGACGCTTCGCTCTCGGTTCCGGGAAGGCACGTCTCCAACTCAAGAGCAAGCGGTTTGGCCGTGGTGATTTGCGTCATTCGAAGACTCGGTCCTTGGCGGGCGAATCGCCGGCGCAACGAGCCCGGCATCGCCGCGGCGGAGGATAGCACAATCCACGGATTCTTTATCGCCACTTCCGGGCCGGATTCTCGATGTCCGGGCAAACACCAAGGAAGGCCGAATTTTCGCGCCGGAAGACGGGCCGGCCCAGAGCGTCAACGCCGCCCCGCGCTGATGTCCGCCATCTCCAGCCGCCGGAGTTCGATGAGCAGCGCGACCCGGTCGGCGATGTCGATGGTCCCGTTGCCGTCCACATCCGTGGGCGACTGATGCCAGGCGTACAGGTCCTCGACATTGACCAGCCCGTCATCATTCACGTCGTAATCAAACGGCGTGATGATCGTGCCGGAGAGATTGATCGTGATGGAAGGGGTCTCAGGGTCGTCGGAGGCGATCACCAGCGTCCCGGCACGCACCCCGATGGTGCCGGTGTCCATGCTGATCATGTGCATGTTGCCGGCCGGCGTTCCGGGATTGGCCGGTTCATTGTGCGGGCCCACCGGGGCGGCGAACCCGCTGCCCGCCGACAGCGTGTAGGTGAGCGGGTCGATGCCAGACCCTGTGCCGTCCTTGCTCCAGAGGGCGACATCGGCAACATTCGTCACCACCAGCGGCAGTTGGGCGACCGACCCCTGTGTCACCGTGCCGAAGTTCAGCGTCAAGGTGCTGACGGACGCCCGGGCCGGGGCCTGCAAGTCGAGGAACACCGGCAGGTGCGGGGGCGAGTTGGTTCCGGCGTAGGAATCGACGAGCGCCTGCGCGACCACCGGACCGACCATGGTGTTGTTCGCAACCCGCATGCCTTGGTTGAAGGACAGGCCGTCGTTTCCCCAACATCGGTAGGAATGGATCGGGTCGTTCCAGACCGAACCGTAGGGGATCGCCCGATCGCCGATGTACGCCAAGCCCTGGCCAGCGGAGATGGCGTTGGAGACGAGGAGAAAATCGAATCGGTCGTCCATGCCGCCCCAGGATGCCGCGGGCGACTGCGTATGCACCACGGCGAACGCCGCGACACTGTTCCACGCCCCGGCACGATTGATGGGATCGAACAACTGCCCGCTTCCGGCGGACATAAATGTTCCCCAGGCCGGCTCCGAGGCGGTGTAGAAGTTGAAGTCGCCGCCGACGACAAACCGGCTCCCGACGGGCAACTGGTCGAGCGAATCTCGCACGAGCACAGCCTCTTCGGCGCGGCGGGCGACATCCGAGGCGGTGTTGCTCGCTTTCAGGTGCGCGCTGTACAGATAAAACGAGGCGTCATTGGACGCATGGCCCGCCAAGCGGAGCCGGTACCGCATGACATGCCGGGTCGAAACCGTGGACGATCCGGAGACCGCTACCTCGGTGGCCAGCAGGCTCAGGCGGCTGGAGCGGTAGAAGCAGGCGCTGTCTGTGTCCGGCCCATTGACAAAGGGCGCGGACAGGTAGTCCGCGGGACTTCCCGGAGCAGCGTTGAGCAATGCGCGGAACGTCGATGCCGCGGCGTCGCTGCTGATCTCCTGGACGATGAGGACATCGGGCGCAAACGAGCGGCCCTGGTAGGATCCAAAGATCGAGTCCTGAAACGCGGCCGTCCGCGCGACCTGCCCCGAATACTCGGTCAGGTTCCAAGTGCCCACGCGCACCTGGGCCGTCGCGGCGGCGGCGAGGCCAAGCACGACAGTCCCGACGAACATGGTGGGGGCTGGACGCATCGAGGCTCCTGATCCGAAGGGCGGGCCTCAAAGGGGGAGGACGCCGCGGGATGGGTGAGATTAATGGCGATCGGCTCGAACGGGGCCACCCTCGTGGCGGACACGGCAGCATTAATGTGACCTCCACATCGCGGTTTGCAAGCCGTCCGGTCCAAGAACTGTGCGGGCCGCTCCCTACGCTTTGAGCCCGCCGGCCCGGCGTGACCGGCCTGGGGGCAAGTCACCACCGATTCCACGGACCGCATTCATGAGCACCGCTTCCCCACGCAAGATCGTCCTCGCCTACTCCGGCGGCCTTGACACCTCGGTCATTCTGCCCTGGCTGAAGGACCGATACCCCGGCGTGAAACTGGTCGCGTATGCGGCGGACCTGGGACAGGGCGCGGGTGAACTCGAGGGGATCGAGCACAAGGCCCGCAACAGCGGCGCCGATGAGGTCATCGTGGACGACCTGCGTCGGGAGTTTGCCGAGCACTATTGCTTCCCGATGCTCCGCGCCCATGCGCTCTATGAGCACGACTATCTGCTGGGAACGAGCATCGCACGCCCGCTGATCGCCAAGGGCCAGGTCGCGGCGGCCCGCAAGACCGGCGCCGATGCGGTGTCTCACGGCGCGACGGGCAAGGGGAACGACCAGGTCCGGTTTGAACTGACGTACATGGCGCTGGGCCCGGATCTTCAGATCATCGCGCCCTGGAAGGACAGGACCTTCGAACTGACGAGCCGCGAGGCCGCGGTGGAGTATGCCCAGAAGAAGGGCGTGCCGATCGCGCAGACGAAGAAGAAGATCTACTCGCGCGACCGCAACCTCTGGCATTGCTCGCACGAGGGCGCCGAGATCGAGCACCCGGACCAGCGGGTGCACGATGACGTGTGGCTGATGACCGTTCCGCCTCACAAGGCGCCGGACAAGGCCGAGACCGTCCGGGTCACGTTCCGGATGGGCAACCCCGTCGCCGTGAACGGGAGAGAACTGCGGGGTGATGAGATCATCCAGACATTGAACGAGATCGGCGGCCGCCACGCGGCGGGCCAGGTGGTGATGGTCGAGAACCGTCTGGTGGGGATGAAGTCTCGCGGTGCGTATGAGACGCCGGGGGGCTCGATCCTGTACGAGGCGCACAAGTCCCTCGAGCAGTTGTGCATCGAGCGCGACACGCTGCACTTCAAGCAGCAGGCCGCGATCCGATACGCCGAACTGGTCTACTACGGACAGTGGTTCCACCCGCTGCGCGAGGCGTTGCAGTCGTTCGTAGACCACACGCAGCGCGGCGTGACCGGCGAGGTGACCCTGGAGTTGTTCAAAGGCCGCGTGACCGCGGTATCGGCGACGGCGGAGAAGTCGCTGTACGACACGAAACTGGCGGGCTTCGCGATGGAGGGTTACGACGTCACCGCGGCGCGCGGGTTCATCGATCTGTTCGGGTTGCCGATGAAGATCGCGGCGATGCAGTCCGGAGTGCCCCGCTAGCCGAGCGTTGAGAGCAGGGCGACGTTCCGCTACCCTCTCCGCCGCATGACACACGCGCCGCATCTTGGTCTTTCGGATTTTCCCACGGGTCTTCCCGGGGCGCTCTCGCCCTTGGCCGACCTGGCGTTGAACCTCCGCTGGAGTTGGCGCCCGGCTGTGCGCGAACTGTTTGCGAGGATCGATCCTCGGGCGTGGGAGCAGAGCGATCACAATCCTGTACGGGTGCTGACGCAGACCGACCCGGCACGCCTCGCGGCGCTGGCCGCAGATGCGGGGTACGTCAGCGCCGTGCGAACAGTGACCGATGACCTGAAACGGGACCTGGCCGCGCCGTCGTGGTTTGATTCGCACGCGCGGAGTCTGCCCCGCAGCCCGTCTCCGTTTCTCGCGGCGTACTTCTGTGCCGAGTTCGGCATGACGGAGTGTTTCCAGATCTACTCCGGCGGGCTCGGACTGCTGGCGGGAGATCACCTCAAGTCGGCGTCGCAACTCGGGCTGCCGCTGGTGGCCGTCGGGCTTCTTTACCGCAACGGGTACTTTCACCAACAACTCGATGCGGACGGGATGCAGCAAGAGGTTTTCCCGCCGCTGGATGCGCCAACCCAGCCGGTACGACGCGTGATCGATACACGGACCGGCCGGCACGTCACCGTCGGTGTGCACATGCCCGGGCGCGAGGTGCACTGTGCGATTTGGCGCTGCGATGTCGGACGAGTGCGGCTGTACCTGCTGGACACCAACATCGAAGCCAACTCGGCCGAGGACCGGGAGATCACGGCGAACCTGTACCTGGGCGATCAGAATCGCCGCATCCAGCAGGAGATCGTGCTGGGCGTGGGCGGTGTCCGGGCGCTGGCGGCATGCCACGAGCATCCGACCGTGTTCCACATGAACGAGGGGCACGCGGCGTTCCTCGCGCTGGAGCGGATCCGGGCGGTGCGTCAGCATCACGCCCACCTGAATCTGACGTTTGATCAGGCTCGCGAGGCGGCCGCCGCGGGCCACGTGTTCACGACGCATACCCCTGTTCCTGCGGGCATCGACCGCTTCCCGCCCGGCCTGGTGTCGCACTACTTTGATCATCGGACCTCCGGCTATGGTCTCGATCTGGAGGGCTTGCTCGCGCTCGGACGCGAGGATGTCGCGAACCGCAACGAGGCTTTTTCGATGGCGGTTCTGGCCATCCGGTGCTCGCGCTGGGCCAACGGAGTGTCCCGACTGCACGGGGAGGTGTCCCGCAAAATGTGGCGGGACATCTGGCCACTGACTCCGGAACTGGATGTGCCCATCGGGCACGTCACCAACGGCATCCACACCGACTCGTGGGTCTCGGCCCACAACACGCCGCTGTTTGACAAACACCTGGGCGTTAGCTGGAAGAAGTCCCCGCAGGATGGCGCGGCGTGGGCAGGAGTCGCCAAGATCCCGGATGCAGACCTCTGGGCGGCGCGGAACGCCGGGCGGGCGCAGTTGCTGGACTTCGTGCGTGCGCGCGCCGCGGCGGGGCGCACCGGCGGCATTACGCCTGCACTCGACCCGAACGCGCTGACGATCGGGTTTGCCCGGCGCTTTGCGGGATACAAGCGCGCGACCCTCCTGTTCCGTGATGAAACCCGTCTCAAGAAGATGCTCACGGCCCCCCGGCCGGTGCAGTTCGTCTTCGCCGGCAAGGCCCATCCGGGCGACACCTGGGGCAAGCACCTCATTCGCGACATCGTCGCGTTTGCCCGCGCCCTCGACGGCCCCGCCAAGGGACGCATCGTGTTCCTCGAGGACTACGCGATCGACGTCGCCCGCGAACTCGTGCTCGGCTGCGACGTGTGGCTCAACAACCCGATCCGCGGGCTGGAGGCCTCGGGCACGAGCGGCATGAAGGCGGCGCTCAACGGCGTGCTCAACTGCTCCATCCTCGATGGGTGGTGGGACGAGGGCTTCCATCCCGATGCCGGGTTCCGCATCCCCGAACGCGGAACCTATCCGAGCGACGCGCCGGACGAAGACCGCGAGTCGTTCGAGGCAGAGTCGCTGTACCGCACGATCGAGTCCGAGGTGGTGCCCGCGTTCTACGAGCGCGACGCGGCGGGGCTGCCGCGGAAGTGGCTGGCGATGATGAAGGCCTGCATCACCCGCATGGCTCCCGAGTTCAGCACGCACCGGATGGTCGCGGAGTATGCGACGAAGTTCTACTTCCCCGCGCACCAGGCCGCGGCCCGCCTCGCGGGCGACGAGCCCACCAGCGACCTGCGACCGGCGCGGGACCTGGCGGACCACGTCGATCGATACCGCAAACTGTGGCCGGGCGTGCGGATCCGCACGATCGACTGCGCCCCGACACCCGCCGGCGACTCGCTGGAGGTCGGCGCGACGGTACGGCTGGGTCAGATGCGGCCCGATGAAGCCTTGGTCCAGGTCTACCACGGCGAGATCTCACGCGAGACCGGCCGCATCGAGCACGGCCGCGCCCAGACGATGACCTGCAAACACCCGATGGCCGATGGAACGTACCAGTACGCGGCGAGCGTGCCCGCGCCGGACAATCACTCCGCCCGGCAGCATGGCCTGCTTGTGCGGGTGCTGCCCGGCGATCCACTGCTGGTGACTCCCTTCGTCCCGGGACTGATCTGCAACAGCCCGATCGTCTCCGCCGAGCCGGGGCCGGGCGGACACCTCTAGACCCTTCACCTCGGCGCCGGCCGACGAACCTGCACCATGGCCTTCACCCTCGGATTTATCGGTGACATCGTCGGCTCCGTCGGTCGGAGCGCCGCGGCGAGCGCCGCGCGTCGGCTTCGCGAGCGGCACGGGGCGAGCCTGATCATCGCGAACGCCGAGAACGCCCGGAACGGCAGCGGCCTGTCGCCCGACAACTACCGGGAACTGCGCAAAGGGTCCGGGCCGGGGGGCTGGGGCGGCATCGATGCCATCACCCTGGGAGATCACTGGGCCAAGGAGCGGCAAATCCTGCCGCTGCTGGAAGACCCGGAGCAGCCCGTGCTGCGGCCGGCGAATCTCTCGCCCTCGGCTCCTGGAAAGTGCCTGATCCGCCTCGCACCTGCCGACTCGCCGCCCGTTTATGTGCTGACCGTGCTGGGGCGTCTGTTCATGCCGGTGCCGGCCGACAGCCCGTTCGCGGTGATCGACCGCGAACTCGGTGCTCTCCCCGAGAAAGATGCGATGGTGCTCGTCGAGATCCACGCCGAGGCCACCAGTGAGAAGCAGGCCGTCGCGTGGCACTGCCTGCGGAACTGGACTCGTGACAACGCCCCCCGTGTCGTCGCGGTCCTGGGCACGCACACGCACGTCCCGACGGCCGATGCCCGCCTGCTGGATCACGTGCTCGCCGCGCAGACAGATGTGGGGATGTGCGGCCCGCAGCGCAGCGTGATCGGCCGGGACATCACGGCGACGCTGGATTCGATGGTGCGACAGGCTCCGGCGACGCTCGACGTCGCATCGGAAGACGCCCGCGCCCAGGGCACGCTGATCCGGATCGATACGCGCCACCGCCGGGCGGAGCACGTTGAGGCGTTCGACCTGCCTTCGGAATGATCAGGCGAACCGGCGGGCGGCCATGGCCAGGCGGCCGCTGGGGGCACGGGTCTGCATCATGTACTGCTGCAGGTTCGCGCCCGGACACTCCGACTGCCCGATCTCGCGATGCGTGAACACGCGGGAGAGCGGGACGCGGTGCCGCTGCATGAGCACGCCGAGGAACTGGTCCAGCGAGGCCAGCGCCTGGGGAGTCGGCCGCTGGAGTTCGAAGTTGCCCAGCACCAGAACTCCGAGGTTGTGCTCGTTCTGGTCTTTCACGTGGGCGCCCTGCTTCCAACTCGGCCGCCCCTCCCACACCCGACCGGTGGGGTCGATGATGTAGTGGTAGCCAATGTCGGCGAACCCACGGGCGTTGACGTGAGATGACCGGATCGACTCGATGCGGCGGGCCGCATCGGACTGGCCGCGCAGAGCGACAGGCGGCATGCCGTCATGGTGAACGGTGAGCCGTGCGACCCCGTTCATGTCGTAGCACTCTTTGGGCTTGGCAATGCCCGACCGAGTCCACGAGTTTCGGGGCATGACCGTGAGGCCTGGCACGGAGGCCGGGGGCTCGGTTACGACCGGCGACGGGGGCGTATAGGTCGAGACGACGGGCGAATCGCTGCCCGGCAGCGGAGGCCGGGCCACGGTCGTGCGCTTGCTGCAACCCGCAACAAAGAGCGCGCCCAGAGCAAGGCCCTTGCCGATGAGCAGCCGACGACCCATCCCACCCTTTGACTCTTCGTGCTGCTCTTGGCTCATGATCGCTCTTCCATCGGCAACCCCGATGCGGACGCTGCACCCGGCTCGGGGTTCACTGCTCAACCGGGGCGGATTGTACAGATCCCTTCCGCATCGACCACCCAAACCTCCGTCCACCGCTCGTTATTCCATACCGGCGGGGGCATCCGTTCAGGTTCCGTCAGCGCGGCGGAGCCACTCCTCCTCAAGCCGGTTGGCCTCGGCCGCGGCGTTGTCGCGCTCGGCCAGCGCCTGCCGGCAACGCTCCGCATCGCGATAGACCTCTTCCCGTGCGAGTTCGGCATCTGCCCGCTTCAGGCGGGCATTGGCCCTCTCGATTTCCTTCTCGAGTTTGTCCTGCGACATCCACGACATCCCCCCCCCTCCCCCGCCCGCGCTCCCCTCTCTGCGGTCCCGGTCGCCCGCGGATCGCCTCTGCGACGGCGAGGACGGCGCGGCCTGCCGGGCAGGCTGCCTTGGCGCGGGCTTGGCTTCTGGAATCGTGGGAGAGGGCGCCCAACTGGCCTTCTGGCCGCCGCCGGCGAGTTGCTTGGCGTGCCATTGGCGGTAGTTGCCATTGAAGATCGTCGCACCCCCCTGCCCGTCGAGCACGATCAGGTGGTCACAGGTCGCGTCGATCAGGGCGCGGTCGTGGCTGATGAGGATCAGCGTGCCGGCAAATCCGTCGCCATCGTCGCCGGGCCGGAGGGCTTCTTCGAGCCGCTCGGCCGAGGGGATGTCAAGGTGATTGGTCGGCTCGTCGAGCACCAGGAGGTTCTTCGCGGAGGCGAGGAGCGCCGCGAGGCGTGCGCGGCTCCGTTCGCCGCCGCTCATGACACCCATCAACTTGTCCTGGTCCTTGCCGGAGAACAGGAACGCGCCGGCAAGGTCACGGGCCTGCTGCTCGCTGAATCCGGCGACATTGGGGTTCTCGCGCTTGATCTGTCGTTGGAGGTACTCCCACACCGGCAGATCATCGTCCTGACCGGGAGGGAGTTGGGCGTAGTAGCCGGTCACGACCGAGGCGCCGATGCGAGTCGAACCCGCGGTGAGCGGTAACTCGCCGAGCATCGCCCGGACGAGCGTGGTCTTGCCCGCGCCGTTGGGGCCGACGATCGCCCACCGTTCGCCGCGATTGATGGTGATGGTCAGGTCCTTGAACAGCACCTTCTGCCCTTCGCCGTCGGGCGCTGGGTAGACCTTGGTCGCGTCGCGAACGACGGCGACAAGGTCGGCCGATCTCGGCGCCTCGGGCAGCCGGAGTTTCATGGCCCCCACTTCCATCGGGCGCTCGATGGCGAACTGCTCCTTCTGACGTTCAAGTTTGGAGAGCCGGCCCTGGGCCTCCTTGGCGCGCTGACCGGCGCGGAAGCGGCGGATGAACTCCTCTTCCTTGGCCCACTGCGACTGCTGGTTCTCGTAGGCGCGGTGCTGCGTGAGCAGCCGCTGCTGACGGATCTCGCGGAACGCGGTGTAGTTCCCCGGATAGTCGATGAGCCTGGCGCCGTCGATCTCCTCGATCCTGCCCGCAACGTTGTCGAGCATCTGTCGGTCGTGGCTGATCATGATGACCGCGCCGCGGTACTCGTTGACGAGATAGTCCTCCAGCCACTCGCGCCCGGCGATGTCGAGGTGGTTGGTGGGCTCGTCGAGGAGCATGAGTTCCGGGGACTCCAGCAGGAGTTTCCCCAAGGCCAGGCGGCCCTTCTGGCCACCGGAGAGACCGGCCACCGGCACGCCAAACTGCGCGTCGGTGAATCCCAGGCCGTGCAGAACGGCCTCGACGCGGTGCTCGGTCGCATAACCCCCCATCGACTCGATCCGCTCCTGCAGTTCGGCCTGGCGGGTCATGAGGCGGTCCAGCCGTTCCCCCTCGGCGTTCTCCGGCTCGGCCATCGCATGGAAGACCTGATCGAGTTCGGCGTGGAGTCTGCCGAGTTCGGCGAATCCGGAAGCCGCCTCCTCCTGAAGGGTCCGGCTCGGATCGAGTTCCGGATCCTGCGACAGATACCCCATGCGGGCACCCTTGGCGAGCGACACCGAGCCCGAGTCGGGCTTGAGGCGACCGGCGAGGATCTTGATGAGGGTGGTCTTGCCGGTTCCGTTCCGTCCAACGAGACCGATCCGCTCGCCGGCCTCGATCGAGAACGACACGCCGTCGAGAAGAACGCGGGTCCCGATGGTGTACTTGATGTTGGTGGCGGAAAGCAGCGGCATGGGCGGCGATGGTAGGTCCGGCTGAAGCCGCCCCCCCTCCCTAGGGATGCCCGGGCGGCTGGACACTCGATGCGATCAATACTGCAGGCGCCGGTTGAATCTCCTCGCTGCCGCCGGCCCGGCATGAAGATGCCGATCCGGCGCTCCGATCGCTCCGCTTCGGCGAACGGCTCCACGGAGCGACGAGCCCGGATATGCTGGCCCCCGACTGTTCACATTCAACATCCTGCTGGAGGTTCAACACATGACCAGATGGACACTGGCGGCGGCCTTGCTCGCCGCGGCGGCAAGCACCGCGAGCGGGGAACTCGCGCTCTCGTTCGCACCCGATCCCCTGCCCGGCACCGAGAGCAACGTCACGCTCACGACCGGCGAAGTGCTCAAGGGCAAACTCGTCTCGTCGGATGATCAGGGCGTGGTGATCGACCACCCGGTGCTGGGTCGGATGACGTTTTCGCGCGGACAGATCAAGAGCGTGGCGGATGCGAACCCACCCCCACCGCCGGATCCCGACTCGTTCTTCAAAGGGTGGGAGTTCACGGTGGAAGCGGGGCTGACAGGGGCCTCGGGCAACACCGAGCGTTTCGGCGCACGGGCAGCGCTTGGTGGAAAGCGAGAAACGTCGAAGACGGCGACGTTCGCCGGGATGTCGTACCTGTACGGCATCGACGACGGCGAAAAGTCACAGGACCGCTTCGAAGCGTTCTTCCGCAACGACTGGAAGATCACTGACAGCAAGTGGCGGGTATTCACCAAGGCCTCGGCCGAGTACGACTACTTCCAGGAGTATGACTGGCGGGTGACGGGCGTGATCGGCATGGGCTACGCGCTGATCGACACGGACACAACGCTGCTGCTGCCGCGGTTCGGTGTCGCCGTGACGCGGGAGATTGGCGGCTCAGACAATCGCTGGATCCCGGAACTGGACCTGGGCTTCGACTTCACGCACAAGTTCAACGACACCGCCAAGTTCTTCTTCACGTTCGATTCGTACTGGAGCATGCTCGATTTCCCGGAGTACAGGCTCGTCGGGGCCACGGGGCTGGAGTTCCTGGTGGACGCGAGCACGGGGATGATTTTCAAGGTCGGCGCGGAAGACCGATATGACTCGACGCCCGGGGAGGACCGAAGCCGGAACGATCTGACCTACTTCGCGACCGTGGGCTGGAAGTTCTGAGCCGAGAGTTGGACGGATGGACGTACGCAAAGGCCCCGGAGAGATCCGGGGTTTTTTGTGAATAGGGGTTGTCGGATGGGGGATGTCGGAAGGGCAGGGTCGGGGTCCGGGTCCGGGTTCCGGAACTCTCCCACAAGTCTCGTCACATCCGACTTCCGACATCTCGACAATACTCCCCCATGCCCACGATCAACATCGGACAGACCGCGCCCGCGTTCTCGCTCCCTGATCAGCACGGCAACAAGCACTCGCTGTCGCACTATCGCGGCCGGCCGGTGGTGATCTACTTCTATCCCGAGGATGACACACCCCTGTGCACCAATCAGGCGTGCGGCCTGCGCGACACACACGCCGAGTTTGCGAAACTCAACGCGGCGGTCATCGGCATCAGCCCCGACACCGTCGAGTCGCACGACGCCTTCGCGCGCAAGTTCAGTCTGAAGTTCGCGCTGCTGGCGGATGTGCCCGATGCCGGCGGCACGCCGCGGGTGTGCGAGTCATATGGCGCGTGGGGCGAGAAGTCGATGTACGGCCGGACGGTCATCAGCATTCTGCGGACAACCTACCTGATCGACGGCGACGGCAGGGTCGCCAAGCGGTGGGACCGAGTCAAGACACCCGGCCACGCCGAACGCGTGCTGCAGGCGGTGAGAGATCTGCAAAGCGGGCAACTGGACAGACCGGCCGCGAAGGCCGCCCCAAGGGCCGAGGCAACCGGCCCGCGCGAGAGCAAGCACGCCCGCGCGAAGCAGGCGGGCTCGAATGTCACACCCGTGCGGAGCGCGCGTCAGCAGCGGCCGGCGAAGTGACGAGCGCTGATCGGCCTTGAGCGACGGTCAGGCACGGCCATGGGTCATCTTGCGAAGCACGGGCAGGAGCCCCATCAGCACCAGGCCCGCCGCGACCGGCAGCACGACCCAGATGAGGAAGAAGTCGGCCTGACCGCCGAACAGGTGGAAGAAGCCCTTGCCCTTGTCGAAAGTCTCGGACATTCCCAGGCTCAACCCGGCGGTGAGATTCGCGAAGAAGTTCGCCAGGAACCACGCGCCCATCAGCAATGAGGCAAACTTGAGCGGCGCGAGCCGGGTGACCAGCGAGAGACCGACCGGCGACAGGCACAACTCGGCGATGGTGTGGATGAGGAACGCTCCGACGAGGAACATCGGGCTCACGCGGTTGATGCCGCCGCCGTCGGCCGAGAGTTTCGCTCCCACGACCATGAATGCGAACCCGCCGCCGACACCGATCAGGCCCAGAGCCATCTTGAGGAGCGTTCCCGGCTCGCGCCCGATTCGCGCCAGCCGCACCCACAGCACGGCGAAGATCGGCGCAAGGATCAGGATCATCAGGGCGTTGACCGACTGGAACCACTCGGCGGGATAGGCGCGGAAGCCGGGCTTGGCCGGGGGCGGCGGGAGCGCGGCCGCCGTGACGGCAGTGGCCGCGTCGGCCAGTGCCTGCGCATCCGGGGCCTGGACATTTGCATCCTCAGGCACCGCAAACTCCAGCCACTTGGGTGTGGTGCGGTCGGTGCGCTCCTCGGCGAAGGCCGACATGGAGTTGCCCGACTGCTCGAAACTGGCCCAGAAGAAGAACACGAAGAACGCCATGATGCAGACGACCGCCACACGCTGCCACTCCTCGGTGGTAAGCGGTCGACGGCGTTCCTCCAACTCCGCGGCGGAAATCGAGGTGTGCGTCGGGGCATCGCCGATGCCTGCGAGGTACCGGTTCCGGAGGATGCTGTAGATGATCAGGCCCACGACCATGCCCACGCCCGCGGCGCCGAAGCCGTACGGCCAGCCGTACTTGGTGCGGAGGTAGCCGCAGATGAGTGGGGCGATGAACGCGCCCAGGTTGATGCCCATGTAGAAGATCGTGAATCCCGCATCACGGCGCGGATCGCCCTGCTTGTACAACTGCCCCACCATCGTCGAGACGTTGGACTTGAAGAACCCCGTGCCGATGACCACCAGCGACAGCCCACCGAACAGGCCCACGAGCCCTTCCATCATCAGCAGGAAGTGCCCCGAAGCGATGATCGCGCCGCCGATGAGCAGCGATCGATGTGTGCCCAGGAACCGGTCCGCCAGGTAGCCGCCGATGATCGGCGTGAGGTACACGAGTCCGGAGTACCAGCCCATCAACATGCCCGCGTGGTCCTTGCTCCACTCCAGGCCGCCCTCGGTCGACGACTTGATGAGATAGAGGACCAGAAGGGCCTTCATGCCGTAGAAACTGAAGCGCTCCCACATCTCGACGGTAAAAAGCAAGTACAGGCCCGCGGGCTGGCGCACCTTCACCGGCGCGCCCGGCCCCGCGGCCAAGCCCCGCATCACCGATGCGTCCAGATCCTTGTCCCGCTCGCCTCCGATGCCGCCGCCGATCACTTTGCGTGGGTCGCTCATGCGGCGGAGTTTACAGGAAGTGCGGGCAGACGGGGTGCGGGAGTGACACGACGCGGACCCCTCCGCCCTGCGGCTCCCGCCTTGACGCTGCCCCCTCCCCTATCATTCGCCATGCCCGGCGACTCGCCCGCTCGGATTTCGCTCGCTTCGCTGGCCCGCATGGCCGCGGAGGGACGGCCGTTCGCATGCCTCACCTGTTACGACGCGACCACAGCGCGCTGGCTCGCGCGCGGCGGGGTGCATGTTCTTCTGGTGGGCGACACGGCCGCCGAGGTCATTCTCGGCCTGCCGCGGACCATCGACATGCCGCTTGAAGTGCTCCTCGCACTTACGGCGGGCGTAAAGCGCGGCGCGCCAGATCTGATCGTCATGGGCGACATGCCATTCATGTCGTATCACCCCAGCGAGTCCGAGGCGATCCGCAACGCCGGTCGGTTCCTGACCGAGGGCCTGGCGGACATCGTGAAACTGGAGATGGACGCCACGTTCGCACCTCTGGTGGCGCAACTGACGCGGGCCGGCATTCCGGTGTGCGCCCATGTGGGCAGCAAGCCGCAGCAGGCCGCGTTGACGGGCGGGTACTCATCCGCGGGCCGGACTGCCGCGGAAGCCCGCCGCATCGTTGACGACGCGATAGCGCTCGAACGCGCCGGGGCGAAGATGCTGCTGGTCGAGGCGGTCCCACCCGAAGTCAGCCGCGCAATCCTCGACGCGACCACCGTCCCCCTCATCGGCATCGGCGCCGGAACCGACTGCCACGGCCAGGTGCTCGTGTTACAGGACTTGGTGGGGATGAGCGCATCGCCTCCACGCTTCGCCGAACCCGTGGCGAACCTGGGCCGTAGCTTTGAGGATGCGGCGGGGGAATGGACCGCGCGCGTAGCCGCGCGCCGAGTCGGCGGGCAAGCGTATGCGATGAAAGCAGGAGAAGTGGACAAACTCGCCGCGGCCGGGTTCCGACTGGGGAAGTAGTCAGACTGTTCCGATGCCCGCCTGTCCGCTCGGCGATCCGACAACCTTCGCGACTCGTGCCGGTTCAATTGCGCAATCGCACAGGGCAGGCCCGCCATGGATCGCCGGGCAGCCCTCGCACGGATCAAAGCCCATGAGAAGATTCATCACCTTCGGACCGGCCATCGTCGTCCTGATCACCACGCTCGTCACGCTCGTCGCCGCGCCCGCCGCCGTCCGCATGGTCGGGTACGCGAACACCGAGGCACAGATCCGTCTCGCGCAGCAGACGCTGGCCGATGACGACATCCTCGTGCGAATGGACAAAGCGGTCCGAGCGATCGCCGAGAGCGTCGAGCCCTCGGTTGTGCACATCGGCGTCGATGAGCGCGGGGGCGGCGGCCGGTGGATCCGGCAGTCTCAGGGCTCCGGCTGGGTCTACGACCAGAAGGGACACATCGTCACCAACGCCCACGTCGTACGCGGGGCGCAGCGGATCACGCTCCAGTTCCAGGACGGTCGTACCGTCGACGCGGAGATGCTCGGCTACGACACCTCGACCGATGTCGCCGTCATCCAGGCCAAGACCACCGAGGGCCTGTTCCCCGTGCGCCGCGCCAGCGGCGACGGCCTCCGCCAGGGCGACCGTGTCTTTGCGTTCGGTTCGCCATTCGGATTCAAGTTTTCCATGTCCGAAGGCATCGTCTCCGGTCTCGGGCGCGATCCGCGTTCGGTGATCGGCCAGAGCGGATACACCAACTTCATCCAGACCGACGCCGCGGTGAACCCGGGCAACTCCGGCGGTCCGCTGGTTGACGCGCGCGGTCAACTCGTCGGCATGAACGTCGCCATCGCCACCGGCGCCCGCTCGGCCTCCGGAAACGAGGGACAGTCCGCCGGAATCTCGTTCCACATCCCGCTCTCGACGATCGAGTCGGTAGTCGAACAACTTATCGCCGGCCAGCCGCTAGCCAAGGGCTTCTTCGGCATCAACCTCCCCATGGACCGCTCGCGACCGGGCGACACCGACGCCCACGAGCGCCTGAACCGGCAACTGCTCGACCGGCTGGGATATCGCGGCCAGGGTGTCGTCATCGTCGATGTCGAGCCCGACGGACCAGCCGCCAAGGCCGGCATCCGCGCCAATGACGTCATTGTGAAAGTTGGCGACCAGCGCGCAACGAGCATCGCCGTCGCCCGTGCCCTGATCGCCAACCATGCACCGGGCGCCACCCTCGCCACCGAGATCTGGCGCAATGGCGAGTCGATCGCCATCCCCGTGGTCATCGGCGCACGCCCGCCCGGCGAGGCCGAACTCCAGGGCGCCATTGAGGCTACCACCCGCTTCGGCATGGGCGAGATCATCAAGGCTGAAAACGACCTGGTCATCAGCCAGATCGTTCGGAACTCCGCGGCGTTCCGAGCCGGGCTACGGCCGGGCCAGATCGTGACCAACGTCGGCGGACGCACCGTCAACGAGCCGGTCGACTTCTACCTCGCCCTTGGGAGCGCGGGCCTCGCCCAGGGACGAGCCGTCAGCATCGGCGTGCGCAACCCCGACGGCACCGAGCGCATGGTTCAGATCGAGCCCAACGAGTAG
This sequence comes from uncultured Phycisphaeraceae bacterium, assembly GCA_964409775.1. Taxonomy (GTDB): domain Bacteria; phylum Planctomycetota; class Phycisphaerae; order Phycisphaerales; family UBA1924; genus JAHBXL01. The sequence continues at coordinate 15,723 of CAYPEI010000023.1, read as the reverse complement.
TTCGGCCGTACTGCCGGAATGTGCGAGGCGTCCGGGTGCACGCGGTGCGCCCGCCTTCGCTCCGCGCCTACTCCTTCTGCACCCTGACCCGTACCTTCGTCCCCGGCGGCGGTGTGCGCGAGAAGTCCGCGATCCAATCCGGTTCGCTCACGCTCGCATCAGGGCTGAACGTCCGCGACCACGCGATCACCTCGCTCCCGAAGCAGCACAGCCCGATGACGATTCCCGTGCCGTCCGCGTCGTAAACCTGCGTCGTGCGACCCGCCTGGTCGGCGACCGTGCGCACGCTCGAGCCCGCAAACACCCACCCGCGCCCTGCATCCACATCGTCAGTGCCGAACCGCCGCGGGCTTGGCTTCCCGCGGTCGACGACATGGATGAGCCAGTTGCGGGGGTCCGGGTCGAACTGGTCCGCCGCCGCGGGCGATCCGGCCGCGGGATCGACCTCGCGTGCTGAATCGGTTTTGGGAAGGACATGGATGCGCACCCGGTCGCCCATCGCGTCCACGGGAGCGAACGCCCCGCTTTCAAACCGGAACAACCCGGGCACACCGGGCGAAAGACCGATCGCCAGCAGTGCTGCATGGAGATGCGATGGCGTCGCGCTTGTGACAAGGAGCGACTCGTGCTCTCGCGTATCGGGCGCACACACCAGCGTCTCGACGAAGAACAGGGGCGCCTTCGGATCGTTGACGAGCATCGGCGAAACATCGGCATCGAACTCGACGATCTTCGCAGTCAGGTCCGCCCATACCCCCGGGAAAAGGCGGCTGAACGTGGGGGCACGACCCGGCTCGCGCCGCGGCGCGGCATCGGCCGAGGGCTGAGCCGCCCGGCCAGCCTCCGCTCTCAAGTCCGACTGCCACGTGCATTGATCGGGCTCGGACCTGCTGGAGTTCGGTGCATCACCAGGTCCAGATGCGCACGCGCCCATCAGGGCCGCACACATCGTCATCGCCGCTCGGCGTGCAGGCTTCACGTGCCGGCTCCGACATGGGGCGCCGAGGCGTGCTCTCGCACCAGCGCGGCGAATCGTTCGCCGCGATATTCAAAGTTGGTGAACTGGTCCCACGATGCACACGCGGGGCTGAGCAACAGCACATCGCCCCGCTTCGCCCGTGAGAGCGCTGCAATCACCGCACGATCGAGCGTCCCGCACTCGACCACCTTCTCACCACCTCCGCCTGCTCTCGCCGCCTCCGCGATCACCGGCCCGGTTTTGCCGATCGTGTACAGGCCCGCGAGTGTCGGCGCGAGGCCGGCAACGGGCGTCAGATCGCTGCCCTTGTCGTAGCCGCCGGCGATGAGGTGAATCCGGCCGCGGCCGGGCTCCGGCTCGAACGCCGCGACCGCCAGCAGCGAGGCCTCGGGCGTCGTGCACTTGGAATCGTTGTAGCACTTGATGCCCGCGAACTCGCCGACAAACTCCAGCCGGTGCGGCAGGCCGCGGAAGTCGACAAGCAACGCCGCTGCGTTCGTAATGCTCCTCGGATTCCGCGTGCCGCCTCCCTCGCGTGCCAGTGCGGCTCCCGCGGCATACGCGGCCACCACCGCGTTCGTCCGGTTATGTTCTCCTGGAACGCTCAGCCGCAACCCCGCGGGCAGGACGCTCGCCGGGCCGAGGGACACGGGAATCCGGACCACCTGCGAGGGTGCGTCATCGGTCCACGGCCTCGCCGCCTCGACACCCTCGATGATCTCGTCCTCGAGACTCTGGTAACGGAAGATGCCCTGCTTGCTTGCCGCATAGTGGGAGAAGTCGCCATGCCAATCGATGTGGTTGGGCCTGATGTTGGTGAGCACGGCGATGGCAGGCGACCAGCCGCGGGCCTCGGCATATCCCACGCCGCTCCCGAGCCAATACAGCATCGCGCTGGAGAGTTCGAGCACAACCCAGTCGACATCGCGGATACGGGGCAGATCCGTCAGCAGCGTGCCGCCGATGTTCCCGCCCAGATGCACGTGCTCCGCGCCCAGCACGCGCCGGAGGATGTGCGCGATCATCGAGGTCGTGGTGCTCTTGCCCGCCGATCCGGTGATGCCGATGGTGCGCGCTCTCGACGGCAGACGCTCGACCAGCAGACGGATCTCGGTGGTGACGGGGATGCGAGCCGCCTGCGCAGCGCGGATGAAGCGGTTGTCCCACGGCTTGGGCACCGCCGGGTTCGCGACCACGACATCACACGTGGTGAAGTCCGACACGTTGTGCCCGCCGAGGCGCAGCGTAACACTCCCGCCATCGATCAGGTTCTGCACCTGCGCGATCGACTCGGCGAGTTTCTCCGCGGGGTCGAGATCGGTGACGAGCACATCCGCGCCCTGCGACGCAAGCCATCGCGTCACGCCAACGCCCCCGCCGAAGCGTCCAAGGCCCATGACCGTCACACGCCTGCCTGCGACATCGAGCATGGATGAAGCGTATCCGACGTCCAAGCGGAGCAACGCGGCGCACTCGCTTCGTCGGGGCGTCCTGCCCGCTGGCCGGCATGCAGACTACTCATCTCGCCCCGACCGGATCGCCTCGACAAGCGTCCGAAGCAGCCGCATCGCCACCGGCCCGGGCGCACCTTCGCCCACGACCCGTCCATCCAGCCGCGACACCCTCGCCACCATCGTCGTCGTGCCCACGAGCATCACCTCGCGGGCATCGCGCAGTTCGACCGCGCGGATTGCTCGCTCGTTGATCTCCGGGCACTCGCGCAGCAGGATTGCCCGCGTCACTCCGGCCAAAATCGGCGCGCTCTCCAGCGATGGCGTGCACACCTCCCCCCCGCGCGTCACGATGACCACATTCGTCGCCAGGCCCTCGCCGACAAGCCCCTCCTCGCCGCCGCGCAGGAGGATCGCCTCCTCCGCGCCGGCCGCATCGGCCTTCATCGCGCACCACACGTTCCCCATCAGCGAGATCGACTTCAGACGCCCCAACTCCCACCGGATATCGCGCAGCGTCACCACCGACTTTGCGACCGGCGTCACAAACGTCTCAAGCGGCGGCTGCGGCGAGCAATACGCGAACACCGTCGGCTTCATGTCCTTCGCGGGGACCCGCTGCCTCACCGGCATGCCTTCGCCCGGTGTGCCCCGCGTCACCTGCCAGTACACGAACGCATCGCGCATCGAGTTTGCGGCCAGCAACTCCCCGGACCGCTGCCCAAGTTCGCGTACATCCCACGTGATCCCCGCTTCGCGCAGGCCGTAGGCCATGCGCTCCTCGTGCCCGCGGAGACCGACGATCCGCGCACCGCTCTCTCCTCGCGGCACCGCGCGCAGCCCCTCGTACACGCCGTCACCGAACACAAAGCCGCGATCGAACACGCTTACGCGTGCGAGATCTCTCGGCATCAGCGATCCGTTCAGGTGGACAATCACCGGTGCAGCGTATCCGTTCCGGCTCCCAACAGCCGAGACCTCGCCCGCCGGGACCACCTCGGTGCTCTCGCGACTTCGCCGACTCCCGCTTCTCCCGCGGGCCGGTCCTACATCAGTGCGATCGGATCAACATCCACCGCGGTCCGCGAGTCGCTCTTGAGCAGGCCCCGGGCTCGCACCCGCATCAGCGCCTCCTGCACCAGGCCGCGACGGGGCGCAACCACTTCGATCGAGATTCGATGGAACCCCGCAACTCGGGAAACCGGACACGGCATCGGGCCCATGACACTCACACCCCGCGATTCACCCTCCTCCCGCAGTGCCAGGGCGATCCCCTCCGCCGCGGCCGTCGCCTTCACCAGGTCCTCATCGCGGCACACGATCCTCGCCATCCGCGTGACCGGGGGCAGCCCGGACCCTGCTCGGAACGCGAGTTCCTCACTCGCAAAGGACTCGAAGTCGTGCCGCGAGGCGTGGGTGATCGCGGGCGCATCGGGCTCGAGTGTCTGCACGATCACCCGGCCCTCGTGTTCGCCGCGACCGGCTCGCCCGGCGACCTGCGCCACGAGTTGAAACGTCCGCTCCGCCGCGCGAAAGTCAGGAAGCGACAGTGCGGTGTCCGCGTTGATCACGCCAACCAGGCGCACGTTGGGAAAATCGAGTCCCTTGGCGATCATCTGCGTGCCCACCAGCACCCGCACGGAGCCACCGGCAAAGCGTTCGAGCAGTTCATGAAACTCCCGCCCGGTCTTCATCGTGTCGCCGTCCACACGCACAAGCCAGCCCTGATCCTCCGTCCCGCCCGCCGCGGCGGTCATCAGCCGGCCAAACTTCGTCTGAAGTTCCTCCTCCACGCGCTGCGTGCCCATGCCCAGCAACTGCACCCGACCCTGACAGATCGGGCAACGCTCGGGCACTTTCTGCTGGGCGAGGCAGTGGTGGCAGCGCACGAAACTGAACCCTCCATCGCCGCTGCGCTTCAGGCGGTGTTCGACCATCCGCGCATCGCACTCCTCGCACGACAGCACCCAGCCGCACCTGGGCTCGGCGCAGGCGATGTAGCACGAGTACCCGCGCCGGTTCAGCAGCAGGATCGCCTGTCCCCCGTCGCGCAGCGTTTCACCGAGCGCGCGTTCGAGCGTCGGTCCGAGCATGTGCTCGCGGGGCCCCACCCCGCCCCGCGTCCCATCGCGCGCTGCGGACACCGCCCGCACCCGCCACTCCTCGCGCAGATCGACCACGTCGACCCGCGGCATCGACCCGCCCCCGACGCGCTCGCGCAGCCGCCACAGCACGAACTTGCCCCCGCCAGCGCCCACTCGCTCCACCCGCTCCCTTCCCTCCCCTGCGCTTGCGGATCTCCCGCTCAGCCGATCTTCGGCGTTGGGCGCCGCCGCGGTGTTGGACCAGGTCTCCAGGCTCGGCGTCGCAGACCCCAGAACCACCGGACACCCCTCCAGTTGCGCCCGCTTGATTGCCACGTCGCGTCCGTGATATCGCGGCAACTGATCCTGCTTGTAGTCGCTCGCGTGCTCTTCATCCACGACAATGACGCCGAGGTTCTCCAGCGGCGCAAACACCGCCGACCTGGCGCCGACCACGACGCGGGCCTTCCCGCTCGCCGCCGATGCCCACTGCGCGTGCCGCTGCGAGGCACTCAAGCCCGAGTGCAGCACCGCAATGCCACCGGCGATGCCGCCGAAGCGCGACTGGAACCGGCCTGCCGTCTGCGGGGTCAGCGAGATCTCCGGCACCAGCACCAGCGCCGACCGGCCCAGGGCCAGGGCTCGTTCCAGCACGCGCAGGTAGACCTCGGTTTTGCCCGAGCCGGTCACGCCGTGCAGCACATGCACGCCGAAACTGCCCAGCGTTGCACTAATCCCCTCGACTGCCGCGTGCTGCTCGGCCGACAGCACGAGGCGCGACGCCCCCTCCGGCTTCTGTTCGATCAGCACCGGGTCCGGCGCACCACCCGTGCTCCGCACGCCCTCTCGCTCCACCCTCCGCAGCAGCCCCGCATGCACCAGGCAATTCAACGCCCCGATGTTCGCGGCCCCGATCTTCCCGGCCAGCACGTGTGCATCCAGCGGAAACACGTCCCGTCCCAGCGAAACCACCGCGTCCCAAGCCTGCCGCGCGGCCTTGGTCAACTTCACCTCGACCAGCGCCGACTCGGCCTCGGTCGCCACCCGATCCAGCAGTTCATGCACCACGTGACCGGTTCGCTTCTTCACCGCGGCCGGCATCATCGCCGCCAGCACCATCCCCAGCGGACATACGTAATAGCCGGAGATCCAGCGGGCCAGTTCCACCAATCGCGGCGGCAGGCCGACACCAACCTCGCGCAGGATGGGTTTCACCTTCCCTGGGGCAAAGCCTCCGCACAACTCGGGGCCGCCGGACTCCACCACGATTCCCGCCGCGGCGGAGTTCCCGCGCCCGAGCGGCACCTCCACTCTTCGCCCGACCTCGACGAGCGCTGCGCTGCGATACGTCAGTGCAGCATCCGTTCCGCCCTTGTCCATGCCACGTTCGACGGCTACGCGCACATACACCCACCCACCATCGGGTGCGGCGACTTCCGGCTGATCCTGGGCAAAGAGGTGGGACATGGCCTCCGGGCAAGAGTAACCCGCACCGACACCCTGCGCCCGGAGATCGTCCTATCATCCGCTTTGATGCACAACGAACACGACCTTCCGCCGGGCCGGCTCGCACTCGAAGATGGAACGGTGTTTTCCGGCCGCGCCTATGGCGCTGTCGGCCGATCCATCTGCCAAGCCGCCGAGGTCGTTTTCAATACCGCCATGAGCGGCTATCAGGAGGCGCTCACCGATCCGTCCTACGCCGGGCAGATCTTGGTCTTTACCGCTCCCCTGATCGGGAACACCGGGGTGAACGATGAGGATGTGGAGTCTTCCCGTGTGCAGGTTTCCGGCATGGTGGTGCGGGAACTGGCACGTCTCCACTCCAGTTTTCGGGCGACTTCCGATCTCTCGAACTACCTCGCCCGCGCGGGCGTGCTCGGGCTGACCGGCGCCGACACCCGGGCCCTGACGCGCCGACTTCGCGTGCGGGGTGTGATGCGCGGTGCAATCACGGACGTCGCTCGAGAGGTCCTCTCGGATCAGGCTCTGGTCAACGCGGCCAAGACCGCACCGGACATGAGCGGCCACAACCTCGTGCCGCTCGTTGGCTGTACAAGCACCAGTTCCTGGGGCGAAACCCTCGGCGACTGGTCGCCGGAAGCCCAGACCGGGCGCAAAGGCAATCCCGCCAAGAGGTTCCGTGTGGTTGCCCTGGATTGCGGCGCCAAGCGCAACATCCTTCGAAACCTCGCCGATCGAGGCTGCGATGTCACGGTTGTCCCGCACGACGTGTCTGCACGGGACCTTTTGGACCGATTTGCTCGTGGCGAGGTGGATGGACTCTTTGTTTCCAATGGTCCAGGTGACCCGGCGGCGGTCCAAGCGACGATCGACACACTCAAACAGGTGGTTTCCAACCCCCATCTAACGATCCCAACGTTCGGAATCTGCTTGGGTCATCAACTCCTGGCGTTGGCGGTCGGGGCCAAGACCTACAAACTCAAGTTCGGACACAGAGGTCTGAACCAGCCCGTCCTGAACACACTGAACAGCCGTGTTGAGATCACGAGCCAGAACCATGGATTCGCCGTGGATCTCGAGTCGCTCAAGAAAGTGGGCGGCGTGGCCACGCATTTCAACCTGAACGACAACACGCTGGCCGGCTTCTGCATGTCCGATCGGCCCATGTTTGCCGTGCAGCACCACCCCGAAGCCTCTCCGGGTCCCCATGATTCCTCGTACCTCTTCGACGCCTTCGTGCGCATGATGGCCGACCGGAAGCCCCTGACGGCCCACCCGACCGGCGGGGCGACCAGCGCCCGCGAAATCGCAGCGGTAGCACGGTAAGGCAATAAGAAGGGCTCGAAGCGGTTATTCTGTTCGTTGGGCCGCATTCGCGCCCCGCCCCTTCCGGAGACCCATCATGCCCCGTTTCACTCCCGCTCTTCGTGCCTCAGCCGTGTTCGTCGCCGGTACTCTGCTTGCCGCTTCTCCGATCCTGGCTCAGGGCCAGCCGGGCCGCGGCGCTGGTCAGGGACAGCGTGACGCCGGTGGCGGGCGCCAGCCCGGCGGACAACCCGGTGGCCAACGGGGCGGCGGGCCGGGCGGAGGTCCGGGCGGGATGTTCGGCGGCATGGGCGGGATGGGCGGCATGCAGCAGATCTTCGAGGCGCCCGTGAACTCGCGCGACCTCGACAAGTATGCGCAGATCCTCTCGCTCGACAAAGACCAGACCGATGCGCTCTCCGCGCTCCTCGATGCGCATCAGCAGGAGTTCAACGAGGCTGCCAAGTCGGCCCGTGAGAAGTTCGAGAAACTGCGCGAGGAGGCCCGCGAGGCCCGCGACCCGGAGGTGTGGCGGCAGATGGGCACGCAGATGGAGACCTTCCGCAAGGCTCGCCAGAAGATGGAGGACAGTTTCTTCGCCGACTTCAAGGCCGTCCTCACCCCGGAGCAGACCCAGAAGTTCCCGAAGATCGAGCGGCAGCGGCGCCGCGAGCAGACCATCGGGCGCGGCCTGATGAGCGGCGAGCGCGTCGACCTGATCCGCACGGTCGACGAGTTGAAACTCCCCGCCGATCAACTCGCTCAGGTGCAACCGACGCTCGACCTCTATGAAACCGATCTTGACCGCGAACTCGCCGCGCGGAACACGGTGTACGAGGAAAGCCAGGGCAAGATCCGCCAGATGTTCGAGGCGGGGAACATGGACGACATGCAGAAGGTGCTGGAGAAGGGGCGCGAAGCCTCCAAGCGCGTCCGCGACGTCAACCGGCGCTACGCACGTCAACTCGAGGCCCAACTGCCCGCCGAGGCCCAGGCCAAGTTCGCCGATCTGGTCCGGCGCGAGAGTTTCCCGATGGTGTACCGCCCGACGCAGGCCGGGCGTGCCATCGACGCGGCCAAGGCTTTCACCGATCTTGATGACAACCAGAAGGCTTCGATCGCGACGCTCTCGGAAACCTACACCCGCGAACTGGGCTCACTCAACAAGCAACTCGAGCAAGCGACGCTCGACCGCGAGGAGAACATCACCGCGCAGGACCTGATGTCCCGCGGCATGGGCGGCTTCGGCGGTGACGACGGACCGGCGGGTGAACTGCGCCAGAAGCGCCGCGACCTCGACAACACGACCATGGACAAACTCCGGGCATTGCTGACCGCTCAGCAGATCGAGAAACTGCCGCGCCGCGATGATCGCGCCGGCCCGGGCGGCGACCGCGAAGGCGGGCGTGATGGCGGCGGCCGCCAGCAGCCAAGGCGGCGTCCCGGCGGCGGCGGCGATGACGCTGCTCCTCCGCCCGATTCCCGCACCTGATGAACCGGAGCGGATCGGGCAGGGCCGCGGCGCCGACTCGATGCGGAGAAGCGGCCCGCCGCTCGATTCTCCGCTCCGCGCGACGGAGTCCGCATCCGCGTGCGTCTGGATTCGAATGCAGGGCCGGAGCGTTCCGGCCTTGCTTTGCCTCTTGGAGAACTGAAGCATGTCGATGCACCGATCCGCCCGTCGAACCCTCCCGCTGCTTGCCTGCGTTGCCGGGCTGATGCTCGGCTTCGCGTCGGCGCCCGCCATCGCCCAGCGTGGCGCGGTCAGCGTCGGCATGCGGGGCGGCCCGGGCGGCGGGTTTGCTCCTTCGGTCTCGAAGGCCGATCTCAAGAAGTTCGCGGCTGTTCTCTCGCTGGACGAAGACCAGTTCGCGACCGCCGAGTCGCTGCTCGGGGCGTTCCAGGCCGAGCATGATGTGATCGCACAGAAGGCCCGCAAGGACATGGAGCGGATCCGGACGGAGTTTGAAGACTCCCAGGACCCCTCCGTCTTCCGTGACGAGATGCCGAAGGTCATGGAGACGTATCAGAAGGCCTCACAGTCGCTTGAAAAGCAGTTCTTCGACGACGTGAAGTCTCTGTTGAAGCCCGAACAGGCCGAGCGATGGCCGAAGGTGGAGCGGTTGCAGCGCCGCCTCCGCAGCCTGCCCGGGGGCATGCTCAGCGGCGAATCCGTGGACCTCATCGCGACCGTCGAGCAACTCAAACTGGCTGCGACGCCGCCCGAACTCTCAAGCATCCTTGACCGCTACGAGTCCGACCTCGACAAGGCCCTCGCCGAGCGGGACAAACTCCGCGAGGAGCGGATGTCGGGCATGATGCGGGGCGGTTTCAACTTCGACATGGAGCAGATGCGGAAGGACATGGCCGAACTGCGCAAGGCCGGCCTGCTGGTCTGCGAAGTGAATCAGCGGTACGCGCGATCAGTGGAATCGACCATCCCCGAGGATCGGCGGGCCGAGTTCGCCCAGCAGGTCCGCAAGGAGTCCTTTCCCCGTGTCTATCGCGATACTCATGCGGCCAAGTGCCTGAAGGCAGCCGCCGCATTCGATGACCTCTCGCCCGAGCAGAACTCCGCGGTGCAGGACCTGGCCGCGGCCTACGAGCGGGATGTCAAGACCGTGAACAGCCGATGGGCCGACGCCATTCAGGCTTCCGAGGCCGAGGGCGGCGGCGACCCCATGGCCATGTTCATGGGCGGTGGCGAAAGCGGCCCTGTCGCGGACGCCCGCAAGGCCAAGCGCGACCTGGACAAGACCACCCGGGACAAACTGCTGGCGATTCTCGACGAAGGGCAGAAGCAGAGGCTCCCCGAACGCGAGGAGGATGCCCCCGGCGGGATGATGTTCCGCATGGGGGGCTGAAAGGGCCTTCTGCCGATAGAAGAGACCGCGTCGCGACGCGTTGACGGACCGGCTTGGAGCAAGGATGACCACGGCCCCCACACGAACCATGGCCCCCACTGTCACGACCGCGGCACCCGTGGAGGCGGCGCCTCTGTCGCAGGTCCCGGACGTTGACGCGCAGGCCGCGGCATTGATCTCGGCCGAGCAGGCGGTTCGGCTGGGCGCGGTGCCCTATGCGTTCGATGGGCCGGTGCTGCTGATCGCGATGGTGGACACGACCGACATGGAAGCCGCGGACCAGGTTTCCATCCTTTCCGGATCTCCGGTCCGGCGTGTGGCCGTCGAGGCCTCGGTGTTCGGCGAACTCCTTCGCGAGGCGTTTGGTGCGACCGCCGCGCAGATGGCCAACCGCCTTGGCGGCGGCACGGCGGGGGAATCAGACGACCTCTCCACAAACCTCCAGGCAGTGGATGCGGACGACGTTCAGCGCATGGCGCAACAGCCGACGCTGATCAACCTCGTCAATCTGATCATCCTCGAAGCGATCCGTGAGCGGGCCAGCGACATCCACATCGAGCCGTTTGAGCGCTCGCTGGTCGTCAAGTACCGCATCGACGGCATGCTGCGGACGCAGAACTCCCCTCCCAAGCATCTCCAGCCGGCCATCACCAGCCGCGTGAAGATCATGGCGAGCATGAACATCGCCGAGCGGTACGTGCCTCAGGATGGGCACATCACGCTGCGGTTCGAGGGCCGCAAGGTCGACATCCGCGTGTCGACCGTGCCGACCATCTATGGCGAGAGCGTCGTGATGCGCATCCTGGACAAGGAAGCGATCACGCTCGACCTCACGACTCTGGGCATGCGTGAGACCGACCGCAACACGCTCGACCGCTGGCTCGACCTTCCGCACGGCATGATCCTGGTGACCGGGCCGACCGGCTCGGGCAAGACCACCACGCTCTACGCCGCGCTCACGAAACTCTACGACCCGTCGCTCAAGATCATCACCATCGAAGACCCGGTGGAGTACGAACTCTCCGGCGTGAACCAGATCCCCGTGAATCCGGAGCGCGGGCTGACATTCGTCACCGGCCTGCGGTCGATCCTGCGTCAGGATCCCGATGTGATCATGGTCGGCGAGATCCGCGACAACGCGACCGCGGACATCGCCGTCCGCGCGGCGCTGACGGGCCACCTGGTCTTCTCGACACTCCACACCAACGACGCCGTCAGCGCGGTCGGCCGCCTGCTCGACATGGATGTCGAGCCCTTCCTCGTCGCGAGCGTGCTGGAAGGGATCATCGCGCAGCGGCTGGGCCGACGCCTGTGCGCGGGGTGCCGGCGACGGACCGCCCTGACCGAGGCCGTTCGGCATCGCCTGAGCCCCCGAGAACTGGCGCTGTTCGAGCGCGGAGAGGGTTGGATCGGCGCGGGGTGCGACCGCTGCGAGAACTCGGGCTACCGCGGCCGGATTGGCTACTACGAGATCCTGAACCTCACTCCGGCTTTGCGCGCCGCCATCACCGATGGCCGCACCAGCCGCCCCGAGATGCTCTCCGTCGCCGGGGCAAGCCACGTCTCAATGCGGATGGACGGGGTGATCAAGGCCGCCGCGGGCGAAACGACCATGGACGAAGTGCTCCGCGCGACGCAGGATGCCGACGAACCCAACGCCACCGCCGCGATCTGAATCCCCGACCCCGCGTGTCGCACTCGTCGCGCTGTTCCGTTGTGCATCGCTGATCTGGACCCGATTTTCAACTCCGAACGTTCTTCCACCTTACCGCTGACTCCCAACACCTGTGCCCACGTTCTCGTACCAACCCCTCGGCGGCGGCAGCACGGCAGTGATCGATGCACCCGATCGCGCCGCGGCGGTACGCACACTTCGTGCACAAGGCATCACCCCCTCGCGGCTCGAGCCCGCGGCCCGCGGGATGGAAACTCCAGCCCCTGCAAACGACGGGACTGAGCAGGTCGCCGAGATCGGGGTCGCGGGGCCAGTCGCAGGCTCGATGTCGGCCGCGGAGATGTCGGCGTTCATGCGGGAACTGGCCACCGCGGTGCAGGCAGGCCTGCCGCTCGTGCTCGCGCTGCGCACGATCGCGAAGCAGAGCCGGAGTGTGAAGCGCACGGCAATGCTGCACCACCTGATCCACGAGGTGGAGCACGGACAATCGCTCGCCGAGGCGGCGGCGAGTTGCGGCCGCTCGTTCAGCGAGATGGTCGTCAGCCTGATCCGCGCCGGCGAACTCTCGGGCAAACTCGGCGAGGTGCTCGATCAGGCCGCGGCTTTGCTCGAGCGGGAGTTGCGCCTGCGGAGAACACTGTCGGAAGGGCTGATCTACCCCGCATTCCTGGCTGTGCTGATCGGCGGCGCGATCGCCGTCATCTCGACGGTCATCGTGCCCAGGATCCTGAAGCAGTTCACCGGACAGATCGCGGCGTCGCAACTCCCGATCCCCACGCGCATGGTGATGGGCCTGACGGACTTTGTGCAGACTTGGTGGTGGCTGGTGCTCGGGCTTGCAGTCGGGGGCCTGCTCCTGTTCTCGAACTTCTACCGGCAGCCGGCCGGCCGCCTTGCGGTCGACACATTCCTTCTGCGCGTGCCCGCGCTGGGCAAGGTGCTGCGGGATGTCGCCGTCGCCCGATTCACGCGGGTCCTGGCGACGCTTGTGGGCGCCGGGCTCCCGGCGCTCACCTCGCTGCGCATCACCAAGGGGGCGTTGGGCAACAAAGCCATGGAAGAGGCGATCGACGACGTGTGCAATCAGGTCGCCGCGGGCAAGACCATCGCCGAGCCCATGGAACGTACCGGGTACTTCCCGCCTCTGCTCACGCAGATCATGGGCGTCGGCGAACGCTCCGGACGTCTCCCGCAAATGCTCGCGCAGGCCGCGGGAGTGTTCGAGGAACGCACCCAGTCGAGCATCCGGGTGTTCACGCAGTTGTTCCCATTGGTCATGGTCATCGTCGCGGCGGTGGTCGTGGGGTTCGTGGTCGCCGCGGTGCTTCTCCCGCTTGTTCAAATGCAGGACCTCATCAAATGAAATCCGCCTCCCGCAACATCCGTCGGACGCGAGCCTTCACGCTTGTCGAGATCATCGTCGTGATCGTCATCCTCGGGATCCTCGCGACGCTCATCGCGCCGCGCATCCTGGGCCGCATCGGCCAGTCCAAGCGGTCGGTCGCGGAGAGCAATGCGGCGGTGCTGGCCAACGCGACCAAACTGTTCCTCGCGGACTGCGGAGGCAAAATGCCCGAGGGCGCCACGATCACAGCACTGTGGGAAAAGCCGGGCGGCCTCGATGAGGGCCAGTGGAAAGGCCCATATGTCGACTCGGCGGATCAACTCAAGGACCCTTGGGGAAACCTGTTCGTGCTGGTTGTTCCCGGCCGCAAAAACGTCGACTTCGACATCGTGTCGTACGGAGCGGACAAGAGCCCCGGCGGCGACGGTGACGCCGCCGACATCACCAAGCCGTAACGCCGTGACCGCAGGCCTGCGCCATGAACGCCTCCGTACTCATCCCGGCTTCTCGCTCCTCTGCTTCCGGAAACTCCCGGGCACGATCGACCGGCTTCACACTCCTCGAACTCGTCGTCGTGATCACCATGATCGCCATCCTCGCGGCGGTGCTGCTGCCGCGGCTGACCGGCCAGCCCCAACGAGCGGCCGAGGCTGAGGCGATCGCCGTTCAGCGGCTGCTCAGCGCCGCCGCGGAGCGGTCGACGCTGGCGGGCGGGCAGCGGCTGGCGATCGAGTACTCAACCATTGATGGTGTCTCGAAACTCGCCGTGGTTTCTCGCGACGAACAGTCGTCCGCCCAACCCACACGCCGCGGCAGCGCATCGCCAGGCCGCTCAGGCGCGGCCTGGAAGCAGGAGCCGCTCATCGAGCCGGTGGAGTTCACACACCTGGATGTGAAGCAGGCGACGCTCGACGGCCGACGGCTGGATGCGCGGAGTTGGCTCGCCCCGCTTGGCGCTTCACAGGTTCGACCGACGATCGCGCTGGTGCTGGAGCCTCGCGGCAAAGCCACGTCCACCGCCTACCGCATCGACCTGCTGCCCGACTCGGTGGCCGCGCTTCGCTCGGCGGTCGCCCTGGATCAACTCGGCGTCTCGGGCAGCCGTGCGCTCAGCGGCGGGCCTTTGTCACGATCGATCGACCTCGACGCCACGGGCCGGGGAGACTCGCCATGGTGAATCGACCACTGACCGGTCGCGGTCGCGCCGGCTTCGCGCTGGTCGATGTGATCGTCGGTGCGGTCATCCTCGGCGCATCGCTCGCCGTGGTCGTCGGACTGGCCGGGCAGGCCGTCACCGCGCAAACACGCGGGCAGGACCTGTCAACGGCGTCGATGCTCGCCGACGAACAGTTGAACCTGGTCCTGGCCCGAGGCCCGGACGACTACGCGAAGCGATTCGGATCCGCCGGTCGCTGCGATGAGCCCTTTGAGGACTTTTCATTCAGCGTCAACATCGCGGGCACCGGCCAGTCGGCGCCGTACGAAGTCAGCGCGACGATCACATGGACCCGAGTGTGGGGCACGCAATCCCTGACCATCCGCACGCTGATCGCGTCGCGGATCTCCGGCGACGAGTTCGAGCCCGACCCGGACCGCCGCCCGCAGTCACCCGTGCAGAGGGTGCTCGAATGATCCCTCACGACTGCGCAACAAGGCCGCGCGGCCGGGCGTTCACGCTCGCGGAACTGCTCGTGGCCATCATCATCGCCGGCTTCGTGATCGGCGCAACATACGGCGCGCTGTCGCAGGTCATCCGCGGGCGGGAGGCCGTCGCCTCACGTCTGCAGGCATTCTCCCGCGCGACGCTGGCGGCGGAGATGATCGCGAGGGACCTGGAATGCTCCCTCCGCGATGCGGACCTGATCGCCGTGAAGTTCGCGATTGTCAAGGGCGGCAGCACGGCGGAGCCTCGCGATGAACTGATCGTGTTCACCGACCACTCCACGACGCTCCGCCCGTGGACAGAACAGCCCGAAGGCGCCGAGCGCGAGTCGCAGTATCGAATCGCCCCTTCGGGGTTGGACTCGGCCACCGGCCCGATGCTGTCGCTCTGGCGGCGCATCGACCCGGTGCCGGATGAAACGCCCGAAGGCGGCGGTATCGCCTCCCCGGTGGTCGACGGTGTGGTGTCGCTCGAATTCTCCGCCGCGGACGCCGAGACCTGGTTCGACGAGTGGGACTCGGACCGCGATGGTGTCCCGCATGCGGTCCGGGTGACCGTGACCGCAACCGATGATCGGGGACGGACCACCGCGCGGGCGCGTCGCACCGTGGCGATCGATCGCGTTGCTCCGCCCACACCTGAAGTCACTGAAGAAGAGCCCCAGACTCCTGCGGCCGATCCGGGAACGACGACTCCGACAACTCCGAGCACCACGGGCGGCGGCGGCGGCTCCGGCGCAGGAGGTGGCGGGGGCGGACGCCCGACAGGCGGCGGCGGAGGCGGTGGTGGCGGGCGGCCGACGGGCGGCGGTGGCGGTGGCGGTGGCGGTGGGGGCGGGGGTGACGATGTTGCCGGAAGAAAGAGAGCGTGTCTTTGGTCTAAAAGAACATGTG
>CAYPEI010000022.1:0-71238 GCA_964409775.1 uncultured Phycisphaeraceae bacterium | reverse complement strand
CACCCGGCCATGCGCCAGCACAGGCGGCACCTGCGGCGCCGGCCGCCGTGTCGGCGACGGCGGCGGGCGCGAGCGCCGCGCCAAAGAAGCCACGCATGAACCTTGCGGGCGGATTGACGGCGGTTGTGCGCCCGCTGGCGGTGTTCACCAAGAACCTGAGCCCAAGTGTGCGGCAGACGATCGCGTATGCGGCCGTGGTGACGCTCTTCCAGGCTGCGTGTCTGTGGGGCTTCCTGGCCTTCAAGGGTCCGGCGGGCGAACTCGAGCCGACGAGCGAGTCGGTGATCCTCCGCAAGCCGGGAGATCCGCCGGCGGGTCACGACGCTCATGCAGCGCCGTCGAGCGGGCATGGTTCGCCGAAGCCGGCCGATGCGCACGGCGCGCCGAAGGAGCATGGTTCGGCCGCGCCGCGCAAGGCGGAATCGCACGCGAAGCCCGCGAAGGCGACCGCAAAGTCAAAGGCCGGCAAGGATGCGCACGCGGACGCCGGGCACCACTAGACCAGCAGGGAGCAGGCCGTGATGCACGCCGCGGCGCACACCAGGTTCAGCGGACCGCCGAACCGCGCGTAGTCGCTGAGCCGATACCCGCCGGGTCCCATGACCATGAGGTTGGTCTGGTAGCCGATGGGCGAGACGAACTCGCACGAAGCGGCGACCATGACACACAGCACGGCCGGCAGGACGGGAAGACCGGACCGCTCGGCGAGCCGGATGGCGATGGGGAACATCAGCACGCCCGCGGAGTTGTTGTTCATGATCGCGGTGAAGAGCCACGTGGCGGCGTAGACAACCGCCAGGACGGCGGTGGCGCTGTGCTCGGCACCGATGATGTCAAGGAGAGAGGCCATGGCTCCCGCGATGCTCGCCGCCAGACCGGTCTTTTCCATCGCCACGCCCAGCGCCATCGACGCGGCGATCACCAGCAGCACCTGCCAGTGCACCGCGTCGCGCGCCTGCGCGGCGGAGCAGCAGCGGAAGAGCACCATGAGCGCTGCGCCGGCCATGGCGATGACCACCTCCGCGGGAACCGGGACGTTGAGACCGGGGATGATGCGACCGGACAGCGAGAGCGCGACCACCACGAGCGCGAGGATGGCGATCGCGGCCCATGCACGGTCGTGGCGGGGCGTCGCCTCGCCTTCGAGTTCGCTGACGAGGTAGAAGTCCGATGAGCCTCGGTGGCGGCGTGCGAAGTCGGGTTCGGCTTCGATGAGCAGCGTGTCGCCGGGCCGGAGGACGATGTCGCCGATCTTGCCCGTGAGGCGGTGGCCGTGGCGGTGGACGGCGATGATGACGGCCTCGTAGCGGGTTCGGAACGCGCACTCGCGGACGGAGCGGCCGACCAGTGGCGAGGCCGGGGAGATCACCGCTTCCGTGAGTTTGCGGGCGTGACGGCGACCGGGAGCCTCGGAAGAGACGGTCGTTTCGTCGGCGGCGGGCGACAGGCCGCGGATGCGCTGCAGATCGACGACGGAGTCGACATTCCCGACGAAGACGAGGAGGTCGTGCGCCCGGAGAATCTGCGCCGGGGAGACGGCGATGAGCGACTCGGAAGGACGCTCGATGCGGGACAGGAAGAGGCCGGGGAGACGGCGGAGACCGGCCTGCTCGACGGTCTTGCCGATGACCGGAGAAGCGGCATCGACGCGCATCGCGGTCGTGTAGATACGTGCGCCGGTCGAGGCGGACCCGGCGGGGAGTTCGGCGGCGATGCGCTCGGGGAGCAGGCGCCGGCCGAAGAGCAGTATGTAGGCGATACCGGCAAGAGCGACGGGAACGCCGACGGCGGAGATCGTGAACATGCCGATGCCGCCGATCCTCGCATCGGGATGCAGGGCGTCGTGGTGTCGCGCAAGCCCGGCGACGACCACATTGGTGGAAGTGCCGATGAGGGTGCATGCGCCGCCCAGGATCGCGGCATAGGACAGGGGAAGGTAGAGGCGAGAGGGCGAGAGGCCTGTTCGGCGGGCCCATCCGGCGAGAACCGGGAGGAACATCGCGACGATGGGCGTGTTGTTGATGAACGCGCTGGAGATCGCTACCGGGAGCACGAGGCGGGACTGCGCGGCGAGGGGTGTGCGCGGCCGGCCAAGAAGTCGAGAGGTGAGCATGGTGAGCGCGCCGGTCTGGCTGAGGCCGGCGGCGAGCACGTAGAGAAAACCGACAGTGAGGACGCCGGGGTTGGCGAAGCCCTGCACGGCTTCACCCGGCTCCAGCACGCCGGCGAGCGCGAGGACCAGCACGGCGGTGAGCACCGCGGCATCCATGGCGGCGCGGCCGGAGGCCATGGCCACGAGCAGCCCGGAGATCACCGCGGCGGTGAGCCATGCCTGCCAGGACATGCGGGGGTCTCCGGGTATCGTCAGTTGCGCGGGCGGTGCTTGTCGATGGCTGCGATGATGCGGGCGTGCATCATACTGGGCGCGACGACGACGCCCTTGTTCAACTCCAGGCCGCGTCCGTGAGAGAAGTCGAGCGGCTTGCCCGCGATGTCGGAAACGATGCAGCCGGCCTCTTCGGCGATGAGCGCGCCCGCGGCGTGATCCCAGATGCGCTCGACGTAGCCTTGTTTGCCGGGCAGTCGCAGGTAGACGTCGGCCTGGCCGCGGGCGACGACGGCATATTTGCACTGGCTGTCGAGGCGGATGAGCGTGTACGCGGGGTCGAGTTCGCGCATGATGACTGCGGAAGCGGATTGATCGGAATGCGCGCTCTCGACACTCTCGGCGAGGATCGGGTGCCGGCGTGCGCCGGCGAGGGCCGCGCGGGACGCGGGCGAGATCGCCAGTTCGCCGCCGCCCCTGCCACAGGATGCGCGGAGGGGGCACTGGGTGACGCTGCCCGTGCCGCGGCTCGCGGAGAAGAGACTCCCGGCGTGCGCGGGGACCTCGGCACTGGCGGTCGGGTCGGGGGCGAGGTTGGGGCAGCCCATGGCGGCGAGGAGCGGCGTGCCATCCCTGATGAACGCGAGCGCGACAGCGTATTGCCCGCCGCGGAGAAAGCCCTTGGTGCCGTCGATGGGATCGAGCGTGAAGAAGCCATCGGCTGCGGCGCGAGGGGAGAGGGGATCGGCATCGCCGGCATCGATGGCGTGGAAGAGCGCTTCGGGTGAGACGTTCGGCCAGGCGGGGTTCTCGCCGGCGCGGAGCACGGCGAGCGTGGCCTCGAGGTGGGCGGCGTGCCCGGGGTCGCGGAGGAAGGCGGAGGACTCCTCGCCGACGAGGAGCAGGTCATCTCCGAGGGCGGCGCGGAGAGCGCGGGCGACAACGGCCTGGGAGGCGAAGTCGGCGATGGTGACGGGGGACTTGTCGTCCTTGGTGATGGCGCGGAGTTGATCGAGCCGGGACTGGACGGCGGAGCAGACCGAGGAGGCCGCGGCGACGGCGGCGGACATCGCGGCGTGCATGGAACCGAGCGCGGGAGTGTGTGCGTGGGAAGCGGGCACAGTTCGAGGATAGGGGCGGAGGAGAAAGCAGCACAGCGGCAACGCAGGGACAAGTCGGGTCACGGATGAAGCAGATGGAAGAGGGTTCGGAGGAGACGGGACGCGGTGCAGCCGAGGAGCGGGCAGGGTGCGGATGCGATAGGCTCGGCCTGTCAGGCAGAGTGAGTACGAATGCGGGCCGCGTCGGGATGAAGGAGTTCGGGACCAGGGGAGCGGACGACGCTCGCGGTCATGGCGGCGGCAAAGTGGCAGGCGGACTGGAAGGCGGAGAAACGAGTGATCGGAGCACTGGCCGGCCACTACTATGTGGACTGGCGGCAGGCCGCGGGAAGGGGGCAGGGGGGGTGGGGGGCGGTGGGCGAAGAGCGAGGTACACGATGATGAAGTTGATCAAACTCCTGCTTGTGCTCGTGATCCTGGTTGTTCTGTTGGTGGTGATCGGCGGCGTCGCACTGTTCTCCTACGTGGACAAGATCGCCAAGGCGGGGATCGAGAAGGGCGGAACGTATGCGCTCGGTGTGCCGACGACGCTGGGGAGCGCGGATGTCGGCATCTTCGGCGGGACGTTCGCGATGAACGACCTGAAGGTGGCGAATGTGCAGGGGTTCCCGGGCCCCCACTTCTTCTCGCTGGGCGATGGCTCGGTCGCGGTGTCTTTGAGCACGCTGCGTGAGAACACGGTGGTGCTGCCGCACCTGAAACTGGATGCGATCGATGTGCGGCTGGAGAAGAAGGACGGCGCGACGAACTACGGCGTGATCCTGGAGAACCTGAAGAAAGTCAGCGGCGGGGGAAGCGACAAGCCCGCGCCGCAGCCGGCTCCGTCGAAGGACGAGAAGCGGTTCGTGGTCAATGACCTCTCGATCACGAAGGTGACGGTGTCGATCGACCTGATGGAATCAGGCTCGGCGGGGGCCGCGCTGGTTCCGCTGCAGAAGATCACGATCCCGATCGACGCGATCAAACTGCAGAACGTGGGGAAGACCGGGCAGGGCGTCGCAGGCTCGGGCGTGACGATGAGCGAGCTTGCGAACATCATCGTGCAGGCGGTGATCGGCGCGGCGGTGGAGAACGGGGCGGGTGTGATCCCGGGGGAGATCCTGGGCGACCTGAAGGGCAGGCTGGCCTCGCTGGGCGACCTGAGCAAACTGGATATGAAGGTGCTGGGGGATGTGAAGGGGACGGTGCAGGACCTGACCAAGACCACGGAAGAAGTGAAGAAGAAGGTCGAAGACGTGGCGAAGCAGGGCGAGAAGGCCGTCGACGATGCCAAGAAGGCGCTGGAGGGGTTGATCCCGAAGAAGAAGGACGAGAAGAAGTAAGGCGCGGATGGAGCACAGAGAAAGCAGAGCAAGCAGAGGGAGCGGAGCGCGTACTTGCGAGGCCGAACGACGATGGCGACGTCTGTGTTTCTCAATGGTCGATTCTTCAGCCTCGACGCAAGCGAATCAGAGCGTGCTGCGCTGTCGCCGTTTGACGCTGGGTTTCAGCATGGTGTCGGGTTGTTTGAGACCATGCTGGGCGGTGTGAGCCAGGGCGGCGAGGTCTGGTGCATGCGCATCGACGAGCACCTGGAGCGGTTGGCGACATCGGCGCGTGAGTTGGGGTTGAGCGACTCGTTGCGGAGCGGCGCGCTCGCAGAAGCGGTGGCGGAAACGGTGCGACGGAGCGAACTGGCGCGGGCGCGGATCCGGCTGACCGTGACGGGGGGCGACCTCAACCTGCTGACTCGGGCGAGCGCCGGGGGCGGCACGAGGGTCGAGCACGATCCGACGATCCTGATCGTGGCGCAGCAGGCGGTCGAGTATCCGGCCGGGATGTTCGAACGCGGCGTGGCGGTGAGCATCGCCGATGCACGGGCGAACCCGTTCAATCCGCTCGAGGGGCACAAGACGCTGAACTACTGGTGGCGCTTGCGGGAGTTGCAGGCGGCCAGCGCGAAGAACGCCGCAGAAGCGGTTGTGCTGTCGGTCACCAATCACCTCGTGGGCGGGTGCGTGAGCAACCTCCTGCTGGTAAATGATGGAGAGGTCATCACGCCGATCGCGCGCGGAGAGGAGGGTGGGGCTCGGTGGGCGGGCGGCCGCGGGCCGGGCGTTGATGATCCCGATGCGCCGCCGATGCCTGCGCCGACAATCAAGGGTGGGTATTTGCCCAGCCCGGTGCTGCCGGGCGTGGTGCGGTCGTGGGCGCTGGATTGGGCCGCGGATCAGGGGATGGCGGTGAAGCGGCAGATGTTGTCGGTGGCGGATGTGCTGGAGGCGGATGAGGTTCTGCTGACGAACTCATCGTGGGGCGTGCTGCCGGTGGTGAAGGTGGAGGGGAGCGCGGTCGGGGATGCGGTGCCGGGGCCGATCGGCGGCAAGTTGGCCGCGGCGTGGCGGGGGCTGGTGGAGGAGTATGCGGGGGGCGGGGCGGGGTAGGGCCTCACCGCGGGGGCGCGGGGAGCGCGGAGCGGTCAAGGAGGGACCGGGGTCCTCGCGGACTTTGCGGCCAACTGGACCAGATCACGAGGTTGTGTGAGGCAGAGGACAACGCGGTTGCCTGCGGCTCTCTGCGGTCTCGGCGGCTCTGCGGTGAGCGGTGTTCGCTGAGTGACACGGTCAGAGTTGACTCATCGACTGCTTCAGGCGAGCGACGCAGTCGGCGATGATGGGGATCGCGCGGTCGAGTTCATCGCGGGTGGTGTCGCGCGAGATTGAGAAGCGCAGGGTGCCGTGGGCGTAGAGGGGGTCGATGTTCATGGCCTTGAGGACCGGCGAGGCCTCGAGCGAGCCCGACGAGCACGCCGCGCCGGCGGAGCAGGCGATGCCGCGTTCGGACAGCAGCAGCAGCAGGGCCTCGGCCTCGAGGCGAGGGAAGCCGATGCTCGACGTGTTCCAGAGACGGTCGTGATCGCTCGCGTGAGGACCGTTGATGCGGGCATCGGGGATGCGGGCGAGCAGTTCGCGCTCGAAGTCATCCCGCAGTTCGCGGCCGCGGATTCGGTTGGCAGGGTCCGCGAGCCAGGTTTCGGCGAGGCGGCACGCGATGCCTGCGCCGACGATTCCGGCGATGTTCTCGGTTCCGCCGCGGCGCCCCAGTTCCTGCTCACCGTGAACGAGCGTTGCCGTGCGGACGCCCGGACGCGAGTACAGCACACCGACACCCTTTGGGCCGTGGAACTTATGCGGCGAACAAGTCAGAAGGTCGACGGTGAGCGGCCGCGCGGCCCAGTCCGCTGAACCTCGATCTTCGGCTCCCTCGGTCCCTTCACTCCCGATGTGCGTCGGCATCTTCCCGACCCATTGCGTTGCATCGCAGTGAAAGGTCACGCCGCGGTCGCGGCAGAGTTCACCGATCTCCCACACAGGCTGGATCGTGCCCGTCTCGTTGTTGGCCCACTGCACGCTGACGAGCGCAACCTCCCGCTTCGGGTCCGCCTGCGGGGCATGGTGTTCATCGAGGAGCCGCGCGATCGACCCGGCGCTCACCCGGCCCTCGGCGTCGAGATCGGCGGCCAGAACCAGCACCTGCTCTTCGCGCTCGAGCGCCCTGGCGAGATCGCGGATGGCGATGTGCTCAACAGGGGAGATGATGATCGTGGCACGCGGCGCGCCCGCTGCCGCAGCAGCGCGGCCGATCAACCCCCGCGCCAGCAGGTGCCCGCGGATCGCCAGGTCGATCGACTCGGTGCCGCTGCCGGTGAAGGTGATGTGGCGCGGCCGGGCCCCGATGAGTTCCGCGGCGGCTCGCCGCGCCAGGTCGAGTCGCTGTCGAGCGGACTGGCCGGGGCGGTGGATGCTGGAGGGATTGAACCAGAGTTCGGTCAGCATCTGCTGCATCGCCGCGGCCACTTCCGGCGCGGGCCGCGTCGTGGCGTTGTGGTCGAGGATGATCGGGATGGCGGTCACGCGGGTGCAAGGGAAGGCAGGTACACAGAGGTCACAGAGCAGACGCGGAGGGCACAGAGAAGAAGGGAGAGACGAAGCAACGAGTGGAGAAGAGGAGAGGAGCAAGGCGGCGAGAGAAGGAAGGAAGTGGGCGAGAGGCGAATCGTAGTAGGCCGGGGAGAGGGGACTTATGGGATGCGCGGCCACTATCCTGCTTGCCCATGCGCGTGCTGATCGCCACTGTCGGGTCTTCGGGGGATGTGAACCCGTTTATCGCCGTGGGGCGGGCGCTGGCAGCGCGTGGGCACGAAGTTCGCATGCTGGTCAACCCGTTCTTTGAGTCCGCGGTTGCCCAGGCGGGCCTGAAGATGGAGCCGCTCGGGGAAGAGATCGACTTCCGCATCCTCGCGCAACTGCCCAACGCGGTGCACCCGACGCGCGGGTCGCTCGTCATCCTGCGCGAGTTGGTGTTTCCGCATGTCCAGACAATCTTCAACCGCACCGATGAACTGCTGATCTCGTTCAGGCCCGATGTCGTTTTCTCGCACCACATCTGCACGGGCACGGCGTGGGCGTGTGCCCGCCGCGGCGTGCCGTGGGCCACGGGCGTGCTGTCGCCGGCGATGTGGTTCAACCCTCGCGATCCGGCACGCTATCACCCCTGGGCGCCGGAGAACCCCATCGAGAGGTTCTCGCGATTCGGCCTGTGGCTGGGCAAACTCATCATGCGGTGGCAGTTTGATCGCCCCTTGAACGCGACGCGGCGCGGACTGGGCCTCCCGCCCGGGCGGGACATGGTCTTCTCGGAAGCCGCGGCGGGGAACGCCGCGATCGGGCTGTGGTCGCCGGCGATCCGCGGCTTGCTCGCGGGCGATCCGCCCAGCGCGCGGATCTGCGGGTTTGCGTGGCATGACCGGTTTGCGCGGTTCGAGCACGGCACACCTGAGGTCGAGCGGTTTGTCGAGGAGTGCGAGCGCGCCGGCGAACCGCCGGTTGTGTTCACGCTCGGCACGGCCGTCGTGCACGCCGGTGCGGCGTTCTATGTGCAGGCGGCCCGAGCGGCGAGGAAACTCGGCCGCCGGGCGATCCTGCTCACGAACCGGCCCGAGTATGCGCCGCCGCCGAGCGAACTTGGCCCCGGCATCCGCGCGTTTGACTATGCGCCCTATTCCGCGCTCTTTCCGCGCGCGGCGTGCATCGTGCATCACTGCGGCGTCGGAACGACGGCACAGGCCTGGCGGAGCGGGAGACCGACCGTCTGCGTGCCGCACGCGTACGACCAGTTCGACAACGCGCTGCGTGCCAAGCGCCTCGGCTGCTCGGTGACGCTCAACGCCACCCGTGCCAGCGCCGCGAGGCTGGAGAGAGCGCTGCGCGAAGTGCTCGGCAACCCGGTCTACGCGGCCAAGGCGGTGGAGATCGGTGCGAGGTTGCGCGGTGAAGACGGCGCGGCGGCCGCGGCGGTGGAACTCGAGCGCGTGGCAACAGGGTGACGGGCGGATCGAACGGCCACGTCAATCCGGCGCGGACTCCATCCGCCAGCCTGTCTCGCTGATCAGACGCTGTTGAAGATCGGCGGCGATTTCCGCGGCGGACATTCCAGAATAGTCGCGCATCGGAAGGAACCGGAGCCTCGCCCGCGCCGGGACGAGCAACGCGGTCGCGATTTCCTCGGTTCGCGCTGTGCCCTCGATGATGACCTGGAGCACGCGGGCATCGCCGCGGGAGACCAGCAAGCCGACGCCGGGCGCGAAGGGAACGATGCGTTCCGGCGGCGCGATGCGTCCCTCGGGATAGACCCCGATGACGCCGCCGGACTTCAGATGCTTGATGGCGGTGCGTGCGGCGGCGGAGTCGTTGCCGCGCTGGATCTTCTCGCCGTTCTCGCTCGCGACTTCGACACGGTTGACGGAGATGACATCCGCGAGTTCCCACAGCCAGGCGAAGCGCGGGTGCTGCATGTCCCTGGCCATCATCCACTTGATCTCGAAGGGGCAGACGGACTGGATGAGCATGGGGTCGAGGCCGGAGGTGTGGTTGGCGACGACGACCAGCGGACCGGCGTTGCGTGTCGGCGGGATGTGCTCGCGTCCGTCGACGCGAAGGCCCTGCATCAGGCGCGCGTGCGCTCGGGCAAAGAGCATGGCGAGGGAGACGTTGATGTCGCCCGGCCGCGGCGAGAGCACGGCGAGAGCGTGGGCAAGCGCGGCCCAGACGAGCCAGGAACCGGCCAGAACGAGGATTGCCGACGCGAGACTCACGGGGCGGATGTTAGCGTGCACAAGCCGAGGATCAGGGGACGGGTTTCGGGGCCCGGGTTCCGGAAGTGGCGCGGGGCACCCTCCGCCGGAACCCGGGGCGCGGAGCCCGTCACCCGATCGGGTCGCTTTGCACAAAGGGCGATGGTCACGAGATGCTCGGCACGACTACCTACGCTCCGGTGTGACCGACCTCTGGGCCGAGAAGCGCGAGAACGCGATCCGCGGCGTGGAGCCGCTGGCGGTGCGGATGCGCCCGCGGACGATCGAAGAGTTTGCCGGGCAGAAGCACATCCTCGCGCCGGGGAAACTGCTGTGGCGCATGCTGCAGGCGGAGAAGGCGGGCGCGGGGCGCGGTGCGCTGACGAGCATTGTGCTGCACGGACCGCCGGGGACGGGGAAGACGACGCTCGCGGAGTTGATCGCGCGGCACACGAACCGATACTTCGAGCGGGAGAACGCGGCATCGGTCGGCGTCGCGCGGATCCGGGAGATCAGCGAGTTGGCCCGCAAGCGCCTGCTGGAGAATGGCAAGCGGACGGTCTTGTTTCTCGATGAGATCCACCGGTTCAGCCGGGCGCAGCAGGATGTGCTGCTGGCGGATGTGGAGCGGGGCGTGCTGACGCTGATCGGGGCGACGACGGAGAACCCGCTGTTTGCCGTCAACTCCGCGCTGGTGTCGCGCTCGACGCTGTTCCGGCTCGACGCGCTCACGGAGGAAGAGATCATCGAGGTGCTGCGGCGGGCAATCGCGGACCCGGAGCGCGGGTACGGGAAGATCGACCTGCGGGTGGATGATGAAGCGCTGCGGGTGTGGGCGGTGAAGTGCGACGGCGATGCGCGGCGGGCGCTCACCGCGCTGGAAGTGGCGGTGCTCAGTTCCGGCGGTCCCGCCGATGGGCCGGTCGTGATCTCGCGCCAGGATGCTGAAGACTCCATCCAGCAGAAGGCCGCGGTCTACGACCACACCGGCGATGGGCATTACGATGCGGCGAGCGCGATGATCAAGAGTGTCCGCGGCAGCGACCCAGACGCCGCAATCTACTGGATCGCGATGATGCTGGATGCGGGTGAGGATGTGCGGTTCATCGCGCGGCGGCTGGCGATCTTGGCGAGCGAGGACATCGGGAACGCCGACCCCCGCGGCATCATGGTGGCCGCGGCGTGCTGGGAACTGGTCGAGCGGGTGGGCATGCCCGAGGCGCGGATCATTCTGGCGCAGTGCGCGACGTACCTGGCGCTCGCCCCCAAGAGCAACGCGGCGTACATGGCGATCGATGCCGCGATGGCGGATGTGAAGGAGGGGCGCACAGTGCCGGTGCCCATGCACATCAAGGACGGCAACGTGCGCAAGGCGGGGCAGAAGTCCGAGGGCTCGTCCGCCCCACGCGATGGCGAGCAGTACGCGTATGCACACACCGAGGGCATCCGTACGAGCGACCGCGGCGTGGGGATGGTCGGCACGCAGGACTACCTGGGCGTCGCGAAGAACTACTACCGGCCGACGGAGTTCGGCGCGGAGAAACTGCTCAAGGAACGGCTGGAAGAGGTGAAGCGGCTGCGGGCGGGTGCGCTCGGGGCGACGAGCGAAGAAGGTCCGCAGAGTTCACAGGGGGGACACAGAGGGCACGGAGGAGAGGCGGGGAAGTAGGTGAACGCGAAGAGCGCGAAGGCCGCGTAGGAGTTGATGCGGCGAGTCTGGAAGACGGTCACCTCACCCGCATCTCCAGCATTCCCGATGAGAAGTTGTCCTGCTGCCGGATGTTCACACGGATGGCGGAGGTCGTGACGGGTGCGAAAGTGCAGACGTTGAAGCGGTCTTTGGCTGTGCCGAACGCCGCCGGGCTGTTCGGGCTGGCGTTCGCAACAGATTTCCACGCGTCGCCATCGAGATACTCAACGGTCCATGATGCCGGCACGCGGCACTCGCCGCGGCCGGTGTCGTCGAACCAATACACCTCGACCGCAGACACCCTCCGCGGCTTGTCGAAGTCGTACCGCACCCACTCCTGCGTGCCCTTGTGGTTCCAGAATGTGAACCGCGGCACATCGTGGTCGATGCTGCTTGCGGGCTCGATGCGGTCGAAGAGCGCGGGCAGGCCGTCGCCATGCCCGATGAACGATGCGCTCGCCGTGATCCCCGGCGCGGGCCAGGGCTCACCGAGGTGCGCCGTCTCGGGCAGCCAGACTGCCATCTCCGATGGGCCGCGGTTGGCCCACATGAAGTACGGCCGCAGGGTGACGTCGACGGGGTTGACACTCGGCGCTTCGCGGTACAGGCGGTCATCGGGTTCGTCGGCCGCTCCATGCGGGCGGAGACCGCCGGAGTGTGGCTTTGACTCCGGCTGGCCGACGCGAAGCGCGTGTGCAACGATCTCCGGCGTGCCGTCCCCCCCCGCCGCGATTCGCTCTTCGAGTTCGGCGTTGGGCGGGAGGATGAGCCCGGCGACGGTTCCGTTGTTGTCGGTGGATTCCGCGGCGTAGACGAGTGGGCCGCGCATGAGCGCTACGCGGCCAATCGCGGCCTTCACGCGCGGATCGGCGATGACGCGGCGGACCTTCAGCGGGAGGACGAACTCCTGCACGGTGGTGCCGGGTGGGATGATCCAGCGCGCGTAGCCATCCTGGGCGATCGCGCCCGAGGGAAGCGTCTCGAGGTTGGCGCGACGTGCGATGACAATCTCACGGCCGGTGTCATTCTCGATCGTGATTCGGAGTTGGCCGTCGAAGGGGTAGCCGGTTTCCTGACGGATCGAGACAGTCTTGCCTCCCATTGGGATGTGCGTGGTGCTGTCGATGAAGAGGTTGATGTAGATCGTGTCGCCGCGGACGGCATAGACATACTCACCAAGGTGGCCGAGGAAGCGCAGGATGTTCGGAGGGCAACAGGCGCAGGCGAACCAGGCGCTGCGGTGGTGCCCGCCGCGGGATGCGAGGGGGTTGACGTAAAAGAACGACTCGCCATCGAGCGCGACACCGGCCAGCACTGCGTTGTAGAGCGTCCGCTCGAACTGCTGCATGCACTCCGCCCGGCCGGTCAGCAGGAACATGCGGTGGGCCCACATGCACAGGCCGATCGAGGCGCAGGTTTCCTGGTAGGCGGTGTGCGTCGGGATGTCGTACGGCGTGGTGAAGCCCTCGTTGTGCCCGCTGGGGCCGATGCCGCCCGTGACGAACACCCGCCGCTGCGTGATGTCGTTCCACAGGGAATCGAGCGCGGGGCGGTAGTTCCCGATCCCCCGCGCCGCCAGGTCGGTCATCGCGGAGTAGAGGTAGGCTGCGCGGACCGCGTGCCCCGCGGCCTCCATCTGCTCCGCCGCGGGCAGGTGGTCTTGCGCATAGTCGCCCCAGGGCCCGTACATCGATCCATCGAGTTTGCGGTGCGGCTTCCCGCGCTGCTCAATGAGGAAGAAGGCCAAGCGGGTGTACTTGTCGAGGTCTTGCGGGCGTGGCGTGCCGAGCGGACCGGCGCGGACGGAATCGCCGCGGTTGAGGGCATCGCCGAGACGGATGAGCGCGAGTTCGACTTCCTGGTGGCCGGGCGGCGCGGTGAACTTGCCCTCGCCGTACAGAGTGTCGAGAAAGTCCGCAGCACGGATGGCGACATCGAGCAGCGAGCGCTTGCCGGTTGCCTCGAAGTGTGCCACACCCGCCTCGATCAGATGCCCGATGCAGTACGTCTCGTGGTCCCACTCTTCGCGCGTGAAGCGGTTGTTGATGTCCGCCTTCAGCGTGTAGTAGGTGTTGATGTACCCGTCAGGATGCTGGGCTGCGGCGATGCGGGTGATGAGCGCATCGAGGTCGGAATCGAGCCGCTTTCTCGCGGCCGGGTCCTTCGCCGTCGCGAGCACGTAGCACCACCCCTCGATCATCTTGTAGACATCCGAGTCGTTGAAGAGCAGTCCCTCGAACGCGCCGACATCCTTCTCGCCGCGGAGTTTTTTGGCCGCGTTGTCGAAGTTGGCGAGGCGGCCGGTGATGTCGCACTGGTGGCGGTTGGCGGCGAGCGTGCCGCGGCGGATGGCGCTGAGGCGCGGGGACCAGAAGGGGCCGTCGATGGTGACCTGCTGGTAGGGGACGGGGACGATAGAGTCGATGCCGGCGGGTTTGGCCGCGGTTTGAGCGAGAAGCGTGGCGGTGATGGCGATGGAGGTAAGCATGAACTGTGTTCCTTCAAAGCGGACTCACCGCAGAGGCGCAGAGGACGCGGAGTAACTGAACCACGGAGGACACCGAGAGCACGGAGAGAAGTCATCAAGACAGGCCACGGATGTTCGCGGATGAGGAAAGCAGAAGGGGGCAGATCTGAAGAGAGAGGAGGCACAGTCTCTCTTCGCCAGAATGTGCTCGACATCGTGTCCTTGCGTGACTTGCGGCTGATGGTTCTTCCTGCGTCCTCTGCGCCTCCGCGGTGAAATCACTTCCCCGGCTTCACATCCACCAGCCCGACATCGATGTACTGCCCGCCCTTTGTCTGCCTGCAGTGCACCGCGATCGTGTTCTCCCCTGCGCGGAGCAGGCCGGCGGCCTCCTTGCTCAGCGGCAGATAGACATAGCCGGTCGTGTACTCCGTCCGCTTCAGGGCGAGTTTCCCGTTGATGTACACCTCGCAGTCTTCATCGTGGTGGATGCTCATCGCCGGATCAGCCGGCAGCGCGTCCAGCCGCACCGTCTGTCGCATCCAGATGTCCGAGGTGCCCCATTCTGTCTCCACGATCGAGCCCGGAGTGCCCCTGGTGCCGAAGCCGGCCTTTCCCTCTTTCCACGCCGCAAGGTTGAAGCCGGGCTGCTCCCAACCTTCCGGTGGTTGTTCAAAGGTGTAGCGCCAGGTCTGGCCCCGGGACTGGGCATCGGGAACCACCGTGACGATCTGCGGGATGCCGCGGTAGAGCGTCTGCGCCGCCGCGGCCGCCTTGTCGGGGTCGATCTTCCAGACCTCGCGGTCGTAGGTGAGCCAGCCGTTGACCTCGATCTCGACATCGGTGGTCTGGGTGTAGACCGCCGCGGCAAGCCCGCGCGCGATGTGCATCGGCAACTGCCGGATCAGGTCGATGTAGGCGTTGGTCAGCGACTCCTTGTCGCTGTAACTCTTGTATCCCCAGTTGTTCTTCTGGAGCCAGGTGTGGCCCTCGATGGGGAGACCGAGCCCGCCGAACTCGCCGAGGACCATGGCGCGGGAGGAGTCGCGCGGCAACTGCGGCGTGGGCGATCCGGGCCCGGGGTAGACGTGGATGTCGTTGACATCGCCGTTGCCCATGTCGGTCCAGCCGCTCGCGTTATTGACGAGGCGCGAGGGGTCGAGCCGCTTGCACAGGTCCACCATGGACTTCGACCACGCGAAGTCGTCCTGCCCCCAGCCCTCGTTCCACGGGACCCACATGACGATGGAGGGGTGCTGGTTGAATGCGCCCACGATCGCACGCACTTCGCGCTCGTAGTTCTGCTTCCACGCGTCGGTCAGCGGCGGATTGTCAAAGGGGTTGTCGCCATGCCCGCGGTAGAAGAACGGGCTGGGGATGTCCTGCCAGACCAGCATGCCAAGTTTGTCGCATGCGTGGTAGAACCGCTGCGATTCGACCTTCACATGCTTGCGCAGCATGTTCGCGCCCATCTTCTTGGCCGCGAGGATGTCGAAGATCATCGCTTCCTCGGTGGGTGGCGTGTAGAGGCCGTCGGGCC
Organism: uncultured Phycisphaeraceae bacterium; assembly: GCA_964409775.1. Classification (GTDB taxonomy): domain Bacteria; phylum Planctomycetota; class Phycisphaerae; order Phycisphaerales; family UBA1924; genus JAHBXL01. The sequence continues at coordinate 55,982 of CAYPEI010000022.1, read as the reverse complement.
AGAAGCCCTGGTCGAGCGGGCCGAACTGGAAGAGGGGCTCGCCGTTGAGCATCAGGCGGTTCACGCCGTGCTCGTCGTGCGCCACGGCAATATCGCGGAAGGCGAAGTAGGTCCGGATCGTGTCGGACTCGCCCATGTCCGTCGCGGTGACCTCAAGATCGTAGAGAAACGGGTCGGCCGGAGACCACGGGCGGGGCTGCGCGACGTTGACGCGGATCCGGTTCGGACCGCCGCGAAGCGATCCTGTCGCGACCACCGCGCCTTCCTTCAGGATGCGAACATCAGCCGAGAGTTTGTTCTGGGAGTTCCAACCCGCCTGGAGGCCGACCGTCACATCGCCGGTGCGTCGATCGGCGTTGACGACCACTTTGCCGATGCCGATCTGCCGGTTTACCGGCTCCAGCCACACCGTTTGCCAGATGCCGCTGGTGGGCGTGTACCAGATGCCGTGGGGGTTGAGCCACTGCTTGCCGCGGGGCTGGCCGCCGGTGTCGGTGGGATCGGTGACGGTGACGACGAGTTCGTTGTCCTCTCCTTTGAGGAGGGCATCGGTGATGTTCAGGCTGAATGGGTCGTAACCGCCGGTGTGCTCGCCGACCTTCCTGCCGTTGACGAGGACCGTGCATTGCCAATCCACAGCGCCAAAGTGAAGGAAGATGCGATCGTTTTTCCATGAGTCCGGGAGGCGGAACGTGCGGCGGTAATGCAGGGCCTGATCGGGCTGGAGCATCCGACCGACTCCCGACAGCGCCGACTCGATCGGATACGGAACGAGGATGCGGCCGTCGTGCTGCCCCGGCGCCGCGGCGTCCTTTGCTGTGATGGCGTAGTCCCAGAGACCGTTGAGATTCATCCACCGATCGCGCCGCAGAAGCGGCCGCGGATACTCGGGCCATGGGTTCTCCGCGTCGACATCCTTGGCCCAGCGTGTCATGAGCCTGCCCTGAACCGGGGCCCAAGGATCCTCGGCGGCGGCGGGCCTGGGAGCAGCGGGAGTGGTGGAGCAGGTCGCGGCGGCAAAGACGGCAACGAGCAGCATGAAGTCCTCCGTGGTGCGCGGCGGGCAGTGTAACCGGGCCCGGATAACCCGTGATGTGAAACTGTGACGTTAAGTCGGGCAATCTCTGCGTCGATAGACGCCTCGGCAATCTGTACCGAGCGGGCATGCGCCGGGGGTCGGCGCGTGTGCCGAGCGGTCGTACATCGGGAAGGTGCGCATGCCCGGGGTCAACGGACAACACGCTGCCAAGGAATGGGCGAGCAAGCGGATCTTCACCACCGGCGAGGCCGCGGAGATCTGCAAAGTCTCGCAGCAGACCATCATCCGTTGCTTCGACGCGGGCCGGCTGGGCGGCTTCCGCGTGCCGGGCTCGAAGTTCCGGCGCATCCCGCGGGCCGAACTGATCAAGTTCATGCGGGCCAACGACATCCCGGTGGGCGCGCTCGATCATGGCGCCAAGCGCATCCTGGTCGTCGATGACGATGCGCAGATCATCGAGATGTTCAAGGACCTGTTCGGGCGGAACGATCGCTACGACGTGAAGTTCTGCTCGACGGGGTATGACGCGGGCCTGCTCACCGAGCAGTTCCGGCCCAACCTCATCATCCTCGACTACATGCTGCCGGACGTGAACGGGAACGTCGTCTGTCAGCGCATCCGCGCGCACGATGAACTCAAGGACACCCGGATCATCTTCGTGTCGGGCGTGGTGAAGCCGGAGGAGATCGACTCGCTGCGCGCGGCGGGGGCCGACGACTTTGTCCGCAAGCCGTTCGACGTGAGCAATCTGATCAAGCGCATCGACGAACTGACGGAGGCCGCCTGATCCGCGTCAACCGTGGATGAGCGGATCGAGCACCCACCACCACCTGAGTGAAGCCAAACGATGCCGCGACCGCGCCACAGAAGCAGGGCTGATCAGTTCGGACCGGCCCGCGGACGCGGAGCCGGGCCCGGGTTTCTGACGGACCCGCTGCTCTCGCGCCGGACGGAACTGGTGCTGCGCGAACTGGCGGGCCTGCCGACGCTGCCGGCGGTCGCCGCGAGGCTGCTGCAACTCGGCGCACAGGAAGAGCCGGACCTCCGCGAGATCGTCCGGCTCATCGAGGCGGACCCGACGCTGACGGCGCGGCTGCTCTCGCTCTGCCGGCGAGCGGCCAACCGCACGCGCCATCCCATCACCACGGTCGAAATGGCGGTGGTCATGCTCGGGCTCGATGCGGTCCGTTCGCTGGTGCTCAGCGTGGCGATCTTTGACTGGACCAGCGGCCTGCCGCGGAAGACGACAGCGGCGGGGAAGCCGCTGCCGGTGAGCGGCGGCTTCAACCGGGTCGGCTTCTGGCAGCACTCGATCGCGGTGGCCTGCGCGGCCGAGTTGATCGCGCGTGAACTCCCGGAGCCGGATCTGCACCCGGAGGAACTGTTCGTCTGCGGCCTTGTGCACGACATCGGCAAACTCGCGCTCGAGGTGGTTCTGCCCCGGGCCTATGCCCGCGTGGTCGACCTGACCGAGGCGAGGCTTGGGAACATCTCGGACTTTGAGCGGCCGATCCTCGGCATGGACCATCATGCCGCGGGAGCGCACATCGCGCGGTTGTGGGGCCTGCCGGAGGCGCTCCGCGCGTCGGTCGAACTGCATGGCACGCCCTACGCCCAGTTGCCCGAAGGCGAAAGCCGCCGCGTGGTGGGTGTCGTCGGAGTCGCCGACGCACTTTGCCGACGGCTGGGACTGGGCTGGTCGGGGAACATGGCGGCATCGCCCGACGACCGGGAACTGGCTGCGCAGATGGGCCTGAACGTCGAGCGCATCGAGGGGCTCATCGCACGGCTGTACGAGGCGACGAGCGCCCGCTGCCGCGACCTGGGCCTTGGCGAAGAGCCAAGCCAGCAGTTGCTTGTGGAGTCGATCCTCCGCGCCAACGCGAGGCTGGGCCGGCTGAACCAGGAACTGGGCGAGGCCAACCGTGCGCTGGGCGAGGCCCAGCAGCAACTGGCCGAGACCCGCGCCATGGTGCGGCTGGGCGAGATGACCGCGGGCGCAGCGCACGAACTGAACAACCCGCTGACGGTGATCTCGGGCCGGGCGCAGTCGCTGCTCTCGCGGCTCCGCGAAGAGCACGACCGGAGCATGGCCACGGCGATCGTCGACGCGGCGGGCCGCCTGAGCGAACTGGTCTCGCGGCTGCACCGCATCGCCAATCCGCCGCGGCCGGACTGGCGTCCCACCGATCTCGGCTCGGTCATGGAAGAGGTGATCCGGCGGACGAAGGCGCGATGCGCCGGCAAGGCCGGGCCGTCGGGAGTCCTGGGCGTCAAACTGACGCTGGCCGAAGGCCTGGACACGGCCCGCATGGACTCTGGCCTCATGATCGACGCGCTCACGGAGATCGTTGTGAACGCGGTCGAAGCGGCGCCCAGATCGCCGGTGGAGATCCGTGTGGCGGAAGACGCCGCGGACCAATCGCGGCTGTTGATCCAGGTGATCGACGACGGCGCGGGGATGAGCGAGCACGCGCTCGAGCATGCGGTCGACCCGTTCTTTTCGGAAAAGCCGGCGGGGAGGCAGCCGGGGCTCGGGCTCGCGCTGTCACACAGGCTCGTCTCGCTTCATGGCGGGGAGATTGTCCTGGCGAGCAAGCCGGGGCGCGGCACAAGCGTCACGGTGATGATCCCGGACTATCGCTGGTCGAGAGACGCATCGGCGGCGCGGGCGACCGGCCCGATGGCGACGGTTGTGGCCGCGGGCTCGGGCGTGCAGCGGGCGGCCTGAGGTCCACGACCATGAACACGGACAGGAGGAGCGGCTCCATGACTCGAGCAGGCCACCAGCAAAGCAATGCCTCGGCGGGAGAATCCCGGGCGTTGAGCGTCCCCGTGCTCGGCTCGCTCGAAATCAAGCCCACTCGGCGCAGCACGGACCGAGAACGCGGGCTTGGTTATCCGCGCGTCCTGGTCGTGACGAACAGCCCCGCTCTGGCCGGGCGTGCCGTGCGGTCGCTCAACGGCCGGGCGGTCTGCCTGCTGGCTCGCAACGCCGTCGAGGCTCTGGCGATCATGCTCAGCGGGGAACGGTCGCGCCCGCTCCGGATTCACGCTGCCCTGATCGACCACGCATGCTGCGCCGACGACTCGCTGGAACTGGCGGGCGATCTCGCCAGGCGCGGCACCGGCGTGCTGCTGGCCGCGGCCGACGTCGACACGCGGCTCACTCTCCGCGCGACCCATCGCGGGTGCCGGGCCGTGATTGCGCTGAACTTGCGCGTCCATGAACTCTCGCGTTTGCTGCTCGGCGCGGCGGGAATCAGCCCGTGCGGGCGCCTGAGGACGGGCGGAGGACGACGGCTGCGAAGGCTGGATCGGTTGTGCCGACACGACGAGCGCACCGCTCCACCCCGCGCGCCTCAGACACCCGCGGAATGCTCCGATCTGGTTGGCGGCAACATGGAGTGCGCTGCCGCTATGAACCAGGTCACCACAGCAACCGAGTTCAAGACGCTCATCAAGCACGAGCTGGATATCGAGCAACTGCTCCGAACCACGCTCGAGTTCGTCCTCGCCCGATCGGGCCCGACGAACGCTGCGGTGTTCCTCCCCACCACGAGCGGGGACTACTCCCTCGGAGCGTACGTCAACTATGACTGCCCGAAGGAAACCGTGGACATGCTCCTGGATCATGTCGCCAACACGGTCGCGCCCAAGTTCGAGAAGTCCAAGGCCATCGTCCACCTGGGCGACGCCCGGAAACTCGAGGACTTTGCGGGCGGCGATGCCGCGTGGCTCGGGGAGTCGGGCGTCATCGGCTTCGCCTGCCGCCACGAGAGCGAGGTCCTGGCGATCGTGATGCTGTTCCGCGACCGGCTCTCTCCGTTCGGTCCGCTGCTCATCGACCAACTCCGGACCATCGGCGAACTCTTCGCCTCGCAACTGGCCCGCGTGATCCACGTCCACCACCGGCACCTTCCCAAGGACAAGTGGGGTTGCATCGGCGACCCGCCGGAGTGCGACGACGAAGACCTCGCCGCCTGACCCGGGGTTCCGGCGGAGTGCCCTGCAAGAAGCAGAGGCAAGTCCGTCCCATCGCCGCGGGAACAGGCACAAGCATCCGCGGAGGGCGCGCACCCCGCGGCCACAGCAATCCACGGTCCTCGGATTTTCTCCGGAGCGTTCGCTCCGGCTTACATAAACTCCTGAGATGCCCAGCCGCGGCGTGCAGAACTTCCGCTGCCCCACTGCCTGCGCGATCATTGCTGCCGTAGCCGCCGCGATCGTGGGGTGTGCCTCCGGCCGTGGGCGGATGTCTGCCGAGGAGCAACGCGACCCCGACGAACTCCGCCCGGAGCGATTGGCGATTCACCCACTCACCCGCATCGGGGTCGATGCTTCGGGAGTGCCGGTGATCGTGTGCCACTTCGAACTGCGCGACGCGTTTGGCCAGCCCGTGCGAACGCTGGGTGTTGCTCGGGTGGAACTGTTCCGGCCCGGGTCAGAGTTCGCCGACGGCTCGCAGATCCAGGACCTGATCTGGCGGACGGACCTTTCGACCCCGGAAGAGAACGCGCGGCACTACGACGGCCTGGTGACGCGGACGTATACGCTGTCGCTGGGAGGGCTGCCGCAGTGGCTGCTCGCTTGGCATGCCGGCGAGGGCGCAGCGGGCGCCGTATCGCCGACAATCCGGGTCACGTTCTTCCGCGGCGAGGAGACCGCGGAGGGAGAACTCACGGATGTGTTCAGGCTGAGCCGGTAGGGAAGGCGTTGGCGGCAGGGTGCAGGGATCGATCTTTACCGTTTCGCCATGGAGCCGCCGCGGTTCTTCATCCACGGCTTGTTCCCCCCGCCACCTCTGCCGTTCATCGTCTCGACCGTTACGCCCCCTACCACGCGCACGCACCCCTCTCCAAGGCGGCGGGTGAGTTCGCTCACCATCTGCGCTGACAGCCGTACCCGCAGATGGGGCGAGGACTCCAGCCGGATCCGCTGGTCCGGAAGATCCACGACCAGGTCCATGGGGAATGCGGTGGACCGGTCTTCGGCGGACATCGGTGCGACCGGCGCGGCGGCGGCCAGACGCTCATCCCCGCCACCGAGCGACTCGCCGCGCACGATCGCCGCGAGTTCCTTCAGCGTCTGCGAGCCTGACCCGTTCAGCCGCTCGGCATCGAGGCGGACCCAGAGTTTCCCGGGCATCAGGGGCACGCCGTCGATCGGCACCACGCGGTCGACGATCACCTGCACGCTGTTGGCCTGCCCACCGCCGCCGCCCGGCTTGCCGCCCGCTGCGCCGGGGTCTTCATCATTACCGGATGCGCCGTTGCCATTCGGCCCGCCACCCCCTCCGCCACCCGCGCCCCCCGCGCGCGACCGATCGATCCGCCCGACTACGAACACCGCGTTGCCCGTCTGCACGGTATCGACGAACTGCGCATACCGATCGGCGAACAGCACGACCTCGATCGTGCCGCTCTGATCTTCGATTGGCACGATCGCCATCTTCTGCCCCGCGCTCCGGCCCGTCTTGACGATGAGCGTCCGCACCGTGCCGATCAGCCCGGCCAGCACCACGCGCGAGTCGTGCGGGAGCGCCTTGGCCGCTTCGCATCCCGCGGTGACGAAGACCTTCGTCCACGCGCTCCACTCCTCCAGTGGGTGGCTGGAGACGTAGAACCCGAGGATCTCCTTCTCCTTCGCGAGCGTCTCGCTCTCGCTCCACGGCGAGGCCTTGGCCAGCAGCGAGCCTTCCACCTTCGCGCCCGCCTGCGCTGCCCCGCCGCCCGCATCTTTGCCCAGGAACAATCCGCCCTGTCCGGCGGCCTTGTCCTGTGCCACTTTCTGCGCCGCCGACATCGCCGCCTCGATGCTCGCCGTCATCGCCGCGCGGAGCGACCGCCCTTCCGGCGGGTGCAGCGAGTCCATCGCGCCGCACTTGATGAGCGATTCGAGCGTGGTCTTGTTCAGGAGGTTCGCGTTGCCGCCGCCCCCCCCGCTGCCTGTCCCGTTCGCGGCCGACTGGGCCGCATGAATCGCCAGCCGCGCCATCACCCGCTCGCAGAAGTCAAACAGGGAGTTGAAGCGCTGGGGCGCTTTGCCTGCCGCGTCAGGGCTGGTCTGGTCCCTCTCCTCCACGATCGCCGCGATCGCCTTGTCGCCCGCGCCCTTGATCGCCTTCAGGCCGAACCGCACGTGCCCGTGCAGCGCATCGCGCGGCTCGCCCTCGTCAAACACAACGCCGAAGTCAGCGCGGGACAGGTTCACATCCGGCGGCCGCACCTCGACGCCGACCTTGCCATTGACAAACCGCGTCGTCTTGCAATCCTCGACGTACGGGATCCAGTCCGCCACCTTCTGCGCCTGGCTCTCGTATGTCAGGAACGCGGCCATGTACTGGTTCGGGAAGTACGTCTTGAGGTAGGCCGTCTGGTACGCGACGATCGCGTAGCCCGTCGAGTGGCTCTTGTTGAAGCCGTAGCCCGCGAACTTCAGGATCAACTCGAACAGGTCTTCCGCCGCCTGCCTGGTCAGGCCCTGCTTCTGCGCACCCTCGACAAACTTCGGCCGCTCCTTCTCGATCTTGTCGTGCTTCTTCTTGCTGATGTTCTTGATGAGCGTGTACGCGTCGCGCAGTTTGATGCCGCCCAGGCCGTGCACGATCTGCATGACCTGCTCCTGGTACACCATCACGCCGTATGTCTCGGCGGTGTATTGCTCGACGATCGGGTGGACCCGCGGCACTTCCGCCTGCCCGTGCTTGCGGCGGTTGTAATCGGGGATCAGGTCCATCGGGCCCGGGCGGAACAGCGCGTTCGCCGCGATGAGGTCCTCAAGGCGGTCGGGGCGCATGTCGACCAGCAACCGGCGCATGCCGCCCGATTCAAACTGGAACACGCCGGTGGTGTCGGCCCGCTGGAAGAGTTCGAAGACTTTGGGATCGTCGTATGTCAGCCGTTCCAGATCGAGCGGGTGCACAGAACCCATGGATTGCAATCCATGGGTTCTCGGCTTCTCCCGCCCCACCGCCTTCCAGATCTCCTCCTCGCTGAGCGTCTCGCGGATCAGTTTCTTGGCACGCTCGATCACGCTCAGCGTGCGCAGGCCCAGAAAGTCCATCTTCAGCAGGCCGACCTTCTCGCACGTCGGGCCGTCCCACTGAGTCACGATCTCGTGCTCGGCCGCGCCCGACTGCTTGTACAGCGGCACGATCTCGTGCAGCGGTCGCGTCGCCACGATCACGCCCGCGGCGTGCACGCTCGCGTGGCGCGCCTGCCCCTCGATCGTCCGCGCGTTATCGATCAGCGACCGCAGCGTCTGGGCCTCGGCCCGCTGCCCGACAGGCAGGTTCTGGTGCAGTTTGTCGATTGCGCCGCTGTCACCCTCGTAGATCTTCCTGAGTTCGGGCTCTTGCTCGATCGCATCTTCGAGCGTGATATTCAACTGCTCGGGGACGAGTTTGGCCACGCGATCGGCGACGGGGAGCGAGATCGCCAGCACCCGCGCCACATCGCGGATCGCCGCGCGGGCCTTGAGCGTCCCGAACGTGATGATCTGCGCCACGTGCCCGTACTTGCGGCGCACATAGTCGATGACATCGCCCCGTCCGTCCTGGCACAGGTCGATATCGATATCGGGGTACTCTGAGCGGTCGGGGTCGGTGAACCGCTCGAACAGCAGGCCGTACTGCACCGGGCACGCGTTGGACAGCCCGAGCACGTAGCCTACCATGGTGCCCACGCCCGAGCCGCGGGCGTTGGCCGGGATGCCGCGCTGCCGGCCCCAGTTGACAAAGTCCCACACGATCAGGAAGTACGCGGCGATGTTCTTGTCGCAGAGAATCGTCAGTTCGCGTTCGAGCCGCGCGCGGATGTCTTTCCGGTTGGTCTGCTCTTCGCCCGGCCCGTACCGCCAGATCACCCCCGCCTCCGACAGCATCCGCAGTGCGCGGTCGCACTCGGCCTTGGCCTCGGCGTTGATGCGTGCCCGCTCCTCGGCGGATGCATCATCATCAAACCGAAGCGGCACCACCTCAAACTCATCGCAGTACGCGCTGAACCACGCCGTCAAGTCGCCCGCGAACCGCGGCTCGTCCCACGTGGGCATGTCCGCCCACTCGTCCCCAGCCCCGCGCGCGTTGGGCCGCCTGCTGTTTGCCGGCTTGCTGATCTGCTGGTCTGCCGATCGACCGCCCTTGCGAGCCACCCGCACCATCGGCGCGTGGTTCTGGCCGATCGGCGGCTTTGCGCCGCCCAGCGCGCATCGTGCCGCGATCCGCAATGTGTTGTCGAGCGCTTCGCGCCCGATTTCCTTCCACTCCCCGCCGATGTAGCGGTCCTCGAAGATCTCCCGCATCTCCGCGGGCGACTTCACGTACAGTTCCTCGGGGTAGCGCAGACGCTCCGAGTCGTGCTTCACCTTCCCCATCGAGATGCAGATCAGCGTGTCGTGGGCATCGTGGTCCTCGGCCTTCAGGAAGTGCGAGTCGTTGTCGCACACCAGCGGCGCGCCGACCTCCCGCGCCAGTCGCACCAGGTGCTTGTTGATCGAGTTCTGCTCGGGCACGTGGTGCTGCAACTCGACGAAGAACCGCGCAGTCGCGGCATCTTCGCCATCGCCAAACGTCGCCTTGTGCCAGCGAGCGCTCTCAAGCGCCTTCTCCCACCACTTGCTGTCCCCTGTCCGCTCGAACGCCAGCAGGTGGTCCCCGATCTCGCTCCCCAGGTGCCCGATGATGGCGATCAACCCCGCGCAGTGCTTGGCGAGGATCTCCCGATCGATCCGCGGCTTGAAGTAGAACCCCGTGAGATACGCCTCGGAGCACAGGTACACCAGGTTGTCCCACCCCTCCTGCGTCTCCGCCAGCAGCACCAGGTGGTACCCGCCATCCGAAACGCCGGTGTACGTCCGGTCGCGACGGTTGCGTTCCGGCGGTGTGACATAGGCCTCCACCCCCAGGATCGGGACAATCCCCGCGTCTTTCGCGGCCTGATAGAACGACGCCGCGCCGAACAGGTTGCCGTGGTCGGTCACCGCGACCGACCACATCCCCAGTTCCTTCACCCGTTTGACCAACTTGTCGACGCGGTTGCCGCCGTCGAGCAGTGAGTACTCGCTGTGCAGGTGGAGGTGAGCGAAGCCCTTGCCGAGGTCCCTGGGCGTGCCGTCGGGGTTCAGCCACGGGGCCAGCGGGCTCTCCGGCGGCACGCGCACCGCCGCCGCGGCCGCTTCCGCCGCGGCCTTGCCCGCTTCCATGCCCTTCACTGCGCCCGCCATGTGCTCTCGCCGCTCCGGCTCCGCCGGGTTGAGTGTGATCGTGAACTTCCATCGTCGCGGTTCGAGGCGCCCGGGTCAAGGTTCGTCGCTGCCGGAGGCCTGAATCGTCTTGACCGTATCCCCCGGACGGGCGGGCAGATGGTCAACATACACTCCGGGCATGATCCAACTCGGCGTGAACATCGACCACGTCGCCACCGTTCGCCAGGCTCGCTACCGACACGGCGCGGGGGGCGGATCCGGCCTGCCCGGGGGGATCGATGCCGGGGAGCCGGATCCCGTCAGGGCGGCGCATGAGGCTGAACTGGGTGGGGCCGACGGCATCACGGTCCACCTCCGTGAGGACCGCCGCCACATCCAGGACCGCGACGTTGAACTGCTCCGACGCCTGGTCAAGGTCAAACTGAACCTCGAAATGGCCGCGACGGATGAAATGGTCCAGATCGCCTGCCGGCTTCTGCCGCACACGGCGATGCTCGTTCCCGAGGGCCGGCAGGAGGTGACGACCGAGGGCGGGCTGGATGTCGTCCGAAACCTGCCGCGAATCAAGGAAGTCGTGACGCGCCTCCACAGCGCCGGCATGATCGCGTCGGCATTCATCGACGCGGACGAGGCGCAGATCGCCGCGGCCATCCAGGCAGGCTTCGACATCTGCGAGATTCACACCGGACCGTACGCCCACGCGTTTGCCGTGCACGGCGGGGACTTCCGGCGCGAGGAACTCGCGGAGGAACTGGAAAGGGTCGCCGCGGCGGGGCGTCGGGTCCGCGGCGCGGGCCTGCGATTCAACGCCGGTCATGCCCTGAACTATCACAACGTCGGCCCCATCGCCTCGCAGCCGGGGATCGCGGAACTCCATATCGGGCACGCCATCGTCTCACGCGCGGTGTTCATCGGCCTTCGAAGGGCGGTCCGGGAGATGAAGGACCTGATGCAGGCCCACAGTGTTCGTACCGCGTGACATGATCACGGCACGAGACGCGGAGATCGCACACGAGCCGGAGCCTCGGTCACATCGTCCCGGCACCTGATTGGACGATTGAGGAAACACCCGTCTTCATCCTCTCGCGACCTCTGCGCCACGTGCGGAGAACTTCGTTTATGACTGTTGATCCCACCAACCCTGCCGTCTTTGATCAATCCGATCCGCGCGCCGGCTGGTCGGTCGATCAACTCCTGCCCGAGCCTCTTCCGGGCGACCCGTTCCCGCTGTTTGTTGCATGGTTCAACCGCGCCCGCGACCAGCGCGTGCAGCCCAATCCCAACGCCCTGAGCCTCGCGACCATCGATGCCGACGGCACGCCCGCGACGCGCATCGTCCTCTGCAAGGACATCGACCCCGTCGCCGGCGCGTTCACGTTTCACACCAACTATCGCGGGCGCAAGGGGCGAGCCCTCGATGCCAACCCGCGCGCGGCCGCGGCGTTTCACTGGGACACCCTCGACCTCCAGGTCCGCGTCGAAGGGCTCGTCGTCCGCGCCACCCCCGCCGAGAGCGACGCCTATTTCACGACGCGCTCGTGGATGAGCCGCATCGGCGCCTGGTCAAGCGACCAGAGCGAGCCGATCGCGTCGCGCGCCGCGATGCTCGCCCGGGTCGATGCGACGCTGCGCCGGTTCGGGATCGATCCTGCGCGCCCGCCGGCGCCGGATGCGAGAGTCGAGATTCCGCGACCGCCGCATTGGGGCGGCTTCCGCTTCGTTGCCGCCTGCGTTGAACTGTGGGTCGGCAGCAAGGTTCGACTCCATGATCGTGCCCGATGGGAGCGCCGGTTGCGGCAGGAGAAGGACGCATCGGGCCGGCTCACGGATGTTCTCGCCGGGGGCGGATGGACCGCCACGCGCCTCCAGCCCTGAGGTTATTGGACCGCGCTCCGTGGTAATCAGGTGATGCCCTTCTTGCATGCAAGACCGCCCGGCAAGATAGACGCCGTTCCGGTCGATTTAGACTGGTGATGGCGACCAGTTCCGCGGACAACTCGAGGGCGCGACGGTCGCGCGCACGGGCTAACCCGTGGGTGAGCGGATGAAACCGCGGCGCGATCTCTCAGCCAACGAACTGGAAACTCTGCACGACCGCATCTCGCGCATGCTCGACAAGATCGGGCTGGAAACGCAGCCCAAGGTGGCCCTTCGCGTGCTCAAACTCGCGCAGGACCCGGGCGCCCGCGTGCAGGACTGGGCCGACGCCGTGCGTACCGACTGGGCGCTGACCGGCCGGCTGCTCAAACTCGCCAACTCTGCGTTTTATGCGCAGCGTGCCCCGGTCACCAAACTCGAGCGGGCACTGGTTCTCCTCGGCACCGAGCGCACCAAGGCCGTGTGCCTGGGCTTCTACCTCAGCCGCGCCGCAACACCGTCGGGGGTCAAGGAGTTGACCCGGCGCATCTGGGGCCAGTCCGTGTATCGCGCCAGCCTCGCGAGCGCCCTGGCGAAGGTGAGTTGCCCGACGCTCGTCGGCGAGGCGTTCGTGGTCGGCCTCATGCTCGACTGCGCTGTCCCGCTGATGGCCCGCCTTCTCGGCGAAGACTATCTGAAACTGCACGACGCCGCGGACTCGCCCGCGAAACTGTTCGCGGCGGAGTTCGACCGGCTCGAGTTCACGCACACCGATGTCGCCGCGACTCTCGCGCGGCGGTGGAAACTCCCCACGGTGCTTGCCCGGCCGATCGTCTGGCACCATGCCCCGCCGCCGACGCATCACGCCGCCGATTCGGTGGCCGCACTGCAGCGGATCGGGTACTACGCCGGCTCGCTCCGGCTGAGCCCGGACGGGCTGCCGCGTTCCGACGAACCGCTCCACGCCGTGGCCGGCAAACTCTTCGAACTGCCGGCGGGCGGCCTTGCGGCGGTGATCTCCGCGGCCGGCAACGAGTACCAGGCCACCATCGAGATGTTCTCGCATATCGGTGATCGAGTTGAAGAGATCGACGCCGTCGCCGACTCGGTGCAGATGCAACTCACCGAGATGATGGACCTTCAGATCGAGCGGGCGATCCGCCTGGAGTCCCGCGGCGGCGTAGAGCGGCTGAATCTGTGCGGCCACACCATCGAAGTCGAGCCGGGAAGCAACGGCGAGGTCATCGCCTACATCTCCGGCGAAAAGGGGGAGCGGCTGCTGAGTTGTACGGTCCGGCCGCAGAATGAAACGGCGGACTCCATCCGCCGCAAACTCGGCCTGGAAGACGCCGGCGACACGGACATGTGGCAGTTGATGCGGGTGATCCAGGCCATGGCCGCGTAAACTGCGAACGGGGTTCGCCAACCGGCGAACACGCGCACACACAGGAACATGCTCTGCTGAAACCGCCCGGCCCGCGGGCGCGGTATACCACTCCTGTCAAGACCCGTCGTTTCCACCATCGCCGCCGCAACCACGGTTGCGGGCATCTCCAGGAGTCCATGTCATGGCCAGGAAGAAGATCAGCAAGAAGTCCGCGAAGAAAGCGCCCCGGAAGCCCGCGAAGAAGACATCACGAAAGCCAACGACAAAGAAGAAGAGCGCTGCGCCGCGGGATATTCGGAGCGTGAGCACCGGCGGCGGAGCGTCGGCCGGGGAGGTTGGTGCCGCGCTCGTGGAGATGTTCAACAAGGGGCAGATCAACGAGGTTGAGCAGAAGTTCTGGTCCCCCGCCATCGTCTCGTGCGAAGGAGAGGGCGTTGCGATGGAGTGGGTTGGTCGCAAGTCCGTCGCCCGCAAGAACGCCGAGTGGCATTCGCAGCATCGCATCCACGGCGCGAGCGCCGAGGGTCCCTATGTCGGGGCGACGGGCTTTGCCGTGAAGTTCCGGCTGGATATCGAAATGCTCGCCGACGGAAAGCGGCTCCGCATGGAGGAGATCGGTGTCTACGCGGTTCGGAACGGCAAGATCGTCCGTGAAGAGTTCATGTACGGCCCGATGTCCGTATGAAAAACTCCAGAAAAAGCGAAACCGTCTCAGCCGGTCCGGCGTACCGAGATTTGTGAGCGGGTGCGATCGCCACCGTCCCCGCTCACAAGAGTCTTTCTCTTCATTTTCCCTGCAGAACGCCCCCGGTTTGCCTCCAGGGGGCGTTCTCGTTTTTGGTGGTTCTGGTGCCGCCGCGCGAGCCGCCGGTAGACTCTCCGGCCGATCAATCGGAGGTCGCTCGTGGCTCACGTGGCGGAACAGCGGCGAACACCTGGCAGCACCCTCTGGCGCATGAGCGGCCGCTGGTGGGCCATGGTGCTCGTGCTGGCCCTGCTCGTCGCCAACAACCGCCTGTATCTCACCGAGGATCGGACCGGTAACTGGCCCGCCGGCGCGCCGGTCGGCAAACTCGGGCAGCCCATTCCGCCGGAGGCGTGTGCCATCTGGCGGAACGGGTCGGTCCGCTGTGTTGATTGCAGCGATGTCCGCGACAGCGACCGTTTCATCGGTCACGTGAGTTATTACTTCCGCGACCACGGTTCAACCTTCGACCCCACGACGCCCATCATCGAGGACGCCATCAACTGCACCGTCGGCGGCGCCGCGGCCGACCCCAACGCTGTCCGCGCGGCGTACACCGACTGGCTCGCCGCTCACCCCGACAAGTTCTGGCAGTCCGCGGCCGCGAGACTCACCGCCCAGGCCGCCCCGGGGCGGAACATCCGGTGGCGTGCGGTGTTCCGTTTCTTCACCAACGCGCTCCTCACCCTCCTGCTGATCCGTTCCCTCGCCTGGACGCTGCCCATCTTGGACTCCATGGGCCGCGGCTTGTCGAAAGCCTCCATGACCCCGGCCGAGCGGGCCGCGCTGCGCCGCAAGAAGGCCCTGGCCGCCGGCGAGTGCCCATCCTGCGGGTACGACATCCGCGGGCTGCCCGTCCGCGTCTGCCCGGAGTGCGCCCATCGCTGGAACGAGGCCGAGGCCCGCTCCGTCCCGCACAAACCGCCGCAGCGCGTGCACTGACGGCCCGGTGGCGTACCCCCACCGCAATCGGGTGCTCGCCGGATCGCTCGCGCAAGCGATTTCAACCTCCCAGGGCTCACAGTCCTCAAGGTCGCGCCCCACCCCGTCGATTCAACCCATGCCCGTGCCCGCTGCCATGCACGGTCCTGGAGTGTGTCCATGCGCCTGAGTTCGAGCCCAGTCAAAGTCCGGTCTGTAGCCAAGAAGACCAACGGCCGCGGCACGCTCAAACTGGAGCGACGCGCCAGCGAACGCGAGCCGTCGACCGGCAGCATCAGCGCGACGTACACCAACGGCAAGGACCGCTACGGCCTGACACACCTGCAAGTCGTCGATCGTTCGGAGGGCGGCCTCGGAGTGCTCACGCGGTCGCCGCTGGAACCGGGAATGCGGGTGACGATCTGCCCCGAAGGTTCGCGCATTCCCTGGCTCGGCGCGCTCTGTGTGCGGTGCGAGCCGGCAGGCGAACTGTTCCGCGTTGGCCTCGCCTACACCCCGCGCCGCGCGGCGTGATGGCCGCTCACCGCATGAGACGCCGAGAACGCAGAGGCCACAGGCTGGTGTGGGCGGTCAGCAATCACGCGCGACTCGTGCTCAGATCGGATTCCTGAACCCGTCCTCGCATCTCTCGCTTTGCGCCCTCTGCGCCTCCGCGGTGAGTCGTCTTCTACTTGAGCAACGACTCCCACTTCGTCGCGATGCGCGACCATGCGGCCCGGTACCGTTCCGCCATTTTCTCCAGCGACACCGGGATCACGCGCACCTGCCCCACCACGCTCATGAAGTTCACATCACCGCCCCACCGCGGCACGAGGTGGACGTGCAGGTGCCCCGGCACGCCGGCCCCGGCCGCGCGGCCCTGATTCACACCGATGTTGACGCCCTGCGGCGCGAGCGCTTCTTGCACGAGGTCGCAAGCAGCATCGACCAGCCGCCAGAGCGCAGCGCGCTGATCGGCGTCATAGTCGAGCAACGTCGGCCGCGCCTCGCCGAGCGCGACGAGCAGGTGCCCGCCCGCGTAGGGAAACTTGTTCAGCAGGATCATGCCGTGCTTCGTGCGCACGACGATGTGGTTCGCCGCATCGTCCTTGGCCGCGAGCCAGTAGTCGCGGATGAAACTGCCGGTTGATGCCTTGGCCGCGCTCGCTCCAGCCCCGCCGCTCTTCTCCTGCTCATCGATGGTCTCGAGGTACTCCTGCCGCCAGGGGGCCTGGATGGCGGGGGTGTCGGCGGGAGGGTTCGGTTGGTCGGTGGGCATGGCAGAGGGTACCAAGCGACCGGGCGGAGCAAGCCAGCCACACGCTGCTCCAGGCCGAAGGCCTTGACCGTTCGTAGCCGGGGTGTGGAGGAGGCTCCGCGACGACACCCCCGGCAAGCGAGTCGGACTTCGCCGCAGCCTGCAAGGCTGCTCGCGGCGCTACTCCCACACGTACCGCTCGTCCCACTCGATTCGATACTTGCGAAGAAAGGCCCGCACCTCATCCTTGAAGTCGATCGTCTTGTGGTGTTCCTTCTGGTTGGCGATGTACACTCGCAGCGCATCGACACCCGACTCGCCGATCGAGAACCCGAAATATCCGTCCTGCCAGCCGAAGGCGTCAAGCGCACCCCCGCCCGCATCCTGTTCCTTGATCCACTTTGATGAATCTCGTTTGACGTTGAGCAACAGTTCCGACAACGCCACGGTCTTGCCAAGGCTCACAAGCATGTGCACGTGATTCGCAACGCCGCCCATCGCCAAAAGGGGCGATTCCATGCGCCGACAGATCCCACCCATGTAGGCGTAGAGGTCTGGCTCGATAGCCTCTGGAATGATCGCGACACGGTTCTTGGTGGAAAACGTGATGTGGACGAGGAGTCTGGTGAGCGTGGACGCCATATCGCCAAGGTAACGACGAACAGCCTTTCAGGCTGTGAAAAAACAAAGACATGAAGACATGGATAGCGGGCGTCTCGGTCCGGGGGTGTCGTCGCAGAGCCTCCTCCACGCCCCGGCTACGAACGGCCAGCCCTTCGGGCTGATTCCCGGATTCCGGACGCGGGGTAAGTCCAAGGGACTATCGGCTACCACCACGCCCAAATCTCACACGCCGGCTTCAAAGGCGACTCAGCACGTAACCCGCCACACCAAGGACCACCGCCGTCAACACCAGTACCTGCTCTCGGCGACGCCACCGCCGAACCGGCACGCTCCGCGAACCGGATCCGCCGGAAGTGAAGTACTGCTGCACGAGGATACAGATTGTCCCAGCTAGCAAGAGAACGGTCGCCACGGCGTAAGCGATGTTGCTCGCAAGCTTCATTCGCAACCCTCCGAGCATCGCCGCAACCATCCGCGTGCAGCAACCACCTTTTCACTCGTGCGTCCTCCGCGCATCCGCGGTGAATCTGCCCGCCCACTCACGCCTTCCGGATCATCGCCTCGCGCTCCGCGCTCGTCAGCACCGCCGCGGCATCGGTCAGCCAGCGCCATCCGTCCTGGCGGTAGCCCGCCGTGGGCTTCAGTTCCGGCAGCCGCGCGTTCCAGTACCGGTTGAACCGCCCCATCAACGTCTCGCGTGTGAGCTTGGCCGACATCGACGCCAGCGCAACGGGCATGTGGAAGCTCTCGGCCTCGGGCATGAACTGCACCACCATTCGGCGGTCGCGCGAGGCGACCTCGTACCGGCAGCGCTCGGGGCGCTCGTCGAGTGTTGCGATGCCCGCCTCCGGGAAGGCCCGCGCGAGCATGCCGCCATACTGCGTCCTGCCGCCCTGCCGGTCGCACACCACGCGGAGCGATGTCGCGGCGTCGGCTTCGTTCGCCAATCCCCCCCACTGCTCCCATGCGTACCAGAGGTGCGACACGAGCGCGGCCTCTGTCGCCGCGGCCTTCGTCCCCGCCGCCTGCACCACCTCGTTGAACTCCCGCTCGCACATCGCGCGGCAGCTCATCGACAGGCACGACACGCCCGTATCCGCCATCGCGCTGCGCAGCACATTCGCCCCGATCAGCACCTCCCCCGCCGTGCACGCGCACGGACACACGCTCGCATCCGGGTGATACCACTCCTGCCCGGGGATCTGCACGCCCAGCGCCCGAAGCAACACGGCGTCATTCGCCGGAAGATCAGGCCCATCCACCCCGTCCTTGCACAGCAGGAACGACAGCACGCCCCGCTCCAGGTGCGTCAGCGGGTGCCGCTTGCCATCGTTCGAGAGTTTCAGTTTCTTCGAATCGTCGACCAGGATCCGCCCGACACTCGCGCGCTTCGCCGAGCTCTTCTTCTTCGCCGTGCTCACCCCGCCCCCACTCGCCGCCGCCGCGGCAGGAACCGCCCCCGCCCGCGCCACCGCGCCGCCGAGGAGCTTCCACAGGTCGGGGGCCTTGTCCCCCTCGTTCCAATCCTCAATGCGCAGCGTCGCCATCGACACGCACAGCGGGCCGAGCAGCGGGCCGTATCCGGCCTCATCGATTCCACACACGATCAGCGGCACGGGGCCATGGTACCGCCGGGAGTTCCTCAGCCACCCGCTAAACTCCGTCTGTGAGCGATTCCCGCGATGCCAAGAAACTCCTGCGCAGCAGCCTGCGGGCCCGACTGGCCGCGGTCTCCGCGGCGGATGTCGCCACGTGGTCCGGTCAGATCGTGGCGCGGATCGAGAGTCTGCCGGAGTATGCCTCAGCGCGCACCGTGCTCATGTTCGTGCCCATGGCCGGTCGGCCGGAAGTCGATCTCCGCCCGCTCATGCACTCCGCCCTCGCGGCCGGGAAGACCGTCTGCCTGCCCCGGACCGACTGGGCCACCCGGACCATGGTGCCTCGGCGCATCATCGACCCCGCCAAAGACCTCGAGGCCGATGCCGCGGCGCCAGCAGCGGCGGGGCTCTCCCACCCCCGCGAATCCTGCCCCGCAATCCCGCCGGAAGATCTGGATCTCCTTTGCACGCCGGGACTTGGGTTCGATCTCTCCGGCGGACGCATCGGCCACGGCGCGGGCTTCTATGATCGGTTCCTCGCCCGGTTCGCAAGCGCCCCGAACGCTCGCCCGCTGGTCTGTGGCATCGGTTTCGAGGTGCAGGTCCTGCCCGAGGGGCAGATCCTGCCCGGCGAACCCCACGACCACCCGCTTGATGCACTGATCACCGAGGCGAGGACGATTCGATTCCGCGGCAGTGCACGCCGCGGCACGAGTTGACCGAAGAAAACCGGTGCTTCGCGGCCGCCGCGGCGCATCGATCCAACCTGGTTTGCCTCCCACGGGGAAGAACGGAAGCTCCTCATGGCTCTCGCATCGCAATCCGCCCGCGGCCAGCGCGTCCCAAGTTCCTCTGTCGCCGTCTACCGCGCCAAGCGCCGTGCCCGCACCCGCACGATCGCGGCCGTCGCGGCCCTGGTCATCCTCGGCGGCGTGGGCCTGCTCTGGCTGCTGTGGAACCGCGACAGCGGCAACCCCCTCGTCGGGCCGCAGAGCGCCAACGCGCAGACCGCGCCCGATCCGCTCGCCGCGGCCACCCCGCCGGCCCCGGAACCGAAGCCCGAACCCAAACCCCAGCCCGCCGAGTTCACCATGACCGGCTCGCGTTCGACGGGCGCCCCGCTGGCCACGCCGCTGCCTCAGGCCTTGCCGCAGGACTCGGCGACCACGAGACAAGCCCCGCCCGCTCAGCAGACCCCTGTCCGCGACCCGCTGGTCACCACGCCGCCCGCCGATTCCCCGGCGCCCGCCGCTGCTTCGCGTGCCGGACTTCCTTCGGACCTGTCGGGCCTCGTCGAATCAGCCGAAAAGGCGCAGCGCGACGGACGGCTTGTCGATTGCCGGAGCGCCCTGAACCGAGTCCTGCTCGACCTGCGCACGCCGGAGACCGAGCGGCCCGCGCTGCGGCGGTGGATGAGCGAACTGAGCGATGTGCTGGTCTTCTCCCCAACGATCGCCGCGGGCGATCCGTTCGCCAAGCCCTATTCGGTGGTCAGCGGCGACAGCCTGCCGGTGATCAACCGCAAACTGGGCCTCACGACCGAGTACATGCTGATTGCCCGGATCAACAAACTGTCTGATCCGAGCCGGATCCAGGTGGGCCAGAAACTCAAGGTGCTCAACGGGCCGTTCCATGCGGTGGTGAGCAAGTCCGCCTATCGCATGGACCTGTACGTGGGGGATCCGCCGTCCCCGGGCTCGGTGGGCACCTCAAGTCTCGCGTGCGGCGCCGAACCGGGGTGGGTGTACATCCGGTCGTTCATGGTCGGGCTCGGGGCCGACAACGGCACGCCGATCGCCAACTTCGTGGTCAAGAGTGGAAGCAAACTGGTCAATCCCTTCTGGCGCAACCCCCGCACGGGCGAGACCTTCCAGCCCGATGACCCCAAGAATCCGATCGGCGAGCGCTGGGTCGGCCTTGAAGGCCTGGACGACGCCAGCAAGGCGCACACCGGGTTCGGGGTCCACGGCACGGTCGAGCCGGAGTCGATCGGTCGAAGCATGTCCATGGGGTGCATCCGTTTGGGCGCGCAGGACATCGAACTGGTGTACGAACTCCTCGCGCCAAAGGTCAGCGTCGTCAAGGTCGTCCCCTGATCCGGACCCGGGCTCACCGTTGATTTTCTCCGGTGTTCCTGTCGGTTGCGGTCGGGGCGTTGTGTCGCGCCATACATTGGCTCTCCATGAGTTCCTTTCCCGCCGGCTCTCAGCCCCCCTCAAGCAACCAGCCGCCGCGCCGTGAGCAGCGCCGCGCGGGCGCTTTCGAGCGAGTCCCGCTCGAGAAGATGTTTGAGAAGCCCCCGCCGCACTCGCCCGAGGCCGAGATGGCCCTGCTGGGGGCGATGATCCTCGACCCGTCGATCATCCACGACGTCGTGCCGATCATCAAGTCACCCGACGCGTTCTACCTCGAATCGCATGCCGCGATCTACGACGCGATCGTCCGGCTCTATGACCACAAGCAGTCGGGCGACCTGCTGCTGCTTCACGAAGAACTGCGCGACAAGGAGCAACTCAAGGACATCGGCGGCGCGGCGTACCTGCAGAAACTTGCGCAGGAGACGCCGGGCCCCGCTTCCGCCGCGCACTTTGCCCGGATCGTCGCCGACAAGGCCAAACTGCGGAAACTCATCAACGCCGGGGGCAAGATCCTCTACGACGCGTACAACGCGGGCGCCATGGGCCCGGATGGAGCGCGCGAGGTCGTCGACTCCGCCGAGACGCTGATCTTCGAGATCGCGCAGCAGGAAGAGAACAACGCCGCCGAGCGGCTCAACATCCTGCTCGACCGCGAGGTCGAGCGGCTCGAATCGCTGCAGGGCAAGGGCATCAGCGGCGTGGCCACCGGCTACCCCGACCTCGATGAACTTACCAGCGGCCTGCAGCAGGGAGAGATGATCATCGTCGCCGCGCGGCCGAGCATGGGCAAGACCGCCCTCGCGCTCAACCTCGCCGAGCAGGTCGCCTTCGGCGGCTCGGCCCACGGCCCGCGCGACGGGCGGCAGACTCCCGTTGCCTTCTTCAGCATGGAAATGAGCAAGAGTTCGATCGCGCAGCGCATGCTCTCGGCGCGGTCCGGCCTCTCCAGCCACGACATGCGCTCCGGCCGCCTGAACGAGGACGGCTACCGCCGCCTCGCCGACGCGGCGATCGAACTCGAGCATGCGCCGATCTTCATCGACGACACGCCCGGCCTGTCGGTCCTCGGCCTGCGGACGCGGGCACGCCGGCTCGTCGCGCAGCACGGCGTCAAGTGCATCTTCATCGACTATCTCCAGTTGATGTCCGCCCCCGGCGCGCAGAAGGACGGCCGCCAGAACGAGGTCGGCGCGATCAGCCGCGGCATCAAGGCCCTGGCCCGCGAACTCAACGTCCCGGTCGTCTGCCTCGCGCAGTTGAACCGCGGCCCGGAAACCCGCGGCGAGAACCGCCCCCGCATGAGCGACCTCCGCGAATCCGGCTCGATCGAGCAGGATGCCGACGTCGTCGCGCTCCTGCACCGCGAGGCGTACTACCACGTCGGCGACCGCGACTGGGAGATGGATAACGCCGACAAACTCAACGTCGCCGAGATCATCATCGCCAAGCAGCGCAACGGTCCGACCGATGTCGTGAAACTGACCTGGGACGCCAAGAGCACGCGCTTCAAGAGTTACGGCGCTTATCCCGGCGGCACCGGTCTGCCGAGCGGGTATGCCGCGCCGCATGCTTCGCACGGCGGCGGTGCTGGCGGCGTCGAGCCGCCGCCGTTCGATGACCCGTTCCGCGTGCCCGTCGTTACCTTCGCGCCGGGCAAGAAGGCCGGCCCGGTCGGCAACTTCCGCGACGGCGGCGGACCGGACAAGGACGATGACCTGCCGGTGTGAGCGTTGAATAGGCAGCCCGACCGTGAGGGAGGGCGTCGCGGCGCAGCCGCGGATTCTCAAGGCAGGTCCACAGAGGTCACAGAAGCGGACGCAGAGAACACAGAGAGAGAAGTTCTTGAGCGCGAAGGCCGCGAAGAGCGCGAAGCAGATGTCTCCAGATCGGTCCACAGAGGTCACAGAAGCGGACGCAGAGAACACAGAGAGAGGTTCTTGAGCGCGAAGGCCGCGAAGAGCGCGAAGCGGATGCCTCCAGACCGGTCCACAGAGGTCACAGAAGCGGACACAGAGACCACAGAGACAAGAAGGCTGTGCGCGAAGGCCGCGAAGAGCGCGAAGCAGATGCCTCCAGATCGGTCCACAGAGGTCACAGAAGCGGACGCAGAGAACACAGAGAGAGAAGTTCTTGAGCGCGAAAGCCGCGAAGGAAGAGCGGTGATCCGAGCCCGGAGCGAGCAGCGGAGGACCGCAGAGACGAACTCTCCTGTTGCGAATAGCGCCGCCGCAGGTCACAATCTGAACCGTGAAGATCCGCAGGCCATTCCGCGCGGTGGTGTACGCGGCGGTGATTGCGGCTGCGGCCGCATACATCGTGTTCAGTGCGGCGCGGCAACCAGCCTTCATCAATGGAACGTTCATTGGGACCTTCACCGCAGACTTGTTCGGCAAAGTCCGTTCCACCGGCCGGCAGACCTCGCTCTTCTACTTCCGACACCAGCAGAACGCATGGGAGATACTCGATTCATCGCAGGCGCTCGGGACAGATTTCGTGACCTGCTCGATCAGTTCCGCGCCGTACAGGATCGGACTCTGGCACCTCATACTCGAGGAACGCGGCGTTCGCGTTGAGTTCCACGACCACTCGAGCGTCATCCCGCTCGATGCCACTCAGCGCAGCGAGATCCTGCGGGTACTCGCGACTGCGCATCCGGGAGTCGTGCCGGCAGACAAGTTCGGTGCCTATGTTGCGGGGGGCACGATGACCCGCGGCATCCTCTGGCTCGGCGTACTCGGGGACCTATCCATACTCGCCGCCTTCGCGGTGATCGTCTCTTCGCTCGTAAAACTCCGCCGCGAGATCAGGTGGCGCAAGCCGGGCTGTTGCACCACGTGCGACTACGACCTTGCGGGACTGTCCGCCGACAAGTGTCCCGAGTGCGGCGCGGCGATCAACTCGTGATCGTCCGAGCGATTGCGCGTGCGCCCGCGCCTCCGCTCACGGATCGGCGAACCCGTCGCCCGCGCTCGGGGCACTGACTACCGCACTTTCTTCGCGATCTTCGCGGACTTCGCGTTGAATACCTCACCCGCCTGCTTCCGTGCTCTCGGCGACTTCGCAGCGTTCTCGGCGTATCTGCCTTGAGAGACCCGCGGCTTCGCCGCGACGCCCTCCCTGACGGTCGGGCTGCTTATCGCGGCTCATCCCGCAGCGACTGCGCGATCGACACCTCGTGCAGCCGCATGCTCAACCTGTCGAGTGCTTCTTTATTGCGCTGAAACTCGTTGGCATCGACCGCGCGCCAGTCTGATTCCGCCGCGGCGAGTTGAACTTTGAGTTTTGAGATTTGAGATTTCAGATCGTCCAGATACCCGGCATCGAGTTGTGGTGCAGAAGCGGAGCGATCCCCCCGCTCGACCCTTCCCAGTGCCTGCTCGATCCAGTGCACATCCAGTTTCGAGTTCGTCACGAGGTCCGCGATGCGGTGGCGCATCATGTCCTCGCGCGCAAACTCCACGCTCTCGCGTTCGATGCGCTCAACCTCCTCGCGCGTCAGCCCGTGATTGGGCACGATCTGCAGCGCTGCCCGCTTGCCGCTGCGCTTCTCGACCGCGCTCACACTCAGCACGCCGTTGGCATCGACCAGGAACGTGACCTCCAACTGCGGGATCCCCGCGGGCATCGGCGGCAGGCCCGAGAGGTGGAACTCGCCGAGCGACCGGCAGTCCGCCGCCATCTCGCGCTCGCCCTGCAGCACGTGCAGTTTGATCGAGGTCTGCCCATCGACGCTCGTGCTGAACATCTCCGTCGCCCGCGCGGGCACGGTGGAGTTCCGCATGATGAGTTTGGCGACTCCCCCGCCGCGGGTCTCGATGCCGAGCGAGAGTGGCAGGACATCCAGCAGCAGGCTGCTTCCGCCATTCCACTGGTCACGACCGCTGCCGCCTTGGGCAGTGGGCGTGGCCAGTGCTCTTCCCTTCCGCGCCAGCACCCCCGCCTGCACCGCCGCGCCGAGCGCCACGACCTGGTCCGGGTCGAGCGCGGTGTACGGCGGCATGCCGAAGACTTCTTCCACGCGCCTCCGCACCAGCGGCATCCGCGTCGCCCCGCCGACGAGGACCACGCACGCCGGCTTCGTCTCTCCCGCGGCCTCCATCTGCCGCTGCGCATCGCGCAGCGCCCGCCGGCAGCAGTCGATCGACCGCTCGACCAGCGGCGCGACCATGGCTTCGAACTCGGTGCGTGTCACCGTTCGGTCGTAAACACGTCCTTCGCCGAGATCGATCCGCACGCTCGCACGCTCTTCAGTCGACAGCCTGATCTTCACCTGCTCGGCGAACTGCCGCAGTGCGGTGCGCGTTTCGGGGTCGAACTCTTGTGGCACGGGCATCTTGCCCGTGTGAGTGTCAGAACGCCCTCCCTCACGGTCGGGCTGCTTATGCACGGGCGTCTTGCTCGTGCCCAGCAGTTCATGAATTTCCCGCGTGAACATCGCGACCAGCACATGATCAAAGTCATCGCCGCCCAGGTGCGTGTCACCCGCGGTGGAAAGAACTTGGAAGATGTCAGCCGCGATCGGCTGGTCGGATGATTCGGCAGGCGGCCCCCCCACTTCGCCTGCCCCACCGGATGCAGTCTTTTCCGCCGGCGTCAGCCGCAGCACGCTTACGTCGAACGTGCCCCCGCCCAGGTCGTACACCACCACCACCTGCGGCGAAGTCGCGTTCACACCGAGCCCGTACGCCAGTGCCGCGGCGGTCGGCTCGTTGACGATCCGCACCACTTCCAGCCCCGCGAGCCGTCCTGCATCGCGAGTCGCTTGTCTCTGCGCATCATCGAAGTACGCCGGCACCGTGACCACCGCCTTGCGCACCTCCACTCCCAGCGCCCGACTTGCCTGGTCTCTCAGTTTCCGCAGGATGATCGCGCTCACTTCCTGCGGCGAGATGACCTTGCCTTGCACGCCACCCGCCCCTGGCAACTGCACCCGCGCTGTCTGGTGTTCCCCTTCAACCACCCCGAACGACAGGTACGGAATGTCCGCCGCGGCGTCTTTCACGCTGCGCCCCATCAGCCGTTTCACGCTCGACACCGTGCGTTCCGGGTACCGCACCGCTTCCGCGCGGGCCTCGTACCCGATCGCCTCGACGCGCGCGACCCCGCCCGGACCATCCGCCGCGAACCGCACCACACTCGGCAGCATGGCGCGGCCGCGTTCATCGGGCAGAATGCGTGGTCGCGATGCCGCCGGTCCTTCGCCCCAGCCTGCGACCGCAACCAGGCTGTTGGTCGTACCCAGATCGATCCCGACAATGGGCTCCGCGGCGTCCGCACCACTCATTCCTGCAGGTTAGCGCCGGACGGGCCGTTCGGATCCGGGCGTGGCGACGGTCATGCTGCGCTCCCAAGGGGCATACCCCCACCCGAATCCGTACCAAAGCAGTCCGGAGAACACGGGAATTGGCGGCCTTGGGCCGCATCAGCAACCAACCCGACTCCACGCACGAACAGCATTGCAGAGTCTTGTTGGTGGCGGGTTCCCCGAGCATCGCAAGCGTCCAGCCGACACCCCGCTCAGGCGGTCTGTCGGTGTGGGGGCTTGCCGCCTTCGGTTATGTGACCAAAGTCCGTGTCTCGGACGCCCGAAGAGTCGATATTCGGAGTCCGAACAAGGAGTCAGGCTCATGAGGCTGTACATCGTCAGGCACGCCAAGGCCGCGGACCTGCCGCTCGCGACGGGGTGTTGCGGCACACATCGATCCTGCTGCTCCCCCGCCGTTACGGACTTTGACCGCCCGTTGACGACCCGAGGCCGCATCCAGGCCCAGTTTCTCGCTCGATGGGTTGTCACCGCCGAGCGCAAGCCACGACTCATCCTCGCGAGCGCGGCCGTCCGCGCCCAGGAGACCGCGGCCTACCTCCGCGACGCGGCAGGGTGCGACCTGCGCACGGTCGGCCAACTCGCCATCGACCGCCCGGTCAGCGATGCGCTCGAACTGATCCAGGCCTTTGCGAACATCAAGGACCTGATGTTCGTCGGGCACAACCCGCAACTCGGGGAACTGCTCGGCGTCCTCGCGAGCGGACTGCCCCCTCAGCAACTCACGATGCGCACCGGCGACCTGGTCGGGCTGGACATCCGCGCCACCGACCCCGTCGGTTCCGCGAAAATCGTCGAGCGCCAGCGCCTGGATGAGAATGCCGCCCTCGACGAGTCGATGGTCGAAGCGATGGTGATCGAGCCGCGACGCCCGGCCGGCGCCCGCTGAACGGGGGAGCGGCCTCGGCTGCATCCGAGGTCATACGCTCTTCCGCTCCGCCATTTCCAGCGCAAGATCGATGGCCGCACGCATCGACGACGCATCGGCCAGGTTCTTCCCGGCGATGTCGAACGCCGTTCCGTGCGCCGGAGACGTTCGCACCACCCGTCCGTGCGGACCACGCAGCCCCACGGTGGTATTGACGGTCCTCTCCCGGTCCAGAAGTTTCACCGGGATCAGGCCCTGGTCGTGGTACATCGCCACCACCGCGTCAAACTCCCCCTTGGCCGCCGCGGCAAACACCGAGTCTCCGGGGAGCGGGCCGACCGCGTCGATCCCGGCACGCACCGCCAGTTCGATCGCGGGGGTGATGATCCGCCGCTCCTCATCGCCCATCAGTCCGTGCTCGCCCGCGTGCGGGTTGAGACCGCAGACCGCGATCCGCGGCCCCGCACCGCCCCCGGCCCGGCCCGCGCCGGTCCGGCCCACTTCCAGGCATGCCTGCCGCGTCAGGTCGATCACGTCGAAGACACGCCCGATGCTCAGCAGTTCCGGCACGCTCGCAAGCGGAACGTGCACCGTCGCGAGCGAGACCACCAATACCGGGCCGACGAACAGCATCGCGAACCGTTTGCTGCCGCATCGCGCGGCGAGCAACTCTGTATGCCCCGGGAACCTCTTCGCGGGCGTTCCGGCCAGGTCCCACGCTTCTTTCGCGATCGGCGCGGTCACGACCGCCGCGCACGCGCGCGGATCATCGGGCGGCAGCATCGAGCAGGCCAGTGCATCCTCGACCCAGCGGAAACTCGCCGCGCCCCCGGCCTTGCATGGACCCGGGATGCTGTCGAGCATCGACTCGTCCAGCGCGACGCTGCTCTCTTCCAGCACGACGACGTCGTGGTGCAGGCAGGCCGTTGGAATGCCCGGCGCAGCGCCGGGACCGCCCATCGTGTACGCGGCGCGCCACCAGAAGGGCTCGATCCCTGCACGCTGCGCTGCGCGATGCATCGCAAAGGCCCACCCGAAGACGCGGAACCGCGCTCGTTTCCGAAGGTCGCGGTCCGCGAGCGCCTTGACCACGATCTCCGGTCCGATTCCCAGCGGATCGCCCATCGACACCGCCAGCACCGGCCGAGGGTCGGGCTTGGAGGGTTGTTCGGCGGGCGTGGAACTGACCATGGCACAAGCGTAGTGACCAGTGCTGCCCGGCCCGCATGGCGAGGTCCTGAAGCGGTCTGCCAGGCTCCGATCTGCCCTTCACAACGTCCGAGAACCGCGGAAGATGTGCCGCCGGTACAACCTTCTGACGGGTGTGCCGATACCAATGGCCCCGCTCATTGCTGCGGGCCTTTCATTCGGCCTAGACGAGGAGCCTTGCGCCATGGCGACCGACCGAACTTCTCGATGGACCCTTGTGCTCGCCCTGGCGTGCGGCTGCGCATGCTCCTGCAACTCGGGCGATGGCCCAAAGCCGGCTCCTGACGGCAAGCAGGGCGACGCGGTTCAGACCTCACCGGGCGGCAGCGCGGCCGCACAACCGTCGGATGGCGCCGCGGCCGGGCCGTTGAAGGGGCTGGACCCCACCCCCCCTCTTTCCCGCACAGACATGGGGAACGGGCTGATCATCGAGGACCTCAAGATGGGCGCGGGCGAGATCGTCTGGCCCGGGGCACGCGTTCGCCTCGCCATCCGCGGGTGGTCGGTCGCAACCGGCAAGATGTACTGGGACACCGCGGCACAGAACGAGCCGGTCGAGGTTGCGCTCAACACCGCCATGAAGGGCATGCGCGAGGGTGTGCCGGGGATGCGCGTCGGCGGCAAGCGCCGGCTCTCGATCCCCCCCGACAAGGCGTATGGGTTCATGGAAGTGAAGAACGAGAAGGACGAGGTTGTCGTGCCGCAGGTCACGCCGATCGTGGTCGAGGTTGAGGTGCTTGAAGTGCTCAGCAAACTCAAGGTCGATGCGCCCGCGAATCCCGGCGCGCAAACGCCCGCTCAGGCCGCGCCCTCGGCCCGCTGAGTTTCCGGCCCGTTAATTCGTTTCCGGTTGCGCGGGCCAGTGCTCGGCCGGGACTCTCAGCATGGTGCCCGTGCCGTCACGCTCGGCGCGAATGTCCGGTTGAACCCCGATCGCCTTGACGCCGTACGGACCCGGCGGATTGATCTCGAACCAGTAGTGGATGGTCCGCTTGAAGCCCGCAACCAGCGGCTGAGCCTGCATCCGCACGATCGAGTGGCTGGGGGAGACGTACCCCTCTTCTTCATCGAGTTGGATCGTCACGCTTTTTCCCGGCTCGACGTCGAAGACCTCGCCGGGCGTGAGTGTGGCCGGGTTGTCCGCCGTCTCGCGGGGCCCGCACCAGAAACGCACCCGCACCATCGTGTCGGTGTCGTTCTGAAACCAGGCGGTGCTCGAACTCGTGCATCCGGTCAGTGCACCGAGTACTCCGCAGATGCATGCCCCCCACAGCCCTGTACGCGTCGGTCTTGTCACGCTGGAGTCCTTCATGTCGAGCCGTCCTCCGGGCGCCGCTCCGTCCCCGCGGCATCCGGCGCGACCTCGATCTCTTCGATGACCGTCCGTCGCAGGATAACGCGACGGCCGTCAGCCGTCGTTTCCTCGCTCTGCGTGGTGTCTTCACGCACCACGGTGCGTTCGCCCACCCGGGGCTTCGCCGGGTCCGTGGCCAAGCCGCGGGCGATGTGCCCCACGAACTCGCCCAGTGATCGCATGATGCCCTTGCGCTGATCGGTCATGTCCGGAGCATCATTCGCCGGCCGCGTCTGCTCAGCCTTCACGGATGACGATCCGCACGTTTTCACGTCCCGCGTCGTCGGGCACGCCGCTGCTGCGAACACCCGACAGCCACAGCCTGAGCCGCACGACGCCGATGCCGATCGCAAAGAGCACCACGACGAACACGATCAGCGGCAGCAGAAGCAGAAAGACCACCAGCCCCAGCACGAGCAGGAGCACCGTCAGCAGACGGATCTGCCAGACGGGGATCTGCTGCCGGGTCATTCGCACCCGGACAGACTCAAACACCGTGTTCGGGATGGTCCCCATGCCCCATGCTACGGAAATGGGCCGCGAGCCGTGCGGCTGGAGGTCCCAAAAAAACAAGGACCCTTCGGTTTGCGCCGAAGGGTACTTGACGGGACGAGCGGGTCCCGGTTGGTTTGTGGGCGCCCCGGAGCGCGCCGCAAGGCCATGCCGCGGGCCGCGTTGCGGCTCCGCATTCCCAAGTCATTGGTGGGCCAGACCCCCCAACGACCCAGAGCGAGCCGTGGCGCTGCCTGCGTAAGCCATGAGATTACATCGGTTTAGAATCGGTACAAGATCTTGATGCGTATTTCATGCCCTATTCCGGGCAGCAGCCTGCTCAACGTGTTCTTATCGGACGCGGAGACTTCCCAAGGAGCCCTGCTCATTCTGGGTCGTTGATTCCGGTCGATTCTCGGACATCTGACGTTTTTGCCCGCGCTCGCTGACTCTCACCGAGTAAATTCGGGTCTGAACTCTGGCCATCGGCCGCGGGGGAAAGGGGTGATTGGAGAACCCCATGCGTAGCACCCGTTTGATCGTGCTGGCTGCCGTCGCCCTTGCCGCCGGGGCCACCACCGTTGACGCCCAGCCGGCTGCGCCGGATGACCGGACCGGAGGCGTTCTCGCAGGCGATCTCACTCTCGACGCGGTGTACCTTCTGCGCGACACCGACGGCGACGGGGTCGCCGACCTCACGACGGTCTTCTTCGGGGCCGGCAACGCTTCGGGCATCGCGTCGCCCACGGGCTCGGTGTTTGCCATCTTCCAGGCTGCCGATCGGACGGTCTACATCGCCGACGGCGACAACGACGCGATCTACGCCTGCCGCGACAACAACTCCGACGGGGACGCGATGGATGTCGGCGAGGCGCGGGTGTGGATCCGTGGCGGTCTGTTCAACTTCCTGAACTTCCTGATCGAGACTCCCAACGGGCTGGCGGGCCACGGCGGCGCGATTTTCATCGCCAACGCGGGAGTCGGCTCGACCAGCCCGGACTCCATCTACCGCACAGTCGATCTGAACGGTGACGGCGATGCCGACGACGAGAACGAGTGCTCGGTCTGGTTCGACGCCTATACCAACGTCACGAACTCAAACCCGTTCGACCTGTGCTTTGCGGGCGATGCCGCCTACTTCGCCGACCTTCGCGGCGGTGCCGCGGACGTGATCATCCGTCTGCGCGATGCCGACATGAACGGCTCGATCGGCGCCGGTGAGTTCGGCATCTTTCTGACCGACGGCGACCAGGGGGCGGCGTGCGATCTCTCCTGCGCGACCGATGGCGTCGACATCTTCGTTCACAACCAGTCTGGTGTGCAGAGCATCTACCGGCTGCGCGACGGGAACATGAGCGGGGCGATCGATGCCGCGGGCGAGTCGGCGGTGGTGTGGACCGAGTCGGCGCTGCCGGCGGGCGCAGTTCTGCAGACCTCGTTCGCGATCGCGCATGGGCCGATCAGCCCTGTGCGGATGATGGCGATTTCCAGCCACGGCACGGGCGCACAGGACGCCGTGTTCCTGCTGCGCGACCTGAACGGCGATGGCGATTTCCTCGACACCGGCGAGACCACGGCGTTGAGCACGGGTGTCGTCGATGAAGGCGTGTTCCCGGAGAACGTCCGTTCGCTCTGTTTCTACGCCCCGGTGTGCCGCGGCGACTTTGACCGCAACGGCGCCAAGGCCGTCCCCGACATCTTCGCGTTCTTGAGCGCGTGGTTCGCGGGCGATTCTTCAGCGGACGTCGACGGCGTTGCAGGCATCGCTGTGCCGGATATCTTTGCCTTCTTGTCCCTTTGGTTCGGGCCCTGCTGACGGGCGCGTCCCGACTGCAGAATCGGAACGAATCACCGTACGGAATCAGATCGGTTTGAGTTACTCGGCATTCGCGTTCGGTTCGCGAGCGGAGACGTGCGCGCGCTTCGGCGACGACATACGCGCGCTTCTCTTGCTTTTTGCATGCATCTGGTAGACTGGTACTTGCGCCGACGGCACGGGAACGTGCTGCGCAGAGCGATTGGCAAACCTGGGGTGGTGGGGTGTGGCGAACTTGGAGGCTTCGGATATGAATCGTCATTGGAAGGCCTGCACCCTGTCGTTTGTGTGTGGTCTTGCATCGTCCCTGCCGAGCGCGCTGGCGCAGCACCAGGCGGCGCCAAAGACCAACGAGCGCGTCGTTCAGTTTGTCGAAGATGTCGGGCAGCCGCAGTTCGGCGGCGTCCTCGAGCCCATCGGCTCGAAGAACACCGGCGCGCCCGGGCTCCGCGGCACGACCGTGTTGTACGACACCATCGCCAGTTGCACCGGCTACTCCCGCATCACGCAGGGACCGGCCGCGATTCTCGATGACGGTTCATTCACACCCGGTCCGGCCAGTGTCTCGGGCGGCACCGTGACCGAGATCGACTTCTTCGTGCGCCCGCTCGTCCCGCTCGCGCAGATCCGCGCGCGGGTCACGTTCTTCAACACGATCACGCTCGCCGGGGCCGGAAACCCGCTGATCGTTCAGAGCAACCAGATCATCTCCGAGACGTACCTGATCCAGGGCACGGCGGCGAACACCACGCCGGGCCTCTACCAGTTCACCGCGAACATCACCGACTTCGTGATCCCCGATGACGATTGGGGCGTCGAGATCGCGTTCGTCGACGCCAACGGCGCGATTCTTCCCAACAACCAGGTCACGACCAGTTTCCCCGGCGCGGCGTGCGCGCCGACGATGCCGGCGGTCGGCGGCAACCTCGCCATCTTCTGGATGGACAATGACCTGACCAACGCCGTCGGCGACGGCATCCGCTACGAGCCGTACGACGCGGCCCAGGCGGGCGTCAACCAGGGCGACGCGGTCGCGTTCGCGGCCGGGACGGTGTTCAACGGCCTTGCGCTCCGCTTCCGCGGATTCGCGACCAACCCGAACAGCGGCGCCTGCTGCCTCCCCAACCAGTCCTGCATTCTGGCGAACGAAGCGGACTGCACCGCCCAGAGCGGCACGCTCACCCTCGGCCAGGCCTGCACGCAGTTCTTCTGCGTCCCCCCGCCGGCCAACGATGACTGCCTCAATGCCCAGGTCGTCACCGGCTTCGGCACGTTCCCCTATGACAACCGCGGCGCAACCGTCACCGATGCGGCCCCGCCGTGCACCGCGCCGCAGAACGTCGGCGAGGACGTGTGGTTCCGCTGGAACGCTCCGTGCACCGGCAGCGTCACTCTCCGCACCTGCCTGCTCAACACGACCGACGACGCCTTCGCGGTCTACCAGGGCAGCAACTGCGGCGACCTGAACACCATCGTCGCGTGCGACGATGACGGCTGCGGCCAGGTCGGCGGCCAGGCCACCGCGACGTTCAACGTCACGCAGGGCACCAGTTACCTCTTCCGCATCGGCACGTGGAACTCCACGGCCGGCGGCAACAACTTCTTCGAGTTGCTGAACAACTCCTGCACCGGCGGCCCGCAGTTCTGCGATGCTGATTGGTGCCACGACGGCAGCGTCGGCGTGCCGGACATCTTCTGCTTCCTGTCCGACTGGTTCGCCTTCGTCCCGGCGGCCCGCAACTACGGCGGCAGCCCGGGCGTCCCGGCGATCTTCGCCTTCCTGTCTATCTGGTTCGCCACTGGCCAGGGCCCCTGCACTCCGTAAGTAGACTGACTTCACCTTTCAACCCGCGGCGGGCTAGCGCCCGCCACGGGCTTTCATCCGAATCCCCCGAGACGCGCCTGAGGCATGAGAGAACCCAAGGAATTGGTTCGTCCGTTGATGGCCGCTGTGGCTGCCTTGTGGTGTTGCGCGCATGCCGGCGCGGCGGATCGTGCTGCGCCGGCGATGCGGGACGAGATCCTTGATTCCCCGGCCGCCTCCGCTCCCATCCTTGTCAACGCTCGAGGGTCAGCCGCCGACACCGCCGAGCGCGGTCCGGCCGGTCAGATCCTCTTCGATGCTGTTTCCGGGTGCAGCACCCTGAGGAGTTTCGCCGCGGCTCCCACGGCCATTCTCGACGACATGTCACTGGTCCCGGGTCCGGCCGCGAACGCCGGGGCGGTCATCTCGGGCGTCGACTTCTACGTGCGAACGTGGGGTCCGCGCGAACGGATCTACGTTCGTCTCTCCTTCTACGACCGCATCAACCTCGCGGGCGAAGGCGTGCCGCGGATCGTGCAGCACGAGTTGGTTTCGCAGCAGTTCCTGTTGATCGAGAACTCGGCGGCCAACCTTGCTCAGCCCTCAGGCTCCTATCTCATCGTCGCGACGCTCTCGCCGTTTGTCCTGCACGGCCCGGAGTTCGGGCTGGAGATCGCCTACGTCGACGATCGCGGCGAGATCCTGCCCAATGGCGGGCTGAGCACGGTGTTTCCGGGGAACGCGTGCGTCGCGACGCAGCCCGTCATCGGCTCCAGCCGCGATGTGTTCTGGATCGACAACGACTACGGCAACCTGACGGGCGACGGCGTGCGCTACGAACCGGCCGACCCGTCCATGCCCGGCGACCAGGGAGATGCGCTGGCGTGGGGCGGTGCATCGCCGGCGGACAACGTCCTCTCGGTTCGCATCCGCGGCTGGCCGATCGAGCCCACACTGGGCGCGTGCTGCATGATGGCCGAGCCGTTTGGCTGCACGCTGCAGACCGGCACCGCCTGCGCGGCATTGAGCGGCCGGTTCATCGGGCTTGGCGAGCCGTGCACCCCGGTGTTCCTTTGTGTTCCTCCGCCCGCGAACGATCTGTGCGAACAGGCCACCGCCATCGCCGGCGAAGGGCAGTTCGCATTCGATACGCGGGGAGCGTCGAGCGTCGGGCCGGACGACTGCAATGTCCCGTCGCCGCCCTTTGGCATCAGCAGCGACGTGTGGTTCCGATGGATCGCCCCGTGCACGGGGATGTTTCAGATGGCGACCTGTGGGAACAGCGTGACCGACGATCGACTTGCCGTCTACTCCGGCAACTGCGGCTCGCTTGCCATTCTCGGATGCGATGACGACAGTTGCCCCGTGGGGTTTCAGAGTTGGCTCGCGTTCGGCGCGACCGCGGGGCGGACCTATTTCCTCCGCGTCGGCGCGTATCCGAACACGCCGGGCGGGCAGGGAGCACTCGGGATCGCGCGGCTTGACGGCAACTGCATCCCGGAGTGCGTGGCCGACTTCGACGGCAACGGCGAGGTCGACGTCGTCGACATCATGCGGTTCTTGTCGCTCTGGTTTGTTCAGGATCCCCGGGCGTGGTACTTCGGCGGATCGGAGGGGGGCGTGCCGGCGATCTTCGCGTTCCTGAGCGCGTGGTTCGGGCATGGGATCGGGCGCTGCTGAGCCGGGCTTTTCGCGGCGCGGCGAGTTCACTTCAGGTCGGCGCCCGCGATGGCCATCACGCGCATCGTCTTGGCGTGCTGAAGAATCGCCACCAGCCGCGTCGGGCTGCCGCCCGTCGGCGGGGCGATCTCGACGGTTCCGTTTCCGCCCTTGGGCAACTTGAACGGCTTGAACGAGACGACGCGGAGCGGCGCACCCGTCTCTGCTCCCATGGGCTCGGCGAGCACAAGGTTGATCATGGCGTCCTCCGAGAACGCCGGGTGCTTCTGATCGACCTTGGCGGCGAACTCCACCTGCCACGCCGTGCCCGCGCCCTTGCCGGAGGGGCGCGAAGCCTTCACCGTCAGTTCGGCAGGTCCGGCGGTGGAACCGGCGGCGGCCACCTGCTCCTTCACCCACGCCGCAGTGGGCTTTTCGGGTCCGGCGACACGTCCCGGCGAGGCGACCACAGCCGGTCCGATGCTCTCGCGGCCGTCGTTCAGGGCTCGTGCGTACGCGCGGCGACGCTTCGCCGCTTCAACACCGACGTATGGATCGATGCCCGTTCCCGGTTCGGACTTGGTCTGCGATGCCCCGAAGGTCAGCACGAGCGTGCCCGGATGCGCTGCGCTCACCTCGCGGGAGATCGCCGCGGCCTCGGAGTCGACAACGTACAACTCGACCACCGCGACGGCGGTTGCGTTCGGCGGCGCCGACGGGCGTGCGTTGGTGCTCGCCGCGGACGTGGTTGCCTTGGGAGCGCCGCTCCAGGCCCGGGCAGGCTTGCCGTCTTCGCCCGGCAGGCCGATGGTCGTGACCGCCAGCGTTGCCGCGTCGGGGTGGCCTCGGGCGATGCTCAGCAGCAATGCCGGCATCAACGCCATGCAGAGCAGAAAGCCGAGACTGACCATCCGAATCGACGACATGGACGTGCACCCTCCGCGGCTGCACGCCGCACCCTGACGATCGGATATGCAGGCGTCATGAGCCACGGCCCACGCGGTTATCCGACCACCCGGTGCGTGGCGGTGCGCGTCGCGATCGGCAGAGTCGGATGCACGCGGAATACGCGGCAGGGTCCAAAAGCACTGGCGGCCGGCCTGCGCATGGCAGACCGGCCGTCGGGTGCATCGGGATCGCAGCCGTGGGGCGGACTCACCCTGGCCACGAATCCACCAGCGGGGCGATCGAGGGTGCTCAGGCGCGGCGACGACGTGCCGCCATGAGGCCGCCCAGGGCCAGCAGGGACACGGCGCCCGGCGCCGGCACAACATCCGAGAAGTCCCAGGAGAGGATCTCGTGCCGCTGTGCGTTCGCGACGCCGCCGGTGCCGGCCGTGAAGCCGACAAACGCGCGTCCGCTCGAGAGCAGCATGTGATTCGTGAGAGTGACCGGGGCGGAGAGCAGCGGGGTGGACATGTTGTCCATGAAGATCTGCATCACGCCCGGCGTGTAGATGATCCGCACCGCGTGGATCGCGCCGTCGGACATGTCCGTCGACGGGATCACATGGCCCAGCGAGTGCGCCTGGTCGGGCAGGTTCGCCGAGAGGCCGTTGGTCTGGATCGAGATGTGGTTCGAACTGCCGAAGTCGGGCCAGTTGTTGGCGTTGTTCCACAGGTCAAACTCGACCGCGACGCTGTTGCCGATGCCGATCTGCGAAGGGAACTGCAGGTTGGTGGCGTAGCCGAGCGCGCCGCCCGTGCCGCCCAGGGCGTTCGTGCCTTCGTTCTGGATCACGAACGCGAATCCGTCCGAGCCGACGCCGGCGATGTCGCGGATCCGGAAGGTGAAGTTGGTGACGAAGCCCAGGCCCACGCTCTGGTTGTTGGTCCGCCACACCGATCCGGCCGAGGAGCCGACGGGGGGAGTGACCGAGATGGTGTTCCCCGTC
Source organism: uncultured Phycisphaeraceae bacterium (assembly GCA_964409775.1). Classification (GTDB taxonomy): domain Bacteria; phylum Planctomycetota; class Phycisphaerae; order Phycisphaerales; family UBA1924; genus JAHBXL01. The sequence continues at coordinate 18,792 of CAYPEI010000022.1, read as the reverse complement.
TGCGTCGCGACGCCGTTGAACGTCAGGTTCGCGACCGACGAGAAGTTGGCATAGTTGAACTGCGCCGATGCAGGCGAAGCGAGCCCGGCGGCCAGCAGCACGAAACCAACGCAGGAGCTGCTCACAAAGACCTTGCTCATGGACCGATCTCCAACTGATGTGCCCCGCTGAGGGCCGAAACAACCTGTTCGCAGCGCACCTACCGCGCCCGGAGCCGTTCCCGGCTCTTTCCGCCCGGCACGCCCTTGGGAGGGACGAGCCACATCAACGCACACACGTCGTGGTGTGCGTCTGCCCGGCGCGTCCTCGCGGGAAACGCCGAGCCCCGGATGTTGCGGCTGAACGACAGCCGCGAGAGAGAGAACCCGTTCGACGAATGCCCTTCGGCACTCGCGCGGCGACCTACGGGCGGCCCGGCCGTTGCTGGCAGGCCCCGAGGTCCTTCTGATCTTCGCGGTGTCCTGGTGGGGAAAGCCGCGAGCAGAAACAACGCCGCATCAGGCACTTGCGTGCCAGCGCGACAACCTGTCTCTACTCTCTCCCCCGCACAGGCGTCGGCCCTCCCAGGCGCGCCCGTGGACGCTCGATCCGTCGCGGCACGCTGGGCCGCTCGAACCGGGCAAATGACCGTGGTATTAGATCACGGAACCTGACGAAAGCAAGCGAAAAGTGCCGATCATCCCGCCGATTCGCAAGTCCTTGATTTTTCAGGACGTTACCCTGAATGCGGGGTGAAATCCGTCAGGTTATCGGTCTTGCTTGAGCGAGCGGAGCAGTGCATCCCGGAGTTCGGGCTCGGCGATGGGCTTGTGGATGCGGGGGTGGGAGCGCTGCCGCACGCTGAGCAGCATCGGGCTCGCGTAGCCGGTCACGAAGAAGTATGGAATGCCGCGCTCAACCAACGCATCGGCGATGGGCTCGCTCGTCTGGCCGGAGAGATTGATGTCGAGCACGGCCGCGTCGCACGTGCCCGCGGCCAGTTCGGACATGGCCTTTTCCACGGTCGCCACCGGGCCGACGACGCGACAGTTCATGTCGATCAGCATGCGCGAGATGGACGCCGCGGCAAGGAACGAGTCCTCCACCACCAGGACGCGGAGACCCGCCAGGCGATGCTCCTGACCGGGCTGGGTCGTACTGGACGTGCGCTGATCGGACGCGGCAGCGGCCATTCGTATTCTCCAACTCTGACCCGCGATCGTGGGGAGTCGGTAAGGAGGGTCCGGAATGGACCCCGTGCTATTCCTTGCAGTTTCCCTGTTTTCTACGCTCGTGTCAACTCGTTTGATCGTCCAAAGTGCTCATGTGCCCATCGCGGCGTTCAAACTCGGCATCCTTGGGCAACTCGAACCGGATCTCGCAGCACAAGCCTTCGGGCTCGAAGCGAGTGGTTGCGGTGCCTCCCAGTTCGTAACTGATCGAGCCCTCGATGAGTTCGGTTCCGAAGCCGCGTCGCTTCGGTGGCTCAACGCGGGGGCCGCCGCGTTCCTTCCACAGGAGTTCCAGGATCGGGCGCGGGGGTCCCTCATCGGCCCGCCTGTCCGGGGACGCCGGTTCGGGTGGGAGGATGGACCATCGGGCATTGATCATGCCGCCGGGGACCGAGAGCGCGCCATACTTGATGGCGTTTGTGCACAGTTCGTTCAGGGCCATGCCCATCGCCTGGGCGGCGCGGGCCGGCAGCACCACCGCCGGTCCGGAGACGGTCGCCTGCGAGGTGGCGTCCTGCCCGAAGGCTTCGAGCGTCTGGCGCACCATGGTGCCGAGGCTGGCACCATGCCAACTTGTCGCGGCGAGGGCGTTGTGCAGCCGCGAGAGCGCGCGGACCCGGCCCAGGAACGTCTCGCGGAACGCCGCGAACGTGCTGGTCGATCTGCCGGACTGTTCGGCAAGCGAGATGACGGCGGCGAGGTTGTTCTTCACGCGGTGATCGAGTTCGGCCATCATCAACTGCTGCCGCTGCTGGGCCTGTCGCTGCTCGGTCACATCGTCGACGATGGACGCGACGGCGAACACCTGGCCGTCGGCGTTGATGAGGGGCGCGTTGTACCACTCGCAGTAGATCGTTCGGCCGTCGCGGGTCACGTTCTCGTTGGTGCTGCGCGTGCCGCCGCGGTTTGCGCGCAGCGCCTGCCAGACCGCGTTGACGTGCGGCTTGACGTGATCGGGCAGGATGAAGTTGGCGTGCCGGCCGAGCGCTTCGGGCGCCGTCCACTGGAAGATCTGTTCCGCCGCGGCGTTCCATTCCGCCACGCAGAAGTTCAGGTCCCACACGATGACGCCCAGCGGGCTCTGCCGCACCAGGAGGCTCAGGCGCTGCTCGTTCTCCTTGAGTTTCCGCTCCGCGGATCGGCGGACGGTGATGTCCCGGACGAGCATGAGCGCCTGCTCCTGCGCGCAACGGGTGACGCGGACTTCCCAGTACCGCGGCGTGCCCTTCTTGGCGATCTGGTATTCGTACGTCTGCGCAACACCGCTCTCGATGGCGCGGGCGAGGTGCCGCATGCCCAGTTGGGACAGATCGCGGGGCAGCACTTCCTCCATGGTGTGACCGAGAAACTTGTCCGGGGGCGCGTACAGATCCGACAGGTTCGGCGCGTGGTAGTCGAGGTAGCGTCCGTCCCGATCGACGCGGAACATCAGGTCCGGCACGGCGTTCAGGACGTCGCGAAGGTCCGCCTCCCGCTTGCGGAGCGAGTCTTCGGCGGAACGACGCTCAATCGCCAGGCCGGCCAGGCGGCTGGCCCAGGCGATCGATCGGAGTTCGCGGTCCGACGGGCCGCGGCTTTGACGGTAGTACATCGCGAGCGACCCGAGCACTCGTCCGCCCGCGCCGACGACCGGTTCGGACCAGCACGCGCGCAACCCGTGCTGATGGGCGAGGTCGCTGTACCCCGCCCATAGCGGGTCGGTCGCGATGTCGGACACGATGACCCGTCGGCGCTCGTGGATGGCGGTTCCGCAGGAGCCGACGCGCGGGCCGATGGCGAGGCCGTTCAGCGCCTCGTTGTACTCCCGCGGCAGGTTCGGCGCGGCGGCGGTGCGGATCGTCCGGCCGTCCTCGTTCAGGAGCATGACCGAGCCGATGCATCCGGGCTCGAGACGCTCGAGGATGAGCACGATCTCGTCGAGCACGCGTTCCAAAGGCTGTCCGCCGACGAGCATTTCGAGCGTTCGAGCCTGACCGGCAAGGAGTTCCTCGCTGTGGCGGCGATCGGTGACATCGGTCATCGCGCCGATGATCCGGACGACCGAGCCGTCGGCCCCGCGGAGCATGTATGCCCGATCGAGCACCACGGCGTAGGTGCCGTCTCCCTTGCGGAAGCGGTATTCGGCCGACCACCGCTCGTCCTTCCGCTCGATGGCCTCGCTGAAACTCTTGGCGGCTCGATCATGATCCTCGGGGTGCAGCCTTGAGGTCCACCCATCGAGGCTGTCGCCCATGTCCGCCAGGGACAAGGCGAACATCGATTCGACGTTGTCGCCCCAGCGGAGCAGACCGGTCGCGGGTTCGTAGTCCCACATCGCGTCGGAGGTGGCGCGGAGCACAAGGCGGTACTTCTCTTCGCTTGCCCGCAGGGCGTCCTCCGCGAGTTTGCGCTCGGTGATCATCTCCGTCAGGAAGACCAGGCCGCCGACCTCGCCGTTGGCATCGTGCCAGGGCTGGATTTCCCAGCGCAGGTAGTCCACCCCACCGTCGGCGCGCTCGAAGCGGTCCTCCTCGCAGCGCTCGGAGACGCCCGTGAGGCACCGGCGGTGGATGGCCTTCCAGCGCTCGCCGATCTCCGGGAACACGTCGTAGTGGCGGCGACCGGTCAGATCCTGATCGCCCAGCCCGTAGTCCGAGAGCCAGCGGCGGCTGTACGCGATGTACCGCAGGTCGCGGTCCAGCATGGCCACGCCGGCCGGCGCGGATTGGATGAAGATCCGCAGGCGTTCCTCGTTCTCCCGCAGGGCCTTCTGCGCCTTCTTCCGTTCGGTGATGTCCGTGATGTTGCCGCGGATCAGGATCCGCGTCGGGTCCGGCAACCGAACGAGGTGGATCTCGCACGGGATCTCGCGGCCGTCGGACGCCAGGTGCGTCCACTCGAAGCCGGGTGTTCCGCCCTCGATCGCCTGCCGCAGGTAGTCCGCCGCGGCCTCGGAAGAGGGGCGGCCGTCGGGTTGCCGCTCGGGGCTCAACTCGACCGGGCCCTGTTTGCCCAGGACCTCGGCGGAAAGGCCGAACAGGCGTGTCGCCTGGCGGTTGAAGTCCACGAACTTCCGGGCTTCGAGATCGAACACCACGATCGCATCGGGCGCGGCCTCGATGAGCGCGCGGAATCGTGCCTCGCTCAACCGCAGAGCCTCTTCGGCCTGACGTCGGGAAGTCAGATCCGTGATTGCGCCGATCATGCGCTTTGCGCGGCCGCGATCGTCCCGCTCAACCACGCTCCCGCGCGACAACACCCACTTGTAACTCCCGTCCTGGCACCGGAGGCGGTACTCCGCTTCATACCCGTTCTCGCTCCCGTCCGTGCACCGGCGGAGCGAAGCCAGCACGCGCTCGCGGTCCTCGGGGTGCAGCAGGCTCTCCCACGTAGCGCCCTCCGCCTCCTTTGAACCGGGCGCGTGGCCGAGGAGCCGGGACCACGTTGCGCTGAATGTCGACCGGTCTTGCACGATGTCCCAGTCCCACGCCGGGTCCGGCAGCGCGTTGAACAGGTGGCGGTAGCGTTCCTCGCTCTGCGCCAGTTCCGCGGCCGTGCGCAGCGACTCGGTCACGTCTCGGGCCAGCACCACTCTCCCGGACATCCCCCCAAAGTCGAGATCGTGTGACGCCACTTCGACGTCGATCGTGCGTCCGTCGGCAAGGACGTGCTTCCATCCGCCGGATTCCTGGAAGCCGCGTCGTGCGTTGGCGATCACGTCCAGCGTTCGCTCCCGCTCGGCCCCTGGCCGAATGTCGAGGATCGTCCTGGAGAGGAACTCCTGCTCCGTGTACCCGTACTTTGCGATCGCCGCCTCGTTGACGGCCAGGAAGCGGAGCGACTTCGAGTCGAACACCCATGCCGGCACCGGCAGACTCTTAAAGAGCAGCCTCAGTTGTGCCTCGCTCTTGCGGAGCGACTCCTCCATCTTGCGGCGCTCGCTGATGTCGGTGACCATCGCCAGTGCGCCGTCGAAACGGCTCTGCACGTCGGCAACCGGGTTCGTCGACATGAGGACCCAGATCTCGTGACCGTCGGCGTGCTGGAGGCGGCACTCGTGCTGCTCGGCGATCCCGCGTTCCCTGGCCGACATGCGGAGCATCGTGGCCTTGCGCTCGTCTTCGGGCATCATGTCGAGCACGGTCCGCCCGATCATCTGCTCGGGCGAATAGCCCAGCATCTCGGCCATGCGCTGGTTCACGAAGATCGTGCGCCACGTCCGATCGACCAGCCAGACGCCCTCCTGGCAGGTCTCGACGATCATCCGGTAGCGTGCCTCGGTCGCGCGGCGCGCTTCCTCGGCCGCGATGCGATCCGTGATGTCCTGGCACACCCCGATCATCCTCATGGGCTTGCCGGCGGCGTCGCGCTCGATGCGCGCCCGTTCATGCACCCAGCGCATGGTGCCGTCGCGCCGGATGATCCGATGGTCGATGGCGTACTCGCCTCGTCCCTCGATGGCCTGCTGGCTTGCCTGACGGACCGCTTCGCGGTCCTCGGGGTGCACCATGGAGAAGAAGGTCTCGATGTGTCCGTCGAACTCGCTCTCCTTCAGGCCGAAGATCCGGCACGTCTGGCGCGACCATTGCAAGGCCCCGCCCCGGAGATCGTTGCCCGTCACCCAACTTCCGATCTGTCCCAGTTCCTGCGCCTGCTCGAGGATCACCCTGTTGTGGTTCAGTTCCTGCAGGGCTTCTTCGCGCTGGGTCACATCCATGAACGCGCCGACCGCGCCGGACACCCGGCCCTCGGAATCCCGGAGCGGCACCACGTTGCCCAGCATGCGGACGCGACGTCCGTCCTCGAAGACGATCTCTTCGTCGACATCGCGGATCTCCTGCCCCAGACGCGCTGCGCGCTGCACCGGCAGTTCTTCGGGCGCGACGGGCTTCCCTTCCCGGAGCACCTTGAAACCCGAAGGACGCTCCCCCGATGGCGCGGTGAGCGACAGGTTCACCGGCTCCGACTGGCCCAGCAACTCGCGTCCGATCCGATTCCCGTCGATGACGCGGCATTCCGGGTCGCGGGCGATCCACACCGCCACAGGTACGGCATCGAGAACCGTCGCCAGTTCGTTGGCCCGCGCCTGCGCCTCCGCGCGGGCGGTGCTCAGGCGGACCAGCGGCCGCGCGATGAGCATGTACAGCATGACCGCCGTCAGCAGCACCCATGCTGTTCCCTTCCACACTTCGATCTGATGCTCCAGTTCCCGCGACAGGGGCAGCATCATCACAAACTCATCGGATCCCCAGATCCACGCGACCGCGACCAGGCCGTATGCCCCGGCGATCAAAAAGGCCGTTCGACGCGGCCGATCGACGGGTGTGGCACCAGTCGGCGCGGTGTACGCAAGTGGTCCGTTTTCGCGCTGCTCTCTGCCAGCCATTGCCAACTCCTCCGGCCTGGTGCCGCGGCGGTCCCGCCATGCGAGCCTGTTGCTCTGCAGCGTACTATGTTTTCCCCAACTCACACCGGCCGCGGCGACGCGATCGGCCCATCACGGAATCCTCCCCATGCCCGCCACAGACATCGCTTCGATCCTCGGTCCCGATGCCAAGAGCCTCCTCGGCTACGAGTCCAAGACCGTCGCCAAGGGCAAGTTGCATCTTCCCGGGCCCGACTTCATCGATCGCGTCTTCAGCCAGACCGACCGTTCGCCGGTCGTGCTGCGGAACTTCCAGACCATGCTCAACACCGGCCGCCTCGCCGGAACGGGGTATGTGTCGATCCTCCCCGTCGATCAGGGCATCGAGCACTCCGCCGGCGCGAGTTTCGCTCCCAACCCCGAGTACTTCGACCCCGAGAACATCGTCCGCCTCGCGATCGAGGGCGGGTGCAACGCGGTCGCCAGCACGATCGGCGTCCTGGGCGCGGTGAGCCGCAGGTATGCCCACAAGATCCCGTTCCTGGTGAAGTTCAACCACAACGAGATGCTGACCTTCCCCAACGCGTTCAAGCAGTCGTATTTCGGGAGCGTGCGCCAGTGCTACGAGATGGGCGCGGTGGCCGTCGGCGCAACCATCTACTTCGGCAGCGACACCTCGCGTGAAGAGATCGCGTATGTCTCCGACATGTTCGAGGAAGCCCATTCCTACGGCATGGTCACCGTTCTGTGGTGCTACACCCGCAACAACGCCTTCAAGGTCAAGGGGGCGGACGGCAAGAGCACCGACTACCACGCCAGCGCGGACCTCACCGGCCAGGCGAATCACCTTGGTGTCACCATCAAGGCCGACATCATCAAACAGAAACTGCCGACCAACAACGGCGGGTACGCCGCATTGAACTCCGGCGGTTCGTCGTACGGCAAGTGGGACAAGCGCGTGTACACGCAACTGGCCGGGAGCGATGAGCAGGGCCACGGGGGCCACCCCATCGACCTCTGCCGCTACCAGATCCTCAACAACTACATGGGCCGGATCCCGCTGATCAACTCCGGCGGCGAATCCAAGGGCGCGGGCGATCTCGCCGAGGCCATCACCACCGCGGTGATCAACAAGCGCGCCGGCGGCATGGGCCTGATCTCCGGTCGCAAGGCCTTCCAGCGGCCCATGAAGGACGGCGCGGCGTTGCTCCATGCCATCCAGGATGTCTACCTCGATAAGAGCGTGACGGTCGCTTAGCCGCCGTCTCTGCGGCCTGATTCCGTGGCCTGTCTGGCGAGAGAGTGTTGCTCAGCGATACGTGAGGATCTGTGGTTCCGGTGGCACAAGCGTGCGGCCGGTGCTCTTGGTCATCGCATCATCGTGGTTGTTCGCTCGCACTCTGCGCCTGACGGCACTTGGTCAGCGTTTCCCGATACTCCTTGAGTTGCGGGTGCTCGGAGGGCAGGACCTTCTCGGCCATGGCCGCGGCCGCTTCGAGTTCGGGGAGCGCCGGCCCGGGGCCATCGCTCTCAAGACGCGCGCAGCCGGATCGCCACAGCACGCGGGCAAGGGTGGATGACCCGTCCGGCGAGAGACGGCGGAGCAACGCCACGGCCTGATCGAAACCCTGTCGCGCTTCGGCCGTTCTGCCCAATGCCTGGTGCGTCCGGGCCAGGTTGGTCAGGCACACGGCCACGTCGGGGTGGTCCGGGCCAAGGGACTTCTCGCGGATCGCGAGCGCTCGCCTGTACAGCGGCTCCGCCTCGGCGTACCGGCCCTGCGCGTCGTACAGGAACGCGAGGTTGTTCAGGCCGAGGGCCACGTTGGGGTGATCGGCGCCCAAGGCTTTCTCCCAGATCGCCAGCGCCCGTTTGTTGAGCGGCTCGGCCCGGGCATAGTCGCCCCGCCCGGCATACAGAAGGGCCAGGTTGTTCAGCCCGAACGCCACATCGGAATGATCCGGGCCAAGGGCCTTCTCAATGATCGCCAGCGAACGCGTCCAGATCGCCTCCGCCCGGGCACTGTCGCCCAGGCTGGCGTAGAGAAACCCGAGGTTGTTCAGGCTGGCGGCCAGGTGCGGATGGTCCGGCCCGAGGATTTTCTCCTTGATCGCCACCGACCGGATCAGCAATGGCTCCGCCTTGGCGAGTTGGCCCTGCATGGAATACAGGTGGGCGAGGTTGTGGAGGCTCTCGGCCACATCCGAGTGATCCGCGCCGAGAGCCTTCTCACGGATCTTCAGCGACCGCGTGTAGAGCGGCTCCGCCTGCGTGAACTGGCCCTGGAGGCGAAAGAGTTCGGCCAGGTTGTTCAGGCCGGTCGCCACGAGAGGGTGGTCCGGGCCGACGAGTTTCTCATTCATTGACAAGGACCGACGGAAAAGGGGCTCGGCCTGGGCGTAGCGCCCTTGAGCGCTATAGAGCCCGGCCAGGCTGTTCAGGGTCGCGGCCACGCGCTCGTCGCCGTCCGTATACAGACGCTCGCGGATCGCCAGCGCCTGCTCCAGCAGCGGCTGGGCCTCCGCGTAGCGCCCGTTGTTCTGCAGAATGATGCCGACGGTTTCCTTCAGACCTGCCTCCGTCTCAGGGTCGTCCTTCAACGCGCCCGACTCGATTTCGTTCACCAGTTGGCCCAGCGCCTCGGCGACCGTGGTGTCTCGTTTCCCGCCTGTGATGGGGTCGCTGGACTGGAGAAACCTGGTCAAGAATGCGTTGATCGCCTCGGCGCGCTTGCGGGCCTTGGTCTCGGCGGCTGCGTTGGCCTCGGCGATGCCTCGTTGTCTGGACTCGCTCACGCCGAACCACACCGACACGCCCGTGGCCACAACAAGACTCGCCGCGATCACCCCCGCCGCCACCACCAGCGCCTTGTTCCGACGCACGAACTTGCGAGTCTTGTACGCCGCGCTCTCCGGTCCGGCGATCAGCGGCCGGTGCGCCAGGTAGTTCCGCACATCGTCCGCCAGTTGCGAGGCCGAACGGTACCGCTCCGTCCGGTCCTTCCGCAGCGCCTTGAGCGGGATCCACTCGAGTTCACGCTTCAGCGTGCTCGCCAGTGATTCGATCTGTGTTTGCCGGGCCTCCGCGGCCGCGACATTCTCCTTTCCCAGAGTCGAGAGGCGCGTGCTCGGCCGCGGCGGGTCCTGCTCGCGGATCATCTTCTGGATCGCCGACACCCCCGCTGACCGCAGCGACCTTGAATCGAAGGGCACCGCGCCCGTCAGCAACTCGTACAGGATCGCTCCGAGCGAGTAGACATCCGAGCGCGTGTCGATGTCGGTTTCGGCCATCTCCGCCTGCTCGGGACTCATGTACTCGGGCGTGCCGATCAACTGGCCGCGCTCGGTGTAGATGGTCTGCTCGGAGAGCCGCCCTGCCAGCGCCTTGGCCACGCCGAAATCGATCACCACCGGCCGCGCTTCGCCCGACTCCGCGACCGTCACCAGGATGTTGCTGGGCTTCAGGTCCCGGTGGATGATCCCCTTCATGTGCGCGTGCTGCACCGCATCACACACCTGGATGAACAGCGCCAGTCGCCGCTCGATTGTCAACCGGTGCTGGTCGCAATACGCCGTGATCGGCGGGCCCTTGACGTGCTCCATCACGAAGAACGGAAGACCGTGGTCGGTTGTCCCCGCATCCAGCACCTTCGCCACGCATGGGTGGCTCATCATCGCCAGGGCCTGACGCTCCGCCTCGAACCGCGCGATCACCGCCTTCGAATCCATCCCGGGCTTGATGACTTTCAGCGCGATGCGTCTTCGGACAGGGTGGGTCTGCTCCGCCAGCCATACTGCGCCGAAGCCGCCCTCGCCGAGCAGTTCGAGCAACTTGTACGGCCCGATCCAGTCACCGGGCTGCCCGCCGTATTGAACGCCGCCGCCGCGGCGGGTGACATCCGACGTCACCGCCTCGGAGTGGACCCGCTCGGCACCCTCGCCAGTCGTCGGTCCGTCGCCCATGATGGGGCCTCCACGTGATGCCAGCGTACCGCCGAGGCACAGTCATCCGCAAGACTCTCGCAGGTTTCAGCCCAAGCGCGGGAGTCCGGCGATGCACGTGAATCTCGCCCCGTTTGGGTTGTTTCTGAGCAGACGATGGTTGGCGGCCCCCACTCGTGAGCGGCTCTCCAAGGCCTTCCGGGCCGCACAAGCCCCGGCGCTGCCGCGTAGCAGTCATGGGTCCCGTTCCTTTGGCCGATAACAGCAGAACCATGCCCGGCACGCCGCACACCGATCTGTCGCCCGAACTGCTCGAGCACATGCAGGCGATCAAGGCCAAAGCGCTGGAGTACGGGCTGACGTTCTATGAGGTGGTGTACGAGGTCCTGCCGTTCGACGTGATGAACCAGATCGCCGCGTACCAGGGCTTCCCGGTGCGATACCCGCACTGGCGGTGGGGGATGGAGTACGAGTCGCTCTCGAAGCGGGACGCGTACGGGATGGGCCGCATCTACGAGATGGTGATCAACAACGACCCGGTGTACGCGTACCTGCAGGAATCCAACTCCGTCACCGATCAGAAACTGGTGATGGCGCACGTCTACGGCCACGCGGACTTCTTCCGGAACAACTTCTGGTTCTCGCGGACCGACCGCAAGATGATGGACCAGATGGCCAACCACGCAACGCGGATCCGGCGGCACATCGACCGGCACGGCCAGGAGAGCGTCGAGCGGTTCATCGACGCGTGCCTGTCGCTCGAGCACCTGATCGATCCGCACTCGATGTTCATGCTGCGTGCCGGCGGCGAGGACGCGGGCGTGGGCGGGCTTGGAGCGAGGCCGGACCGCGTCAGCGACAACCAGCGTGACGCCGCGGGCGAGAGCGACGACAAACTGCCCGCGAAGGACTACATGGACCCGTTCATCAACCCGCGGGCCGTCCTCGACCGTCAGCGGCGTGAGCGCGAGGACCAGGCGAAAGTCGAGCGCGGGCGATTCCCCCGCCAGCCGACCCGCGACGTTCTGCTGTTCCTGCTCCGGCATGCGCCGCTAGAGGACTGGCAGCAGGATGTGCTGGGGATCATCCGCGACGAGGCGTACTACTTCGCGCCGCAGGCCATGACCAAGGTGATGAACGAAGGGTGGGCGGTGTACTGGCACTCCAAACTCATGACGCAGCATTTCGTGCAGGCGTCCGAGATCGTGCAGTATGCCGACCAGCACTCGGGCGTCCTGGCGATGGCCCCGGGCGGCTTCAATCCGTACAAGATCGGCTACGAACTCTTCCGCGACATCGAGCGCCGCTGGAACACCGGGCAGCATGGCGCGCAGTGGGAGTGCATGGAAGGGATCGGCGCGAAAGAGGACTACGACGACAAGTCCATGAAGGGGCGCGAGAAGATCTTCGAGGTCCGGCGGATCTACAACGATGTCCAGTTCATCGACGAGTTCCTCACCCCCGAGTTCGTCGAGCGGCACAAGATGTACCAGTACCGGCGCGACCCGCAGACCGGCGAGAACAAGATCGTCTCCCGCGACTTTGAGCGCATCAAGCAGACGCTGCTCTACCGCCTCACCAATATGGGCCAGCCGTTCATCTACATCGTGGACGCCAACTACCGAAACCGCGGCGAACTCTACCTCGCCCACCAGTTCAACGGCCTTGAAGTGGACATGGCCAAGGCCCGGGAGGTGCTGGTGAACCTGCGGCTGCTGTGGGGCAGGCCGGTGCACCTGCAGATCCGCGTCGAGGATGACCACTGGCTGCTGAGTTGCGAAGATGCACCGCCCGGCGAGACGGTGAAGAAAGAGAAGATCAAGGCCGACACGCCGAGGCCGGCGCATCAACTCGCGTGATCGCGATTGCCGCCGGGTTCAGGATCAGTCGAGACCTTCCCAGCGCTGATCGAACCGCTGCGCGTAGTTCCGCCATCGCCCGATCCCGTCGCGGTTGATCGGGCGGCGCACCTGCTCGTGGCTGAGCGTGTGCACGATTCTCCGGTTCTCTTCCGGGTGCAAGCAGGCCTCGTTCCACTCCAGTCCCAGGTGCGACACCATCGCGCGGGCGACCGGCTCGGGGGTCTCTACCAGTTGCTCAAAGCGAACAGGCAGATCGGGGATTGCCAGCGCGCCCAGGATTACCGGCAGGTATCTGCGCTGTGCGGCGAGAACTTGACGGATCGTGTCCAGCGAGCCGGTCCAGCCCCAACTCGGGTCGAAGTTGCTGAGGAACAGACTGGTCGCGTTGTCGCGAGCGTCCCGGTTGATCGAAATGGATCGAGCGCTCGGCAGGACCGCCGCCGCGGCCAGCGGCTGGAACATCGGGAACAGCGTCTTGTCGAGCGTCCAGACCCCACCGGGAATCTGCATCTGCGTGCGGACCTCGGCGCGATAGGTCTGCTGCCACCGGTTGAGCGTGGCGACTGTCGCGTTGAATGCGCCGCCCGGCCAGCCTCCGCCCTGCCTGGCGAGGTCGTCGGCCATTCGCCCGTGGATCGACAACTCTCCCACGCCGCGGATCTTCGGGTGGCAGTCCAGCATCTGCTCGACGAGCGTGGTGCCGCTGCGGGGCATGCCGACGATGAGGGCGGTGCGATCGATCGGTCTTGAGGCACGCGGCAGGGCCGCGAGCCGGCCCTCCTGCGCCGCATGGGCCGTGACTTCCAGGGCCTTGACGAGCAGATGGGTCTCGAAGGGCTGGGTCGTGCGCCGGTGTGCAGCCGCGGCGGTCTCCCACGCCTCGTCAAACCGGCCGTGCTTTTCCAGCAGGCGAACGAGTTCGAAGGCCGCCATGCGATGCACCGGATCCCCCGCATCGGCATCGACGATCTCACGCAGCAGCCGTTCGCACATCCCCAGATCGCCCCCGCTGGATCGGATGTGCCGCGCCGACATGAGTTGCCACCGCCGGTCTTCCCGGAACTCACCGGGCTGCGCCAGCAGATCGCCCAGTTCGTCCAGACGCTTGGCGCGGAACAGCGCCTCGGCAATCACGACCGACGCCTCCACGCCCGCCTTTCCGCCCAGTTTCCGGACGCGGCCCGCGAGTTCGACGGCCCAGTCCGTCCTGCCCGAACGGTGCGCCGCGACCGCCTGCCGGAGCAACTCCTGGGGGTCGGCGTGGGAGGATCGGGTCGGCGTGCTCATGAACTGCCCATTCGATCGGTCAGTTGCCCGGGATCGGTGACTGGATAGTTCTACCCGGGAATTGCCCATCTTCTCGGGGATAGCCATGACTTCATCGCGTCGAGCACCAGAAAAGTCGCGATTCTGCGAGTTTTCAGCGAAGTCGATTGCATGCACCTGAAGAGGTGGTATTGTGTTGACTCGCACGCCCGGTTCTTTGGGTGCGCGAGAAGTGCGGGAGAGAGACCCCCTGCACACATCTTGGAGCCTCCTCCGGTATTGGCTCAATACCGGCGGCGGTGGCGTGTGTTGTCCGCAGCCTCCGTCAGTGGATTGGGAGATCCACGGGCGCAGGCACTCCGCGTCGAATGCGCGGCGGAATGGTTTGGCGTGAAGTCGGAGCGTCGATCGGTCCTGTGAAACGCCTCAGTGTGAGGCACCCGATCGGCAGTTGAGCGTTGTGGAGTCGGTCCTCCACGTTCACTCCGATGTGTTCATACCCGAGTGATTCGGGAGGAGAGTCGAGAGATGAACTTCAAGGCAGCAGCATTGTCGGTGGCCGCGGTCGCGGCGATGGCGGGGTCGGCGAACGCGGACGTCACGGTGAACTTCACCAACCAGACGTGGACCGGGTTCAACTTCACCCAGATCTTCGCTCCCGGCACCCTGACGGGCACGCTCACCGCGGTGTCGGTGAACGCGGTGCTGAACGCGTCGACGAACTTCACGTACGCCGACGACCTCTGCGTCTACATTGACGACCTGCCCCTCTCGACCGGCGGGCAACTGCAGGTCGGCGGGTTCTCCAACCTGTCCGCTGCCGAGCGCCTCTTCTGGGCCAACGGCGGCAGCAACGTCCCAGGCACGACCGTCATCGACACGCAGACGCTCGCCAATCCGCTGAACATGGGTTCGCTCCCGAACGCGGCCGTCTGGCTCGGCAACGGCTACGGCGCATCGGGCACCAGCGGCACGTTCACGGGTTCCGTGACGCTCCGCGGCGTCAGCGAAGTGCCGGCTCCGGGCGCCTTCGCCCTCTTGGGCCTGGGCGGTCTGGCTGCGGCCCGTCGCCGTCGCAACTGATCCTTCTGTCTACAGCCCCACAACAACGAACCGGGATGCCGACGCGGCGTCCCGGTTTCGTTTTTGGTCCGCTCAGTTGGTCGATCGCCCGTTTGCGCACCACTCCCGCCACGCGCTGCGGATGCCCGATTCGAACCTCCTGGCGAAGTCCGCACCGTTGCAGACAACGGCCTCCATCCGGCTCCGGGCGCTCGCACGGATCTGGCGCAGCCGCACCGGATCGTTGGCGAGGCCGACCGCGATCCGGACATAGTCCTCGGGCGTGTGCGCGATGAGGTCTGCGAGCCCGCAGTTGGACAGGATCGAAACGGTGTGGCGGGAGACCGAGCGGTCGGTCGCCAGGCTGACCACCGGCACGCCCATGTAGGTCGCTTCACAGGTTGTGGTCATCCCGCCATAGGGCGTCGAGTCGAGCGCGATGTCCACGTGGTGGTACTCGGCCATCGTCGCCAGCGGGCCGCTCACCGGCCCGACGATCTGCACGCGCGATGCGGCGCCATTGCCGAATCCCGCGCGGACCATTCGTTCCAGCGTTCGGTCGCGCACACCCGGCGAGGCGAAAGCGGTGTGTCGCATGATCAGGCGCGATGCCGGCACGGCGTCGAGCACCCGCGCCCAGAGTGAAAACGTGGCCTCGTTCAGTTTGGTCAGGTTGTTGTAGGAGCCGAAGGTGATGACGCCGCGTGTCGGCGATTCCGGATGCTGCGAGGGCGGCGGCTGCACATCGGGCACGCCCGCGGGCGGCCCGTAGGCGAAGCCGCACGGGTCCAGGCGCAGGAGGCGCTCGACGTTGTGGCTCTCGGTTCCGGCGGGGTCGGTGTACGAATCGACGATGCGATAGTCGATCGCGCTCAGGCCCGTGGTGCTGGGCTGGCCGTACCAGGTCATCTGGACCGGCGCGGGCCGGTGGTGGAAGCACTCGAGCCGATGCCCCATGGTGCGACCGGAAAGGTCGACGAGCACATCGAGCCCGTCGCCGCGGAGCCGAGCGGCCAGGTCGATGGTCCGGAGGGCGTGCACGGGCTCGAAGTGATCGACCAGTCCGCGGATGACCGACGAGACCGCGTCCTCGGAGGGCAGGGTCATGTAGCAGCGGATGTCCAGGCGCGAGCGGTCATAGGCGCGGGCCAGGGGCTCGAAGAACCGCATGCTCGCGTGGTCGCGGAAGTCGCCGCCGATGAACCCGATGCGGATTCGGCGGTCCGGGTCCGGGGTGTTGGCAAAGGGCGCTCGCGCGACCGGCGTGCGCACGCTGACGAGGCGTCCGTACCGCGAGGCCAGTTCCTTGATCTCGGCGGGGCTGGAGCCCGTTGCATAGATCGCGGCGTTGGCGGCGCGTTCGGCCACGGCGGGGTTGCCCGGATCTCGCGGGATGATCTCTTTCTCGATCCGCAGGGCCTCATCCGCCTCGCCCAGGTTGAGCAGGACCGCCGCCCGGGCCTCGGACAGTCTGCTGCCGGGAAGGTCCTTCACTCGTGGGTCGTCCAGCACGTCGAGGGCTTCATCCAGCCGGTTGACGGAGGAGAGAATCTGCGACATGGTGATCCGGACGTCGATGTTGATCGGGTCGATCTGCAACTCGCCGCGCAGATCGGTGAGGGCATCCTCGAAGCGGCGGGCCAGGATGTGAACCCTCGCCCGGTTGGCCAGCACGCCCGGCACACCTGGGGAGACCTCGGCTGCGCGGTTGGCGTAGTAGAGCGCAGTGTCGAACTCACCGAGCGCGGAGAGCGCGGCGACCATGGCGCTCAGCAGGCTCCGGTCTCGCGGCGACTGCTTCAGCAGCCGCAACAGCGACGCCTTGGCCTCCGCATTGCGCCCGGCCCGGATGAGTTCCATGACCGAGTCGAGTCTGTTCCGCGGGGTCGTGGTGCTCATGCCCACGGTATGTCGGCGTTCCGGGGCGATGACTCCGCGTGTGGGGTTTATCGGACCAGGATGCGCTCGACGTAGCGGCGTGCCGCTTCGTCCGCGGCCATCGCGTCGCCGAGCGAGCGCAGCGGCGAAGAGCCTACCTCGCGCAGGGCGTCGCGGGCCAGTTCCGCGATCCGGCCGAAGGGGATGCGACGGTCCAGGAACGCCGCGACCGCGCCCTCGTTGGCGGCGTTGAAGACCGCGCCGGCGGTTCCGCCGGTCCGGATGACCTCGTAGGCCAGACCCAGCGCCGGAAAACGGTCGTGGTCGGGCGCGAGGAACTCGAGCCTGGCGATGGAGGCAAGATCGAGTTTGCGGCTGACCCCCGGCGGGCGATCGGGGTGCGCGAGGGCGTACTGGATCGGCGTGCGCATGTCGTTGGCGCCGAGTTGCGCGATCACCGAGCCGTCGGCATACTCAACCAGCGAGTGCACGATGGACTGCGGGTGGATCAGCACGTCGATCTGGCTTTCCGTCGCGCCGAACAGCCAGCGGGCCTCGATCACCTCCAGCGCCTTGTTGGTCAGCGACGCCGAATCGATCGTCACCTTCGGCCCCATCTGCCAGGTCGGGTGCTTCAGCGCCTGCTCGGGAGTTGCGTTGTACGTGGACCGGGCGTCGAGCGAGCGGAACGGTCCGCCCGAAGCGGTGAGGATCAGGCGGGAGACGCCGGCCGGCAGTGTCGCCAGCGGCGGAAGTTGGCCCGGTCCCCGCTCGCACTCGGATGCGAGACACTGCCAGAGAGCCGAGTGCTCGCTGTCGACAGGGAGCAGGGCCGCGCCGCTCCTGCGGCACGCCGCAACGACCAGTTCGCCTGCGGCAACGAGCGTTTCCTTGTTCGCGAGGGCCACGCGCCGGCCGAGTTCGACCGCGGCGAGCGTGGCGGGAAGACCGGCCGAACCGACCATCGCCGCCATCACCACGTCGCACTCGACCTCGCGCACGAGTTCCTCGGGCGAATCCGCGCCGATGTGCAGATTGATGCGACCCGAGGGCGTGTCGAGACTCGGCATGACGAACGAACCGTCGCCGTTGCCATTGCCCGGCGATGCAAGCGCGACATTGCGCACGCCGAGCCGCTGCGCCTGCGCGAACAGCGCATCGCTGTTCCTGCCCGCGGCGATGCCCACGACCTCGAAGGCCGGCGGGCGCCCGACCTTTCCGCGGAGCGCGTTCAGATGCTCGACGACCTCGACGGTCTGCGTGCCGATCGAGCCGGTCGATCCCAGGATGATGAGGCGCACGGGGCGCGTGTCGGTGGACATGAATGACTCATCGAGGAGCGGTGCTTACTCGTCGCCGCCCCCGAGGCCCTTGCGCTCGCTGGGTGCGAGCCGCCGGCGGCTCGAGTACAGCGAACGCGGCCGTGGCACGTTCACAGCCAGTTGCGGTGCGGGGGCCGGACCTTGCGGAGGCATCGGCGGGCGCGGCTGCTGGGCCGGCGCGGGCGGACGGCCGTTCTGCTGCGGCGGACGCTGATCGGCCGCCTGGCCGCCTTCGGCCGCGTGGCCCCTGCCGCGACCGCCGCGGCGGCGACGGCGGCGCTTCCCGCCGCCTTCACTTGTCGGTGCGCCATGATCCTGGTGTGACTGCGGTGAACTTCCGGCATCCGGCCCGGCATGGTCATGATCGGGCTCATCAGCGAACTCCATCGGCGAATCTGCCATTCCTCGATCGGCAGGCGGGGTGCTATCGGGCGTGGGTCCGCCGGGACCCGGCATGCCCTCGCGGCCCCTGCCGCGACCGCCACGACGGCGACGGCGACGGCGACGCCTTCCGCCTTCGCCTTCACCGGCGATCGGCTGTCCTGCGCCGGCGAGTTCCGCGCCTTCGTCGGGCCGCGGTTCGCCTTGACTCTCGACGGGCGCTGCATCGAGATCATCGTGCGGTGCGTGGTGTGTTTCGCTACCGGGTGCGTCCGCGGCAGATCCCGGAACGGCGCCTCCGCCGTCGATCGGAGCGCCATCGCGATTACGGCCCCGCCCGCCGCGCCGGCGCCGCCGCCGGCGCTTGCCGCCGGGCTCGTCCTCTGTCGGCGTTGGCGCCTCGCCGGCTGATCCGGGGACATGCACGCCGGTATCGCCTTCGGGATGGGCGCCGGCTTGAGGCGTTGCGGCGAGCGCGGGCGGCATGCCCTCGCGTTCGCCATCGCGGCCTCGGCCGCGTCAGGC
>CAYPEI010000021.1:0-75476 GCA_964409775.1 uncultured Phycisphaeraceae bacterium | reverse complement strand
CAAACATCGTGCGAACGTTAGGTCGTGCCTGCTATCCACAGTGAACGATGACCCGCGTGCCCCGACATGCTCCCGCTCGAGGCCTAACGCAGCAAACACCGACCGGCTGAATGTTGGCATGGATACCGCCCACGCCAATCGTCTGCTTAAGGCAGCCCGAGCACTCCGCGCCAGTCTCGTCTCGATGGTCACACAAGTGGATGATCTGTGCCACTTGGTGGAGAAGGCCGTCCCGCGAGCGCACGCCTCTCCGATCGTCGCGGCCGGATCCGATGGCCAGACGCTGCGTGTCGAGCGCACCACCTACGCCGTGCTCTGGGGTGAGCGTCGCTGCGTCTTGGGGAACACGACGGGCTTCGCTCTCCTGGAGCAGCTCGCGCGGCGTCCCAACGAGTACATCAGCATTGATCGCTTACTGGACGATCTCTGGACGAACCCACGGACTTACTCGACCGTGCGTAGCACCGTCTGCCGGTTGAAGGCCAGGTTGCGTGAGGAAGGCATGGGCGATCTTGCGGCACGGATCGATGGACACATGTACGGCCACTACGCGCTGCTGTTCCGCGCGTCGTGAGCGTGCAACAGCTTTTCAACCACCGTTCAACTGGTTTTCAACCGGTCAGCAAGGCGGACGCGGTACCGTCTTCTTGACCGTTGGCCGGCGATGTTGCCGACCGTGTGCTTGCCTACTCGAAGGGCCTTGCCATGACCCCATCCAACCCGATTACTGGTGCCGCGTTTCCTACTCCCGCGGCTCAGTACGTTCGCATGTCCACGGAGCATCAGCAGTACTCCACCGAGAATCAGCGAGACGCGATCGCGGAGTTCGCCAAGGCCCGCGGGTACGAGATCGTGAAGACCTACGCCGACGACGGCAAGAGCGGCCTGAGAATCGAAGGACGAGGATCGCTCCGACAGATGCTCGAAGACGTCCAGAGCGGCAACGCGCCCTTCAAGGCGATCCTGGTGTACGACGTGAGCCGGTGGGGACGGTTCCAGGATTCCGATGAGAGTGCCTACTACGAGTACGCCTGCAAACGGGCCGGCATCCACGTCGAGTACTGCATGGAGCAGTTCGCCAATGACGGCAGCCCCGTCTCAACTATCATCAAGAGCGTCAAGCGGGCAATGGCCGGCGAGTACAGCCGCGAGTTGTCAAGCAAGGTCTTCAAGGGCCAGTGCCGCCTCATCCAGCTCGGGTTCCGCCAAGGCGGCCCCGCGGGCTACGGCCTGCGCCGCATGCTGCTGGACGTCAACGGAACGCCCAAGGGGGTGCTCAGACGTGGAGAGCAGAAGAGCCTGCAGACCGACCGCGTGATCCTGGTGCCCGGGCCGGATGACGAGGTCCAGGTGGTCCAGTCTATCTACGAGCAGTTTGTCAAGCACGGCAAGAGCGAGCGGATCATCGCCGAATATCTCAACGCGGCGGGCGTGGTCTCCGGCTGCGACCGGCCGTGGACGAGGAGCATGGTCCACCAGGTCCTCTCCAACGAGAAGTACATCGGGAACAACATCTACAACCGGGTGTCGTTCAAGCTCAAGAAAAAGCGGGTCGTGAACCCCCCGAACATGTGGGTGCGGGCCGACGGCGTCTTCGACGCCATCGTCGATCCCGAATCCTTCTACATGGCGCGGGGGATCATCCAGGAGCGCAACCGCCACTTCACCGACACAGAGATGATCGAGCGTCTTAAGACCCTGCTGGCTGTGCATCCGGGGCTCTCGGGCGCTCTCATCGACGAAACCGACGGCATGCCGTCAAGCTCGGCGTACCGCTCCCGGTTCGGGAGCCTCATCAATGCCTACCGGCTGGCGGGGTACACACCCGAACGGAACTTTGAGTACTTGGAGGTCAACCGGCATTTGCGGGAAGCCCACCCCAAACTGCTAGGCGACATGATCCAGGACCTTCAGACGATGGGGGCCACCGTCGAGCGCAATGAGGTTTCAGATGCGCTAGTCATCAACGGGCTCTACAGCGCCTCGCTCTACCTCGCCCGGTGCCGATCCACGCCGGCAGGTTCATGCCGGTGGCGTTTCCGCGTGTCCGTGGAGCGCAGCGCCGACATCCACATCGTCGCGAGGATGGACCCCGCCAACGAGCAACCCGCCGACTACTTCCTGCTGCCATCGCTCGACATCGAGATGCCCGAGTTCCGGCTATCGGAGTTCAACGGCGCGTCGATCGACACCTTCCGGTTCGAGTCGCTGGAGTTCTTTCTCGGGATGGCCAAGGTCGTCCAGATCGAGGTGGCCGCATGATCGACCACCGCGACACCAACGTCGTCCGCATCCCGATCGATCAGATCACGATCATGAACCCGCGTGAGCGCGGCAAGATCAAGTTCAAACAGATTGTGACCAACATCTCTCACATCGGCCTGAAGAAGCCGGTCACCGTGGTCCAGCGGGGATCGCGCGACGGCAAGCCGCTCTACGAACTGGTCTGCGGGCAGGGCCGATTGGAGGCGTGCAAGCAGCTGGGCGACGCCACGGTGCCGGCGCTGATCATCGATGCCACGCGCGAGGAACTCCTCCTGATGAGCCTGGCCGAGAACCTGGCCCGCCGGCGGCTGACGTGCGTCGAGATGCTCCGCGAGATCGGCAACCTCAAGGAACGAGGCTACTCCTACACGGATATAGCCCAGAAGACCGACCTCCAGGTCTCCTATGTCAAGGGGATCGTGCGGCTGCTCAGGCAAGGGGAGACCAGGCTCCTCGACGCGGTCGAAACCGGGCAGATCCCCATCAGCATCGCGGTCACAATCGCGACTTCTGACGATCAGGAAGTCCAGCGCGCGCTGGCGGACGCCTACGAGTCCAAGAGCCTGCGGGGCAAGCAGCTCCTCAAGGCGCGCCGGCTGATCGAGGTCCGCCGCGCCGTCGGAAAGTCGATGCGGCACGCCGGCCCGAAGAATGCGAAGAAGGAGGTGACCACCCACACGCTGATGCAGGCGTACAAGCGCGAGAGCGCCAAGCAACGGCTGCTGGTCCACAAGGCCAAGGTCTGCGAGACACGCCTGCTCTTCGTCGCCAGCGCCCTCAAGCAGCTCATCGCCGACCCGGGCTTTGTCGCCCTCCTGCGAGGCACGAACCTCGCCACGATGCCGCAGTTCCTGGCCGACCACGTCGGCAGGAAGGGGGACTGAAGTGCCCGAGCCCGTGAAGATGGCCTTCGACCCCAAGGGGATGATGGTGCCCATCGGACAGATCCTGCCGATCCGCACCGTGCGCCCGGAGACGCGCAAGGGCCAGCAGTACCTGCGGCTGTTCGCGTCCATCCGCGAGATCGGCCCGATCGAACCGCTCATCGTCTACCCGCAGGAGAAGAGCGGAAAGGCTCAGCGGCTCTACACGCTCCTGGACGGGCATTACCGGCTCGACGTGCTCAAGGAGCTCGGCCGTACGGAGGTCTTCTGCCTGGTCGCCACCGACGACGAGGCCTTCACCTACAACCACAAGGTGAACCGGATGGCGCCGATCCAGGAGCATTACATGATCCTGAGGGCGCTGGAGAACGGAGTGACCGAGGAGCGCATCGCCGCCACGCTCAGCGTTGACGCCCGCGCGATCAGGCTCAAACGCGACCTGCTCGTCGGCATCTGCCCCGAGGCTGTTGTCCTGCTTCGGGACCGACCGGTCACTGCCAAAGCGCTGCGCGAGATCAAGCGGGCGGCGCCCATGCGCCAGATCGAGATGGCCGAGCTCATGGTCGCCGCCAACAACTTCGCCACCGATTACGCGATGTGCCTGATCGCCGCCACCCCCGAGAAGGACTTAGTGGACACCGACAAGGAGAAGGTTCTCTCCGGTGTCCGCCCCGAGGACATCACCCGCATGGAGCGGGAGATGGAGCTGTTGAGCAAAGAGTTCCTGACAATCAAGGATTCTCACGGGGAGAACACGCTCCACCTCGTGCTCGCCGTCGCGTACCTTCGCAGGCTTCTGGACAACGCGACCGTGGTGAAGTACCTGTCGCAGCGTCATCCGGATATTTTGAGCGAGTTCCAGAAGCTCGCGGAGGCACCGGAACTGAAGGCAACCATGTGATCCGAATGGCGCTCGAAAAGGGTTTTATGCCAGCTTAAACTACGGACGCCGGTAACCCGTCATCCGGCCGTGTTTCTGGCGGCACCGGACCTGTTAACCAAATCAATCGAGCCAGAATGCCATCTTCGGAGCCGAGAGAATGGTTTGAACCCGTTACGATCGGGGAGCTTCCTTCCGACCCCGCCTCACGGCGGGGTCGTTTGGTTTACAGGCGGCCCGTTTCGTCCTTCGCGGCAGGTTGGCCAGAAAGCCCGCAGAATCCGGGCGGTTTGGCGATTGCGGGGCTTGGCCCGCCGCGCTCTCGGTTCGAGACCGATTCAGAGCCAACCGGTCAGGACACCGGGTGTCTCGCCATGGGCGCGTCGAAATCCTCTCGAACTCTCGGAGTCTCGGGTTGACCGCGGCAGCGGTTAACAGGATCGTCCAGCTTGGTTTGGGTCCCCGATGAGATTACCGGGGACGCTTCGCCTGCTGTTCAACCGCCTCAATGAGTCGGACTGACCCGCTGAAGACTCCTCGCGGCGTCTCGGGATCGACGCGCTCCGTCAGCCATTGGTCAAGAGTCAGTCCCGAGCGTTGTTCCCGTCGTGCGGCGCGCTTTCCAGTCGCCCGCGAAAGAGTTCCATCCGCGAAGGTCATCAAGAACAAGTCGGTACCCGCGTGAAGGCGGAGATCGGTTCCCGAGTCCTCGAAAAGCACAGGATCCCCGCAGGCGGCTGCATTTCGGAACAGCTCCCACAACTCTGTGGAACTGCGAACCTGCAAGCCTCGCCCCTCCTCCCACGGCCGACGGAATCTGGCACGGAGATATCGGTTCACGTCCTCATGGGTGGGGCTATCGACGAACGGCGCACTCGCGAAGTCATTGAACGCTTCATCGAAGTAGCCACACAGCGCGGCGGCCTCGAGTACACCGACGTCGACAGCAGCCTGCAGCAGGAAACGCTGGAGTATGGAGATGGGTTCGCGCACATCCCGAAGCACGACAGGCACTGCCGGGATAAGGAGCATCGGTAGCAATACCTCCTCCACGACGAGAGCGTCCCGCGGGCCAGGCCCATCGCCGTCGATCAGAGAGACAATTGGCGGTGTGTGCTCAGTGCTCATTTATCATTCCTTGAAGAACGCCCCGCCCGGAACCCGCGGATCAGCGAGTAGCCGGCAGCATCACGACTTACGAGGCTGAACAGATGGTCGTAGAAGCGACGGGCGGGCGAGCCGACCGTGCCGAGTTGGCTGAGTGTTGGGCGGTGACCGACGAGTACAAGAGCCCGGCGGGCCCGGGTCACGGCGACATTCAGACGTCGAAGGTCTTGAAGCCACAGGCCGTACTGGGGTGAAGGGCTGCCGGGGCGTGCCCGACAGAAGGAAAGAACGACAAGGTCGCTCTCCCGCCCCTGCACCTGATCGATGGCCCCAAAGGTCTCGAAGGTGAGGGAAGCCGAAGCCGGGAGTTTCTTGGTCCGGTGCAGGAAGCCTTGCCGTTCGAGGCGCTGCAGCACGGCCTCCGCCTGGGCCTTGTAGGTCGAGAGCACGCTGACCGATGCACGCGCGCCGCGTTGCCGCAGAGCATCGGCAAAGGTGCGGAGTACTTCGCACACAATCTCCTGTTCGCACTCATTCACGAATCCCGTGCCTCTTTGGGTCTCGAATGCGGACGCGCCTAGCGACGCGGTGTCGATGAACGTGACCGGTGTGGTGAAGGGGGCGGCAAGCAACGGCTCGACGTCGTTTGACTCGGGGGTCGAGTAGCGACCCTCGTACACCGGACGGTTGACTAGGTCGGCGATCTGGGCGACCGAGCGACGCTGCCGCGTTAGCGCCCGAACGAACCGCGGGTCACGGGACTTGTCGGAGGCGAGCCTGAGAGACAGCACTCCGTCGGCGTCGATCTTCTCCAATCGGTCGAGGACGTTGTCCACCGCGGAGTGCTGTTGGGCAACCAGTAGGACACGTTCGCCACGGGCCGTGCAGTGACGGATGATCTCCGCGATCACGGTGGTCTTGCCCGTTCCCGGCGGGCCCTGGATGAGAAACGCGTGCGGAGCGTTTACGGCCCCGATGACCGCAGCACGTTGGTCATCATCCAACGTTGGATCGACTTGCAGTTCGTCGGCTCTTGTCGCGTGCGTCAAGCCCAAACGCGTCGGATCCAGCAGCAAGGCTGCTAGCGAGGACCAACTCCCCGCAACCTCGCCGGCAAGGAAGCGATTGAGCGCGTAGAGGTGGTGCTTCTTGTCGAAGTCGATGGTGCTTCGCACACGTACCTGCTGGTCGGTTGCCAGGCCTCCAGTGCCGCGGCACCGAACCCACAACCGAGAGCGGGTGGCTTGATGGATCTCGCCTTGGACACGGCCGGGAACAGGAGTGCCTTCAGCATCGAAGGCGGACATCTCGACCTTGCCTCCCCGGACGAGTTCGTCGAGGTCATCCGGGTCGGCGTCTTGAGTCACATCGATGACGACGAGCGAGGAAGACTGTTCTTGTGCCTCGTCCTCCGCGCCGCCGACCTCCACCAGCGTGCCGGACACCGAATCGGACTGCCCGAGCTTCTCACGCTCGCGGAGCGTTTCAAGAAGCACACGTAGTGGGCCGTACTTCCGCTCGAGCGTCGCGGCGAGGGCCGCACGGTCGCTAAGCCAAGCGGGAAGCTCGGGCGGCGCGAACGGCGTTGATTCGAGATTCCGTGCGCTGTCCTGAAAAGCCAGGAGCGCCCTTGCGTCGCACATCGCGGCCGCCCACGGGCGAGAGATCCGCACATCACTGGGACGCCAGTTGGGAGTAGGGTCATTCGGTCCGCGAGGATCGATCGCCATGATGAAGAGCGTCGGGTACCCGGGACGGCGAGTGTCATCCTGCTTCAGGAGCAGTCGGTGGGAGGAGGAGCACAGCGCGTAGACGTTGTCAGCGCGGGGACGAAGCACGACTCCCTGACGGAGGTCCGCAAGGACGTCGTCGATGGTGAGCCCGGCTTCCCGCAGCTTCGTCGCGGCGGTGCCTCTGTCGGAGTGCACCATCGCAATCGAGGGAGCCGGTTGTTCATCGAGGCCAGCAGTGTTCGTCAGTGCGAGCCACGATACCGGGATGGTCGAGTTGGAATTGGGGATGCTGGTCATTGTGGGTTTTCGCGAAAGAGACGCTGACTTTGATCGTGAGGATTGGTTACGAGGCAGGATCTAGCGCGGTCGGCGGCAGGTGCAGCCGTCCTTCGCCGGGGAACGCGACGCTGAGCAAGCCCACGTGGATCTCGTCGTCAAGGCCGACGCGAACCACGTCCGGAGCGATCGCGATGGCGGCACGAACCGCCTCCTGCTTGAGGCGGCCGAGGGCCCGAGCCGAACGTCGGTGGGATGATGCCGCTGCACAGTGCCGCAGCTCCGAGGCGAGCTTTCCCCGCATGAATGCCCTGGCGGCGTTGGCCAGACGCATGGCTGCGATTTGCTCCTGAAAGGTCGGTTGGCGTTTGGTGTGAGTTCTCGCGTTCCTTTCCTGTGCCATCGACGGTCTCCTGGTGTTGTCTGGTCCATAAACAACCGCAGTGCCAGACCGAGAACCGCCAAATCCACGTCAAAACACGGCTGATGTGTCCATTTACGGACCGTATGTGTCTATGATCGGACGACCGTACGAGCACGGCGGTGCCAAACGAGGCGACGAATGAACACGCTTTTCTCATGGCTAGGGGGAACCGATTTCCGGGCCCGGAAGCAAGCGGACCAGGGTTGCGCTCTGGTCGCCATCGCCAAGCGGGAGCGGCCCCGTCGGGTTTTGCTGTTCTGGGGGGACGGCCCGCGAACGCCACTTAGCGAGCGGAATGAGTTTCTGTCTTGGCTCCACGAGCAGCTTCGCGACGGTGGCTGCAACTCCCAGATCGATGTCCGCGAGATCTCCGGGGCTGATGATCGTGTCATGGACTTTGCTTGGGTTTGGGGACAGGTCGACGCCGCGATGGAAGGCGAGCGTGAGGACGAAAGCGATTGCATCAATGCCAGTAGCGGCACACCGGTTATGACCGCGGTGTGGATCGTGCGGAAGAAGGCGCTGGGCGGGCGGGCTCGGCTCCTCATCAGCAGCAAGGAGCGGGGCGTTCAATCGCTCGCCCTCCCCCCGGCCCTCAGCATTTCAATCACGGACCTCATGAGTGTCCAGCCGTCCCGGCTGCTAGAACGCGTCATGTCTGGGGAGACCCGACTCATCGGCCAGGGGTTTGATCACCTTGTTGGAGACTCCGCGACGGTCAAAGAGATCAAACTCCGTGCGCAGCAGGCCGCCCGGTACCCGTTCCCCATTCTCCTGACAGGGCCAGCGGGCACTGGAAAGAGCACGCTGGCCGAGGCCATCCACGCAGCGTCATCTCGGAACGCAACGGGGCGACTCGTGGCCGTCGATTGCGGGACGCTGGTGGGAGAGCGTGCGGCCGGCGAGCTCTTTGGGTGGGAGAAAGGGGCATTCACAGGCGCCGACAAGGCGTTCCCCGGCAAGTACAAGCAGGCGAGCGGAGGAACGCTCTTCCTTGACGAGGTCGGCAACCTCCCGCCAATGGCCCAGCAGCTGCTGCTTCGTACGCTCCAATCGGGTTTTGTCCAGCCCCTCGGCGGAGTCAACGAGGAAAGAGTCGACACCCGCGTAATCGCGGCGACGAACACCGACCTCCGCGCCGCAGTGCAGAAGGGCGCGTTCCGGCAAGACCTTCTCGACCGACTCAGCCGACTCACCATCCGCATGCCGGGACTCGCCGAGAGGCGAGAGGACATCATGCCGATCGCTGAGCGCTTCCTCGACGTGTTCAACCGGGAGCACCGTCAGGCGATGGAGAGCGATGGCGTCGTCTGGCCAAAGCGATTTGCCCCTGGCGTCGAACGCGTGTTGCGGGCACACTCCTGGCCGGGAAATGTCCGAGAGTTGGAGCATGTGGTAACCCGTGCAGTTCTGCAGACTGCGGGAGCGCCCACCGATGAGATTACGGTACCGGACGTGCAGGACGCGATCGCGCGCTCCGAACTCGCCGGACCAACCACCGATGTCTTGACTTCAATCCCCTTAGGGCCAGGACTCGATCTTGAACAGACGCTCGCCAGTGTGCGGCGAAGCTTCTTCGAGCGAGCATTGGACGAGGCGGTTGGCGTTCAGGCCAAGGCTGCACAGTTGCTTGGGTTGCCTCGCCCAACATTTGTTCGACAGGCACGCGAGTTGGGGGTATTGCAGTAAAGTCCCTCGAGTTGGAGTATCCGCTTTCGCATCTCGTGTCCCCATTGATGTCGGAATTCGTTCGTGTGGGTTCGTGATCTCGACGTCCGACGGGTTAGTTGCTCTTTGGCGGGTTGCTGTTGACCCGCGAAGGAGCCGTTCGTGTCCCAGCAGGCCCCTCTGAACTCCGCCGCCCAGCGGCGGGAGGTTGTCATCGCCACGCTCGCCGCCGCCGTGCACCGCTGGCACCGGGAGCGGATGAGGGTCGGCGTCCGCGCCAGTCGGGCCGCCAGCATCGCGCCGGCGGAGCATCGAAAACCCGAGAGTTCTCGACTTGACCCTGCGGAAGATGATCGCCCTGATCGTCCGCTCCCGCTCGATTCCGACACGGCCGCGGGCCATGTCGAGGCCGAGCGGGCAGGAGGACTTTCATGGCGCTGAACATCCATGCAGAACTGAAGCGGCTCGGAACGCTCAAGACGCCGCAGCTCAAGGCCCGCTACGCCGAGCTCTTCGGCGAGCCCACGCGGTGCAACAACCGCCCGTACCTGATCAAGCGGATCGCCTGGCGGCTCCAGGCCCGCGCCGAGGGCGACCTTTCGGAACGGGCGCGGAAGCGGGCCGCGGAGTTGGCCGACGACGCCGACCTGCGGACCCGTGCCCCGGCGTCGACGCCCGCGGACGGCGGCCGCCCGTTGATCGCCCCGCTCAAGGCCGCCCCGGCTTTCGGCCGCCTCGTTTCTCGGGGCGACGCCGATCGGACTCCCGAATCCAGCGCAGGACGGTGCCCGGCTGGACGATCGACACCAGGGCCTTGATGGCGGTTCCGAGCGGCTTGGCGAGGCGGACCAACCTTGAACGCTCCTGGGCCGTCACGCGGATGGGGCCGGTGATCTTGCCACGGAGGATCTCGTTCTCAGCCTTGAGGTACTGAATCTGGCGGCGCAGGTCGGCTTGGGACGACCCAGCCAGCACGTCAAGCAGGCGGCGGAAGAGGTTCGGCATCCCCCTATCGTCTGCCGGCAGCGGCTCCGCCGTCGTCGCGGGCGGCCCCGGACCTGGTCCGCGACGGCTGGCGGCGCGGATGGAGTATTTGAACACCGCTGGCCCGACGGCCAAGAGAATCCGGGCAGCGGGCCAGACTGTCAACCCGAGAGCGAGAGAATCTCGCCTCAACAAAAACACTGGAAAACAAGCCTCAACTAAGCGGAAGGGCGACCCTGCGCCACAAAGGGGACCGGCTACGCGGGCACGAATCGGCGTCAACCCGAGAACTCAGAACCACTCGAACGAGTTCTGAACGGGGAGCGGTCAGGACACCGGGTGCCTCGGGACCGGTCCGCCTTGATCGTCCGCTTGGTTGACGCCTTGCGAACCGGAGAGTCCCGATGATCCACCCGCCCGATGATCCCGCCGCGGCCGCACGAGCCCTCGCCCAACTCACCGTCCGCGAACTGAAGCAGCGCTACGCCGAGGTCTTCGGCGAGCCCACGCGGACCAACCACAAGCAGTACCTCGTCAAGCGGATCGTCTGGCGGATGCAGGCGCTCCGCGAGGGCGGGTTGTCGGAGCGGGCACGGCGGCGGGCGCTCGAACTGGCCGACGACGCCGCCCTCCGCCCCCGCGCCCCGGCGTAGACGCCCGCACATGGGCGCTCCCCCACCCCCACTCCGCCGCCACCCACACCTTCCTTTGGGACATGCAGCCGCGTGATACACTCACGCCGTGTCCCACCCCCCCACCTCTCCCGCGGCCACAGAAAACTGGACCACCCGGCGCCTGCTCAACTGGATGACCGAGGCGTTCACAAAGAAGGGGCTGGACTCGCCGCGGCTTTCCGCGGAGTTGCTGCTCACGCATGTGCTGGGCTGCGACCGGCTCCGGCTCTACATGGATGCCGATCGGCCCGCCTCGCCGCTGGAGCGCGACACGCTCCGCGACCTTGTCGGCCGGGCGCTCAAGCACGAGCCGATCGACTACCTCGTCGGCGAGCGATGGTTCTTCGGAATGGCGTTTCATGTTTCGCCCGCGGTGCTTGTGCCGCGGCCGTCCACCGAGACCATCGTCGAGAACGTGCTGCTGCACGCGCGGGCCGAGCCGGGCTTCGGCGGCAAGACCGGTGAAGGCGTGCGAATCGCCGATGTCTGCACCGGGTCGGGGTGCATCGCCATCGCGCTCCTGAAAAACCTGCCCAAGGCAACCGCGGTGGCGACCGATATCAGCGCCGATGCGCTCGCGATCGCACGAAAAAACGCCGAGCGGCACACCGTCGCGGACCGGATCGAACTGCTCAACGGCGATCTGCTCGCTCCTCTGCAAGTCGCCTCGGGCGGGGCCGGGCGAGACCTGCACTACCTCCTGGCCAATCCTCCGTACATCCCCGATTACGAGTGGGACGCGGTGCCGGCGAACGTCAAGGACCATGAACCGCACGCCGCCCTGCGCGGCGGGGCCGATGGGCTGATGTTCGTCAAGCCGATCATCGAGCAGGCCGCCGAGTATCTGAGGCCCGGCGGCGTCGTGATGGTCGAGGTCGCGGCGTGCACCGCGGAGCAGGTCTCACGGTTCGCCGGAGAGCAGCCGGGTCTGGAGCACCCGCGGATTCTGACAGACATGGACGGTCTGCCGCGTGTGGTTGTCGCCACGCGGAGAAAGTAACGGCTGCCCGCGATGCACCTGACCCGGCGCGGTCCTGCGCGATCGCACGTCGCCTGCGTTTCTCCTCCCGACCACAACACGCACCCCGAAATCTCAACCTCTGTCGTCGGTCGACCTCAGCAGCCGGCAAACCACGCCGTGAGAAACGCGAAAATGTCCGGCACTCCCAAGCCGTTGGCCCCATCGAAATCCGCGGCGGCGCTCCCGGCAAACCACAACGAGAGGAACGCGAAGACATCGGGAACATCCGCCGCGCCGGAACCATCGAGGTCGACATTGCAGCCGCCGGTCGGGAGCGACTGATTGCCCACGTACAAGCCCAGGTGATCGACAAACACGGACACCGGCGTGACAATGCGGCCGCCCGGCCAGGCATTGCGCGTTTCGAAGGTCAGAAAATACCCGATACGTGCGGCGGTCAACAGGTTGTTGATGTCGTTCCCAATCCCCGGGTTGGCGTCCTCGAGCGCGCTCAACGGCACGTTGATCACCTGTGCACCGGGAACGAGGAAGATCGGCCCCACGGTCCAGTTGTCGTCATCAGCGTTGACATCGATCACGTTGTCGCCGTTGTCATCCTCGCGGAACGTCATGTACAGCCCGAGGGTCCCGGTCGTCTGTGGTGCGATGACGCTGACGCTCACCGTGTTCGCGCCCGGCGGACGGACCATCTGCGACGCGGTGATGCCCAGCGTGCCGACCGCAAAGCCCGCGGACGAGAAGAAGTCCGAACGGAAGTTGCCCCACACCCGCAGGCTGTTTCCCGAGTGGGCGAGTTGCGACGAGGGTTCAGTGCCAAACCCGTTCACGCCGCCGAAGTACGAGAACAGAGGCTGGAGAGAAACGCCGGGCGCCTCGAACTCGTTGGGCAACGTAGGCTGGCCCATCACGGATGCGGCGAATAGACCCGATGCGGCGACAGAGAGCGCTCGGACGGTGACCTGCATGGCGATGCCTCCTATGCGCGGGGCGTTGTTTTCGTCGCGGCAAGGCGATTGCCGCAGTGTGGGAATCCCTCCCGTGATGCTCTCGCGCCACGGGTGGGGGGGGGGGGGGGGGGGGGGTGATGCGACTCGCGGAGGTGGATCGCCGCGAGCGCAGGAGGGTCGTGCTCAGCCGTTCCGGTATGTGCCCGTGAGCGTGCCGACGGTGATGACATCGCCGGCGTTAATGCGCGGGAAGTCGGTCGGCAGCGGCGGCTCCTCATCCTGCGGGTTGTTGTCGACAGTGGCCGTGCGGAACTCGAGTTCGGCCGACCCGAGGTCGTTGGCGATCATCGTTCCGAACAGCACGCCGTTGATGTGAATCTCGAACACCTGGCCCGGTTGAGCGCCGCTGACTTCAACGTTGAACGTCTGGATCAGGGTGTTGTTGCGGATCCGCTCGCGGTAGTCAGACTTGCCCTCGAACGGTGTGCCGGTGCGCATCCGGGCGCGAACGCGGTAGTCGCCGTTGCCCGCGGCCTGCGCGGCCTGCGGGACAGAAAGCGTGATCATCGTGACCGCCGCGAGAATCGCGACTGCTACTTTGCGAAACATCGAATCTCCCTTTCAGTTGGATGGTGTGTGGTCCTGACCGCTTCCGCTGCAGACGGATGCGGCCGTGTCGGTTCGAACACCGCTCCCATTGCAACTCAGATGCCAGATCGCAACGCGATCGGACGGCGAGGGTCATTGTCACGCGACGACCGGTGTTTGAGTGAGTACAGCCAACGATGGCCGGGCCGCGGCCGATCTTGCCGCGTCGCCACTTCAACCACCGCACGCCTGGCTGAACGGATCGGTGGTTGACCGTGACCAGGCCAGGCGATGCGGCCTCCCAACGCGCAGTGAGTCAAGCCGGGCTCATCACGGCGACAGACCCCGCGTAAGCGCGAACAGACCGAGTTTCATCGCCCAGGCGACTTGCGGGTCGCGAACAACCTGAGCCTGCGATGGGTCATCGCGGTCAACGTCGCGTCAAGCATGGCCGAAATGCCGCCCGTTGGACAGCGACCAGGCGGCTTCTACGCACACAACCGAGTTGACCGCCGTGGATGAACGCGTGCCGCGATGGAGAGCCGAAAGCCGTACCGTCAATAGCCGCCGACGCACCGCGAAGGATCACGCGCGAGGAATCGGATTCGGGCGACGACGCTGGCCCCGGGGTGCCGTGTCTTGTACGACGCGGCATGCCCCGCTCCGGTTCGCGCACGACCTTCGCGGTGCGCCGGCTTGCAGGCTTCACCATATCACACGTCCGCCGAAACGCAAACGCGACATCGACGCGCGGTGCAAAACTCCGAGTTTGCGGTGGAGAGCGCAGCGCCCGATGGCAACCCGTCCGAAGCCCCGGCTCATGAATCTGAACTTGGTGTCCGTGAGATCGCCGACGTCAGGGACATCCCGCGAAGTATGCGCTCAGGTATGCGAAGATGTCATCCACACCGAGCGCACGCGACCGGTTGATGTCCGCCGCTGAAGATCCGGCGAACCAGGCCGACAAGAAAGAGAAGATGTCCGGCACGGTAATGACAAGATCGCCGTTGAAGTCCGCCGGGCAACTCACTCCCTGGAACTCGAACGCTCCGAGATCGACTGCCGGCCTGCCCATGCCCGACGCCGGGCCGACGTCCGGAGCGCCGGGGTCGTCACGAAGCCGCGGTTCGCCCATGACGTCCCCGCCCGCGACATCCGAAATCACATCCGGGTCACCGGCGTCGATGATCGGCGAGTTGCGTGCCGGCCGGAGGTCGCCGAGGTCGTCATCGTGCGTGCCCCACACCAGATCCTCGCCCGGATCAGGCTCGCGGACAAAGCCCGGAATCGCCGAGAAGTTCCCAATCCCGACATGCCCACCCTCGACAAGCGACCATCCGATGTTGACCGATTGATGACCCGTAACCTGTTCCGGCGAGTTGCCCGAAATCACGCAGTTCCGGTAGACGGCCCCGGCGTTCAGCAGCGCGTGCACGCCGCCGCCCTGTTCTGTGGCCTGGTTGGCCACAAGTGTGCAGTTGGTGATGTGCGGCACCGAGTTGAAATGGTCGGCGATCCCTCCGCCGTACCGCGCGGCGTTCGCCGTGAACTCGCAGTTCTCGATCGTCGCCGCGGTGTTGAAGCCGTTGAGGATTCCGCCGCCCCATCCGCCGGCGGGATCAAACGCGGAGTTCTGCCGGAACACGCACCGCCGGATCACCGGCGCATCGCCTTCGTTGTAGATCCCTCCGCCACCCAGTCCCGCGAAGTTCCGCTCAAACTGGCAGTTCTCCAGCGTGGAAGCGCTGAAGTAGTTGCTGACCCCGCCGCCCACGCCGAAGGACCCTCCAAACGCGGCGTTATCCGTGAACAGGCAGTCCACCAGCGTCGGAGCCGAACTCAACGTGTAAAAACCGCCGGCCTCGTTGGCCCGGCCCAGTTGGAACATGCAGTGCTCCACCCGGATGTGATTGTCCTCGATGACATACAGCCCGGCGCCGAGCGAAGCGACGTTGTTGGAGTAGCAGGTATCCCGCACCAGTCCTGCGCCGCCCCGATACCAACTGCCGCCGCCGCCCGATCCGCCCTGGCCGCCAAGCCCTTCCGTCAGCCCCTCCGCGGCGTGATTGAACGTGAACGTGCAGTGGAGTATGGACGGCGAGCCGGCCTCCGCGAAAGTTCCGCCGCCGCTCAACACGGCGGAGTTCCCGACGAACAGACAGGAATCGATGACGGGCGAGGACTCGATGGCCGCGAGCCCCCCACCTTCGTGCGCCGCATTCACGCGGAACTCGCACCCGGACACGTCTCCCGCCGCGGCAGGCGCAAAACAGACCCCCCCGCCGCGCTGGGCGCTGTTCCCGGTGAACTCGCACATACTGATCTGCACCACCCCGGTCGGCCGGATCAGCATTCCGGCGCCGTCCCCGATGGTTGAATTGTCAACAAAGCGGCACGTGTCGACAATCGCCTCGGCGCTTTCGCCGATCAGCAACCCGGCACCGCCATCCTCGGCATGGTTTTGAATGAACGAGCATCCCAGGAACATCGACCCGGGCCCGATATCGGCCACCGCGCCGGAGACCAGGCCCCAGTTGCGGCGGAAAACGCAGTCAATCAGCGTCAGTTGCGAGCCTTCGATGAGCAGGGCCGATGCAGAATCCCGCGAACCGGCAACTGTTGGGCCCGAGGCTCCATCGGCACGGCCACCTTCGATCACGAATCCATCGAGAATGACACCGCTCCCCAGAGAAACCGCGGTAACCACGCGATAACAGTTGTCCCCGGTATTGGCGAACGCCGGACCATCGTCGGCATTCAAATCCCCGCTGAGCACACTCGGGTTCGCCGCGGGGTCTCGCAGCTCCCGCGACACCTCGTCACCGACAAATCCTCCGAAGAGAGCCACCCCGGTTTTGAGCACAAAGGAGGCATTCCGGCTCCCCCCTGCGGGCGCGGGACGATACACGCCGCGGGCGACCCAGATCTCGTCACCAGCCTCAGCGATCGCCAGCGCGCTGTTCAAGTCGGCGAATGCACTGCCCCACGACGCTCCATCTCCGGACGCCGGAACCGCGCGATTGACATAGATTCGGTCCGCATGAGCGGCACCCGCCGACGCGAAGAGCAAGCCGATCGCGGCAACACACGCAGCGCGTCGCGGCAGAATTGCCGAAGAGTGAAGCACGGAGGGCACCTCGCTGTGAGTGATCGGACAAGTCTATCACGAAACCCGAACGGTGTAGGCACAGTTTTCCCGTTGGACTCTTCCAGTCCACGATGTTTGTGGTTTGGCCGGTTCGTGCGGCGGATATCGGCCGCGATACGAACCTCCCCCCATCGTGCAGCCACAGCCATCTTTGCAATCGCGCTGGCTTCGACGCACGTGTCCGGCCAGGGGTCCATCTGCGCAGAGGGCGGCGGCTCGCTCGCGAACGACGCTTGGGCGGCTCCGGCTTTCGACTGGATGATGAAGCAGGCTCGCCCATTTGCCGAGCGGACCAAGGGGGGCGAGGGCGGCGTCCGCGTGGTGGTACTGGGGAGCAGAGATGGCGAGCAGGACCAGCCGGCAGAGGAAGAACCGGCCGAAGGTTCGCGCGACGCCGCATCGCGATTCAAGGCCTGCGGCGCAGCCAGCGTCCGCCAGTTCTCAATCAACGCCACCGGTGCCCGCGATGAGCAACTCGCCGCGGCCATCCGCGATGCGCACATCATCTGGATTCGCGGCGGCTCCCAGACTCGATACTGCCAGTGGTGGAAAGGGTCGCCCGTCGAGAGCGCGATTCGCGAGGTCTATTCACAGGGCGGAGTGGTCGGCGGCACCAGCGCCGGCTGCGCTGTGCTCGGCGAAGTGATCTACGACGCCGCGGGAGGCTCGTGCGACGCCGCCGCCGCGCTCCGGGATCCCTTCGCCCGGCAGATCTCGTTCACCACCGGCTTTCTCGAACTGACTCCGGGGGTCATCTTCGACAGCCACTTCACCGAGCGCGCGAGGATCGCTCGACTCGCCGTTTTTCTGGGGCGAATCCGTGTCGAACAAGGACGCGATGTTCTGGGCATCGGCATGGACAGCCGCACCGCCCTGTGCGTCGATCCAAACGGAGTCGCCGAGGTCTTCGGAACCGGCGCCGCGTGTCTCATGCACCTGACGCCCGATTCTCGGATCACGATCCGCCCTCCCCGCGGCGAGTGGCCCACGCCCCCGCTGATCACGGGGATCTCGCTTCGCCAGATCGTGGCAGGCGAGCGCGTGAACATCCGGGAACTGACCTCCGGCCTGCTCTCATGCGAGCGCATCGCCGAACTCTCACGCGAGTGGTCAGTGGAACCCGCTGAGTTGAAGAAGGAAGTGGATCGGACCGACGCCCGGTTCATTCGAGGCGATGCGAGCATGCACGCCCGGCGAGGCCGCTTCTTCATCGACCCGGACCTGCCGCAGGACGCCCTCTTCACCGGCGCCCTCGTGCTTTCGAAGGGCACTGATGAAGTGCCCGGGGCGGTCGTGGCAACACGCTGCCTCGCATTTGCGGAACGGACGCAGAATGCCGCGGGCGGCGTGCTGTGGGCCTTGGCGACGACCGATGCTCGCTGGGGCTCGTTCATGGAGATGGGCGCAGCGATTCGATTGACGGATGACGGCCGCGTGCAGTCATACTTTCCCCATGGGAAACTGGGACCGGCAATGTCGGCCCCCGTCTTCATAAAGACCGACGCCTTCAGACCCGGCGAGAAGCCGCGCGACGCGAGGCAGACCTGCTCCTTCGAGGGCTTGCGCATGCACGTGTTGTCGCCGGGATGGACCGTCAGCCTTCGGACCGGCGACGCTGCGCCACCGGTGATCGACGCCGCTCCTTGAGGCATGCCGAGACTGGCGGTGACCCTCGCTGTCAAACCGCTCACGATCAATGGGTCTTGCTTCGGGAACGGACCCGGGGCCTTCCGGCTCAGCGGTTCTCGCTCAACGTCATCTGGCGGTCGAACTCCAGCCGGAACTTGTACTCGACGGCGAACGCCTTCGTGCCGGTCGCGCCCGCCGGAGCCGTGACGTCCCAGCGAAGCAGGTTCTTCTTCCGCCCGGTCTCCAGGTAGTCCTTGTCCTCGCTCAGGCGCGTCGCGGGCTCGATGAGCGTGAGTTTGATCTCCGTTCCCGCGGGATTCGGAAGCCGATCCATCAACCGGATCGGCGCGGACACCGACCCGAAGTTCTCGATGGTGAGCCGGTACGTGAACTCGACGATCCGGTTCCCGCCCTGGGTCGTCTCCGTGCGCTCGACGAGTTCCTTCGCCGCGCGGAGCGAACTGTCGATGCCGAACCCGACCCGGAAACTCTCGCCCGCGCTCACCGTCGGCACAACCGCCGAGCCGACAAACTCGCCCCCGACGTAACTCGACGCCGGACCGGCAAGCAGCACGGTGCTCCCGGCGTTGGTGACGCGTGCCTCGTTGTAGATGTACTGCGTGAGCGTCGGAGTGGCGATCTTCACAACCTCCGCCGGCAACTGCATCTGCGAGATCTGGATGAGTTGCTGGTCCGCCCGGCTGGGCATGGTCGTGCGCGAAGCGACACGGTACGTCACGCTCAGCCCCTCATCGCCCTGCCGCACGGCGAGCGGCTCGGCCTTGCTCTTGCGCTCGACCTTCGCGGTTGAAATCAGGTCAAGAATCTGACTCTGGTCAGCGATCTCGTTGAGGCCCTTGTCCAGGGAGAACGCGACCTGCCCGTCAAAGTCGCCCTGCGAAAGCCCGCCGATCGTCTGACCCGCTTGCAGTCCCCCCGCTTCACCCGCACGCCCGGAAGCCGGCGCATTGCCGGCCCGCAGAACATCCACCGCAAGCACCTGGACGTTCCGGGTGCGCTCCATCTCACGCTGCTTCTCTTCAAGAGCCTTCTTTGCGCCGACGTACCCCTCGTCCCGCAGCATCGCCAGGCGGCTGTCATCCTGCCGCGGCGCGACGAGCGCCACCTGCAGCGGCATGAGCGCCGGCCCGGTGGCGACCAGCGCCGGGGTGGCCGTGCTCAGCGTCAACTGCACGCCGTTCCAGTCCTCTCCGCTCATCTGCTGCACCGAGGCCTGATACTCCAGCGTCGCCGCCTTGGCATCCGCTCCCGCAAGCCGCAGGTTGTACGACGGGCTCCAGTTCGCGCCCGACACGAGGTAACTGAGCCGGAGCCTGGCGCCCGGCTTGGTCGCATTGATGAACACCACGGCCTCCCGCGCGGTCCTCGAACTCGACGCGGTGAGAACGGCCAGTTCGCGCTCCCGAAGTTGCAGGGTCTCGGTCAGTGTTCGAACCTCGAGCGCGAGTTTGTGTCCATCGTCGCTCTGCGCCTTTCTCTGCGCGGTGACCAGCATCGTCAGGTCCTTGAGCGTCTCCGCATTCAGCACGCCGCGGGTGAGTTCGACCTGCGCGGTCGGCGCGACGAAGCCCTCGAGTTTGTCGAGGTACTGCCGCTGCCATTCGAGATACTGTTGCCGGCTCTGCGCCGCGGCGAGCGCATCCCTCGCATCCCGCACCGCCTTCTCCGCCTGCCGAACGCTCTCGCGGGTGTCCTCGACCACCGGCCGGATCCGGTAACTCACGCTGCGGACCTCGATGCCGTCCGACGACTCGGCATACAGACTGCCCGGCAGGATCGCGCCCGGCAAGTCCGTCACAATGATCTCCCGCAGGCCTGTCCCGCCGGGGATGTCGATTACGCGCGTAACCAGTGCCTGTCCCCGGAACACGGTCACGGCGTCGATCTGGCCCGCGGTAGCCGCGGCATTGTCGCCCGCTCCACGCCGATCGGCCGCGGCGGCCGATTGACCCTGGCACGCCGATGCCGCAAGGCCCGAGACGGCGATGAGCGACGACGCGACGAGTGCAAGCACGGACGGTTGAGTGCGCATGGAGTTCCCCTTGCTGCCGCGCGAGTCTGGAATCGCCGGCTCACCAACCATGGCCGCACGCGCGAAGTTGTCTCCAGCATACCGAATCCACGACTGCACCGCGCCGAGGAGGCCTATCCACTTTTCGCCTTCTTCATACCCGCTCTAGGCCAGTCGATGGCGTGCCCCGCCTAGGATCCGCCCGATGATCGCGGCGAGTCCCACCGACAGCCGCGGCCGTTCCCGGTCCCTCCGCCACACGAACGCGATCTGCCGGATCGGCTTGTGCTGGGCCAGCCGCGCATACCGCCAGCGGCGCGAGCCGTGCTGCGCAGCCGCCATCTCCGGCACGATCGATACCCCCAACCCCAGCGCAACCAGTTCGAAGATCGTTGCCAGTTGCGTCGTCCGACAGACCACTCGCGACGCGCTGGCACGAACCGAGCAGAACCCCTGGATCTGCTTCCCCAGGCAGTGCATCTCATCGAGCGTGACGATGGGTTCGGTACGGAGTTCGCCCCAGCCGATCTGCTCACGCGCCGCCCGCGGGTGCGCGATGGGCATCGCGACGACCAACTCCTCATGCCCCAGCACCTGCACATCCAGCCGTTCATCCTCCACCGGAGTGCTCATGATCGCGCAGTCGATCTGGTTCTCCAGCAGCAACTCGATCAGGTTCTCCGTGAAAGACTCCCGGATTGAGGGCTCGCAGCCCGCGTGGTCCGCGCGCAGAGCCTTGATCGCGCCGGGCAGCAGATACGGCGCCATCGTCGGGATGGCCCCGATCGCGAGCGAGGCTGCCCCGCCTGCTCCTTCCTCGGCCTCACGCTTCAGATTGGCCTCCGTCTCGCGGACCTCCGCCAGGATCCGCCTCGCCCGCGGCAGAAGAGCCTTCCCTGCGTCGTTCAGCGCGATGCCGCGCCCCAGCCGGTCAAACAGCCTCGTGCCCAGCGATCGTTCCAACCGGCCGATCTGCTGGCTGAGCGAGGGCTGCGCCACCCGGCAGCGTTCCGCCGCCCGTGTGACGCTTTGCGTCTCCGCCGCGGCTACAAAGTACCTGAGTTGATGAAGTTCCATAGACACAGTCTATGGTTCCTGTCTCCTGAGCGTCTTGGACGTCTATACGAGCCGCTCATATCGTGCTGCTTCATGACGGAGCGCTCACGGTCCGGAGCCCCGCGGCAGGACCGGAGCCGCGTTGCCCGCAGCGAAAGGACGACCACATGAACG
Source organism: uncultured Phycisphaeraceae bacterium (assembly GCA_964409775.1). Taxonomy (GTDB): domain Bacteria; phylum Planctomycetota; class Phycisphaerae; order Phycisphaerales; family UBA1924; genus JAHBXL01. The sequence goes on along the minus strand of CAYPEI010000021.1, from coordinate 54,025 downwards.
ACCACCGGAACGGCGAGAACTGTCCCCTCCTCACCTCCGCCAACGGCGCGCCCATCGGCGTGCAGCAGGCCCTGACCGCCGGACCCCGCGGCCCGGTCCTCATGCAGGATGTCGCCCTGCTCGAGCAGATGCAGCACTTCAACCGCGAACGCATCCCCGAGCGCGTCGTCCACGCCAAGGGCTCCGGAGCCTACGGCATGTTCACGGTGACCAAGGACATCAGCAAGTACACGCGCGCGGCGCTCTTCAGCAAGGTCGGCAAGAAGACCGACCTGTTCCTCCGCTTCTCCACCGTCGCCGGCGAGCGCGGCGCGGCCGATGCCGAGCGCGACGTCCGCGGCTTCGCCGTCAAGTTCTACACCGAGGAGGGCAACTGGGACCTTGTCGGCAACAACACGCCCGTCTTCTTCGTGCGCGATCCGTACAAGTTTCAGATGTTCATCCACACGCAGAAGCGCCACCCGCAGACCAACCTCCGCAACATGGACATGCAGTGGGACTTCTGGTCTCTCTGCCCCGAGTCCCTCCATCAGGTCACCATCCTCTTCTCCGACCGCGGCATCCCCGCCTCGTATCGTCACCTCCACGGCTTCGGCAGCCACACCTACTCCCTCATCAACGCCGCGGGCGAGCGCGTCTGGTGCAAGTTCCACTTCAAGAACAAGCAGGGCATCAAGAACATGACCGATGAGGAGGCGGGCAAGGTCATCGCGAACGACCGCGAGAGCCACCAGCGCGACCTCTTCGAAGCCATCGCCCGGGGCGATTTCCCCAAGTGGCGCGTTTGCGTCCAGATCATGACCCAGGCCCAGGCCGATGCCTTCCGCTGGAACCCCTTCGACCTGACGAAGGTCTGGCCGCACAAGGAGTTCCCGCTCATCGAGGTCGGCGAGATGGAACTCAACCGTAACCCCGAGAACTACTTCGCCGAAGTCGAGCAGGCCGCGTTCAAGCCCAGCGCCCTTGTTCCCGGCATCGGCCCCAGCCCCGACAAGATGCTCCAGGCCCGCCTCATGTCCTACGCCGACACCCACCTCCACCGGCTCGGCGTCAACCACCATCAGGTCCCCGTCAACAAGCCGCGCTGCCCCGTCATGAACTACATCCGCGACGGCCAGTCCACGCTCGGCGAGTACGGCGCGGCCCCGAACTACTGGCCCAACAGCATCCCCACCGCCCCGAAGCCCAACCCCGCCTTCGCCGACCCCGCATGGAAACTCGGTGAGACCATCGTCGACCGCTTCGACTCGACCGTCGATCACGACGACTACACCCAGCCGGGCAACCTCTACCGCCTCTTCGATGAAGGTCAGAAGGACCGCCTCACGCGTCGCATCGCTGGCGGACTCGGCCAGGCCCGCAAGGAAGTCCAGATGCGTCAACTCTGCCACTTCTTCCGCGCGGATCCGGATTACGGCACGCGCGTCGCCAAGCACCTCGGCATCGACATGGCCGCGATGATGCAGGCCGCAGCGCAGCACGGCCCGACCGTCGAAGCCAAGGCCGCGGCGGCCTTGAAGGTCTGACGCGGCGTCTCTCATGGCATGGGCCATCTCAGCGAGATGGCCCATCCCGATCAGAATCGTTCGAATCACCACATCCGTTCAGCGGCGGGCTCCCATGGTCGGGGCTCGCCGCCTTCATTTGCGGTGAACTCTCCGCGCGTGCTTCTCAGAACAGCCCCGGCCCTTGCTCCACCGGCACCATCCTCCCGTTCACCAGCCGCATCCGCGGCTTCTCCTTCGCTGCGGGCTTCGCCGCCGCGGCCGGCGCAGCAGCCGCTCTCGCAATCGGCTTGACCGCCCCACTCGGCTTCGCCTCGCGTGCAGCCGTCCCCTTCACATCACCCCCAGTTCCAGCCTTTCCACGCTTCGAGTCCTTCGCGCCCTTCGCGTTCGCCGCCTTCTTTCCGGCCCCCGGGGACTTCCCCTTCTGATTCAGCCGCTTCACCTCTGCAGTATCAATCAGCGACGGCTGATCATCATCATCGCCCCCACGGAGCGCGGCGACTTTGAGCATGGCGGCTTCGGACTTGGAAGACTTGCCCATGGGTGGTTCATCCATGGCGCGGGCAGGCGGGACGCCTGCCCCACCGGACGCGGACACGATGATCACGCCCTCCTCGTCCGCATCGTCCCCCTTGTCCTGCTTCACCTTCCCCTCTTCGTCGAGTTCCACATCCGCGATCGCCGTCCGCTTCTTCGCCTGCGCCAGCAGCGTCTCGTACAACTTCTTCGCATCGATGCCGTTGATCGCGTTGATCGCCTGCGTGATCTCCCCGATGTACCGCTCGAAGATGTCGCGACGCTCGCTCTCCCGCTTCATCTTCAGCCGCTTGCGCAGATACGTCCCGAGTTTCCGCCCGCACTCCATCAGAGCGAGTTTCATCTCCTTGCGGATCTCGTCGTAGTCCGCGATCGCTTCCTTGCTCTCGCTCGTAAACGGCACCCACACGCTCGCCATGTGGATCATGATCACCAGCGGACCAACGGGCACCGCGCCCCGCGGCTGCTGCAGGTCATAGTTCCGCCAGTTCGTCTCCGCCACCGCCTTGAAACTCGAGCACGCCGACTGCTGATACAGCAGCGGCACGCGGTTCGCAAATCGGATCACCCGCGACGAGTCATCCGCCGGCAGGTCCCCGCCGAACGCGATCGCCGCCTCAATCAGGAACGGCCGGCCGCGATACACCGCGGCCTCGCGCGAACTCGCGGCATAAAACTCCGCCCGAACCCCCTTCAGCATGCCCGCCAGCAACTGCCGCACGCCGATCGGCGCAAGGCAGTCTGTCGGCGGCGGCGCGAGTTTCGCTTCCTGGAACACTTTGTACAACTTCTCCGCCTGCTCGGACTCGATCGACGACACCTTCGTGCGGCTCGTCACACCGATCTGCTCGCAAAAACTCCCCGCCGTCGATGCGGACACTCGCGAGAACGAGTCCTGCAGGAAGTTGTACAGCGTCTCGCCCTTGTGCGAAACCTCGTAGTCCTTGAGCATCTGCAGCAGCGTGCCCAGTTCCACGCCCCGAGGGTGCGGCTGGATCTCCTTCGTTTCCGGCGGCAACTCGTTCACCGCCCGCGGGAACACCACCACCGAACCGAGGTCCTGGGTGACCTCGATCTGTGCCGTCGATGCCTCGACACCCTGCTCCGCCTGCGCTTGTTCCTCGCCGGACGGCGCATCGCCCGAGACTTTGATCCCGCGTTCCCGCGACCCCTTGGCCCCTCGCTTCAGCAGCGGCGCATCATCCGCATCCTCTTCGGTGATGCGCGTCGGCCGCACAAGCGTGATCCGTGCGTGCGGGTTCGCGATGGCCGTCAGTTCCAGGAACTCATCCACGCTCCCGCGCCCGCGCTGGTACTTCCCTTCCAACTCGATCGTCACGCTCGTGCCCGTGGGATACTCCGAAGCGCTGAGAAACTCGCCGCGATCCGCGAGTTCGCGGACATCCTTCGACAGTTCGCGCAGTCGCCGAAGCGGAAAGTCGTCCGTCTCTTCATCAACCGTCACTTCCGCGCGGTTGGTCTTCGTGTTCATCGCCAACTCGATGTGGTGAGCCGGCTTGTTCGCCTTCGGACGAGTCTGGATCAGCATCGGCTTGCCGGTGGTGATGAGCCCGTACATGCCCGCGGCGGAAATGCCGATGCCCTGCTGCCCGCGCGACATCTTGAGCCGGTGAAACTTCGAGCCAAACAGCAGTCGCCCGAACACGTTCTCCACCTGGGCGCGCACGATGCCCGGCCCGTTGTCCACCGTCGTGACGCGGTAGCGCGAACTCTTCGCCGAAGCGGGGCGATCCGGCTGCAAATCCTCGATCACCACCGTGATGTCCGGCAGGATCCCACCCTCTTCGCACGCATCCAGCGAGTTGTCCACCGCTTCCTTGACGGTCGTCAGCAGGGCCTTCCGCGGATTGTCAAACCCCAGCAGGTGCCGGTTCTTCGCGAAAAACTCTGAAACAGCGATGTCCCGCTGCTTCGTCGCCATCGTCTCGGCGGTCGCGCGACCTCCCCCGCCTCCGCCAGCAGGCTTGGCCGGCGCGGGCTTTTCGGTACGACGTGGTTTCGCGGCCATTTCTTCGGCGGGTTCCAAAAGTGCGGCTTGGCTCACGCGGGCCCTCCTTGGCTGGCGTTGCAGACCGCAGACAGGATAGTGGTTCCGCCCGAGCCGTCAAACCCGCCCCGTGGCAAGCCCCCCAACCCGCGAAGGCTGCGGCACTCACGCCGAGTCGGCCGTGCCCTCGGCGATTTCCGCCGCGATCAGGTCGGCATAGCCGCACGCGATCGGCTCGCCCATCGCGGGAGCCAGGGCCCGCCGGAGGCCATCCACCGCCTCGTGGCAGCGGGCAAGATTCCGCTCCGGACAGATCAGGGCCTCGAACTCGATGAACCAGCCCAGCCCTTCCACGTGGTCGATGTGAATCCGCACGCCCTCCCGGCTGAGGTACAGCGAACGCGACTTCTTCACAACGCACCACACCGGCAGCGGCGTCGAGCCGAAGCGCTCCTTCGCCATCGACTCGGGGTAGATCGTGAACGTGCTGAGTTTCGGCCTCGCCCGCGATGCCCGCTGATAGAACACCCACTCTGTCGGATGCCCCTCGGTCTCGCGTTTCTTGAGGCGTGCATCCGGCACGCGGTAATACGTGTCGACCTGCTTGAATGTCGCCACCCACCCGGCGCCGATCGCGCCGCAGATCGTCCTGGCCAGTTCGGCATCACGCAGTTCGGCTTTGTATTCGACGTTCTGCATGTCGTCGTCGGTGCGGTTATCAGACTCCCGGAGTCTTTTCAGACCCATCCCGGTGATGGCGAACTCATGCATCGGCCTTCTCCAGGGCCTTCAATAGCCTCGATTCGTCCCACGTCTCGATGCCCAACTCCTTGGCCTTCGCCAGTTTGCTCCCCGCGCTCTCGCCCACGATCACAAAGTCCGTGTTCTTGGACACCGAGCCCGACACCTTCGCGCCAAAGCCCTCCAGCCTCGTCTTCAGGTCCTCGCGCTCAAAGTTCTCCAGCGTGCCGGTGATCACGATCGTCTTGCCCGCAAAGGGATTGTCCGCACCCCCACCCCTCTTCATCGCGGCCGCCCGCGCCTGCGCAGCCGCGTACTCATGGCTCGTCAGGTCCACCCCCGCCTTCCGCAGTTCCGCGAACGTGTGCCGCGCCACCTTGCTGTGCAGGTAGTCGTGAACCACCGGCGCCGTGAGTTTGCCCAGCCCGGTCTCCGGCAGGTCCTTGGGATCGCTCGGCAAGCCATGCTTCTCGCGCTCCGCCTTGTTCCCCGCCGCATCCTTCGGCCGCAGTTGCCACTCCTCCGCCCCAAGCAGCGCATCGATATCCGCAAACTGCCGGGCCAGCCCCTTCGCCGTCGAGTCGCCGACATGACGGATGCCCATCCCCGCCAGCACCCTCGCAAGCCCGCGACCCTTGGCCGCCTCGATCCCGGCGAGCAGGTTGTCCACCTTCTTCTCTCCCATGCGCTCGAGCGCGAGGAGTTTGTCACGATGCTCGTGCAGGTGAAACACGTCGGAGAATGAATGTAGCGGGATGTTCCCCGCCGAAATGATCTGATCGACCGTCTTCTCGCCCAATCCCTCGATATCCATCTGCCGCCGCCCCGCGAACCAGATGATCCGTTCACGGATCTGCGCAGGGCACTCCGGGTTCACGCACCGTCGCGCCGTCTCCAACTTCGGGTCGTCGTTCGCCTCCGGCGGCTCGATCTCCACCGGACCCTTGCACTCCGGGCAGTGCGCCGGAGGCACGATCCGGTGCTTGCCGCGGCCCTTCCCGACCGCCACCCCCGCAACATACGGAATGATCTCGCCAGCCTTCTCGACGTACACCGTGTCGCCGATCCGGATATCCGTCCGCGGCGCTGTCGGGTTGTCCGGATCCGTCGACGCATCCAGTATCCGCCCGAAGTTGTGCAGGGTCGCGTGCTGCACCACCGTCCCCGCAAGCAGCACCGGCTCCATCACCGCCCGCGGCGTGATCTTCCCCGTCTTCCCGACCTGATAGTCCACCTGCTTCAGCACCGTGGTCTTGCGCTCGGCCGGAAACTTGTACGCGATGAACGCCCGCGGCACCTTCGACGTAAACCCGAGCGCCTCTTGCTGCGCGAACGAGTCGACCCGCACCACCACCCCGTCCGTCGCATACTGCTGGTGGTGCCGCACCTCATCGAACTTCTTGATCGCCGCGATCACCTTCTCAATGTCTGGCGTGTGCGCCAGCGGCGGATTGACCGGCACACCCAGCGCCTTGAGTTTCTCCAGAAACTCTGAGTGCGAGGCCGCGAACTTCCCCGCGCCGCTCCCGCTGATCTCGCCCTTCCCGTGCGCCACAAACCCCAGCCGCCGCGCCGCCGTGATCTTCGGGTCCAGTTGCTTCAGCGTCCCCGCCGCGGCGTTCCGAGGGTTCAGGAACAGATCATCCCCAGCGGCCTCCCGCTCCCTGTTCACCCGCTCGAACTCCTTGAGCGGGAAGTACACCTCGCCGCGGATCTCCAGCACCTCCGGAACGCCCTTGCCGTCGAGTCTCAGCGGGAGCGAGCGAATCGTCCGCACGTTCGCCGTGACATCGTCCCCCTGCGTGCCGTCTCCACGCGTCACCGCCTGCGCCATCCGGCCGCTCTCATACCGGATCGACATCGCCAGCCCGTCGATCTTCGCATCGGCGACCAGTTGAATGCCCCCCTTGCCCCCGCCGAACAGCCCATCCGACTCTCCGAGTCCGTTGCGGACACGCTCGTACCAGTCCAGCAGCCCGCGGCCATCCTCGTGCCCAAGCCCGTACGTGTTCTCGATGCTCAGCATCGGCGCCGCGTGCCTGACGGTCTTGAAGCCCTCGATCGGCTCCCCGCCGACGCGATGGGTCGGGCTGTCCGGGTCGTCGAACTCGGGGTGCTCGCGTTCGAGTTGCGCGAGTTCTTCGAGCAGCCGGTCAAACTCGACATCCGACATGATCGGCGCAGCGTGCGTGTAGTACGCGACGTTCGCCCGTTCGAGGAGTTGGCGAAGTTCAGAAATGCGCGCGGCGGGAGAGGGCTTTGACACGCTCACATCATACGGGAATCAGTTCGCCCACCAGCGACAACTGCCGGCTCTCCGTGATCCTGCACCGTGCGATCCGTCCGACCAGCGACTCGGCCATCCCGGCCTGCTCCGCCGGAAGGTCGATGTGCACAATCAGGTCGCCATCCGTCCGCGCCGACAACTGCACGCCCCGCGCCGGCTCGCCCGCCGTGTTCGGCGCGGGAGCATCATCCTCCGACAGCGGCGGCATTGCGCACGCCGTCGGCGTCTCGTGCACCGCCTCGCTGGAACCGAGCGGCCTCCCCCCGATCGTCAGCGCGATCCCCGCGCTCGAGTGTCCGTACCCGTTGGCATGCGCGCGCACGTGTCCGCCCCCCCGCGCCGCCCGCTTCACTTCCCGCCGGGACAGCCCCTCGATGAACACATCGAGGTGCATCCCGATGTACTCCGCGCCGACCTCCGCGCTGATCCGCGTCTGCAGCGCAAGCAGTGCGTTGTTCCGCTGCCGCTTCACCGCCTCGGACACATCATCGGGCAGTCGCTCATACGCCACAGTCCCCGGCCGCGGCGAGTACTTGAAGATGAAACAGTTCTTGTACCTCGCTCGTTCCAGCAGCCTCGCCGTCGCCTCGAAGTCCTCATCTGTCTCCCCCGGAAACCCGACGATGATGTCCCCCGCGACGGCCAGCGGCCGCCCGATCTCCGGCTGGTGCAGGAACGCCCGCGCCCGATCCAGGAACTCCAGATACTCCTCAACCGTGTACCCGCGGTTCATCGCCTTCAACTGGCTGTTCGAGCCCGACTGCGCCGGCACGTGCAGGTACCGGCAGATCCGCGGATGATCGCGGATGACCTGCAGCACATCATCCCCGAAGTCACGCGGATAACTCGTCACGAACCGCAGCCGCTGAATCGCCGGCACCTCACCGTGGATCCGCGCCAGCAGATCCGCAAACGTCGTCACGCCCGCGCCGCGGAACGGATCGGCGCGATGCCCCCCCGCATAACTCCGGCCCTTCTGCGGTTGCACGATCCCCTCGACCGTCACCGCCGCGCCGTGCTCAAACCGGTAGTGGTTCACCGTCTGCCCGAGCAGTGTGACTTCGATCACCCCCGCATCGGCCAGCCGCTTGCACTCATCAACAATGTGATCCGGCGGCCGGTGCACCTCCGCCCCGCGCGTGAACGGCACCACGCAGTACGTGCAGAACTTGTTGCAACCCCGTGTGATCCGCACATACGCCGAGCCTTTGTGCTCCGCGCCGGGCGACACAACACGCGACAGGTCCAGCATCTCCAGCGTGTCCTGCGCCGCGGCAAGCGTCCCCGACCGCCGCGAGGTGCTGCCCTGCAGCGCCACTTGCCGCGCCGAAGTCACCGCCTCCCCGCCCTCATCCGCCAACAGCGAGCCCCGCGTCCGAACCGCGTTGTCCAGCAGCCCCGGCAGTTTGTCGAGTTCTCCCGGACCACAGAGGATGTCCACCACCGGCATCCGCTTGATCAGGTCTTCGCCATCCCGCTCGGCCATGCACCCCAGCACACCGACCACCACGTGCGGCTCGCGCTGCTTCCGAAGCCGGTCCAGCCCCAGCCGCGACCACACCTTCTGCTCCGCGTGCTCGCGAACCGAACACGTGTTGTACAGGATCACATCCGCCGCCTCGGGTTCAGGGACAAACCGGTATCCCATCGAGCGCAACTGCCCCGCGACGAGTTCGGAATCGAGCTCGTTCATCTGGCAGCCAAACGTCTCGAGATACACGGAGCGAGCAGGCATTCGACGATCATAGCGCACGACGCCTTGCCACCGGCCCGATGACCACGCGGCGACCGTACCGGCAAGGTGGGGGAACCGCAGTTCCCGCCGCCGAAACCGCCGTCGGTGTTGCACGCCCCGTCAAGGTGATGTAGTCTCAATAGACGGCAATGACCTCCCGAATCCCCCGTCACTGCGTCGAGAGGAACCCTCCGAATGAAGCCTGCAAGCCGCTCTGACCTCACCCCATCCCGGTCCACGACGATCTCCGCCATCATGCTCGCGGCCTCAGGCATGCTGGCGGTATCCCCCACAGTCGCTCTCGCGCAGGCCCTGCCCGGCCCCGACGTGATCGTCGGCGACATCACCAACGCCTCGCGCTACGCGCCCCTCGGCGGCATCACCGCCTACTCATTCGGCGCCACCTCCTGCAACATCGGCACGCAGGATGCCGACTGGTACGTCAGCACGCCCGCCCATCCGCTGGTGCATCAGGCCATCTACCGCCTCAAGGACGGCCGCATCGAGCAACTCGGCCAGTCGTGGCTCAAGCACACCTTCGGAACCATCGACAACGGCATCTGCGGCGCCTGCAACGGCCACCTTGGCCAGGTGCTCGGCGTCGGCTGCTCCGATCCCTACGTCGCCAGTCAGAATGGAGACCGCTCGCTGCTGGGCCCCAAGTGGGAGGTCAACGCGACGACCGGCGTCTTCCCCTATCCGTTCACGAGTCCGTCGTGGAGCACCACCATCGACCGGCGACTCCAGGTCCTGACCACCGAGATCGACCCTGCGCAGAACTCCGGAGCGACCTACTTCGCCGAAGTGCAGTACATCACCGCCGATGATGCCCAGGCCGGCAACGGCCTCAACAACGCGAGTTATCGCCGGATCACCTTTTCCAGCGCCACCGCAACCCCGGTCCTCACCGGCTCCGTCTTCCGCCAGGAACCCGCGATCAACGCCTGGAGAGCCTCAGACCCCGGCGTCACCCAGGTGAACGCCAACTACACCGAGCAGGGCCTCACCGCCCGCTTCATCATCGCGGCCAAGGCCACCAGCGTCGGTGGCGGCGTCTGGGAATACGAGTATGCCGTGCGGAACATGAACTCGCACCGCTCCGGCCGCGCCTTCTCGGTGCCTCTCCCGACCGGCACCGCACTCGTCAGCCGCGGTTTCCGCGATGTCGCCTATCACTCCGGCGACGGCATCAACAGCGTCAACTTCAACGGAACCGACTGGGTGAACTCGACCTCGGGAAACCGTCTGTACTGGTCGACCGAGACCTTTGCGGTCAATCCCAACGCCAACGCCCTGCGCTGGGGCACGCAGTACAACTTCCGGTTCCGAACGGCCATTCCCCCGACCACCGGCGAGGCTCGTATCGATCTCTTCCGCCCCGGCGCTGCCGGCGAACCCGACTTCGTCACCGTGCCAGGCCTGCCCGTTCCGACGGTGACCATCTGCCTCGCGGACTTCGATCACAACGGCTCACGCGATATCCCGGACATCTTCGCGTTCCTCGCCGCGTGGTTCGCCGAGGACTTCGCGGCCGACTTCGACGGCAACGGCACCCTCGCCGTCCCCGACATCTTCGCCTTCCTCGCCGCGTGGTTCGCGGGGTGTCCGTGAACAGGGCCTACGGCGCCCACACATTCGCCGTCGTCGTCTTCACCGCCGGAACACTCGACCCGTTTCCACTCCCATTCCCGGCAGTCCCGCCCGGCGCGGGAAGGATCGACTGCGCCACGCCCGCCTTGATCACTTCCACCGCGTGAACCTCGTGCGGGAACGCCGCGGCGTGCGTCGGCGGAACGGTCGCGCCGTTCAGGTGCATCTTGCCGGTCGACAGCCCGGGGAAGTGCTCGCCTTGCCAGGAGGCCGGATACTTGGTGTCGTCCATCTCCATCGCGGCCTTGGTCGGGAAGAGCGGCCGGAACGTGTCGCACATGACGGCGAGTTCCTGCGTGTGCGTCGCCGCGAGCGAGGCCTCGATCGTCCCGGGGTGCGGGCCGTGCGGAATGCCCTGCGGGTGGAGCGTCAGGCTGCCGATCTCGATGCCCTTGCGCGAGCCGAAGTTGCCGTCGACGTAGTAGAGGACCTCATCGGAGTCGAGGTTCGAGTGGTTGTAAGGGACCTTGATCGACTGCGGGTGATAGTCGAGCAGCCGCGGCGCGAATGTGCAGATGACGAAGTTGTGCGCCTCGAAGGTCTGGTGGATCGGCGGGGGCATGTGCAGTTTCCCCGTAATCGGCGAGAAGTCATCAGCATTGAAGATGAACGGGTAGTAGCACCCGTCCCAGCCGACGATGTCGAGCGGGTGGTAGTGGTATGTATAACTGTGGACCAAGTCGCGCGCCTTGATCCGCACCTCAAAGTCCCCCTTCTCGTCCCACGTCATCGGGAACTCGGGCAGCCGCAGGTCGCGCTCGCACATCGGCGAATGCTCGAGAAACTGCCCCGTCGCCTTGCTCACATACCGCGGCGGCGGCCCGATGTGGCTCGCGTTCGTCGTCTCGATCAGCAGCACTTTGCCATACGGGCAATCCGCCACCGGCGGGCCCCCGTCCGCCGGCTTCCCATCCGCGCCGTTCTTCCGCTCATCCCAGATCAACTTGTAGATCACCCCCTTGGGGATCACCAGGTAATCCCGCGGCCCGAACTTCAGCGTCCCCAGCATCGTGTGACACACGCCCGAGCCGTAGTGAATGAAGTGGCACTCGTCCCCCTGCCCGTTCTTGAAGTGATACGGCATCTGCTCCGCGGGGTTGATCACCGCCATCTCGACATCCGAGTTGCCGAACAGCACCACGCGTCCGGTGACGAAATCCCCCCTGGGCTTCATCGGCGCGCTCTTCACGTGCCGCATCCGCATGATCTCGGGCTCGACATACTCCACCTTCGTCGAGTACATCGGCTTCCAGCCGTACACCTGCGTCGGCGGGTGGATGTGATACATCGTCGTCGTCGGGCCGACGAACCCCTCGGTGCCGAACACCTCTTCCGAGTACAGCGCGCCATCCGGGCGGCGGAACTGCACGTGGCGCTTGCGGGGCATCAGGCCGAGTTGCGTGTAATACGGCATGGCAAACCTCCCGGCCCGGCACGTCGTGACACGCCAAGGCCTCATGGATGATACGCGCAGCCGCTCCCGCGAACCTATGCCGCGCCGTCCCGAACAGTCACTGATTGGCGTAGTTTGCCGGGAATAACCGCCGCTCGACCGACTCCACCAGCACGTGCAGCAGCAGCATGTGCAGTTCCTGGATCCGGTCGCTCTGCTCACCCGGCACGATCCACTCAAACTCCGCCAGCGACCGGCACTGCCCGCCATCCCGGCCCAGCAGCGCGCCGGTCACTAGTCCCCGCTCCCGCGCCTCCTCGATCGCGTTCACGATGTTCGGAGAGTTCCCGCTGGTCGAAAGCACCACCAGAACGTCGCCCTTTCGCCCCAGCGCCTCGACCCAGCGCGAGAACACGCGGTCGAAGCCGTAATCGTTCGCCGTGCACGTCAGGTGCCCGGGGTCGATGCACGCGATCGCCGCCAGCGCGGGCCGCTCTCTCCGAAACCGCCCGGTCAGTTCTTCGCAGAAGTGCATCGCGTCGCACGCCGAGCCGCCGTTCCCGCAGGCCAGCACCTTCCCGCCGGCGTGCAGACACGCCGCCACCGCTTCCGCGAATCGATCCAGTTTCAGGCTGTGCTCACGCTCAGCGATCAGCGCGTCAAGCGCTGCGCGGGCCTGTTCCAGCGAACCCAGACTGGCGGGAAGCGGTTTGGACACGCGGGAAGTCTATCGCCGCGGCCGGACGGGTCTTGATCGACCCTGCCCGCTCGTAGCCGAGTCGACCCAGCAGCGATCCTGCCTGCTGCTCGAATCTCTGCACCTGCTCGGCCGTCAGCCACGTCCGCCAGTCGCCGGCGACACCCTTGCGGAAGAAACTCCCGCGGTCTTCCTCGCCGCTCGACCTTCCGCCCGACAATGCCCGGAAACTCGCCGCTTCGACGGCCCGCTCAACCGTCGGCAGGTCGCTCTCGGCCCCGATCGACTCAAAGAGCGACCGGAAGTGCTCCATCGGCGACTCGATGAGGTGCTCGTACATCAGCCGCACCGATCGGGAGAAGGCCCCTTCGCCTTCGAGGCCCGCGGAGACGTTCTCAACCCAGTTCGCCGTTGCATCGTCAACGATCTTGTCCGGGATGCGCCTCGCATCCAGATCTGCCTGCAGTCTCGCGCCTTCCTCATGCTTGCCCGCCGCCTTCGCCGCATTGATCCGGATGTTCGCCCAGTGCGAGTAGCCCGACACGATCACGTCCCGCCCGTCGCGGATCAGGTGCACAAAGCACATCCCCGGGTTGTACTCGTGCAGCGTGCGAACGCACGCCGCGGCGGTCCGTGGGTACGGCGTCAACTTCTCGCCGTAGATCGGCTTGCCCGAGTAGCGGATCGTGGTGTGGGCGATGGCGTCGATGATGTTGAACAGCATCGCCCGCGGAAAAGACTCCCCGCTGCCCGGGCGGGCCGCGTCGGGCACGTGATAGTGCCGCAGCATGCCCATGACGAACTTCTCCACCGTGATCGCCGGCCCGGTCGGATTGTCCCCAAGGTAGAAGTCGCCCACCAGCCTCGACTCCGCGCAATGCACCTGGGGGTGGGCGCTGAGCAGCCGCTGCAGCCACGTCGTGCCCGACTTGGCCTGAGCGAACACCACGTACCTCAGTCCCCGGGTGCCGCCGGCGCCGCCCGGCTGAACGGCGTACTTCTGGGTTGGATTCATACCCCTTCCATCGGATACACCTGTCCGGACCCTGTACCCTGCGGGACGCACGCGAATCTGGTACAACACCCATCGAATGACTCGCACCGCGGCGCTGCCGCGACCGCCTGCAGGAAGCACGATGCCCGATCTGTTCAAGCCTCATCGCCGCACGTACTTGCGCCCTTGCGCCGCGTCGCTGCTTGTGATCTGCGGCCACGCTGTCGGTCAGACCGAGCAACCCCCCCCCGGCCGCGCACCCGCCGCGCTCTCCCAAGGCCGCCAGCCACCCCGCGATCCCCTCCAGATCAACGGCCGCGACTTCGCCGACATGCTCGTGCCCGGAGCAGTCCAGATTGCAAACGTCGACCTTGGCGGAGCCAAGACCTGGGTCTGGTCAGACGGAGGCGGTCGGGAAAACCCGGTCCAGAGACTCCTCATTCAGGGGGATGTGCGCGCAGAAATCGGAATTTACCGCTTCAACGCAGCCCAAGCCGTGGTCTGGATCGAGCAACTCACCCAGGGCGATGCCGACCGGGCTCCCATCCGTCAGATCGCCATCTACTTCGATCGCGTCTCAGACCCCGGCGCCGAAGCCGGCTTCGCCCAATCGGGCGACCGCCTGCTGGTGACCGGCCTCTTGCAGGGCGAACTCGAGGTCCGCTTCGACTCCCTGCTCAAGGGAAGGCCCGATGGCAATGACGCGAACTTCGTCCGCGAGGGCGAGCGCCGTTTCGCCGAGTATTTGAGGGAGCAGGCCGGTTTCACCCCTACCGGCCGCGGCCACAGAGCCGCCGCGACCGGTCCACGCCGACCCGGCGTCGACCGTCCGTTCGAGCCGGACTCCCCTCTGCTCGGCGCAGGCCCTGAGCCGTCGGACGTCGAGCCCGACCGGCAGGACCCGATCTTCGGCAAAGAGGGCGTCATCACCTTCGCGGTGGGCACCAATCGCCTTCAGCCCGAGCCGGGCGCGGGCCCTGACGACGGCGAGGCGGTACGCGTCGCCGCGGGCGAAAACGAGCAGGACTCGACGATCATGATGTCCGGCGGCGTCCTGCTTCAATATCAGCAGATCTCTCGCAACCGGACGCTGCAGATCAGTGCCCAGCGTGCCGTTGTCTTCCTTGAGCCGGGGCCGCTGACCGATCTGTTCCGCTTCGACGTCGGCTCGGTGAAAGGGATCTACCTCGAGGGCGACGTCGTGGCCTCCGACGGCACCTACACCGTGCGCGGCCCGCGTGTCTACTACGACGTGCAGGCCAACCGCGCCACCATGGTGGACGCGGTGTTCAGCACCTACGAGTCCCGCCGCGGCATCCCGATCTACGTCCGCGCTGCCGAGATTCGCCAGCAGTCCGCCCAGCAGTGGGAGACCCGAAAGGCCCGCCTGACCACCACGTCGTTCTTTGACCCAATCCTGCAGATCGGCTCGAAGAGTGTCACCATCACGCAACAGACTGTTCCCCGGGCCGCCGGCGCAGGAACGGGCGGTGCGGCCGGGCCGGGCGGCGAAGAGACTTCCACCCGCTTCGATGCGAAGGGTGTGACCATCCAGGCGGGCGGGGTTCCGCTCTTCTGGTATCCGCGGTTCCGTGGCGAACTCGAGAACTTCCCGCTCAAGGACATACGCCTCGAGAACTCATCGGGGTCCGGCACCGCGATCAAGTCCGCGTGGGACTGGTTCGGAGTCACCGGCACTAGACCCCCCGACGGCGTCAATCTCAACCTGCTGCTCGACGAGTACTTCGACCGCGGGCCCGCGATCGGTGCGGACGGCGATTGGGAAAACAACGACGCCAAGGGCCGGTTCCTCGCCTACACGCTGCCGATCGACTTCGGTCGCGACTCGCTGTCCAGCGGTGCGAAGAAGGGCTTCGATCACGAGTTCCGCGGCATCGTTCTGGCCGAGCACCTCCAGAAGTTGGACGACTTCTGGTCCATCCAACTCGAGGGCGGAACGATCTCCGATGAGACATTCGTCGACGCGTTCTTCCGCGACTACGGTGCGGCCGGACGCGAGTTCACTAACGCGGCGTTCCTCCGCCGGCGCGAGGACAACACCATGCTCTCGGCGCTGGCCAAGGGCGAGCACATCGACTTCACGCCCAACCAGTATCTGCTGCAGAGCCTGGGATACAACACCGACAAACTGCCCGAACTGCGGTACACCCGCCTCGCCGATGACATCTTCTCCGGCAACGCGCCCGGATGGCTCACCTACTCATCCGACTTCCGCGCAACACGGATGCAGTTGAACTTCACCGAGCCGACAGCGTCCGAACTCGGCTTCGACACGCTGGGCAGGTCGCGGGCCGCGTTCGGCCTCGCGCCCAACCAGTCCATCGCCGACAGGCTCCGCGCACGCGGGCTGCACGAGTCGGATGTGCTCCGCTTCGACACGCGGCACGAGTTCACCGGCACGTTCGACTTTGAACCGTTCAAGGTCAACCCGTTCGTCGTCGGCAGGCTGACGGGATACGACGAGACGTTCGATGAGTTCTCCGGCGACACCGAGCAGGACGCGTACCGCGCGTGGTACGCCACGGGGCTTCGCGTGTCCACGCAGATCACACGCATCGATGACTCGGTCGAGTCCGAGACGTTCGACCTGCACCGGACTCGCCACATCATCGAGCCCAACGTCACCGTCTGGTATGCCGGCGCGAACCTCTCGCAGAACGACGTACCCATCTACGACGACGAGGTCGAGTCACTCGCGACCGGTGCGACCATGCGCGCCGGCCTCACCCAGACCTGGCAGACCCAGCGCGGCGGCCCCGGGCGCTGGCGCAGCGTCGATTTTCTCACCATCCGCACCGACTACGTCTCCAGCACCGCCGATGCCGACCGCGAATCGCCGATCGGTCGATTCTTCGACTACCGGCCCGAATACTCGCTTCTCGGTGACTTCGGCTTGGCGGAAGGCACCTGGCAGGTCACCGACGCTGTCGCGATTTCGGCAAGCACCATCTACGACTTCGACGACCGGCAGCCGGCCCGCACGACGGCCGGAGGCCTCGTGCAACACTCGCCCGACTTCGCCTCCTTCGCCGAAGTCCGGTACATCAACGCCCTCGATACGACCTACCTCGACTTCGGCGTCTCCTACGCCCTCACCCGCCGCTACAACATCACCTTCGGCGCGACCTACGACACCGACCAGAACGACTTCCAGCGGGTGAACACCACCATCCGGCGCCGCGGCCCCGAGATGACGATCGGCGTGTCTCTGAGTTACGACAACATCGCCGACGAAACCGGCTTCGGCATCGTCCTCGAGCCGCAGGGCGTCCGTCAGGATCAACTCGACCGCCTCCGCGGCCTTGGACGCTGATCATTTCGCCGCCGGGCAGTCCCGGATACTGTTGCCCGCAGCCTCGGCACGTGTGCAAACCTGGAGTCAAGCATTGTCGATCACCCGCCCGCTTGGATTCCGCGCCGCCGCGACCACCGCCGGCATCAAGCCCTCGGGCAAGCCCGACCTCGCGCTCATCGTCTGCGACGCCGTGACGCCGCTCCCGCTCAAGGGGCATGGCTCAACCATCGAGTCGCGTCTGGGCTCGGCGGCGGTGTTCACGCAGAACGCGGTCGTCGGGGCGCCTGTGGAAGTCGGCCGGGCGTGGCGATCCGGCTACCTCTCAGGCCGGGCGCAGCCGCTCCGGGCCGTGCTGATCAATGCCGGTTGCTCCAACGCGGCGACAGGCGAACCCGGTGTGCAGGATGCCCGGCTCACGATGCGCATGGCTTCCCAACTCATCGGCTGTCAGCCCGACGAAGTCCTGCCCTCGTCTACGGGCGTCATCGGCCATCGTCTGCCGGTCGGCAAGATCGAGTCGGCACTCCCCGGACTCGTGAACTCACTGGCCCGCGGCCACGAGGCCGATGCCGCCGCCTCGCACGCCATCATGACCACCGACCTCGTACCCAAGCAGGCCCATCGCGAGATCGAGATCCGCGGCCACTCCGTCCACATCGGCGCGATCGCCAAGGGCTCCGGGATGATCGCGCCGAGGCTCGACAGCGCCGCGGACACCGGCGGCTCGCCCCACGGCACCATGCTCGCGTTCATCACCACCGATGCCTGTGTGAACCGCGCCTGCATGCAACTGGCACTCGAACACGCCTGCCGCGAGAGTTTTAACCGCGTCAGCGTCGATGCTCACCCCTCTTGCTCCGACACCGTGCTGGTGCTGGCCAGCGGCGCTGCCCCTGTCGGACCGTTCCACCGCGAGGACCCCGAGTTCCACGGTTTTCAGGCCGCGCTCACCAGCGTCTGCCAGGAACTGGCCACGAAGGTCGTCCGTGACGGCGAAGGCGCGACGCGGCTGTTCCGCGTCGAGGTTCGCGGCGCTCGAAGCACCGAGGATGCAGCGGCCATGGCCCGTGCCGTCGTGGATTCGCCGCTTGTGAAGTGCGCCATCCACGGCCGCGACCCCAACTGGGGCCGCATCGTCACCGCCGCGGGCAACGCTGGCATCCGCTTTGATCCCTCCGAGGCCTCGCTCATCATCGGGGGCGTCGAGGTCTACAAGGCAGGCGTGCCGACCGCCATCGGTAAGGGCGATCCGCGCCTGGCCGCGGCGATGAACGCGGACCCGGTGATGTGCGAACTGACGGTGGGCGAGGGCGACGGCCACGCCTGGATGCTGGGCTGCGATCTCAGTGCCGAGTACGTGCGGATCAATGCGGACTACACGACGTGACGACTCGCGTTCGGATCACCGATGTTTCTCCACGCGACGGCCTGCAGAACGAGCCCGGGATCATCGCCACCTCCGACAAAGTCCGCCTCGTCGAACTCCTCTCCGCAACCGGCGTCGACGAGATCGAGGTGAGCAGCTTCGTGAGCGCAAAGTGGGTGCCGCAACTGGGCGATGCCCAGGATGTGTTCGCAGCACTCAAGCCCGCCAGTGTTGAGTACTCCGCACTCGTGCCCAACGAAAAGGGCGTGCAGAGCGCGCTCGATGTGAACGCCCGCGCTGGACGGAGGCTGATCTCGAAGGTGAGTGTTTTTACCGCGGCCAGCGAGACATTCGCACGAAAGAACACGAATGCGACCATCGCCGAGACGCTTGAACGGTTCCGGCCGGTCGTCGAGATCGCCCGGCGCGTGGGGCTCCAGATCCGCGGCTACATTTCCTGCGTGATCGCGTGCCCGTTCGAGGGTCCGATCGCCCCGGACGCAGTTGCGCAAGTCGCTCGGCAGTTGATCGACCTCGGCATCGATGACCTTGATCTGGGCGACACCATCGGTGCCGGGACTCGCGATTCTGTTGCGGCGATGCTCCGGCGGGTTGCGCTCGAGACTCGCGGGCGCCAGGGGCTGTTGACGACCCTTCACCTCCACGACACCTTCGGCCGCGCATCCGACTGCGTCAAAGCCGCCCTCGACCTGGGCATCACCAGTTTCGACGGCTCCGTCGCCGGTCTCGGTGGCTGCCCTTATGCCAGCACCCCCGGCAAGCGTGCCCCCGGCAACATCTCCACCGAAACGCTGGTCCGCACCATCCACAGCGCAGGCTTCACCACCGGCGTCAACCTCGATGCCCTCGAAGCCGCCGCGGCCTTCGCCCGCGAGATCGTCGCCACCTCCCGAGCCGCCGCGAACCGCACTGGCACAGGCGGCGTGGCATGATCCGCTCGTCCTTCGAAACCCAAATCGCGACCATCACCCTCGCACGGCCCGAGAAGAAGAACGCTCTCACTCCAGCGATGCTCGCCGATCTCAATGGCGCGATCGCGTCGACCGACCCCGTCGCCAAAGTCCTGCTCCTCCATGGCGATGGTGATGCCTTCTGCTCGGGCTTCGATCTCTCCCTCTGCCGCGACAACTCCGATGCCCTGCGCGATCTGCTCTCCGGCCTCTCCGGCGCGATCGCCGCCCTCCGCGAACTGCCCATCCCCGTCATCCTCGCCGTCCACGGCGCGGCCATCGCCGGCGGCTGTGCGCTCCTCGGCGGCGCCGACATCGTCATCACCCACGCCGACTGCAAACTTGGCTACCCCGTGGTCAAACTCGGCATCTCACCGGCGGTGAGCATGCCTTTCCTCATGCCCGCCGTCGGCCCGGCACATGCCCGCGCCCGAGCGCTCGACCCCTCACTCATCACCGGGGAGGAAGCCCGCCGCATCGGCCTTGCCCACGAGTGCCTCGTCGCGCCGACCGATGTCCTCCCCCGTGCCCGCACCATCGCGGCCGAACTCGCCGCCAAACCTGCGGTCGGCCTGACGGCCACGAAGTCCTGGCTCAACGAACTCGATTGCACCGCCGACCCCACCCGCGCGGGGCGCGGGCTGATCACCTCGCTGGCCCTGGTCGGATCTATCGAAGAACGTGAACGCCTCGCGAGTCTCTGGACGCGGTAGGCGTCATTCCCCGGCCGCTGCGCTTCGAGCGCACATCTGGCTCCGCCCATCCGCTAAACTCCGTGCAATGACTTCGCTGTCCGCGATCTTCATCCTCGTCGGCTTTGTCGTCTCGCTCCCGGCGACATGGGGGGCTCGCACGCTCGGACGCCGCATGAGAGCACTCGATGGCGGCGGCGTGAAAGGGCAGATCAAGGACGCGGCCCGTTGTGTGCCCAACACCGGCGGCGTCGGCATCTTTCTCGGCGTCGCCGTTCCCCTCGCGGCAACCATGCTCGCCCTGTCCACCGGGGTTGCCGACACGCTGGCGTCCCAGTTCCCCGCGTTGAAAGAACACCTGCCCGGCCTGATCACCCGTCTTCCCATGGCCGCGGCAGCGCTTGCCGCACTGCTTGCGCTCCACATCATCGGCGTGATCGATGATCGTCGCCCTCTCGGTCCGTACAGCAAACTCGCGGCGATGCTCATTGTCGCGACCGCCGTCGTGACCTACACCGATACTCGCCTCTTCGAACTGCTCGACCACTATCCGATGGGGTTCGCGTTGTCGGTTGGGTTGACCGTCATCTGGATCGTCGTTATCACCAACGCCTTCAACTTCCTGGACAACATGGATGGCCTGTCCGGTGGCGTCGCGGCGATCTGTGCCGGGGTGCTCCTCGCCATCTCGCTCGTCGCGCAACAGTGGTTCGTCGCGGGAATGCTCGCGCTGGTCGTCGGCGCGATCCTGGGTTTCCTCGTTTTCAACTTCCCGTTCAAACGCTCCGGCGCATCCGTGTTCATGGGTGATGGCGGCTCGCTGGTGATCGGCTTCCTGCTCGCGTTCCTCTCGATACGCATCACGTGGGCCGGGATGTCCACGGGCGAGGACGGCCACGAAGCCGCGGGACTCGGCGCTCCCATGTGGGCGGTGCTGACGCCGCTCATCGTGCTTGCCGTGCCGCTGTACGACTTCACCTCTGTTACCCTTATCCGTCTCTCGCAAGGTCGATCTCCCTTTGTCGGCGACCTCCAGCACTTCTCGCACCGGCTTGTACGCCACGGTCTCAGCAAGCGTGCCGCGGTTGTGGTGATCTACGGCGCCACCGCCGTAACCGGAATCGGGGCGATCGCGCTGCCGAAACTCGACGGCTGGCAGGCCGCGCTCGTCGGCGTCCAGACGCTGCTGGTGCTGATGGTCATCGCGCTCTACGAATGGGCCCGCACGCCACCCACCGCGGGATCGCCGCTGTGACCCCTCCTTCTCGCCGCCCCATGCCACCCGCTCCTCCCGGAGCGACTCCCGACCTCGCGTCATCCTTCCGGCTCATCGCCCTCGCGCTCGTGCTCTTCCCCATCTTCGCCCGCGCGATGTCACTGCTCAGCATGCTCCCCGGCTGGGACCTCGATCCCCTCATCATGCCCATGCCCTTCTCCGGCATCGGCCCCGCAGAGTCCATCACCCTCGACGTCATCGCCCTCGTCGGGGCTGCATTCCTCGCCGCGTTCGCACCCCGCCCCGCCCAGCGTGTCGACTGGCTCATCGTCATCCTCTTCACAATCGGTGCTGCCGCGGTACTGCTGCACGCGTGCGTGAGTGCCGGCCACGCCGAGCCCGGCACCCTCGGCAACCGGCGCATCGGCGCATCCTGGCTCAGCGCGATCCTCAGCGCCGGCGCGCTGTGGCTTTGCCGACGCGATCAATCCCTCCATCGCGTTGCCGCGGCGGTGCTTCTGGGCTTCGTCGCCATGCTCGTCGCCAAGGCCGCGCAGCAGATCTTCATCGAGCACCCGCAAACCGTTCAGGCCTATCGCTCGGACCCCGCTCGCTACCTCGCCGGCCAGGGGCTGCTCCCCGGCACCCCCATGGCCCGCAGCTTTGAGCGCAGGCTCCTCCAGCCGGAAGCGACCGGCTGGTTCGGCCTCGCCAATGTCTTCGCCACCCTCATGGCGGCCGCGACCGTCATTGCTGCAGCGCTCGTCGTGCTCGCACACCTGCGCCGACCAAGACTTCCCTCCGCGCCAATCGCCATCATCGCACTCTCCACGCTCGCCGCCCTCTTCGGTCTGTTGACCGCCGGTGCCAAAGGCGGCGCACTCGCCGCGGCCGTCGGCTTCACCGGCTTTCTCCTCGCTGCCGCAAGCCCAAGGATCACACTCTCCGCACGCTCTCGCTCTCTGCTCGGCAGCGCCTTCGGCCTCGCCGCAGTCCTCGGACCCATCGCCCTCATCTTCATCCGCGGCCAGATCGGCGAGAGGTGGAGCGAACTCAGCCTCCTGTTCCGCTGGTTCTACATCCAGGGCGCATCCCGCATCTTCGCTGCGCACGGGCTCGGTGTCGGCCCCGACGGCTTCCAACAGGCCTACCTCCTCGCAAAGCCCCCCATCAGTCCCGAGGAAGTCACCAGCCCCCACAGCATCATGTTCGACTGGCTCGCCGATCTCGGCATCCCCGGCATCGCATGGATCGCGCTCCTGCTCATCGCCGCCGCCGCCATCGGCCGCGTGCTCGCCGCGACAAGTCAGGCTCCCCCTGAGCCAACCACTCCGATTCCCGCCGCGCCCGCTGATCGCTCAGAGACCCGCTTCATCCTCCTCATCCCCGGGCTCGCCACCCTCCTTGCCGCGTGGCTCGAGCGCGGCGCGGTCACCCCCGATGGCGCACTCGTCCGCCTCATCGGTCTCGCCAGTTGGTGCGCTGTCGCCTGGGCCGTTCTCAACATCGCCCGCGCTGTCCCCGCGTGGCCGATCGCCTTCGCCGCCGGCGCGGCCGCAATCCTCGCGCACATTCAGATCGATGTCGCCGCCACCTGGCCGCAATCCACGTGCCTCATCTTCATCCTGATCGCCCTTGCGGCATCCGCGCTGCGAACCCAACCTCCCGATCTCGATGCGCCGTCACCTCCTGTCGCAGCACGCCGGCGACGCCTCCCCGCAACGTGGGCGCTCTCGCTCGTCGCAGCACTCGCCGCACTGCTGCTCTTCCCCCATCGCACCTGGCAATGGCAGGCAGACATGCTCGCCGGCAAACAATCGCTCGAACAGGTCGCCGACCTCAACAAGCGATTCGAAGCGCTCGCCACGGGCGACTCTGCTGTTTCTCCCTCCGATCTCGCCGAGTCGGTCGCCGCCGCGCTTCGCCAGCGATCTCAACAGACCTCCGCCGCCCCGATCCCCACCCCACGCACCGGAGAGGAACTCCGCTTCGCCATGGCCACGCTCGAATCGATCGACCTCGACACCGCCGCTCGGCACCTCCTCGCCGCCGCAACCAAACACCCCGCCGAATGGCGCACCCGCCGCGAGGCCAGCCGCCTCTACCTCCGCGCCGCCTCCGCAGCCCAGGCCACTGGCGACCAGCGCCTCCAGCAGCGACACCTCCACAGCGCCATCTCCGCAATGGGCTTGCCCGACCCCCTGAAACCTGCTCCTCGATTAGCCCCCACTGGCACCGCTTCCGAGTGGCGATGGCTCGGCATCGTCTATCTGAATCAGGCCGACACTGCGACCGACCCCACCCAGAACGGACTGGCTGGCCAAGGTGCCGCCGCCTCGTTCCAACGTGCCGCCGGCCTCGACCCCTACAACCTCGAGATCGCCCTCCGCCTCATGCGGGTCTACACCCAACTCGGCGATGCCGCCGCCGCTGCCAAATGGGCCAATAAAGTCCTCGAACTCGACCCCCTGATGCGGCTGGATCAGGCCGCCCGCGGCCTTACGGATTCTGAGCGCACCGAGGCCGAGCACACCGCCCGCAGTCCTTGATTGGGCAGGGTTTTGCGCTACTATCCCCGCTTGTTCGCCGCTTGGCGGGGTCCCTCTTTCGTCGCCCCGTTCGAGCGTGCCGAACGCTCCAATCGAGGCGACCAGATGGCCGACCCTGAAGCCAGCGACGACCCCGACAGCCCCGGCTGACTTTCCCCTCTGGCCGGATTTCGGATCCCCCCCGCCGTGCTCCCCCGGCCAGCCGCCGGATTCCTTACTCCGAACCCGCTTGCTCCGCCGGCTCCGGGCCGTGCGGCGAGTGGTCCTAGACGACGCAGTACTCAGCCCCTCCAGCCACCCAACACGCACAAACGCATTTGCGGCCTCGCGTTTGAGGTCGCCCAGAAGAGACCCCCATGAGCAGCGACAAACTGAAGATCCGCAACATCGGTATCTGCGCCCACATCGACGCCGGCAAGACCACGGTCACCGAGCGCATCCTGTACTACACCGGCAAGAACTACAAGATGGGCGAGGTGCACGAGGGCACCGCGACGATGGACTTCCTACAGGAAGAGCAGGAGCGCGGCATCACCATCCAGTCCGCGGCGACGACCTGCCCGTGGACCAAGGACGGAACCGAATACAAGATCAATCTCATCGACACCCCCGGCCACGTGGACTTCACGATCGAGGTCGAGCGCTCCCTCCGCGTGCTCGACGGCGCGGTCGCGGTCTTCGACGGCAAGGAAGGCGTCGAGGCCCAGTCCGAGACCGTCTGGCGGCAGGCCGACCGGTACGAGGTGCCTCGCCTGTGCTTCGTGAACAAGATGGACAAGATCGGGGCCGACTTCGACTTCTCCTTCGGCACCATCAAGTCCCGGCTCGGCGCGAACGCGATCCCCCTGCAGTATCCCATCGGCAAGGGGCACGAACTCGAGGGCATCATCGATCTTGTGACGATGCGGGCCTACTACTACGACGCCAACGAGAAGGGTGCGGTCATCACCGAGAAGGACATCCCCGAGAACTGGAAAGACACCGCCCAGCAGTGGCGCCACATGCTCGTCGAGAAGGCTGCCGAACTTGATGAGGCGCTCACCGAGAAGTTCCTGATGGACGAGAAGTCCATCACCGTCGACGAGATCAGGGCGGCGATCCGCAAGGGTACGATTGCCCGGAAGTGCTTCCCGGTTCTCTGCGGCGCCGCCCTCCGAAACGTCGGCGTGCAAAAGGTCCTCGACGCCGTCGTCGACTATCTCCCCGCCCCGATCGAGTGCGAGCCCATCGAAGGCACCGACCCTCGCGACAAGGACAAGAAACTCACCCGTCCCTACACCGACGATGCCCCGTTCTCCGCTCTCGTGTTCAAGGTGGTCTCGGACACGCACGGCGACCTCACCTACATGCGCATTTACTCGGGCAAACTCAAGAAGGGCGACCGCGTCATCAACCCCGTCAACGGCAAGCGCGAAATCGCCTCCCGCATCTTCGAGATGCACGCCCAAGACCGCGAGCCCCTCGATGAAGCCGCATCCGGCAACATCGTCGCCGTCGTCGGCATCAAGGACTCCTACACCGGCGACACGCTCTGCGATTCCGACAACCCCATCGTCCTCGAGCGCATGACCTTCCCCGAGCCTGTCATCTCGATGTCCATCGAGCCCAACACCCAGGACGACAAGCGGAAACTCTCGGAGGCGCTCACGGTCATCCGTCGCGAGGATCCGTCCTTCCGGTCCAACTTCAACGAAGAGACCGGCCAGACCATCATCGCCGGCATGGGCGAACTCCACCTCGAGATCATCGCCAACAAACTCAAGCGCGACATGAAGATCGGCGTCACCGTCGGCAAGCCGAAGGTCTCGTACCGCGAGACCGTCACCAAGAAGGCCGAGTACGTCCGCGGCAAGTTCGTCAAGCAGACCGGCGGCCGCGGCCAGTTCGGTGACTGCACGATCAACATCGAGCCGTACACCGCCGCCGAAGCAGCCGAGCACGAACTCGACTTCACGGACTCGGTGGCCTGGGAGAACAAGGTCGTCGGCGGTTCGATCCCCAAGGAGTTCATCCCCTCCGTCGAGTACGGTGTCCGCCAGACCGCCAAGACCGGCCCGTTTGCCGGCTATCCGCTCATCAACATCAAGGTCACGCTGGTGGACGGCTCATACCACGCCGTCGACTCGTCGCAGATCGCATTCGAGCAGGCCGGTCGAATCGCGCTTCAGGAGGCCGTGATGAAGGCGGGCCCCACCCTGCTCGAGCCGATCATGAAGGTCGTCATCACCTGCCCGGAGGACTACGTCGGAAACGTCACCGGCGACATCTCGTCCCGCCGCGGCATGATCGTCAACACCGAGGATCGCGCCAACGTCAAACTCATCACGTGCGAGGTGCCCCTCTCGGAGATGTTCGGCTACACGACCACTCTCCGCGGCATGTCGCAGGGCCGCGCCTCCAACACGATGGAGTTCCTCGAGTACCGCCAGTTGCCCAGCAACCTGGTGAAGGAAATCAAGGAAAAGGGCGAGTAAGCCCCCTTTCACGCCACGGTCCTTACGCCTGTGGTCTTCTCCCGCCTCTTCCCAACGGGCATCGCCAACGCGGTGCCCGTTGTCTTTCCCAATCCCCCCACCCCGCACGCCCGCTCTCCACACGCCGTTCCCGCCCGTGGCGGCTTGCCGACCGGCCCGATCTGGATTACCGTCCGTCTCCCCACGCCGCGATCTGGCCTGGGGTGAGAGAGCCTCGCGAGGACCAACAGCATGGCCACCGCTACCCGTTACCAGACCATCCTGCTCTTCGGGGCCCCCGGCGCGGGCAAGGGCACGCAAGGCAAGATCCTCGGGCAAATCCCCGGGTTCTATCACCTCTCATGCGGCGAGGTATTCCGAACCCTCGACGTGAACTCCAAACTCGGCAAGACGTTCCGCGAGTACTCCAGCCGCGGCGAACTGGTGCCGGACGACGTCACGGTCGGCATGTGGCACCAGAACATCCACGCCCAGACGATCCTGAGCCTCTACAAGCCCAACGCCGACCTGCTCATTCTCGACGGCATCCCTCGCAACCCTGCGCAGGCCGTCATGATGAAGAAGTACATCAAGGTTCTCAAGGTCATCCACCTCGTCTGCCAGGACAAGGACAAGATGATCGAGCGTCTGCAGCGTCGCGCGCTGAAGGAGAACCGGTTCGACGATGCCAAGGTCGAGGTTATCCGGCGGCGTTGGGAGGTCTACGAGAAGGAAACCTACCCGGTGCTGGAGTGCTATCCGCACAACATCATCGCCGAGGTCGATGCAATGGGCTCACCCGCCAGGGTGCTGCAGCACGTGCTCGAGCATCTCGTGCCGGTTCAGGAGAGCCACTTCCGCAATCCGATCACGGGCGAACCGCTGTGAGTGTCGCTACATGGCGCTGCCCAGCCCGAAGCACCGCCGCCACGCACTCACCTGCCCGTAGTGGCTCATCGGGTGCGCCGCCAGGATGAAGTTGCACACCGCTCCGACCGTGGGAAACATCTCCTTCATCCGCCCCTCGGCGGGATTCGGCTTCATCAACTGCTCATCGCTGGCCTCTGCGACCGCCGCGATCGCGGCGTCATACGCAGCCTTGTGAAACGACACGATCTTCTCCATCGGCGGATAGATCGTCCCGGTCGGGTCATCCTTGCATTCAACACCCGCCTTGAACATCGCCTCCCACCCCTCCGGCGGAGTCGTCACGCCCTTGGGCTTGCCGAACATCTCAAGCACGCGGTGGGGGTACATCGCCAGGTGTCCGAACACGAAAGCGGGATGGTTCGTCTGAATCACCTTTCCGCCGAACGTGGGAAACTGCGCGAAGGCAGAGGCAGGAACATCTTTCAGCAGCGATTCGGCGTAGCGGAGGGACAGGCGTCCGGCGGGGAGAATGGCGTTGGCGACGGCGTGCATTGCTTGCTCCATAATCGCAATACCTGTTGCGCCCCCTTGCCCGCATCGGTCCCTCCGAGCCGCCGATCATATGCTCCGCCCACTCATTGTCCCGGCGACTCGCCGCATAGTGCGGCGGTTGCACGGTGCATTGATTGTGGTACTTTGACGGGATGTTGCCAAAGCCTCAATCCTCGCTCGAGCGCCGTATTGCACGGCTGTATGCCAAGGATGGATTGTCCAGCCGCGCCATTGCGGATCGACTGGACCTGCATCGTTCAAAGGTGGCGAAGATCGTCAAGCGACTGGGAATCAGCCGCACCAAGGGCTGGCGCCTCGAGCCGCAGCCGCATCTCGAAGCCCGGAACGCGGAAATCGAGCGGCTGTACCGGCGAGGACTCACCGTCAACGAGATCATCGCCCACATGGAGTTGACGATCACCAGGATGCCTGTGGAACACGCGCTCAGGCGTCGCGGGGTGAAGCTCCGCCAGCGCGGCGCGTGGGCCTCGCCCCGACCGGCGGCGTTCTATCGCACGCGGGAGTACGCCGAGGAGATCGCCCCGCTGCTGGGGACCGGTCCGCACACGACGGCGGCAGCGTTTGCGCGGGCACGGGGGATCAAGGTCGAGACGCTACGCAGACATCTGCGGGCCATCGGCGCCAAGTCTGCGCCCAAGGGCTTGGGGACGGCGGTGCTGACGATCGCGGAGGTGGCGGAGATTAAACGCGCGCTGTCGACCACGCGCACGCCACTGACGGTGATCGCGGAGAAGTATGGCGTCTCGCCCTCGGTGATATCGTCCATTGCCAAGGGGAAATCATGGACGATCGTGCCGTGGCCGGAGGGAAAGACGTATATTCAGCGCCCGCCGCCGGGGTGGAAGAACCTGGGCCGGGATCGCGGCAAGAAGGCAAAGCGATGAAGATCGAGTTGGATCTTTGCGTCTCGCCGTGGACGGCTGCTCAGGCGCCGACGTATCGCGCGTAGATCGCGCGGGCTCGCCGAGCGTCGGTCGTGCCCTTGATGATCGCGCGGCCGTCACGGAAGACCGTCAGTTCCATACGCTCCTCGTCCAACCGTGCCCGCAGCAGGTGGGTGTGAGTCGTCGCGTCGCCGAACGGACGCAGCCTCGCGGCAAGGGCGTCGAGATCGACCGTAGCTCGGGAATCGGCGGGCGGGAGGACCTGCACGCTTTGGCTGCCACAGAGAGATGTGGCGCCCGCGGCGTTCGCCGAGAGAGAATCGAACTGCTTGTGTCCGCAGCATGTGCATTGCGGGTCTCTGGCCTTCGAGAGATCGAGCCGCAGCCGCCGGTTGGTCCACAGGTCAAACTCCAGCAGCGTTGGAGCGATGAGGTCCGTCCGACCCAGCAGCACCTTGAGCGCTTCCGCGGCCTGGACGTTCGCGATGATCCCCGTTGCGCTCGCCAGCACGCCCGCGGTATCGCACGTCGGTGATGAGCCCGGAGCGGGTGCTTCGGGGAACACGCATCGCAGGCATGCGCTGCGGCCCGGGAGAACCGTCATCTGCATGCCGCGGGTGCCGACCGCGCCGCCATAGACGTACGGCACGCCGTGCTTGATCGCGACATCGTTCAGGAGGTAGCGCGTCTCGAAGTTGTCGGTGCCGTCGATGACCACTCCGGGCCGCGACCGGTCCTGCCTGCCGCTCTCATCCAGTTGAAGCAACCGTTCAGCGTTGCCGGAGTTGAAGTCCGCGACGCGCGGCTCGATCCGGACGCCGGAGTTGATTCGCCCGAGCCGCGCGGCCGCGGCCACAGCCTTCGGCGTTCCGTCGCGGGCGTCGGCCTCGTCGAAGAGCGTCTGCCGCTGCAGATTCGTCCACTCGACGATATCGCGGTCGATGAGCGTTACACGCCCGACCCCCGCTCGCAACAGCGTCTCCGCAGCGACCGTTCCCAGCGCCCCACAGCCGACAATCGCGGCGTGTGAGTCGAGCAGCCGCTGCTGGCCGTCCTCGCCAACGCCGGGCAACAGCACCTGTCGGTGATACCGCTGCAGATGGCGTTCGACACCGGTCATGCACCATGGTAGTAGATCTGAAACGAGACAGGGCCCGCCCTGGGGCGAGCCCTGCGACTGTCGGATGTTGACGTTGGCCGGGGCTTACCGGGCAAAGTGGGCAAACGCCTTGTTGGCCTCCGCCATGCGGTGCACCTGCTCGCGAGTGTTCATCGCGTTGCCTTCCTTGCGGGCCGCGGCGTACAACTCCTCGGCGAGGCGGGCCGCCATCGGCCGGCCCTTCTGAGAGCGAGTCGCCTGGATGATCCACCGGAAGGCCAGGGACTGCTGCCGCTTGCGGTTCACCGGGATCGGAACCTGGTAGTTGGCGCCGCCGACACGCTTGGAGCGCACCTCGACGAATGGCTTGACGTTCTCGATCGCCATCTGGAAGACCTGGATGGCCTCCTTCGGGGCGTTCGGGTCGGTCTCCTTCCCGAGTTTCTCCTGGATCTGGTCCATCGCGTCATACACAACGCGCTGCGCTGTGGCCTTCTGGCCGTCACGCATCACGCAGTTGATGAACCGCGAAAGAACCGTGTCGTTGAAGCGAGGATCGGGGCGGAGTTGCGCATCCGCGGCGGTAATACGTCCGGCCATCTTCGAATCTCCTTCTGGCTCATCCGCCGAAGCCGTTCAGGCCCCGGCCGTCTGTTCACCGCCCATGCCTGGCGAGCAAGAGGCGATTACTTGCCGATGTCCCCACCCACACTTGTGGTTCACTTGCCCTTCTTGGCGCCGTACTTCGACCGTCCCTGCTTGCGCTTCTCAACGCCGAGGCAGTCCAGCGTGCCGCGCACGACGTGGTAGCGCACACCGGGAAGGTCGCGCACACGGCCGCCGCGAATCAGCACGATCGAGTGTTCCTGCAGGTTGTGGCCCTCGCCACCGATATACGCCGTGACTTCACGACCGTTGGAGAGGCGAACCTTGCACACCTTGCGGAGCGCGGAGTTCGGCTTCTTCGGCGTCACGGTCTTGACGGTCAGGCACACGCCCCGCTTCTGCGGGCACTCGTCGATATCGCGGACACGCGACTTGGCGCGAAGTGGCTTGCGGGGGTTGCGAATCAGTTGATTGATCGTGGGCATGGCAATTCCGAGTCGTGGACGGTCTCAAATGACGGGCCGAAAGTGTAGCGGCGGGAGGCTGTTAGGCAAGCGGGTCGCGGTCGCAGACCTTTGCCGAATATTTCCCGAACTCGACCCGACCGCTGTCTGTCGCGTCCGGTCCGAAGCCTGCAACCCGGTCCGCCCCCGGGACCTTCGCGAGATCGACAACTTCAACAGGGTGTTACTCGCCCACCTTGCTGCGTGTGATCTCCGCATACGCGTTGTGGTTGTGGATCGACTCGAAGTTCTCCGAACTGATCGAGTACCACGTCACCCGGTCATCCGCCTCAAGCCCAAGGGCGAGGTCGCGGATGATGTCCTCGACGAACTTCGGGTTGTCGTACGCCGCCTCGGTCACGAACTTCTCGTCGGGCCTCTTCAGCACCGCGTACACCGGGCACGACACCGACTTTTCGATCGTCCCAGCCAGGTCCTCGATCCACATGGTGCCCTTGAACCGAACCCGCGCCTCGACGAGGCACCGCTGGTTGTGCGCGCCGTACTTGCTGATTTCCTTGGAGCAAGGGCACAGACTCGCGCCCGGCGCCATCACCCCCATGATGAAGTCATCCGTCGCGCCGGTCCGGCTCGACTTGCAGGAGAACGAAACCTTGTAGTCCATCAGCCCCAGCGAGCCGGTCACGGGCGCCTTCCGCGGAATGAAGTACGTGAACTCCGCCTCAAAGTGCGCCTCTTCCGCATCCAGCCGCTCGCGGATCGCGGCGGTGATGTGCGGGATCTCCTCCGGCGAAATCGGGCCCGATGCGCCCATCCCCGCGTGCTCATTGAGCACTTCCAGGAACCGCGACATGTGCGTGCCCTTCTGGTAGTGCGGGAGGGACACGTACATGCTGATCGTCGCGACCGTCGTCTGTTCATCCCCCGAGCCCATCAGGCCGGCATACTCCTTCGGCACGCGCAGCCGGATCGGATAGGTCACGTCCTTCACGCCGACCTTGTCGATCGGCACCTGTCGCGAATCGCTCGATGCCTGCACATCCGGCATACCGACCGTGACCGGACGCTTGGACCCGAGGGCCGAACCGGCCTTGCTCTGCCGCGAAACCGGGGGCGTGGGCTTCATACTCACCAAGTTGCTCCCCTTTCGTGTGTTCTTCTGCCTCATGGAATCGCATCGTAGGCCGCGGCGGATTCGCCCCAGCCTCCATGGAGGCACGCAACCCGTACCCCTCCGGACGCCCTTGGGAGGCGAAGATGGGTCTGAGATCAATCCGCTTGCCGGTGCGGCGCGACAGCGAGCACGTCCCACTCAACCCCGGCCGAGCACCGGTCGTCCCCCTCACCTCAGCCAAGCGTCATCGAACCCCATGCCATCCGCCAGCGCGGCCGCGCTTCCGCGTTCGAGCATCCCCGCGACCGGGTATGCACAGTAATCCAGGGAGAAACTCGCCGCCGGACGATGGTTGCCCGACATTCCCAGCCCTCCAAACGGCAGTTTGCTGGACGCCCCCGCCGTCCCCGCGTTGACGTTTACGCACCCCGCCCGGGCCTCGAACAGGAACGCCTCCGCGACCGCCTGCGACCTCGTGAAGATCGATGCCGCAAGCCCGTAGCGCGTCGCATTGCACTGCTCCATTGCTTCGTCAAACGACTCCACGGTGGTCATCCGCAGCAAGGGCCCGAACACCTCTTCATCGCACCCCGCATCAAACCCCTTCGCCTTGAACGGCGTCTGGGTGAATCGATCCACCAGCATCACACCCGGCGACAGATACCACCCGTCCGTCCCGACCCTGGACACCTTCACCGGCGCGGCCTCCTGCACCACCTGGGCCCCCGCCTTCTTGGCCTTCGCCTGGAAGTCAAGCACGGTATCCCGCGCCGCACTTGAGATGATCGGCCCCATGAACACCGGCTCCTTTGCGCGCGGGTTCCCGACCACCAGCCGTGATGCGCACTCGCACGCCGCCCGCAGGAACCTGTCCGCAACCGCCTCGTGCACGATCACACGGCGTGTACATGTGCACCGTTGACCCGTCGTGTTGAAGGCGCACCGCACCACCTCGATCACTGCCTGCCGAAGGTCCGCATCATCCATCACGACCGCGGCGTTGTTCCCGCCCATCTCCAGCGCCACCAGCCGCCCCGGCCGATCGAGGTTCGCTTCCAGGATCCGCCTGCCCACGGGCCAGGAGCCCGTGAACAGAATGCCATCCAGCCCTTCGTGGGACACCAGAGCCGAAGCAATATCCGCCCCGCCCTGCACTAGGTTCACGACGCCGCGGCCCTTGTCGGGCGCACCGCCCTTTAGCATCGCTTCAGCGAGCAGTTCCACGAGCAGTTGCCCAACAGCCGGAGCCTTGTCGCTGGGCTTGAAGACCACCGTGTTCCCCATCGCCAGCGCGGGAATGATGTGGCCGTTGGGCAGGTGCGCGGGGAAGTTGAACGGGCCCACGACGGCCATGACGCCGTGCGGCCTGAACCAGCACCGCCCGATCCGCTGCGGGGCGACCTCCAGTTCGTACCCCTCCACCCGGCGCAGCCCCCCCACTGGCGATGCATCGAGCGTGATATCGACCTTGCTCGCCAGCGCGGATGCCTCCCCCTTCGCCTCCCACATCGCCTTGCCGGTCTCATCGCAGATGAGTTCGGCCATCTTTCCCGCATGCGCTTTGCACAACTCGGCAAACTTCTTGAGCACTCCGAATCGGTTGTCGCGGCCCCACCGCGCCCACTCCGGCAACGCCTCCCGCGCTGCCTCCACCGCCGCGCCCACGTGCCCCGGTCGCGGGTTGCCGCGCCACACCACCTCGTCCGGTTTCGCCGGATTCCGAGTTTCCACGGCTGCCGCGCCCTTGCTCGCACTCGCGAGTTCCACCCAATCCCCGTCGATCAGATCCGCGGCGCCGCGGCTCAGACTCGCGTGCCTTGTAGCGCTCATCGTTTGCTCCGCTGACCCTTGCCCCGGCCGGATCCGTCCTCCGCCTCCGACTTCGCGTGCCGGCTTGTCGTCGCCCCCTTGCCGCGGTTCGAGCCGTCAAAAGCCTCGAACGGCGTGACCCCGAGCGACACGCCCTTCTCGATCGCGAGTGCTTCGGCCGCCTCCCGAGGGAGTCTGATGCCCGTCGCGGCATCTCCGGCATAGGCCGTCTGCACAGCGCGAAAATCGCCCTCACCAGCCTCGGAATCAAACACGCTCACGATTCCATGGCGTGTGCACTCGCTCTCGGCAGCCTCGCCCGTCATCGGTGCCGAGAACGTTGCCTGCACGGGAAGCAGGTCATCCGTTCTCGCCTCCAGATGGGGGCCGCCATCGAATGGATCCACGTGATCGCCGTACACAAAGCCGAGTCGCTCGAGCATGCGCCTCGCCGGCAGCGTCTCCGGGCCCACCTGCCCGATGACGCCGCGTGCCTCGGGCGGCAGAAGCGTCAGGTAGATCTCCTCGTGCGGCATGAGCGCCGTGATGAACTCCTTGGAGTGCTGGCAGAAGCGGTCCGCTTCCAGGTATGTCAAGTTGATGAACCGTCGCCCGAGATACTCCCACAGCGTGTTGCCGCCGCCCTCGCTCTCGTGTGTGATCGCGCCCATCATCTCCGCCAGGATGCGATCCGAGAACACCCGGCGGTGCAGCGCGATGAAGTGGAACCGCACATGCGAGAGGAACCGTCCTAGTTTGGCTTTGTGCCCCCGGTATGACGGCTGCAGGATCAGGCCCCCGATCTCCGTCGGTCCGCTCTCATCGAGTTCAAGTTTCGCGGTGATGTGCGTCACGCCCTGCTTGAGCGACTGGCTGAACATCTCCTTGCGAGCCAGTTTCAATGACACATTCGGAGCGCCCGGACCGCCCATGCTCGAAATCAACTGGCTGGTGCCGATGACCCCGCCCGAATCCGTTTCCTCGAGCACGAACATGAACAGATCCGCCTGCTGCACCATCGAGGCGCTGCCGCCCCCGTCACCGGCCTTGCCACTGCCCGCTCGCTTCGAGGACGCACCCCGCACTTCCGGAGGTCTCGCAGAACCCTTGCCGCCCGGACGCCCGAGTTGCTGGAAGCACTGCCGCGACCGCAGCACTTTTTCGCTGATCAGGTCCTTGTCCGCGGGCAGGTTGATGAAGTGCACCATCCGCGCCAACTTGTACAGCGTGGAAACGTCTTCAACCTTGGCTCGGCGGATCAGGAACACGTTGGCCTCCAGTGCCCGATGCTACGGCGGTCCTCGCCACCCCGCCTGCCGCCCGGCAAACGATGCTCGAATCATGCCTCGCGCAGAGACGCGAAGACGCAGAGGACGATCCGGATGGGAGGCTGGGACAGCGGGCAACTTGAGTCGTGGGCGGCCTGACTCTTCTTTGACTCTCGGAAACTCTGCCTCTTCGCGTCTCTGCGCGAGGCCCACTTTCCATTTGAACTTTGTGCTTTGAGGTTTGAACTTTCACTCCGCAGCAGCCGCCGACGCCATCCCCTTCTCGATGCACGCGAACACCCGGGGCCAGTCCGCATCCTTGAACACCGGCATCGGCGGCAGCATACGGATGTGGTACGGCCCGTGCCCGCAATAGAACACCAGCACGCCCGCATCGAACAGGTGCTTGCACAACTTCGTCACCTTGTCCTTCTTCCCGCCGAACGGCGTGAAACGCATCATCCCGCCCGTTCCGCCCACGATGTCCGCGACATCGGGCGAACTGGGGAACCACTCCGGGTGCTTGGCCGCAAGATTCCGCACATGCTGAGCGAACAAGCCGTGCTGCCTGGCGAACTGGCCGTTCGGTCCGTAGTACTGCCCTTCGCGCAGCCGCTGCAGCACGCTCGTACCGATCCGGAACGCCGGGCCGCTGCTGGTGAATGTGCCCGACAGAAGCCCCGGCCCCGGGTTGTACTCCTCGGTGTACAGCGTCGCGCACACCTGCGTCATCTTCCCGACGCAGAACACGTCGACATACGCCCCCAGCCCCAGCGCGTCGTACGCAAACATCGACTCCGTCCGCCCGAACGACTGGATCTCATCGTCCCACACCGCGATCGAACTGGCCTTGCACACATCCATCAGCGCGGTGAAGAACTCGCGCGGCGCAGTGTTGAAACCGCCCTCGCCCTGCACAAGTTCAAAGATGAAGCATGCGTGCTGCTTGGGGTACCGCTCGACATACTCTCGCAGTCTTGCCACCGCGGCGTCGATCAGTCGTGTTTTCCCCGACACGTCTCCCGCCGACATCCGCTTCGCCGCCGCTTCATCATAAAACGGCATGTAGTCGATCTGCGTCGACAGCGGAATCCCGATACGGTTCGCCGCGGCATCGCCGATCTGGCTCATCGTCACCGACCGCCCCATGAAGCAGTCCTTGAACGCGATCACCCGCGAGGCCGGCGCGTGCTTCTGGTAGCAGATCTTGATCGCGTTCTCGTTGGCCATGCAGCCGGAGGTCGTCGCGAAGCAGTACTTCAGCCGGCTCCCTTTCTTCGCCTCATCGAGCAGCACGCGCGCAAACTCGTACGGCCCGTTCCCCGACAGCAGGTTGCCATGCTGCAGCGTGTCTTCCGCCGCGCCGAGCATGGAGGCGCGGATCGTCTCGGGATCGGAGTGGCCGAAGAAGTGCACACCGATCCCCGTGATCATGTCCCACTTCACCGAGCCATCCAGCAGTTCGACCAGCGCGCCGTTCCCCACACCCGACCCCAGGTACGGGTACAGAAGCCCGCGGCCACGTACATCCGCCGCTTCCTTCAGCAGCGCGTCGTAACCCACCTTCAACTCTTCCCGGGCCGGCCGCACATCCGTGATCTTCGCGCTGTGCTTTCCCACTTCACCGACCGCCGCATCAATCGCCGCTCGAAGTGCGGGGCTCGCAAACAACTGTTGCCCGACGGTGCTTCCGCCTCCAGCAACTGCCGCGGCCGCATTCGAGGGCGATACAGGACGATTCACGGCGGTGGTCATCTCCATCTCCAACAAGGTGTGCGTGGCCAATCCTATCGGCGATCTGCCTCGCGAGAGTCGCTTGCGACTCAACGCCCAGTCAGATGCCCTGTGCGCCCTTGCGCCTCACCACCGTCTCACCCCGCTCCGGCTCCCACCCTCATCATCACCACCGCCAGCATCTGACACCGCGACACCAGGCTCGTCAGATCGATCCACTCGTCCGTCGTGTGCAGCCCGCCCCCCTTCACGCCCATCGTGTCGATCGTCGGCAGGCCCGCGGCCTGCATCAGGTTCCCATCGCACACGCCCCCCGACTTCCCGAACGGCAGCGCCATCCCGAACTCCTGCGATACTTCGCGTGCCACCTCTGCCAGTCTCTGCGTCTCCGGCGTCAGCGGCTTGGCCGGCCGCGCCAGGCTCGTCCGCACCTTGATCGT
Organism: uncultured Phycisphaeraceae bacterium; assembly: GCA_964409775.1. Taxonomy (GTDB): domain Bacteria; phylum Planctomycetota; class Phycisphaerae; order Phycisphaerales; family UBA1924; genus JAHBXL01. The sequence goes on along the minus strand of CAYPEI010000021.1, from coordinate 17,051 downwards.
TGAACCGGGCACTCCCGGTTCTCGCTCCAGTTTCTTCAATCGTTGCTCGATCTCCGTCCATGCCACCGCGCTGGGGAACCGCGCGTTGCCCCAGGCGCACGCGTAGTCCGGCACCGAGTTGGTCGTCTTCCCGCCGCGGATCGGCCCGATGTTCAGCACCACCCCCTCCGCCGGCCGCGGCATCCCCGCCACGCGCACGATTGCGTGCGCCAGCGCGTTCACCGCCGACACACCCGACGTAAAGTCGCGCCCCACATGCGCGGAGCGTCCGAACGCCTCGATGATGAACTGCGCACTCCCCGCACGCTCGACGACCAGCCCGCCGTCGCTCGCCGCGGGTTCGAGCGCTAATCCAACGCCGTCGATCCCCGCCACCCGCGCCGCCTCATCGACGATCGCCTTCGCGCTGTGATAACTGCCCGTCTCTTCATCGGAGTTCAGCACCACGCTCACGCGCGGTAAGCAATCCGCTTCCGCCATCGCTTCCATCGCGGCCATCGCGATCACCAGCCCGCCCTTCATGTCCACGCATCCCGGCCCCGTCGCGCGGTTCCCATCCGCCGACACCACCAGTTCGCGAAACGCCCCGCGCGGATCGTGCACCGTGTCGAGGTGCCCAGACACCATGATCGCCCGCCCACCCGTCCCCCCACCCGCCCCTGCGCGCCCGCTCGAACTCCAAACACCAATCCGGCACACCGCCGTGGGGAGCGGCGAAATCGCCTTCGAGCCGCCTCCGCCCGCCTCCGCCTCCTCGCCCTTGTACAGCCACTCCGGCCGCGGCTCGCCCGGCACCAGTTCGCACACCGCCCCAATCGCGCGCAGCCTCGCACACAGCCGCTCCCGCGTCTCGTCCAGCGCGGCCGTGTTGAACCCTCCCGTTGCCAACCCGACATGCAGACGCAGGTCCTCGAGCATGGCGCCTCGACGCTGCTCGATGAGGCGGCACACCCTTTGTTCGGCATCGCGAAGCGGCATCCGGGGAGTCTATCGCGGTCTGCAGAGGCACCTATCAGCACACCTCGGGTGAACGGGGCGGCTGCTCGCACCCCGCCCCCGGGCAAGGCGGCTCGTTCAACCTCCCCGTATCGGGTTCATTCCGGCTCCACGGCCTCCCGGTCCGACAAAGAGGGAACAATCTCCCGTTCCGCGGGCCGAACAAGGATGTATGCCGATGGGATCTCCGTTTCCGTCCAGACTCCGACCTGCAAGGCAGGCGTTCGCGATTGTCGCCATGGCAGCCTTCGCGGGCGGCTTCATCGCCGGCCGGGTTTCTCGCTCCCCATCGGCGGCATCCGCCGACGCCGCGTCGATCGATGGCCGCCGGATGCGGATGACGCTCGCCGAGATCCGGGAGAGTTGGGCAGCCGCGGTCGAATCCTCGCGACCCGATGCTGCGCGACTCGCGGGGGATGCGCTGGTGCCGGTCGACTCCTATTTCCGTGACAGGGCGATCCCGGCCGTGGAGCCGTTCGTGAAGGACATGGCGGGCTTCTTCGCCTCGCTCAATCTGACGTGGCTGAAGATGCGGGACTGGTGGAGCGGACCCAGGAGCAGCGAGCGCGGGCGCGTCGAAGCGAAGGTCGCCGAGACGCTCGAACGGCGGATGGGAATGCCCAGCGAACTCGAAGCGGCCGTCACCGCCGCGATCCAGCGATTCGAGGCGCTTCAGAACCAGGCCGATGCCCGGTTCCGCAACGAGGCCTATGCCGTCCTCAAAGGCGCCGGCGTGCGTGTCGATGCGGCCTCGCTCGATGAAGTTCGTGTCCGAGCCAATCACGCGGCCTTGGTGGAGACTCTACACAAAATCGGGGCGTCTCAAGCCGAGCAACTGGCCGCCGGCAGCATCGGAAGCCTGGTCTCCAGCGTGATCGTCGATGCGGTCGTGTCCAGCGCGGTGACCGCCGCGGTCGCCTCGGGGATTGGCGCCGGAGGTGCCGCTGCCGGAGGCGCCACCGCCGGCGGCGCTGCAGGATCGGCAGTGCCAGTTGCCGGCACGGTCGCTGGTGTCGTCGTCGGCGGGATCGCCGGAACTCTCGTGTACATGGCCGCGGATTCCTACTTTGAGTCCAAGGCCAAGTCCCGCATGATCGAGGCGGTCAACGTGATGCACACCGAGACTCGGGCAAGGCTGGACGATCTGTTCCGCACCTATGGAGCGGAACTCGATCGCCAGCGGATGCTCCTGCTTGACCGGTTGCTCGTCGAGGCGGAGTTCCGGTGAGTCTTCGCAACAGGCCGCGTCCAGGAACCCGGCCAGGTCTCCCACCCCGAACGACCGCACCTCTGTGGAAAGCACGTCGATGCGATCATCCACTTTCATGTCTGCAGTTCTGGCCACCCTGTTCACTGTTTCCGCTGGCTCGTTCGGGCAGGTGGCACCGATCGCCCGTGAAGCCGCGGAAGAACTGGTGGAGTGGATGGTCCGACAGGGCGGGGCACACGCGGACGACGTTGTAAAACTCGGCGGTCGTACCGCCACGAGAGAGGCCGTTGAGGACCTCGCGAAGGTCGCGGGGCGAGAAACGGTTGAGCAAATGGTCCGCCGCGGCGGGCCGGGCGCTATCGCGGCTGTGCGCTCGTTGGACGAACTCGCCGCCGACGGCGTGAGGCTGATCGCGTCGCACGGGTCTGGGGGAACCCTGGTTGTCCAGCAGGGCGGCAAGTCCTCGGTCCAGTTGTTCAAGCGTTTCGGCGATGACGCTGTCCGAATCCTGCTCGATCAGGGGCCCGACGCCGGGTCGAGGATGCTCACATTTGCGGGGGAATCGCTGGCACGGTACGGCAAGCCGCTCGGGCCGGAGGCACAGGCACACCTGCGGCAGTTCATCCCGGCAATCGAGAAGGCTGACGGGCCGGTCCGCTCGGCCTTCCTCGACAAACTGGCGCAAGGCGGTGACGACTTTCTGTTCTGGCTGTCAAGGCGATGGAAGCAAGCCGCGGTCGCGGGCGGCCTCACCGTGGCGATGATCACGGCATACAAGGTCGGTGATGGTGTGGCAGAGGGTGTCCGCGGCGTGGTCGATGCGCTGCCGAACCCCGGGCGTGACCCGGTTGCATGGTTTGTGTGGTGGGTGCCGGTGCTGGGTCTGGCCGGGATCGTGGTCGCCGGATGGGTGCTGCGCGGGAAGTTCAGGCATGCCCGGCGAGCGGGCTGAGCAGCGCGAGCCACTCCGCGTTGCCGGGCTTGGTGCCGCGGGATCCGCCGCCGCGGATCGGCGAGCGGGACGAGTTCAGTACTACCGCTCCGAGCGAAGCCATCGAGTCGAGAACGCGGGCCACAATCGTCGCGGCGTGATCATCCGCCAGAACCGTTTCTCGCGATCTGTGCGGCTCGGCGTCCTGCTCATAGTGCGGCTTGATCAGCGTGATGATGCGGGAGGCGGGCGTAGGGGCGAGCCACTTCAACGCCGCCGGTATGCACAATCGCTGCGGCGTCCAACCCATGTCCAGAACAACGAGGTCGACCGGCTCGGGAGGCATCGCATGAAGGACGTTGGTGCGCTCCATCGTGATCACACGCGGATCGTTCCGCAGTTTCCACGCCAGTGTGCCGTAGCCGGTATCTACCGCGAACACTTTGGCCGCGCCGGACTGCAGCAGACAGTCTGTGAAGCCGCCGACGTTGCAGCCCAGATCGGCGCATCGGAGGCCGCTCGGATTGACGGCAAAGACACCGAGCGCGTGATGGATTTTGAGCCCGCCCCGGGACACGAACCTGCGCCCAGCGTCAGAAGTCGGAGGAGGTGTCACGCCTGCGCCGAGGGGATGCCAATCACGGCGATGCCCAGTTGATCGGCGAGATCAAGCAGTTCGATCTTGTCCACCATAATCACGTCCCCCGCGGCGAGTGCAAGGCAGCGTCCGCCGTTCTTGTGCATGTTCTCGATGGTGCGCACACCGACGGTGGGAACATCGCTGCGACGGTCGTGCCCCGCCCTGGCGCCCTTGCACAGCGTCCAGCCGCCCGCCCGGCACAAGCCGCCGACACGCTCGATCATGCGGTCCGTGCCCTCGACAGCCTCGACGGCGATGACATCCCGGTCGCGGACCGCGATCGACTGCCCGATGTCCAGCCGAAGCGTCTGCGACAGCAGAGGCCATGCAAAGGTGATGTCGGCCCGCTGGTCCGGCGTCGGCTGGCGGCGCGTCATGACCCCCGCCTCGGCAAGGGAATCCGTGATGGGCGCGGTTGAGTCCAGCAGTGCGACTCCATTTCTGCCAAGTTCGTCAGCGATTGCCGCGAGAACCTTGTGAGACCGGCGATCGTGCCGGAGGTGCTTGTACCACGCCATCACGGTCCGCCAATCCGGAACCAGTTGCATGATACCCCAGGGGTCATGCATCAAGTTCTTCTCGACCCGACCAACCATGATCGCGTGCCGCACCCCGGTCCTTCGCAACTGCCGCCCCCAGGTGCCGACCCGTAACATGCCGACGCGGCGGAAACTGGTGCACAGTGACGGAAGGACCTGGTCGAAGTTGTTTCCCAGTCCCAAGCCGTGAACCGGATGTCCCATCGTCCGAAGCCCCTCGGCGATCAGGATCGGGAGCCGACCACCTCCCGCGATCAGCCCAATCGGTGTCGGCGGGGGCGGAGTATCAGGCAAAATCGCGAGCGTTCCGGCCATCTCTAGATCACAAGTCGTTGTCATACAGAGACTTGCATGACTCCCAAGGCCATCTCACCCGTTGCCCCCTCAGCGGCGAACCCGTGAGGATATCGGCCAAACCCCCGGCTTGCCAGTGAGGGATTGTGGAGCCGCTCTGCGGCGGTCCGATTGAAAGATGCAATGGAGCGGCCGCAGGACAGTGTTGAAATCAGCGGTCGCTCGGCGGAGACCGCCAGCCAATCGACCCGTGCCGACCGGTCTTTTCTCGGGTTGCATTTCCGCTGCTCGGGCCAGTATTCCCGCGCGACAAAGACCCCCGATGGGAGCGCCTATGTCGGGCGTTGTCCCAGGTGCGCCGCCTGCGTCCGCTTCCCGATCGGCGAAGGCGGAACGAGCCGGAGGTTTTTCGAAGTGTCCTGTCGCGGCTGAATACACTGCGGCATGAGTCGACTCACCAACACCTACACCCTCGGATCGCCGACTCGCCAGTGCGCTGCGACCGGGCGCGTATTGGTCACGGGCGAACCGTTCATCGGGGCCCTTTGCCAGGATGTGCAGTCCGAGGAGTTCCGTCGGCTGGATTACAGCCTGACGGCATGGGAAGGCGGAGCCCGCCCGGCCGCCCCTCTGGAACTCATCGGCACATGGCGAGGGGTCGTGCCCGATCCGAGCGAGAAGAAGCGGCTCATGCTCGACGAAGGGTCCCTCCTGGACTTGTTCGAACAGACCGGCGAAGCCGCCGGAGCAAACGCCGCCGCCAGCCGTCGACAGGAAGTGTTCCGGTTTGTCCTGGCGTTGATCCTGATCCGCAAGCGGCTGCTCACGTGCGAGAAAAGCGGATGGGGTCATGGTTCGCGCGGTGTGATGCTCGTGCGACCCAAGGGCACACCCAGGCCGCCGGAAGGCCCGCCACTCGTAGAGGTCGTTGATCCGGGAATGAGCGACGCCGATATCGCCATCGCCGTTGAGCAACTTCAAAGCGTCCTGATCGAGCCGGGATCGCCCCAGGCCGCGGGCGAAGGGAACCCCGCATGATCACCGCCCGCAGCGGCGCAATCGGCCTGCTTCTTGCCTCATTGCTGGTCATGGGCGGATGCCCCTCCGATCAACGCACTTCCCCGGATGACTCGGCGGTGGTTCGTGGTCCGGCACCGGCGTACCGCGATGCGGCGGCGGCGTACAACACGCGTGTCGAGCCGCTCGCCCGTTTCCGCGCACAGGCCACCGTGCAGTTTCGCTACGTGGACAAGGACGGCAAAGAGCGGATCGAACAGCCCGAAGGCACGATCCAAATCGTGCGGCCCGACCGCCTCGCGCTGACACTCGGAAAACTGGGGCAGGTGAAGTTCTGGCTTGGCAGCGACAGTGCACGCTACTGGTGGCTCGACATGATGGACGAGCCCATCGCCTTCGTCGGCAGGCACGAGGCTTTTTCAGATCGCGCAGCGCGGAGGCTGGGGATCAGTCTCGCGCCGCTGAACCTGATCCGGGTGTTGTGCATCACACCGATGGATGCATCGGGGTGGGGTGCAACCCAGTGGTCCGCCGACGGCGAGCGCCTCGGCATCACCACGCAGATCGAGGGCGGCGGGCGGCAACGCATCTGGGTCGATCCGTCGACCTATCGGCCCATCAAGATCGAACTCTTCGACATCGCAGGCAAGCCAAGCGTCATCGCCCACTGCGAAGGCGATGAGCGGGTCGAAGTCGCGGCGGGCTCGACGCGCGGCGGTTTACCGTGGATTCCCAAGAGCGTCACCATCTACGTGCCCGGTGTCGATGCGACGATCCGGGTATCGCTCGGTGGGGCGAAGAACGAAGGCATCAACGACAAGGCGTTCGCCTTCGAGACCGTCGCCGGCACCTACGGCATCGAGCGCATCGTCGATCTCGACGCCGCGCAGTAATAGGCCGCGGGAGAATGGCGGATGGAGGCCATCGAGGCCTAACCTTGCCCCCCAAGGAGTACGCATGGAAACCACACTGATTATCCTGAAGCCCGACGCCGTGCAGCGTGGATTGATGGGCCGGATCATTTCCCGTTTCGAGGAAAAGGGCCTGCAGATCGTCGGCTGCAAACTGATGCAGATCAGCCAGCAACTCGCCGCGACGCATTACGAGGCGCACAAGGAACGGCCGTTTTATCCCGGACTTGTCAGGTTCATGACCAGTTCTCCCGTTCTGGTTCTGGCCATCCGTGGCAACGGCGCGATCACCATCGCCCGCAACATGATGGGGGCGACGTTCGGTTCCAAGGCCAATCCGGGAACGATCCGCGGCGACTTTGGCGTCTCGAACAGTTTCAACCTGATCCACGGCTCCGACAGCCCCGAGGCGGCGGAACGGGAACTCCGGCTCTTCTTCGGCGCTGGCGAGGTGCTGAACTGGAACCGGGCCGGCGACGGTTGGATCTACGACACCAGCGCTGGTAAGCCGGAGTAACTGGGCAAACAGCGCAACCTTTCGTCGGCGACGCGGCGAGAGGCCCCAAAGCCCAAAAGCAACCGAGCCCAAGGCGCTTGCCTTGGGCTTCGTCGTTCAATCCACTTCGATGTGCCCGCCCCCGAGTGTCTGCTGACCCTACCGGGGCGATGCGACGCCGTTCTTGATCGCGCCGATGACTTGGGGCTGGTCCTCGATGATCTGATTGGCCACCTCGCGCCGGTGAACGTCGACATGCCGCGGGAAGTCGAAGGCGATCCGTACACGGTCGCCCTTGATCGAGGCGATTCGAACAATCCCAATGGGACTGCTCGGGTTTCCGATGACGACCTCTTCCCCCTCCCGGCGCGTGATGACCAGCATTCTGGACCTCCAGTCCCCGATGCCTTCCGATGTTCCGGCCGGGTCGAGCGACACGCACTATACCAAGTTCCGGCGCTAGGCAAAGCAAAAAAACGTCCGAAGGCCCGTTGCTCCACCGGTTTACAACAACTGGTCAAGATTTGGGCGGCTCGGGTCGCTCCCACGTCCGATAGAGCCAACAAGAAAACCCCATAAACAGGGGAAATTGCCGACTCAGTCGACCGCTTCCACGCCGCGGACCTGCGGAACATGCTCCCGCAGGTTTCGTTCGATGCCCATTTGCAGCGTAACCGTCGACGACGGGCACCCCACGCAAGCCCCATGGAGCCGGATTCGCACGATCTGATCGGCGGTCACCTCCACCAGTTCGACATCACCGCCGTCGGCCTGCACCGCCGGCCTGATGAGATTGATGACCTTGGCGATCCGCTCCAGGAGCGCGGAGTTCTGGGCTGATGTCGCGGCCGGGGTTGAGCCGTTGGGATGACGAGGTGGTTGCGGCTGCACTGCGGCAATCATAGACGAGGCCAGCGCGGCCGCCCGCTCTGAACCGAGTCGCCTCCAGCCGCGGTATAACCTCCCGATGATGAGCAGCACTCTCGGATGGCTCGCGGCGGTCGTCTCTGTTGTCGCAGTCGTCGCCATGGACCCCGTCGCCGACATGGGCGATTCCAAACTCGGCGAGAACAAGCGTCTGAGCGCGGTGGATGAAGCCTGGGCCGGTGTCCAGTCCGGCACCGCCGATCGCGCGGCGACACGGGAGGCGCTGAAGAAACTGGTATGGATGATCGGCAAACCTTCGGACAAGGTTCGTGTGCGGGCGCTCGAAAAACTGCTGTCCGATACAACTCCCGAGGGCGCGGCGGACAACCTGAACCTCTTTCGCCTCCGCCTGCCGACGGAGACCGGCTGGACGGTTATCGAGTTCCTGTCGCGTCAGGCCGAAGCACGCAAAGACGATCCGGCCTGGCGATCACTCACCGCAGCGCTGGTGCGCAGTTACTCCCGGTCCGTGCCAACCCCGCCGGATGACGATCGGCCCGAGAAGGATGCACTGCTGGCAATGCATCCCGGGAAGGACATTGCGGAGATTGCTTTCGGCGTCTTCGTCGACCCGCAGGCAAACGGCTCGGGCGATGGTGAGTATGCGGAAAGGGCGCGGCAGGGCGCATGGGAACTGCTCGGGCGGGTTGATTCAACCGGAGCGCGACGCGCGGCCATTCTGGGGAGCCATCCCGAGTGGGCCGACAATGCAGCGGTTGCGGAGTTGCTTCAGGTGCGTGATGCCCTGGGCGTGGTCCCGGTCACGGGTTCAGAGTTGGATCTGGCCAGACGCATGCTCAAGCGGGGATCCGATATCGAAACTCGGTGGTGGGACGAGGCGCACGCGGCGATTGCCGGACTGAGTGTCGAACAGCGTCGCGGCTTCGTGTTGCGGCATGTCGAGCCTGTTCGCTGGGCCGCCAAGAACCGCTCGCAGTGGATGTCCATGGACCGCGGAGCACTGCTTGCAGAACTGGGTTCAAGGCTGAAGGGCCGCAAAGCCTGGCGTGCGAGTGCGGGCGACTCAGAGTGGCGGAAGAAGGGCGAGTCTCTGAAGGACTGGCAGGATTCTCTGTCATGGGGAGATGTTCTGTCCATCCTCGTGATCGATGAGGCGATCCGTGAGCCGGCGATCGTCGCGGAGTTGTTCGCGCAGGCCGTGAAGGACCGCGCCGACGAGAGCACTGAATATGGAGGACTTCTCTGGGCGGGCGAGAACGCGTGTACCAAAGTCGAGTCGTCCCGAACTGCGCACGGCGATTTTCGTGCCAGTCTCTTTGAACCAAGGCCGACGCAGCGAAAGAACGATCGGACTTTCATCGCCTCCGACGAGATGTTCGCCGCGGACACGCGGGCCCTCGCCCACTACCACTTCCATGTGCAAGTGGCTGCGAATGGTGAGTATGCCAGCCCGGGGCGGGGTGACTTCGAGTACGCGACCCTGCACGGGCGGTCGTGTATTGTGCTCACGAGTGTTCGGGACGGTGTCCTGAACGCCGATTACTACCAGCGCGGCGAGGTGGTGATCGACCTCGGCGAGATCCGGATGCCAAAGTAGAATAAGCGGAGCACGGACGCAGTTGCTGCATGTTCTGGTCATCGTGATGCTGGCCGCCATTGCGACGCACGATGCGCTCGCCAAGGACGGGGCGATCCTCTCGCGGTACTACGCAGGCGTGTCGGGATGGTGGACGGTCCCGGCGGTCCTCGTGCCGATGCTCGTGCTCGCCGGCGTCGCGTGGCTGGCCTGCCGCGCCGCGGCAACCATGGCCGACCACGGCCGGGTCGGCGCGATCGCGGCGGCGGACCGGACCGCCACCGTTGCGAGGATCGGCGCCGTCACGCTCCACGTCGCAAACGTGCTCCTCTTCGGCTGGCTGGATTCCATCCGCGCGGTGATCGGCGATGTCATCGTGGCGGACGAGATGCTGGCGATTACTCCGCCGCTGCTGGTGTTCTGCGCCACGTGGGCTGCACAGTGGCCGCTCGAAAAGCGGGTGAGGGACGCCGTCATGATCCGCGGCCTGGACTCGGGCATCACCCTCTACCCGATGCCGTCCCGCCTGCAGTTTGTCGTCAGCCACCTCCGCCATCAGGTCCTGCTCAGCCTGGTTCCCATCACCATGCTCCTGGGCTGGGCGGAGTGCGCAGAGCGTGCCGCCGACTGGCTCTCCGCCCGGCGTGGCACAGCGAGCGGCGTGCTCGCATGGCTGGGGAGCATCGCATCCGACCCTTCAACTCGATCCGGCAGCCTGCTCGCGGTGCAGTTTGTCGGCGTGGCGATCGTTCTGAGCCTCGCGCCTCTGGCGCTGCGGTTTGTCTGGGACACTGTCAGGCTGTCGCCGGGACCGCTCCGCGAGCGTCTCGTCGGCATGTGCAGGCAGCACGATGTCACGGTGCGTGAGTTGCTGGTCTGGCGAACTCATGGCGCGATGATCAACGGCGCCGTGATGGGTCTCTGGGGAAGACTCAGGTACATCCTCCTGACCGATGCACTGCTCGACTCGCTGCCGCGTCATCAGGTGGAAGCTGTGATGGCCCACGAACTTGGACACGTCAGGTACCGACATGTTCCTTGGCTCGCCGCGGTGATGATCACCAGCCTGCTCGGCCTCTCGATCGTCGGCACCCTTGTGCTCTGGCTCTGGGGACTCGCCACCGCCCCCAACGGGCCGGAGCCGAGCATGGCCGCCGCCGCGGCATTCGTGGTCGGATCGATCGGCATCGAGGTCGTCGTTGGAGTCGGCTTGCTCGTCGGTACTGTGCTCATCTTCGCCTTCGCCAGCCGACGCTTTGAATGGCAGGCCGACGCTTTCGCGGCCTTGCACCTGAGCCTCCATGGGTCCCCAGGCCAATCCGTCGTACCGTCGAGCGACAATCGAACCGACCACAATGCGATCGCGTCGACAGAGACGCCTTCGGCCCGGGTCATCACGCCGGAGGCGGTCGAGTCGATGGCGGGCGCCCTTCAATCGGTGTCCTATCTGAACAACATTCCCTTGAGCCGCGCCGGATTCCGACACGGCTCCCTCGCACTCCGCATTTCGAAACTCCGGAAACTGACCGGTCTCCGGATCGACGCTCTGCCCATTGATCAGACGGTCCGACGGATCAAGCATGTGACCTTCGCGGCCGCTCTTGCTGTCGCTGTCCTGACAGCGGTTCTGGTTTGGCTCGGCGTTTGAGGAGCGTCGGATGCGGTTCGTCAAGATGCATGGAATCGGCAACGACTACGTGTATGTCGACGCCTACACGGACACCGCGATTGCCGAACGCCACGACCTCGGGGAAATCGCCCGCCGCATCAGCGATCGGCACCGCGGCGTGGGCAGCGACGGTCTGATCCTGGTGTGCAGGCCGAGTGACGCCGGCGACACGCTGGGTGCCCACGTCCGCATGCGGATGTTCAACTCGGATGGTTCAGAATCGGAGATGTGCGGAAACGGCGTGCGCTGTGTCGCCAGGTTCGCGCACGACCGGCTGGGGATGCGGTTCATGCCGCTGAAGGTGGAGACGGGGCGCGGGGTGCTGAGTATCTCGTATGAGACTGTCGGCGGCAAGCTGACGAGCGCGACGGTCGACATGGGGGAGCCGATTCTGAATGTGGCCCAGATTCCCGTCGAACTTCCCCGTCCGACGTTTTCGAGCAGGCTCATCGACTTTTCGGCGGACAAATACATCCCGTTCGGCGGTGCATCGTCGTGGCTGGCGGACTGTGGGCTTGACTTGCGGATGACCTGCGTGTCTATGGGGAATCCCCACGTGGTGTTCTTTTGCGGGCATGTCGCGGCGGTCTCTCTGCACGACCTCGGCCCGTTCATAGAGCGGCAACCCATCTTTCCGAACCGCGTCAACGCGCACTTCGTGCAGATCCACTCGCCCGGTGAGGCGACCATGCGGACCTGGGAGCGTGGCGCCGGCGCCACGCAGGCCTGCGGGACCGGCGCGTGCGCCGTACTCGTCGCCGGAGTGTTGACAGGCCGGCTCTCTCGCCGCGCCATCCTGCACCTGCCCGGTGGCGACCTGGTGATCGAGTGGGATGAGAAAACCAACCACGTGTTCATGACCGGACCTGCCGAGGAGGTGTGCGAGGGTGAGTGGCGGCTCCCCAGCGCGGTTGAGAAGATCGTGTGGATGCACCAGCCCGACCTCGTGACCGATCGGCTTGTGCTCCGGATGTGCAGGTTCGAGGATGCTCCGCGGATCGCCGAACTCGCGGGCGCCGAGGAGGTTGCGCGATGGACTCTGCTCATCCCCCATCCGTACCGGGTGGCGGATGCCAGAGCATGGATCGCCACCCATCGCCGTGATCTGGAGCGCGGGGACGCGCAGCAGTTTGCGATCACCCTCCGCACCCCCACGGACGGGGGATGGCCGGACGAGGTGATCGGGATGATCGGGCTGCGCGTGCAACAGAAGCACGCTCGCGCAGAACTGGGATACTGGATCGGAATGCCGTATTGGGGCAGAGGCTACGCGACCGAGGCGGCGACGGCGATGATCCGGCACGGCTTCGACACGCTGGGCCTTCGACGGATCTACGCGTATCACTTCGCGGGCAATGAGGCGTCCGGGCGCGTCCTGCAGAAAACCGGAATGAAGCCCGAGGGCGTGCAGATCGGGCACGTGATCAAGAACGGTGTTTCCATGGACGAAGTGCTGTACGGAACCACGCGAGAATAGTCATCGGCCTGCCGCGGGCCGCGATCTCGCGCAGGCCCGCCTTCCCCACATTGCTCAATGACACAAGCCTCAGCCGGCCCGTCGGCGGCCGGCGAGCGGGGCGATTCGCTGCGGGGTGGACTGTCCGAGCGGATCGTACGGCTGGGCATCAAACTCAAAGGTGGGCCTGGCCAGCCGCACCTGCGGGCGCAACGCGACGCTCATGACGATCCCCGTCATCATCCAGACCGTCAACATCGACGAGCCTCCGTACGACACGAACGGAAGCGTGATCCCGATGATCGGCAGGATGCCCAGCGTCATCGCCATGTTGATGAAGATCTGCGTGCCCATGATCGCGCAGCACCCCACGACTACCAGCCGGGCAAAGGCGTCCCTGCACAGCGCCGCGGCCAGATAGGCGCCTGCGAACCAGATCGCGTACAGGAACAGCAGGCCCACCGCGCCCGCCATCCCGAATCGCGTCATGATCACCGCGAGGATCATGTCGTTGTGACGCTCCGGGAGGCGGTTGTAGCGGACAAGCACCCGGGCCCGGGCATCGGGCACGCCCGTGATCTGCCCCGACCCGGCCAGCGTCTGCGCCGTCAGGGACTGGTAGTTGATGTCATCCGCGCCCTTCGTCGGGTCGCCCATCATGTTGATCATGCCCACGATTCGGGCCTTCTGGTGGGGCTTGAGAAGCGGGTACGCGACCGGCGCGGCCAGCACCGCGATGAGCACCACCGCGCCCAGGTGCTGGATGCGGGCGCCCGCGGCCACCAGCATCGCAAACAGCGCCGGCACGAACAGCATCGCCGTGCCCAGGTCGGGCTGAAGCATGATCAGGCCGATGGGGACTGCCGCGATCAGGCCCGGGGGGATCAGGCCCAGGAGCGTGCGGTGGTTCTGGCGGTAGCGAAGGTAATCGGCGACGACCAGCACGAACGCGATTTTGGCGATCTCGGCCGGCTGGAAATCGGTGAACCCCAGGTTGATCCACGCTCTCGCGCCGTTCCGAGGCGTCACGATCGACGCGGGAACGAACGGGATCAGCAGAAAGACCAGAAACCCGATCATGATCCACATCAGCGGCCACGCGAGCGCCCGGATGAACCGGTAGTGCGGGAGCGCGATCGTCGCCGCGGCGAGCATCCCGACCGCCAGGAACATGAGTTGCTTGGCAGAGTGCCCCGCGACGTGAATCGGCAACCGACCATCCGGCGCGGTCTCGAACATCGCGACGTCAATCGCGTAGACGCTCAGCAATGACAGCGCGGCCGCCGCGCACACGCACAGCCAGCCGCCCCATGCGTGCCGCACGCGGAGATCAGGGCCGATGATGGAGCGGAGAACGTGCATGGCTTTGTGTTCATTCTGCGGCGGATGCACCGGCCCGCCCCGGCTCGACGCTCGGCAGGTAACCCTCCGTGACCAACGCCCGGACGACTTGGTTGGCGACCGGCCCGGCGACGCGGCCGCCCGATCCGCCGTGGTCGATCACGACCGCGACGGCGTATCTCGGCACCTGCCTGTCTCCGCACAGGAACACGCACCACGCGTGGTCCCCGTCGAAGGCTTCGACAGCCCCGTCGAATCCCAGCGCCGCCTTGAAGGGCGCGACGTCAGCCGTTCCCGACTTGGCCCACACCGTGATGCCGGGAACGCTAAAGATCGCTTCTGACGTGCGCGTGCCATCGGGCATCGGATACGTCACCCGATGTGTGGTGCCCCCCTCCTTTTCAGCAGACCACCGAAGACCCTGGAGTGCAAGGTCAATCGCGGAGCGGTCCAGCGCGAGATCCTGCCTGCGGACAGGAACATCCGCCCGGATGTGCGGGACGATCCGCGTGCCGCCCCGGGCGAGAGTCGCATACGCATCGGCGGCATGCAGCGGCGTCCAGGCGATGGGCCCCTGCCCGATGCCCATCAGGATCGCCTCATTCATCTCGGCCTTGGAGGGGTCCTTCACACTTCCCGGAAACTCCTCTCCGATTCCGAGGTTCCAGCCCTCGGCCCGCGGCAGGCCGACCCCGAAGCGGCGATACCACTCGCTGATACCCCGCGGTGTCAGCCGCTGGCCGAGTTCGTAGTAGAAGATGTTGCACGAGTGCTGGATCGCTTCCGCTCCATCCAGTGCCCCGTGCGTACTGCCGAACTGCTTGTAGATCCAGCACCGATACAGCAGCGGCTTGTCAGGGAAAAAATGCCCGGTGCACTCGATGCGTTCGGTCAGGTGCAGCCTGCCCATCGTGACCGCACCCGAGAGCATCAGGGGCTTGACGATCGAGCCGGGCTGGTAGGACTTGTTGATCGCCCGGTTCAGGAACGGCTGGTTCAGTTCGTCTTTCCAGACTACGTCGGGCGTGGTCATCAGCGTTCCGCGGTCGAATGTCGGGTGAGACACCATCGCCAGGATGTCGCCCGATGCGACGTCGATCACCACAACTGCGCCATTCAACGGCGTGCCAATCGGGATCTCGGCAAACTTCAGCGGCTCCGCGTCCTCGCGGCGGGCGGGCCGATGCCAGGGTTGCACCACCGCCAGCCCCAAGGTCCGCGAGAACAACCCATGCAACCTGGCCTGCAGTGCCACGTCGATGGTCAACGGAACATCCCGCCCGGGTTCGGCCGGGAGTGTCTCAACCTCGCCTGTATCCATGTGGCGGACCTGCAACCCTCGTAGACCCCGCAGCGTGTCCTCCGCACCGGCTTCGATACCCCAGGCGCCAACCGAATCCCCAGCGAAGTAGGCCCCGCGATCAACGCCCGTTGCGCCCGCGGCGTCACGCCGAGCCTTCCGCGCGTCGATGTCTTCGGCCTGCACTTTGCCCCGCATCCAGCCCAGCAGTTGCGTCGCGACGCCGTCAACCGTCAGCCTTGCCGGAGTTGTGCTGCGCAGCGGAGCCGGAAACGCTGTTCGATCGAACTCGACCTCGACCCGCTCGAGCGGATATTCGCGCCTCCCGGAGTCCAGCACCTTGAGTCCGGGAAACTGAGCGGGCTCGCCCGCCGCCACGGCCTTCGCATCCTCTTCGGCGAGCCGCTTGAACGCGAAGCCCACCGTCTCCGAGACCCCGCGGAGCACGATCTGCGGGATGGTCTCCTCGCGGATCGGTCGCCGCACATCCGCGGTTTCGACTTCCTCCACCTGCTCGGCGCCACGGGCGGCCTTCGCCGCCAGTTCACCGGCCCGCTGCCTCTTCCGCTCCGTGACCGTCGCCGCCAGCAGGTCCACCTGCTTTCGAACCTCGACGAGTTCGGCGTCAAGGTCGCTCCGGCTGACCCCGGCGATCTGGCAGACACGGTCCCACATCCGGTCGATCCGGTCGCGGAACTCCGGCTTGTTTTCCTCGATCAGCGAGTCCCGCTGCTCGGGGCTGAGTTCACGCCAGTCATGGCGGTGCAGGCTCCGGGCCTTTCGCGCGGCCTGCTTGTACATCCAGTCGCCCCGGATCACCGAGTAGTCGAACGCGATGTCGAACGTCGGCCGGTCGAAGGCCAGCACGCGACCCTTGCGGTCGAGCACTCGGCCCCGGGTCGTCGGAAGCCACTGCTCACTGACCAGTTTCTTCTCCGCGGCCGCCCGATACTCCGCACCCTTGACCGCGGAGATCTGGGCGACGCGGGCAAGCGGAGCCAGCATGGCGAGCACGAACAGCACTCCCAGCAGCAGCAGGCGACGCTGGTACATGCTCGGGATGACTTTGTTGATGCGCACGGGGCCGGCTCCATCCATGGTCCGGGGGCGGTGAGAACTGGGGCGCAACCATAGCGCGGATGTCATCTGACCTGGAGGATTTGATCGGTCAAAAGGGGATGGAAGGCGACAGAGAGGGGCGACAGACAACCTGGAGAATCCGGCATGGAGTGCCGGACCACCCAGAGCGGCCGTTCAGGGCCAGCGCTTGTCTGCATCCGGGAGGGAGCGCTCGAAGAGATCGAGGGCCTCCCGCGTGAAGGCGGCGACCTGCTCCAACGAACCGGGGAGGGAGAGGCGTTCGACGGCCGCGGCGGTTTCCGGCGGGAGGTCGGCCCGGATGTAGCGGAGACCGAAGTCAAAGCGGTCGGGGCAGTGGATGATGCGGAAAAGATCGACCAAGCCACGAAGAACGATACTGTGGTACATCGACGCGGCTTCCGGCGCATTGCCGCGACTGGCGGCCTTGATCGCCAGTTGCGACAACAGCGGGACGCGGTCGCGGAGGTCCGCCAGTTTGGCGCGGACCTTGGTTTCGTGGGCAGCGCGGTCGCGGGGGAGAGCGGCGAGAAGAGCGTCTTTGTCGAACAGGATGACCGGGCGACCATGCCGCTCCGCTTCGAGGAAGCGGCTGGTGGGAGGGGAAGAGAACTTGATAAGCGTGAAGTCGATCTGCTCTGTCCAGAACAGCGTAGCGTGGTTTGAGACCCCTACACCTTGATGGCGTA
>CAYPEI010000020.1:0-75707 GCA_964409775.1 uncultured Phycisphaeraceae bacterium | reverse complement strand
AGGTGGGGGGTGGGGGGTGGGGTGGGGGTTCTGCGAGGGCGCGAGGCAAGGCCGGCGGGGTGTGCCGCGGACTCGAAACGCGCGGATCCGACCTCTCCGTCACGCCGTCATGGCCTTCATCAGTCCGCTCATGTCGCGCTCCTTTTCGAGGGACATGATCAACTTCCCCAACTCGCGGCAGCGCTGCACGCCCTTGTCGCCGCCGCCGAGGACATCGCGCCCCAGCGCGGTGAACTTGACGCCGATTTCGTCTTCGGTCATCGGGTCGCGCGGGTCGCCCTTGGGCACATCGACGCGCTTGGAGAAACTCTTCCCGTCCCTGGTCGTGACGGTCACGCGGCTGGGCTGGAACTTGGGGAACAGGGCCTCGAACTCGTCGTTGGCGACGACCTTCACCATGTCCATGATCGGGATGAGGGACTTGTCGAGGACGCGCTCCTCACGGAACTGCAGGGGGGTGACCATGCCGTCGACGAGGCCGACGGCCATGCAGTAGGGCAGGGAGTGGTCGGCGGTTTCGCGCGAGTCGGGGCGGTACTTGTGCGGATCGCCGAGGATGTCCGCCGCGCGGGCGATGACCTCGACCTTGATCTCCTTGACATCCGCGGCCTTGATGTTGTTTTCCTTGACGCACTTCATCATGGCGGTGAGCGGCGCGTGCGAGAGCGCCTCGATGGGGAAACTCTTCATGCCGCAGTCGATGATGCGGTAGTGGTGGGAGGGGGAGGCGGGCAGGTCCTTGAGCAGGAGGTCGGTGTCGAACTTCGCCGCGGCACCCTTGGAGGCGGGCGGGTGCACGTGGCTGAAGACCGCGTAGAGGCCTTCCTTTCCGTCGATCATGTGCTCGGGGCCGGTGTAGCCGCGCTTGGCGAGCAGCGCGCTCTCGACGCCCATGCGGCAGGCCCATGGGTCGACGGTGTTCTTCATCATGGTGAGTTTGCCGGCGGTCACCGCGCCGGGGGTGAAGGTTCGCGAGGCGCAGATGCCGATGGCCTGAACCATCTGATCGACGGTGAGGCCGAGGACGCGGCCCGCGGCCATGGGGGCGGCGAACGCCGTCAGGGTGGCGTGGTGCCAGCCATACTCGCGCACGCCCGGGATGCCGAACTCGCACAGGCGCTGCTCGATCTCGTAGGCGATGATGGTGGCGAGGATGAGGTCCTTGCCGCTTCCGCCGTTTGCGCCGACCATCTCGCAGAGGGCGAGCGGCCCGGCGATGATGTCGCTGGGGTGGCACGGGTCGGCCTTCCAGTAGATGTCGTTGTAGTCCATGGCGCGGATCATGTGGGCGTTCATGAACGCGGCGTCGACCGGGTTGGTCTTGAACCCGCTGACGAACGCCGTGCACTTGCCCGCGCCGCCGGCCATGTCCTTGTGGTGGGCGAGGAGGATCTTGGCATCTTCCTGCCGGCTTCCGCCGAGGGCGCAGCCGAGCGAGTCGTACCAGAAGAGTTTGGCCGTGTGCACGGCCTTGTCGGACAGGTGCTCAAACTTCAGGCCGCAGGCCCATTCGCTCAGCGTGTGCGAGAGGTACTTTTTCGCCGGTCCGGATGCGTGAGCCGCCATCGCCGAATCTCCGTGTTCTGGTGTCTGAACCGAATCTGAACAATTGCATCATACCGAGTTCCGGCGGCTCGAAGACCGTCGGCTAAACCCGCCGCGATCTGTGCAAGAGCCGCTGGGGCAGCCTGGATCCGCGCGCATCCGCGGCGTTGATGGCGGCGTCCGGCGGCTGGCGATCTCTGCGTGCTTCCGTCGTGTTCGCTCTTCCGTTCGCGCTCTGCGCTCTCTGGCCTGCATCTCTTAGCGCAAGCCTTGCGCGCAGACGCTTGGCTTTCGGCGAGCGTCCAGTACTCTCCTGTTACTGCGGCGGCAGAGTGCCGGCCGCATCACCGCGCGAGAGAGAGACCTCCGCGCACATCCCGTTGTTCGCCCGATGCTCGCGTCGCCGGTATGGGTGCGCGCTGCCGAGGGCAGAAGGAGAGAGCATGAACGCTCGTCTGTTGTTGTGCGCGATCGCCGCCCCCGCAGTTCTCGCCTCGGCGGCGTCCGGTCAGATCGCTCAGTGGAACTTCAACTCCAACCCCGCGGATGCCAACACCGCCACCGGCACCACGCTCCCGAGCGTCGGCGCCGGCACGCTGGGCACCATCGGCGGCATCACGACGACGTTCGCTTCGGGCAGCGCGAACGGCGGCTCGAGCGACCCTGCGCCGACGGCGGACAACTCGGGCTTCCAGACGACGACGTATCCCGCGCAGGGCACCGGCTCGGGCACGGCCGGCCTGGAAGTATTTGTGAGCACCGTCGGGTTCGCGAACATCGCGGTTTCGTGGGACCAGCGGCACAGCAACACCAGTTCGCGTTTCTGGCAGTTCCTGTACACGCTCGACGGCACGAACTTTTCCGCCGCGGGCTTGGCGGGTGACGGGATCTTCTCGGGTCCGTCGGGCGATACGTGGTTCAACAACCGCTCGGTCGATCTGTCGTCGATCGCCGGCGCATCGAACAACCCGTCCTTCGGGTTCCGCATCGTGAGCGTGTTCGATCCGGCCCTGGGCAATGCGTACACCGCTTCGAGCGGGACCGCGACGTACGCCGGGAGCGGGACCTCCCGCTTTGACATGGTGACGGTCGTCCCGGCTCCGGGCGCGCTGGCGCTGCTGGGCCTGGGCGGGCTGACGGCCCTCCGCCGCCGGCGCTGATCGCGGAAACTCACCTCCATCCTTGGAGCCTTGTCCGAGCAAGGGGCCCCCGCGGGCCCCTTGTTCATTGGGCGAGCCGGCTCCCTTGATCCCAATCCCGGTTCCCTACCATCACCCCGACATGGCCGACGTACCCCTTTCCAACATCCGTAACTTCTCGATCATCGCCCACATCGACCACGGCAAGTCCACGCTCGCCGACCGGCTGCTTCAGGCGACCAACGCCGTTTCGCCGCGGGAGGCGCGCGAGCAACTCCTCGATTCGATGGATCTGGAGCGGGAGCGGGGCATCACCATCAAGGCCTCGGCGGTGACCGTCTGGCACCGCCACAAGCCGGGCGACAAGGCGGATGCGCTGGAGTCGGAGACCGAGGAGGTGATGGACGATTCGGGCCAGCACCGCCGCAAGAAGGGCAAGGAATCCGAGGACGACGGCTCCGAACTGTTCATGCTCAACTTCATCGACACGCCCGGGCACGTCGATTTCAACTACGAGGTCTCTCGGGCCCTCAAGGCGTGCGAGGGGGCGATCCTGGTTGTCGACGCGACGCAGGGTGTTCAGGCGCAGACGGTCGTCAACGCGTACCTCGCCATCAATGAGAACCTGCGGCTGATCCCGATCATCAACAAGATCGACCTGCCGTCGGCGCGGCCGGACGACATGGCGATGGAGGTCGAGCAGGTGCTCGGGCTTCCGGCGGAGGACTGCATCTACGTGTCAGCGAAGACCGGCGTGGGCATTCCGCAACTGCTGGCCGCGATCTGCGACAAGTTTCCGCCGCCGCGGAAGCCGGTGACGAGTCAACTCCGCGCGCTGATCTTCGACGCGAAGTACGACGACTATCGCGGCGTGATCGTGTACATCCGCGTGATGGACGGCGGGCAGGTGAGGGTGGGGGACAAGATCCGGATGATGGGGACGGGCCGGACGTTCCAGGTGACGGAACTGGGGAAGTACACGCCCAAGCCGGTGCGTGTGCAGACGCTCGGACCCGGCGAGACGGGGTATGTCGTGGCCGCGATCCGCTCGCTGAAGGACGTGCGGGTCGGCGACACGGTGACGCTGGAACTCGACCCGGCGACGGAGGCGCTGGAGGGGTATCAGCCGCCGATGCAGATGGTGTTCTGCGATTTCTATCCGGCGACGACGGCGGACGCCAAGGGCTCGGACTTCGAGGAACTCCGGGAGGCGATGGAGAAACTGAGCCTGAACGACTCGTCGTTCACGTTCCAGGCGGTGCACTCGGACGCGCTGGGCTTCGGCTTCCGCTGCGGCTTCCTGGGCCTGCTGCACATGGACATCGTGCAGGAGCGGCTGGAGCGGGAAGGGGGTGTGGAGATCGTTCAGACCGCGCCGACGGTCTCATACCGGGTGCTCATCCGCGGGACGGCGGCGCAGGCGGCGAAGACCTCGACCAAGGGCGGGGCGATGGGGGTTCCGGCGACGATCATCGAGGAGGGCGGGGTGGGGGGCTCGACGCTGAAGCCCGGCTACACGCTGATCGAGGTGCACAACCCGGCGGACCTGCCCGATCCGTCGTACATCGAGGAGATCCGGGAGCCGATCTGCAAGGTGGACATCATCCTGCCGAAGGAGTACATCGGCGACATCATGAAACTGTGCCTGGACCGCCGCGGCCAGTACAAGCAGCAGACCCACATCTCCGACACCCGCGAGATGATCACCTTCCACATCCCGCTGGCGGAGATCATCTACGACTTCTACGACAAACTGAAGGGCATCACCAGCGGCTACGGCACGATGGACTATGAACTGCTGGGCTTCCACGCGGACAACCTGGTGAAGATGGAAATCCTGGTGAACGGGGACCCGGTGGAGGCGCTGTCGGTGATCGTGCACCGGGACAAGGCGGAGTATCGCGGGCGGCACCTGGTGACGAAACTGCGCGAGCAGATCCCGCGGCACCAGTTCGAGATCCCGGTGCAGGCGGCGATCGGCGCGAAGATCATCGCGCGGGAGACGATCAAGGCGTTCCGGAAGAACGTGCTGGCGAAGTGCTACGGCGGCGATGTCTCCCGCAAGCGGAAACTGCTCGAGAAGCAGAAGGAAGGCAAGAAGCGCATGAAGTCGATCGGCTCCGTCGAGATCCCGCAGGAGGCGTTCATGGCGGTGCTGGACCAGGGGGATTGAGGCAGCCAGCGTCGGCGCGAAGCAGGCCAGAGATTGCGGTTACAGTCGTGGAGTAATCGCCAAATCGTGACCTGCTCCGGAGTCACGAGTGTTTGGTGAAGCGGTCAGTGAGATGATGCTCATCCATCGCAAGTGCGTGGAGAGCACGCGACGTGACGCGCTTCCGGTTTTCGCAGCCGAAAGGCACCTGGCCCGTGTTGATCCCGGCCGCGTCAAGAGGCTTCGGCGTTCGGATGCTCAAGCCTTCGGCGGACATCAGTCAACGACTCGTTGATCTGAAACAAGACGATCATCCCCTCGCAGAGCACCCGCACCAAACAGACGCTCACGACGAGTGCGATCCACTCCCGCTTTACGCGGCTGAGCCACCCCGGTGCCAGGAGCCTCAAGCCCGGTAGGTCGCCCGGTGGCGCGAGGGAGGGAGGAGAGGTCACCGGTCCAGACGTGTTCATCGTCGACGTCGAGGTCAGCGACGGCGAGTTCGGCGGCCGCGTTGCCATCCCGCCCTTTACCAGCGGCAGCACAATGGCAACCACCGTCGACCCGGCGGCGAACACGCAGAGGAGCAGAAAAGCGATCCGAATCAGCCAAGGCGTGATCATTCGCCGGAACATGAACGCATCGATCAGCGCCCCGATTGCGCCGTCACGCAACTCCTGTCCTTTGCCCCGGCGGCGCGAGTACTTCGTGAGCAATAGATCGACCTGACTCATCGCGTGTACCTCCTGGCGGATTCTTGCGAACCGCCACGCGCGTGAACGACTTCCGGAGTTCAAGATACCCCTTTGTTGTGCCCGTGTCTTCGCGTCGGCCGCCGTGCTGCCGGGATTCTGTCGCGCCGTTCAAGGTCGCCGGGCTGCTCATGCAGTCCGGGCTACCCAACGTGAAGACGTGCCTGAGGAGGCGAACTCCACCCCGTGTGTTGCAAGGTCTGAAGTGTGCTTGTATGCCAGCAATCGACCGCTCAAACACACGCTGAATGGGGACAGTTGATAAGGTGATGAAGATCGAACGTCGGCGATCGATCGCCCAGAAGGCCAGACTTTGCAGAAGCCCATTGCACCGGTGCGAGTCAGGGTGTAGTCTGGCTGATTGTCGTGGATCGAAGCCGCCTCGGACAGCCGGTACTGGTCAAAGGAAAGAGGGGCAGTCTCGATGTGGAAGCAAATCAATGCCTGGACGATCATGGGGGCAGGTGCACCACCGCTGCGGCTCCTGATGTCGATCGGTTGTTTGGCCGCGGTGGTTTTCTGGGCGGTGCCGGCTCGGGGGCAGGCGTTGGAGTGGAGCGTGCGAGGCCTGTCGCCGCGGGGTCTGCACGCGATGGCCTACGACTCCGCTCGCGGCGTGACGGTTCTCTTCGGAGGCTCCGGTGGCACATATTGCGATGAGACCTGGGAATGGGACGGATCCATGTGGACGCAGCGGTTCGTCTCCGGCCCTACGCCGCGCGGCCAGCACGCGATGGTGTTCGACTCAGCCCGCGGCGTCACGGTTCTCTTTGGGGGCAAGAGCGCATCGAACGTCACGAACGGTGAGACCTGGGAGTGGGATGGTTCAAGGTGGACCCAGCGGGATGTCGCCGGACCACCGCCCCAATCAGCACACGCCATGGCGTACGACTCCAGCAGGGGCGTGACGGTTCTCTTCGGCGGCAGCCAGACCTGGGAGTGGAATGGGCTTGCCTGGACAAGGCGGGTCGTGAACGGTCCCTCCACGCGTACCGGGCAGGCGATGGCATACGACTCCGTCCGTGGCGTCACGGTGCTCTTCGGTGGGTCGACCACCATGGCGGCAGGAGACAGCAGAGAGACATGGGAGTGGGACGGATCGACATGGACCCAGCGAACGAACGGCACCACAGGACCGCAAGCTCGGCACTGGCATGCGATGGTGTACGACGTGGCTCGCGGCGTCACAGTTCTTTATGGCGGATTCTCGACTCTGTACAACACGGGCAGTCCTGCCCCGGATGAGACCTGGGTGTGGACCGGTTCGACATGGAATCGTCTGTCGATCGTCTCACCCGGGCGACGATGGCTCCACGCGATGGCTTATGACTCGGCCCGCGGTGTCAGCGTCACTTTCGGAGGTAGCCTGTCCACCCCTGCATTCGCGGGGTCCCGAACTGACGATACATGGGAGTTCAATGGTTCAACGTGGATGCAGCGGATCGGCCGCGGCCCGATGCCGCGACGTGATCACGCGATGACGTACGACTCCGCACGCGGCGTGACTGTGCTTCATGGGGGGTTCTACTTTTGGAACGAAACCTGGGAATGGGATGGAGCAGACTGGGCGTATCGCGCAGTCGGACCAACGCGGGACAGCCACGCGATAGCGTACGACTCCAGGCGCGGCGTGACGGTGCTCTTCGGCGGAGATATCAACTACTCTCCAATCGGAGATACATGGGAATGGAATGGCGCCACTTGGACCCAACGGTCGCAAACCGGACCGTCTGCGCGATCCGAACACGCGATGGCGTATGACTCTGCCCGGGGTGTGACAGTTCTGTTTGGGGGATACCCAGTCGGCGGACTCAGTAATGAGACGTGGGAGTGGGATGGTACAACGTGGCATCAGCGCCTCGTCAGCGGCCCGTCCCCGCGTTGTCAGCATGCGATGGCGTATGACTCTGCCCGCGGCGTCACTGTCCTCTTCGGCGGTCTCACTCTTGCGGTCAACGGCGAAACGTGGGAGTGGGATGGCATCGCCTGGACGCAGCGGTTGGTAAGTGGTCCTTCGGCGCGAGGTCAGCACACAATGACGTACGACTCGGGCCGCGGCGTGGTGGTCCTGTTCGGAGGCTATGTAGGTGCGTTGGGTGGCAACGGTGAGACGTGGGAGTGGAACGGGACAACGTGGAATCAGCGATATCTGAACGGTCCATCGCCGCGGGAGCAGCACGCGATGGCTTACGACTCCAGACGCGGGGTCAGTGTCCTTTACGGGGGTTACTACGACTCGGGCGACACTTGGGAACTTCAATCGTGTCTGGCGGATTTCGATCACAATGGAGTTCTGACGCTTCAGGACTTTTTCGCGTTTCTCGGCGCGTGGTTCTCCGGAGACACTCGGGCGGACGCTGATCGCTCCGGCAGCGTCGATGTGCAGGACGTGTTTGTGTTCCTTCGCATGTGGTTCGCCGGCTGTGGGTGAGTGGGCGGCGCAGCCTGCCGACAGATTGGTTGGTCGTTCCCTTGGCGGCGCAAGCGTCTGGCCCGTTCATGGGTTGAACGGCCTTCGTTCAAGTGCGAGCGCGTGTCGTCGGTTTTTTCGCTGCATGGGGAGATGTCTGCGCGGCGTTGGTTCTGATGAGAGCCATGGTCTGTTCAGCGGGGGGCTTTCTCCTGGCGCAGGCAGTTGCCCGCCGTTACCGGCTCTCGCCGCAGCCCGGCCTCGGGTATGCTGCGGAGTCGTGGTGCAGGACCCGCCGCGGTGGGCGAGCGGCGGAGGCCCTTTTCTCAAACTCAGGTCGCCTGGGAGACTGCCATGCTCAGAACCATTCTCGCCATTGTCGTCACGTACATCGTCATGGCCATCCTGATCATGGCCGCGTTCATGGGTATGTGGTTCGGGCTTGGCCCGGATGGCCTGCTTCAGCCCGGCAGTTTCAAGGGCAACATGGTCATCAGCATCCTCGCGCCGTCGATCACGCTCATCGGCGGGCTCTTCGGCGGGTGGCTGTGCGTGAAGATCGCCGGGAGTTCTCGCGGCCGGCAGTCGGTGGCAGCGCTGGCCGGGCTCGTGCTGGTGCTGGGCCTGGCGATGGCGTATTTCACGCTGCAGAAGCCCTACCCCGCCGACCCGCGCCCGGCGGGCATGACGGTTCAGCAGATCATGGAAGTGGGGCGCGAGCCGACGTGGTTTGCGATCTTCAACCCGTTCGCGGGCGCGTTCGCGGTGCTGATCGGCGGGCTGGTGATCGCCTCGCCGCGGAAGAGCGCGTGAGGGACCGGGTCGCGGCGGTTTGGGGGCAGACGGAGGGTGAAGAGGGCGGGCGGGCGTCGGGTTGCCGGAGTCGCCGCGTCGGGTTCAGTGCCGCCTGCGCTTCGTTGCGCTCGCCGCGCCGATCGCCAACAGCACAGCGGCGGACGGCGCGGGGATCTGCACCACGCGGAACCCGACCTGCTCGCGCTCGGTCAGCGGCGGCGGCGTGTAGGCGTTCGCGGGCGTGAGCCAACCGGCGATGTTGTCGAAGGCGCCGCCCCAGAGCGGGCCGCGGACCGGGGGCGCGAGGATGGTGTCGCTCCACTCGTAGACGTTCCCAGCCATGTCGTATGCGCCGTAGAAGTTCGGCGCGTAGGAGGCGACGGGCGTGGTGTCGCCGATCGCCGCGGGGACGTAGTTGGCCTGCGCGCCGGTGGGGGCGGTGTTGCTCGAAGTGGGATAGAGCCAGTAGTTGTCGGTGTCGCCGCCCTGGGCGGCGGGCTGGTGGTACGCGGCCTTGTACCACTCGTTGGAACTGGTCACGGCCCACTGCCAGCCGGGGTTGCGAATGACGGAGTTGCCGCTGACACCCGCGGCGGTCAGGGTGTATGCGCCGTCTTCGGTGGTGGCGTTGCTCTGCGGGCCCGAGGGCTGGCCGTTGTGCAGCCAGTTGGCGAAGCGTGCGGCATCCCAGAAACTCACGAAGTTCACGGGGTTGCTTGCGCGGCCGCTCACCGTCGAGTAGACGTACGAACCCGATGGGCCCGCGCGGGTGATGCCGCCGAAGGCGCCGGCCATGTTGACGTTGTAGAGACTGTTGGTGTCGGTCGCGGCGACGGCGTTCAGGAAGGCGGTGTACTGCGCGTTGGTCACCTCGGTGGCGCCGATGTTGTACTGGTACGACACCGAGCCGTATGGGCCGAGGGGCGTGGAGTCGGGCGCGTTGCCGACGTTGCCGACCGGAGCGGTGGGGATGGTGATGGTGCCAAGGGCCGTCGAGGCGCCCGCGGCGAGAACGGCCGCGAGCGCAGCCACAGCAGGAACATTCCTTGAAGTCACGGTCTCTCGCCTCCGCGGGCTTTCGCCCGAGACGTACACAACGCCGGCGCGAAGTCCGCGCCGGCTGTTCACCAAGGTACCTCCCGCCGCGGGATTGTCAAAGGCAGTCCGCGTAGGTTCTCGCGCGTGAAGATGGGTTGTGTGTGACCGAGGCGGGCGCGTGCTGGGGCGTTCCGTCGTGCCGCGCCGGTGCATGTGCACGCGGCTCGGCGGGCGCGGCGAAGGGTTTTCAATCCCGCCACTTCCATCCGCAAATGACTTTGCTTGACAGCCAATCGGTTCTCGGTACCTTGAATCTCGGAGAAACCCCCGAACCGCTGCCATCGTTTGCTCCGGAACGTGGGGTTGAGAGAAGAAGGAGAGAGAGAATGTCTGGAAATGGGAGCGTGCGCGCCAAGTGCGCGTGGGCTGTGGTTGTGGCCGCGGGCGTGGCCTGGGCCGCGCCGTTGTATGCGCAGGTTGCGCCGCCGACCGCGCCGTCGGCCCAGGGAGTGCCGTGGCGACCGGCGGCGTTTCCTGCGGCGTTCAGCCCGCTGAACTCCATCGTGGAGGTGAATCGCTTCAACGCGCAGGGCGGCATTGTCGAGTTCGGATCGGGCACGGTCATCGGCCGGCAGGTGCGGTTCGAGAACGGCATGCCCATCGGCTGGCTGTGCGTGCTGACGGCGGACCACGTGGTGAACCTCGGCGCGGCCAGCGAGTATCGCGTGCGGTTCGGCAACGTCGCGGCGCAAGGCAGTTTCGGCGGCGCGACCAATCTGCGGTTCCTTGCGCCCGACCCGGTGGCGCAGGGCGGGATGAATGTCCCGGCCGACCTGGCGGTGCTGGGCATCCGGTATGGCCCCGTGGACAACTTCTTCAATCAACTCACACCGATCGCGCCGGTGGTCCGGAGCGAATCGTCGGTGGTCGGGAGCAACTTCAGCCAGGTGGGCTATGGCGACACCGGCGAGTTCGTCGCGGCGGGCGGCGGCAACGTGGCGGGCATCCGGCGGAACAGCCGCGACAGCATCAAGGGCTTCCAGAACAACGTCATCGATAACGGCGCGGACCACATGCGTGCCCGTCCGGGCGGCGGCAACTACAACTTCCGCGCTGTGGAGTGGGACCTGGACATGCCCGCGGCCCCCGCGGCGATGGGCCCGCACCCGTTCCTTGTTGCCGAGGGCACATCGTTCCCCGGCGACTCGGGCAGCCCCTACCTGTACACCGGCGCGGACGTGCAGAGCGTCGCGGCGTTCACCCGTCCCGGCGCGGGCTCGGACTGGAACCCCGCGGGCGGCATGGGCGACATGCCGCTGTTCACCACCGGGCTGTTCGCGGTCCACTCTTTCGGCGACGGCACGGCCGTGGGCTCGGTCCGTCCGTATGGAGCGGTGTCGGGCGGCGTGCTGCTGACGCAGGCGCACGTGAACTGGATCGGCACCTCGCACGAGCAGATCCCCGCGCCCGCGGCGTTTGCTCCGCTGTTTGCGATGGGCCTGCTGGCCCACCGTCGTCGGCGCTGAGAGCGACCTTCACGCGCGGGACGGGCGAAAGCCCCTCT
Source organism: uncultured Phycisphaeraceae bacterium (assembly GCA_964409775.1). Classification (GTDB taxonomy): domain Bacteria; phylum Planctomycetota; class Phycisphaerae; order Phycisphaerales; family UBA1924; genus JAHBXL01. The sequence continues at coordinate 64,312 of CAYPEI010000020.1, read as the reverse complement.
CGCGCATTGCTCACCGGCCCGCCGCGGCGTCCATGCGTTTGCGCAGCGCTTCGAGTCGCTCACGATGGATCGGGCGGTCGGGCTCGAGTTCGGTCAGGGCGAGGATGTGGCGATCGGCGGTGCGGAGTTCGCCGGCCTGGATGGCGACGGTCGCCGCGAGTTCCCGCGGGCGCGCGTCGTAGGGGGCGATCTGCGTCGCGCGTTCGGCGCTCCGCAGGGCCCTGGCGAAGTCGCGCTGGGCCGCGTAGCGCCGCGCCAGTTCCGAGGCGTACGCCGGGGTTTTCTGCTCCCGCGCATCGAGGTACTCAAGGTGCGGGATCGCCCGCGCGGGCTCGCCGGAGTCGAGGTAGAGGCGCGCGAGCAGGCGGTGCGGCTTGGGGTCGACTGGCCTTGCCGCGGCGTAGCGTTCCAGGAGGGGTGCGTCGCCCGGCGTCGCCTGCCCGCCCTGCGCGGCGAGCGTGAGGTCGACGGCGACCTCGAGCAACTCTGGGTGCGCGGGGAACTGCGCGAGCAGCGCGTCGATCTGCTCCATGGGCGGCATGGCGAGTTCGAGCGTCCACGGCTCGCTGTCATCTTCGGTCTGCGCGACATCGGCGAGGGACATCGCCGCGTCGTGGGAGGCACGCCGGAGCGCGGCATCGATGGAGTCGGCGCGGGCGGGGTCGGCGATGAGGGCGCGGGCGAGCAGGTCCTTGAGCGTCGGCGTCCCCTCGGGCAGGACCATGCCCCACGATACGGCCTGCCGCCTCGCCCACTGCCTGAACTCGTCAACGAACTGGGCGCGGGACACACCGACGACGGTGCGGAATGCCTGCTCCTCGCGCACGCCCTGGGCGTAGAGGTCCATGAGTTCGAGCGGGGCGCGCGACCCGGTGCGTTCGATCAGGAACTCGTACATCCAGTGGCCCTGGGCATAGGCCATGCTTCGATCGGTCGGGCGCTTCGGGCGGACAAACGCGATGTTGATCTGATCGAGGTCGAACAACTGGTCGGTGCGGAGCGCCTCGGAGAGCATCTGGCACGTCGAGTAGTCGCGGGGCGCGAGTTCGAGGTACACCGCGGCGGCCTCGGTGAACCAGTGCGGGATGCGGTTGTTGGTGCGCGACAGCGTGACGGTGTGCACGTATTCATGGCGGACGACGCGGACCCAGTCATAGGTTCCGAGGTGGCGTGCGCCCTCGCGGGGCGCCTCCATGGCGATGACCGGGCCCGTCGAGGCGGCGATGGTGTGGATCTGGGGCATGCCGGCGATCCGCACGGCGAACCACGCGTGGTCGGGCATGAGGTCGATGGTGGTCTTCTGTTTCGGTTCGTGGTCGATGCCGCCGGGCTGCGATCCGCAAACCACGCGGTGGTTGCTTTCGAGCGGCTCGAGCATCTCCGAAGCGAGCACCGCGTCCACCCCCGGCTTGAAGCGCACGGTGAAGTGCTCGCTGCTGACGCTGTCATAGGTCTGGAGTTCGCGCACCAGGCGGAGCGAGTTGTCGGCCCGGAGATTGAACGGGTCGAGTTTGAACGCGCGCTCGAGCGCGGCCAGGGCACGGCTGTCGCGCCCGGCCTGGACCTCCAGCAGGCCGAGGCTGATCAGCGGCTGCGGGTCGTTGGGGTTGCGCTCGGCGGCCTGCTCCAGGAACGCAGCGGCTTCCGCGTATTGACGGGCCTCGGCGAGCGCTTCTCCGACGGCCAGCACCGCCGCGGGTGAGTGCGGGTGCGCGGCGTCGAACGCGGTGAGACGCTCGCGTGCCGCATCGAACTCGAACCGCACGGCCTCGGCGGCGCAGCGTGCGGCGAGCAAGCCGGGGTGGTGCGGATAGACCGCCAGGGCGCGGTCCAGTTCCGCCGCGGCGCCTGTGCCGTCGATCTGCCGGAGCGCAGCGCGGGCCCGGATCAGGCACGCCTCCGGCGAGATGCCCGGCTCGTCCTCGTCGCCGGCGAGTTTTTCGAGCCGGAGCGCCATGCGCTCGGCGTTGTCGAAGTTGAAGGCCTCGCATGACATCCGCCCCAACAGGAACCACGCGTCGACGCACGAGGGATTCAGACGAAGGCACTCGGTGAGCGCCTCGGCGGCCTGCGGCGAGTTGTCCTTGGCGTGCAGCAGTTCGGCCTCGGCCAGGAACGCAGGCCAGTATAGCCGGTCCAGCCTCGAGCGGACCTTCCCGAGCGCATCCATGAGCGAGTGGAAGGCCCCGGCCGCGGCGTCGTCGGTCGCGGGTCCGGCGAGTCGGATGCGCTGGGCTGCGATACGGATGGCATCGACGAGGTCGCCCGGCTCTCGGAACTCGCCCTGCGCCAGCGCCTTGACGACCGGCTCGGACGCGGCGACCGCCTCGGCCAGCCGTCCCAGCGACTCGAGCGCAGCGCAGCGGATGCGGACGGCGCGGGGCGAGGCGTCGGCATCCGGGATGGCGGTGAGCGTCTCGGCGAGGTTGCCGGCGCGCAGTAAACCCTCGGCGCGGTCGAGCGGATCGACGCCGGTCGCGCGGAGCGCGGCGTCGTTCCAGCGGCCGCGGATGATGGCCGCCCGCGCGGCCCGCGCGGGCGTGTCGAGGTCCTCGTCGCGCCACACACCGTGGAAGATGCGCAGGTCCTTGCCCTCATCGGGCGTGAGGAACGGCTGCTCCAGGCGCTGCGCGACCGCGTTGGAGAGGTCGGGCGGCTCGGCGGGTCCGATGGTGGTTTCGCGCGGACGTCCGATCTGTGCCGGCGCCGACGTGGCGAGCGCAAGAGCGGCGATGAAGGCGAGAGACCACCGGCCGGGTCGAGGCCGGCCGCGGCGATCGGGTGTGCGCGTGATGACGGGCGGTCCCTTCATGGGTTCTCCGCATCATTCATCGGCATTTCGGGCCTGGCGGAAGTCATCGACCTGCTCATTCCAGCCCGCGGGCGTCGTGGTGTCGAACACCGTTTCGGCGAGGTCCTTGTTCACCTGCATGTTGGTCAGCAGGATGTCGGTCCGCGAACCGTCCTTGTGCGTGGCGCTGGCCAGCCGGGGCAGGAGATCGTCCTTGCGGTACCAGATGCGCACCTCCTGATAGTCCCGGGCTTCCTGGGTGCCGCGACGGGGCTTGAGGAGGAGTTGGTAGGTCTGGTCGATCCACTTGGGCGGCGCGGCATCCGGCGCATCGGCGCTGGCCTTGGGCGGCTGCGGGAAACCGTCCGTGACCGGCGCGAGCGTCGCCTCGAACCGCGCCGTGATCTTCTCCCGCTTCTGGCCGATGGGGATCGGCAGCGGACCCTCGCCGATGGCCAGCGGATCGGACTTTTCGCCGGGCTTGACGACCTGGCGACGGTGCACCAGACGCGTCTCGAAGTTCTTCTCGACCAGCCATGCGCCGTCGAAGATCCAGATCTGCCGGTCCTCGCGGCGCGAGTTGTCGAGTTCCAGCGTGAGGAACTCGACCTGGAACAGCCGATCAGGCGTGGCGGGCGCAGTGTCGGGCGCGGCGGGCTGCCGGGCCGCGGGCCGGGCGAAGAACCACAACCTGCCCGTCCGCCGCTCCGGTGAGCCGCCGATGAGTTCGTTGGGCGACTTGATGTACAGCAGGTCGGATGCGAGCGTCGTCAGGTCCTTGTCCGCGGTTTCCAGCGCGGCGAGAAGGTCGTCCGCCGTGACGATGGTGCGCTCGGGCGGCGCTGCCGCGGCGGGCTGCGCGGGGGCGGGGGCCTCTTGCGCCGCGGCGAGCGGAGTGAGGAACAACGAGGCGGCCAACAACGCTCGGGAGGCAGTGCTCATGGTCCATTGTTGTACCGGCGAGCGTGCAGCGGGAGGCGGGCGGGCACGCGGCGTCAGGCATCCGCCGGGAGCAGGCGCTCGACCCTCTGGACCAGGCCGGGGAGTTGGTCGTGGGAGTCGGCCAGGATCGTGACGTGACCGATTTTGCGGCCGGGCCGTTCGGCCTTGCCGTAGTGGTGGAAGTGCGCGCCGGGGATGGACAGGATGTCCTCGGCGCGAGGGAACCGGCCGAGGATGTTCACCATGGCGCACGGCTGGCGCGGCGCGGTATCGCCAAGAGGAAGGCCGAGGATGGCGCGGAGGTGATTCTCGAACTGCGATGTCGGCGCGCCCTCGATGGTCCAGTGCCCGGTGTTGTGCACGCGCGGAGCCATTTCGTTGCCCAGCAGCACGGGGCGGCCGTCCTCGCGGTCGACCGACTCGAAGAACTCGATGGCCAGCACGCCGGCGTAGTCGAGTCTCTCCATGATCGCGCGGGCGCGGTCCTCGGCGGCCTGCTGGAGGCCCGGCGCAAGGTCGGGCGCGGGGGCGATGGTGGTGCGGAGCACGCCGCGGGCGTGATGATTCTGCACGAGCGGGTAGAAGCGCGTCTCGCCGCTTCCGCCGCGGGCACGAACACCGACCAGGGACAGTTCGCGCCGGAAGGGGACGAAACGCTCGACGATCAATCCGCCTTGTGCAGCGCGAGGGGCGAGATCGGACCACACCGCGTCGATCTGCTGGTGGATGGAGGGCGCGCCGGTGTCTGGCGGACGGAGCACCGCCTGGCCCTTGCCGTCGTAGCCCATCCGGCGGGACTTGATGACCAGTCCGTTTCCGATGCCGAGTTCATTGACGGCCGCGGCGAGTTCATCGCGGGTGGCGACGGGTTGAAACTCCGGCACGGCGACGCCGCACTCGACAAAGAGGGACTTCTCGAGCAGACGATCCTGCAGCGAAGCGAGGGCGAGCGCGGGCGGGTGTACACGCGCGTGCGCCTCAAGCCGCTGGGCGACCTGCGCGGGGACGTTCTCGAACTCGTAGGTGACGACATCCGCTCCCGCGGCGAGTCTGTCGAGCGCGGCGGGATCGTCATAGGGCGCGAGGATCTGCTCGGCGACCTGTGCGCACGGTGCATGCGGATCGGGATCGAGGAACCTGAAGCGCAGGCCAAGGGGGATGCCCGCGAGCGCGAGCATGCGGCCGAGTTGACCGCCGCCGAGGATGCCGACCGTCACTTGCGCCCCCCGTTGGAGCCCTTGTGCTTGGCGCCGCTCGGTGGGGCGGACTTGCGCCGGGCTTTGGGCGATGGCGCGCGCTTGCGCGGGTCGGGGTCGGCGAGGACTTTCCTGGTCTGGGCTGTGCGGAAGGCGCGGTAGGCCTCGCGGAACTGTGGGTGCTCGGACCCGAGCATCGCCGCGGCGAGGAGCGCGGCGTTGATCGCGCCGGCCTTGCCGACGGCGAGTGTGCCGACGGGAACGCCGGCGGGCATCTGCACGATGGAGAGGAGCGAGTCTGCGCCCTTGAGGGCCTTGGACTCGACCGGGACGCCGAGGACGGGGAGCACGGTCTTGCTGGCGCACATGCCCGGGAGGTGGGCCGCGCCGCCCGCGCCGGCGATGATGATCCTCAGGCCGCGGGACTCGGCCTTGGAGGCGTAGGCAAACAGCAGGTCGGGCGTGCGGTGGGCGGAGACGACGCGGACCTCGTGGGGCACGCCGAGGTCGGCGAGCGTGGCCGCGGCGTGCTGCATGGTTTCCCAGTCGGAGCGGGAGCCCATGATGATGGCGACGAGGGGGTGAGACGGTGCGCGTGACGTGGAGTGGTGCTTGGCCATCGGGCCAGATGATAAGGGGGGAAGGGTTGTGGGCACGGCTGTTGAAGGAGCAGGTCAAGCACGTCGAGCCGATCGCGGTCGGCGGCGATGTGGAGCGCGGTGTTGCCGTGCACGCCATCGGATTTGAGATCAGCAGTCATGCTCACCGGCGGTCGCGGTGCCGCGGCAACTGTTCCGGACGACTCTGGATTGCTTAGGCAGGTCTGAAACCGGCCAAGGCGTTGTCGGGATGACGACGGTCCTGCCGAGCATGTGGGTCAGAGTCAGGAACGAGCGGGGACGGCCTCCGCCGAGCCGACGGCAACGTGGTTCACACGGTCAAGACAATGCAGACGCATCCCGGATACGAGCCGAGTTCGCCGCCGCACATCCGATAATCACCCCCAACCAGGACGCTCATGCTGTACACTCACGATCCCTAGTCCGCGGGGTCGTGGACTGAAAAAGCCGACGGAACATCCCGGCCAAAGACTCCGCATGGATTGTGTTCAGGGGGAGAGGTCAGGCCAGCAAACGCGAGAGGGACCGGTCCAATGAAGGCGATGATTAGATCGGTCGCGTATTGGATTCGAAATCATCCGACGCTGGCGAAGAATGTCTTGCGTTGCATGCCCGACTTTCGGCGCACGGTTCATGTCCCTTCGATCGGCCCGTTCGAGATCCGGGCCCGCACCGACAGGAGTTACTGGCTCCGCAGCCCGATCAACGACCCGTGCTTCTTTGGCGGGCTGCGGTCCTTCATCCGTCCCGATGACGTTGTATACGACATCGGGGCACACATCGGAATCTACACCCGCTTCTTCGCCACCGTGTGTCGCGCTTCGCGGGTCTATTCCTTCGAGCCGGCAACAGCCAATCGTGCCCTCCTCGAGCGCAACGTTGAACTCGGGGATATCTCCGATCGCACGACCGTCCTGCCCTTCGCCGTCGCGGATGGAGATGGCGACGAAGACTTCCAGCTCGATCAAGCGCACTCCCAGTCCGGGGCGCTCTATCGAATCCGCAACGGCGATGCCAGTTTCGCAGAACTCCGGTACGGGATGCGCTCCACCACGGAGGTCGTACCTGTTTGCAGCCTTGACTCTCTTGTAGAGAAGGAGATCATCCTTCCGCCCAACGTCATGAAGATCGATATCGAAGGCGCCGAGGGTCTGGCGCTTCGTGGTGCGGCGGAGACGCTCCGTCGCTTCTCACCCAGACTTGGCATCGAACTGCATGGCCCGGGCTGTGTCCGCGAGGTGGTCGGCATCCTCCAAGACGCGGGGTACCACATGTTTGCGAATCTTCCCGATAGAGGTGGAAGACGCTATGACCAGGTGACCCCAAGTCTGGCTGCGTCCGTTCAGGGTGACTATGACGTCCAGTACATCTATGCGTCGAAAGACCTTTCCGATGTTGCGACCAAGCCGGCTGAGTATGCAGCCTGAGCGGAGAAGCGCCGCTGCCGGGCCGTTTCCGTGACGAACTGAGCCAGGGTTTCCTGGAGGGCGGAAGGCCGGTCATTGGCGGTGTGGCGTGTGAGATTGAACGTGTGGCATCCGCGCGCGAACGAAGATGGATCGATCGGCGCCTGCGACTCGACGTCGCGCTGCGGTTTGGCGGTGGGGATCGCCTGGGATGGCCCGTCGTCGGGCTCTCCCACTTGGCGGGCTCTTTCGAGGGTACGGGCGGGAGCAACGGGTCTTTGGGGATGCCGCGGGTCATGCAGAGGGCGAGCAGAGCGCACGTCGCGTCGCATGAGAACCGGGCAATTCCAGAGTGCCGCAGCGCTACTCTGTCGACAACGGTCGAAGCCGCGAACTACGGCGCCAGGTGTTCCTGCGGCTTCACCGAATCGCGCAGCGCCGCGCCCGACTGCTTGCTGACCTCGGCCTCGTCCATGATGTACAGGCTGACCAGCCAGTCCTTCACGAGGTAGGGATCGACCTTCAGTTTGCCGGTCACGGTGCCCATGATGAGCAGGCGGGTTTCGCCCTCGGCGGGCTTGTTCAACTTCACCTCGATCGCGTCGTAGGGAGTGGGCGGCACGCCGATGCAGCAACCGTCCCACTGGTTGAGCATCATGAGCATCTCGTCGGGGCCCTGGGCCATGACGGGGAACGCGACGTAGCCCGAGACCTTCACCCATTTGTCGTGGATCAGGCTCAGCCAGCCCGGGATGATCTTCAGGCCGATCCGGGGCTTATAGGTTTCCTGCGCCGACATCAGGTGTTCCCACGTCACCTCGTACGGGCTTTCCTTCGTGCCGTCGCCCTTGATGACAAAGCGGCCGGCGACCAGCGTCGTGCCGTCGGACTGCTTGACCAGCGTCGGCGGTCCCTTGGTCGATTCCGCCGCGGCGACCGCTTCGGCCGATGCTGCCTGACGAGGCTTCGGTCCGCCCGAGGTCGAGAGCGATGCGGGCGGCGTCGGGTCCGTCGGCTTGGGACTCTCGGCTGCCGGGGCCGCGGCGGTCTCTGCTGGGTGCTCGGCGGGCTTTGCCGGCGACTCCTCGGGCGTGTCCGCCTTGGGCCGCGGCGTTTCGACCGGCGGCGGCGAAGGCCGCACGGGCTCCGGCTGTGCCTCGTGCTCGCGTTGCGCCGCGGGTTCGAGGGGTCGATCCCGAGTGTCGGTCGTCGCGGCAGGCGCGCCCATCGCCTGTTCGCGCTCGGCGGCGGGCGCAGGCGTCGTGACGGGTGTTTCAACCGTTGTGTGCGGGGGAGGAGTTGGAAGAGAAGGGGTCGGCTCCGCGTCGGGAGCGCGTGGCGCATCCGCCGCGCGGCCCGGCGAGGTCGAAGGCGGCGCGGGTGCGGGCGGAACCGCAGGCTCGCGGGTCGTCCGTCGTGCGACGATGATGCCCACCGTGGCAATGACGAGGATGGCGATCAGTGTCCAGAACGTGCGCACGCGGCAAACTCCTGGGCAATCCTACGCCGCCGGTTGTGCCGCTTTCGCTGCCGCAACACTCTGTCGATCGCGCGGCAAGCGGTTTCCCGCGTTCATCCCAGCGGTTTCAGATGCTCCGCGACGGATGAGCGGTAGGCCATCACCGCGGGGATGATCCCCGCCGCGGCCGCCAGCAGCGCCGCGCCGGTCACCACCGCAAGCGTGCTCTCGAGCCCGAAGACCGGCGTGACGACCAGCCCGATGGCCCGCTTGAGCGCCATCGCCGCGGCGAACGACCCGGCGACCGCCAGCACCACACCCAGGCCCGCGCCCAGGATGCCGATCACGGTTGCCTCGGTCAGCAGCAGGCCGAAGATGCGCGGACGCGAGCAGCCCAAGACCCGCAGGATGGCGATCTGCCGCCGGCGCTGCTCCAGCGAGTTGTACAGCGCGAGCATGATGGAGATCGCGCTGGAGACCATCACCACCGCCGCCATGGCGATGAACACCTGGTCGATGTTGGACACGATCGCGAACAGCGCGTTGATCTGCTGCACCGGCTGGGCCACCACGATCGACGTGTCGCGCCGGAGTTGGTCGAACACGGTCTGCAGCGACGCCGTCACCTGCTGCCCGGGCCGCGTCGCGACGCGGAGATAGATCCCCGTGATGAGCCGGTCGGAATCGAGCAGGTCCGCCTCGCCCGTGGTGCGCACGGAGGGATCCGCCTGCCGGCGGCGGTCGTGGGCGTGGATGATCCACGCGCTGTTCAGGTCGGAGAACAGCGCCCGGTCGTGCGCCGAGCCCGTGGGCTTCAGCACACCCACGACCCTGTAGACAAACTCGCGGTGCTCGTGCGGCATCATCGCGTCGGGCTGCCCGAGTTGCCGCGACTGCGCGATGCCGTGCGTCAGGAAGAGTTCGGAGCCCACGCGCAGCCCCGAGTCGCGTGCCGCGGCCGCGCCCACGACGACTTCGAACGGCTTCTCGAACCCGCGCCCGGAGGCGAACGCCCACGGCTCGCCCGGGTTGGGCTCGAAGGCGGCGAAGAACTCGGGCGTCGTGGCCAGCACCGGGAAGCCGCGGTAGGAGTCGCCCAGTTGCGTGGGGATCGCGAACTCCAGCGGGAATGCCGCGGCGATCTGCTCGTACTTGTCCCAGGTGATGGGCGCCCGCGGCGCGTTGGCGTAGTAGATGCCGTTGAGCACGCTCACCATCGGGCTTGAGTCGCGCGAGACGAGCAGGTGCATGTTCCCCGAGCCGCGTGTGAACGCCTGCCTGCCCGCATCGCGCATCGACAGCAGCACCAGCATGAGCGCCACGGCGACGCCGACCGTGACGGCGGTCACGCAGGTTGAGAACATCCGCGAGCGGAGCGAGCGCCGCACGATGCCAAAGTCGGTGAGGGCCATGGTCACGCCGCCCTCTGGTGATGGTGGGTGCGGAGATCGTCCAGCCGCTGCCGGCGTGCGAAGCGTTCGGCTATGGCCGGATCGTGCGATACGCAGAGCAGGGCCGCGCCGCGGTCGCGGCAGGCGTTCTGGATGAGGTCCATGGCCGCGGCCCCGTTCTCGGGATCGAGGCTCGCCGTCGGCTCATCGGCGAGGACGAGCGCGGGCGAGCAGGCCAGGGCGCGGGCGACGGCGACCCGCTGCTGCTGACCGACGCTCAGCCGGTCGGGCGTCGCGTCGAGGCGCTCGATGCCCAGCGAGGCCAGCAGCGCGGCCGCGCGGCCGCGATGCTCTCTCGCCGGGATGTCGCTGAACATCATCGCGGCCATGACGTTCTCGGCCGCGGTGAATCCGTGCAGCAGGTTGAACGTCTGGAACACCATGCCGATGTGCCGCGCCCGGTAAGCGTCGCGAGCCGGGCCGCGGAGCGACTGGATGTCGCGCCCGTCGACGCCGATGCGGCCCGCGCTGGGCGGTTCGAGGTCGACCACGCCCGAGATCAGGTGCAGCAGGGTGGACTTGCCGCTCCCCGAGCCGCCGGTCAGCAGCATCTGCTCGCCCCGTTCCAGCCTCAGGGAACGAACATCGATGACCCAGGGCGCGGTCGGCGGCGACCCCGGATAGCGGAAGCGCAGGTCGGCGATCTCCAGCGCCGGCGCGGGCAAGGGCGCGGGGGTCGATGGGGGGGATGAGGGTGACTCCGGCACGGCGCGGCCTCCGTCCGGCAGGGGCCTGCCGGTCCGGATTGTTGACCGGTCGGAGCACCGGGGACGCAGCGCCCGCTGGAATCCGTTCCTGTCGCGTTCAGCGGCGGTCAGCAGCCTGACGGCCGCGCGAACCAGCACGACAGGAACGCGAAGATGTCGGTGACCTGCACGCCGTTGACGCCGTCAAAGTCGGCTTCCGGGCTGTTGGTGAACCACAGCGACAGGAACGCGAAGATGTCGGCGACGTTCAGGGTGTGGTTGCCGTCGGCGTCGCACGGGCAGGGGTTTGCGATCTGCTCGCAGGAGTCGAGGATCCCGTTGTGGTTGGAGTCGAGCGCCGGGTTCTGCGAGATCTGGGTCGTGTCGGCCACGCCGTTGTTGTCGCAGTCGTCGGAGATGCTGAAGCGATAGCCGTCGGGCGTGGGCCACGACACCAGCGGCGCGAACGCGACATCGAAGCACGTCAGGCCGACCGGCCGCACGCGGTACTGTCCCGCGGGCGGCGCAGCGCCCGTCCCGGCGAGGCCGACGATGTGCGAACTGCTCGCCCCCGGCGGGTACAGCCCCGCCGAGAACAGCGACGACGCGTTCACCCACGAGCCGCCCTGCAGCCGCTCGATCACCAGCGCGGTCGCCCACGTCTGGCCCGGGCCCGGCTGCACGGGGCCGTAGGTGTGGATGCGCACGGGCCGCTGCCCGGCCACGGTGAACGCGCTGGCCGGCACGGCCGCGGCGGAGTTGTGCGGCGGGCGGCAGTCCGCGGCGTGCAGCGCGAACGGGGCAAGGCCCACCCCGCCCCCGCCCGTCAGGTCCGACGTGTTGGTGTAGTACGGCGCGGGCGAGAGCAGCGTCAACCCGCCGAAGGAGACCGCGCCCGACCAGGTCGAGCCGTCGTTGTTGGCGTTGATGAGGATGTTCCCCAGCAGGCCGCCGGGCGGGAGCGCGATCGTCCCCTGCAGCGAACTGCCGATGCGGATCGATGCGCCGCCCTCAAGGCCCGTCCCGCCGATGGAGATCATCTTCCCGGCATTCACGGAGGTGCCCACGTTGATGATGCCGAACACCGGCCCGCTGACGGCGATGTTTGCGGCGACGGAGCGGTCGGTGAAGATCCGTCCCACCAGCGACCCGCCGATGCTGATGTCGCGGTTCAGGGAGCCCCGCGCGGCGTTGTTGGGCGTGCCGAGGTCGAGCGTTCCGGCGAAGTCGCGTCCGACGGAGAAACTCCCCGCCGGGAGCACCAGGTTGGTGTCGTAGTAGCCGCGGGCCGACCAGATCACGTTGGGGATGTTCACGCCGTTCACGGTGCGGTGGTGCTTGAAGTCGCGTCCGACCGTGAAGGGCACGCGGAAGTCGTCGGTCAGCGTGAGGCTGGCGTCGAGGTCGCGGGCGACGATGAACCGCGGGTTCCCCGGCGTGCCCGTGAACTCGGCCAGGAACCGCGCCGTGATGCTTCCCTTGAAGTCGCCCGTCGTGGTCTCGAAGTAATGGATCACGCCGTTGGAGGCGAGCGTGATGTCCGCGGCGATGTTCTGCGCCGTCAGCCGCCCGATGTGCCCGCCGATGCTGAAGATCACCGGTTCGCCGTCGGCCTTGCGGATGTCCCCGCCGACGTCCAGCGAGTCGAGGCTGGCGTTGCTCGACACCGTCACCCCGCCCAGCAGGTTGCCGGAGATGGACACGTTGCCCATCGAACGGCCGGCGGCCGCGCTCACGATGTCGCCCAGCACCGAGCCGCCGATATCGAGGTTGTAGACCATGTCCGCCCGGATCGCCGGCGAGCCCACCACGCCGGGAGCGACCTCGCGGTCATACCCCACATCGCCCGCCGTGTACAACTGCAGCAGCATCACCTTGTCGTTCCCGCTCGTCCCCTTGTCGAACGAGCCGATCCCGCCGATACGGCCGGCCGAGGTCGTGCCGCGGATGTTGACGCGGCAGTCCAGCGAGCAGTTGTTCTGCACGCGGACGCGCCCGAGCATCACGTTCGTGCCGCCGGTGATGGTGATCGTCGGGTTGGACGACACCGAGCCGTTGAGCGTCACGGTCATGTCCCATCGACCGGTGGTCGCGTTCAGCGCGCACGACTTGTCGTAGGTCCCCGTGGTCGCGACGGAGACCGTCACCCCGGGCGGGTCGCACTGGGCGAGTGCGTGGCTTGCGGGCGAGAACGCCGCGAGCAGCGCGAAGAGGAGGGCGAAGAGGCAGGAGGGCCGTGTCTTGAGTTGGGCGCGCATGAAGAGTCTCCCGTCTGGGGAGATCGGTTCATGCAGGGCAGTACAGGGGGCGCGGGCTGGAGGAGGGGTGGGGAGTTTGCGGGGGGCAGGGGCGGGGAGGTGTGTGCGGCGGGGCCGCCGGAAGGGGGGTGTCGGTGGTGCGATCGCGCACGGAGTGCTGAGGAACGAACAAACCCAGCCACGGATGGACACGGATCGACACGGATGGGGAACTAGCGGCGGCGTCGGCGCAGGGCGATGGCTCCGCCCATCAGCAGGAGTGCCGCGGCGGAGGGGGCTGGCGTCATCACGCTGATGTCGTCGATCTGCCATTCGCCCGGGTACGCCATCTGGCCGAACTCCAGGAACGATCCGGAGATGTTGGCGTGCAGCGGGATGGAGAGGCGGTGCCAGTTCACGCCGTCGGGGAGTTGCAGCGGGAATCGCTCGTAGACCGTCTGGCCTTCCCACCGCACCCGGAAGAAGTCAGGGATGTCGGTGGGCCTTCGCAGCCAGAATGAGAGTTCGTACTCAGTTCCGGCGGTGGTGGGAACAACCTGGGAGAGGTACCAGATCTGACGCGAGGCCATTCCCGCCCAGTGAGTCCCGGAGTGCGGGTTCGCGTTGGTGGCAACCCTGAACAACGATTCGTTGGGGACGTTGGGCGGCACGTTCCACCCCGAGAAGTTCCCCGTCTCAAAGCCGCCGTTGAACACCAGTTCCTGGGCCATCGCCTGCGAGCAGGCCGCTGCCACGGCGAACACCACCACACGACAGGCGTTGACGCTGTTCATGGAAGTCCTGTGCGACAGGCGAGAAGAAAGGACGCGAGAGTTCTTCAAGATACCACGCCCGGTGGATGGGGGCAAGCGAAAAGCGAGAGACTTCCTGCCTCACGGCGGGTGGCACGGGCAACTTCTTTGTCTTGATGTGCCACAGGTCCGGCAGCTTTGGGCCGGGCCCGTGCTCTTCCTGTTTCATCACGATCGCGTGGTTCCCCGGTTCCGCCGGCTGCGAGTCTATACGAACGCCGCGCCGGATATGCATCAGCCGTTCCTCTCCCGCGGCGGCATTCTCAACTGCTTCCGTGCGCTCGATCCGCAGTTCTAGTGGAGGTACTGCGCGCCGGTGGCCCGCAACTTCGGCGGCACGCCGGGCGTGTCGGCGATCTTCGCGTTCCTGAGCACCTGGATCTCTCATGGCCAGGGGCCGTGCTATCGATCGAACTCGATCGAGCGCGTTGATGTGGGCGAAGGCCCCGCCCCGATGGCGGGACCTTTTTGTTGCGCGGAGGCTTTGAACTTACCCGCGAGTCTGCGTGACGCCGAGTTCTTCCTCGGAGATGTCGGCCTCTTCGCGGTCACCGATGGGCTTGGAGGCGGAGGCGCGGACGATGACCTCGGGCTTTGCGGCCATCGCAGCCAGTTTCTTCTCGCCGCTGCCCGCGTGTGTGCTGCGCTCGTGGACCGCGGCGTTGCGGCCGTCGCTCGTGATGCTGTACTGCATGCCGATGGTGGTCTCGGGCTCGCCCTTGAGCAGACGGTTCACGACCTCGACGCCCTGCATGAGCGTGTGGTCGGTGTTGGAGACTTCGTACTTCCACATGCCGAAGCGGCCGCGGGAATAGATGCCGCGGGACTCGAGCCAGGGGATGACTTCGGCGAGGATGTCGTCGCGCTCGACGCTGGGCGTGGGGTAGGAGTAGTCGGCGTAGTAGCACCAGCGGGAGACGATGTTGGCGCGTTCGCCGGGATTGAGGAGGCCTGCGTTCTCGAGGCCGGTGATGACGGACTCGATGACCGCGTCGTTGTCGCGGCCCTCGTTGCCGGGTGTGGGCTTGTGTGCGGATTCGGAGACTTCGCAGAGGAGGGAGTAGTAGTTGTCCTTGTCGGGCGTCATGAACGGCGAGTAGTTGGAGAGGTAGGTGACGCGATAGAAGGGGCAGTTATCCTCGGGGAAGTACATCCAACTCTTGGTGTCGGGGGTTCCCGCGCCGGGCGCGCGGCTCTTGAGGCCGATGCCGACCATGTAGCCGGAGGAGTGGAGGAGACGCGCGGCCGCGGCGCGGATGGCGTCGGGGACATCGCCGGAGAGGATGTCGCGGCAGAGCACATCGAGCGGCATCGCGCTGATCAGGATGTGGTAGGTGTCGGTGGCGCCGTCGGCGAAGGTGACGACTTTGCGGTCGACGTCGATGGCGACGATCTTCTTGTTGAGCGCGATGTGCTCGGATTCGGTTGCGCCAGGCGCGAGGCCGAGCGCGGGGCCGAAGCGGTGGTAGAACTCGCCGGTGCCGCCCTTGAGCGGGAACTTGAACTGGTTGTTGGGGCCCCAGCCGAAGTCGTCCTGCTCGAGGAGGACGTTGCGCAGCGCGCGATCGACGTCGAGCACGGCGACGCGCTCGCCGATCCACTGCTTGTTCATCATCTCGGGCGGGTGGGCCCAGACCTTGAAGTTGTACGGGCGCATGAAGTGGTGCGCGATGCCCTCGCCGAAGACGGCGTCGATGAACTCGCCGAAGTTCTTGGCCGCGGCGGCGGAGGGGACTTTGCCCTTGCCGTTCTGCGCCTTGATGAGGCCCGAGAGGCACTCAAACGCGGCCTGCTTCGGGAGGTAGCGGATGTTGTTCTGGAACGGGTACGGGACCCAGCGGTCGAACATCCGGACCCAGGATTCGCGGTTGTTGAGCGTGAAGTCGGGGCCCAACAGTTTGTCGAAGACTTGGTCGTAGTAGGCGTAGTGGCTGAACATGACGTGGCCGCCGATGTCCCAGGTGAAGCCCGCGGGATCGGTGAAGGAATGGGCCAATCCACCTATATAGGGGTTTCGGTCATACAGCCGGAAGTTCTTGTACCTCAACTCCTTGAGGCGGTATCCGGCACCCAAACCGGTGGGTCCAGCACCGATGATGACGATACGCTCACCGCCTAAACAGGTGGATTGATCGAGAGTTTGGCCCATACACACACTCCGGGGAGGACGTTGACATCGTTGCGGGGATGACGCTGCGGTGAGTCCCCGACGGTGGGGAAGAGGATAGCGTGGCTCGGCAGGAGCGCGAATGCAAAGCGCGAACGCCCAGAATCAGGTGGACTTGCGCGCATGGTGTGGTGCGCAAGGTCCAATGCGACCGGAGGTTGAGTGGCGGCGTGGTTGCGCAAGCGGTTTTCCACTGGAATTCACGGTGGTTTTGGGGCGAGATCGATCCGCGCGGATTTCTTTGGGCGCAAGTATCGCTGCTCAAGAAAGTTGGACAAGTGCGCCGACAATGCCACTGGCGAATGCGTGCACGATTCTGTATGCTCATGCGCGTCCGTGCTCGCAATGCCGCTCCAGACGATACAGGCCCACTTTCGGGTCCCTGAAATCAGGAGCAAGGGGCACGTGTGTAACCAACTCGACGCTATGGTAAGGTGTGTGTGCCCGGATCGGGTCATTGAGGACCGGCACGGGCGAGCGGTTTGTGTCACAGAACCAGTCCCCTTCTCGGTGAGCCCTTCCGTGACGCAGGGCACAGGAGGTCTTGATGAGCACAGTGGCGCGCGATGGATCGACCGCCCTTGGTGCGTGCATCCGGATTACGGAGAGCGTGTGTGGTTTGCCGGCGGTCGCCACCCAGGACTGGTGCGATCGTGCCGCGGCCGCGCTCCTCGCGATTCATCAGCCCTCGATCTGCGTCTGCATGATCGGTGAGGCGGATTCCCGCGGGAACATTGCACGACAAGAGGCGACCGGGGTTGCAGGCTGTTACGTGGCGGAGGTCACGACGACGGTGGGGCGCTCGGCGTCATCGTCGACGATCGTTCCCTTCGACCCCAACGACGCGACCCTCGCACGGGTCCGGACGAGTTTCGCGCAGGCGCGCGACCTGTCGTGGGCGCCGGGGCCGATCGGGCCCGGCACGATCCTCGCCGGCCCGCCCGACCAGTTCGGCCTCGGGCCCAACTGGCCGATGACCGGCCTGGGCAAGCGCTGGGCGGATGTGCCCTACACGTCGCTGACGCTCGGGCTCGCGGCGCTGGGTTCGGCGCCCAACGGCCGCTCGCTGATTGTCGAGTTTGCCCGTACCGGCCCCGGGCCGATCGATCCTGAAATGGATGCGGCGGTGCTGCGGGCGGTGATGGTGCCGCTGGCGCGTCGGGCGTTGATGGCGGTGGGCACTGATCCGACGGACGGGTCGCACTGGCTGACGCAGCGGGAGCAGGTCATCCTGCAGCACCTGCTGCTGGGCAAGTCGGTGCGGGAGATCGCCGACGAACTGGGTCGCAGCCCGCACACCGTGCACGATCACGTCAAGAGTCTGCACCGGAAACTCCGGGCCAACAGCCGCGGCGAACTGGTGGCCAAGGCGCTCGGCCACACCGACTTGACCCAGCCCCCCGGCGCGGCCGCGGTGCACGTGAACTCGCCCTATCCGCAGCCGGCCTGAGCGCTGCGAGCCACATCGAACTTCTGTGCGTCGGGCCCGGGCGAAACCGCCTGGGCCTTGTCGTTTCTAGGGCTGCGCGGCCGCCTGAGGCTGAGCGGGAACGGGCGAGCCCGCGACCCGCTCGGCGATCCGCCGGGCGAGCAGACGATCTTCGCTGAACGCGACGGAGTACACGGGCTGCATGCCCCGGGCCTGCAGGTCCGGATCGGTGTAGTAGGTGGAATGCCGGATGGAGGAGTTGTTGATGCGCCAGCCGGGCCGGTAGCCGCGCTCGAGCACGACGCTGGTCCGCATCAGCATCTCGGCGTTGAGCGACCGCAGATCGGCCGGGGCCTCGCCGGGCGCGGCCGGCGCGGCGTCGCCCGAGGCGGGCTCGAAGGTAATGCGCACCGTGCGCGTGTTGCGCTCGAAGAAGTCTCCGAGTTCCTGCTCGAAGGTCGACTGGTCCTGCGACCATGGCGTGGCGAAGCCCGCCGAGGTGCTCGGGCGCGTGGTGATGATGCCGGAATACGCGTCCACGCGCTCGAGCGTGAACCCGGCATCGCGGAGTTCGTGGCGGGCGGCGTCAAAGGCGGCGGCGTACCTGCCCGCGGGCACCCGGAGCGTGGTGTCATCCTCGATGGCGAGGTTGAGCGGTTCGGTCGGGCCGCCGCGTTGCGAGGCGCAGCCCGCGAGCAGGGCGGCCGCGGCGGACAGTGAGAGCAAGAAGGGGGGACGGGTCATTGCGGGAGGGTACGCGATTCCGCGTTCCTGATGGTGGCGGGGGTGAGTGGTGGCGGGCCGGGCGGCGGAAGGCGATCGGGTGCCCGTGTCGTGGCGGCTTCAGGCCGGCGGGCCATCGGTGCACCGGCGGATCAGCGACCAGGCGTCGCGGACGTTTGACTCGGCGGTGAGCGTGGCGCCGATGGCCATGCGGAGGACCAGCCGCGATGGCGCCCCGGCCGCGCCGGGCAGGACGGTGTGGATGAGGTACGCGAGGCCGGAGGCGTTGATCCGGTCCAGCAGCGCGCGGTTGGCGGCATCGGGGTCGGGGAACGGCCGGCCCGAGCCATCCCGCACCTGGCGGAAGCAGATGAGGCTGAGTGAGCGGGGGCAGGAGACTTCGAAGCGCTCGTCGGCGCGGACGAGCGACTCGAAGACCTCGCCGAGACGGACGTGCTCGCGGATGTGGGCGCGGAGGCCCGAGAGGCCGTAGTGCCTGAGGACGAACCACAGTTTGAGGGCGCGGAAGCGGCGGCCGAGGGGGATCTGCCAGTCGCGGTAATCGATGACCGCGCCGGAGTCGCTCGCGGCGTTGCGCAGATACTCGGGCGTGACGCTGAGCGCGGCGATGAGCGATCGGCGGTCGCGGACCCACATGGTGTCGCAGTCGAAGTTGGTGAGGAGCCACTTGTGCGGGTTGAAGCAGAAGGAATCCGCGTGCTCGATGCCGCGGATCAGAGGCCGGTGCTCCGGGCAGATGAGCGCTGCGCCCGCCCACGCGGCGTCGACGTGGAGCCACGGGCGGTGTGCAGGGTCGGGGATGGCGCGGGCGATGGCGGCCGCGATTTCGTCGATGGGATCGAACGCGCCGCAGCCGGTGGTGCCGACGGTCGCGACGACGCAGCAGGGGGTGCGTCCGGCGGCGAGGTCTTCGCGGAGTGCGTGGTCGAGCGCGGCGGGATCGAGGCGGAAGCGAGCGTCGGTGGGGATGAGGCGGATGTGGGCCTTGTCGTCGGCGGAGCGGGCGATGCCGGCGATCATCGCGGCCTTGATGACCGAGGAATGGGCCTGGGTGGAGGTGTAAGCGGCGAGGTCGGGCGTGGGAGAAGTGCGCCGGATTCGTTCGCGACCGGCGAGCAGGGCGACGAGCGTGGCCTCGCTGGCGGTGCCCTGGATCACGCCTGCGCCCGTACCCGATGGAGAGAGGAAGGACTCGGGCAGGCCGATGGCGCGGCCGAGCCAGTCGAGCACCCGGGTCTCGATCTCGGTGCAGGCGGGGGACGTCTGCCAGAGCATGCCCTGGACGGCGAGGCCGGTGGAGAGAAGGTCGCCGAGGATGGCGGGGCCGGAGGAGTTGGCGGGGAAGAAGGCGAAGAAGTTGGGGGATTGCCAGTGTGTAAGGCCGGGCATCACGACCCGCTGGATGTCGGCGAGGATGGCCTCCCATGGTTCGGGACTGTCCGGGGCGGCATCGGGAAGGAGGGCGGAGGTGTCGCCGGGCCTGACGGAGGGCAGGACCGGGAGCGTCTGGACGGACTGCATGTAGTCGGCGAGGAGGTCGATGACTTCGTGGCCGCGGCGGCGGAACTCGTCGGGGGACATGTGCCCTGGGGCGGGGTGGGCGGCTGCGTGGGGGTCGGTCATGCGGGGATGGTTGGCGCTGATTGCGCCGAATGCGGCTGACGCCCCGCTGAACGCTTACTGCTCTGTCGCCGGATGACGAACCGAAGGCCGAACGCTGCGCAGATCATCACCGCAAAGGCCAGGTTAAGCAGGATGTCAACGGTAGGGTCAGGACGAATGACACGCGACGCCATTCCGCCGCAACCACAACCGACGCGCGAGAGTTCCTCGCGAGGCACCGCCCAGAGATATCCGGTGAGAAGCAGAATCAGTCCGAGCGACAACCCCGTGAATAGCCCTGAGAGCCTCTTGCGGGTACCGAAAGCGAGCAACCCGAATCCGATCACGACTTCGAACAGCGGCAATGCCCAGATCAACCAGAGTGCCGATGTCGGCAACAACCCGTGTGCCTGCACAATCGCACTGAACTGGGACGGTTCCGTTATCTTTGCCACGCCGGAGGAGATCCAGACGAGCCCAATGAGCAAATGGCACACATCAATTGCGCGACACAGCCAACCGGCGGACTGCTCATGTGACTGTGTATTGCTGTTCAACCGAACCGTCGTCGTATGCCCCATGCGACGCCTCCAATGAGCAGCGCGATGCCGAGACTCAGGAATGCAGTGCGAGTACGGCTTTGCGCCAATGGCAATCTCACGCCGTCAGGGTTCGCATCCCAGTCCTTCGGGTCGACTCTCATGGACTGACCGTCTTGCAGAGGAGCGACGGCCTGCTGGTGGCGGCTGATAGCCTCGGATTCATCGACGAGCTCGTCTGCGTATTGTTGCCACTCGAAGAGTTGTGGAGAAGGGACGATGGGCTTGGGCAGTGTGAAGACCTCGAAAGCAACGTGTATGTCACCACCCGATTTGCCGGGAGGGTGCGAAGTCGTGCGGGCACGAGCCGGGAATCCTGCGGTGAAGAACGGGTTGAGGCTGTGGAACTCCTCCACCAGGCACTCTGTGATGCGTCCGCTTGGCCGGCGCGAAACAAGTTGCTTGAGCGACAGATCGGCGGCATCGAAAGTGAATGTGAGGCCCTGAAGCGGCGCTTCAACCACAATAGTTCCGCTCGCATCATCCGACGAGGCGGATGCTCGATCGTCACCTTCGACCGCGGCAAGAACCTGCGCAGGAATGAGCGATGGCGCTCGACGGGCAACAGTCGCCGAAGCGTGCGGCGGCGGGATGCCGCGCATAACCGCTCGGCGCGGCCCTGTGGAGAGTTGATAGAGCGTGCCTTGCCGAAGCAGAGTGCCGTTCATCCCGTTGAGCGCGGCGCGCTGCATCGGATGAGTTTGATCGATACGCACATCGCCAGCAGTGCTGCAGATCACTTCATACCAGGCGGTTTGCTCTCCGACGTGTGTGCTCTCACCTGAAGAGGCTGCGCGATGCTCCGTAACTTCAAGGCGGTACGGTTGATTCGACGAGTAGGCACGAGCGAGCCGATCGTGCAGTTCCGCCAGTTCGATCGGCACCGGCTGAGCGGCAAGCGGACTCGCCGCGAGCATGGCGCCAAGAAGCACAAGTGCGTAGAGTGCGGCGAGGGATTGAAACCCGGAGCGACTCACTGCTCGCCGCCGCCCGGCAGGCATGGCCCGGAAGTGACGTGAACGATCCCCTGAGCGGGGAAGCTGTTGATGACATTCCCGTTCGGATCGGGGAAGCAGGTCATCACTCCGTTCACAAGTAGCCACTTGCCCTCACGGACTTTACAATCGACTTGACCCCAGCCTGTTGATGTGACCAGCTCGTTGCCCGGAACCAACCAACTATAGCCGCCGAAGCAGTAACTGAACTCGCAGTTCACGGGTGCGCCGTAAATTGCCGGAACACCTGTGCATTTGAACACTTCGACACAGACAAGCGGCGACGACGTTGCCGGACAGTCTGTCGCGCCCGACATCACGAGCATCGCGCCAAGAAGAGAGAGGCTTGCGAGCAAACGTGTCAACTGGTAAGACATGGTGATCCTTCCGGCAGATGGAAGTTTGCTGGTTTCGGTTTCCTTTGGTATGGTACTGATGGGGGGGGGGGGGCTGTCAAGGAGGCTTCGCATGCGGCTGTCACGGGTTCGGCATGGCCTCACCCTGGTTGAGTTGTTGCTGGCGATTGGCGTGGTCTTGGTTCTCATCGCCCTTGCCATGCCGGGTCTGGGAGTGACCAGATCTCGGTCGATGGGATTGCAGAGCCTGTCAAACATGCGGCAAGTGGGCATCGCGCTGCAGTCCTATGCTGCCGAATGTGCTGACCTTCCGCCCGTCTTTGGTCGAGCGGCAGTCCCGCCCATCTCTCCCTGGAGGTTTGACTTCGGGGAGTTTGGCCGTGGGCTATGGTTCGAGCATCAGCAGATCTATTCGTTGGCATTGTCCGACTATGTCGACGACTTGCGGATCATGGTCGCGGCGAAGAACCCCGCTCCGCCACCCATCTTGAGTCATACCGGGCGTCGAGTCGCGCTGGCGGACTTCCTGCTCACGAAGAGCGTCTACGCCGATGCCGCATTCTTCCGGTGGGAGACGCAAACGGGCATCCGGCAGATGGTCCCACAACAGATCTCCTCAGTCCTCTTTCCGAGCAGCAAAGGACTCTTATGGCAGCCGCTGATGTTCCATCTTGCCCAGCATGGTCCGGTTGTGTCATGTTGCACGGTCGATGTGCCATCTCCCGTCTCGTTCGCGGATCTCAGCGGCGAGGAGGTTGTGATGCGCAGAATGCCTCCCGGCATCGTCAACCTGTACGACCGGACGTACATCGAGCCATCGATTGATCCGAGGGAGGTCCGGGGCACTCCTGTCGCGGACACGATTGATGGGGTTCGGGGGCGTGATAGATGAGAAACTGCTCCGAGGAAGCCGCTGCGTGCGCTCCCTGCCGGACAGCGAAGAAGGCTTCAGCGAAGATTCAGCGCGGGAAAGGGCGCTGTAGTGGACGCAGGCGCGGAGTCGATTGGGCGTGGGAGCCGGGCATGCCGGTGTTTTCACGCAAAGAGTTTCAGGAGTGTGTTTGGGGATGGTTGGCGGGTTCGCGGGCGGCGGGTTGCGGTGGGGGTTGGTTTGGGGGCATAATGAAAAGTGCGGGCGGTGTTGTGCCGCGATGGGGGATGGGGGGGTGGGGGGAGGGGAGCGGTGGAGAGGCCCAGAGGCGCACCGCGCCGGAAGGGAGCCGACATGTCGAAGACTGCCGTCGTGCTGCTGGCGAACGGGACTGAGGAGATCGAGGCGATCACGCCGGGGGATGTGCTCAACCGCTGCGGGGTGGATGTGACGTATGCCGGGGTGGGCGGGACGGAACTGATGGGCGGGCACCACGTTCCCCTTCGGGCCGAATGCGTCGTGGAGGATCTGGGCGAGATCCTGTTCGATGCGCTGATCATCCCGGGGGGCGGGAAGGGCGCGGAGAACATCGCGCACAGCGATGGGGCGACAGCGCTCATCAGGCGGCACGTGGCGGAGGGGAAGATCATCGCGGCGATCTGCGCCGCACCCGCGGTGGTGCTTGCGCCGCTGGGCATCCTCAACGGCAAGCACGCGACGTGCTATCCGGGGATGGAGCGGCGGTTCAACCACGACATCAAGGGCTGCGAGTCCGAGGTGGTGACCGACGGTCGGATCATCACGTCACGCGGGCCCGGGACGGCGATGGCGTTCTCACTCCGGATTGCCGAGCAACTGGTCGGCGCGACGCAGGCGATGAAGGTGGCGCAGGGGATGCTGGTGCATGGGGTGTGAGGTGAGGCGGAAGTCGGAATGCGGAATGCGGAGTGCGGAAGAAAGTGGATTCAAAGGCCGTACTGATTGCGCGCCGACGAGGCGCGGAGAGCGCGAAGGAAGAGCAAGACGGAGTGGTTTGTCGAGGTTCAGAGTCTGAAACTCGAGTATTGAGGTTCGAGTGATGGCTACGCACGCGCCGGGCGCATCGCGAGTTTCTTGCAGGCGGCGTGGCGCGGGCAGGACACGAGGTGGTCGTTGACCATGCCGACGGCCTGCATGAAGGCGTAGCAGATGGTGGGGCCGACGAAGTTGAAGCCGCGGCGGCGGAGGTCCTTGGAGAGTGCGACCGATTCGGGCGTCTGCGCGGGGACCTGCTTCATGCTGGTGAAGTTGTGCTGGAGGGGTTCGCCGCCGACGAAGGGCCAGAGGTAGGCGTCGAAGGAGCCGAACTCGTCCTGGATTTTGGTGAACGCGCGGGCGTTGGAGACGGCCGCGGCGATCTTGCCGCGGTGGCGGACGATGCCGGGGTCGAGCAGGATCCTGTCGATGCGGGCGGGCGAGAAGCGGGCGAGTTTCGCGGCGTCAAAGCCGGCGAAAACCTCGCGGTAGCGGTCGCGCTTCTTGAGGATGGTCTCCCACGACAGACCGGCCTGTGCGCCCTCGAGGATGATGAACTCCAGCAGCGTGCGGTCGTCGTGGACGGGGACGCCCCACTCGGTGTCGTGGTAGGGGATGCCGAGAGGTGTGGTGGCCCAGGGGCAGATTGGCATGGGGAAAGTTGATTTTGGATTCTGGATTTTGGAATGCGGAATGCGGAGTGGCGAGTGCGGAGTGCCGAGTGCGGAATGCGGAATGCGGAATGCGGAATGCGGAGCGCGGAGTTTAGAGAGATCATGGATGCGAGGCGGGCACGCCCGTCAGAGTGCTGCGCCGACATTGGTGCCGCAGTAGATGCATCGGCTGATGCGGCGCGCAACAGGGCGTGAGCAGTTCGGGCAGGTGCGGGGCTGGCCGGCCTTGCCATCCTCGACGCCATCGGCAAGGTCGAGGCGTCGCATCTCGGCCTGAAGGGTGGCATCGGAGAGTCCGAGCCGGCCGGCGATGAGGGACCACGTCGCCATGGTCGTGAGTGCAAGGAGATCGACGCGGCGCTCGAGTTCGGCGAGCCGGCGGTTGTCCGCGCCGCCGGCCGTGGACTGCGCGCGGGCGAGGTCGCTGCGCAACTCGGAGATCTGCCGCTGCTGATAGAGGTCCCAGAAAAACTCAAGCACGTGGCTCCTCCTCCCGGTCTTTCGCGCCGGAAATCACGACGGCGAGTTCGACCGCGCAGACAAACGCGAACACGACCGCGGCGAGCAGGCCCGACCAGACCATCGCCGCGAACACGATGGCGAGCAGGCCGATCCGCCGCATCCACCTCCAGCGGCGGTGGCGTCGCGTGGACTCCGCCGCGGCAGGAAGAACAACACCTTCTTCGGGTTCGCCGATATCGATTTCATTCCAATCGACGTGGACGGGGTCGTGCTTGCGGCAGCGGAACTCGCGGATGAGGACTTCCGCGCGGGCGAGGTCTTTGCGCGGGACGGCGATGCGGAAGGGATTGGATGAACCCATTTCCCACGGGTTGGTGGCGCCGACGATGGTGGCAGCCTCGGCGTGGACACCGCGTTCCCGCAGGAACTGGGCGAGCAGTTCGGCCTCGATGGCGCTGCCGCAGTTGGTGATGTCGACGAGGATGTCGGGGTCGGGCTGCACAGCGCGCAGCATACCATCGGCCCTCGCGACAAAAAACCCCCGGCGCGGGCCGGGGGTTTGGAGGAAGCGAACGTCGATCGGGAGCGTGGCGGATCAGCGGCCGCGCTGGCGCGGCAGGTTGCGGACCGCGATCAGGTCGACTTCGATCGTCAGCGGCACATTCTGCGGCCGCATGCTGATGAGGCCCATCGGGACGATGTTCATCTGGGCGGGCACGGTGAGTTTCCGCTTGCCGCCGGCCTTCATGCCCTCGATGCCGAACATGATCGCGTCGAACTCGCCGGGGATCCAGATGTAGGGGTGCGAAGCCTCCACCTTCTCGACTTCCTTGCCGTCCTTGTCCTTCATGACGTGGGCGGTGACGGCAACGCAGTTGTTGGTGGCCTCTTCGCCGGTGCCGGGCTTGATCTCCTCGATCTGCAACGCGTCGACCATCTGGATCACGAAGACCAGGTCTGAGTTCGCGGGGATCTTCGGGGTCGGGCTGCGGTCGCCGTAGGCGAGTTTGGCGGGGATCGTCAGCCGGCGGACGCCGCCGACCTTCATCCCCGGGACGCCCTTCTGCCAGCCCTCGATGACGCCCGAGAGCGGGAACGGGATGGGTTCGCCGCGTTCGAAGGAGGAATCGAAGACCACCGTCGGGTCGGCCTTGAGCGTGCCGTGATAGTGGGCAACGACCGCGCCGCCGGGCTTGACCTCGTAGCCGTCACCGATCTTGATGTCCTCGATGAGGATGCCCTCGATCTCGTTCGTCTTGACGACGGGACCTTCGGGAACAGGGACAGGCTTGGGCATCGGGGGCTGCTCCGGGACGGCCGGTGTCGCGGCCGCGGGGGGCGGTGTCGTGGGCTTGGGCTGGTTTGTGCCGCCGCTCTGGGCGACGGCAAAGGAGGCAGCCGCGAACGATGCGGCAACGGTCAGAATCTTCGCGAGGCGCATGGGGAATGGTCCTTTCGGTAAGACGCAGAGGGTAGCGCGGCCGGACGGCACGGGGCGCATCCGCTCGGGGAGCGGCGATCGCGAGGTGCACCGCAGCGGGCCCCCGCGGCCCCCCCGCGGCCCCGGTTTGTACCGACGGGCCGCACGGGGGAGTGCACAGGCCGACAGGATCAAAATCTGCGAGAATCCGGGTTATGAGTCACGCACGCTTTTCGTTCGGTGTCATGGCTGGCCTGTTCACGGCTGTCGCGGTGGTCGGGTCGGTGCACGTGCCGCGAGCCGGCGCGCAAGGGACTCGCGCCGACTATGACCGGGCCGCGCAACTGCCGCGAAGGGTTGAAGGGAAGGTCACGAACACGGTTTCGTCCGTGATGTGGATCGATGCTTCGCGGCTGTGGTATGTCTTGGAGTTGGGAGCGGGGCGTCGCGGCTATGTCGAGGTGGATGCGAGGACCGGTGAGAAGAGGCCGCTCTTTGATGTGACGAGCGCCGCCGCGGGCCTGTCGCGAATACTGGGGCGTGAGGTCGATCGGGCGATGCTGCCGATCGAGCGGGTGAACGTTGTCGATGGCGCGGTGGAGATGCTGGTGCGCGATGAGGCGCGGGCGGTTCGGCTGGACCGCGCGACGGGCGAGATGGCGGAGGTGGCCATTGAGGAGGTGCGCGGGTTCCTGTTGGAAGGGTCGGACCTGCCGCGGCGTGGCGCATCGACGGCGATCATCATCGCCAACCGCACCGAGGGCGACGTCGAGGTGTTCTGGCTGAACGGCGCGGAACGGAAGTCGTATGGGAAAGTGGGCGCGGGTCAGGTGCGGCGGCAGCACACATTCGGCGGGCATCGGTGGGCAGTCGTGGACGCAGGCGGGAGGACGATGTTCGAGGGCGCGGCGGTGGACCTGCCGAGCGTGGTGGTGATCGGTGCGAGGCCCGGACGGGCGGAGGGCGAGGCCGCGGAAAAGCGTGACGCACCGGACGCGGGCGAGACGCGGCGGGCGAGCGCGGAGCGAGCGGGCAGACGGCGCGGCGGGGACGAATCGCCGGACGGGCGGCGGCGCGTGATCGTGCGCGATCGCAATGTTGTGCTGGTGGAAGGCGGCGAGGAGCGTGCGATCACGACGGAAGGGAAGCCGGAGGTCGGTTACGCCGGACCCGTGGTGTGGTCGCCGGACTCGACGCGGTTCGTGGTGCGTTGGACCACGCCGGCGCAGGCGCATCCGGTCACGATCGTCGAGTCGTCGCCGCCGGACCGGGTGCAGCCGAAGGTGCACACGTTCGACTATCTGAAGCCCGGCGATGAGATCGAGGTGTCCAAGCCGCGGCTGTTCGATGCCCAGCGCGGTGTGGAGATCGCGCTGAACGATGACCTGTTCGC
Organism: uncultured Phycisphaeraceae bacterium; assembly: GCA_964409775.1. Lineage (GTDB taxonomy): Bacteria > Planctomycetota > Phycisphaerae > Phycisphaerales > UBA1924 > JAHBXL01. Next base: position 36,986 of record CAYPEI010000020.1, on the reverse strand, counting down.
GACTCCGTGGGCGATCGACCGGCTGGAGTGGGCGGCCGATTCGGGCGGGTTCTCCTTCGTGTACAACCAGCGCGGGCACCAGGTGCTGCGGCTGGTGGGCGTTTCGCGAGATGGAGGCGCGCGGGCGATCGTCGAGGAGACGCCGGACACGTTCGTGGACTATGTGAACTCGACGTTCCTGCACCGGATCACCTCGACGGGCGAGGCGATCTGGATGTCGGAGCGGGACGGGTGGCGGCACCTGTACCTGGTCGATGAACGCGGCGGAAGCGGAATGCAGCGCGGCGTCAAGAACCAGATCACGCGCGGGGAGTGGGTCGTCCGCGGTGTGGACTGGGTGGATGAGGAGAAGCGGCATGTGTGGTTCCGGGCGGGCGGGATCCACGCGGACCAGGACCCGTACTTCATCCACTTTGCGCGTGTGAACTTCGACGGCACGGGGCTGACGGTATTGACGGAGGGGGACGGCACGCACGAGGTCGAGTTCTCGCCCGACCGGCGATTCCTGATTGACCGGTACTCGCGCCTCGATATGCCGGGAGCAGTGGAACTGCGGAGCGCCGAGACGGGCTCGCTGGTGTGCGAACTGGAGCGTGCCGATTGGTCGGCGCTGCGGGCGCTGCCGTGGGTAGCGCCGGAACGATTCGTCGCAAAGGGGCGCGACGGCAGGACGGACATCTACGGCGTGATCGTGCGGCCGACGAACTTCGACCCGTCGAAGCGATACCCGGTTGTGGAGCATATCTACGCGGGGCCACACAGCGCGTTCGTGCCCAAAGCGTTTGACCCGCACCTGGGCGTGATGCACGACATCGCCGAACTCGGGTTCATTGTCGTGCAGATCGACGGCATGGGCACCGCGCACCGGAGCAGGGCGTTCCACGATGTGTGCTGGAAGAACCTGGGTGACTCGGGGTTTGCTGACAGGATCGCCTGGATCCGTGCCGCGGCGGCGAAACACGCGGAAATGGACCTGTCGCGGGTCGGCATCTTCGGCGGGTCGGCGGGTGGGCAGAGCGCGCTGCGGGCGCTGCTGGCGCATGGCGACTTCTACAAGGTGGCCGTAGCGGACTGCGGATGCCACGACAACCGCATGGACAAGATCTGGTGGAACGAGGCATGGATGGGCTGGCCGATCGGCGATCACTACGCGGAGCAGTCCAACGTGACGCAGGCGCACAACCTGACTGGGCGACTGCTGCTGATCGTGGGGGAGTTGGACCGGAATGTCGATCCGGCCTCGACGATGCAGGTGGCCAGCGCGCTGATCAAGGCGGACAAGGACTTTGACCTGCTGGTGATGCCGGGCGTGGGCCACGGCGCGGCGGAGACGCCGTATGGGCGACGCCGGCGGGCGGACTTTCTGGTGAGGAACCTGCTGGGAGTCGAGCCGCGGAGGGAGTGAGGCGAGGATCAGTTCTGACTCGTGGCGGACGACTTGACGGCACGCTCCGCTGGGCTGTTGTGCGGCTTCGGGACGTCCGCGCCGCACTCGGGACAACGCGAACCGGCGGCCGTCGCGCGCAGGTCGTATCCGCAGCGCGGGCACGCACCCGCGGCTGCGCGGCGGAGATCCCTGTGCCACAGAAGTGTGTGAACGATGACCGCCGCGCCCGTGGCGGCGAGCGTGCAGACGATGTGCGGACCGTGGCGGACGGCGAGGTTGCCGAACGAGTCGGCGAGCGTGGAGCCGGAGAACGGGCCGCGGGGGCCGAAGGCGACCTGCCCGCTGATGCGTGGAACAGTGCCGCCGCAGGCCTCTCCGAGGGCGAGGAACCGCGACCAGAGCCAGTAACCCAGATTGATGTCAATGGCGGCGAACACGACACCCGCGACGATCGCGGCGAGCGGGCCGCGGAGGAGTGACCAGCGGGAGATGTCCGGTAGTTCGCTCCAGCGCGAGGCGATGTTCCGGTGCGACCAGAGGCCGGGAAGCAGGAAGGGTGCGAGCGCGGCCGCCGCGGCGAGACTTCGGGCGAAGAACTCGTACCACTCCGGCGGCTGGGAGTAGTTGAAGCCCATGATCTGCCCGGCGAGGCGCGAGCCCGGCGCGGGGTGCACCTTCGTCAGGCCGATCGTCTCGCCGAGCCGGTACAGTTCGCGGAGCAGGTAGAGCGATGGCCGCTCGGCCGCGACCGACCACGCGCTGCAGAGCGCGAGCAGGGCGATTGCGCTGAGCAGAGCGCGGCGGGACATGGCGGATGGTAAGCCGCGGCGGCCCGGCCGCGGACGGGTTCGACCGATGCAGCGAAGCAGTTGCGCCGCGAGCGGTCGCTATGCTTCATGCATGGTCAACATCTCCGTCCGTTATGCCGGCAACAAGAAGTGCGACCTCAAGCATCCCGATGGCGCGACGATACGCACCGATGCGCCCCGGGACATCGGGGGTGATGCGTCGGGGTTCAGCCCGACGGACCTGGTCGCAGCGGGGCTGGCCTCGTGCATCCTGACGACGATGGCGATGTACGGCGAGCGGCACGGGATGGACCTGACAGGGGCGACGGCGACGGTGGAGAAGCACATGACGCAGCCGCCTTCGCCGCGACGGATCGCGCGGCTGCCGGTGGTGGTGACGATCCCCGCGGGCGCGGTGGCGCCGGAGATGCGGGAGCGGATCGAGGCGATCGGGTACAAGTGCCCGGTGCACGCAAGCCTGCACCCGGAGGTGGATGCGCCGATCGAGTACCGGTACGTGTGAGGTCGTTCCGGGATGTCGGATGACTGCGTACCGCGAAGGTCGCGCACGACCCGTGTGCTTCGCGCGATCACGGGGTTCGGCGGCGGCGTCCGAGCATGAACAAAGAGCCGGCACACAAGGCAGAAAATCCTGCCGGGCCGGGGATGCCGGTGATGACCCACGCGGTCAGCGGGCCTTGATTGAAAACCCCGTAGCCGGTGATCGCCGAGCCGTCGGCGCTGATACCCGTCACATCCCAGAACTGCCAGCCGGAGGTGTCTGCACCGAGTCCGGAGAGGTAGTCGGCGAGATCGACAGCGCCCGACCCGGGCGAGAGTAGTGCTGCCCACTGCCGTCGAGCCGGCACCGTGGCGGCCTCTCCCGTGCGGTTTCTGCTCACCGGAAATAGCCTTCAGTCTCTCGCGTTATCCTCCCATGATCACACGAAGTTTGACCGGCGGAGTCGGCATTCTCGCGGCGATGCTGTGCTTCCCCGCGCTCGGACAATCGGACGCGAGGCCGACATTTGCCCGGATCGTGGAGCAGCGATTCGAGGCGTGGGACCTCGATCACGATGGCTCACTTTCCGCGGCCGAGATCGACGGCCTCTGCGTGAATGCCGAGATCAGAGGTCCCGAGGCCGCCGCCGCGGCGACGCTGAAGCGCATCGTCCGAAGCGAGAGGTTCGAGTTGCCCGCGTTGAGCAAGGCCTACCTGACAACGACGCCCTCGAAGAGCAGCCGGCCGCGCGACGATGCGAGGCCCGAAGACGGCGATGCCGACGACGTCACGGACGCCGACTCGCGCCCCGACACCGCACAGGAAGGCACGGAGCCGGCGCCGCCAAGGGCACCGAACTGGCAGGGCGCGTTCCGCCAGAGCCTTTCGCGCATCGAGCACTCCTCGCGGCAACTGTTCGATTCCGATTCCCTGCCGTCCATCGATCATGCGCACCAGGGCCCGCTGGGCGACTGCTCCTTTGTGGCCACTGTCGGCGCGGCGGTGAATCGAGACCCGCGCGCTGTGGCCTCGATGATCACGCCTCGCCCGGATGATGAGGGCGGCGGCTACACCGTGAGGTTCGGGACCGGACGCGCTGTGGTGGTCGCGCCGCTGTCGGACTCGGAGATCGCGATCTCCTCCACCACGTCGGACCGCTCCGGCGATGACGGGCTCTGGCTCGCGGTGCTCGAGAAGGCCTTCGGCATGATGCGCAGGGAGGATCGGCCCGAGAAGTATGACACTGTTGCGGCTACGGATGCGATCGCGCAGGGCATGAGCCCCCGCGCGACCATCCGGCTGCTCACAGGAAACTCGACCGACCAGATCGCGCTGCGCCGCCGAGCGACGGATCCGGCCGCGGAAGACGCTGCGCCAAAGCCGCGTCGGGAGCGAATGCCGCGCCGCGCGGGAGATCCTCCCGGCCCGTCGTTAGTCCTTGCGGACGATGCCGAAGTGCTGGCGGCGAAGGTTCGGGAGTCTGTGAGCGAAGCGCTCACCGCCCAGCGACTCGTCACGCTCGTCACCGCCGATGAGACACTCCCGCCCGGCATCTCGCGGCGGCACGCCTATGCGGTGCTCGCCTATGACGCCAAAGGCGACACGCTCTCGATCTGGAATCCGCACGGCAACACGTTCCCCGTCTCCGGCCGCCGCATGACGGATGCGGGCCTTGAGAACGGCTACCCGACGAGGGCCGGAATCTTCTCGGTGCCGGTGACGGAAATCGCGAAGATCTTCCGCGGGGTGATCATCGAGTCGCAATCCAAGTAGGACTGCGTTGAAGAGCACGCTGTGCCGGGCAGCGCTGCGCAACTGTCGGCGATGTCATCGTCACGCGCGTTTGGCGCAGCACGCGCGGTTCCTGCCCGGCGTGGGAATCAGTGGGCGTTGCTGCCGCGACCGCATTCCGGGCAGGGCGAGCCCGCGGGCGTGGCGCGGAGGTCGTAGGCGCAGGCGGGGCAGAGGCCGCGGCGGCGGCGGAGGGTGCGGAGAAGCAGGGGGATGGTGATGAGGAGCGCGGCCCATGCAGCACTGAAGGCAAGCGTGTTGCCGAGGAGTCCGAGCCAGGCGGGGTAGAGGGGGATGATTCGGCTGCGCGATGTGCCGACGGTGGCGGGCTGGCCGCTGATGAGCAGGCCGCCGCGGAGGTCCGCGCCGACAACAGTCATGCCCTGATCCTGCCCGAGGACCTGGTACCACATGCAGATGAAGGGCCAGCCGAAGCCGTAGTCGGACCCGCGGAGCCCGGGCTGCGGCGCGGAGGAGCCCGCGGCGAACTGGCCCCAGGGAGCGGGCGCGTGGAAGGAGCGGCCGCCGGGACGCTGGGCGATGAACGGTTCGGACTCCTCTCGCAGGGTGCTGAGTGCGAGGGCGGGGTCGGCGGGCGGGCCATCGGGGAAGCGATCCTTCAGTTCCTGCGGCGTGTAAAGCGAGTCGAGGGTGAGAAGCGACCATGCAGCGCGGCGAGCGCCGAAGCGGGCGGACTCGTAGATGCTCCAGGGCTGGCCGTGCGCGATGAAACTCCGCATCGCGTTGGGCGGGGAGCCGGGCGGGTCGGCGGAAAGAGCGAGAGTGACCGCCGCGGCGAGGGAGGTGAGCAGGCCGAGGAGGAGGCAGAGGAGGGCGGTGCGTGCGGGTCGGCGCACGCGCGAAGAGCGTTGGGATGGTGCCGGGGAGGCGGTCACGGTGCGGGTTTTATACCGCGCAGGCGGGTCGCGCGGCGTTCCATGCCGAGCAAGGCACCGGGTGCGAGATCGCGGGCTGTGCAGAACGCGCATTGAAAAACCCCGAGCGTTGCGCTCGGGGTTCTCTTGGACACTTGGATGTGATTTGCTGCGATTACCGTGCCGCGGCGCGCTTCTTGGACTTGCCGGCGCTCATGAACTCGGGCAGGCCCTCGCCCTTCTCAAAGAGGTCGGCGAACTTGAAGCCCTTGCGCGACTTCCAGGCCTTGCGGTGGTAGGCATCGCTGGCGAGGATCGGGAAGAGGGCCGAGAGTTCGCCGAAGACCATCTGCTCGTGCACGACGTCGACCTTGCCCCACGAGCAGGCCTCGCGGAGAGTCGAGCCGGAGAGTGCGCCGTCGCGTGAGTCGGCGACGGTCATCTGGATGGCGTACTTGTGCATGCCGATGTCGCCGCGAGCCTTGCCGCCCTTGCGCTCGTTGAGCAGTTCGGCCGCGACGACGATGTCCTGCGCGAAGTTCTTGGGCACTCCGCCGCCGAGCATGAGCAGGCCGGTGTCCTTGCAAGCCAACTTGATATCAGTCAGCTCGCGGAAGTCCTTGCCGGAGTCGAAGGCCACCTGGCCGCGGCCTTCCTCGATGGCCTCGGTCTGCTGGAGCACGATGCCGAAGCCGGCGGAGCAATCGCTGAACGCGGGAACGAAGATGGGGACGCGCTTCTGGTAGCAGGTCTTGACGATCGACTCGTTCTTTGCGAAGCGCGGGTTGTTGGCGAGGTACGCGCCCATCGCTTCGATGAACTCGCGCGAGGAGTACGCGCCGGGGGCGAACTGGTTGAAGATCTCGTGGGTGACGGCGTCGCAGTCGCGGAGGTCATCCTCGTTGATGTAGGTGTCGTAGATGCGGTCGATCATGAGGTTGCGGAGCGTCATGTCGTCAACCGGCGGCGCCTCGGGGCTGCCGGGGGCGATGTAGTGCTTGAAGCCCAGTCCCTCAAAGAAGTCCTGGTCGACGATGTTGGCGCCGGTCGAGACGATCGCGTCGATCATGTTGTTCTCGACGAGCGTGATCAGGGCCTTCTTCAGGCCGGCGGAGATCAGGCTGCCCGCGAGGGTGACGATGACCGCGCACTCCTTGTCCTTGAGCATCATCGAGTAGATGTCCGCGGCCTGGGCCAGCGTGCGGCTGGAGTAGGCCATGTCGCGGTAGCTGTCGATGATCTCGCGGCCGTCGATCCGCGTGATGTCGATGTGCTTGATGGGACGGGAGAGGAGTTCCTTCTTCGTCCACTTGGTGGGGGAGGGGGAGTGGGGGGTGCCATTTGCCATGGGAGAGGCTCCTCGGCCGGCGAAATGCCGGCAGCGGGTTCGTGGCCAAGCCCCCCTGGCCGCGTGGTTGTGTGAAGGTCCCCCGGGGGTGGCGGGGAGCGAATCATTATACGCGTGCCAAACCCGAGCGTTTGCGCGCGCTGAGCCGGAAGCGGGCATGGTTCGTACACTGCCGCGGACCGCACGTGCGCGGTCCGACACGATGGACCTGTGGGGCCGGCGCGAATGACGGATGAGCAGACATACGCCGGATTCCAGTTCACCAAGTGGTATCTTGACTGTGTAGGACCGGACGGCGAAGCGGCCATCGCCTACTGGGCGCGGCTTCGCTGGCATGGCTTCGGGCTGGCCTATTCCGGGTTGCTTCATCGTGCGGTGGATGGGCGGGTTGAAGCGTCCTCGACGCTCCGGCCCGGCCCCGGGCCGATTGCCGAGAGCGGACGGATCAACTGGTCGTGCGGCGCGCTCGATGCAGAAGGCGAGTGGCGGCCGCGGACTGCGCCATACTCGGCGGAGTTGTGGCGCAACGCCGAAGGCCGGGGCGTGCAGTGGGACTGCATCGCGATCGCTGCCAAGGCGAGAGTCAGAGCCGGGCCTGGCGTGATCGAGGGATTCGGCTACGCCGAGCGGATCGAGTTGACGGTGGTCCCGTGGAGCCTGCCGATCCGCGAACTGCGGTGGGGGAGGTGGATCGGCGCGAACCGGAGCCTGGTGTGGATCGAGTGGCGCGGCGGGCATCCGCTCACGCTCATCCTGCTGGATGGCACGCCGGTGCCGGGCGTGGTCGAAGATCATGGCGTGCAGGTGCGCGACGGGCTGCGGCTGGAGATTTCCGGCCGCAGTGTCATCCGCTCCGGGCGGCTGTGTGCGACGGTGCTGGGCTCGATCCCGGTGCTCCGCTCGATGGTTCCGGACGCGATCCTGAGCACGCAGGAGGACAAGTGGATCAGCCGCGGCATGCTGCGCGACATCGGGGGCATCGACGAAGAGGGTTGGGCGATCCATGAGATCGTGCGCTTCGGCGGGGAGCGGGCATGATCCTCGGCCGTGTGCTCTATGCCGCCGCGTTCGTGCTCATGCTGCCGGCGCTGCTGGTCGCGTGGGCGATGCTCACCGCCGCGGCTGTGCAACTGCCCGCGCCTCATTGGCCGCTGGGCGGCGCGGTGATGGCGGCGGTCGGGCTGGCGTTGATGGCCGGGGCGATGTGGAGCCTCTGGAAGCGCGGCGGGGGGCTGCCCATGAACGCCTTTCCGCCGCGGCGGTTCGTGTTCAGCGGCGTGTACCGCCTGCTCCCGCATCCGATCTACGTGGGCTTCGCGACGGTCTGCCTCGGCGTTGCGCTCGCGACGGGTTCGGCCAGCGGGCTGTGGCTTGTCTCGCCGGCGGCGATGCTTGGCGCGGTTGCGCTGGTCGCCGGATACGAGCACGACGCCCTCCTCGCGCGGTTTGGTCCGCCTCCCGGGCAGACGCTCCTGCGTCTGCCGCGCGACGATTCAAACGCGCCGGATGCGTGGGACCGCGCGTCGGTGCTGATCCTGGTGCTCGCTCCCTGGTGCATGCTGTACATGGCTATCGGTCACTTGCCCGTTCGCGGCGGCATCGACTCAACGCTCGCGTTCGAGCGCTCGTGGCCGGTCTGGACATGGACCACTCCGGTCTACACGCTTGCGTACCCCTTCGCGATTCTGACGCCATGGGTGGCGGCGAGCCGGCGCTTCCTGCGGCGGTTCGCCATCGTCGGGCTGCTCGGAACCGCGCTGGGAATGCTGGCCTATCTGCTTGCGCCGGTGCACGCGATGCCGCGGCCGTTCGATGAGTCTGCGCCCTTCGGTTGGTTGCTCCAACTCGAACGCATCGACGGGATGGGGGGTCGGAACGCGCTGCCGGCGTTCCACGTGTTCTGGGTCGTTGTCGCGGCGGAGGCGTGGGCGTCGCGAGGGCGCACCTGGGGCGTCGTCGGTTGGGCACTGGCCGTGGCGATCGCTGCGAGTTGCGTGACCACCGGCATGCATGCCCTGCTCGACCTTGCCGGCGGCGTCGTGCTCTATGCCGCGTCACGCTGGGCCGGCGCGGCGTGGCGCGTGGTGGTCCGCTGGACCGAGGTCATCGCCAACTCATGGCGAGAATGGCGCGTTGGGCCGGTTCGAGTGATCAACCACGGCCTGTATGCCGGCGCCGCCGCCGCGGCGGGGGTCCTGATCGCATCCTCGCTCGCCGGTCCGAGTGTCGCGGGTCCGATCGGGCTGGTCGGACTGGTCACGCTTGCAGGCGGCGCGATCTGGGGGCAGGCGCTGGTGGGCTCGGCCACGATCCTCAGGCCGTTCGGCTACTTCGGCGCCATCCTCGGCGCTGCGCTGGGCATGGCCGTTGCCTCGCGGCTGGGGGCCGACTTCTGGCCGCTGGCGGCCGCACTCGCCGCGGCTGCGCCTTGGGTCGTGCTCATCGGTCGCTTCCGATGCCTTGTCCAGGGATGCTGCCATGGACGCCCCGTGCAGATCGTGCCGGGAGTTCGCTACCGGCATCCCCGCTCGCGCGTCTGCCGGATCGCGCACCTTGACGGCGTCCCGATTCATCCCACCCCGGTCTATTCCATGGCGTCCAACGCTGTGCTCGGGCTGTTCCTGCTCCGACTCTGGTTCGTCGGGGCGCCGTGTTCCATGATCGCGGGCATCTATCTCTTGTTTGCGGGCCTGAGCCGCTTCGTCGAGGAGCACTTCCGCGGCGAGCCGCAGACGCAGATCGTCGGCGGCCTGCGGATCTACCAGTGGTTTGCCGCCGCGAGCGCACTCGCAGGAATCGCGGTTTCCGGATTCCCATCACCCGCGGCTTTTCCGGTGATGAGCGTGGGCTGGCACGCGATCGTGATCGCGTGCGGCGTTGGGGTGATGTTCGCAATCGCGATGGGTGTCGACCTGCCCGAATCAAGCAGACGATTCTCCCGGTTGGCCTGAAACGGTGTGACGGCTTGGCGCGGCCGGCGCGTCATCGAGTTGGTGCGGGACTGGGATGTGGGGAAGTGGCTCCGGGGTTGCAGGGGCTGGTCCGAGGAGGTTTCCATGAGCAGCGTGCGCGTGCGACTGGTGTGTGGAGTGGCGGCGGGTCTGGCGATCTCCGCCGCGGGTTCGGCGTTCGGGCAGGGCGCCCGGACAGTTGCCGTTGACCGGCAGTCCGACCGCACCCCGCCCGCCGCGGAGACCACACCCGCGGTGGTCACGACCGGTGCCCGAGTTTCCCGGGTGGCGAAGATCGACCGCTACGCCAAGGTTCTCGGGTTCGATGAGACGCAACTCGAAGTCGCGCGCGACCTGAACACCGCCTACGAACGGTCGGCCGCCGAAGCCGCCAGGGCGATGCAGGCGTCGATGAAGGATGCGCAGGCGGACATGAACGACGGCGACCACGCGGCATTCCAGCAGAAACTGCAGAAGACGATGAAGACGCACGGCGAGGCCAGCAAGGCGCTCAGCGCGCAGTTCCTGTCCGATCTCAAGGCGCTGCTCCGGCCCGATCAGGAGGTCAACTGGGTGAAACTCGAACGCCTCCGGAGGCGGGAGCGGCTGCTGGGCGGCATGTTCGGCATCGGCGAGCAGTCGCTCGGCGGCGCGGGGGTCGATCTCACTTCGGTGGTCGGCCGTCTGGAGACGCCCGAATCGGCCAAGCCCAAGGTGGATGAACTTCTGGGCCTCTACGAGGTCGACATCGACCGGCCCCTGCAGGAGCGGGAGCGCAACGCCGAAGAGGACGAGGCGACCATGGGCGCCATCCGCCAGTTCACGTCCGAAACTTTCCGCAAGCAGCAGGAGCGAGACCGCGCTGTCGATCTGAAGGTCCGCGAGGTCAACGACAAGTACGTGCGGCTCATCGGGGCGGAACTCCCCGAAGATCTTGCCGCGAAACTCGCCGACGAATACCGCGCCAAGTCATTCCGCAGCGCCTACCGGCAGACGTCGGCGGGCCGCGAACTGGCCGCCGCGGAAAGACTCAAAGGCCTGAGCCCCTCCCAGCGGGAACAACTCAAGGCGATGCACGAGAAGTACACGCGGGACACCAAGGCCGCGGGCGATCGGCTCGCCGCGGCGATGAGGCGGGCACAGGACGAGGGCAAGTCCATCGGCGGGCCCATGATGATCGGCCCCGGCGGACAGAACGAGATCGATCCCCAGGTGGCCGAGGCCCGGGCGCTGCGCCGAGGGCTCGACACCGCCCTCCGCGAGAGCATGGAGAAGTTGCTCTCGCCTGACCAGTTGGCCGACGCCCGCGAGTCGGCCAAGCCGCAGGGCGTCACCGGGCAGCGGATCGAGGTCTTCGGCACCGGCCACGGCGACGATGTCGTCTTCGCGTCCGAGATCGAACTCGATGACGATTTCGAGCCCGGCGAAGGGGGCGGCGCGATGATGATCATCCAGACGGTCGAGACCTCGGCCCCCGCGCAGACCCAGTCCGACGGCAACCAGCCCAAGTGACGCACGCGGCGACCTTTACGCGCGTTCGCTGACCAGGCCCTCCTGGTACGCGCGGACGAGGTCGCGCAGGTCGTCGATCCGCTGCTGCCGCTCGCGCCCTTCCTCGGTGTCGCGCACGAGCCGCGGCCTGGGATAAGTGCGAATCGTGGTCACCGTCGGCACGATGTCGGCATCCTGGTCGATGCACGCCTGCACGCTCGAGAACGGCGCATGCTCGGCGAGGTTGATGCGGTCGGGCTTGAGCACGAGCGTGTAGCCGCGGTCGCCGTACGCCTGGCTGAAGGCCCCGTCGATGGTGACGGCGTTGCCGCCGCGTTTCACCGGCTGCTCGCCCTTCTCGACCTTGACGGGAACGTGCCCGTTGACGATGAGCACATCGTCCCCCATGCCGAAGAGCCCGCCGATCTTTCGGATGAACCCCGCGTCGTGCATGAGGTCGAAGTAGGGGTTCTTGACCTCCTTGTGCGCCTCCTTGTCCGCGACGAAGTGCGTCTCGAAGGTCGCGAGTTTGTCCTTGCCGAACAGCGGCGATCGCGGGCATCCCCACATGTACCACAGCCAGTCCGCATCGGCGCCGATGCCGTCGGGGGGGGCGCCCTTCATGCGGCTGCTCCCGCCGATCGTGCCCGTGCGGAAGGCCCGGCGGACGACGGCGGCGAGCGCATCCATCAGTTCGCGCCCCGCGACCTCGCGCCCGTCGACTTTCAGCGCGAGCGGCGTGCCCGCGGGGTCGACCGGAACGCAGGCGTGGAACACCAGCACATCGTCGCGACGGGTCCACATCCCGCCCCGGCGCGCCAGCCACTGCATGTGCTCCCGCAGCCGCACCGATGCGGTGAACGAGTTGCGGATGACCTCCAGGCACGCCGCTTCCTCGGGCGAATAGGCGTACGGATCACGCGGATCGATCGTCGGCAGGTGCCTGTCCAGAAGCGGGTGCGACTTCCCGTCGATCGTGACCGTGCCCGCGGCCTTGTCGATGCGGTGCAGCAGGCGGCGGTGATCGAGGTCCCACTCGGGGTGCAGCGCGATCATGCGGCCCTCGGCCTTGAACTGCATGATGGCGATCGCCTTCTGCATCCGCGCAACCGTGATCTGGTCCCGGTGCCCGGTGCCCTTGGGGATGAAGCGCTCGCAGGGATCGTCGGCGTACACCTCGCGCACCAGTTTCTCCAGCGGAGTGGTGAGGATCCCGTAGCCCTCTTCGAGTTGGGCCGCCTGGCGATAGCGGGCCGAGAATCTCAGCACCGTCAGCAGGCACGGGTCGTGCCCCAGCGATGCGCCCATCCAGATCGTGTCGTGATTGCCCCACAGCAGCGAGACCCGCGGCTGGAACATCAGCAGGTCGATCACCTTGTCGATCCGTGGGCCGCGGTCCCCGAGGTCGCCCGCCACCAGGATCTCCGCCGACGCCAGCGAGCGGATCAGCCGCGACGCCGCGGCGATCGCCTCCCAGTCCCGGTCATACTCATCTCCCGGCCCGCGCCCGGCGTTCCCCATCGCCGCGAGCATGGCGCGGGGGAACTCCGGGCGCTGCCCGGAGAGCATCTCGACAAACAACTCGCGGAAGTGGGGGGGCGTGAGACGGTCGATGAGTTCGCGCCGATAGGTGCGGCGCAGCGCGCGGATGATCTCGCACTGCAGGCTCAGCGTGGCAAACGCCCATTCTGTCCGCGCCGCCGGGCCGCGGGCCTCGATCTCGGGCACGAACTTGGCCAGCGCCTCCCTCGGGTAATACAGGATCTTGAGGAACCGCTCGCGCTCCTCGCGCGACACGCGGTTGGCCAGGACTTCCTCAACCAAAGGGCGGAGTGCGCCCGAAGCGTTGTGGATGACGTGCCGGAGTTTGGTGTCCTCGCCGTGGATGTCCGAGATCACGTGGACCAGGCCCATCGGCAGGTCGAGGGTCGCCGAGAGCCCGGCGATCTCGGCGATCGCGGCATCAGCGGTGGGAAACTGCACCGCGAGCGCGCGGAGCAGGGCGAGACGGTCGTGCGTCGATGCGACGGGCGCGTGTGTCGGCATGCTGTGCGGCCTCGTAAGGAACGCACACTGTAACAAGGTCGGGCGCGCTCGCGGCTGCGCTGAGATCCCCTCGGTCAGAGGCGGCGTCGACGGCGGCATGTGGCCAGGAACATGCCGCCGCCGAGCACCATCAGGCCGGCGGGGGACGGGATCATGGCGACGAAACCCTCCGGCCGGCCCGACGGGCCCAGGCCGGTGCCCACCAGCCGTGTCCCGTCGGCGGAGATGCCGGTCGCGGTGCCGAGTGTCCAGCCCGTCAGATCGACGCCCGCCTCGGTGAGAAACTGGGCAAGCGGGAGCGTGCCGCGATCTCGGGTCCAGACGAACGGCGCCTGCGTCGTGAAGGCCGAGTCAAAGTTCGCTCCCAGGACCATGGAGCCGTCGGCCGACAACGCGTTGAGAACCGTGCTGTACATTCCCGGAAGAACCGGGATTGGGGTGAAGCCGAGCGCGGCGGTCCATACCCACCCGTCATCCCGCGGCGGGTTCATGAACTGACGGCTGCTGAGACCGGCGACGACCCCGCCGCTCGCCGAGGCCTTGAAGGGCCCGTTCAGAACAAGCGGGTCGACGGGGAACGACGCGAGCGACTCCATGGTGTCGCCGGTCCAGCGGACCAGCCTGTCAACCCCGCCTGCATCGCGCGCTGTGCCGAACAGTCGGCCGCTCGCGTCAAAGGTCGCCGCGCTGGATCCGGTGTACCCGGCCGGGAGGGGCGCCGGCTGGCCCGGACCGGTTCCGACCCATCGAACCGCGCGAACGCCGACACCCGAGATGCTCGCCCAGCCCGCAACAGTCGATCCATCCGGGGATACGTCCCGCGTGCGGACCTGGGACCATCCGGCCGGGTTGGAGAGAGCAACCGACCCCGCGCCCTGGGCCCACCGGAAGCCCGGAAACTCCGCTCCCTGCTGGCGCCACCCCGAGACCGTGGCGCCGTGCGCCGAGATGTCGGTGGGCTGCGCCGAGGTCCACCCCGCCGGGAACGGGAGTTGCTGGATCGCCGGGGCGCCGGCGATGGACCACCGAACCGGGATGAAACTCAGCCCGGCGCCGGTGGTCGAATATCCGGCGACAAAGTTGCCATCGGCGGAGATCGCGCTCGCAGCGGTGCGATCGCCGGCGTTGAGATGGCCAAGCCCGATGATGCCGGTGCCGGCCACGGCCGGGGCGGCGGAAACAGCGGCGATCAGGACGGCGGCGGCTGTACGCATGTCAGAGGCTCCGGTAACCGATGGTCGACGGCGATGCCGCCTACCGATCAGTACGAGCCGCGGCACGGATGCCTGCGCGCACCCGCCGGCGATTACTCTTCGAGGTAGGTATACCCGTCCAGCCCGCGCTCATAGAACGCCAGGAAACTCTTCCCCTCCGCCGGGGTCAGGCGGTTGGCCTTGATCGACCGCTCCACCTCGCGCCGCATGGCCCGGCGCATGTCCTCGTCGTCGTACTGCACGTACGACAGCACTTCCTTGACCGTGTCCCCCTCGATCACCTCGTCGATCGACCACGTCTCCGGCTGCCCGCAGGGCGCTGACCCGTTGCCGTTGGTGCCGGCCTCCGGCGCTTCCGCCGCGCGGTACGAAACGTGCACCGCGTGCGTGTCGCCCAGGAGGTTGTGCAGGTCGCCAAGGATCTCCTGGTACGCGCCCAGCAGGAACACCCCGAGGTAGTACGGCTCGCCGGGCTTGAGTTCGTGCAGTTCGATGGCCTTCTTCTCGACACGCTTGTCGACGAAGTTATCGATCTTGCCGTCGGAGTCGCAGGTGATGTCGGCGAGGATGCCGCGCCGGACGGGCTCCTCGTCGAGCCGGTGGATCGGGCAGATCGGGAACAACTGGTCGATGGCCCACGAGTCGGGCATGGACTGGAAGAGGGAGAAGTTGCAGAAGTAGATGTCGCTGAGCGTCTCGGGCAGATGCTCGATCTCCTCGGGCAGTTCGCCGCGCTTGGCGCACATGTCCAGCACCTTGCGGCCCACCGACCAGAACAGCCGCTCGCACGCCGCCCGCATCGGCAGGGACATGTACCCGAGCGAGAACAGGCTCATCGCCTCGTCACGCGCCTGAAGGGCGTCGTGGTACGCCTCCAGCAGGTTGCGGTCCGTGATCCGTTCATACGCGTCGATCAGGTCGAGCACCGGCTGGGGCGACTCCTTCTCCGCGGCGAGGTCGGTCTTGATCCGGGCCATGTCCGGCTCGGCGTTGAACGACGACTTGCCCAGCACGTTCATGACGAGCACGGACCCGTACGCCACCATCGCGCGCCCCGACTCCGACAGGATCGTCGGGTGCGGAACCCCGGCGTCGTCGCACACGGTCTTGATCCGGTACACGACGTCCGCGGCGTACTCCTCCACCGTGTAGTTGATCGACGAGTTCCAAGCCGACTGCGACCCGTCGTAGTCGACGCCCATGCCCCCACCGATATCGAGCATCTGCATCCCCGCGCCCAGCCTCACCAACTCGGTGTACACGTGCGTCAGTTCATTGACCGCGTTCTTCAGGTGGCGGATGTCGTAGAGTTGCGACCCCACGTGGCAGTGCAGCAGGTTCAGGCAGTCCGCCATGCCGCGGGCCTTCAGATACTCCAGCGCCTCCAGCACTTCCGTCACGAACAGCCCGAACTTCGACCTCGCCCCCGCCGACGACTCCCACCGGCCGGCGCCGCGCGAGCCGAGTTTCACGCGGATGCCGATCCGCGGCCGGACGTTGTACCGCTCCGCGTGCTTGACGATCAACTCCAGTTCGCTGAACTTCTCGACCACCGGGATGATCTTCCGCCCCAGTTTGGTCGCCAGGATCACCGTCTCGATGAACTCGTCGTCCTTGAAGCCGTTGCAGATGATCGGCAGATCGTCCTGCCCCTCCGACAGCGCCAGCACCGCCAGCAACTCCGGCTTCGAGCCCGCCTCCAGACCGAACTTCAACTCGCGCCCGAGCGTGGCGATCTCTTCACAGATGTGCCGCTGCTGGTTCACCTTGATCGGGTACACGCACGAATACCCGCCCTGGTACCCGTTGTCGCTGATGGCCTTGTCGAACGCGCCGCGGATCTCACGCAGACGATGCTCCAGCACGCCGGAGAATCGCAGCAGCACCGGCGTGTAGATCCCGCGGTCCTCCAGCCCCTTCACCAGGTCGTGCAGGTCGATCTGCTCCGCCGGGTTCTTCGACGGCATGACCGTCACGTGCCCCCGCGAGTTCACGCCGAAGTAGCCCTTGCCCCAGTCGGGCATGCCGTACAGGCGGGCGGCGTCCTCGTGGGTCCAGCGACCGTGAAGGAAAGCGTTCTTGGGGATCGAGAGCGTGGCCATCGTTGCGTGCACTCCGTCGGTCGCGTCGCCGCCAACGGGAAACGCCCGCGCAGACACGGCGCGGGCGTCCCGGCTTGTGAACATTATGCATTCGGAATCGCCCGCGTGCCCGTCCGCACGCCGTCGGGCGCTTCATGCCGCCGACAGGTGGGCCGCCTGCTCCCGGGCGGCCAGCACTTGCCGCCGCAGGTTCCAGACCAGGATCAGGTACAGGACCATCGCGACCAGCGGGCCGATCCCGACGCACAGCGCCCCAACCGTGTACAGCACCGGCAGCAGCCACATGTACAGACGCGTCCTGGCCACCATCTCCCCGTCCGGGATGCGCTGCGCCAGCCACCGCACATACAGCATCATGGCGAAGAAGAGGACCGCCCCCGCCAGCAGCCCGGCCACGTTCAGCGCCCCGCTCGCCAACTGCAGCCCGATCGCCCCCGCCATCGGATTCGCCGGGTTCACCGGGACCAGTTGCGGGCCCAGCACCATGGTCGCGATCAGCCCCACCTGCGTGAAGATCGTCGCGATCACCGCCGCCCGCACCACCCTTCGCGCCGCCCGCGGCTGCTCCGTCTGGTTCGTCGCGGGGTCAGGAATCGTGAACAGCCAGTACCCGACCAGTGACGCAATCGTGATCAGTGCCCCACCGATGGTCCCGACCGACTCGATCCAGCCGAACGCCGGCACCCCGGCTGCCGGAGCCGCCGTGCCCGGGGTCGCCGGAGGGACCACCGCGAACGTCGCGGCGAACACGATCACGAGGACGAACGCCAGCACCCCGAACACCACCGCCGCGATGTTGGTCACCACGATGATGAATGCGCCGGTCGCCAGCGACGAGAGGTACTCGGGGCCCGCATAGCGCAGCAAGCCGCCGCGAAGCGACGCCTCGACCGGCCACGCGCACTCCGGGCACCGGCCGTCCACCGCCAGCCCGCGCAGGCTGTACCCGCACCGTGAGCACGGCAACTCCGTTTCAACGATCTGCACCGGAGGCGGAACCGGGGCGTCCATCCTGCCAGACTACCCGCTCTTGCCCGGCCGCGACAACCCGGCGCCGGCCTCAACGCCGCCGCCGCTGCGCCGCCGCGATTCCCCCGGCAGCCAGCACGATCATCGAGCACGGCGAGGGGACCGCGTTGACCCGCAGCGTCCAGTTGCGTTCGCCCAGGTTGTTCTGCACCTGCCATGGGCCGCTCGCACTCCCCGAACCGGCGAGCAGGCCGGTCGTGCTCCCGACGGCCGCGGCGGCGGTGGTCTGACGCACGATCGGGACGCTCACCCCGGGGAACAGCGGCGTGCCCGAGGCGCTGGAGAATGACCATGCCACCCAAAGTGCGGTTGAAGGCAGGGGCACATCCGGGAAGGCCAACGACAGCAGGGCATCCTGGCCGCGGTCCCATGTCCTCGATATGGCAACCTGGGCAAGCGGCGCCCCGGGATGCGTTCCCAGCGACACCGAAGTCTCCGAGGGCATGACCACGACGGTCAGAGTTCCCGTGAACTGCTCGACCGTCGACGCGGAACTGAGTCGGGTGAGCAGTTCCACCGACTGCAGGAGTTGGCCCACACCGCCGGTGATGAACACATCCTCGGCCTGCCATTGAGTCGCGATGACCACGCTTGTCGGCGGGAACGCCGCGCCCGTGATGTTGTCGAACACCACGCCGCCGTGCGCGGCCCCCGCAAAACTCCCCCCGATAACCGCCAAACGCAGCAAGCTGATCGATCGGACGCAACATCTCCGGGCCATCGTGGTCCTCCTCTGCGATGCTCGAATGGATACACGTCCTTACGAAGCGCCGGCGGGCTTCCTGCGCTCCGGCCCGGTCTTCATGGAACGGCCTGCCGCGAGGCACGGTGCGCCTGCACGATCGTCGCCTCCGGCACGTGCACAAACCGCGGCCTGTAGATCTCGACATCCCGCGTCATCTGCCCGAAGTCCAGAGAGTTGATGCAGTACGAGACCAGCAGTTCCCCGGGGGCAGAGAGGCGAGGGTGGGCCTTCGCGCCGTAGGTGATCAGGTTCTTATCCGCGCCCGGCTCGGGGATCGTGTAGATCGCCTGTCCGTCGCTCCACGGACCCTCAAGCCGCTCCGCGAAGCGAACCAGGACCCGGTGCCCCAGCATCGGCTCGCCCTGAATCAGGACCCAGCGCTCGCGCCCCTCGATCTCCTGCCGGTGGATCGTGAACTCGTCCACGATGTTGTGCATTACCGGCTTTGCATCCGCCTCATTCGTTGACCACTCCGGCTTCCCGTCCGCGCCCCCCGTATCCCCGGTCCGGAACCGCCACGCGCCGAAGTCCTGCACCTTCGACTCCGGCACCCGCGCCATCATTGCCAGTTTGTCCCACGTGTTCGATCCGTCGACACCGAAGACGATCAGTTCCGGCTCCCGATCACTCCCGGCATCTCGAATCGCCGCGACGCCCCAGGAGATCGTCGGTGCCCCGCCCGGCGCATGCCGCGGCGTGAGTTCGTGCTGCTTCATGCGCCACGCGTCCGGAGCATCGGCCGGATTGTCGATGACCGCGATCCGGTTTCCGACAAACCGGAAGTTCCAGACATCATCGGGCTTGGGATCCTCCACACGCCTCGACAGGTCCGCGTAGAAGATGACCAGTTTCTGCGCCGGCGCCTCGCCGATGAGCACCGCGCCGTCGCACGGCCAGCACCACCGTTCCGGCGTCCTGCCCGCCGGCTCGACGTTGCGCTCCGGCTCGCCGGGCATCACGAACCCCGACATCGCGCCGGGCTTGGGTGGAGGCCCGAAGTACGCCTTCACGGCGCCCGGCTCGGGTGCCTCGCCGCGGGGCGGGTTGGTGTGCACCGCGGCGACGTTGTTCACCATCGCCGCGCCGGGTCCATACCGGCCGTTCTCGATCCGTGCAATCCAGGAATCGCCGAACAGCCAGAGTGTGCGGTCGCCGGGGAGGGGGCATGAGGCCGCGCCGTCGCCGCCGCAGAAGTGCGCCCGCTCGCCCCCCAGCGGCATCAGCGCATCGGACCACGCTCTCTGGACCGCGACGGTGGTAGGGGGCTCGAAGCCGCAGGTGAATACCAAAAAAGCGAACTGCGCGGCGAGCACTTGCACCGGTCATGCCCCGGAAACTACCGCCCCACCCCGACGACCTGCTTCCCCAGCACCCGCTCCGCGTAATCGTTCATCGCGTCGCGCAACTGCTCGAAACTCTCCAGCACGTAGTAGATCGGCTGGTAGTGATCGATTTCAAACGCCGTCTCGCACACCCGGTCGAGGTCGAACGGCCGCCACTCCGCCACTTCGCGCTTCGAGCACGGCTCGGCGCCCGGCTTGCCCTTGGCCTCCCACTTGCCTTCCAGCGAGTACTTGCTCTCCCCGTGGCTGCTCACCAGCCCCGAGCCGTACACCTTCACCCGGTTGTCCTCGCGGATCAGCCCGAACTCTACCGTGAACCAGAACAGCCTCCCCAGCCGCTCGATGTGGTACGGGTCGTCGCACAGCAGCGCCGCCTTCCCGTAGGTCTGCAGGAAATCCGCGAACACCCGGTTCGCGTGCAGCGGCACGTGCCCGAACACGTCGTGGAAGATGTCCGGCTCGGGCAGATAGTCCATCACTTCCCGCGGCCGGATCAGCACCGTCGTCGGGAACTCCCGCTGCGCCAGGCATGCAAAGAACGCCTTCGCCGGCAGGTACCCCGGGACGCCGTAACTCGCCCAGTCGCTCACTTCGCCCAGGTAGCGGTTGATCCCTTCCAGCCGCGTCCCCTTCTTCAGCACCTTCCCGTCGGTGATCTCGCAGTCTCGCGCAAGAGTCGTGTCGCATAGGAGCGGAAGCCGCTCCCCGCTCAGCCGCAGGACCTTCAGGCCCTCGATGAACGTGCGGCTCACCTGCTGCTCCAGCACTTCCCATCGCCGGTTGAACAGGTCCCGCCAGACCTCGTGGTCAGCGCGGGTGTACTTCTCGTACTGCTGCGTGATGTAGTACTGATCCGCATCGATCTGGTCGGCCGGCAGGTCCGGCGCCCGATCGGCCGCGGCCTGCGCCAGCCGGGCCTCATCGCTGTCAATGATGTTGTTGTAGCGGATGTCGTTTCGCATGGGGAGATCCCCGTTGATGGCCCACGGCCGGCCCGACGATCAGGAACCTGTCACTTCTTCCATATACGGTATCGCGCCGGCACGCGGTCGGCAGGAACCGCCGCGGGAATCGCCGGGAATCGTGTACCATGACGACCATGATTGACCGGAGACTCCGAGGTTTGCCGCTCGCCGCCGCCGTCGCACTGACAGCAGCGCTCGCGGGCTGTTCCGGCGGCGGTTCGTCATCGCAGCAACAGGCCCAGGGCGGCGGCCTCTTCGGCCTCTTTGCACCGAAAAAGGACCCGAACGCGGATCTGACGCCCGCCGAGGGCCAGAAACTCATGGCCGAGATCCGGAAAGACCCCAACCGGATGCAGAAACTCACCCCCGGCGAACGCCGATACCTCGCGCGGGCCAACGCCGCCGCCAACAAGAAGCACTAGGCCCGATCGGCGCGGCCGGTCAGCGATCCTCCCAGCGGAAACTGCCGGGAACGGCGGCCACCGTGGGATCGACCACCGTGTACCCATACGGTGGGTTTGCCGCGATGTTGGGGTCGACCACGAACTGTGACTTGCTCGTGATACTGATGGCTCCGTCTCCGATCCACGTCCCGATGATCCGGGGCGACTGCTGGAAACTCGTCGTCGCCCCGCCCATGACGTGGAACAGGCCGTGCAGTTCCGACGGGGCGGTCGCGCGGCTTCCCACCACCACGACGATCCCCAGCAGGTTCAGCCCCAGCAGCGGGACATCGACCGTGCCCGAGTCCGGCATCACCGTGACCGAACTGGTCGCCGGTCCGTACACCAGCAGCGAAGGCGTGCCCGCCGACGGCGGCTCCCAGGCCACCAGGTCGCGGATGAGCAGTTGCGAGCCCGCCAGTAGACGCACCACCAGTGTCGCCTGGATGATCGAGCCGCGGATGCGAAGCGTCTGGCCGGCGGGAACACTGATGGAATACAAGCCCGAGGGATTCTGTGCGCCGTACGGATTGGTGCTGCTGGACACGATCGTCGAGTCGATCGTCCCGCCCGAGAGGCTCAGGTAGTTGATGGTCGTGGCGCGATTCTGGTAGTCCGTGAAGACATCGTTTGCCGGCACGGACTTGTCGCGCGACGGCTGCGTCACGAAGCCCACGATCGAGCCCGTGTTCACGATCGACGCCGCCTCAACATTGCCGGTGACCGTCGACGAGTTGGTGAGCACGCCGTCGCACGACAGCGACCCGCCCGAGAAACTCGACGCCGCGCCGATCGTCACCGCGCCCTCGCCGTGCAGCCCGCACGACAGTACCCGCAGCGCGCGAGTGCCCTTGGGTTTGAGCAACAGCGAGTACCGCCTCGCCGCTTCGCCCGACGTCGCCTCGCCGTAGACCCGCACCACCTGGTCGGGATTGTTCGCGATGTCGTTGTCGATCTCGTCCTTCTGCTTCCAGGTCAACGCGCCCGACCCCACCGATACCGACGGGTTCCACGCGTCGCTCCCACGCGACTTCCGCCAGGTGCTGTCGCTGTTGATCGTCGCCACCGCCAGGTCCACGGCCGAGGCGCCCAGCGTCGCGGCCTCGCTCAGGTTCCGATCCGCCGCCGCGTTCCGGCCGTTGATCCGGCTTGTCACCGCCACCGCCAACCCGACCACCGTGAGCAGCGTGCCCATTCCCAGCACCAGCAGGTACACGCTGCCGCGACGTGCGGATCGGGGACGGGGATGCGGTTCATTCCTGTTCATGGTGGCTCACTTCCCCCCGACAACTTCAACCTTCGCAGCCTCGACGGCAACCGCCTTGGCCGCCTCCGGCTTCGCGGCCAGGGTCGTCAACGGTGTGTTGAACAGCGTCGCCCCGCCCACCAGCGTTGTTCCGCACCTGCCCGCCTGCAGGCTGATCCGGACGCCGGTCACGCGGTCGACCCCGAGTGCGGCCGGCGCGGCGTCAACCACCGTGTCCCGGGACTTGAGCGCGGTCATCGTGCGGGTCTGTTTGCCCGGCGACGTCACCATGACGGTGATGCGCCGCAGCCCGGTGTCCGTGCTGTTGGACTCGACTTTCGATGGGTTGTCGATCATCACGTTCTCGACCGTCACCCGCCGAGTCAAATCGACCGCCCAGGCGATCTTCTTCGCGGCCGCGTCGGTGGGCGGCGAGTCGACGTACCCGTCGAAGTCGTCGACATCATCGAACGTGGACCGCTGGCCGGCGGTCTCGCCGGTGTCGAGGCCGAAGGTGCTCCCGCCCTGCGGATCCGAATATGACGCGGCCATGATCTCGGCCATCAGCGCCGCCGCCAGGCTCTGCCCTTGTCGCCACTCCCGCTCGCGCGCAGCGCCGCGCGCAGCGCCGCCGACGACCGACAGCGCCGCCGCCGCCATCACGCCCACGATGACGGTCGAGATCGCCGCTTCGACCAGCGTGAACGCACGCCCGCGCGATTCTCGGTGATGTCCATGTGCCATGCGCTACCTCGACTCCGTCGTCACGGTCCCATACACCTCAAAGACGCAGTTCTGCACCTGCCCATACCCCTGCCACGACCCGCCCCCGTTGGCCGAAGTCGCCCTCCAGAGATTGAACGGCATGGTGGGCGTCGCCGAGACCAGGTGGCCGACATCGCACGCAGCCGTCGCCCCCGAGATGCCCTGCACCACGATCGCCACGGCCCTGCCCGCGGGGATCGGGTCGCACGTGGTGAGCGTGATGTCCTCCATCCTCAGCGCGCCCGACAGTGTGCTCTCCTTCACATCGACCGATGCATACACGGTCGTGCCGGGCGTGTTGTCGCTGTTCAGGCTCACGATGGACACGCGGAGCGATGCATCCGGCGCGCCGCTCATCCTCAGTTGCAGCCGGATGCGCGTGGCCTTCCATGTTGCCGCGTTCGCCGCCAGCGAGGGCCGCAGAATCTGAGCGACCCACGATGTTCCTGTCGCGGTCGTCGTCGACGACGTCGCGCCCGCGTGCGAGGTGAAGTCGGCGATCAGCCGCTCCGCGCTCACGGCCTGCGTGGGCCCCGGGCGCACCACATACGAGAAGTCCAGTCCCTGCACGTTCCGGGCCACGACGCCCTCCGGCCCGCCGTTGGTGCTCCGCGTGAGCGGGTCGCCATGAACGCCCGACCATGCATAGCGGATGTTCTCGGCCTTGCCGTCCCCGTCTCGGTCCGGGACCTCGAACCACACCGCCTGAGCGGTGTACTCAAACAGTTGCGTGGCCTCTGCCAGGTCGGCCTGCAGGTCCGCCAGCGCCTCGGCGGCTTCCCGCTCGTCGTCGATCGGGCCGCTCCCGCGCTCCAGCGCCGACGAGGCCATCACCAGCACCACGCTCATCGCGCCGACGAGGATCCCCGAGATCGCCATCGTCGTCACCAGTTCAACCAGCGAGAATCCCCGCCGCTCAGTCGATTGACGCATGGCCTGTCTCCGGGTCGACCGTCACCGTCCGCACGAACGCGCCGGATGCCACGCCGATCTTGCCGCCCGCAAGCGGCCTCCCGCGCGAGGTGAAGTCCAGGTCTGTCTTCCCACCGAAGTCCGCGAGTTTGATCGACACCTTGTACGGGCTCTTGGACAGGCAGATCAGGTCCAGTTCTGCACGCCCGCTCATGACGCCCTTCATCTGCAGCGTTCCCGCGGCGGGGTCAACCGCCAGCCGGCACGAACTCCCCCGCGTCCTCGCCCGGGTGCGGGCGTCATCGACCGCCGCCGCGACCCGCTTCGCCGCGGACTCCACCCGCGCCCGCTCCGCGCTCCGCCCGAACCGCACCGCGGCCAGGCCCGCGACGATCGAGATGATCGTGATGCACACGACCAGTTCGATCAGCGAGAATCCGCGTCGGCGAGTGTGTCGCACTTGCGTCTCCTCAAACGTAAACCGCCCGGGGGTGCCGCCGCGAGTCGCGTCGGTGCCTCCGGGCGGACGGTGAACAGTCGATTCAGCCGGTGAACGCTCTCACCCGGCGATCAGTAACTGATGTAGGTCTTGCCGTTCGCGTCCGTCTCGGTCGTCACGTTCGCCGTGATCACGCCCGTGGTCTCGTTGTAGAGCCAGCCGATGCCCGCTCCGTCCGCCGCGGCGACGCCCGCCGAGCCCTTCTTCGGGCCGACCGTCTGCACGGGGATCGCCCGGATGTACGGGCCGAAGATGTGGCCGTTGGCCTGCGTGCCGTCGGGAGACTTCGTGCCGGCCTCGTTGCTGTAGCCGGTCATCAGTTCCTTGAAGTCCGCGACGGTCGGGAACTTGTTGTTGTGCTCGGCGGAGTACAGATCGATCGCCTTCCGCAGCGCCGCAAGATTGCTCTGCAGCGCGCCGTCGTTGGCGCCCGAGGCGCCGCGGCTCATGCGGGGGATGGCGATCGCCGCGATGATGCCGATGATCACCACGACAATGACCAGTTCGATCAGGCTGAACGCTCGGGACTTGCGGATCGCACCCGTGTACATGTCTTTTCTTTCACTCCTCTGGCTTCATGGCGGTCGGGGACGACGACCGCGGACTCGTTGTCCATTGCCTATCGCCCGGGAACACCCACCAGTTGAGTCCTCCCCGCGCGATCCGGCTGAAATGAGCCCGCTCTCGCCCTTTAGTTCGACTTGCCGGGCCGATAACCCGTCCCGCCGCCTTCCGGCTTCAGGTCCAGCCGGAACGTCGCCAGCGACACCGTGTCCTCGAGCACCACGCCCTCGCGGTCAATCTCCTTGACCCGGTGGCCGGTCTCGGGCACTTCATCGCCCAGCGAGTACAGAGTCCCGTTGATCATCGCCAGACCCAGGCCTGTCGTCCTCGTGGCCGTCAGGCGCAGGCGGTCGCGCAGCCTGCCGGCCTGTTCCGCAGCCAGCGATTGACGCTCCTGCACCTTCCGCCGCGCGGCGTCCTGCTCGGCGAACTCCGCCAGCGCCCGCGGCGGTGCGAATGCATCAGCCAGTTGAGGGCCCGAGTCCAGGTCCAACCGGCCCGCCATCGCGCGCAACTGCGCCGTGACCGAGTCGGTCGGCGTGCCGTCGACGGTCCGGGCGATCCCGCCCGTGGTCCCGCCGGCCGCCGGCGTGCCCGGGGCGCTGGTGCCGTCCGCCGCGAGCGACGGCGTCGCGCCGCCGCCGAGGAAGACCTTGTCCACGACCAGCGCGGTCACGGCAAGGCCCAGCACAGCACCCATCAGTTGACGATTCTTGGAGGTATTCACGCCTCTGACAGACAATTCACATCGCGCCCGTGCAAGCCAAATCCCCGCTTGGGGGTCTATCGACGGCCCGCAGAATCGTCAGGCGCCGCATGCCACACAAGGTCCAGCGTCATGTCGATCCGCGCTGCGCGGTTTTCGGACGCCGGCTCCGAGATTGCCAGTCGCACCGATGGGACCGCGATGTCGCGATGCTCCTCGCGGAGCCGGCGCAGGAAGTCCACGCAGTCGGCGAATGCGCCCACGCCCTGCACGCGGATGGGCACCGCCGTGTACGGTTTGCCCGTCTCCACCCGCGGAGCGCCGGGTGAGAGTTGCTGGATCGAGATCGACTCCGCAGTCGCGAGCGACGTGAGCCGCGAGATCCGCGTGTTCACCTGATCAGCCCGCTCGAGTTGCAGCGACTCGCTCCGCCGGGCCAGCACCCGGTCCCGCACGCCCTGCGCCGACTTCACCTCTTCCGCCGCGCTCGCCGCCGCCGCGAGTTCCGCCAGCAGCGTCCGCCGGTCCTGCTCGGCCGCCGCCCGCCGGTCCAGCGCGGGGTGCACGCCCAGCACGTACGCCGCGCCGCAGATCAGCACGATCGCGCCGGCGCCGAGCGCGTCGATGATTCGCGGCGGCAGCGCCGCCAGTCGGTTCATCATGGCCGGTCTCCCTTCGCGGATGCATCGGCGGTCGCCCCCGCCGCCGGCGGCTTGCCCGCGGCCGAGGGCCGCTCCGCCAGGGCGCACTCGATGTCAAAGCCCGTCACCGTCACCCCCAGCGCCGCCTCCGCGCGCGACTGCTTCAGCGTCACGCTCTCCATGATCCCCAGCCGCTCCAGCCGCTCCACAAACGTCATGACCCGCGGCAGGTCCGTCCCGATCCCCTTCATCGTCAACCGGTACCGCTCGGTCGGCTTGGCCGCCGCCACCGGCTTGGTGTCCACCGTGGCCGCCGCCGGCACAGGCGTCGCCGCCTCCTGCCGCAGTTCAAACGTCTCGAGCGCAACCCCGTCCCCACGCGACTGGTTGATCGCCCGGAGCAGCACCGACCAGTCCGGGTGCTCCCCGACCATTCTCGCCGCCAGTTCGGCCTGCCGCAGCCGCGCAACCTCGCCCCGGATCTTCACCAGCGCGGCCTCGGATGCCGCCACCGTCGCCTGCGCGGCGCCGATCTCGCTCCGGATCGGGCCCGAGTCCTGCGCCCACATCATGCGCACCGTCGTCGCCCCGCCGACGCTCAACGCCGACGCCGCGCCCACGGCGATCGTCCACGCTCGCACGCGGGCCCTTCTCGCGGCGGTCTCCCTGCGAGTCGCGGGAATCAGGTTCACGCTGTTCATGCGAGGACTCCCTCCCGTTTCGGTGACGCCTGCGCATCCAGCGCCAACCCCGCCGCGATCGACAGCCGCGGATCGGCCGCCAGCGCCGCCGCCATCGGGTCCGCGGGCGCTGCGCCGAGTTCGTTCGGTCGCAGCGCACGGACGCGTTCGTCCGCGGCCTGCTGCACACGCTCCAGCAGCCCCGGCACGTCGGCGCCGCCGCCGCAGGCCACCGCCCCGGTCGAGCCTGTCGCGCCATACCGGCGCATCGCGTACGAGAGCGAGGCCTTTAACTCTCGCCCCACCGCCTCCGCGTGATCGCCCACCAGCGCCCGCGCATCCTCGAGCAGTTCCCAACTGCGCTGCTCTTCGGGCAACTCGGCCGCGATGCCCACCCGCCGCAGCACAAACTCCGCCGCCGCCGCGTCGATCCCCAGTTCGCTCACCAGCCGGGCGTGCAACCGGCCCAGGCCCATGTCCGGCAGCAGCCGCTGATAGACAAGCGTCGACCCGAGCAGCACCGCCAGCGTCGC
Source organism: uncultured Phycisphaeraceae bacterium (assembly GCA_964409775.1). GTDB lineage: Bacteria > Planctomycetota > Phycisphaerae > Phycisphaerales > UBA1924 > JAHBXL01. Next base: position 9,420 of record CAYPEI010000020.1, on the reverse strand, counting down.
GCCGCTCCAGCCCATGTCCAGCAGGCCGGTCACCTGCGACTCCGCGGCGATGCCGATCCGCGCGCACGCACGGGCGATCCCCAGCGTGCCCGAATCCAGCGTCCTTACCAGCAGCCCCGCGGCCTCCAGGCCGTCCAGCGCCTCGTGCGCATCGGCGTGACGCAGCCCCACCGCAAACACGTGCGTGCCCTCCTGCGCCCGTGTTCCCGCGGGCAGTTCCCACCACGCCAGTTCGATCGAGTCCGGCGCACAGTCGTTCGCCCGCGCAAGTTCGATCCGCGCGATCTGGTCCAGCGGCGCGCCCGAGCCCCGCGGCGGCAGTTCCATCACCCCGGAAAGCAGCCGCGCCGGCGGACCGCCGAGCACCACCGTCCGGCCCCGGAACCCCTGCCGGGCCAGCACCTCGCGCAGCAGCCGCGCCTCGTCGGCGCCCAGCGCCGCGCCATCGCCCGTCCGGTCGACGCACGCGATCGCGCTGATCCGCAGCCCGCCGCGCGCCCGCGCAAACTGCACCGCCTTGATGCAGCGCGACCCGACATCCAGCCCGATGGGCGAAGCCCGCCCGGTGCTTCCGATCATCGTCCACCTCCCGCCGTGGCGGTCAGGTCAAACAGCGGCAGGAACATGCTCAACGCCACGAACCCCACCAGCACGCCCAGGCACATCAGGATCACCGGCTCAATGATCGACGCGATCGACTTCACGAGCACCTCGTTGTCCTCGTCGAGGAAGTCCGCCAGATTCGTCATCACCGGGCCGATCTGCCCCGTCCGCTCGCCCGAACGGATCGCCTCCGAAACCGACTGCGGGATCAGCGTCGTCCCAACGAACGCGCTCGACACCGACTCGCCCCGCGTCACCACCTCCACCGCGCGATCGATCAACTCCGCGTACCGGCTGTTCCCGGTCGACTCCCGGGTGAGTTGCAGCGCCTCCAGCAGCGGCACCTTGCCCTCCAGCAGCACGCCCAGCACGCGCGTGATCCGCGCCGTCGCCAGCGACCTCACCACCTTGCCCGCCTGCGGGATCTTCAGCATCGCCCCGTCCAGCCAGTACCGGCCCGCCGCGCTGCCCAGCCACAGTTTCGCCGACACCCCCGCGGTGATCAGCACGCCCAGGATCCAGTACCAGTCCGCCCGCACGAACGCCCCGATGTCCATCAGGAACCGCGTGCTCGCGGGCAGGTCCGCGCCCAGCGTCGTGAACAGGCCCTCGAACCGCGGCATGACAAACCCCACCATCGCCACCAGCACCACGATCGACACGAAGATCAGCACCGAGGGATAGATCATCGCCCCGATCACCGTCGATCGCACCTTCAGTTGCTGGCGCAGCAGCGACGCCAGCCGCTTGAGCATCGCGTCCAGTTGCCCGCCGGACTCACCCGCCGCGATCAGCGAGCGGCACACCGGGTCAAACCACCGCGGGTGCGACGCCAGCGCCTCCGAGAACTGCGCGCCTTCCTCCACCCGCGACCGGATGTCCGCGATCACCTCGCGGAATGGCGACTCGGGGATCTGCTTCTCCAGCGACGTGATCGCCTCGACCATCGGCGTGCCCGTCGACACCAGCACCGAGAGTTGCCGCATGAACCCCGAGATGTCCCGGAGTTTCCTTGCGCCCGGGGCGGGGCTGCCCGCGTCGGCCGCCTGTCCGCGCCGCGCCTTGTCGGCCGCCTCGCGGATCTCCGTGACGAACAACCCCTGCCGGCGCAACAGTTCGCCGCCCTCGCTCACGCTCGCGGCCTCCACCACGTCGACGATCTTCCGGCCCGCCTTGTCAAAGGCGCTGTAGGCGACTTTCATGCGGCCTCCTTCAGCGGCGGCGTCTCCGGCCTCGCCACACTCGTCTCGGCCGTCAGGTCGTCGCCCTCGTCGTGCGTCACGCGCAGCACCTCTTCAAGGCTCGTCCGTCCCTCGAGCGCCAGCAGCACGCCCTCCTGCCGCAGCGACAGCCCGCCGCACGAGGCGATCTTGGCACGCATCTCGTGCGTCGGCGCGCCGCGGTGCACCATCCGCCGCAGTTCCGGCGTGATCTCCATGACCTCGTAGATGCCGCACCGCCCCGCAAAGCCGCTGTCGTGGCACTGCCGGCACCCCGCGCCCTTGCGGAACGGCCGGCCCGAGTGCTCGTCCAGCCCGGCGTCGTGCAGCACCTGCTCGGTCGGGTAGTACTTCGTCGCGCAGGCCCCGCAGATGTTCCGCGCCAGCCGCTGCGCCACTGCGCCGTTGAGCGCGCTCGACAGCAGGTATGCCTCGATCCCCATGTCCAGCAGCCGCGCCACCGAGCCCGGCGCGTCGTTGGTGTGCAGCGTCGCCAGCACCAGGTGCCCCGTCAGCGCCGCCTGCACCGCTACCCGCGCCGTCGGCTCATCGCGGATCTCGCCGACCATGATGATGTCCGGGTCCTGCCGAAGGATGCTCCGCAGCGCCCGGGCGAAACTCAGCCCCACCTGCTCGTTCACCTGGATCTGGTTGATCAGGTCCAGTTGATACTCCACCGGGTCCTCGACCGTCAGGATGTTCACCTCCGGGCTCCGCAGCAGGTCCAGCGCCGAGTACAGCGTCGTCGTCTTGCCCGAGCCCGTCGGCCCCGTCACCAGCACCAGGCCGTGCGGCGCGTGCAGGACCCGCTTGAACGTGTCCAGCGCCTCAGTCCGGAAGCCCAGGTCCTCCATCCGGACCTTCAGGTTCCGCTTGTCCAGCACACGCACCACGATCTTCTCGCCCAGCAGCGTCGGCATGCTCGACACCCGCAGGTCGATCTCGCGGCCCTCCGCGACAATGCGAACCCGCCCCTCCTGCGGCAGCCGCTTCTCGGCGATATCCATCTTCCCGATCACCTTTACGCGCGACACGATCGCCGCGTGCATCCCCGGCGGCGGCTTCATCAGGTCCCGCAGCACCCCGTCCTTGCGATACCGGATCCGCGTCCCGCGCTTGTCGGGCTCGATGTGGATGTCGCTCGCCCGGTCCTTCACCGCCGTCAGGAAGGCCACGTTCACCAGGTTGACGATCGGGCTCCCCGCGATCATCTTGTCCAGGTCCGTCGCCGGGCCCTGATCCACTTCCTCGCGCTCGACGACCTCGACCTCGCTCTCGGCCAGGCTCGTCAGGAACGCGTCGATGTCCACGCTCTCGTCGCCGGAGTACCGCTTGACGTACTCCAGGATGTTCGCCTCGATCGCCAGAACCGGCTGGATCTTCAGGTTCGTCAACTGCCGGAGCCGGTCGATCGTCGGCAGGCTCTGCGGCTCGGCCATCGCGACCGTCAGCGTGTCATGAACCCGGAACATCGGGATCATCTTCAGCCGCGTCGCCTCGGCCTCGCCCACCAGCTTCAGCAGCGACGGATCGATCAGCCCGTGCCGGAGTTGGCACCCTTTCACCCCGAGCGTCGCCGCCAGCGCTCGAACCAGCGACGCCGCCGAGATCACGTTCTGCTCGACCAGCATCTCCCCGAGCATCCGGCTCGACGTCCGCTGCTCCGAGAGCGCCTTCTCCAACTGCTCCTGCGTCAGCGCGCCCTGCTCGACCAGCACCTCTCCGACCCGGAGCCGCTTGGACGCGCGCGACCGGCCCCGCGCCCGCGAGTCCTCATCGCGGGCCCGCGGGTCCGGTCCGGGAGCAGCAGGGGGGGGCGTGCTCACAGGAAACTCCGGACGGCCGAGTTCACGTCGCTGTAATGCTCAAACAGTTCCGACAGGTTCGTCAGTTCCAGGACCTCCCGCACCGTTTCGTTCGCGCTGCACAGCCGCAGAGCCTGCCCGCTCTCCGACAACTGGTCGGTCGTCTCCTTGAGAACCTCCAGACCGCGAGAGTCCACGTACGGAACCTCCGACGCGTCCACCACGAACCGCCCCAGGCTCCGCGCCATCACCTCCGCCACGCGCTCCTTCAACTGGTCCGCGTCCTGTGCGCACAGCGGACCCACCGGCCTGAGCACCGTCACCGCGCCCTGTCGCTGTTCGTGGATCTCCATCTTCCCGGCCCTTTTCCGGCTCGTCCTTCAAACGCCCGCCAGTCACGCCGCCGCCCGCACCGCCGTCGGCGGGGCCGACGCGGGCAGTTGCAGCGTGAACGTGCTGCCCTTGTCGATCTGCGAGCGCACCGTCACATCGCCCCCGTGCATCCGTGCCACCTCACGCGCCAGCGCCAGCCCGAGCCCCGAGCCCGTGATGCCCGCGATCCGCTTGTCCTTGGCCCGGTAGAACTTGTCGAAGATCAGTTCGCTCTCTTCGGGGCTGATCCCGATGCCGTTGTCCGTCACGTCCACCTGCAGGTTCGCGCCCTCCTCCCGGACCTTCACCGTCACCTCACCGCCCGCCGGGGTGTACTTGATCGCATTCCCCACCAGGTTGTGAAGCGTCAGCATCAACTTGTCACGGTCCCCGCCGATCACCGGCAGTTTCGGCGGCAGGTCGAACACCAGTTTGATGTCCTTCTGCTCGGCCTGCTCCCGGAAGTCGCCCTTCAACTCCGTGAACATCGCGTCCAGCCGGACGTCGCCGCGGCGCAACTTCAACTGCCCCGCCTCGATCTCCGCCACGCTCAGCATGTCTCCCACGATCCGCTCCAGCCGGCGGGCCTCCTGGCTGATCACGTTGATGCTCTGCGCCCGCTTCGCCGGCTCCAGGTCCGGCTCCTCCAGCAGGCCGTCGACGTACAGCCGGATGTTCGTCAGCGGGGTCCGCAGTTCGTGCGTCGCCTGCGCAACGAACGAGTTCCGCGACGCATCCGCCACGCGCTGCTGCGTGATGTCCTCGATCAGCACTAGCGCCGTCGCCGCGTCCTCCTTCCGGACCGGCCTTACGCTGAACCGCAGCACGCCCCCGTTCTTCTCCGCCGTCCGGTCCACCTCGATCACCGTCCGCGCCCGCAGCGAGCCCGCCGCCACCGACTGCACCGCCGCGCTCAACTTCGGATCCTCAAGCAGGGCCGCGGCGTCCTGGCCCAGCAGTTCCTCCCGCTTGTGCCGCAGGAACACCGCCGCCGCGCCGTTCACGTACTTCACCTTCATCTGCTCGTCCACCAGCAGCATCCCCTGCCACAGCGCATCGCACGCGCTCGCAAGGTCCCCGTCGCGGACCCGCCGGTTCGCAAGGCTCTCCGCGGCGTGCTCCGCCGCCGCCCGCTCGCGCAGCCGCTCGCGCTCCGCCAGCAGCCGGTTCCACGTCGCCGCTTCCTTGCCCAGCGCGCCGCTCACCGCCAGTTCCGGCCCCCCGTCCCGCCCTGCCTCGACCGCCGCGAGCGCATCGCGGATCGCGCCCACCGCGCGCAGCCGCGACCGCATCCGCCGGTACGCCAGCAGCAGCCCCACCAGACCCAGCGCCCCGAACGCGCCAATCCCCGCCTGCAGCCGCCACGCCGCCCACATCGGCGGCTCGGCGTTGTCCGAGATCTCCAGCACCGCCGGCCCGCGCCGCGGGATCGACATCCCGATCCGCAGCACCCGCGACCCGTCCGCCCCCACCGACGCGATCGTCTCGCCGGGAAGAACTTCCGGCTTGCCGCGCGTGTGCCAGGCTTCCTGCGGCAGCGAAGCCTCGGTGTCGCCGGCTCGCCCGTCGGCCACCACGCTCCCGTCGGGCAGCGCGACCTTCGCCTCCGTCAGCCCGTACGTCCGCAGCGTGGCCTCCAGCGTCCGCCGGGTCCGCGTCGCGTCACCGTCGGACAGCATCGTCTCCGTGCTCCGCGCCAGCAGTTCTCCCACCGTGCGCACCTGCGCATCCCGCGCATCACGCATCACCTGCTGGTGCGTGTGGATCGCCCACCACGCGCTCCCCGCGACCGCGCCCAGCAGGATCGCCGCGGCCCCGAGACCGGCCGACGCCACCATCGACTCGCCGCCGCCAAAGAGCCGGCGGGTCAGCCCGGACCGCGGATCGGTGTTGTCGTGTTTCACCGCGACCAATGTGAACCTCCCGGTGCTCGGTGCGAGAACCTCGTTCATCAGGTAATCGGTCGTTGGCCATTCCATATGAAGGCCGCGCATACCCCCGATGCGGATCTGGGACGGCGCTCCCGTTCCCGCACGTCCGAGAACCCTCGGCGTCAGCGCCCCCCCGCAATCGCGCCCCGCTTCACGCCGATGCTCCTCCGCACGAACCCGCGGGGCGTTCTCGCGGTTGGAGCCGACGATGAAAGTGATCGCAGCGCCATGACTTGCGCACGCACACAACCCCGCCTCCGCCCGGCGTTCTCCCTCGTCGAACTCGTCGTCGCCGTCGTGATCATCGGGATCATCGCCGCCATCGCCGTCCCCCGGATGTCCTCGGCCGCGGCTCGCGCGCGCGTCAACTCCCTCCGCGGCGACCTCGCCGTGCTCAACCGCGCTGTCGAGTTCTACGCCGCCGAACACTGCGGCCGGCACCCGGGCCAGGACGCCTCCGGCTCGCCCCTCACCGACGGCGACGACCTCGCCGTCCGGCTCATCGGCCGCACCAACGAACGCGGCAACCCCGGCACCTCGTTCGGCCCCTATCTGCTCCGCGTGCCCGCCAACCCCTTCAACGGCCTGGCCACCATCCGCATCGACGGCGCACCCGCCGGCGCGGGCACGCACGGCTGGCACTACGCCTCCGCCACCCGCTCCTTCGCCCCCGACGACTCCGTCGCCACCGCGGCCATCGCCGCCGACTCCGTCGGCATCGCCGCGCTGGAGAAAGACGGCAAGGGCGGCGCCGAGGCCCTGGGCGCGGCCGCCGCGATGGCCGAGGACGACGAGAAGTAGCCGCGCCGTCGCCCGCGGGTCCGGATAACCACCACCGGGTCCGAGAAACTCAAATCCAACCGGCCCTCCGGTCGATACTCACCCTCCGCCGGGTCCGTACGCCCCGTGGCGGTTCACTCTTCCCAAGGATCGACCCATGGCCGAAGCCAAACTGACCACCACCGTCATCGGGCCCGACACGCACATCAAGGGCGAGATGGTCTTCGACTCCACCGCCCGAATCCTCGGGACCTTCGAGGGCCGCATCGTCGCCAAGGGCGAGGTGCAGATCGGCGAAGGCGCCGCCTGCAAGGCCAGCGTCGAGGGCAGCAACGTCATCGTCGACGGTGTCATCGAGGGCGATGTCACCGCCCGTGACCGTGTCCAACTCAACAACCGCGCCCGCGTCATCGGCGACGTCACCGCCACCACGCTCGTGGTCGCCGAGGGAGCCTCCTTCGTCGGTCATTGCCGCGTCGGCGGCGAAGCGGGCGGCCGGGCCGCCGCCCCAAAGGCCGCCGACAACTCCGCCCTGACCCCCGATGCCCGGCGCGCCCGCGCGGCAGGCGGCGTCCAGAGCCGCCCGGCCGATCTCGAAGCCACGCTCGCCGGCCTCGAAGCACGCCTCTCCGGTCTCACTCGTTCTCGCCCGGCTGAGTCGCACTCCAACGGTCGCGATCCCCACGAGGACTGAGCCTCGCGCCTCCAGACTGACGCCCCGGGTGGGCAGGCCGGTCGCGCATCGCTCCCCGCCGGCCGCGGCACATCTCCATGGCCACCGTCGCCCCTTCACGCTCCGTCACCTGCTATCACTGCCGGCGGCGGTTCGATGTCCCGCCCAAGGCCATGTCCATCTCCTGCCCGTGGTGCTCCCGGCGCGTCACGCTCGACGACCTCCTGATCCGCGATCGCTGCTGGACCAGCAAACTGCAGACGTGCGGCCGCATCGTCATCCACCGCCGCGGCCTGGTCAACGCGCGGGTCATCGAGGCCATGGAGGGAATCGAGATCCACGGCTCCGTCGAGGGCAGCGTGCTCTCCGGTGGGCCGGTCGTCCTCGGCGCCCAGGCCCGCATCCGCGGCGACCTCGCCGCGCCCAGCATCCACATCGCCTCCGGCGCGACGATCGAGGGAGGCATGTTCCGCATCGCCGCCGCTCTCCCTCCCGCGCGCGACGTCCCGCGTCCCATCGCCCGGCCCGGCGACGACCGGCCCGACTCACCGTCAACCGTTGTGCACATCCCCGCGCGATCGACAAGCGCGTTCAACGCCGGAAGGTGACGCGAGCACCACACGCAACCGCCGCTGCACCCATGGTTGCGGGGCCGCGTCACTCCCGGCACGCCGATCGGCCGGCGCCGCCCGCCTACCACCCGCAGCGATATGACGACCACCCCCAGGCGGGTCGCTGCCACCACCCGCACCGCGGGGCGCACGACGTGTACACCGGGTACGACCAGTAGCCGCCGTAATACGGCGAGCACGATGACCATCCCGAACCGTAACTGAAGCCGAACCAACTCGACCAACTGCTGAACCCTACCGAGAAACTCCACGAGTCGCCGCACACGCTCGGCGCGGAGTACGTCGGTCCGCAGTACACCGGCGTGGCGTACACAGGCTCGCAGTACGTGACATACGTCGGCGGGCACGAAACCCAGTACGGCGACCAGGAACACGGGTCATACGGGTACACCACCGTTGCGCGCCGCAGCGGGCTGCCGTAGAACGGGCTCGTGTAGTACGGCCAGCGCGGATAGCACGGCGCAGGCGCGCACCAGCCCGAGGAATACGAAATGTAGGTGGCTGATCTCCACCCATAGTCGTCGCACCCGTACCCGTTGACGACGTACCCCGAGCCCCAGCGACGGTCATGATCGCGCCGGTCGTGCACCTGCCGGACCAGCCCGCTGCCGCGCTCAAGCCCGCTGTGGAAGGTCGGTCCCTCGTTGAACACCACCGGCCCCGCGGGCGTCGCGTCCACGCTCCGCACCAGCCCGTTGCCGCGTTGCAGAGTCGGGCCGCCGCCCGCGCTCCGTGGCGAGCGTGCCGGCGGTGCAACCGCAACCGGATCGATCGCGGTCGGTGCGGCGGGAACCGCTCGAACCAGCCCGTTGCTCGGTGTCAGAACCCGCGCAACGCCATCGCCTTTGACGACTCGGGCAGGCGGCGTGACACCGGGCTTGTTCAATCCGTTCGACGGCTGCAGCGGCGGCGCGGCCTTCGGACCTTCCGGCCGCTTCACGATCACCGTCGGCGCGGTCGGCTTCGGCACGGGCGCAGGGGGCCTGGCCACCGGAGCCTCAATCTTCGGCGGCGCAGTCGGCTTGGGCGCCGGTGCATCGACTCTCGGCGGCTGCGCAGCCGGCGGAGTAACGCCGGGCTTGTTCAGTCCGTTCGACGGTTGCAGCGGCGGCGCGACCTTCGGACCTTCCGGTCTCTTCACGATCACCGCCGGCGATGTCGGCTTGGGCGTGGGCGCACTCGGCTTGGGCGCAGGCGCATCAACCCTCGGCGGCGCGGCGGGCTTCGGAGCCGGCGCGGGCGCCGGTGCAGCGGGCTTGGGCGCAGGCGCTTCAACCTTTGGCGGTGCGGTGGGCTTCGGAGCCGGCGCGGGCGCCGGTGCGGCAGGCTTGGGCGCAGGTGCATCCACCTTCGGCGGCGCGGCGGGCTTCGGAGCCGGCGCGGGCGCCGGTGCGGCGGGCTTGG
>CAYPEI010000019.1:73174-79883 GCA_964409775.1 uncultured Phycisphaeraceae bacterium | reverse complement strand
TTGTACCCCAAAGGCCCTCACTCAGACTGGTTCAGCTTTCCCAGGGCAGGTCACCGGCTCTCCTCTTCACCGATGCTGATTGTGGCGTTGAATGGCGCCGTGTAGTAATCCGCCGGGAACTGCTGGTAGAAGGGGTACTGGTAGTTCGCGTCTGCGATGTCGATCAGCGCTTCGCCGGTCACCGGGTCGATGCCGGCCCAGGTGATGAACCCGCCCTGGGCGATGTGCCGACGCCTTGACATCTTCCCGGCCGCGACGTCGGCCGCGTTGTTTGCGAAGCACGGCAGGATACCCCAGCCGATCTCCCAGTCGTTCGACGTTCCGAGCGCCTCGAAGCGCACCGCCCAGTTGAATACCGCGCCGTCGGTGGCGTGCTCTTCGTCGAAGGCTTGCTTGGCGCTGGCGACCTGCGCGGCCAGGTCCGCCGCCACCGAGGCGGCGTGCTCCTGGAAGCCGGAACGGTTGTAGCGATCCCACCGCAGGTCGATCCGGATCTGCGGTGCGAACACCAGTCCGGAAGTCGCCGTCAGGCTCCAGAGCGGATCGGTCTCGGGCAGGGTGTAGAGATCGTTCTCGTGTCCGACCGCCGGGTACCACCAGACCGTGTGCACAACGCCCTCTCGCAGGATTCTGCGGGCCGCGGTGCGGCTCATCCCGACGCCCGGGTGGTACTGCCCGGCGCAGGAAGTGGGATCGCAGGTGTCAAAGTCCTTCTGGTACACACCACCAGCGCGGCTGCATGCAAACGCGGTGAGCACATGGCACACCTCGTTGGGAAGGCAGCACCTGGCGGCTTTCTGTGCAAAAACGTGTTGCGGCGGCCACGTGCAAACCACAAGAACCGCCACGAGTGCGATCGCCATCGGATGCTTGAACATTCGAATCCTCCACGATGAACCGCCAACACGATCTCTACCGCGAACGGTTGCCGCAACTCACGCAGGCGAAAATGGGGCGAATGCCCAAGGATGCCGGAGAAGCGGCTGCACAAAGCGGCAAAGGCGGTATAACACGAACCGCGGACGAACGCAAGTCGACGCGTCGCGAATAGGGCCCTGAGAAGGCATCTTCTCGGACTCTTCGCGCCTGCCTGTTGCAATGCCGCTTGACAGAGGGTATGTTCTGGAAGTTCGCCGCGCTCGGCCCCCGGAAAGGACACAAGCATGCACGCGATTCGCTCCTATGCGGTGTGGCTCGGCACCGCGACGCTCGCTCTCGGATGCGGGGCATCCGCGGCGGTGGCCGGGGACAACCTCGTGAATAACGGGAGTTTTGAGACCGGAACTTTTGCGGGCTGGAGCGTGCCGCCGAACATCTTTCCACCGAACTCTGGAGCGCAGATCTTTGGGATTGCCGGCGGTGGGGGTAGCGAAGGTACGCACTACGCGGCGCTTTCCTCGACGAATCTCCGCTTCATCTCACAGGTTCTTTCGACGAGCGCAGGGCAAAACTACCAGTTGACGTTCTGGATGCGGCGGCCTGACAACTTCCCGGGTCTGTTCCAGGTGCGGTTTGAGGGCCAAGTGGTCCTGAGCACCTCTTCCCGCCTTCCCGACGGCGTCAACTGGTACCCGTTCGCCGTCCCGTTGCACGCCAACATCAGCGGGTCGTTCATCGAGTTCGGGCAGCAGGCGTTCCCCGCGTACTACTACCTTGATGATGTGCGGGTTGTCCCCGTCCCCGCCCCCTCCGCCGCGGCGGTCTTGCTCATGGGCGGGGCCGCCGCGGCCGGGCGGCGACGGAGGACGTGACTCGGTCGTGCCGTCGCGTCCCTGACAACTCGTGAGCAGCCCGCGATCAACGCAGGCGATGTGCTCTCGCATCCCCTTCAAAGCAGGCGCAGCCCCCATCGCCCCGCCCGCCCCTCGCTCCCCCCGCTCCCTCGTTGGGTTTGTGCGTGCCCAGCGGTCCAATTGGTGGTAATCTGAGCAATCTCCCGCTCCTGCACGGATATTCGAAAACGAGGCCGCTATGCGATCGACTGTTCGGAAGTGGCTTGTGTTCGGGACGTTGGCGACGTTGGGCGCCGCGGCCTCCGCGACGAATGCCGAAATGGTGTTCAACGGGGGGTTCGAAACGGGGAACTTCTCCGGCTGGAGCGTGCCGCCGAACATCTTTCCACCGAACTCTGGAGCGCAGATCTTTGGGATTGCCGGCGGTGGGGGTAGCGAAGGTACGCACTACGCGGCGCTTTCCTCGACGAATCTCCGCTTCATCTCACAGGTTCTTCCGACAACCGCAGGGCAAAACTACCAGTTGACGTTTTGGCTTCGACAGCCCGATGACCACCCGATTCAGTTTCAGGTGCGGTTCGAGGGCCAGATTGTTCTGAATGCGTTTGACCCTCTCCCCGATGCCGGTTGGCATGTACTGACGCTCCCGTTGCACGCCAACATCAACGGGTCGTTCATCGAGTTCGGGCAGCAGTCATTTCCCTTGTACGTATACCTTGACGATGTGCGGGTCGTCCCCGTCCCCGCCCCCTCCGCCGCGGCGGTCTTGCTCATGGGCGGGGCCGCCGCGGCCGGGCGGCGACGGAGGACGTGACTCGGTCGTGCCGTCGCGTCCCTGACAACTCGTGAGCAGCCCGCGATCAACGCAGGCGATGTGCTCTCGCATCCCCTTCAACGCAGGCGCAGCCCCCATCGCCCCGCCCGCGTCAATCCCGCCTACTGCGACGCCTGCCCGCCCCGCCTCGCCGCCACCCCCGCCAGGTGCTTCTTCGCCTCACCCACCAGATAAAACGACCCCGTCACCACCAGCAGGTCCTCCCGGTTCACCGCCCGCGTCGCCAGCGCAAACGCCTCCGCGATCGTCTCCGCCGTCTGCGCCATCTTCCCGTGATCGTCGTTGAACCGCCGCGCCAACTCCCGCGGGTCCGCCGCTCGCGCGTTCCCCGACGCACGCGTGAACACCACCTTGTCCGCCCCCAGCGCCACCTCCGTCAGCATCCCGTCGATGTCCTTGTCCGCCGCGCACCCGAAGATCATCACCATCGAGTCATACGGCACGTTCGCGCCGATCGCCTTGATCAGGCACTTCATCGATTCCGTGTTGTGCGCGCCGTCCACGATCACCCGCGGCGAGTTCCACGCCAGTTCCAGCCGACCCGGCGCCTTCACCGCCGCCAGCCCCCGCGTCACCTTGTCCTCCGGCGTCTGGAACCCGCGCTCCGTCAGTTTGTCCAGGATCGCCAGCGCCAGCCCGCAGTTCACCGCCTGGTGCTCGCCGCGAAGCGGCACCACCAGGTGCTCGAAGTTGTTCCGGTTCGTCGTCAGGCACACCCGCGCCTGCGGGCCGTGATTCGGCGACGCCTCAAACCGCATCGAGAAGTCGATGTCCTGCCCCACCACCTGCAGCGGACACCCCACCTTCGCCGCCGCGTCCCGGAACACCTCGATCACCCCCGGCTTCTGCGGAACCGTCAGCGCCGGCACCCCCGGCTTGAAGATCCCCGCCTTCTCCGCGGCGATCTTCTCCACCGTGTCCCCCAGGATCTGCGTGTGATCCAGCGAGATGCTCGTGACCGCCGACACCTCCGGCGTGATGATGTTCGTCGAGTCCAGCCGCCCCCCGAGTCCCACCTCGATCACCGCCACGTCCACCGCCTGCTCCGCGAAGTACACGAACCCCATCGCCGACATCAGTTCAAAGAACGTCGGCTCGCCCATCGCCTCGGGCAGGTTCGCCGCGGCGTCCGCCACCCTCTGCGCCACCTGCACGAAGTCGGCATGCGAGATCTGCCGCGAGTTGATGCGGATCCGCTCCCGGATGTCCACCAGGTGCGGGCTTGTGTACACCCCTACTGCATACCCGCACGCCTCCAGGCACGACGCCGTCATCTCGCACGTGCTGCCCTTGCCCTTCGTCCCCCCGACGTGCACGTGCCGCACCGCCGCCTGCGGGTCCCCCAGCAGGCCCATCAGTTCGTGCATCCGCTCGAGTTTCAGCATGTCCGCGACCGCGCGCGTCGGACGCAGCCGCTCCACATCCGTCCGGTCCGTCAGCCACTTCATCGCCGCGGGGAACGAGCCCAGCGCCGGGCCCTTCTTCGGCGCGGCAAGGTGCACGGGCTTCCTCGCCCGCATCTGGCTCGTCGGTGCTTTCCCCATAGGTGGTCTGAGCGTAGGCACCGATTGTTCAGGTCCGGTCAAGACGTGCGCCCCGCGCCCGCGCCAGGCCCTCGCCGACCCCAAAAACGAAAGCGCCCGCGTCGGGGAGGCAAGCCGACGCGGGCCTTTCACAGAACAACGAGCGTGTTGTCGAGTCGCGATTCACATCGCCGGATCACCCGGCGGGCGGCGCAGCCGTGCGCTGCACAGGGGCCCGCGCCGCAACCCAACTATGCGTTCCACCCGCAACCCCGCCCATCTCCTTCGCTCTCGGTGCCGGTCTCGGTTCCGGTTATTCCGTCTGGGCAGCGCACACGCGTCCCTCCTTGCTTACCCACACCGAATTCCCGGACCTTCATACACTCCCCCGATGCCCAGCCGCACACCGCAAGCCCCTCGCCACGCTCCCACGGCCCACGTCGCCGTCTTCCCGGGGTCCTTCGACCCCGTCACCTACGGCCACCTCGATGTCATCCGCCGCGGCCGCCGCCTCTTCGACCGCCTCGTCGTCGCCGTCGGACGAAACCCCGGCAAGGACCCGCTCTTCACCCCCGCCGAACGCGTCGAGATGCTCCAGACCCTCGTGGCCCAGATCGAGGCCGAGGAGCCCAACGAGGCCCAGACCGTCGTCGAGTCCTTCTCCGGACTCACCGTCGACTTCGCCCGCCAGGTCGGCGCCACCGTCCTGCTCCGCGGCATCCGCAACCTCTCCGACCTGCAGAGCGAGGTCCAGCAGGCCCTCACCAACCGCCAGGTCGCCGGCCTCGAAACCGCCTTCATCGTCGCCGGACAGGACTTCGCCTACACCAGCAGCAGCCTCATCAAGCAGGTCACCGCCCTCGGCCGCGATCTCTCCCCGCTCAAGACCATGGTGCCCCCGCTGGTCGTCAAGCTCCTCCGCGAGAAGAAACGCCGCGGCCACGCAACCCTCGATCGCCTGATCGAGCAGCAGGACGGCGCACGCGAGGCCTGAGCACGCCCGCAGCAGCCCGCCTCCCGCTCCTATCCTCTTCCCATATGACCAACGCTCACCATCATGCGCCTGTCGGGACGTCCAACCCGCGGTTCCGCGGCTGCTTCACCGCCATCATCACCCCCTTCACCAAAGACGGCGCCTCCATCGACTACACGCGCCTGTCCCAGCAGATCGCCGACCAGGCCAAGGGCGGGGTCCGCGGCATCGTTGTCTGCGGAACCACCGGCGAGTCGCCCACGCTGACCGAGGCCGAGTATGAGCACCTCGTCGGCGAGGCGATCAGCCTCGGCCACAAGCACGGCCTCACCGTTATCGCCGGCACGGGCTCGAACTCGACCGCGCACGCCGTGCACCTGCAGAAACTGGCCAAGCGTCTCGGGGCCGACGGCGCGCTGTCTGTGAACCCCTACTACAACAAGCCCACGCAGGAAGGCCTGTTCCGCCACTTCATGGCCGTTGCCGAGGCGACCGACCTGCCGATCGTGCTCTACAACATCCCCGGACGCACGGGCGTCGCGCTCACCACCGACACGATCGTCCGGCTCGCCGCGCACCAGAACATCCAGGCGGTCAAGGACGCGACCGGCTCGGTGGACGCGGCCAGCGATGTGGCGATGCACTGCCCGCGGCTGGCGGTGCTGTCGGGCGATGACCCGCTGACGCTGCCCATGGCGGCGGTCGGCGCGGTCGGCGTCGTCAGCGTGCTCAGCAACGTGGTCCCCGGGCGCGTCAGTGCGCTGTGCGACGCGTTTCTGTCCGACCGCTGGAGCGATGCGCTCACGATCCACCGGCAGGTGTCGGCGCTCACGCGGGCGCTGTTCCTGGAGACCAACCCCATCCCGGTCAAGGCCGCGATGATGCTGCTCGGACGCGATTCGGGCGCGCTGCGCCTGCCCATGACGCCCGCGGCGGACAAGACCATCGAGCGCCTGAAGCAGGTGCTGACCACCCACGAGTTGCTCTGACGCGAGGTGCGGTTCAGGGGCGCGGAACAGCGCCGGGCGGAACGCGAAGTGCGCGAAGGTTTGGCCGTGCGCTTGCCGGGGCAGCGATGCACTCGCAGTCGACGGCTTCGCGCGGCGTTTGAAACACGGAGGCGCACGGGGTCGCACGGAGAGTGGCGGGGCGGGGAGCGCGGATCGGAATGGCGAGGCGTGGCGCCGGGTGCGCAGCGGGCAGCGCGCGGCGACAGCGCCGGCGGCGTTCGCGCGGGGTTCTTGAACGTCGACATTCAGGCGGAACGCGAAGTGCGCGAAGGTCCGGACGTGCGCCCGCCGGGGCATGCGCCGCATTCGCAGGCGACTGCGTTGCGCGGTTGTTGAAACACCGAGGCGCGCGGGGTCGCACGGAGAGCCGTGGGGCACGGAGCGTGGATCGGCGAAATGGCGGGGGTCAGGGGGCGGGGCCGGTGCTTCCGGCGGCGGCGAGGCGGGGGGCGGAAGGGGCACGGAGGTGACGGGAGAGCCTGTGGTACGCCGCGGCGAGCACGGCGGCGGGAAGGGGATCGGATTTTGGATTTTGGATTACGGATTTTGGATTGAGGGAACGCGGCGAAGCGGCGGAGTGGACCAGTGGCGAAGTGGCGGAGTGGACCAGTGGCGAAGTGGCGGAGGAAGACGGA
>CAYPEI010000019.1:0-73074 GCA_964409775.1 uncultured Phycisphaeraceae bacterium | reverse complement strand
CGAAGTGGCGGAGTGGACCAGTGGCGAAGTGGCGGAGGAAGACGGAGGTTTGGTAGGAGAGGCGGGAGCCCCCACCGCCTCGCGTTGCTCGGCACCTCCCCCTTCGGGGAGGTTGAACGAGGCGGGGATGGGGAAGGCGGACGAAGCGGCGGGTTCGCGCTTTCGGTAGAGGGGCTGGGCGGGGTCGAAGCGGGCGAGGCGGAGCAGGAGGTGCGCGGCCTTACGGATGTGGGCATCGCGCGCGGCGGCGGCACGGTCGGCCTCGAGGCCGGGCTTGATGAGGTTGTGGGTTCGATCGAAGATGTAGGAATCGATCTGGAAGGCCATGGCGCGGACGGCCTTGGGCAGGTGGTTGGCCGCGGCGATTCGGGTGAGGGTTGCGCCGGCGGAGGCGAGGTCGGTGAGTTTGTGCTGGATGTCCTCGCGCTGGAGCCAGATGCAGAGCGCGGGGACAGTGGTGTGGTGGTCGTGGGCGAGGTCGGGGAGGGTGCGGTCGCCGCGGGCGATGGCGGCGAGGATGTCGGACTCGCGGTCGGGGGAGGCGATGAAGCAGAGAGGGGCCTGACGGCGACCGGCGGGCGCATCATCGCCGGTGCCCGATTGCGGAATGGGGAGTGCGGAACGCGGAACGAAAGAGGAGGAAGCGCCGGCAGGAGAGGCCGGAGCCCCTACCGCCTCGCCGGCAGGAGGCACCTCCGCCGCGGGGGAGGCGGGGAGTTCGGGTGCGGAGGCGAAGCCGAGCGGGTTTGGCGCGGGTGGAGCGTCGGCCGCGGCGCAGGAGAGGGGGATGGACGCGGCGGCGAGCATGACGCCGGAAAGTATGGATTATGGACGGGTGTTTGTCAAGAGGACGTTTAGGATTTTGAGCGGGTGTGGGGGAGTTGGCGCAAGTGATTGATGGGAATGGAGATAGGGTCGCCCGCAGCGGGCGCGGGGCGGCTTGAAGGCAAGACAGGGGGATCGGAACGCTGTCCACGGGTTGCGTTCGTGCCCTTCGGGCACTCACTCCGCCCGTGGCAAACGACCCGGGCCTGCTTCGCAGGCTGAGGAGAGAGCAAGAGCCGCAGGCACGCTGGCCACTCGGCCCAAAGCGGCCGCGTGAGCAGTGGTACATCAAGGCAAGGGCAGGCGGTCGTGCCGCCCGCCGAGGATTGAGGTCTGTTCCGTCAATCTCGCCAAGTTCGGTCAACATTCAAATGGAGTCGCGATCCTTGCTTCGCGCGGCGCCGATCGACACGAAGACTGGCTTAAGCGCCGGCAAGACGCCGTGCACCCATTCACCGTCCATGTGTCGCACAACAAACTCAACCATGTCCTCATCATCGCAGCCGCTGATCGGGGCATCGCCCCGGATCGTCACGTTGTAGAGACGCTTCTCCCCGGGCTGGAACAACGCCGGAAACTGATTAGGAAATGATTCCGCGTTGTAGAACTGAAGCAGCACTTTGTCGCGGCCAAACGACGGTCCGCAGAGCACCAAGTACGGTTCGACGAATGTCGCGAACCGTCCTTTGTGCACCAACGACAATCCGAGATTGCCGGTCTTGCCTTCCGGATCTGGCTCCCACTCAAAGAAGTACTCGAACTCCATATGGCGTTCCGCGGCCTTCGCCAGGTCCTTCTCGCGCCGGTCGCGGTGGTCCTTCCGGATGTTGTGAAGCGTGTTGAACAGGCTCAATCCAAAGGCCAGAATCGCGATAGCCGCGACGATCACACGTTGGGTTTCCTCGCTCATTGCCGTGTCTCCTTCAAGTCGCCCAGTGCGAGGCACTTGATCGTGCTACTGCTTGCTTTGGCGGCGGCCGCGTTTGGCCGGTGCGGTGAGGGGGGCGGAGAGTTTCTGGTAGAGTTCGAAGAGGTACTCGACGCGCTGGCGTTCGCTGGTGAAGGGGGCCGCGCGGTAGCACTTGTCGACCGCGCGGTCGAGGTCCTTGTGGGCATCGCGCAGGGCCTTGGGCATGGCGAGGGGGTCGTAGAGATCGGCGAGGGTCTGGCCCTTGAAGGTGGCGCGGGTGGCAAGGACTTCCTCCGCGCAGGCTTCTACGACGCCGCGCTGCCGATCGGAGACATCCTGCGGCCAAGGGAAGTTGTTGTAAACCAATTTGTTGGAGTAGCGGAGGTCGGACTTGATGCGACCACAGACTTGGCGAACCCACGCCATGTGCATCTCGCTGGTGAGGATGCCGAAGTGGTACGGCGTAGCACCGGGAACGACCAAGCAACTGTCGCCCGCGAACGTGTCCCGGTCGAGATAGCCCATCGGGATGTACTGTCGCCGCTCGGAGCTGTGGCGGGGAATGAGTAGGTAGGGATCCGTGGGAACAAACTCGACGTGGAATCGCGTCGGGGTCTTCCCAAGCTTCCGAGTCGGCGCGCTCTTACTGGCGGCTCGGAATTTTCTGACGGCCTCGACTCGGTCCATGACGGCGGGCATTTCGCGAAGCTCGGCTGGCTGCGCTTCGCCTAGCCACAGACACCATCGGGGCCTGTTAGAGATGAAGTCATCCGCACCAAAGAACCGCTTGATAAACCGCTTGCTGTTGGGCTCGCGCTTGATAAAGGCGTCTCGCTCGGGCGTCGTGAACAAGTAATTCCCGTCGTCGATCGGCTTGTTGCCGATTCCCATGTCCGGGGAAGCGCAGAGTGCAGCCGAGCGGTTGGAAATCGCGACGTCGGGTCCGGCAACCAAGTACGGGCTGATGTTCGCGGCCGCGACCGGAAGTGGATCGGCGTCAACCTCTGGATAGTCGTAGATGATCTTGCCCGGACGGTCTGATGCGCCAAATCCGATGATGACGACATGGACGTGGGCCTTGCCGCGCGCCTCACTCATCCATTGGAACGTGCGATGGGCGAAGTGAATCTTGATTGCGCGCTTGAACAACTCTCCCCACAGCACGCCCACCTGTTCGCCCTGCGTGATAGAGTTGGTCGAGACGAAGGCCACCCGGATGTCTGTGGTGCGAATGTATGCCGAAGCCACGAAGTACCACCCGCACACGAAGTCTATCAATCCAGCGTTCTTCACGCCATTGGCGACCGATTCGAGATCGGCCGACTGTCCGGGGGAAAGGTGCTTCGCGCCCACAAACGGCGGATTCCCCAGCACGTAGCTGCACTCTGAGGCGGGGAGGACATCGTTCCAGTCGATGCGGAGGGCGTTGGCGACAGCGATTTTGGCGCTCTTCTTGAGCGGGAGGCGGAGGACGGGCTGGCCGAAGGCCTCACCGACTTTCTGGTTCATCTGGTGGTCGATGAGCCACATGGCGACCTCGGCGATGCGGGCGGGCCATTCTTCGATCTCGATGCCGTGCATCTGATCGACATCGACCTTGAGAAGCGAGTCAAGCAGGAGACGCTCCGTGTCGTGTTTCCCGCCGTGCATGAGGAGCAAGGCCTTGAGTTCAAGCTCCCTCAGTTCGCGATACGTGACCACGAGAAAGTTGCCGCATCCACAAGCCGGGTCGAGGAACTTCAGCGATGCCAACTTACTCTGGAAGTCCTGCAGCTTCTTCCTGCTCGTTCCCGCGGCTTCGAGTTCGGCCTTGAGGTCATCGAGGAAGAGCGACCGCACCAGTTTCATGATGTCGCGTTCGCTGGTGTAGTGGGCGCCGATCTGGCGGCGGTGGCGTCGGCCTGCCTCGCCGGACATGATGGACTGGAAGAGCGAGCCGAAGACGGCGGGGGAGATGCGGGACCAGTTGAAGTCGCAGCAGTCGATCAGGGCCTTGCGCATGGGGCCATCGAACTCGGCGAAGCCCAGGTCCTCCTTGAAGAGTTCGCCGTTGACGTAGGGGAGGGAGCGGAGTTCTTCGGGGAGTCTGGCCGCGCGGCCGGGTCTATCGGTGTCAAGGACTTTGAAGAAACGGGCGAGGAGGCTGCCGAGGTCGCTGCCATCGGAGCGGGAGGAGTTGACGAGGGCCTTGAACTCATCGTTCTCGAAGATGCCGGTGTCATCGGCGAAGAGGCAGAAGAGGACGCGGACGAGGAAGCGCTCGAGTTTGTGGCCGGCGTAGCCGCCCTTCTCCAGCGCATCGTGCAACTCGCCGAGGACTTCGACGGCTTCGATGTTGATGGGGTCTTCGGGGTCGACGGGCTTGGAGGTGTAGCCGGAGAGGAAGCCGAGGTGCTTGATGTTCTCGTGGAGTTTCCTGGTCTTGAACGTCGCGACGGGCTCGGCGGGGACCTTGGAATCGAGGTCGTAGACGACGATAGTCTCGAAGTCGGAGATGACGATGAACTGCGGGGCTTCGCTGCCGCGGCCCTCGCGGGTGAGGGACTGGACGTAGTCGAAGGCCTGCGAGGCGGCCTTGGAGAGGTCGGCGCCCTTGCTCTTGTGCTCGCCGAGCATGACGCCGGAGTAGAAGACGTCGATCCGGTCGTACTGGCCTTTGAGATTGCGGACTTTCTCTTCGAAACTGGCGACGCTGCGGCGCTTGATGCCGAAGACGGCGAAGAGGTCGGCCCAGAAGGACTGGGCTTCTGCGCGCTCGCTGGTGACATCCGCCCACTCGGCGGCGAACTTCATGGCGTTGGAGCGGATTTCGGAAAGGGAGAGGCGCATGAGAGGCCATGATAACTGGTGAATGAGAGGAAGGAGAGTTTCGCCGCGTCGCCTGTGCAGGGAGCGTGCCGCCCCCTGCGACCCCCGGCTGGAAAGGCGGTCGGCGGAGAGAGCAAGAGCCGTAGGCACACTGGCGACTCGGCCCAAATCCTTCGCCCCGCCGGGGCGAAGAGGAGATCAATACTACCCGCTTCCACGGGTTGCGCTCGCTCGAAGACTCGCTCGCTCCACCCGTGGCTACAGCCCTGCGCCCCTCTGGGGCGGAGAAGGCTTATTCGTCAAACACATATTTCTCGTCGAACTCGATGCCGTGGGCGCGAAGCATCCGCAGAAGTTCCGACTTGAAGTCCTCTTTCTTGTGATGCTCGGCCTGGCCCGCGATGTACCTCTTCACGGCCTCTTCCTGCGACTTGCTGACGGAGAAGACGCTGTATCCTTCCTGCCACGCGAACCCGTGCAGAGCCTGAAACTCATCGTGAATCCATTTGCTGGAACGGGCTTTGACCGCGCGCATCAAATCCGAGATCGAGCCATCGGGCCGCCACCGCAAGTACATGTGGATGTGGTCCTCGATGCCGCCGATGTCGTAGAGCACGCCCTTCTCGGCCCGCACGATGCCGCCGATGTAGGGATAGAGGCGACCGGTGACGTCTTGGGTGATCCAAGGCGCGCGGCCCTTCGTCGAGAAGACCACGTGGAGAAGGAGTTGGGAGTACGTGCCGGGCATCGGGAATCCTTCGCCCCGCCGGGGCGAAGAGGAGATCAACACTACCCGCTTCCACGGGTTGCGCTCGCTCGAAGACTCGCTCACTCCACCCGTGGCTACATCCCGTGGCCCCTTCGGGGCCGAACGATACCGCGGACGGACGAATCGGAGAACGGCGCGACCGCCGTGAAAGGTCGAACCACTGGGGCAGCGTCAAGCGACCGCAACGTTGGCCCGCCACAATGCAGCGATCGTGGTTTGGTACCGGCACTCGGCCTTCAGGGCCGCCGCCGGGTCGGGGAAGTTGGCTGCGTAGGTCTTGGTAACTGACGAATGAGAGGAAGGAGAGTTTCGCCGCGGCGCCTGTGCAGGGTGTGTGCCGCCCCCTGCGACCCGCTGCCGGAGGGGCTGTGGGCGCGGGCGGGCGGCGGAGAATCACGAAGCGTGCACGCACGGGGGGCTCGCGGCGGGGCGCACCGCTCAATCCTCTCCGCCCGATGCTCTCCGCCGCTTGGTTTGGGCGCGAGACTTCTTTTCGGTGATTCGGCGTTCGACGCTGCCGCGGGTGGGTCGTGTGGCGCGGCGGTGCTTGGGCTCGTGCAGGGCCTCGATGAGGAGTTCGCGGAGTCGCTGGAGGCACTCGGACTTGTTCTGGGATTGGGAGCGGTGCTCGCCGCTGGCGATGACGAGTTCGCCGCCGCGGATGACCTCGCGCGTGTGCCCGTCGGGGGTGGACTCGGTCACGGTGTGCTCGCCGACGATTCGAGAGCCGGCGAGGCGGCGGAGGCGGGCCATGACGCGTGCGGGGATGGGGATGGACTCGACCTCGATGCGGAGTTCGGCGCGTGTCGAGACCTTGTTGACGTTTTGCCCGCCGGGGCCGGAGGCCCGCGAGAACGAGAACCGCACCGCCGCGTCGGGCACGCGGATGCCGGGCGCGATGGCGATGCCGCCAGAGAACCCGTGTTCGTCGCGCGGGGATGTCCCGCCGGTCGGTCCGCCTGCGTTCGCCGCGTTCATCACCGGTATCCTCCCCGGCATTGAAGCGCAAGGAGCGAGCGATGGCGAGTCGGAAGCGTGTGCCGCGGTGGACCCTCGTGGCCGGCATCTTTGTCGGGTGCTCGGGCGCGATGGCGCAGGTTCCCGTGCTGCCGGATCCGGCTCCAGCTCCGGCCGCGGCCGCTCCGCCCGAACAGCCCGCCGACCCGCTGGACTTCCGCCTCCCGCCGCTGGAGTGGACGGTGCGGATCGAGCCGCGGGCGTGGTGGGCGTCTCCTTCGGGGGAGATCAAGTTGCCCGCGGCGAGCGGATCGGGCGCGGGGGGCGGGGGCGGCGGGGGGGCCGGGGGGGGACTGTTCACCGACTCGGGAAACCACGTGGATGTCAGCAGGCTGAACCTGGACACGCCGCGGCTGTCGGCGGCGGGGGAAGTCCAGATCGCGGCGGGGAACTGGCGGTTCGGCTTCTCGGCGGGCGCGTATTCGCTGGATCGTGATGAGACGCACGCCGATTCGTCGTTCCGCATCGGCTCGGTCGAGGTCTCGCCGGGCGAGTTGCTGAGCGTTCGGATGGAGTATTCGACGTTCGAGTTGACGCTGGGCTATGAGGTGTGGTCGCGGGATTTTCGCAAGGCCTCGAAGGAGCAGGAGCGGGCGGTGGAGGCGGGTGTGCGGCTGGTGCTGCTCGGCGGCGCGCGGATCCACGACCTGGATGTCGCGGTCGCGTCGCTGGATGACGCGACGAGCGCGGGGACCGATCAGACGTACTTCGAGCCGATGGGCGGGGCGCGGGTGGAACTGGAACTGATCCGGCAGTTCCTGATCACGTTTCAGGCGAGCGGCGGCGCATGGGCGGAGTCGGACCGGTCGGTGTACTCGTTCGACATGCAGGTGGCGTTCCGGTGGGAGCCGGTGCGGAACTTCGGCGCGGAGATCGGGTGGCGGCAGATGCTGTTCTCGATGAGCGACGGGAAGGATACGGGCGAGTTTGAGTATGTGGGCGGGATGGCGGGTGTGTTCGCGGGGGTGACAATCCGGTTCTAGACTCCCGGCGTGCCCGGGTAGCTCAGCTGGATAGAGCAGCGCTTTCCTAAAGCGCAGGTCGCACGTTCGAATCGTGTCCCGGGTGTTGCGGCTAGACTTGGCCCCTTGCGGGAGACGGTCCGGGGGTCGCGGAGCGTCCGCAAGTTGTTGAGGTATATAGACTTATGGAAGCCGGGATCGTCGGACTGCCGAATGTCGGCAAGAGCACGCTGTTCAACGCCCTGACGAAGGCCGGTGCGCTGGCCGCGAACTACCCGTTCGCGACGATCGAGCCGAACGTGGGCGTGGTGCCGATCCCCGATCCGCGGCTGGAGGTGATCCGGAAGCACATCGAGAGCCAGAAGGTGATTCCCGCGGCGCTGCGGCTGGTGGACATCGCGGGGATTGTGCGCGGCGCGAGCAAGGGCGAGGGCCTGGGCAACAAGTTCCTGTCGCACATCCGCGAGGTGGATGCGATCGTGCAGGTGGTGCGGTGCTTTGAGAAGGCGCCCGGGGGCGAGGAGATCACGCACGTGGAGGGCACGGTCGACCCTGTGCGGGACCTTGA
This sequence comes from uncultured Phycisphaeraceae bacterium, assembly GCA_964409775.1. Taxonomy (GTDB): domain Bacteria; phylum Planctomycetota; class Phycisphaerae; order Phycisphaerales; family UBA1924; genus JAHBXL01. The sequence continues at coordinate 65,215 of CAYPEI010000019.1, read as the reverse complement.
GACCATCAACGCCGAACTGGTGCTGGCCGATCTGCAGACGGTGGAGAACTCGATCTCCAAGGCCGAGCGTGCCGCCAAGAGCCAGGCGCGCGAGGACGTCGCGCGGTACGAGGTGCTGAAGAAACTCCTGCCGGTGCTGAGCGAGGGCAAACTCGCGTCCACGGTGCGCTTCGACGACCCGGAGCAGATCAAGGCGATGAAGGGGCTGGGGATGATCTCGGCCAAGAAGGTGCTGTACGTCGCGAACGTGAGCGACGAGGACGTGAACGGGCGCGGGCCGCTGGCGATGCGGGTGCGTGAGTGGGTGAAGGCGCACGGGGGCGACCCGGAGCACGACGTGGTGCCGGTGTGCGCGAAGATCGAGAGCGAACTGATCGACCTCTCCGACGAGGACCGGATGGAGATGCTCTCGAGCCTGGGGATGAAGGAGCCGGCGCTCAACGCGCTGGCCCGCGCGGCGTATCACCTGCTGGGCGTGCAGAGTTTCTACACCGCCGGGCCGAAGGAGATCCGGGCGTGGACGGTGCCGGTGGGCGCGACGGCGCCGCAGGCCGCGGGCGTGATCCACAGCGACTTTGAACGCGGGTTCATCCGCGCCGAGATCTACTCGGTCAAGGACCTTGAGGAACTGGGCACGGAGAAGGCGATCAAGGAGAGCGGGCGGATGCGGATCGAGGGGAAGGGGTACGTGATGCGCGACGCGGACGTGTGCCACTTCCTGTTCAACGTGTAGCGGGGGCGGGCGAAGCAGGGGCGGCGGGCAGCGCGGGCACCTCGGTGTTGGCGGCGCCGACGGCCTCGGCCTGGATCAGGCGGCGGCGGAGTTCGGCCGCCTCCTTGGGCAGGTCCAGCAGGTCCTTGCATGCCAGGCGCAGGTTCATCTGGAACAGGATGCGCATCGCGCGCCGGTGTGCGTCGTCGTCGAGGGTGTCGATCGCCCTGCGGAGCGTGTCGGCGGCGCGGACGGCCGTGTCGTGCTGCTCGCTCGAGAGCGTGCCGGCCTTGGACGCCGCGGCCAGACGCTGGATGTCCGCGCACGCATGCATGCCCGCCCGCATGAGCCGCCATGAGTCGTCGGGACGGAGCAGCGGCTCCCAGTGCGGATCGTTGGTGTCGAGCGCGGTCTGCGCGGAGGGGTAATCGCCGCTTCGCAGCGCCCAGAAGGCGAGCGCATCGCGCCAGAGCAGGGACTCGAAGTCGGCACCGTGCCGCTCGGCGTCGGCCTTCGCGAGCATCTCACGCACTCGCGCAACACGTCCGGACCAGACGTCGACGGCTTCGCCGGCGAGTGAGTCGCCAAAGAGCAGCGGCCCGGCCATGGACTCGAGGATGGTGAGCGGCGGGAACCAGTCGAGCGTGAACCCGCCGCGGTTCTGAGACTTCACGAGTTGAAGCGTGGTCGTGAGATCCGACCTGGCCTTGGAGACGGCCTCGTTGGTCTGCTTCTGCAGAGCCTCGCTCGCCTTCAGCCGCTCGCTGAGCACCTGCTCCCGTCCGCGCATGGCGAAGTACACCGCGGCCGAGGTCCCTGCGATAAGCGCGAGCACGAGGAGCAGGCCCGCGGCGACCAGCGCCGGCTGGCGGCGCAGGAGGAGCCGGACGCGCTGCGCCCGGCCGGGGTTGCGCCACTCGATCGGCCGTGAGTTGAGCCAGGCCTCAAGGTCCTCGGCGAACGCGTGGGCGGAGGCGTAGCGGTCGGCGGCACGCGGCGCCAGGGCGCGGCGGCAGAGGGCGTCAAGATCGGCGTCGACCTCGGGGCGGATGTCCCGGGGCGAGGGCGCGGGCGTGTCGGGGTGCAGGTGCCTTGCGGCGACCTGGCCGGGGTTGTCGCCGTTGGGCTGCCGGGCGGTCAGGAGCAGGTAGAGCAGTCCGCCGAGGGCGTAGATGTCGGCGGGGATGGCCTGGGCGCCGTCTTCGCCCCTGTACTGCTCGGGCGCGGTGAACGCGAGGTTGCCCACGGGCGTGGCGTCGGGGATGCGCCCGGCGTCGGAGCGGATGGCGGCGGCGACGCCGAAGTCGGCGACCTTCGGGACACCGTCGCGCGTCAGCAGGATGTTCGAGGGCTTGAGGTCGCAGTGGACGACGCCGGCGAGGTGGGCGGCGTGGACGCCGCGGCAGATGCCGGCGACGAGCGCTGCGGCCTCGCGCGGGGGCATGGGCTCGGCGCGCTTGGCGAACCAGCGCGCCAGGTCCCCTTCGTCGACATGCTCGTAGACGATGTAGTCCATGCCGGACTCGTCGGTGGCGCGATCGAAGACGCGGACGACGTTGGGGTGGCTGATGCGGCGGGCCTTGCGTGCCTCGGCCGCGGCCTGGGTCGCGGCGTCGGCGTTCATGATGGGGCGCAGTCGCTTGATGGCGACCCACGCGGGATGGTCGGACTCGGAGAGTTGCCGGTCGGCGGCGAGGTAGACCTCGCCCTGCGCTCCGGCGCCCAGCCGCTGCCGGACGTCGTAGCGCCGGCGGCCATCGGGGAGTCGTGGGCCGAAGTCGCACGGGACATCGAGCGGGGCCGGTCGACCGGCGGAGCGAGCGAGGGTGGTGGTCGAGGCGAGGCCGTCGGAGAGCGCGAAGGCGGTCTCGATGGCGTCGCGCAGATCGGGGTGGGCGCTGATGAGCCCGCGGACCGCGTCGGCCTCCGAACGGCCGCGAGCAACGTCGGCGCGGATGGCGAACTCGATCGCGGCGTCCAGGGCGATGTGGAGGCTGCCCAGCGCCGGGATCGCGCCGAGGTAGCGGGCGAAGGTCGTGGGCAGGCCGCGGTTGATGCGTTCGCGGGCATCGGCCTCGATGGCGTCGGCGAGTTCGTGGTCTGATGCGGCGGCGGTGGCGTCGAGGATCCGCTGCATGGGCGGATCGGTTTCGGAGGCGTAGAGGGCCCCGGTGGTGGAGGCGGTGTCGTGCGAGGTGTGGAGCGGCATCAGAGTGCTCCGGCCTCGAACTTGTCCCGGAGGAAGAGCCTGATGGAGTGCCAGCGTTGCCGGGCGGCGGCGGGCGTGATGCCCATGGCCTCGGCGATTCGGAACAGGGGCCAGTCGGCGAGCCAGAGCGTGAGGACGGTGCGGTCGTCGTCGGAGCGGAGGGCGGCGAGGGCCTTCTCGAGCACGATCTCGGCGCCCTCGTCGGAGCCGTTCTGGACGGCCTCGATGCGTGCGAGCAGTTCGCGTGCGATCGCACCGTCCTCGCCCTCGGCGACCTGGAGGCGTTTGACGATGCGGACCTTGTCGATGACGGCGGCCTCGGCCATGCGGAACAGGAGCGCCCAGAGTTGGGGCTCGTCGACGGCGTGGAGTTTTCCATCGCGGACGTAGCGGTCGAAGCGCCTTCCGATGGTCGAGAGGATGTCCATGGAATCGAACATCCGCCGGACGGAGGCGCCCAACTTGCCGCGGACGCGCCGGCGGATCAGGTCGCCGTAGTTTGCCAGGAACGCGGCGGCGGCCTCGCGGTCGCCTGCCCGCATGCGGGTCAGGAGTTCGGTGACCGGCACGGAGCGGGGGGCCGGAACGGCGAGGGGAGGGTCCCGGAACACTGCGGAAGTGGGTCGGGTTTCGAGCATGGGTGGTCCCCGGAGCCCGGCGGTCCACGAAACTTTTTTCTCGCGATGGCTCACACGGCGGTCGCGAGGCACGACTGACAGGTCAGAGGGCGAGTTCGGGGCCGTGAAAGGCCGCGGCGTACGCGGCCGCGGTGTCCCTGCGCCCGGAGAACGACTATGTCAGTCAAGACCAGGCTCCAGCGTACCGCAACTTGCGGTGGGATTCCATTGCTTTTCGTGCGCGCGGCGGCTTCGCACGTCGAGGGCACAACGGGGGAGGCAGCGGCCGGGCCGGCCCGTACGGCACATGTCAGCGAGGTGGCCGTCGACTCGTGCGACCAGTTGTGGCAGGAACTGATGGCCTGGCTTCTGCAGGCGTTGCTGAGCCGACTCAACTGCGGCTCCCCGACTGTGCCTGAAAGTGTTCCCGTGGCGATGATGCTGGTGGTGGACTGCTACGCGTCGGGGGGGCTGGCGCTGATGTCGCAGGAAGAAACCGCCGCGTTCGTACAGACGATCGATGAGGCATCCGCGGCGATGAAGAACGCGCCGTCCTCGATCCCGCTGCAGACGCAGATCCAGTTCCTGGCGACCCTCAAACTCATGCGGGCGGAGGCGACACTCAGATGATGAACGAGCCGAACCCAGTCCCGGCGGGAATGGAGACCAACGGCTCCGAGTCGTCGGCCCAGAACGACCCCGCGCTGCATCGGCGGTTGCTGGCGGTGACCCGCGACTTCAACCTCCGCGAACTCTCGGAACTTACGGGGGTCTCGCAGGAGACCGTGCGGCGCTACCAGGAGGGACGCGGACCCAGTCTTGCGTTCATCAAACGTGTGAGCGATGTCCTGGGAATCAGCGCCGACTGGCTGCTGCTGGGCCGGGGCTCACCGGTGTTCCGGACCAACGTGCCCGTCGGACAGATGGACTCGACCGTCGACGAGGTGCTCGACGGGCTGAGCCGGTATCTGAAACGGCTGCACATGGAACTGGCGATCGCCGGCGGCGGGCTGCACCCGCCCGCGGCGGGGGCCGCACCGCCGGGCGAAGCGGCCGGGTGAACGCCCGGAACGGTTCCCCTCGCGGAGTTTGCCGACCCGTTCGCTCCGGAGCGTACCGAGGCCGAGGCGCCGCCCATGGCGATGCCTCCGCCTCTGCCGGGCGGGCCGAGCCTGGTGCGGCTGGTGCTGGGGCCTGCGAACGGCGGGCAGTTGATGCTCCCCCCGGGCGCGCCGGTCGAGGTCCGGGTGCGCGTCAACGGGCAGGGCGAGGTGTCGCTGGTGCAGGCCGGCGGCCCGGCCGACGTCGAGCAGCACGTGTATCGACGCGTCTTCGACCGCGTGTATCGGTGGATGGGGCCGGCCCGGTCACCGTGAGCGCCCCGCGGCGTGCTGGTACGATCGCCCCCGTCTGCGCGGCGCCGTGGCCGCGCGGCGGGAGGCATCGGCATGGCACGCACTGGCCCGCGGGGCCGGCACATCGTGGTTCTTGGCGGCGGCGGCTTCTCGATGGAGCCGGGCTGGTCGTCGCTCGATGCGTACACGCTGCGGCTGACGGGCAAGCGCCGGCCGCGGGTGTGCTTTGTGCCGACGGCGAGCGGCGACAGCGTGGAGTATGTCGCGAAGTTCCTTCGCGCCTTCCGCGGACGGGCGGATGCGGGGTATCTGTCGCTGTTTCGGCGCGATGCGCGCGACCTGCGGGAATACCTCCTGTCGCAGGATGTGGTGTATGTCGGCGGCGGGAGCACGGCGAACGTGCTGGCGGTGTGGCGGCTGCACGGGATCGATGCGATTCTGCGCGAGGCGTGGCGGCGGGGCGTGGTGCTGACGGGGATCTCGGCCGGGATGTTGTGCTGGTTTGAGTCGTGCGTGACGGACTCGTTCGGGCCGCTGGCCGGCCTGGAGGACGGCCTTGGGCTTCTGCCCGGCTCGGCGTGCCCGCACTATGACGGCGAGGCGCAGCGGCGGCCGACGTATCACCGCCTGGTGAGCGAGGGTCTGGCGGGCGGATACGCCGCGGACGACTGCGCGGCGCTGCACTTTGTCGGCAGGCGGCTGCACCGGTGCGTGGCGTCGCGGGCGGGGGCGGGGTGCTACCGCGTCAGGAAGGTTGGGGGGAAGGTCGTCGAGGAGCGGCTGGCGACGAGGCTGCTGAGGCGGGCGCCGGGTCCGGCGGCGTCGGGCCCGGGATGAGACAGGGGTATGGCGTTCGCGCGGCGACTACGCTCATGCATGGGCATGGAGGCTCGTGAGATGAGCGCGGTCAAGCCGTATCCACTGACGTTTGTGCCGGAAGTCCTGGAGAAGGTCTGGGGGGGGCGTCGGCTTGCGCGCCTGGGCAAGCCGCTGGCCAGGGATAGCGCGGGATACGGGGAGTCGTGGGAAGTCGCGGACCTGGCGGCGACGAGCGCATCGGGCGCGGGCGGCGGCGCGAAGAGGTCGCGGGTGGCGACGGGCCCGCTCAAGGGCCGGACGGTCGGCGAGGCGCTGTCGGCCATGGGCTGCGGCGCGGATGGGGCGGGTTTCCCGCTGTTGATCAAGTATCTCGACGCGGAGGAGAATCTGTCGGTGCAGGTGCATCCGTCGCCGGACGCGGCGCGGCGAGATCGAACGGGCGGCACGCACCTCAAGACCGAGTCGTGGTACGTGGTGGAGGCGGAGCCGGGCGCGAGCCTGTACATCGGGCTCAGGCCGGGGGTGACGAGATCAGACTTCGCGCGTGCGCTCGGCGAGGCGCGGGGGGGCGATTCCTCCGTGGTCGCGATGCTCGAACGGTTCGAGGCGATGCCGGGGCGTTGCTACACCCTGCCCAGCGGTATCGTGCACGCGCTGGGCGCGGGCGTGCTGGTTGCGGAAGTGCAGACACCCAGCGACACGACCTACAGGCTGTACGACTGGGGACGCCAGGGGCGGGAACTGCACCTCGAAGCGGGACTGGCGAGCGCGTTCGGCCAGGATGAACAGCCGACGGTCGCCGGCCTGCCGGGCGCGGGGCCGATGGAGGAGGGCGAGTTGTGTGTCCGGCTCGCGCAGACGGCGCACTACACCATCGACGAGGTGCGTCCGCTCGATGGGGACGAAGTGACAGTGGGGTTCCCGTGTCGATGCACCGCGAAGCGCAGCGCGGGCGAGGAACTCGGGTTCGTGCTGATGGTGATCGCCGGGCGCGGCGAACTGGCGGCGGCGGAAGGGGGCTTTGAACCGATTGCGCTGGCTGCGGGGGTGACGGTGTTTGTGCCGCGGGCGGGCGGGTGTGCGCGGGAAGCGGTGCTCCGCGGCGGAGCGGGGCTGCGGGCGCTGCGTGTGGGTGTGCCGGTGGCGGTGTAAGGAGCGGGGATGCACAAGACCAGACCGGACGGCACGGTGATTTCATCGCACTGCGACTTCTGCGACGCGGAGTTCGGGGAGGCCGCGATGGTGGAGGGGCACCAGGGCAGCCTGGTGTGCATGAAGTGCCTGGGCGCGGCGTACACGGAGTTGAAGACGCTCAAGGGCGGCGCAGAGAACACGGGGAAGAAGTGCCGGATGTGCCTGGAGGAGCGGGACGAGGCGGAGTGGGAGAGCCCGATGACGGGCGCCTGCATCTGTGTGCGGTGCACGACGATGGCGTATCGCGCGCTGGAGAAGGACCCGGAGAGCGGGTGGGAGCGGCCGGGCTGAGGCGCGGGGCGCGACCTGGGGAACACGACGTGCCGGCGCGGGCGGCATCAGCCCGCCCAGTTGAGCCATCGCAGGAGCGCGAGGGTGGGCGGGGCGATCGCGTGCGCGTGTTCGCGTGAGAAGTTCGGGAGGCCGGACAGCGCGACCCAGGCGGAGTCGACATACTCCCACCGGCCGGCGGCCTCGGACGCGGCCGGGCACACGCCGGCGCGGGGGTTCACGGGCGTGGAGAGGTCGAAGCGCAGGATGGCGTCGTCGCTGCAGGCGGTTTCGTCGCGGAGAAACGCCAGCAGGCGCGCGTCGCGCGGGTCGAGTTGCATGCCGAGTTCCTCGTCGGCTTCCTCGGCGAGCGCCGTCGCGAGGTCGAGCAGGGACAGGCTGTCGACATTGGGCGGGGGAGGCTTCACGCCGCCGGAGGGCGCGAACTCCCACAGGCCCGGGTAGATCCGGGTGTCGGCTGCGCGCCGGCCCAGGAGGAGGTGCTCGATGCCGGCGGTGTCCTTGGCGATGATGACGCCGCTGACGCCGAGTTGCCGTACTCCGAGGCCGAGGCGTGCGGAGGTTGCGAGCGAGCGGAAGGTGTCGCGCCGGCAGAGCACCTCGGCGCGTTCAGCGTCGAGCGAGACCGAGCGGAGGATGGGGCCGTCGTAGAGGCGGTCGTTGGCGGCGCGGAGGTCCTGCCACACACGGGCGACGCGGGCCTGGGTTTCGGGCCCGGCGTGCTGCGCGGGCTGCACGGACACGCGGGCCGATGGATGGGCCGCGGGGAAGATGGTGATGGAGTCGGCCGCGGCGGGGGCGCCGCGGGGCGTTTCGGCGGCGGTCATGGGCCGATCTGGTAGATGAACAGACGGGAGGCCTCTTCGTCGCCGAGATTCGGCGCGACGACGATCAGGCGGCGGTGCTCGGGCACGAGGAGCGAGGTGCGAGAGCCGGGGGCGGTGATGTCGGTGGTGAGCACCTGGTAGACGTCGGGCGTGATCTGGGCGTAGACGCGGACGTGGCCCGAGTTGGCGGCGAGATAGACCTTGCGGGCGAAGGGGTCGTAGGACAGGCTGCCCGGCTCCTCCGAGGCGTCGAACTTGGCAACCTCGCGGCCGTCGGCCGAGTCGAGCACGATCAGTTTCGCGGGGTTCTTCGTGGCGACGAAGAGCCGACGGTTGGCTTCATCGAGGGCGAGCGCGGTCGGGGTGCGCTCGGACAGTTTCCAGCGGGCCGCGACGGCCCCCTGGGCGCCGGCCTTGTCCCGGTCGATCACGACGACGTCGCTGGCCGGCGTGGTGATGGTGAACAGGCGCGGCGTGGACCGCTCGGCGGCGAAGTCCACGGGCCGGCCGATGCCCTCGAGCGAGACCTCGGCCTTCTTCGAACCGTCCGCGGGATTGAAGCCGGACACAAAGACGCCGTGACCCACCCAGCAGAGGCCCGACGCCGGGTCGGCGACAAGCGGGCCCGTCTCGCCGGAGAAGTTGATGGTGCGTTCGAGGCCGATCTGGCTGGAGTCGTTGACCTTGAACACGCGACAGGTGCTGTCGGTGGCGCAGGAGGCGACCAGCAGGCGACTGGCCTGGAGGAAGACCAGCGCGGTGGGACCGGGCTGGTCGCTGAGGTACTGCAGCGACTTGCTGTCGGCGACATTGTGCACGACGATGGCGTTGGAAGCCGTGGCGGCGGCGAAGAGGACATTGGCCTGGATGTCCATCGCCATGCCGCCCATCCGCCCACGGACGCCGACGATCACGTTCCGCTGGATCATGGGCAGTTCGGCCTTGAACGTGCCGTATGGGACGTTGCGGACCGTCGCGGGCGGGATGGGCGCCCGGGGGACCGGCGCGAGGGCCTGTACCGGCGGCGGCGTGGCTGGAGCATCGGGCTGCGTGGGCGTGGCGGGGGTGGCGGGCTTGGCGGGCGTGGTGGGGGGCTGGGCGTGGGCGACCGTCGCCGCGAGCACGAGCAAGGTCGGAAGGGCGGAGCGGAGGGTGTTCATGCACAAATCGTACAGGTGCAGCGCCCGCGGGGTTGACGCGTGCGGAACGGGGCGGGAACCCCTTGCTCCGGCCCGGAACTACGCTTGGTCATGCGGGAAACGGAGTGGTTATCGCACATAGCGAAGCGGTCCGCGGACCTGGCCGGGCGATTCCCCGGGGTGGTGATCGGACCGGGCGACGACTGTGCGGTGGTGCGGGCGGAGGGGGAGATCCTGTTGACGGTGGACCAGGTGGTGGCGGGTCGGCACTTTGCGGCGGGGACGCCGGTGGAGTTGATCGCGCGGAAGGCGGTGGCGCGGAGCGTGTCGGACATCGCGGCGATGGGAGGGACGCCGCGGTGGGGGCTGGCGACAGGATTGCTCCCGCGGGGGTATGAGCAGGGGGATGCGTTGTTTGATGCGATGGCGAAGTGGGGGCGCGAGTTTGGTGCGCCGCTGGTGGGGGGAGATGTCGCGTCTTGGGAAGGTGGATTGGTGATCACGTGCACGGTCGGAGGTTCGCCGCACGCCAAGCGCGGTCCGGTTCTGCGGAGCGGCGCGAGGGCGGGCGATGAGGTGTGGGTGACGGGGAGGATCGGCGGGTCGCTGGAGAGCGGGCGGCACCTGGAGTTCGTGCCGCGGGTGAAGGAAGGGCTGTGGCTGTGCGATGCGCTTGGTGCAGACCTGCATGCGATGATCGATGTGTCGGATGGTGTGGGGCTGGATGCGGCGCGGGTCGCGGCCGCCTCGGGCGTGGGGATCGAGATTGAGTTGGAGAACGTGCCGCGGCACGAAGGTGTGGAGGATGCGCTGCGGGCGATCGGGGATGGGGAGGATTACGAGTTGTTGTTTGTTACCGGCGCGGGAGCACGGTTGCCGGAAGTTGCACCGACAGGCACGCAGCTGACGCGCATCGGGCGCGTGGTGACGGGCCCTGCGGGGAGCAGCGTTGCGATCGATGCCTGCGGCAAGCGGTTCGACGTGAGCCGGCAGGGGTGGGAGCATTGAGCGTGGAACTGCGCGCGGTGAGCATCAACGAGGCGGGGACGATCGCGCTCGGGCGGGCGCTGGGGAGGCTGCTGCGCGCGGGCGATGTGGTGGCGCTCGAGGGGGAACTGGGCGCGGGGAAGACGCGGTTTGTGCGCGGCGTGTGCGAGGGAATGGGGCTCGATCCGGCGCAGGTGAGCAGCCCGACGTTTGTCTTCGTCAACGAGTACGAGGGGCGTGAGGCGGGCAGCGGCGCGGCGGCGTTGCGGCACGTGGATGCGTACCGGCTGCGCGGCGGCGCAGAGGAGTTGGAGAGCATCGGGTGGGATCGCGTGGTGGATGGGAGCGCGGTGGTGGTGATCGAGTGGGCATCGAGGCTTGGCGCCGGGCTTGATGCGGAACCGGCGCTTGCGCGGGTGCGGATCGAGAGCGGAGACTCCGGCGCGGCGACCGGTGACGGAAGCACGGGGCGGGCGCATCTGGAAGCGGAGGCGGAGGGGCGCGGCGAGCGGATGCTGGTGATCGACGTGCCGGATTCGTGGGCATCGCGGCCGGAGTGGGACCGGTTCGCGGCGGCGTGGGGCGCAAAGGGGCGCGTGCCGGAGGGATGGGCGCGGTGTCCGACGACGGGCAAGCCGGTGCCTCCGGACTCGCCGACGTTTCCGTTCATCGATGAGAAAGCGCGGATGGCGGACCTGGGGAAGTGGATGACCGGGACGTACACAATCAGCCGCGAGATCAAGCCCGAGGATGTGGGGGAGGAGTGAGGGCGAGGGCGATTCTGGATTGCGGATTGTGGATTTTGGATTGAGGGACGGGGTGATGGGGGCAATGGCGGAGCGTGCGGCGCGCGAGATACCGCGAAACACTACAATGGGCCCAATGACACCACGACTGACACGAACGTCTCTTCGCCGGGCGATGCTGATGCGGTTCACCGTGCTGCTGGCCGTGGCGTGCACGCTGATGCTGGTGTTTGCCGGCGCGGCGATGGCGCAGGGGACCGGCGCGCCCGCGGCGAACGGGGGCGCGGGCGAGGGCGGGCGGGTCTCGCTGTGGGAACTGTTCAGCCAGTCGTTCGACCTGTTCACGGTGCTGCTGGTGGTGGGGTCGCTGGCGGGGTGGACGATCATCATCATCTGCATGATCGAGGTGCGGAAGAGCAACATCGCGCCCGATGAGCCGGTGCAGATCATCACGGGGCTGTGCAAGGCGGGACGGTGGAACGACCTGCGCGCGTTCGTCGAAGAGGATGATGCGCTGGTGAGCAAGGTCGTCCGCGCCGGCCTCGTCGTGCCGACGGATGACAAGGACTCGGTGCGGGAGGCCGCGGAACTCGCGGCGAGCGAGGAATCGGCGCGGTGGTTCCGCAAGGTCGAGCCGCTGAACGTGATCGGGAACCTTGGGCCGCTGCTGGGCCTTGCGGGGACGGTGTGGGGCATGATCATCGCGTTCGCGGCGCTGGGGCAGTCGGGCGGGCAGGCGTCGCCGGCGAACCTGTCGCTGGGCATCTCCAAGGCGCTCTTTCACACGCTGCTGGGCCTGCTGCTGGCGGTGCCGTGTCTGACGATCTACGGGTTCTATCGCTCGCTGATCGACAAGTTGTGCACCCGGGCGATGGTGGCGGCGAGCGACCTGGTGGAGATGCTGCCGCGGGAAGCGAGGCTGCGGAATGGGGAGGCGAAGGCGGCCGCGACGAAGTGAGTTGGGCGCCGAGTCCCGGCGTGCGGTACGCGTTCGGACAGGGGGAGTGAATCGGGTGTCGCGCTATTATCCGGGCTCCAAAGGAGTCCCTGATGGCCACAGCCGTTGCCCCCGCCGCCACCACCCCCGCGAAGTCCTTGCCTGCGAACCCGAATCTTGCGATCAACGGCGGGACGCCGGTCTCGAAGACCGCGGTGCCCTTCATGCAGACGGCGCTGGCGGAGAAGGACATCGATGCCGCGGTGGCGGTGCTGAAGTCGGGGATGCTGCGGGCGTGGAAGAAGTGCGAGGAACTCGAGCAGCGGATGGCGCAGATGAGCGGCGCGAAGCACGCGATGACGTGCGCCAACGGGACGTGCGCGCTGCAGTTGGCCTATGAGCCGCTGTTTGAGCGCGGGGATGATGTGCTGGTGCCGGGGTGGACGTACATCGCGACAGTGTCGATGGTGGTGGCTCGGGGCGGGAACCCGATCTTCGTCGATGCGCTGCCCGACACGATGCAGATCGACATGGCGGACGCGGCGAAGAAGATCACACCGAAGACGCGGGCGATCGCGGCGACGCACCTGTATGGCTGCCCGGTGGATATCGACGCGGTTCAGGCATTCGCTGGCAAGCACAAGCTGAAAGTGATTTACGACGCCGCGCAGGCGCACCTGGCGACGTACAAGGGCAAGGGGATCGGCGCGTTCGGCGATGCGGTGACGTACTCGTTCTACGCGACGAAGAATCTGGCGACGGGCGAGGGCGGGATGATCACCTGCAACGACGATGCGCTGGCGCGGCAGATCAAACTGCTGCGCAGCCACGGCGAGACGGACAAGTACCTGCACGAGCAGGTGGGGTACAACTACCGGATGAACGACATCACCGGCGCGATCGGGTGCTCAAGGCTTGATCGGCTGGAGGCCGAGACGAAGAAGCGGCAGGAGGCCGCGACGCGGTACGACAAAATCATCTCCGGCATCCCGGGGTTGATCACGCCGAAGACGACACCGGGCGCGACGAGCGCGTTCCACCTGTACATCGCGCGGATGGACCCGGCGAAGTTTGCGTGCACGCGCGACCAGTTCTGCGATGCGCTGAAGGCCGAGGGCGTGCCGACGGCGGTGCACTACCCGCGGCCGCTGACGCGGCAGCCGGCGTTCAGCAAGTTCGTGAAGGACGGCGGGGCGAGTTGCCCGGTTGCGGAGAGACTCTGTCAGCAGGTGTTCGCGCTGCCGATGCACCACGGCTTGACCGAGGAGCACTTCAAGACGGTTGAGGCCGCGCTGAAGAAGGTAGCGGACGCGTACCGGGCGTGAAGATGCGGCGTTCACCGCGGAGACGCGGAGGACGCAGAAAGAGAGCGGGAAGGTGGGAGTGGGTTCCGGGGCTCGGGTTCCATATCCGCCGTGGGTCGGCAGATCCGCGCGAAGGAAGCCCCTGTTCATTCCAGCACGAGCCCATCGTGCGCGAGTTGCATGCCATCGGGCAACTCGGCGTTGGTGGCTTCATGCGCGAGATCGTGGGACATATGAATGAAATAGGTTTGCTCCGCACCGATGCGCTCGGCGGCGTTGATGGCCTGGTCGAGCGTGAAGTGGGTGGGGTGGTGGCGCGGGCGGAGGGCGTCGAGGACCAGGGTTTTGACGCCGCGGAGGAGGCGCCAGGATTCGGGCGGGATGGCGGAGACATCGGTGCAGTAAGCCAGGGGGAAAGGTCCTGAGGGTCCGGGTGCGGAGTCCTGAGCGTTGCTGATGACGGCAGGCGGGACGCCTGCCCCACCAGAAACAGGCTCGATGCGGAAACCGAGGACGGGCAGTCGGCCGTGCAGCAGGCGGATGGGTGTGAAGCGGACGCCGAAGAGATCGAGGGGCTTGTCGGGGTTGAGTTCGTGGGCGATGAGCGTCGCGACGAAGGACTGGTTGACGTTGTGCGCCGCCTCGAAGATGTGCTGGTAGACGCGGCGGAGGTGGTTGAGGGTGTGGGCCTCGGCGTAGATGTCGATGGGGGCCTTCTGCGCGGCGTTGAAGCGGCGGACCTCATCGAGGCCGAAGGTGTGATCGACGTGGTTGTGGGTGTAGAGGACCGCGTCGCAGCGCGTGAGGCCGGCGCGAAGAGCCTGCTGGCGCAGGTCGGGCGTGGTGTCGATCAGGATCGTGCGATCCTGGCCGGAGGGGTCGGTGAACTGGATGCACGCGCCGGTGCGGAGGCGCTTGTCGCGCGGGTCCGGCGATGTGCAGACCGCGCAGGAGCAGGCGATGAGGGGAACGCCCGCGCTGGTGCCGGTGCCGAGGAAGGTGAAGCGCACGGGGGACGGTATGTGTGCCGGGCGATGAACGCCGGAAGGAACGCAGAGGTCGCCGAGAGCGCGGAGAATCGCAGAGTGAAGACGTGATGCGGCCGGAGCAGAGATCGGGCTGCCGGAAGACTGCAGGGGTGCGCGTCCGCGGGCCTCGGGGTCAATCTCTGCGTGACTCTGCGCTCTCGGGTGCCCCAGCGTTCGACCGCTTATGCCGGAATCAGTACCACCAGCCGGGGCGGTCTGAGGACGTGCCGCCCGAGCCGGCGCGGCCGTTGCCTGCGGGGAAGTAGTAGATGAAGGTGTTCTGGTTGTCGCGCACACGGATACTGCGGCCGCGGGCGAGGTCGGCACGGGGCGCCTCGGGCCAGGAGTCGATCGCGGTGAGCGGCTGGTTGGCGCGGGGGTTGAGCGTGCTGTCGAGGCGTGCGTACTCGGGGCCTTCACCCGCATCGGCGAGGCGGGCGTTCACGCCGGGCGTGAGGAAGACGGATTCCCACGAGCCGGCCTGAGAGGCGATGGGTTTGCGGGCGGCGGTGTGTGGTCCTTCGCCGCCCCATGCGTCGGCGCGGCGGTCGACAGGAGACGAGCAGCCCGCGAGGCCGATGAGCCCGACGGAGAACATGCCAACACAGATCGCGGTGGAGCGAAGGGGGATGCGGATCTTCATTGTGGGACCTTTGCCTCAGCGCAAAGGGTGCCACAGCTGCGCGTCGGAACCATGCCGGGCGTGGGAATCTCGCCGGAACGGCGAGAGAGGTGAAGCGGGCAGATGACAAGGTTCGCCCAGATTCACACGCGGGGCTTTCACGCGGGCGTGCCGGGCACCGAGGCGGTCCCGACCCGCCAGGCGCTGCCACACTCGGAGCAGACGGTGCAGCCGTCGTCGGCAACGGGGATGCTGGCAAGGTCGTAGCCGCAGGAGGGGCAGAAGCCGTGCCGGGTGACAACGCGGGCGATTCGCTGGCGATTGGCGCGGGTGAGGATCCAGATGAAGGGCGGCATGGCGAGGAAGGGCCAACTGCCCATGAAGATCCCCTGCCAGATCGGCGGGAGTTTGAGCGGGGCGAGGATGGAGGGCGCGAGTTTCGACCAGGCGATGCCGATGAGGACGATGACCACGAGCGCGAGCACAGAGGGGAGAATGACCGAGCGCGAGAACTGAAACTCCTGCATCTCGCCGAAGATGCGCTCGCGGCCCTTCATCGGGATCGGGCTGGGGATGCCGGGCAGGATGCCGAGTTGCCGCTGGGGGATGAGTCTGACGCGCTTGCCGCGGTCGTCGGTGCAGAGCATGGCTACCCCAGTTCTTCGAGAGCCTGCGAGATCGATTTCACGGGCACCGTCTGCACGCCCTTGGCCTTGACAGCCTTCTGGGAGGCGGGGATGAGGACGCGGGAGAAGCCGAGGCGGCCCGCCTCGCGGAGGCGCTGCTCGAGTTGGGTGACGGAGCGGACCTCGCCGCCGAGGCCGACTTCGCCGACCGCGGCGGTCTCGGTGGCGATGGCGCGCTTGTGGTGTGCGCCGGCGATGGCGAGAAGGAGCGGGAGATCCGCCGCGGGCTCGGCGATGCGGAGTCCGCCGACACTGCTGGCAAAGACGTCGCGGTCGGCCAGGCGCAGGCCGGCGTGCTGCTCGAGGACGGCGATGAGCATGGCGAGGCGGTTGGAATCGAGGCCGCTGCTCTTGCGCTTGGCCGCGCCGATGAAGCCGGTGGCGGTGAGGGCCTGGAGTTCGACGAGCACGCAGCGCGTGCCGGTCATGACGGGGCAGACGACGGCGCCGACCTTCGCTTCGCGCGCGGTCGAATCGCCGTCGAGCACGCCGACGCCGAGACCGCCGGGGACTTCCTTCAGGCCGGCGCCGGTCATCTCGAAGATGCCGATCTCCAGCGTGGTGCCGAAGCGGTTTTTGACGCCGCGGAGGATGCGGTGGGCGTGGTAGCGATCGCCCTCGAAGTAGAGGACGGCGTCGACGAGGTGTTCGAGGAGGCGCGGGCCGGCGAGGCGGCCTTCCTTGGTGACGTGGCCGACGAGGACGACGGCGATGCCGCTGAGTTTGGCGAGGTAGACGAGTTCGGCCGCGCAGCGGCGGAGTTGGGCGACGGAGCCTGGCGCGGCATCGAGATCGGCCTTGTAGATCATCTGAACGGAGTCGATGACAAGGACCGAGGGCGCGACCTTGCGGGTCTGCTCGACGATGCGGGCGAGGTTGGTGTCGGCGAGAACGAAGAGATCGGGCGCGGCGGCTGCGCCGAGGCGTGCAGCGCGCATGCGGACCTGCTCGGCGGACTCTTCGGAGGAGACGTAGAGGATGCGCGAGATGGCGGATGTTGGATGTGGGATGCTGGATGGGGAAGGCGGGTTCCGGGATTCGGTTTCCGGGCTCCGCGACGAGGAAGACAACTGAGCAGGTTCCCCCGAGACCCGAGACCCGGAACCCGGAGCCCGGTTCGCTCCCCCTCCCATCAGCCCCGCGGCCTGGAGCATCAGCGTGCTCTTGCCGATGCCGGGGTCACCGCCGATGAGGACGACGCTGCCGGGCACGAGGCCGCCGCCGAGGACGCGGTCGAGTTCACCGATGCCGGTGATGAGTCGGCGCGAGGGTGCATCGTCGCCGGTGGCGTGGGCGATGGGAACCGCGGCGGGCGCGGCAACCGCCGCGCCGCCCTTGGCTTCGACCATCAGTTCGGTGACATCAGCGCCGCTGGCGCGCCAGGCCTCGACGACGCCGCGCTGCGGGTCGGTGTTCGCACCCTTTTCGATCCGCTCGCTCTCGAGGGAGTCCCACGCGCCGCAGTCGGGGCACTTGCCCATCCAGCGCGATTGCACCGCGCCGCAGGTCCGGCAGACGAAGACTTCGCGGGACTTGGCCACGACGGCAGCATAGGGCGCTTCGGGCGATGTTTGGAGAAAGTTCATGTCGTGCAATTGAGTTTGGGTCGCGAGCGTTGAGCAGTTGGCGGCCGGTCGTCTTGGTGTGCATACGCACGCCGATTCATCGTTCCCGGGCGGGAGGGGGAGCCGGGCGTGGTTCTTGGGAACGAGGGCGCGAGCGCTGCGATGCCCCCCCTCACCCCCGGGGGGATCGGCCGTGGGTTGGAAGTCGTGGCTGCGGCGCTCTTTGGGTGCCGCCGCCGCGTCTTTGGGGTCGGTTGATCGGCGGAACTACGATCAGCCGCCGCGATGGGCGATTACCTTCCCCCAGTTCCGCCAGAGCCAACCGTCCCGTCGGGTTCGGTCGGTGCGAAGCATGGTCAGGATCAGAAGTCGGGTGGGCGGGTCCGGGGTCGGAAGCGTCGGATTGCTCGCTGGTGTGTGCGTGTGCTGGTCGGCGTGCCGCTGGTGCTCATTCTGGTCTCGCTGCTGGCCGCGAACTCGCCGATGGTGGGCTCGCTGGTGAAGAAGCAGATCGCCGCGGCGACGGGGTGCGAGGTTTCGATCGGCGGCGCGCGGATCGACTTTGACGGGCGCGTGGAGATCCGGAAACTCAGTCTGAAAGTTCCGGGGCTGCCGGGCCCGGAGGCGGAACTGCTGTCGGCGCAGCGAGCGGAGATCGACCTGAGTTGGGCGGCGGCGCTGTCGTGGTCGGGGTTTTCGGCGGTGAAGCCGACGGGGATCCGGCTTACGGATCCGGTCTTCCGGCTGAGCCAGTCGCTGGAAGACGGTGCGTTGAACATCGCGGGCCTCGCGGTGACAGGCGATGGGAGTGGTGCAGGCGGGGGCGGTGCGGCGGTCGGCTCGGTGAGCGCGCTGCCGACCATTCCGACCGTCAATGTGAAGGATGGGAGGATTGAGTTCGCGGAGCACTCGACGAGGCAGTCGCGATTCGAGATCCTGAACACGATCCATGTGGCCGGTGCGTTTTCGCGGAGCGCGGACGGGTCGTACCGGATCCGGATGCAGGAGATCGGGCGATTGCCGCCGCCGCCGCTGGAAGGAGAGGCGTCGCTGCCGCGGGGGATGATCCTGGACGGCCGGATCGACCTGCAGCGGGCCGAGGCGTCGCTGCGGTTGTTGAATGTTCCGCTGGAGGCGTGGCCGCCGGAATCGGTCCCGACGGCCTATCGGGAGACGTGGCGGCGATTGAGGATCCAGGGGCGGATCCGCGAGACGGTGTTTACGTATGACCGTGCCGGGGGCGTTCGCCTGTCGGTGTGGCCGCAGAACGTGGCGATGGACATCCCGGTTCCGGATGAGTCTGAGGCGACGGCGGACGATCTCTCGCTGCGCGGCGTGAACGGGGTGTTCACGCTCGCGTCGGACGGGCTGAGCGCGGAACTGGAGGGCGTGTTCGAGGACCAGACCAAGCCGGTGCACGTGAAGTTCCGGACGGAAGGCGCGGGGCTGGATGCGCCGCTGCGGTGCGAGATCTGGGGCGAGGGCCTGACGCTGGCGCGGAACCCGGGGTTTCTGCCGTATATCCCGCCGACAGCGCGGGAGTTCTTTGTGTTCTTCTCCGGGCCGACGGGCGAGGTGGATGCGCGGGTCATGATCGCACGCGGGCCGCCGGTGGATGGGAAGGTGAGCCCGGTGATCGTGACCGACGGCCGCGTCACGGTCCGCAACGGGACCGCGGCGTTCCACCTGTTCCCGTATCGATTCACCAACATGCAGGTGCGGGCGACCTTTGACGAGAACCACCTGAACCTGCTGGACATCACGGGGGAAGGAGCGACGGGCGCGAAACTGCGAGCGAGTGCGCAGGCCGCGCCGATGACGGACGACGCGCGGATCGACGTCTCGGTGCACGTGTCCGATGTTCCGGTGGATGAGCACCTGCGGGCGGCGATGCCGGGGTCGCGGAAGCAACTGCTCGAGGTGCTCTTCAACGAGGAACGCTACGCGGAGTTGCTGGCGGCGGGGCTGATCCGTCCCGGGGATGCGCCGGACGATGCGGACGGGCCGCCGCGATTCGCGCTGGGGGGCAAGTGCGAGATCGACGTGACCGTGGTCCGCCCGTTCGGCGCCGACGTGCAGTGGCGCACGGATGTTGTGGTGCGGCTGAAGGAGGCGGGCGTGGTGCCTCAGCCGTTCCCGTATCCGATCGTGGCGCGCGATGTGGAGATCCGCATCGGCGAAGAGGATGGAAACCTGACGCGAGGGACGTTCACGGGGCTGCGGGGCGGACGCGCGGAGATGTCGGCGTCGGTCAGACTGAAGGAGGGTGAGGACAACGTTCTTAAGCCGCGGCTGGATATCCGGGCGTTCGATGTTCCCGTCGATGCGATGCTCATCCACGCCGTGCCGGAGGAGAGCGGACCGGCGGACCGGGGCGCAGTCTCGGCCAAGGCGATCCTCCGACGACTGGATGTCCACGGGAACGTCGACTGCACTGCGCTCATCCGCGAGGCGCCCGACGGTGAGGACGATATCGACTATGACGTGGCCGTGAGCCTTCGGGACATCGAGGCCCGGCCGCTGATGGAAAGGGAGACCGCGGCACCCCAGCCCAGGCTCGTCGTCGCCGAAGCGTCGGGCAAAGTGCTTGTGACGCCGCGGTCGGTCCGCGTCGAAGAACTCAGGGGCCGGCTGGTGACGGAGGATCCGCAGCATGGCCCCGCCGCGGCGGGCGCCACCGTGGCGTCGTGCGGCGAGTTCACTGTGGGGCTCGATGCCCAGATTCTCCGGCCCGGGCCGAATCCGGAGACAGGCCCGCCGGGACCGGCGCCGGTCGGGGCGATCGGCGTCAACGTGGACGCGACAGGGTTAAGCCTGGGTGCGCCGCTGCCGAGCCTGCTGGCGGTGTTCAGCCCGGAGATCGCGGACTCGCTGGCCGCGGTGTGCGCCAAGCGGTCGCCCACCGGCCGGGTTGACACGGCGATCCGGATCGACCTGCCGGCGGGTGCGAGCCGCCCGATGGTGCATGCATTGTTCAAGCGCCTGGACGAAGTGAGTTTCAATGCAATGGACGGGCGGTTGTGCCTGGCCGACACGGTGGGAACGGCGGTCTTCATGAGCCGGGATGATGCGGATCCGCGGCGGCGAACGTCGATCGCATTCAGCGGCTTCACGGCGGGGCTGGAGTATGGCGGCGTGCGTTCCGGGACGATCGGCCTCGAGGGCGGGCTGTCGTTCAATCCGGATGCGGATGCGTCGCTGCCGCTGGAGGACTCGATCGCGGATGCGGGTCTCTCGGTTCGCCTGCTGGACGGCCGGTTCGAAACGCCGCTGGTCACCGATCTGCTCGGCGCGGTGTTGAGCGAGTCGAGCATGAAGGGTTGGCAGGGGCTGGAGGTCTCGGGCGGGTTTGACTCGCACCTTGAACTCGCCGGAGATCCGGTGCGGGTGTCGGGATCGCTCGGCCCCCGGGACATCTCGTTTGTTCGCGGAGACGTGCGGCGCGAACTCCCGCGCATGGTGGGGCACGTGAGTTTTCAGACGAGCCGCGACGACTCGCATCCGGCGCGCCGGCGTGTCGACGGTCGCGTGGAGGACCTTGGGTGCGAGGCCTCGACGTGGAAGGCGGATGCGCAGGGCACATGGTCATTTGTTCCGGGCGACGGGTTGAGGCTTGAGACCGAAGTCTCGCTGGAGGGTCAGCGGCTGAGCGAGGATCTGCTTGCCTTGCTGCCGCGGGACGCCGCGGCGGCGGTCAGCGCGGCCGGGCTGACGATCCAGGGCGGCTTCTCGATGCCGTCGGCGACGCTGACGGCCGTGATTCCCGACGGCAGTGCGGAGGCGGGCGAAGAGGCAGGCGCGAGCGTTCGATTCGGCGGGAAGATGCGGTTCGCAAAGGCGGGGGCGGATCTGGGCGTATCGCTGAAGGACTGCGACGGCGAAGTGATGATGTCGGTCGCCACTTCGCCGGGAGAGAGCCCCGCGGTCGCGTTCGAACTCGAACTGCAGGAACTGACGGTCCTGGGCCTGGTCATGGGCCACGCGCGGGCGATGGTGGCATCGGAACCTGCCGGGGGCGAAGGCGGCCTGGTGCTCCCGTACTTTGCGGCGGATTGCCACGGCGGGCGGATCTGGGGAAGCGCTCGCGTCGGGCCCGAGCGGGAAGGGGTGAAGGGCAGGGAGTTCGCGGCCGATGTGCTCGCCGCCGGAGTGATGTTTGCGCCGCTGCTGGATGAGTTGGGCGGGGCACCCGAGGTCGCTGCGCCGGCCCGCCCGGGCGCGGCAGCGGCGGCGGAGGAGCCCGAGACGCCGCACGAACCTGCCGCCGTTCCGCTCGACCGCACCCGCGGGCAGGCGGATGTCTGGGTGACGCTGACGGGGCGGACGGGCGATGCGGCGTCGCGGCTGGGGCGCGGGGCGATCCGGGTCGCCAACGGCGACGTTCTGCGGCTGCCCGTCGTGTTCTCGCTGGTGCAGATGAGCAACCTCCTGCTGCCCAGCGACGACAGTTTCCGGTACATGCAGGCGGAGTTCAATCTTCGCGGCCAGACCGCGCACTTCGAGAGCATCGCGGTGCTGTCGGATTCGGTGTCGCTGATGGGCGACGGCACGGTGACGCTGCCCGATCTGGCGCTCGACATGCGGTTCAACAGCCGCTCGAACAAGCGGATCCCGGTCCTGTCCGACGTCTACGAGGCGCTGCGCGACGAGGTCGTGACCACGCGGGTGCGCGGGACGGTCGCCAATCCGGACATTCGATCCGAGACGCTGACCACCGCCCGCGGCATCCTCGACACGCTGATCAATCCGGGGCGCGACCAGCCGGGGTCGATCGGGAGCGATTCGTCGGCCCGGAGGGAAAAGGACCGAGTCGGCCGAAGTCTGCGGGCCGAGGCGCCGCTTCCGCCCACGACCATGCCCGACAGGCCGACGGGCGTGGATGGCTGAGTCTGTGCGGCGGGCCGGTCGCCCCTACCCTCCCGTTCCATGCCAGAGCACAATCGCGTCGAACTCAACCAGCCCACGGGGATCTTCGTTCCTCCGCCGGAGGGCGTGCCGCCGGAGCCGCCCCGCGCTCAGCGCGCGGATGATCCGGCGATCACGGGCAAACTCGACGAGTTGATCGCGGCGGTGGGCGGGAAGCCGGGCTCGTTTGAGGCCAGGCTGGTGCGCGACCTGCTGACCACCGGGCTGAAACTCATTCCCGACGGCCGCGACACCGGCGAACTCAAACTCATTACCACGACGATCAAGGAGTTGCGGTACGCGTACCGCGTGTTCGGGCAGTATTCCGAGCCGCACAAGGTGTCGATCTTCGGCTCGGCGCGGACCCCGGCGGGGCACCCCGACTATGTCGCAGCGCGGGAGTTCGGCAGGCTGATGGCCGAGAAGAAGTGGATGGTGATCACCGGGGCCGGGGACGGGATCATGAAGGCGGGGCACGAGGGGCCGGGGCGCGAGGCGAGTTTCGGGGTGGCGATCCGGCTGCCGTTTGAGACGACGGCCAACGACGTGATCGCCGGCGACGAAAAACTGATCCACTTCCGGTACTTCTTCACGCGCAAACTGATGTTCCTGAGCCAGTCCGAGGCGGTGGCGCTGTTCCCGGGCGGTTTCGGCACGATGGACGAGGCGTTTGAGGCGCTCACGCTCATCCAGACGGGGAAGAGTTCGATGATCCCCATCGTGCTCTGCGAGGGCGAGGGACAGACGTACTGGCAGGAGTGGAACCACTCGATGCGGCAACTGCTGCTCAATCGCGGGTGGATCAGCCCGGAGGATGTGTCGCTGTACCGGCTGTGCAACACACCTCAGGAAGCGGTGGACGTGATTTGCAAGTTCTACCGGCTGTATCACTCCTCGCGCTATGTGAGGGACGACTTTGTGATCCGCCTCCGGCGGCCGATCTCGCAGCGCGATGTCGAGCGGCTGACCGATGAGTTCAGGGTGCTCATCCGTCCCTCACCCGCGCCGAACGGCGCGACGGGCGGCAGGCCGGTCATGATGCTGCGCGAGGCGCTGGCGGAGGAGGATGACCACCGCGACCTGCCGCGGCTGGTGTTCCCGCACACGCGGTACAAGTTCGGACTGATCCGGATCCTGATCGACCGGATCAACGAGTGCGAGCCGGTGTGATGGTCGGGCGGCGGCAGGCGAGCACCCGCGGCGCGGCTGCTACAGCGGGCGGGGCGGCAGCACGTAGAGCGACGTGGCGAAGACCAGATAGACCATGAGCAGCAGGACGCCGACGAACCACGCCGAGCGTCCGCTGTTGGTCACGAGCGAGGCGGCGAGCGTTGCGATGAGCATCATCACTATCGCGCCGGGCCAGAGCAGCAGGTCCATCGGCGCGGGCCCGAGGACATAACTGACCAGCACCAGCACCGGGGCGACGAACAGGGCGATCTGCGACGCGCTGCCCAGCGAGATGCCCACGCTCAGGTCCAGCCGATCTTTGCGGGCGCCGGAGAATGCGGAGGCCATCTCCGCGGCTCCGCCCACCAGCGCCACGACCACGAACCCCACGAACGCGGGCGACATTCCGAAGGACTCGGCCGCTTTCTGCACGGATTCGACGAACACCTCGCTCACCAGCGCGACCAGCACGGTCACGCCCGCCAGTGTTGCAAGCGCCAGACCGATGGGCCAGGGGGCCTCGTGGTCTTCGGCGTGCGCCGCCGCGGCGAACAGTTCCTTGTGAGTTCCGAGCGAGAACAGCATGCCCAGCGCATAGGTGGCGATGAGAATCAACGACAGGCCGACGCTCAGTTTGCCCATGAAGGCCGGTGTGCCCTCGCTGCCGGTCTGCGCGACGAACGAGGGAACCAGCATGGCGACTGTGGCCAGAAACAGGAGGCCCGCCTGCACACGGGCATTGACGCGGTTGTATTCCTGCACGTGATGCTTGAGCCCGCCGAGCAGAAAAGACGCCCCGAGCATGAACAGCGTATTGGCCACGATCGCGCCGGCGATCGAGGCCTTCACCAGCAGGTACTCACCGGCACGCAGCGCGGCGAGCGCGATCACCAGTTCGGTGAGGTTCCCGAGCGTGGCGTTGAGCAGGCCGCCGACCGAGTCTCCGGTCCGCGCCGCGACGGACTCGGTGGCGTGGCTCAGCAGCGCCGCGAGCGGCACGATCGCCAGGATGGAGAGCACGAAGAGGAGCGTGTGCGCGTCGGGCGCGAGGTACTTTGCCGCGAACAGGACGGGCACAAAGGCCAGCAGCCAGAGCAGCGGGTTGCGACGGATCTCTTGAAGCAGCACCTTCATGGCAATCTCGCTTCGGCGTGCGACCGGTGGAGCGGTCAGCGTACCGGATGCGACGGCGCGGTGTGGGCCGCATGGCGGGTGTGTGGAATCCGACGACGCGCCCGGACTGGGCGCGCACGCGTGGCATTGATCCGGGCTGGAGGGATTTACTTGCCGCTCAGACGGAGTTTGGCCTGGTCGACCGCGACGGCGAGGATGATCGCCGAGCCCATGACGATCTGGTTGTAACTCTGGTCGATCTTGAGGATGATCATCCCGTTGTCGATGAGTTGGACGAGGATCGCACCAAGCACCGCGCCGATCGCGGAGCCCCGCCCGCCGGAGAGGGATGCGCCGCCGATGACCGCCGCGGCGATGACTTTCAGTTCGTACCCCGAACCGGCGTTGCTCTCCGCAGCGCCGAAGTAGCCGATGTACATCGCGGCGGAGACACCCGCGAGCGCACCGGCGATGGTGTA
The DNA here is from genome assembly GCA_964409775.1 of uncultured Phycisphaeraceae bacterium. Classification (GTDB taxonomy): domain Bacteria; phylum Planctomycetota; class Phycisphaerae; order Phycisphaerales; family UBA1924; genus JAHBXL01. Next base: position 40,510 of record CAYPEI010000019.1, on the reverse strand, counting down.
CACCATGACCTTCACGCGGCCGACAGGGATGCCGGCGTACTTGGCGGCGGTTTCGTTGCCGCCGATCGCATAGACGCGGCGGCCGAAGACGGTCCGTGCCAGCACGAACATGCCCGCGCCGGCGGTGAGCAGCATGAACACCGTGGGGACAGGGTAGACGCCCGCCCACTCGAGTTTGAAGAAGCCCTGCTGAAGGCAGTCAGGAAGACCGCTGACGGTCTGGCCGCGGCTGAGGACGAACACGATGCCGCGAAAGACGGCCATCGTGCCGAGCGTGATGACGAAGGGGTGCACGCGCAAGCCGACGCTGAGGGATCCGTTGACGAAGCCGGCCGCGGCCCCGACCGAGCACGCGACGGCGATCACCAGCGGAACGGCGAGCAGGCCGCTGTGCCAGGCGGAGGTGGGCTCGGCACAGAGCGAAGAGAGGGTCATCGCGGTGAGCATGGCCGCGAGGGCGTAGATCGAGCCGATGGAGATGTCGATGCCGGCGAGGATGATGATGCCGGTCATGCCGACGGCCATCACCGCGATGAAACTGGCGGTCGTCGTCTGCTGGACGAGATTGCCCTTTTCGAAGAAGGCGTTGACGGTGTGCTTCCCGAACGCGAGGCGTGTTCCATCCTCCTGCTCGCGGATTCGCCAGCCTGTTTCGGAGTCGTGCGTGGCCTCGCGTCCTTCGTGGCGGATGACCAGTTCGCGCTCGCCGCGGGTTTCGAAGGCCGCGTCCGCGGGGATGAGGATGCTCAGGGCCGCCTGCTTGGTGCCGCCGAACCACGTGAGAGCGGCCATGATGAGGATGATGACGATGACCAGCCCGGATTCCTGCATGGAGAACAGCCGCTTCCAGGCGGGCACGGGTCCGCGCTTGGAGGCGCCGGGATGTGCGGTCGTTGCGGGGGGCATGAGCGGCTGCGGTCGTCAAGGCTTGGGGAGGGCAGGCTGCGGAGTGTACAGTCCCGCGGCGCGAGCCTCAATCCCGGCCGCGGCGTTCAGAAGGGTCGTTTCACAACGGGAGTCCGATGGGCAAAAGGCGATCGGAAATGCGTGCACATCGCGTCGCCGCGGTCGTGTCGGCGCTGCTGGCGCTGCCCGCGGCGGCCGTGGACCTGCCGCCGGGATTTGAGTTGCGGGTGGCCCCGATCTCGGGTCCGCTCGGGCTGGTTGATGTCGCTCTGTGCGCGCCGGAGGTGGACCGGGCACTCATCGTGCTTCCGGGTGATGGCGGAGACGGCGTGCGCCGCAAGGTTCGCGTGCCGATGCGGCGAGAGACTCCCTATGGCTCAAGGCCGTCGGCCGCGCTGTTCTCGGCCCGGGTCATGAGCGCTGCGGACGGGCAAGGCACAGTCACATTCTCGATCGCAGTCTCCGGCAGGGCGCTCAAGACGGATCAAGTCCTGGGACCGTTTGTGCAATCGGCCGACCCCGGGCCGGGCCGGACGACACCGGACTGGGCGAAGGGGGCGGTGTGGTATCAGATCTTTCCGGAGCGGTTCCGCAACGGGAACGCGACGAACGATCCACGCGCGCCGGAGTTCACGAGGAAAGGATGGACCAGCGACTGGTATGGGTTCGATGCCGATGAACTGGAGGCGGCGCGGGCGCGGGTGACGGTGGAGCCCCCGCATGTGCTGCGGGCGGTCGCGGACCCGCGCAGCGCGGCGATTCAGGCAAGGCGGTATGGAGGAGATCTTGAGGGGGTGGTGGAGAAGTTGGATGAACTGCGCGACCTGGGGGTAACGGCGATCTATCTGAACCCGGTGTTTGCCGCGCACTCGCACCACAAGTATGACGCAACGGACTACCGGCACATTGATCCGTCGTTTGCGGGGTCGGGGGATGGCGAGGCGGATGCGGCGGCGCTGCGCGGAGAGACGGAGGATCCGTCGACATGGGTGTGGACGGAGGCGGACCGGTATGTGCTGAACACGCTGCTGCCGGAGGTGCACGGGCGAGGGATGCGCATCGTCTTTGACGGCGTGTGGAACCACGTGGGGACGCGGTTCTGGGCGTTCGCGGATGTGATGCGGCGCGGGCGAGACTCGAAGTATGCGGAGTGGTTTCAGGTTGAGTTCGCGGATGCCGAACGCCTGGCGGATCCGCGTGTGCGCGAGTTGGATGTCCGTGAGGGGTCGTTGATTGCGTGGAAGTCGTGGAACGGTGTGAACGGGAGCCTGCCGGTGTTTGCGCGCAGCGCGAACGGGAGGCTGCACCCGGAGGTGGAGCGGCATGTGTTCGAGGTGACGAGGCGGTGGATGTCGCCGGGTGATGGCAAGCGCGGGATTGACGGATGGCGGCTGGATGTGGTGCCGGATGTGCCGCGGCCGTTCTGGGAGGCGTGGTGTGCGCACGCACGGGAGATCAACTCCGATTGTGTGCTGCTGGCGGAGATGTGGTTCGATGCGCGGGAGTACTTCAGCAGCACCGAGCGATCCGCGGTCTTCGACGGGCAGATGAACTACCCGGTGGCGATGCCGCTGGTGCGGTGGCTGGCGGATGGGCACTACACGAGCACACAACTCGGAGGGCAACTGGGTCGAGTTCTGGATCGGCCGGCGCAGCACGAACTGGTGCAGATGAACCTGCTGGGGTCGCACGATACGGCGCGGGTTGCGACGATGATCGAGGCGGGTGTGCGCGAGTATGGCGGCCAGATTTCACAGCGGGTGCAGAGAGTCCGCCCGAGCGCGGAGTCGTATGACAAGGTGGCGCTGGGTGTGGCGGTGCTTGCGTGCTGGCCGGGCTCGCCGATGGTGTACTACGGGGATGAGTACGGCATGCACGGGGGGAACGACCCGCACTGCCGCAAGCCGGTTCCGTGGGCGGATGCGGGGGAGATGGAGAGGGCGGGGGACCGCGCGGAGGCGGGGCTGCGGGAGAAGTTTCGCGCGTGGCTGAGGCTGCGGCAGGATCCGGAGATCGGCGAGGTGCTGCGGTATGGGGATGTGCGGATCATCGCGACGGGGAACAAGGATGTGTTCGCGTTTGAGCGGGGGTTGAACGGGAAGCGGGTGGTATTCGTGGCGAACCGGGATGACACCGTGTTTGACGCATCGGTCCTGATCGAAGCGGCGGCGGAACGGTGCGGCGTGCCGCGGCTGCATCGCGTGGGCAACGCCGACGGTGCTGAACGGGCGCAGCCGGGCTCCACGATCGCCGCGCGAACCGCCACGATCTTCGCCACGACGAAACCGGAGTGATGACCAAGCAAGCCGCTACTTCGCCTTGTCGGCCTCGCGGCTGGCCGCGGCGGGTGCGGGTTCGGCATCGGGCGGCGGTTCTTCGGGCCGGACCTGCACGCGGACCTTGACGACGCGTGTGGGTGTCGCCTCGAGCACGGTGATCGCGGTGCGGCCGACCTGGATGCTCTCGTTGGTCTCGGGGATGCGGCCGAACGCGGCGAGGACGTAGCCCGCGATGGTGTCGTAGTCCTCGCTCTCGGGGATGGCGACCCCCAGCGGCTCGAGGGCATCGTTGAGATCGGGAATCGCAACTCGCGCATCGCACTCGACGATGGAGTCGTCGATCCGGGCGTCGATTCGGGGGGGCTCATCCTCGGACTTCTCGTACTCGTCCTGGATCTCGCCGAAGACCTCTTCGATGATGTCCTCGAGCGAGACGATCCCGGCGGTGCCGCCGTATTCGTCGGCGACGATGGCTACGTGCACCCGCTTGACGATCAGTTCCTCGAGCAGTTCGCGGACGGTCTTGGTCTCGGGGACGACCATCGCCGGCCGGAGGATGACACGGAGGTCGAACCCCTTGCCGGAGTGGGCTCCCTCGCCGGCGAGCCACCGCAGCAGGTCCTTGACATAGAAGAGGCCGACGATTTCGTCGAGGCCGGCGCCCGCGCGGTAGACCGGGATGCGGGAGTGGCGGGCCTTGCGGACGAACGCGGCGACCTGGCCGAGGTTGCTGGTGAGTTCGAGCGCCTCGATCTCGTTTCGCGGCGTCATGATCTGCTCGACCGTGACGTCCTTGAAGTTCATGACGGCCTCGATCATCTCGCGCTCGCGTTCGTCGACGCCGCCCTCGCGCTCGGCCTCGTCGAGCGCGGAGAGCACCTCGGCCTCGACCTGATCCGCGGCATCCTCGGGCCTGCTGCCCGACAGCCTGCGGAGGAGGTTGTCGAAGAAGGACGCGAGCGGGCGGAGCGGGGCCGCGAGGCCGTGGATCGCCCGCACGAGTTCGCAGGTTGCGAACACGAACCGCTCGCCCGCGTGCCGCGACACGGCCTCGGGGATGAAGATGCTGAGGAACCACAGCAGCGCGGCGGCGGTTGCGCCGCCGATCACGGCATCGACCCAGGCGGGTCCCGCCGCGCCGCGTGCGCTGGCGCTGACAAAGACCATGGCGATGGCGGCGCCGAGGCTGCACGGGGTGCGAAGGAGCGCGACCGCGCGGGCGTGTCCGGGCAGGTCATCGAGGATGGCCTTGACGGCCGCCTTGCGCGTGCGGCTGGTCGAGGCCTCCGCCATTTCCTCCAGCGTGGTCCGGACCAGGTCGGAGAGCGAGGCGTGCATGGCGCTGAGCACAGCGCCGATGATGAACAGGAGCAGGGCAAGCAGGCCCGCGGTCATGGCGCGCTCTCCACCCGCGCCGGCGCGCCGAAGGTCGCGCCGACTCCGATCGCCTCGAGGACGCGGTCTTCCTCGGCGTGCATCGCGCGGTGACCCGCCTCGGTGTGGTCGTCGAACCCGAGGCAGTGGAGCACGCCGTGCAGGATGTAGAGCAGCAGTTCGCGCTCGACGGCATGGCCGCGCTGCGTGGCCTGGCGGCGAGCCTCGTCGACGCAGACCCACAGATCGGTATCGAGGGGATACCCCGCCGATGCCTGCTCAGGGTCGCGCAGGTCGAAGGTCAGGACATCCGTGGTGCCGGCGATGCCGGAGTACTTCAGGTGGGCTTCGGACATGCGGACATCGTCGACGACACGAGCCCGGACCTCGCCCTTTGCCCCGATCGCGGCGATGGCCGCGAGGCTCCTCGCGGTGAGCCAAGCTGCCGCGCCGGGCTCGAGAAGCCGTGCCGGATCAAGAACTTCGACGCGACTGTCGGGCTCCGGATCGGGCTCAGGCGGAGCCACACCACCAGCCGCGGGCGCGGGGTTGGAGGCGATGCGGATTTGAACTGGCTGCGTCATGCCGTCGCGCGAATGAGGAGTCAGGCTCGGTGAATGATACCGGGTACGGCAAGGGCAGCAAGGAAGTTCAGCCCGTATATTCGTATTTTGATAGGTTACGATTCGGTCGACAATGCGTCTACACGACGACAGAGAAGGCCGCATGTTCGATGGGAAATCGATGAAAATCAGAGAAAACGAATCGATTTGTCTCGAAAAATGACGAATGTCACGGTCCGCCACCGTCGCCGAGCACGCGTGGAACCGCGACGAATGGAGGCGCGGTCTCGGGGGCCATGGCGAGCAGAGTTGCTTCGGGCAGCCCTTGGGCGGGGATATCGGACCTCAGGCGGTTGGGCTCGTCGACAGGGTTGGCCAGCGGCTCGACCCCGGTGAGGGGCAGTTCCTGGAGCCGCTGCACGTACGCGAGGATCGCCGAGAGTTCAACGCGGTACCGCTCGACATCGGCATCCGACGGTGCCAGGCGGGCAAGCGCGGCCACCTTGCGCACCTGCTGAGTCGAGAGCGCGGCGGGACTCGGAGCGGCTGGGGTCATCGAGGGAATGGTACCGGCCGCAAACGAAAGAGGCCCGGCGGTCGTGCCGGGCCTCGCTCAGTCGGTTGGCGTTACGCGGTCGGTTTCGATCGGGGAGTAGAGGGGGTTAGTTGCTCTGGCCTTCGGCCGCGGCCTTCAGCCCGGGGATCAACTCCGCGCCGGCCGGCACCGTGATGGACGAGCCCTTGAAGTCCGCACCGAACGGTTCACTGCGACCGCCGAGGTGCGCGGCGAGGAAGTGCTCCGCGACGGAGTAGAAGGACATGCGGTTCTGCGGGCGGGCGAAGCCGTGGCCCTCGTCGGGGTAGAGGACGTAGGTGACGGGGATCTTCTTCTCCTGCATCTTCTGGACGATCTGATCGCTCTCGGCCTGCTTGACGCGCGGGTCGTGCTTGCCCTGCGCGATGAGGAGCGGCTTCTTGATGCGGTCGACGAACGTGATCGGGGATCGCGACTTGAGGAACGCGCGGCCCTCCTCGGTCCGGTGGTCGCCGGTCTTCCGCGTGAGGACATCGAGATACGACGCCCAGTAGGGCGGGATGGAGTTGAGCAGTGTCTCGAGGTTTGAAGGGCCGACGATGTCGACGCCGCAGCAGAACGTGTCGGGCGTGAAGGTCAGCCCGACGAGCGTGGCATAGCCGCCGTAGGAGCCGCCGTAGATGGCGACCTTGGCGGGGTCGGCGATCTTCTGCTCGACGGCCCAGTTGACCGCGTCGATGAGGTCGTCGTGCATCTTGCCGGCCCATTCCATGTTGCCCGCGGCGATGAACTTCTTGCCGAAGCCGTCGGAGCCGCGGTAGTTGACGCTGAGGACGGCGTAGCCGCGGTTGGCGAGCCACTGGTGCTCGGGGTTGTATCCCCAGCCGTCGCGCGCGGTGGGCCCGCCGTGGACGTTGAGCACAAGGGGCACGGGCGAGTTCGGGCGGCCGTCGCCGTCGGGATCGGAGCCCGGGGGCAGCGAGAGATAGGAGACGAGTTTGAGGCCGTCCCGCGCATCGATGATGACGGGGTTCATGTGGGTGAGGGTGTACTCATCGAGGGCGGGCTGGGTCTTGAAGAGCAGGCGATGGCTCTTCTGATCCTCGGCCATGCCGCGGTCGTAGAGATAGACGCTCGGCGAGCCGTTGTCGGGGATGAACGCGACGGTCCAGAAGCGATCGTCGAGCGAACGGCTGGTGATCGACATGACCGACTCGTGGTCGATCTTCTTGAGGTACTCAAAGTCCTTGGCGAGTTCGTATCCCAGGAGCGACCACTTGGGCTTGTCGTAGTTGAACTCGATGGCCTGGATGCGATTCTCGGTCGGGTGGACGAGGAGCGCGCCGGCGTCGCAGTTGTCCTTGGCGGAGAGGAGTTGCTTGACGCCGGTCTTGGCGTCCATCGCGAAGACGCCCGCCGTGTCGCGGCCTCGGGCATCGCGCAGGAACAGGATCTTCCCGGAGTTGTCGAAGAAGAGGGGGCTGAAGTTGTCAACATCCTCGGCGGGGATCTCCTGGAACGGCTGGAAGGTCTTGCCGTTGTCGTCGGTGCGGAGGAAGGCCATGCTGCCGTCGGGGTTGGGCTGGATGGCGAATCGAACGGCGTAATCCTCGTCGGTCACCATGCCGAGGTAGCCCGGGTTCTGCGCGACGAGGGTCGACTGCCCGGTGCGGATGTTCACGCGGTGGATGTCGTGGTGGCGCGGGTCGCGGTTGTTCAGACCGATGAGGATCTCATCGGGGGACTTCCGGCTGACTTCCTGCAGTTGCGCGGTGGGGCGCATCTTCTCGCCGCTGGGGAGCATGATGGGCTTGCCGTCCGGGCCGAGGATCTCGTCGAACGGCGTGAGGTCGCGGGCGGGACCGCCCGAGCCGATGTCCAGTGCATAGACCTTCCAGTTCTCGTCGCCGTCCTTGTCCTGGATGTAGAGGAGGTGCTGGTTGGTGTAGGCCCAGGAGTAACTCCGGATCCCGCGCTTGGTGTCGTTGGTGACCGGCTTGGCCGCGTCGAGATCGTCGGCGGGCCCGACGAAGATGTTCATCACGCCGTTCACCGGCGCGAGATAGGCGATGCGGTGGCCGTCGGGGGAGATCCGGGCCATGGAGCGCACCGGGTTGCCAAAGAGCGTCTCGCGCGGGATGAGCGCGGCGGGTCCGGCCACGGTCTTGGCAGGGGCCTCGGGCGGGGCCTTGTCCGAGACGGTCTGGCCGAGGGCGATGGTGGATGCCGCGGCGGCGAACGCGAGCGGCAGGAACAGGAAACAAGACGTTGTCATGCAGGGACTCCAAACCCGGGCCAGTGCCGCCCCCCTTGGGCGATTCAACACGCGAAATCCGCCGTTGGTGTAGGGAACCGACGAGTGTAGGTTTCAGGCGCAGCCGGGGTTGCGCCGAGCCGCGTGGCTGTTCGGCCGGTGTTCAACCGCCCGGTTGGAAGGCTGGGGGCTCTGGCCGGTGTCAGTTCGTGGCGGCCGGCGGAGGGCCGCCGTTTCCGCCTGTCACACGGGCGAGCGCGCGGTTGGCGATGTGGCCGATGATCAGCACGACGATGACGGTCAGGATGATGCCGCCGATCACGACCTGCTTGGGCGCCTGGGTGGGGCTGAGGGTCTCACGGGTGAGGACCTGGACACCGGACCCGAGATAGACGGCCAGAGCGGTGCGCGGCGCCATGCCGATCAGCGTGCCGATGATGAAGGGCAGCAGGCGTACCCCGGCGCTCGCAAGGACCAGATTGGTCAGCGCGAACGGGGAGTTCGGCGGGAGCCGGAGCAGCGTGACGATACCGAGCGTCTTGAGTTGGCCCTGGCCGATGAGCGCATCGCGCACAGCGCGGGACTTGGCGTTGGACTCGATGACATCTTCGACCCGGTGCCGCGAGACCGTTCGGGCGATGGCGTAGCCGATGAGGGACGCGCCCGCGAATCCCGTGAGCGCGGCGGGAAAACCGAGCGCCATGCCGAAGCACCAGCCGCCGAGAATCGCCTGCGCGTAGGTGGGGAGCATGCCGACGCCGGCGAGCACCATGAAGGCGGCGATGTAGATCAGGACGCCGAGCGCGCCGTGCGACTTGAGCCACCCGGAGACGGTCTCGATTTTCCAGAGCAGCGCGAACCCGGCGAGCGGAGGCATCGCGACCCAGGCCACGCCGAGCACTCCGGCGGGGCCGCACTGCCGGAAGGTCGTGACCGCCCGCGCCCACATCGACGCGCTCGGCTGCGCGGCTGGAGTGGGACCCTTTGCGTGGGCGTTGAGGGGCATGGGGAGGAGACTAGGCGAAAGTTCGCCGTGAGGGATTTGCGTGCCGGGGGTTGACAGCGGGACTTCTGGTGGCAATATCAGGGCATGACCCTTTGCTGCTGCCAGTGGACGCATATGTGCACGACCGCCTCGGGCGGTGCGCGTTGCCTGCTGGCTCGGGTCGTGTAAGGGTCCCGAAGCATCCAGAATGGCTGACGCCGCCGCCCACTGTGGGCGGCGTTTTTCGTTGGTGAACTTTGGAGTCGAATCGTCCGAATGAGGAGTGACGCATGAGCGTCCGAGAACAACGTCAAGGAGCCAGGCCATGACCGCTGCCCCCGCCCGGATTGCCGCCGTTGCCGTGTCCTTCGCCGCGGGCCTTGAGTGTGCGGAACTGTGCACGCCGCAGGCTTCGGGGATGTGCGACGACCGGACGGCGATGCATCCGGAAGCGGCGACGCATCCGGAAGCGGCGAGTCTGCCGGTGATTGACGGGCCCTCGGGTCGGGGTGATGCATCGACGGAACGGACAAACTGGTCTCGTCGAAACTGGTCGAGCACCGCCGCGTTCACGATCGGGAAGCCGCCGCGAGCGCCGCGGGTCGGGTGAAGCGATTGAGCGTCGGCGCGCAAGGTGTGTTCTGGGCGCGCCGATTGAGTGCCATGGACGGTCGATGCCACCCCGCGAGCGCAGGCCCGCGGGGTGGTGTTCGTTTTGAACGAATGACGGTGTTGCCGGCCGCGATGAATCCGCATCGAGTTCGCCGTCGAAGACCGGTGGACCTCCTGACGGAGCCGCGGCATGCGGAATCCGCCGGAGCGCTGGGCCCATCGCAACGGCGCGGGCGAGCGTGCGCTCGCCCACCACATTTCCGGGATCCGTCCTCTCGATTCGCACACGAAAGGACACCCATGTTGAGCATTTCGAACCTGATCGGTCTGAGCGCGGGCATCGTCGCGGCGTGCGGCGCAGCACTGGCGGCGTCGGGCGACACTCCCGCCACGTGTTCGGCGTCAGCGGCAATCGCCGCGCAGGCGGAGCAGGACATCATCGCCACGGCGATGGGGAACAAGGACTTCTCCACGCTCGTGACGGCGATCAAGGCCGCGGACCTGGTCGAGGCCCTGCAAGGCCCGGGCCCGTTCACGGTGTTTGCGCCGACGAACGCCGCGTTCGCGAAGGTCGATCCGAAGACGCTGGATTCGCTCCTGAAGAACAAGCCGCTGCTGCAGGGCGTGCTGAAGTACCACGTCGTGTCGGGAAGAGCGCTCGCCGCGGATGTGGTGAAGCAGAACGCGTGGGCGACCCTGGCGGGCCAGCGGATCGATGTGAAGGCGGCGGACGGCAAGGTGATGATCGACAACGCGATCGTGACGTCGACGGACATCAAGTGCAGCAACGGCGTGATCCATGTCATCGACTCGGTGATCATGCCGAGCACGATCGACATCGTCGCGACGGCTCTGCAGGCGGGGAAGTTCAAGACGCTGTGCGCGGCGGTGGAGGCGGCGGGCCTGGCATCGACACTGCAGGGCGAAGGGCCGTTCACGGTGTTCGCGCCGACGGATGAGGCGTTTGCCAAACTGCCCCCGGGAACGGTCGAGAACCTCCTGAAGCCTGAGAACAAGGGCAAACTGACCGCCCTGCTGACCTACCACGTCGTGCCGGGGCGCGTGTTCTCCGACAAGGTGGTTGCCAGCAAGGCCCTCAAGACGGTGCAGGGCCAGGAGATCGCGATCAGCGTCAAGGACGGGAAGGCGATGGCGGACAAGGCCATGATCGTGAAGACCGACATCGACGCGAGCAACGGTGTGATCCACGTGATCGATTCGGTGCTGATGCCCAAGGAATCGGGCGCGAAGTAATCGAGTCTGGACCGGTGTTCAACAAACGTCGCGGCCGGCGCACCATGGTGTGCGCCGGCCGTGTTCGTTTTCGGAGAACGTCGCGACGGCCGGGAAAGACAGCCGCGGCCGCGATTCCGCCCTGGGCAGAACCGCGACCGCGGCCGTTGAGATGACTCGAATAGAGGATGCGTTCAGCGACGCCGACGGCCGAGCGCCAGCCCGGACAGGCCGAGGATGGCGAGCGAACCGGGCGCGGGGATGTTGAGTTCAAAGCGGTGGGAGTGCGTGGTCACCGACCCCTGGCCCTGGGCGCGGCTCTCGGTGCCGACGGTGGGCAGGGAGGTCGAGAGGAACCACTGTCCGGTCGTTCCCGCGCCGGCGGTCAGTTGGACGTAGCCGTTGGCGGGGATGATGAAGTTCGAGTCCTTCAATCCGGCGGCGCTCTCGAAGGTGATGGTCCAGATGAAGTTGCCGGCCGAAGGGAGATTCAGCGTGGTGGAGTTCACCAGCGTCTGAGTCGCATCGAAGAAGTCGATCGTCAGCGGACCGCCGACGGTGGTGACGCCGCCGACGAAGCGCATGGACTGCAGCGCGAAGTCAGGGCCGGCGGTGTAGGTCGACTGGTAGTCGTCAAAGCCGAGCGACCCTGTGGCGGCCGAGAAGGCCACATACGGACCGGGGATCGCGCTGAAGACGGACTGGAACTGGCTTCGCGTCACGATGGTGTCGTCCTCGGGGATGGGCTCCCAACCGACGATGCGCGCATTGAACGCGAGGGCGGGACCCGCTGAAGCGGCAACCGCCAGGGCGAAGAACAAAGACGCTCTCATCTGATCTCTCCTCCAAAGTGCGGACACACGACATGGTCGTCCGCAGGCACGGAACTTCGTCCGCGAGCCGAAATCGGCACGCGGCGGCTTCCCATGGCGGCACACGCCGACATGGCCGAACAAAACTGCCTTGGAAGAAGGGGTCTCTCTCCATCCACCAAAGCCAACGTCAATATGCCACGCGAAGGCGTGGGATGTCAACGAAAATCAGGGACGCGGGAACGTGTCCCGGTTCTCGGAACCAGCACCCGCTCGCGACGAGGACGGCGGCGCACGGCGGCCGTTCGGATGCTTGAAATGCCGATGCGTTCGTCTGGAACGATTAACCCGGACAGCCGGCGAACCACAGCGAGAGGAACGCGAAGATGTCGGGGACGGCGACGCCATTCACGCCGTCGATGTTCGCCGAAGCGTTCCCCGCGAACCATGCCGAGAGGAAGGCGAAGATGTCGGGGACGGCGACGCCGCCGACGCCGTCGAAGTTGGCGCGGCAGCAGGTGGTCGGATTTCCGCTCGCGCCGCAGGCCGTCGCGGCGCCCTGCCACACGCCCGCACAGGAGGCCTGGGTCGTGATGGAGCAGGTCGTGCCGACGCAGCACGCACCGGCGACGTTGCCGATGCTGAACGCGCCCGAGCCCGTGCCCACGCCGCCCAGCCCGTCGGAGTTCGTGACCGAGACGTTGCGGGATCCGAGGGAGGCGCCCGAGGCGACGACGAACGAGAGGCCGGTGATCTGCGTGCCCAGGTGGTTGACCACCGGCGTGCCGATGACGGAGATCCCGGCGCCCGAGACCGTGACCTGAGTCGAGGCGGTGACACCCTTGAAGTTGGTGCCGAAGATGGTCACGGGGACCGTGGTGTTCGGGGCTGCGGCCGACGGCGAGACGGAGGAGATGGTGGTCACGGCGTCCCACACGGAGACGTTGATCGAATCGGTGCTCGAGAGGCCGTTGGAATCGGTGACACGGAGCGTGGCCTGGTGTGTGCCGTTGGAGACATAGCGGAACGTGACCGGCGAGCCCGGCGTCTCGAACACGCCGTCGGCGTCGAGGTCCCAGGCGTAGGACGTGATGGTCGCGCCGGCTTCCTGCGCCCTGGAGTTGATGTGGCCCATCAGCCAGCAGTCGGTGTTGGCGGCGATGCGCTTGCTGATCCCGGCGAAGGCCAGGGGCGGGAAGAGCGCCGAGTCGACGCTGATTTTCAGGTCGTACAACTGCACGCGCTGGTTGTCGGGGATGTCCGTTGTGTTGACGTCGCGCACCTTCACGTAATAGGTTCCCGCGCTGAGCGTGCCGCAGTTGAGCGTCTCGGGGAAGCCGCGGCCGTTGGCGTTGATCTCCTGGATGATGGTGATCGCGGGCCGCCGGAGTTCGATCTTGAGGTTGCCCGTCGCCTGCGCGTCGATCGTGGTGAGCGGCGAGCCGGTGCACCCGCTGCTCTGGGGCGCGGACGAATAGACCCCGCCGTAGGGCTCGACCGTGATGACGACGGCGCGCGGGGTCGCGAGGGTGAAGACGAACCAGTCCTCGAAACTGTTGTTGTACCCGTTGTAACTGTTGGTTGAGAGCGAGGTCAGGAACACCGATTTGGGGCCGGGCGAGCCGAGTTCGCCGAGGTTTGTGGCGGTGTTGCCGGCGTTGTTCCCCGAGAAGCGGTCGCCGTAGTTGCGCTGCCCGCCGCGGATGTCGTCGATCTGGATTCCCTGGATGCTGCCGCCGACCTGGGGCTCCATGATCTTGGTCAGGTCGCAGGGCACGCTGTGGCGCAGGCCGAGGCCGTGGCCGTGCTCGTGGGTGACGGTGTTGCGGAGATATCGGTAGTTGCTGCCGGCGCCGGAGAAGTATGCAGGCAGGAAATAAAACGCGTTGAGGCACATGTCGCCGCCGGAGAGCGACGAACTGCCGCTGCCCTGCGGGTAGGCGTTGTAGGCCAGCACGCCCGAGCCGAAGTTGACGGCGCCGATGCGGATGTCGCCGCGGAGCGAGTTCCGGCCGATGAGTTGGTCCATCGCGCTGTTGTTGTCGGCAACCTCGGTGTAGCGCACACCGGCGTGGAGCCGCCATGCGCCGATGGCCTGGCGGACGAACTCGCGGCCGCGATCGATATCGCCGAACGTCGAGAGCAGGTTGGCGTTGAGCACGTTGGGACCGGTGGCGTATCCCGAGGCCGAAAGCCCCCACAACACTCCGTCATCGGGGAAGGAGTAGGTGAGGCTGGCGGCCTGGGCGCGGCCGGCCACGTCGATGAGCGACTCGCCGACCCACGCGCTGGGCTCGGTGTAGTAACGGACCTGGATTCCCTGGCCGCCGCCGTCGGCGGGGGGCAGCAGGCCGGTGGACTGGAAGATCGCCTCCCACTCCTCGGGGGAGAGATCGTCGGGGTAGCAGGTCGGGGCTCCGCCGACGCGCAGGAGCAGTGAGCGGCGTGCGCGATCGGGATCGGCCGAAGCCTCGGCCACGCGTTCCAGCGCGCTGTGGAACGCGCTGTCCAGCCAGATCGGCCGCGGGCTGGTGGACAGAGTTGGCGCGGTCGGAGCCGCGGCGGCGATGCCGCCGGTCCCGGACAAGCCGAGCGCAAGAGCGCAGACGCTGAACAGATTCGTGCGCATGATCGGGATTCTGGTTCTGAACGGACTGATCGCCGCCGGCCAAGCCGGACCACCAGATCAACAAGATAACGCGATCCGGCTGCGGAAACCAGAGACTTCGTGGGGATTCCGGCGCGCACCGATTCTCGGACGTTTGAATCGCGGGTGCAGGCCGGGCTGCGTCAAGGGGTTACGGGCACGGGGTGAACCACGCCGTCAGGAAGAAGAAGATGTCGGGGACGGTAATGCCCGGAATGCCGTCCACATCGGCGCGGGGATCAATGGTGAACCACGCGGTCAGGAAGGCGAAAATGTCTGGCACGGTCACCGAGCCGTCGTTGTCAAAGTCTCCCAGGCAGGCGGGCGCGCAGGTGAACGTCGTCACCACGAACTCGTCGACGCCGGCCTCCACAAGGGAGCCGTCCGCGAGGTCCGAGGCCACGAACTTCACCTTCATGTTCGCGGTCGGCGCAATGATGTCGCTGACGTTGAAGCCGTGGGAGTACCAGTTGCCCTCGGCCTCGGGGCCGCTGGGGCCGACGGTCTCCGCCGTGGTCCAGGTCGATCCGCCGTTGTTCGAGATGGAGATCACGAACGTATCGGCATAGGGAGCGGCGCCAAGGTGGTTGGAGTACCAGCGCGAATAGGCGATCGAGGGCGCGGTGGTGCCGGCCAGGCTGAAGACGGGGCTCGTGAGCGTGGTGGAGCCGCCATCGACATCCTGCGTCCCCGCGGTGGCGCCCGCGGCGGCGTTGCCCGTCACGAAGCACATGACGCCGGGGGTGGGAGTGACATCATCCTCGGCCTGCGATGCCACGCCGTTGACGTAGGCGCCGGTCGGGTCGACACGCACCCAGATGCCCGAGGTCGCGTTGTCGGTCGCGGAGCCGACGGTCCAGCCCCGGTTGATTTCGAAGTCATCGGCAAAGACGGTCTGCGTGCCGGTCGCGGCGACCGTGGTCCGGAACGCGGCGGGCGCGGTGAGAGGATTGGTCACCACCGCGTTGGTCGTCGTGCGGGCCGAGACGTAATAACGGATCGTGGTGCCGCAGGGGGTCTGCGGGAAATCGGCCCGGTACACGTTGGTGCTCAACTGGGTCATCGGCACGGTGACGAAGCCCGAGCCGTTGTCATAGGTGAGCGTGCCGGTGCCCGGCTGCGGCGTACTGGTGATCGCTGTCACCTCGACGATCATGCTGCTGGCTCCCGAGGGCGCGACCATCTGCGGCCTGCCGGACGGGAAGTTGAAGCCGAGGGCCGGCAGCGCGGGGGCGCTCAGGCCGTGGGCCTGGAAGCCGTTGGCGATCTGCTGGTAATGGGGAGTTCCGTTGTTGATGTCGTCGTCGTTGTCGTTCAGGGTCAGGAAGTCGATGACGATGTCATTGGCGATCGACGTTCCCTGGTGCAGCAGGGGGGAGTTCACGGCCATGTCGGAGATCAACTGGCGGTAGTTGGCCGGGTTGGTCGCCAGCAGGTTCGTGCGGACGCTCCAGACGCAGCCGGAGAGGAGTTGGCCGCACGCGTGGATCTCGCTTCCGCACGACGAGCAGGACGCGGCGCTGTACTGGCAGGAGTTGTTAGCGTTACGGATGCCCGCGGAGCAGGACTGGAATCCGCGGCCGAGCAGCGACTCATCGGTGATGAGCACGCCCATCACGTCGCCGAAGCCTTCGCCATAGGCGCCCTGACCGGATCCGGCGGACGAGACCATGTGGTGGCCGTACTCGTGGTGGACGACGGTTGAGAAGCCGGTGTTGTTGCACCCGCCGCCCGAGGCGTAGAAGTTGATCGAGGTGCCGTCGTAGTAAGCGTTGCAGGTGCTCGTGCGGTTGACGTTGACGGGGAACTCGGAACTGGTCGAAACGACCGGGTATCCCGGGTTGAACGCCATGGCATAGTCGCGCACCACGTTCGCGTGGATGTAACTGTTCACCTCGGCGAGCGTCGCCTCGGTGGTGACGCCGGGATTGAGGATGAAGTTCGCAGGGCCGGGCGGCGTGACGTTCTGGCTGAGTTCGCTGGTCGTTCCGCCGAGGTTGTAGACCCGGAAGAACTGGCCGCGGGGCGCCGAGGTGACGGTCACCGGCGTGGACCCGGCGTTGACGATGTTGAAGTTGCCGGCGGCATCGGCGAAGGCGGCGTTGCCGCCGGTGATGGCGACGCGGGCGTAGGGCAGGGGCTGGAGCGTGGCGGCATCGCAAACGCCGGCCCGGCTGCCGGGGGTCGCCCATGCGCTGACGTTGCCGGTGACGTTGACGTGCACGACCTGGTTTTCGCGATAGACGGGCGCGCCGCTGATTGCATCGACGATGAACAGCCAGCGCTGCGGGATGCCCTCGGCATCCGGCGGACCGTTGGCGATGAACTCCCACGCGAGAATTGGCGCCGCGGGGACATCGGGGCTGCCGGCGAAGATCACGAGCCTGCCGGGCTCGAACTTGTTCAGCGCCGGGAAGATGTCGAGCGCCGACTGGTTCGCCGCAGCCTCGGGGATGGCCTTGGCCTGGATGTCGGGCCCGGCCCGGAACGCACCGAGGTTCTTGAGCGCGGACTTGGCGAGCACCAGCGGATACCCGGATTCGTTCCGCACCAGGAGGCGCAGGTCAGACCGCCACACCGGCAGGCCGTCGCGGACCTGGCAGTAGTTGACAAGGGTAAAGCGGTACGAGTTCGCCGCGGCGTCGTAGGAGACCGGGACAAGGTGCGCGCCCTCGCCGTTGAGGCCGCGGGCGGTGAGGTCGCCGTATTCAGCGCCGAACATCGCCGCGTGCGCCCGTGCGAAGCGCACGGCGCTGTCCTGCGGGGTCGGTCCGTTCGAGAAGGCGGGCCCGTAGACGGTGGTCAAGCCCGGTCCGTTGTCCAAGAACGCTGTTCCCGGCCGCGCGGCGAGGAAAGCGGCCCGGGCGGTGGCAGGCTGGCTGCTTCCCGCCGCGGCGTCGATCGCGAACGCTGGCGCGGGCAGCCCCGCGAGACAGAGCACAAGAGCGGGGAGCAGCGAACGGGTGTGGCTTCTCATGGAGGGCTCATCCTCAAAGTGAATTGGAAACATCAAAAAGGAAACCGTGACCAGGAATGACCATGACCGGGGCCGTGATGCTCCGGGCGATCATGGGCAGCCTGCGAACCAGTCGGAGAGATAGGCGAAGATGTCGGGCACGCCGACGCCGTTGGCGCCGTCCCAGTCGGCTCGCGGGTCGTTGGCGAACCAGAGCGAAAGGAACGCAAAGATGTCGGCAACGCCGAGTCCGGCGGTGCCGTCAAGGTCGGCGGGGCAGGGATTGCCCACGTTGACGCTGAGTTGGACGGAGTTGCTCGTGGCCGAGTCGCAGGCGTTGGTGATGACCACGTCGTACGCGCCGGCATCGGCGGCCGTGACCGCGCTGATCATCAGCGTGTTGCCGGCCGATCCGGTCACGCGGGTGCTGTCGGTGATCGGTGAAGCGTTTCGGCGCCACTGGTAGCGGAGTTCTGTTCCGGACGCCGCGACGCTGAAGACGGCGGGCTGGCCTTCATCAACATTCAGCGGACCGGGCTGATTGTCGATGGTCGGCGACACGCAGGGGTCGCTGATGTCGCCGGTGATGGCGAGTGCGAAGCCCTGGGCGCCCTGGTTGACAGTCGTGCCCCTCACACGGATGGTGTAGGTGCCGGTCGCGGGCGTGTTCAGCAGGAACTGCTCGACGTTGTTCTTCAGGTCGGCCGAGCCGCCGGTGCTGGACTGTCCGGACGTGAACGAGTTGCCGCGATAGAGCGCAGCGCTCGGGGAAACGACCTCCAGATCAAGATTGTTGATGACCGGGTTGGCCGCGCCGACGGTCGCGGCAGGGCCGGTCCAGACGAGCGTGACGCGGAGGGGCAGCGAGGAACTGTTGCAGACGATCTGCTGTTCGACCTGCTGGCCGGTGGTCAGGCCCTGGGCGTTGCGGACATCGGTGACGCGGAGTTTGCGTGCATCGCCGGGGAAGAAGAGCGAGTTGTCGAGCAGCAGGCGGCCCCAGCCCTCGTTGTTGGTGGGGTAGCCGGAGATGCTGGTCATGTCGACGCCGGCGTTGAGGAGGGTGGCGCGGATGAGCGCGCCCGATGGGACAATCGCGTCGGACGGGTTGGCGGAGCCGCTGGGGTAGTACCCGGCGGTGTAGTACTGCCGAACCAGCACGGCCGCGCCGGTGATGGCCGGGCAGGCCATCGACGTCCCGGTGGCGGTGGTGACATCGCACGCGGTCGAAGAACTGGCCGAGGTCGTGTTGCAGCCGGGGGCGAAGATCTCGGGCTTTCTGCGTCCGTCGGCGGTCGGCCCCGCGCCGCCCGAGCAGATGCCCGCCTGGTTCGGCGTGTCGTTGCTCGCGCCGACCGCGAGCACGTTGATGGAGTTTTCGGGGGTCTTCAGGCTCGACTGGTTCGTCACCGCGAAGGCGACGACGTTGTCTTCGTTGTCCCACGTGAACTGGTCAATCTGCCTGCACCAGGTCGTGTACGCCGTCGTGCCGTCATCGCCCCAGGAGTTGGAGTGCGCGCGGGCGCCGTCGGCCTGCGCATCGAGCAGCCGGGGGTTGAGTGTCGACGGCGCACCCGTCACGGCGCTGAGGCCGGAGTACGAGATCTTCGCGGCGAAGGCCATGCCGTCGTTGGTGGTGTACGTGCCGTAGGGGAGATTGTCCCCGGCCAGAGTGCCGGCGGTGTGCGTGCCGTGGAACGCGACGCTTCCCGCGTTGCGCCACCCGATGAACTTGCGGTGCGTCGCCGTGCCCGGAGCCGGCGTGTCGTCGAACATGCAATGGCTCTCCCGCGGCGTGTCGTCGATGAGCCCGGCGACCTGGCCTTCGCCGTGGATGCCCCGGTCCCACACGGGCGTCTGGGCGTTGACGTTGCTCTGCAGGATCCAGCGGTTCGAGTCGTTGCGGAGCGTGGCCTCGGGCGCATCCTCGATGAACTGAACGGCGGGGAGTTGCGCAAGGTCCCGGGCCGCCGCGGGCGTCATCACCGCGTCGATGAGCCATTGCTGCCCGCAGGGGTTCGCATCGATGACCTGTGCGCCCGCCTTGGCCATCGCGGCGAGCGTCTCCTGCGGGGCTTCGTCGTTGAAGAGAACCACGACCACCTGGCACAGTCCCAGCGCGGCGATCGACTTGCGCTCGGCGCTGGCGTACGGCCGGGCGGCAAGTTCCGGATCGACTTTCCACGAGTTCTCGTAGGCGCCGACCCACGTCACGAACGGCAGAACACGTGCCGCGGCGAGACCGGCCCGGTCCAGGCGCACGATCCATGCGTTGTCCGGCAGATATTCACCGAGCGTGATCCCGCACTTGGCGATGATCTCGGCGCGCTCGGCGGTCATGGGGCCATCCAACTGGATGACCGATCGCTTGCCCGCATCCACTGCCTGACCGTTGATCAGCAGATTGGTGCCCGGCGTCGTTCGGACGGTGCCTGCCCGCAGGTAGAGGGAGCCTCCCTGCGCCGCGGCGGCATCGGACCATGCCAGGGCCTGTCCGGCGACGGCAACCGTCGCAGCAGCGGCCAGGATGCGAGCGCAGGACATCACCCATTGACGGGTACGGACCGAGCGATGCATTGTCATCCACGCCTCCGATCGAACCGGTCTCCGGGGTCACGGACAGGAGGTGGGGCGAACGCCCCGATGAACCCGGCACCGCCAGTCTACTTGTGGCCGCAATCGATGCCAAGAACAGGCAGGAAATAGTCTCCCGCCTGCCTCGCGCCGACAGCGACCGCATCTATACGCAACATGGCCTGAACGGTTCTTATTGACCCCGTGATCGGACGCTGGCCGGACCGCTGAATTGTCAGGGGTTTGGGCGCAATTGCCGCCCGGAGTCCGCCGCCGCGGCGGGGATAGTCTTCGGCATGCCCCAGTTTCCGGCACCTTTGCTGCTCCCGACGCCGCGGCGAATGGCGGTGCTGGCCGGCGAGGCCGATGTTCCCGATCACGTCCGGGTTATGTTTGCATCTTCGCATCGGCGACCGGCTGCGCCTGCGAATATCGGGGAAGCACGCGGTTGGCTGGCGCTGGAGGCTGCAGAGCCAAGACTGCGAAACTCGGAGGGATATCGGCTGTTGGTCCGGCCGTGGACGGCCGGGGTCTCGCGCTGGCCCGCGGTCGAACTCCGGGCGGGGTGCGCGGCCGGGGTGACGAGCGGGCTCCGCACGCTGTCGCAACTGCTCCGGCAGTACCCGCGCAGTCTTCCGGCGATCGAGATCGACGACGAGCCGGGCTTTTCCAGGCGCGGGGTGATGCTCGATGTTTCGCGGAACAAGGTGCCGACGCTCGAATCGCTGAAGCGCACCGCCGATCTGCTCGCCTCGCTGAAGTTCAACCATCTGCAGTTGTACACCGAGCACACGTTCGCGTACGCCGGGCATGACGACGCGTGGCGAGGCGCCTCGCCGATCACGCCGGCCGAGGCGAGGGAGTTGGATTCCTACTGCGCCGAGCGCGGCATCGAACTCGCCGCGAACCAGAACTGCTTCGGTCACCTGGCGCACTGGCTGCGGATGCCGCGGTACAACCCGCTCGCGGAGATCGAAGGCGAGGCGGAGTGGAGGTTCCTTGAGTATCCGCGCAAGGGACCGTTCTCGCTCTGCCCGGTTCTGCCGGAGAGCGAGGCGTTCGTGCGCGACCTGCTGACCCAACTCACGCCCTGCTTTGCCTCACCGCTCGTGAACATCGGTTGCGATGAGACGTTCGACATCGGCTGGGGCAGGAGCCGTCTGGAGGTTGTCCGCCGCGGCGGCGGCGAGGCCGGGCGCGTATCGGTCTACATCGAGTTCGTGAACCGCATCTGCACGATCGTTCGGGAACTGGGACGCAGGCCGATGTTCTGGGCGGATATCGCGCTCTCGCACCCCGCCTCGCTCAAGGACCTGCCCAAGGACCTTGTCGGGCTGGCATGGGGATATGAGCCGGATGCGGCGTTCGGCGCGTGGTGCGATGCGATCGCCGCGGCGGGGATGGAGCCGTGGGTGTGCCCGGGCACCTCGAGTTGGCGGTCCATCTACGGGCGTACGACCGAACGGCGCGAGAACATCGCGATCGCGGCGGAGCAGGGCTTCGCCCACGCGGTCACCGGGATCGGCACGTCGCGGCGTGCACCGGGCTTCCTGATCACCGACTGGGGCGACGCCGGGCATCACCAGCAGTGGCCCGTGTCGTTGATCGGCCTCGCGCACGCGGCCGAGGCGGCGTGGAACCCGGGCCGCGCGCGCGCATTCGATGCCCGTGCGGCCTCGCTGCACGTGTTCGACGATCCATCGCTTGCGCTCGGGCCATGGCTGGAAGATCTTGGGGATGCGGACCTCGACCTTCGCCGCACGTGTCAGGTGCCGCGGTGGGAGGCCGCGGGCGTCCGGAACGCCTCGGCGATCTTCACCGACCTGATGCCGCCGGTGCCGGCGCCGAAGGGATGGAACCCGGAGCAGCGGGGGAGGTATGTCGCCGCGCCGCGCGAGGGCTTCGAAGCGGCGGTGGCCCGGATCGACTCGCTCGCCGCGTCGGCGCCGGAGATCGCGGATCCGCTGGTGCGCGACGAGATCGTCCAGACCGTTCGATACGCGCACTTCGCCGCTGAGCACGGCGCGGCGCTGCGACGCGAGCACGTCGTCAGCGGCGCGGGTCTGAAATGGGAGGAGCGGTCCGCCCTGCTCGATCAGGCCCGCGCCACCCTGGCCGAGCACCGCCGGTTGTGGACGCTCCGGAACAGGCCCGGAGGGCTGGATGCCTCCTGCGAGCACTTCGAGCGGGTGATCCGCGAGTTGTCGAACCCGTTGTGATGCAGCAGGAACTCAGAGCAGCAGAGGGAGCAGAGGAACTCAGAGGGTTGAGGATGGGCGGATCGCTCCGGGTTCGATCTTGAGCGTGGGAAGACTCGTCGAAGTCGCACGATGACGACTGATCGCGGAGCACGGGGCATGATTCACAATCAGAATGGAGTTCGCTCATTCCGCGCAATGCGATGCCAGGTTCGATCACGGTTGAAGATCCGAGGCGCAGGTTTGTAAGCCCTGGAGTCCCTCTGCTTTGACTCTGCTCACTCTGCCGCTCTGAGTTCCTTCCTTCGGCTCTCCCCGTGTACACTGCCGCCCCTATGGCCGGACGTGCCACAAAGCCGGGATTGAGGTTGCCGCGAACCGCTCCGCAGTACGCGCTGCTGGCGCTCCTGCTGGCGCTGCTCGGGGCGACGCTGCTGTACCCCATTTTTCTGACGATCAGCGGCGCCTTCGTCCGCGTGGCGCCGACGGGTGAACGGTCGTTCACGCTCGCGCACCTGGCGCTGGTGTTCGAGGATCCGCGGCTGCTGCAGGGGCTGGCGAACTCGTTCCGCATCGCGTTGACCACGACCGTGCTGACCATCCTCATCGCGCTGCCGCTGGCGGTGTGCGCGGCGAAGTACGTGTACCCGCTCAAGGGCGTGTTCGGGTCGCTGATCCTTGTCCCGCTGATCCTGCCGCCGTTCGTCGGGGCGCTCGGGATGCAGGCGCTGCTCGGGCGTGAAGGGGCGATCAACGCGCTCTTCAGCTCGGAGTTTGATTTCCTGGGGAACGCGAAGTTCTGGGGCGTCGTGGTCCTTCAGGCGCTGGCGCTGTACCCGATCATCTATCTGAACGCGACGGCCGCGCTGGCCAACCTCGACCCCGCGCTCGAAGAAGCCGCGGAGAACCTGGGGTGCGGTCCCGTCCGCCGGTTCTTCACGATCACGCTGCCGCTCATCCGCCCGGGTCTCTTCGCCGGCGCGACGATCGTGTTCATCTGGTCGTTCACCGAACTGGGCACCCCGCTGGTGTTCGACTATGCCAAGGTCACGCCGGTGCAGATCTACACCGGCCTGAAGGAGGTCGAGACCAGCGCCGAGCCGTACGCCCTGACGATGGTGATGCTCACCGCGGCGATCTCCATCTACTTCGTGGGCCGGCTCGTCTTCGGCGGCCGGGCCTACGCGATGTACTCCAAGGCCTCGCGGGCCGGCGGCGAGCGAAGGCTGACCGGCCTGGGCGCGTGGGCGGTCACCGGGATGTTCACGCTCGTCACGACGTGCGCACTCCTGCCGCACGTCGGTGTCATCCTGCTGGCGCTCTCCTCGCCCGGCCAGTGGTACGGCACGGTGCTGCCGACGTCGTACACGCTGGATCACTTCGGCGTGGCGCTCGGGCACCCCGAGAGTTTCGGGTCGATCATCAACTCGCTCAAACTCGCCTCGGCCGCCGTCGCGATCGACCTGCTGCTGGGCATCCTGATCGGGTATGTGCTGGTGCGGACGAAGATCCGCGGCCGGGGCGTGCTCGATGCGCTGTGCATGCTGCCGCTGGCGGTGCCGGGGCTGGTGATGGCGTTCGGGTTCGTGGCGATGTCGCTGGGCTGGCCGTTCGGCAAGGGGCAGCCGCTGGAGGGTCTGGTGTCGATCACCAGCGTCGATCCGAACCCGGTGCCGCTCCTGATCATCGCGTACGCGGTGCGGCGATTGCCGTACATCGTCCGCGCAACGGTCGCGGGGCTTGAGCAGACCAGCGGCGAACTCGAGGAAGCCGCGATGAACCTCGGCGCAACGCGGGTGTATGCCGTGCGGAAAGTGATCCTGCCGCTGATCGCCGCGAACCTGACGGCGGGCGCGCTGCTGGCGTTCAGTTTCTGCATGCTGGAAGTGTCGGACTCGTTGATCCTGGCGCAGCAGCAGCAGGACTTCCCGATCACCAAGGCGATCTTCATGTTCCTCAACCGCCTGGGCGATGGCCCCTACATCGCCAGCGCGATGGGCGTCTGGGGGATGGCGCTGCTGACGGTGACGCTGGTGGGCGCGGCGGCGCTGATGGGCAAGAAACTCGGGTCGATCTTCCGCGTGTAGGGAAGTGGATTCCTACCTATAGTTGCGTGCGAAGCGCCCATTCCAGCGACCAAGCAGCGAGGACGACCCATGAGCATCGCCGGCGGCCCCAGCCTCGACAAGATCAAGGACCCCAACGTCCACGGCAACCGCAACTACTGGACCCAGTACGACTGGCCGGAAGGGGGGGACGAGTGGTCCAAGCCCTGGGGTGGGTCGGAGTCGCTGTGGTACGGCGGATTGCTGCCGCGGCTGCACAGTTTTCTCCCCGCGGGCCACATCCTGGAGATCGCGCCGGGCTTCGGCCGCGTGACCAACTACCTGCGGCGCTATTGCAACAAACTGACGATCGTCGATCTGGTCGAGAAGTGCGTAAACGCCTGCCGCGAGCGGTTCAAGGATGACAAGCACATCAACTACGTGGTGAACGACGGGCGGTCGCTGGAGGCGGTGCCGGACAACTCGGTCGACTTCGCGATCTCGTGGGACTCCTTGGTGCACGTCGAGCACGAGACGGTGCGGGAGTATCTGCGGCAACTCAAGACCAAACTCAAGCCCGGCGCGATCGGCTTCATCCACCACTCCAACCTCGGCGTCCACGCGCACGAGTTGAAGGGCGATGAGGGCCCGCACATCCTCGGCGGCCGCCGCCCGAGCATGACGGCGGAGAAGTTCAGGAGCGACTGCAAGGAGTTCGGCCTCCGCTGCCTGAGCCAGGAGATCGTGCCGTGGACCGGCGCGGGCCTGTGGCTCGATAGTTTCTCGCTGTTCATGCGCGATGAGGCCAACCCCGGCATGGACCCGATCGTGGAGTTCCGTCACGACTGGGGGAACGAGGTCGCCAACGCCGCCCGCATCGCGCGGCTCTACCGCAGGCCCGATGAGATCGGCTGAGGAGAGCGGCAACGCTTCGCGGAGTGACCGCGTTGCCGATCTGCTGCTGTTGTGGGGAGCCTTGTTTGATTCCGCCGCGTACCGTCCTGCGTGCTGACGCTCACCGTCATCCAGGGCCCCGACAAGGGCAAGACCTTCGCCCTCCCGCTTAACGAGCCGCAACTCATCGGCCGCTCGTCTGAGGCCCTTCCCACGACCGACACCACCGTCTCGCGGCGGCACGCCGAACTCACGCCCGATGAGGGCGACTGGTACATCCGCGACCTCGACTCGCAGAACGGCACCTACGTCAACGGCGTCCGCATCCCCGAACGCACCCGCCTCCGACTCGGCGACCAGATCCGCACGGGCTCCACGCTGTGGATGTTCGGCCGGCGCGAGGATGATGACTCGCGCGATGTCATCCGCGTCGTGCGGCCCGATCAGATGGACACGCAGGTCGAGCGCATGCTCGCCAGCAACGACGACTCGGTGATCCTCGCCGAGCCCGAGCCGCGAACCGCCGCGGTGCACCACCTGCAGGTCATCTACCGCCTCACCGCCCTCACCGCGCAGACGACGGTGCGCGAGGAACTGCTCGCCGGCGTGATGGAACTGGTCTTCAACGAGTTCCAGCCCGAGCGCGGGTTCATACTGCTCAACGATGAACCGGTCGGGCCGGTTGACACCTCGGCAAAGGGAAAGGGGGCGGCGGGGGGAGTGGGGGGAGTGGGGGCGGCGATTCCGCAGACGCCGCGGCCGGTCGTCGTGAAGTATCGCACCG
Organism: uncultured Phycisphaeraceae bacterium; assembly: GCA_964409775.1. GTDB lineage: Bacteria > Planctomycetota > Phycisphaerae > Phycisphaerales > UBA1924 > JAHBXL01. The sequence goes on along the minus strand of CAYPEI010000019.1, from coordinate 14,859 downwards.
CGCCCAAGGACAAGAAGGATGCGCGGATTCATGTGTCCAAGACGATCCTGCAGCACGCCATGACCGGGAGCGAGGGCGTGCTCAGCAGCAACGCGATGAGCGACCCGCGCTTCGCCAAGGGCGACAGCGTGCAGCAGTTCCATATTCGATCAGCGCTGTGTTCGCCCATCGAGTTTGGCGACCGCAAGTTCGGCGCGATCTACGTGGATTCGTCGATCGCCAACTACACGTTCACGCCTGAGCAACTTGCGCTGCTCAACGCGATTGCGCGGCACACGGGCCTGGCGCTCGCGAATGCGGAGGGCTTTGCCAAGAGGTTGCAGACCGAGCGGCTCGCGGCGATCGGCGAGACGGTCGCCAGCCTGTCGCACTCCATCAAGAACATCCTGCAGGGCCTCCGCGGCGGCGCGGATGTCGTGGAAATGGGCCTGAAGAAAGAGGACCTGAAGATCGCCCGCGGCGGGTGGGCGATCCTCAAGCGGAACATCGACCGCATCATGGGACTCACGCTGAACATGCTGGCGTACTCGGCGCGTCGCACGCTCGAATACGACCTCATCAAGGTCGGTGCGCTGCTCGATGACTGCGCGCAACTCCTGCACGATCAGTGCGTGGCCAAGGGTGTGGCGCTCATTATCGACGCCGACCCCGAGATGCCGCCGGTTCAACTCGACCAGGGCCTGATGCACCAGGCGCTGATGAACCTCATGGGCAACGCGGTCGAGGCCGTCGAGCCGCAGACCGGCGCCGTCACCGCCCGCGCGACCTATCTGCCCGCTGCCGGAGGCGCCCGCGCAATGGTCCGGATCGATGTCATCGACAACGGGCCCGGCATCGCCGCCGACAGGCACCAGTCCATCTTCCAGCCGTTCCAGACCACCAAGGGGCTTCGCGGCACGGGGCTGGGCTTGGCCGTCACCAAGCGCATCATCGAGGAGCACGGCGGGCGAATCCGCCTGGAGTCCGGCAGCGGCCGCGGAGCCACGTTTTCCGTGGTCCTCCCGGCCGATGGCCAGCGGATCGATCCGTCCGCGACGGCGGCGTCCCGTACGGGTTCACCCGAACAGGCTCGGGGGCTCTGATCGGTCGTTTTCGATCTACCCGGGACGGCCCCGGCATCCTTGCCGGAACGCTAATCTACCCGCTCCCAAGGAGAGCATGGTCACCCATGAGCACCAGCGCAGCCCCGCATCCGACGCCGAGCCGCCGCCCGCCGCGAAAGCGCGATTCGGTGGCGTTCATCCGCGAGTTCATCCTGCACCCCGGGAAGATCGGCGCGATCGCGCCGAGCGGACGCGCGCTCGCCGCGGCGATGGTCCGGGGCCTGGACTTCGCGCACGCGAGGACCATCTTCGAGTTCGGACCGGGCACCGGCGTATTCACCAAGGCGATGCTGGACGCGATGCCGCACGACTGGCTCGACCCGCGCCAGAGCCGGCGCGCCGGAAGCGGCCGCGGCCGGTTCATCGCGATCGAGTTCAATGAGAAGATGGCCGCGGCGGTGCGCAGGCTCTACCCCGAGGCGACGGTGTACAACGACGACGCCGGCAATGTCGAGGCGATCTGCCGCAAGGAGAGCATCGAGCCGGGCACGGTCGACGCCATCATCAGCGGTCTTGCGTGGACGAGCATCCCCGAGCAGCCCCGCGGACGCATTCTTGAGGCGACACACCGGGTGCTCAAGCCCGGCGGGGAGTTCCGCACGTTCACGTACCAGGCGTCGATGCTGGTCCGCAGCGCGTGGACCTTTCGCAGGCTGCTCCGCAGCACGTTCCGGGAGGTGCAGGTGGGGCGGGTGGTGTGGCGAAACATGCCCCCGGCGTTCGTCTATCGCTGCATCAAGTAAAGAACCCCCGCCCCCTTTCCCCGCATGTGCCGCACGCGGTCGTGGCGGGCGCACGAGAGGAGTGTGGGGGCAGGGGTGAGAAGAGGAGCAAGGGGCACGAGCGACGGAAGCGTTACTTCTTCGAAGCGTCGTAGTAGAAACGCTCGTGCACAATCTTACCGTTCCTCCAGCGCTGGGATGCGACCTGCTCCAGCCGCACCGGCTGGTCCTGCTGATTCGTGAACTCGATCACGCTCTCGACCAGCGACGAGTCCGCCGCGGCGGCCACGGCCTTGACGGTGTAGCCCTTCCACACCTTCACCTGCGCGAGGAACTGCTTCTCACGCTCGATGTTGGCGGCCAGGCCGACAGTCGGCGGGTTCGCGTTCTCCTGCATGGCGACATCCGGTGCATAGAACTCATTCATCGCCTCCAGCACGCGGCCGGTCTTGATGTACTCCTGCAGGGCATTGACGCGTTCGGTGATGTTCATGGTGAGTCTCCTGATGGGTGTGGGGGGTTGAGGGTGTTGAGGGAGCGTGGGGTCAGGCCAGATCGAACAGCAGGAACTCGCTGTCTTGGGCAGCCGCGATCGTCACGGCGTCCTCGTTCTCGATGGCGGCTCCATCCCCCGGCGAGAGCGACACGCCGTTGACATCGAGCCCGCCGCGAACCACCTGCACCCACGCGCCGCGCCCGGCATCCAGCGTGTGGCGGAGCGTCTTCCCCGCCGTCAGGAGCGAGGCATAGATGCGGGCGTCCTGGTAGATGGGCATCGACCCCGCGGCGCCGTCGGGAGAGGCCACCAGGCGGAGTGCATCGCGACGCTCGGGCTCCGGGAACGGCTTCTGGTCATAGCGGGGTTCGTGTCCCTTGCGGTCGGGGATGATCCAGATCTGCAGCAGGTGCGCCGGATCGGTTTTGGAGGCGTTGTGCTCGCTGTGGACGATGCCCGTGCCCGCGGAGATGCGCTGCACCTCGCCGGGCTTCAGCACCGCCGCATGGCCGCCCGCACCGATGCCGTCCTTGTGGGCCAGTGCGCCCGACACCATGTAGGTGATGATCTCCATGTCGTTGTGCGGGTGAGAGTCGAAGCCGTACCCGCCGGCGACGCGGTCCTCGTTCATCACGCGCATCGAGCGGAAGCGGATGTGGGCGGGGTCGTAGTAGCCGGCGAAGGAGAAAGAGTGGCGGGCGGACAGCCAGCCGTGCTCGCCGCGGCCACGGTCTTCGGACTTGCGGATGCGGATCATTGCGGAACCTCCTGGTCGTGAACGCTGTCGTCACGATACTTGTTGTCACAAGTATATGTTCGTCCAGGCACGGGTCAAGGTTCGGCGGATTCGCAACGATCTCGTTCTCCGGACCTGCCCGAACGGGGGATGGGGGGCGGTTGGGGGGCGGTTGGGGGGGGTGCGTCAGGTTGGAGAAGTGGGGCAGCGTTCACGGGCCTTGGCCAGCAGGCGGCTCAGTTCTCCAAGTTCGGCCCGGGTCATGTGCCCGAGTTGCTTCTTGCTCAGTTCGCGTATGGGCGCATCCAGCTTTGCGAGCAGTTCCAGCCCCTTCTTCGTGATCCGCACGATGACGACGCGCCGGTCGTGCTCGGTGCGTTCCCGTTGGGCGAGTCCGCTTTCAACCAGGCGATCGACCAGCCTCGTGACATCCGGAACGCGGGCGACCATCTGCGTCCCGATGGTCTGGGAGGGAACGCCGGTGGGATGGTGGCCGCGGAGGATGCGCAGCGCGTTGTAACTCGCCTCGGTCAGTCCGTGCGGGCGGAACAGCCGGGCGAATCCGGCGTCGAGCAGACTGCCGGTGCGCAGGATGTTCAGGTGGGCTTCTTCCTCCGGGAGGTCGAAGGGCCTCTTCTTGCCGATCTCGGTGCGCAGGTCTGGGGCCATGGTGGGCGGTGGCAGATGGTTGTTGCCACGACTATAGCCCCGCCGCGGGGGCCTGTCGCGGCCGACTCACGCCACGCCGGCGAGGCGACGAACCGTCATGTCGAAGTTGTGCACCATGTTGGCACGCAGCCCGTAGACCACGGCGAGGTAGGCCAGTGCCGCGATTCCGCAGCCCACCAGCAGGCCGATCCGGGCCGACGCCAGGCCGAAGCCGTTGACCGTGCTCGCCAGCGCCGACTCGGGATAGATGGTTGCCGAGACCGCGGTGATCGGCGACAGCGCCGCGATCGCCGAGCCCACGAACTGGAAGTCCGTCCCGCTCTTGTAGGCACACAGCCCGACGATGCCCCCGACCACGCCGACGACGCCGACAGTCGCCACCACCGCCGACAGCGAGCCCTTGCTCTTGAGCGACCACTGCATCCCCACCATCACGCAGAACGCGATGAACGGCACCACCACGACGCCGACGATCAGCGCGGCCTCCGGCAGCACCGCCGGGATGGGGATGAACATGCCGGTCGATGCGCCGATGACCTGGTGCTGGTACACCACGCCGCCCTCGCGAGAGAGCAGCCCGGCCTGCACGGCCAGCACATAGACCCCCGCGAGCAGGATCGTCCCAACAGGCACGGCGATCAGCGGCAGCAGGTACGCCACCATGCCCCGCATCTTCCCGCCCAGGTACGAACCGGGCGTGATGGGCGTGGTGAGCAGCAGGTCAAGAGTGCCGTCTTCTCGCTCGCGGGCGACGGAGGTCGCGGCCATGTTCACCGCCACCAGCGAGATGACCGCGAGTTCCCCGATCGCCGTGTAGAAGACCACATCGCGGAAGACGGCTACATCGATGCCGCCCCCGTGAAAGTAGAGGACCAACCCAAGGCCCCACAGCCCGCCGCAGATGATGAACGACCACCGCGCGACCATGCGCCCAAGGGTGGCGTTGCGGGCCGCGGCCTCGCGCCAGGCGATCGGGTTGTGCCACACGTGCCGCGCCGGGCGCGTTTCGCCGCCCTTGGCGCCGAGCCCGAACATGCGGCGATACCACGGGATGCCGCCGCGGCCGCTCATCCCGCCAAGCCCGGCCAGCCCGCCGATGCGCACGGTCACGGTCGACATCGCCATGAGCAGCATGCTGACGCCGGCCGAGAGCCAGCACCACGTCTGCACCGGCTTCTCCAGGAACCATGCGGCGAAGCCCGACCGCGAGCCCTCGGTCCACGCCAGGTACCCCGACGGGTTGAGCAGCGCCTTGAGGGCCAGGAATGGGTTGATGGCGGTCATCCAGGTGACCTGCGACCCGCCGCCGACCAGTTGATCGACGCCGTACGTGACGGCGAGGTAACTGATCACCGACACGTAGAACGCGAACACCGCCCTCTTGCCCACCAGCCGGCTGACGGAGAGGGCGATGGCCATCGAGCCGACCAGCAGCGCAGCGCACGCGGCGATCAGGTAACTCGCAAAGATCGACCTGCCCGGCACGCCGCCGAAATACTGCGTCAGCGCGAAGAGCGGCAGGCTGGAAAACAACAGCGCGAGAATGAAGAACAGCCGGCCGAACAGGTTGCCCAGGACGATCTCGCCCGCCGACATCGGGGTGGTGAGCAGGATGTCCCAGGTCCGCGGGTTGGCCTCCTGGGCGATGGCCCCGGCCATGAACACGGGGGCCAGCACGCAGATCAGGGCGATCTGGAGATAGGCCACGACCGCGAAACTCCCCGAAGCCGCCGCGGCCAGTTTCAACTGCGACAACGGCCCCCCGCCCTGCATCGTGAGAAGCAGGTACAGCAGCGTGACGATCAGGGCACCCAGGTAAATCGTCCGGATGTAGAGGTGCCGGGACCGGCGCGAACCGCCCTGCACGAGGCGCACCGCGATCGGATTGATCGGCCCAAGGCGAAGGAGCCATCTCAGCAGGACAGGCATGGTGGCTCATCGTACAGGCAGGTCGACGGCGGGCCGCGGGCGCGGCCCGCCTCCCAGGCGTCCTTGCGTCCCGGTCGCAGCGTTACTGGGGAGACCCGGAAGTCGATTCCGCGTCCGCGTCGGAGTCTCTAAGTCGATGACATCCAAACGGATAGGTAAAAGACATTGCTATCTAAAAACAGGCCCATCAAATTGCTCAAATAGGGGGTCCTGCGCGCAAAAAACCCTTGCCTGACTGCGCGGCATGGGGTATCTTCACATCCGGAAAGAGAGAGGTGCTCCCGACGCGCTCGGGGTCCCTCAACAACTGGGTGTTCGATTCGGCCGGTGTCGCCGCGCTTTGGTGCGGGTTGCGGGCCGTGGGCCGCATTGCACGTGTTGGTGCAGACGGCATGTGTTGTTGTTTGCTGAGTGAACGAGGAGAGATCATGAAGAAGGCATTTGCTGTTGCAGGAGTTGCCGGGCTGGCCGTGACGTCCGCCGCGTTCGCCGTCCCGGTCGACAAGAACTACTCGCGCGTGTACGACACCCCGCTGCCGCTGGCCGATGCCGGCGCGGCCCCGGGCGTGACGACCTCGACGATTCTCGTGACCGACAACGGGATCATCGACACGTTCGACTACGCGTTCATCGACATCGACCACACCTGGGTCGGCGACCTGGTGGTCAGCATCACCGATCCGAGCGGCAACAACGTCATCCGCCTGCTCAACCGGCCCGGCTTCACGGGCACCGGCTTCGGCTACAGCGGCGACCTCGCCGGCCAGTACCGCTTCCAGGATGGCGCGGCGGCGTTCCCGTCCTCCGGCGGAGCGGTGGTCCCCGTCGGCATCTACGCCCCGTTTGACGCCTTCGCCGGGTTCCACGGCAAGCAGAAGGAAGGCATCTGGACCCTGACCATCACCGACAACGCCGGTGGCGACACGGGCGTTCTCCGTGCGTGGGGCTTCGGCGTGACCAACGTCCCGACCCCCGGCGCGTTCGCGCTCCTGGGCCTGGGTGGCCTGGCCGCGGCCCGCCGTCGTCGCGCCTGATCGCGACTTTTCTCGGCAGTTTGAGTTTCCACAACCGCCCGGCAGCAGTGCCGGGCGGTTGTCTTTTTGCGTGGGATGCTTCTCGCCGCGGTGCGGTTCACGCCGGCTTGGCGTAGGGTCCCCATTGGGCGGTGTAGATTTGCTTGCCGTCCCGCGGAGACTCGACGGTGAGCGTGGGTCGGCCTTCCTTGGTGGCGCAAGTGACCCAGCCGTTGATCGCCATCGCCTCCATGCACAGCAGGCACTGGTGATAGACGTTGGGCACCATGTCGGGCGACGTGGTGGCGCTGATCATCCCCAGGAGTTGCTGGACGATGCGTTCGGCATCCGACGTCGTCCGGAGCACGTCAAACACGGGCTTGTAGCCGCCGGCCAGGGTGAGCGTGCGCTCGCCGCGGACGTAGGCGGGCACGGGGACGATGCGTCCGTTCTGCATCGCGGCGATGGAGGTCTTGGTCGCGCCGAGGAGGTTGAGTTTGAAGTGGTTCTTCCCGCTGATGGTGTACTTGATGTCCTTGTCCGTGGCGTGGTTCAGCCGCCACTGGATCTGCTTGACGCCCGCCAGGTCGAGCCCGCCGATCACGAACTGCCCGAGGATGTCGTCGATCCCGCCGTTGCTCAGCCAGCGGAATGCGTCGGCCGGGTTCAGGGTCAGGCCGCTCTCCTTGGCGATGCGGGTGCAGTTTTCCTGGATCGCGGAGAACAGGCCGTTGCCGGAATACCAGTAGTCGGCAAAGCGGATGTGCTGGCGGATCCGCTTGCGCTGGATGCCGTCGTACTGATCGAGGAGCCATGCGCGGTCGTGCTCGCCGCGATCGAGTTCGAGGATGGTGTAGGCCAGTTGCTGCGCGCAGGTGTGGGTGAGTGTCAGGCCCGCGGAGAGGATCGGGTCGGCAAAGCCCAGGCACTCGCCGCAGAGGAACCAGTTCTTGCCGTACGCGCGATCGGCGACATAGGACCAGTCGGTGGTGGAGTCGATCTTGCCGCGCTGCTTGCCGCTGCCGATGAGCCGGAGCACCAGCGGGTCGGAGTTGATCGCCTCCGAATACAGTTCTTCAGGCTTCTTGCCCACTTTCTTGTAGTAGTCGGCGTTGCAGACCAGGCCGATGCTGGTCCGGTCGAGCCCGAGCGCGATGTACCAGATCCAGCCGTAGGCGGTCGAACGGATGTGGATCCGCGTCGCGCCGCCCTCCCAGATCGGGCCGTTCATGTTCGGCGCAGTCCAGTAGTCCCAGAACGCGACGTTGCGCAGGAGTTGGGGCGCATCGACCTGCACACCCATTGCGCGGCGGAGGATCGCGGCGTTGCCGGAGGCGTCGATGTAGTACCGGGCCGTGACCCGCTCCCCGCCCTCGAGCGTCAGTCCGGTCACTTCATCGTCGGCGTGCTCGATGCTCTCGACCTTGGTGGCCTGGCGGACGTCGCACCCCATCGACTGCGCGTGATCGAGCAGGATGCGGTCGTACTCGGCCCGATCGACCTGCAGCGCGACGCGGGTCCGCCAGCCTTCCCACTTGCCCGGCCGCTTGAAGTCCTTGGGGATCTCTTCAAGAGGAATGAAGCCGAAGGTCCACGGCTCGGTGGTCTTGCCCCAGGTGTAGGTGGCGCCGAACTTGATCGGGAAGTCCGCGGCCTCGATCTTGTCCCACGCGCCCATCTCGTTGAGGATGCGTCCGATCGGCGGCAACTGGCTCTCGCCGATGTGGTCGCGCGGGAAGCGCTCCTTCTCAACGATGAGCACGCGAAGATCGGGCGCGTACTTCTTGAGCAGCGTGCCGGTGGTGGATCCGCCGGGGCCGCCGCCGATGATCGCGACGTCGTAGTTTGTCTGAGTGGGCATGTGCGAGGTCTCTCGGTCGGCTTCGTCACCCGGGCCGCGGCGGAGTCGGTTGCGCATCGCATTCCAGCCCTGGTGCAGGAGAGTATCGGTCCCTTGGGGTGCTCCATCGACTTCCCACGAAAGGGAATCGATCTGCTCAATCGGGTATTGTTCGCATTATGATAGGGCTATCGGCTCAGGTTGAAGTGCTTGTGAGGCAGCGAGTTGCGCGATAACACGGTGTCGAGAGGGCCTACTGGCGGACAAGCGCCGACCGCCGGGGGTCTTCAGCGCGCAAAAACCACAATTTCTTTGCATGTCTGTGGAACCGGCGGTATCTTCATCGCTGGATGGAGAGAGGTTCTCCCTGCTCTGTGGGCGGGCCTCCTCGACAATGCGTGTTCGTTTCAGGCTGTGGTGGGACTTTTTCCTCTGCCGCGGAAAACCACAGCCCAAGGTTTGAGGTTGGTGTTCAACCTCAACCCAAGGTGTGTATGCGCGGCAGAGAGCATCGGGAGATGAAGAACATGAAGATGACTCTTGCAATTCTTGCAGTGGCGGGCCTGGCCAGCGCGGCCTCCGCCCAGACGTTCCCGGCGAATGCCGGCACCGTTCCGGCGGCTGTTCCCGACAACACCGGCCCGACCGGCGGCGGCGTGAACATCACGTTCAGCGTTTCCGGCACGAACGTCGGTGACAGCCTGCAGAACGTCTCCGTGACGTGGAACCCCTCGCACACGTGGGCGGGCGACATCGTCGCCGTCCTCACCGCTCCGGGCGGTCAGGATGTGCAGGTCATGGGCCGTCTCGGCTCGGGCACGACCAACGGCGTCGGCAACTCCGCCGACTTCGTCGGCACGTACCGCTTCTTCAACACCGGAACCGCGATGCCGACGACCGGCGCGATTCCCGCCGGCGACTACGCCCGGTACGGCACCCTCGGCGGCACCACGGTGCCCGCTCCCGATGCGGATGACTACACCGTCTTCACCGGCAACCTGAACGGCACCTGGACGCTCCGTTTGTCCGACTGGGCCAGCGGCGATACCGGCACGGTCAGCGCCGCGTCGATCACGATCGTTCCCGCCCCCGGCGCGCTGGCTCTCCTGGGTCTCGGCGGCTTCGCGGCGGCCCGTCGTCGTCGCGCCTGATCCGCGCTTCGCGGCACACTCTTGATCAACCGCAACCGCGCGACCACGTTGTCGCGCGGTTGTTCTTTTTGTCGTTTATACGTTGTTCGGTGCCGACGCGGTTCTGCATCCCGAGTGGTTCTCGGGCGACGACTTGATGACATCGATGTCCCGAAGGCCGTTTCCCCTTGTGGAAGTCTCGTGCGTGTGATACGTTCAGATTGGAAGAAGAGAGAGGTTTTCCGGGTTGTCGGCCCGGCCTCATCGTCATTCCGATGTGTTGAGCACCTTGGCGGAAGGCATCGGCCGCGACCGCCCGTGGTGCGAGTTTCCGCGCCGAACGCTCGAGCCCGGCGCGGGTGCATTCGCGGCCGAAGTTTGAAGGAGAGAGAGATGAAGAAGATGTTGGCAATCGTGGCCGTCGCGGGCCTGGCCTCGGCGGCAATGGCGCAGACCGGCGGTCCCGGCAATGTGAAGTCGTACTCGACGACGCACAACCCCCCGCTCAACATTCCCGACAACAACGTGGCGGGCGTGTCGAGCGTGATCTTCGTCCAGGACCAGGGGATCATCCAGAGTTTCGACTCCGTGTGGATCGACATGAGCCACACGTGGGTTGGTGACCTCGTCATCACGCTGTCGCACCCGTTGTCCGGGCTTTCGACCGTGATCATGGATCGCCCGGGCGTTCCGGCGTCGACCTTCGGAAACTCCGACGACGTGAACGGTCTGTACACGTTCACGGACCTTGACGTGCTTTTCCCTGAAACCGCCGGCAGCGGCTCGGTTGCCCCGGGCAACTACCGCTCCGACGGCCCCCTGTCCCGCTTCAACGGCGACAACAAGTTCGGCGACTGGGTCCTGAACGTCTCGGACCGCGCCAGCGGTGACACGGGCGTGATCCGCGCCTGGGGCTTCAGCGTCACGAACGTCCCGACCCCCGGCGCGTTTGCGCTCTTGGGCTTGGGCGGCCTCGCGGCGGCCCGTCGTCGTCGCGCCTGATCCGGGCCCGGCTTCGGCAGCCATCTGACTCGTTGCAGCCGCCCGGCCAAGATGCCGGGCGGTTGTGCTTTTGGGGAGCGATGGAGCGCGATGAACGTAAAAGGCCCCGGACACGCGGTCCGGGGCCTTGAGGATCAACAGGGTGGTGTCGAGGCGTGGTTACGAGGTCGCGCCGGTTTCGGCCTTGGCCGGCTGCTCGGGCACCTTCTCGACCGGGGCATCGGTGGTCTCGAAGAAGAGCATCTCGGCGGGCTTGCCGTCGGGCGTCTCCTTGCGGGTGACGGCGATGTTGCACGGACGCTTGATGCCCTGCTGGAGGAGCATCTCGCTGAGCGGGTCCTCGACGAACGACCCCACAGCGCGACGCAGGGGCCGGGCGCCGAAGTCGGGGTTGTATCCCTTCTCGATGAGGAAGTCCTTGGCCTTCTGGTCGAGGGCGAGGTGGATGCCCTGGGCCGCGAGGCGCGAGGCGACCTTGGAGACCTCGTAGTCGACGATGGAGACCAGGTCGTCCTTGGTGAGGGGGCGGAAGACGATGACGTCGTCGAGGCGGTTGATGAACTCGGGCCGGAAGAACCGCTCGATCTCCTTCATCAGGATGCCCTTGATGTTGTCGAAGTCGACGGTCTCGCTGCGCTTGGAGAAGCCGAACCCGCCGCCGCCCTTGATGAGGTCGGCGCCGATGTTGGACGTCATGATCAGGACGCAGTTGCGGAAGTCGACGTTGCGCCCGAAGGAGTCGGTGAGGCGGCCCTCTTCCATGATCTGGAGGAGCATGTTGAAGACGTCGGGGTGGGCCTTCTCGACCTCGTCGAGGAGGATCACGCTGTAGGGACGCCGACGGACGCGTTCGGTGAGTTGCCCGCCCTCTTCATAGCCGACGTAGCCGGGGGGCGCGCCCACCAGGCGGCTGACGTTGTGCTTCTCCATGTACTCGGACATATCGAGGGTGATGAGGGCGTCCTCGTCGCCGAACATGAACTCGGCCAGGGTCTTGGCGACCATGGTCTTGCCTACGCCCGAGGGGCCGACGAAGATGAACGAGCCCATGGGGCGCTTGGGGTCCTTGAGGCCGGCGCGGGCGCGGCGGATCGCCTTGGCGATGGCCTTGATTGCCTCGTCCTGCGACACGACCTTCTTGTGCAGTTCCTTCTCGAGTTCGAGCAGGCGCTGGGCCTCTTCCTTCTCCAGGCGCTGGAGCGGCACGCCGGTCATCTTGCTGACGACCTCGGCGACGACGTCCTCGTCGACGATGCCGGAGACTTCCTTGGCCTTCTCGCGCCACTGCCGCTGGATGGTCTCCTTCTCGCGGCGCATCTGCTCGGCCTTGTCGCGGAGTTCCGCGGCCTTCTCGTAGTCAGCGGCCTTGACGGCCTCGTCCTTGGCCACGCTGAGGCGCTCGATCTCGGCCTCGAGATCGGCGAGGTTCGGCGGCTTGGTCATGCTCTTGATGCGGACCCTCGCGCCGGCCTCGTCGATCACGTCGATCGACTTGTCCGGCTGGACGCGTCCGGAGATGTACCGGCCCGAGAGTTCGACCGCGGCCTTGACGGCGGCGTCGGTGATCTGGACCCTGTGGTGCTTCTCGTACTTGTCGCGCAGACCCTTGAGGATCTCGACGGCCTGCTCGTCGTTGGGCGGGTCGACGACGATCGACTGGAAGCGACGGGCCAGCGCGGCGTCCTTCTCGATGTACTTGCGGTACTCGTCGAAGGTGGTGGCGCCGATGCACTGGATCTCGCCGCGGGCGAGCGCGGGCTTGAGGACGTTGGACGCATCGATCGCGCCCTCGGCCCCGCCGGCGCCGACGAGGGTGTGGAGTTCATCGATGAAGAGGATGACGTTGCCCGCCTTGCGGACCTCGTTCATGACGGCCTTGATGCGCTCCTCGAACTGGCCGCGGTACTTTGTGCCGGCGACCATCATCGCCAGGTCGAGCACGACGAGTCGGCGGTCGTGGAGGATGTCGGGTACATCGCCGCTGATGATGCGCTGGGCCATGCCCTCGACGATGGCGGTCTTGCCGACGCCGGCCTCGCCGAGGAGGACGGGGTTGTTCTTGGTTCGGCGGCAGAGGACCTGGACCAGGCGCTCGATCTCGGTGGCGCGGCCGATGACGGGGTCGAGTTGATTCTCGCGGGCGAGTTCGGTGAGGTCGCGCCCGAAACTGTCGAGCGCGGGTGTCTTGCTCTTGCCCTTGGCGCGGGCCTCGGAGGGGCCGCCCCCGCCGCCGCCGCCGCCCATGCTGGGACCGGCGCCGCCGCCGGCGGGCTCACCGCCGCCGCCGCCGGTCGATTCCTCGCTCTCGGCGCCCGCTCCGAGGAGGTTGAGGACCTCTTCGCGGACTTCCTCGAGTTTGAGGTTCAGGTTCATGAGCACCTGCGCGGCGACGCCGTCGTGCTCGCGGAGCAGGCCGAGCAGGAGGTGCTCGGTGCCGACGTAGTTGTGGTTGAGGTTGCGGGCCTCTTCGATGGCGTACTCGATGACCTTCTTGGCGCGCGGCGTCTGGGGCAGTTTGCCCATGGTCACCATGTCGGGGCCGCTCTTGACGAGTTTCTCGACCTCGAGGCGGACCTTCCGCAGATCGACATCGAGGTTCTTGAGCACGTTGGCACCGACGCCGGATCCCTCTTTGACAAGGCCGAGGAGGATGTGCTCGGTCCCGATGTATTCATGGTTGAACCGCTGGGCCTCCTGATTGGCCAGGGCCATGACCTTGCGGGCGCGATCGGTGAAGCGTTCAAACATCGCACACACTCCTTCCGGGAGCACATGGCCGCCCCGCGGCGGCGCGCTCCCGACTCTAGCCCCTGCCCCCGACGGTACTCATACCGCCACCGGGGCCGGGTCGTTCGGAACCGGTCCGAAGGGGAACGAATCCCCATTCCAGGCCGGTTCCATCGACAAACCCCCGACGAGCCTCAAGGCCGGTCGGGCACTTGCTCTCCTACGGCATTGGTTTCCCTGACTTGCAGTTCGTCGGCGCGGCGCTTGGGGAGTCGGCCACAGCGGAAGTTGCGCATCGAGGGACCAGACCGGACGGAAGCATCGGCAGTATCGACAGCACACCGCGTGCCGCTGTGCCGGATAACCAGTCGTTCATCAAGAGGGGAATAAATCCGCCCCGGAGAGAATTCTGCGCGCAGGATCACCTAATCAGGTGGATTGTGTAGTGACTGGTAGGCGGAGCAGTGACAGATTGGCAGCCGGGGAGACCCTGCTGGCCACATCTGGCCAAGCCATCATGGCCGTTCAGGCACCGCGGCGGTCGCGCCGGCATGGCCCGACGCGACGGGGCGGATTGTATCCGAAGCGGCGACGGCGTTGTCGGCCACGACGCTGATGGGGATATTCACTTCGGCGAGAGGCTCGGCGCCGCGGGTCAGGGCGGCCGCGGCTTTGTCGCGAACGATGACCTTGAGTGAGTAGCGTCCGACCGAGAGTGCCGAGGGGAGATCGATTCGCTGCACGAGGAAGAAGTCCCGGCGTTTGCTCTGCGAGGCGTCGCGGTGCGTCTGCTCCTTGGCGAACCAGACGAGCGTGCCGTCGGAGGAGTACAAGTGGACTTCCTGGCTGAGTTCGAGCGCCCAGCGGTTGCTCGCGGGCCTGGCGGCAGCGCCGGTTGCGGGCAGTTCGGACTCTCGCGCCTGGGTGTAGTTCTCGACCTCGGTGTAGACGATCATCGGGACCTTGCGGCCGGCGACGAAACTGCTCCCGGGATAGGGTGTGAATCGCCCGAATGCCTCGACCTTCCGGCAGAGGGCGACGGTTCCGAGGGCGAGCAAATCGGGCGGCGCGGCGGCGGGCTTGGGCTGGGACTTGTCGACCTCGGTCCGGATGGCATCGGCGAGAGACTTGGGGTCGGCGCCAGTATCGGCGAGGGCTTCAATCTGCGCCATGAGCCTGCGGACGGTCCCGATCGTCTGCCGCTCGGGCTCGCTCAGCGTGGAGACAAGGCGGTCGAGTTCCGCGGTCGCCACGCCGGGCTGGATGGTCTCGAGGGCGATGAGCGGCAGGGCGGCGCGGAGGGTGTTTTTCGCCTCTTCGCCGGCGGGCACGAGCAGTTGAGCGAGTTGCCTGGCATACTCCAGCCGCTTCTCGCGGGCTGTTGCTTGAGGCGAAGGGCTTGTCGGGGCGGGCGGCGTGTCGAGGGCGACCGCGGGGGGCTCATCGGGGGTCGGCGCGGGCTGTGGCCCGGCCCGGCCGGGCTGCGGGCGCG
>CAYPEI010000018.1:0-80869 GCA_964409775.1 uncultured Phycisphaeraceae bacterium | reverse complement strand
CAAACATCGTGCGAACGTTAGGTCGTGCCTGCTATCCACAGTGAACGATGACCCGTGCGTGCTGACATGCTCCCCGCTTCTTCTTCGCGCGACAGGACACTACACTCAATCAACCGTTCCCAAGGGGTCGACCCGAGCAATTCAAGTCACGGAGATCTCGTCATGAACGCAACCTCGAAACGCGCCACCGTCATTCAGTCCGCCCTCGGCCTCGTCGCCGTGGCCGGGATCACCGCAGCTGCTGCGCTGTTCGCGTACCAGCCTCAGCCATCGCCTCCCTCGCAGCCGGTCCCCGCACAACCGGTCCCCTCGCCCGCCCAGACCGCGGTCTTGCTTTACGCCGCCGGCCTCACTCCCGATGCTATGGCCGCCGCCGGCGTCACCGCGGCGCAGACCACCGACGCCATCCTCCGTATCCGCGAGCATCTGCCGCAGCTCGCCGCGCAGCTGACCACCGCGCACAACGCCTGCAGCGCCGCGTCCATCGAGCACGACCGCCTCGACCGCCTCGTCCGCAGCGGCGCTGGTTCCCAGGAGGATGCAGCTGCACTCGCCGCGGCCCGGACGCAGCTCCAGACCGCGACCGCCCAACGCGACGCCGCGGCGCAGGCGTTCGTGCAATCCGCCGAGCTCGATGACAACGTCGTCGCTCGCCTCGCCGCCTTCCGCGATGCCCGCGGCCGAGAACTCCCCATCCACTACGCCGCCGCCGATCGCTCCGACGGCGCCTGGATCGCCCTTCGCCACGCTCTCGCGTCTACCGACATTCATACTCGTTTGGGCGAAGAGGCTCCCCAACCGGCGCGCGACGTCATCCTCGCCGCCGACGCGGACCAAGCCGTCGCCGCTGCGCTCGTCAACCTCCAAACCAACGGGCCCGCCGTCACCCAGGCTTGGAACCAGGCGATCGCCCCGTAGCAACAGGATCGTTGCCTGAGAGCGCAGGATTCAGAGCGGCACTACCGTCGAGCCGCCGCCGGACTGGCTGCTCGAACTCATGCTCTCTGAACCGCTCCCGGACGAAGAGCCGGAGGAGGAGAACGACGACGAACCGCTGGACTTGCTGCCGGACGACGAACCGCTGCCGGAAGAGCCGCTGGTTGACCCGGAGCTCGAGCCCGAGTTCGAACCGGAGCCTGACCCGGACGATGATCCACTCCCGGAGCCGCTGTGAACGGTGGCGGGCATGTCGTTGTGAACCCACACGCCCTCGGCGAGCAAGGTGTTCGTTCCGGGGATGTGAATCGCTACGGTGCGGGCCGGTGCGTCGACGCGGACAACCGACTCGACTTCCTCTTCGTTGAGGTGTTCGTCGATCAGGAAGTCGCCGGGCTGGACGAACTCGGCGGACGTGAAGCCCCACTGCGGGGGAGCAGGCGGGGGGGCGTTGCGGCGGATCATGAACGGGTGCTCGGGCGTCGCCTTCAGGCGGCGGTTGATGACCACGAAGCCGTGGTGCTCGCCGAGGCGGATGCTGGCGACGCGGGCGGCGACGGGCGCCGCGCCGCGCAGGCCGTCATGGGAAAGCCAGTTGTACTGGGCGCGGTACGGAACGTCGACTTCAAGACCGGGCACTTGGATGGACGCCACGCGGTCGCCGGGCTTGAGGTTCTCGATGGGCGTGAGGCGTCCGTCCTCGAGACGGACAAGGGTACCGAAGAGCAGGCAGTTGCTGCCCGGACCGCTTCCGCCAGGTCCACCGGGCCCGCCTGGTCCCCCCGGACCGGAACCACCGGGGCCTGAGCCGCCGGGTCCACTTCCACCTCCGGAAGAGCCACCGCCACCCGATGACCCTCCACCTGACGACCCGCCAGAGGAAGCGCCGGATGATGCACCGGATGAACCGCCCGAGGATGCGCCGGAGCTCATGCCGGAGCTGACCCCGGAGCTCATCCCCGACGAGCCCCCACCGCCGGAACTGCCGCTCGATGAACTCCCGCTGGTGCGCATGCTCGACGACATGCTGCCGTCCGATGTCGATCCGCTGCTCGGATTGGAGCCAGAACCGCTCGATGCGGATGGCATCGAGTCGGTCGTGCCGCTGTTCCCGCTATTCGACGGCGTGTGCGTCGTGCCCGGCGTGTTGCTCGTAAAGGCGCCGGTGGTATAAAAGGTCAGCGTGGGCGTGCCACCCGGGCCGGTCGTGTAGATCACGTCGCCCGTGGTGGAGTAGCTCGCGGGCATGCTCGGCGTACTGGTTGGCGGCGAGTACGAACTGTCCGGTGTATCGGTGTCCGAGGGAGTGGAGTAGTCGCTCGATCCGCCGCCCTGGGGCGGGCGGCCCGTCGCCCAGACCGGTATATAAAGGTAGTAGCGGGTGGGGCCGTCGCTCACCGGGCGGTCTCCTGCGGGGTGGGCTTCTGTGCGGGCGGGTTCGGTTCGTACCAGCCCTGCGTGTTCACGGGCTTGCCGCCTCCCCAACACTCGGCGGAGGCGGCCTTCACCGCCGCGTCGAAGTTCATGCGGTCGAACGCCTGGAGCTCGCTCCCGGGTGAGCAGTTGACCACGCGGAAGCGGTGCTTGTCGAAGTGCGGCCGCAGCGCCTCGAAGCGGCGGGCCAAGGCTTCGTACAGGATGTTGTTGTGCCGGATGGCGTTGGGTGCCCGGTGCTCCTCGAACGCATACTTGCGGTCGGGAGCCATCTTGAAGTCGCACCCGAGCAGGTACACGGTGCCGAAGCCCAGGTGATGCAGCAGGCGCAGGGCCACGAGCATGACGCTCCGCTTGCCGGTGATGCCGAGCGAGTCGGGGTGTTTCGCATCGTTCCCCCACGGCACCGAATCGCCCGTCAGGAACCGCTCATGGTCGAAGTGGTCTGCGCGGCGGAAGAAGAACACGGATGGCATCTGCCGCACGCGGAAGGCGCTGTTGCGCATGGTGCCGTCGGGGTTCTGGATGCGGAGCCGCTTGTCCCACGCGCACGTCGGCACGAACTTCAGGATGCCCGGGTCCTTCCAGCCGGTGTCGATGAATCGACCGGGATCGTCCACGCAGGTCCAGAGCGTCGGGCGGTGGACGGTCCACGAGTTGTTGACGCCCATTGTGACGATGCCGCGCTTGTTGAGCTGCGAGAGGTCCACCCGCGTGAGCGACGGTCCCGAGAGGACCAGGAACGCGGAGCGCCCCCGGTAGAAGCCCGCGAGAGACACCGAGTCGAAGGTGGGGGGAGCGGTGTAGAGGCGCAGGCCGTCGCGCGCGGGCTTCCGCGCCTTCAGACCGGCCTGGAGCGCCGCGATGTCCGACTGGTTCTCACGCACAACCACAGCCCTCCTTGGCCGCGAACCGCCCGACGATGTACCGGCCCTCCGCCTTCGGATTGGTCACGACACCCACGCGGCCGATGCGTTCGAGCCACCACGCCAGGGGCCGCACGGTCGGGTGCAGGTTCTCGCCCAGGGCGGTGATCCGGCTCGGGCGCGTGCAGATCGAGAGCACGAAGTGCCCCCGGCACCGCGCCACCCGCCGCATCTCGGCGAGCACGGCGTCCACATCCTCCGGGAGCAGGTGCTCCAGTGCGTCGAAGCTCGTCACCACATCCGCGACGTCGTCGAGCAGTCCGGTCTTGTGCATCGCCCGCGGGATGTCCGTTTCGGGGAAGGCGAAGTCGATCCCGAGCCCGTCGATGCCGATGCGGCGAAGGCTCTGTATAAAGAGGTTTCGGCCGCAGCCGAAGTCAATGACGTAGCGAGGCTTGAGGCGCTGCACGATTAGGATCGCCGCCGCGCCGTGGTTGGTCGCGCCGTACCCGCTGCCAGGCGTGGCGAGCGCGACGTACTTTCTGCGCTCGTGCTCACGGCGGGCGTCGAGTGTGGGCTTGGCTGGGGAAACAGGAGTCGTCGTCATGCGCCCCCCTCGATGTAGATGTTGAACTTGCGGTGCTCGTCGGCGGGGTCGGCGATCTCGATCAGGCTCATGGCCTCGAAGACCCACACCGGTTTGCCCTTGCTGTTGCGTTCGCAGGCGAGCTGCACGCAGACGCCTTCGGGAATAGGCACAAGACGGGGCCGCAGCGACCGCGCGGGCGGGCACTTGGGCAGCACGCCCGGCAACGCGCACACCGGCCCCAGCCCCAGCAGCCCGCCGAAGCCGGCGCCGGCGTCGGGTGGGGGGGCGTTCATGTGGTGGGCCTCGAAGCGGTTGATCGCCAAGCGAGTCGGGTCTTCGCCGCCACCGGGCAACTGCGACGAGAGTCCTTCGGGCACCGGGACATAGCGGAGATAGGTGTCGCTGCCCGGGTCGCCGTCGATCCGGGCCTCGACCCACGGGTAGCGCCAGCGGTTGTTCTCGGTGGGAATGGGCTGCGCCGCGCCGAGGATCGCCGTGACGCGGCCGGGCGAGGGCCGGCCCATCTCGATGACCGCCCACTTCTCGCCGCCCCCCCCGCCCTGCTCCTTCCACAGGATCGGGATGCCGCCCATCGGCGTGCTGGCCAGGACGGTCTCGCCTGGAGACAGCTCGCACGTCGTGTCCGTCTCGTTGGTGATGAAGACCCGCGCGGGCGTCACGCCAGTGAGCACGCACCTTCCGAGATCGCCCGGCTTGATCGGCTGGAGCGTGAGCGCGAACGAGAGCGACGGCGATTCCTCGGTGGCGATCTCGCCCGTGAGCGGCGTGCGGCTGTGGAATGTCCGCTCCTGGTCCTCGTTGTCGGGCTGCACGAGCACGCCGGTGATGGCCAGTGCGTGGTAAGGCTCGATCTCCTCGTCGGAGTCGTTGCGGACCAGCACGACCCCCACCCCGCGCTGCGCCGCCTCCAGCGCCGGCCCGGCGCTCGTGTTCCGCTCACGCCGGCGCAGATCGACCGCCGCATCGACGAAGGCGTTGTACGCCGCCGCGGGGATGCGGAGAGGCTGGCCTGACCGGACTTTGCGGAACACGTCGCCCATCATCATCATCATCTCCTGGGGTGGGGGGCGGGGGGTGGGGATGGGGGGTCAGATCCCAAGCCCCGCGAAGTTGCCCTCGTCGTACACGCGCTCGACATACGCCGCGACCGGGCGCTTCACGATCGCGCGCGACCCCGTGTCCTCCTGATCGGCGTACCGCACCCACAGGTACTCCCACCCCTTCTTGCTGATGCCGTTGATGTTGCCGACGGAGATGCCGCCGGCGTTCGGGCTGGCCGCGAACCGGAAGGTGATCTCCCAGTCATCATCGGGATCAGTGCCGCGGCGCGACCCGGACGCCCCGAGGAAGAGCACCTCGCCCGCCTGGAAGCCCTTGAACGCGCCGGCGTTCACCTTGCCGGTGAGCGAGAAGAGCGTGCCTTTGTACGACGGCGTCACCTGGTTGTTGGAGAAGGAGTGCGTCTCGGAGAACTGGAAGACCGGGACCGTGATGTCCACGCCCTCGACGCCGTCGGCGGTGACGCCGATCGCGCCGCCGAAGCCAGGGGCGGATGAGCCGGAAGGCGCGTGCGACGACACCGTCTGCTTGCTCTGGGTGATGTGCTGCGTTCCGCCGCCGGTGTCAAAGGAGAAGATGCTCTCGCCCGGCTCGGGGAGCGAGCCACCCTGGTTCTTCGCGTAGCGGACGATCGCTTCCCACAACTCATCGCCGACGGGCTCGACGGAGACGGACTGGCGGGGCATGCCGTCGTACGTCGCCGGGCTGGTGTTCTTCGCCTGATTGCGGGCCGCAAGGTCGTCGTTGGTGCCCCGCACGGAGTAGACCAGCTCCGCCGAAGAGGAGGAAGGGTTGTCGCCCTTGGTGGACTTGCGGCTCTCGAACTTCTCCGTCACCGTGATCGCCACGAACGTGTCTCCTTACGCGAGCGGCTGCATCAGGCGAAAGACAGGCCGCCGCTCTGCGCGGCGTCGGCCAGGCGCTTGGTGTGCCGGGCGGTCTGCTCGGTGGCGCGGGCCGTGCGCTCGGCGGCGCCGCCGTCGGACTCCAGCCCCTGCGCGGCACGGGCGTTGAACGTGCCCCGCACGCTGATCCCCTTGCCGATGACCTCGCCGAGCCCGGCGAGCCGGTCCTCGAAATCGGCCATCAGGTCGCGCGGCGTGCGTCCTCCCACGCCGGGGCCGCGCTCCGCGTCCGCCGCCTCGCGCTTCAGCCGCGCCTGCTCGATGGCGTCGGCGAGCTTCCGCTTCGCCGCGTCGAGCGCCGCTTGCGACTCCGCGATCCCCGCCTCCGTGTTCGCCTTGAGCGCGGCCTGGGCCGCTTCAAAGTCCTGACCGATCCCGGCAAGCGTGGCCTCGTGCAGGGCGGCGGCCCGCTCACGCTCGGCGGCTCGCTGCCCCTCGCGCTGGGCCACCTGCCGCTGGGCCGCGCTCTCCAGTTCCGCCAGGCGCGATTCGAGTTGATCATCGACGGCCCTCTTCGCGGCGTCCACGTCGAGCCCGGAGTCGAACAGTCCCTGGATCTCCAGCATCCGCTTGGCGACCCATGACGAGGCGGACTCCCAGATCTGTCGGAATCCGCTGGTGAAGCTGGTCCAGGTCTTGGAGAGGAACGACGTGGTCTCGATCCACGCGACCTCGAGGGCGTGGAAGACGACCTCCGCGGCGGCCAGCGCCCCGTACCACATGCCGTAGGCGGTCGAGACGAAGAACTCCTTGGCCCCGAGCCAGACCTTGTTGAGCGCGGCGACACCCTGCTGCCAGACCACCTTCAGCGACAGCCACAGGATCTCCGCGGCCAAGGCGATGTCGCCGGCCGCGAGGGCGTCGGAGATGCCGCCGACGACCTTCGCCACCCAGTCGCGGAGGCGTGTGAACTGTTCGCCCAGCCAGGCGAGGGCCTCGCCGCCGACGCCGGTCGTGACGATGAGCACGCCGCCGAGCGCCACGATCGCGGCGATCGCCAGCCCGACCGGCGACAGGATCGCGGCAACGGCGGCCCCGATCAGGCTGAAGGCGGTCCCGATGCCGCCGATCACGCCCGCGACGATGCCAAGCGTCGCGCCGATACCGGAGATGACGTATCCCAACCCGACGATCGCGATGCCCGCGACGGCGACCGCCGCCGCGACCTTCAGTGCCCACACGACCGTCTCACGGTTCGCCTTGATCCAGGTGGTGACACCGACGACGATGCGGGTGATCCGTTCCGCCAGGTCCTTCATCGTCGGCGCGAGCGCCCCGCCGATGGCGAACACGCCCTGCTTGAGCACCTTCCAGAGTGTGCCGAGCGCGTCGTTGAGCGCGGCGGCATCGCGGGCGGTCTCGGTGCTGACGGTGAGGCCGAGGCTTCGGGCCTCCTGCTGCATCGCCTCGATGCCCGCGGCGCCGTCGGCCATGAGCGGCAGGAGCTTGGTTCCGGCCTTGCCGAAGATCTCCATCGCCATCGCGGCCCGGGCGGCCGGGTCCTGGATGCGCGAGATGCGTTCGGCCAGCAGCTTGAACTGCTCGTCGGGCGAGAGCTCGGCCAGGTTCTGCACCGTCAGGCCCAGCCGTGCGAGCTCCTCGTTGGCCCCCTTCGAGCCTTGCGACGCCTCGGTCAGCGTCTTCTGCATGACACGGAGGCCGTTCTCCAGCGTCTCCATGTCCGTGCCCGAGAGGTCCGCCGCGTAGCCGAGCTCGCTAAGGGCCTCGACGCTCACGCCGGTGCGGGCGCTCATCTTGTCGAGGGCGTCGCCCGATTCCGAGAACGCGTTGGCCGTGCCGAGAAGGGCCGTGACCGCGACGACGCCGATCGCCGCCATGCGCGTGCCGATCGACCGCAGGCCGGCCCCGAAGGCTTCGAGCTGTTTCTGGGCGCGTCGGAGCCCGGCGGTGAGCCTGTCGCTCACGCCGAGTTCGACGAACGCCCGTCCAGCCCGGATGCCGCGAGTGTCGGCCACCGATCAGGCTCCCTTGTGAATGGAGTTCCGCCACAGCAGCGGCAGCTTCGGCCGCTCCTTCTCCAGCGCCGGGGCCATGTACGGCCGCGCGACGATCTTGACCCTTTGCGACGTGAGCCTCCCGCCCCTCCCTCCCACACGCCGCAGCACGACCGTGTCCCCGCCATGCTCCAACGCTCGCGGCGCGGCGCTCTTCTCGAACCCGACCGGGCCAACGACCACGGAGTCGGCGGCCTTGTCATACCCGAAGAGGATCAGCCGGCGCAGGCTCCCCTCGTGCGAGTGGGGCGGTTTCCCAGCCGGCGCGGAGCCCTTGCGCTTGCGGATGCTGGTGCGGGCCGCCGTGCGGATGAAGGCGCCGGCCTTGCTGAGCACCTTCCGTTTGGCCCTGTCGACCGCGCGGGCCACCGCCGCGCGGTCGAAGAACATGTCCTTGATCCGCATCGTGATCACGTCCCCCCACCTCCCCCACCCCCCGCGCCCCCGAAGAGCCGCTCGAGCAGGGCCATGAGCGACCGCCGCCGCACCGGCGGGATGTCCTCACGGTTCCTCTGGGCGCGGTGCGCCGCCCGGCGCAGCTCGGTGGGCGTGAAGAGCAGGTCGAGATCGGCGCTCCGCCCGCCGCAGACGACCTCGCCGCGCGTGGCGAAATAGTCCGAACTGGCGGCGGGGTGTTGGTACGGAGGCTTGTTGGGAACGCGGACGAAGCGCCCGGGAACGATCCGCATGGGGGAGTCCTCCTTGATCAGGCCTCGGCGGTCATGTCACGGCCCTTCTCCAGGCCCTTGTTGAACGACGCTTCCTTCTCCTTGCGGAGACGACCCGAACCGATGAAGAGGCCGACGATGCCGGTGAGCGCGGGGAGCGCCGGCCCGAGCACCGGCAAGCCCGCGACGGTGGGGCCGACGGTGTCGAGCGCCGAGAGGGTGAGCTGGCCGAGCAACCCGCGGATCTCGCCCGCCCGCTCGATGTTGCTCTTCCACTGCGCGCCGGTGGTCTGCGTCTGGTTGAACCAGTTCTCGTACTCGGTCTCGGCCTCGTTCAGGCTGAGCGCCCTCGGCAGGCCGGTCGTCTGCTGGATGACGTTGGGAGTCTTGACCTTGACGAGGTCGCCCAGGTCGAAACCGGTGCATGACGCGAGAACGAGCGTCATGAGCAGCAGGCTGACGATGTAGACATAGTGACGAGTCTGCAGCGCGGGCATTGATGAAGCTCCTTGACAAGGGGAATCGGGCGACCGGGACATCCGCGCCGCGGCTCGCGGCGCTGGTGGGGGAGTGGGTGTGTCGTTCAGTCGTTCTCACCCGCGTTCTCGCAGGTCAGCGAG
The DNA here is from genome assembly GCA_964409775.1 of uncultured Phycisphaeraceae bacterium. Classification (GTDB taxonomy): domain Bacteria; phylum Planctomycetota; class Phycisphaerae; order Phycisphaerales; family UBA1924; genus JAHBXL01. The sequence continues at coordinate 71,756 of CAYPEI010000018.1, read as the reverse complement.
CAGAGCGCCGAGCGCATGCGCGCCCTGGAGGTCCACCACGCCGTTGCCGAGAAGCCGAAGCCAGTCGCGTCGATGGGCGGCCACCCCATCAGCCACGCCACGAAGCGCGGGTTCAAGCGAGGCGCCGGGGAAGTCGCCTCCGCACGCGGCGAGGACTTCGGCCCAGTGTTCGAGCTCGTCGGGCCCCGGCGGAAACAGTGGGCGACGAAGTTGGGGAGCTGGTCCAGGTGGGCGCGTGTCCCCGCGGCGAGCGCGCGGGCCGTATGGTGGGCGCCGTTCGCGCCCTTTTCGTCCCGCGCGGTGGGCGTCGGCCACGCGCGGACCCGCGTCTGGAGATCGATCCCCCCTGACCCCCTGGCGGCCTTCGACGTCCGCGTCTCTGGTCCGCGCGACGGCACGGTGGGCGTCGGCCAGAAGCGGGCCTGCTGGTCGAGCCCCATCTCCTCCTTGCGCGCCCCGCCCCGGCAGCGGAAGCTGTCGGCCGCGGGCGTCTGCCACGAGCGGCTCGTGCCCGTCAGCGAATCGGTCGCGCCCGGGTGGTTCCCGCAGCTCCCGGCGTCCTCGCCACGTGCGGCGGGCCACATCAGCGCTGTGCGGGAGAGATAGTCCGTGGTGCGCCCGCCGGCCGCACGGCCGGCCCGCATCCGCGCCGTCGTTGAATCGTCTGCGTCGGTGGCGGTGGGCCAGGATGAACAGCCGCTCGCGTTTGTGCGGAGCGCCGACTTCCGCCGCCGTGACGAGTCGCGCCGCAACGCGGTAGCCCATCGCGAGTAGGCCCCGGGCGACCGCACGGAAGCCCAGCCGCAGATGGCCGGCGACGTTCTCGAGGAAGACGAACTCCGGCTCGCACTCGTTGACGACGCGGCGGACGTGCGGCCAGAGATGGCGCGGATCTTTCTTGCCGAGGCGCTTGCCCGCGACGCTGAAGGGCTGGCAGGGGTAGCCCGCAGTGACCCAATCCACGACGCCACGCCACGCTCGGCCGTCGAAGGTCCGCAGATCGCTCCACACAGGGAACGGAGCCACGAGGCCCTTCGCCATCGCGTCCGCCAGGACCGCCACGGCGAAGGCTTCCCGCTCAACGCCGCACACGATGCGAGCGCCCGGAAGAGCGAGCTCGACGGCTCGGTCCAGGCCCGCTCCGCCGGTGCAGAGCGAGAGGATGAGCACGGGATGCCGGGAACGATCAGCCACACACGGAGCCCTTTCTTCGCGGGTCGAGCGCGTCGGGCACGCGCCCGTCGATGAACACGTCCTTGAGGACCGACACGTCAACCTTGACGGGCCGGGTCCGCTTGCAGAAGGGGTCGAAGTCGCTGGAGCTGAATCGGCGGGATCGCTTGGGGTCGCGGTGGATGTTGGCCATCACGGCCATGACGGCGGAGGCGATCGACCAGTCGTGGCGCTGCCTGCCGTCGAGCATCGCCAGCAGTTCGCGGAGCGTCAGGGGGCCGGGGTCGATCCCCACGAGGCCGGCGCACCGGTGGACGAGTTTCCAGCAGTCGTCTCCTCGGACAGGAGCCGATCCGCCAACCGGTCCAGCGCACCGCTGTCGAGCTTCTTCTCCACCAGGTCCCGCGCCCGGTCCATCACCTTCCGCGTGGCCTGGAGCACCCGCCCGAGGTTGGCCCGGTCCCTCGGGCTCGGGCAGAAAGAAACCAGTTCCTCCAGCACCGCCGCCGTCGCGGCCTCGATCGCGTCTCCGGCCATCGCCCTGCCGAACTCCTCGTCGGAGACGTTCCGTGCGTCCGCCTCGGGCTTGCAGAGCGCGTAGACGACATCGCACAGGAGCACGGGATCACGGACGATCTTCTCGATGAGCGTTCCCTCGACGACCTGCATCAGGTCGGTGCCCGCGAGCCCGCGCACGCGCTTGATCGCGGCGACGTTGATGTCCACCGACCACTGCCGACCCTGGTTGTCCTTGAATGACCGCATCAGTTCCTCCGTGAGCGCCGATCCGACAGAAAACAGACGCAAATCCGACAGGCTCAGCCGCCGATCCAAGAAGGCGCCGTCGTCGAGTACGTCACCTTGGCCGTGACCGACACCGTGATCGCCTCCTCCAGGGCCTCGCTGCGCGAGAAGTTGGTGATCGAGAAGTCCGCCTGGAGGCCCTGCCCGCTGGTCGCGTCCAGGATCTGGAAGCCGATGGGCGCGTTGTTGAAGAACGCGCTCTTGATCGCGGTGAACCCGGCGTCCGCGGTGTCCCAGACCATCTCGAACTCGACGCTGGCCTCCTTGAGCGTGGCGACCGTGGCGCGCCAGCCGCTGTTGGCGCGCGTCGTCACGTCCGCCTCGCCCGCCTCGAGGCTGAGCGTCACGTCGCGGGTGTTGCCCAGCGCCGTCCACGCGCCCCCGCCGGCCTGTCCGCCCGCCTTGAACTTGAGGGCGGCCTCCATGCCGAGCTTGATCGCCATCCCAGACTCCTTTCACTCGGCGCTGTGGCCGACCACATACACCGCCTCGCCCGCCTTGCTCCGCACGAGGATGTCCGCCAGGTTGACCCGCTCGAACGGGTACTGCACGCCCGGGGCCATCAGCACCTCGCCCCCCTTGCCGTCCGACAACGTCGCGTCCTGGGTGTTCTTGTGCGATGCGGTGAGCGTGAACGACGCCACGAGCGTCGTCGTTGAGAGCGGCTTGTTCCCGCTGTCCAGGGCGATGGTGGCGATGACGACATTCCGCACGGCTACCTCCGCACCCGGTACGTGACGCTCAGGACGCTGGTGAAGACCCGCTGCTGCTCCAGCGACTCGCTCGACACGACCGGTTCGTGGGCGATCCCCGCCCACGCCGCCTCGGGGGCGCCGGGGAGTCGCTTGAGCCGCAGGTGGTCGGCGATCTCCTCCACGAGGTCAAGCAGTCCATCGATCGCCGCTTGCTCGTTCTCTGCCGGGAGCTTCTTCTGGACGCCGACATCCACGACGCACTCGAACGTGCTGCTGTCGCGGCTCGCGGCCGCGATACCGACCGTGCGCGGCACGACCGACACGCGCAGGTCCGCGAGCTCCGCCAGCGTGAACGCGGGCTGGTACATCCGCACGGCGCTCAACGGTTGCGAGAACGCGCCGGCATTGATGTGCGACGCGACGGCGTCGGCGATGGTCGAGATGGTGCTCACGGGGAACCCCTTCCGTTGAGCCGTCCCTCGAGGTAGGACACCCTCCGCTCGATCGCCTGGTACTCGACGCGCAGCGCCCGGGCCTCGACGATGAGTTCGTCCAGCCGCTTCTCGACCTGCTGGAGCTTTGCTGTGACCACGCCCCACTGGACGGTCATCGCGCCGGCGGCGAGCAGGACCGTGAGAACAAGCCCCGCCCACTGGATGCGCAGCGACGCCTTGCCGCCGTTGCCGTTCTGTCCGTTCCCCTCTTCCATCACGCCTCCGTCCCGATGTGCTTGGTGTGAACCCGAAGAACCCTGCGGTACGGGTCGCTGTAGCGCCACGGCGGCTGTCCCCCGGGCGCGTTGACCTCGTACACGAACACCGACGTCTCCTCGACCCCGACTGTCTCGCGGATCTGATCGCCCGCTCGCGGGAGGATCGGACCGGAGCCCAGGTCCATGTCCGCAGCACGCACGAGAAAGTCCCGCGACTCGACGCGGTGGATGAGCCCCGCGTCGTCCGCCTGCTCGAACTCCGTCTTGCCGACGGTGGCCCGGACTTCCTTCTCATCCGAGCCGCGCCGGTAGAGAACGAGCCGCGACAGATGCCTGTGACGCTGGTCGTCCAGGAACGCCGAGCCCCGATCGAGCATGTCGCCCATGGGTGGCCCCTCGCCGTCACTGCAGCAGGCGGATGCGGACGGTGGTATCGGCGTCCACGGTCGCCTTCACGGTCTTGCCGATGAGCTTGTTGGCGCCCGCCGCGGCGTTCTTGGTGGCGTTCTGCGCCCCTGCGTCCCAATAGGCGTTGGTGCCCGCGGGCATGCCGCTGCCGGCGCCGAGCGCCTTGTTGAACTCGAACACGCCCGACATCGCCAGCGAGCCCAGCTGGTTTGCCTTGATGGGCATCACCGCGACGCCCACCATCTCCGTCTGCACCACGACAGCGCCGGCGAGCACATCGGCGACCGGGGTGTAGTCGATGCTGCTGCCTTCCTGCACGAGCTTGGCCGGTCCCATAGCCATTGCTGCCTTCTCCTTGATCCGGGATGACTCCCGGGTTGTCGTCGCCCTTGCCGTCGCCGATTTCCGCCTCTGGCACCGCCGCTTACACCTCGCCCTTGCTCTTGACGCCGCCGCGCGGGTCCTGCAGCGCGACGCCGAAGTCGTGGTACCCGCGCATCCTCACGCCGAGCTGGCTGAAGTCGGCGTCGGAGGTCTCGATGGTCGGAGCCTCCTGCCCGTTGAGGAACGCGACCTCGATGACGGGCAAGTCGCTCGGATCGGCGAGGAGGTACCACGCCTTGGCCGAGTTGCCGGCGTAGAGCGCGTTCGACAGGTACCGGCTGACCTCGATGCGGAACTTGCCCTGGTGCGGGTTGGCGACGGGGAACTTGGTGTTCGCCGTGGTGTCGCGCATCTCCACGCTCTTGTAGAGCTGCGTGCCCATCGCCGAGAGCGCCGTGGGGACCAGCAGGATCGACGGCATCACGCCCGTGGGCTTGCCGTCGGAGTCCACCAGGTCCATGAACGCGACCTCGCCCTTGGTGAGGCCGTCGATCCCCAGCGCCGTGTCCGCGCCCGAGATGAAGTTCTTGTTGCCGACAGCAAAGAACGCGGCGTTGTTCATGAACGCCGCCCAGAAGACGTCGTTGATCTTCAGACCCGAGCCGCGGCCGAGCTTGCGGGGCACGGTGGTGACGGCGCCCAGATCGTCGTTGATGATGTCGCGGCGGTCGATCGACAGCATCAGGCCGTAGGTGTCGGCCTTGTTGCTGTACGTCTCCTCGCCGAGCGTCCCGTGCTTGAGCTCGCCGCCGGGCGAGACCTGCTCGTACTGGTCCTTGCCGACGAGCCGGTAGCTCGTCACGGTCTTGAAGTCGCTGACGTTGCGGACCGCACAGATGCTCCGCCAGACGCGCTCGACGCTGAAGAATCCCTCGAGCAGGAACTTGTTGGCGACGTTGGAGAGGATGCCGCCCACGTCGATGACCGTCATCCCCGCCTCGATCCCCGCCGCGCCCCGTCCGAACGCGGCCTCGAGCACGCGGCGGCTGTCTCGGAACGTCCGGCCGGTGTACCCGTTGGCGATCGCGGCCTCGAAGAGAAGCTCCTGAAGACCAAGCCCGCCCTGGAACCGTTTGGCCGCGGCTTCCAGCGCCTGAGCCGAGCAGACCTTCTCGATGGCTTCGAGTTTGGCGCTCTGGAAGCACGCGGCCTCCAGGACCTCGGCGGTGATGCTCGTATCGGGCGCGTGGATGGACGGGGCCTTGGGACGGCTTGCGCGGAGCACTTCTAGCTCGGTGCGCGTCGCGTCCCAACCATCGCGGATCGCCTGGGCCTCGATGTCGAGGTGCTTGCCGGCGCAGATCTTCCGCACCGCCGCGATACGGCTGGTCTCCGCGAGGGCCTCGGCGCGCAGCGCGGCAACGCCCGCCCCGGGCGCGGGATCGGCATCACCGCCCGCCAAACTGCCGTTACCACCCCCGCCCTGCTGGGCCGCGATGGAGGCGCTAGTGCGCCCATCGGCACCGAGGTCCACAAAGCTGATCTCGCCGAGCGTCGCCTTGCGGACGACGTTGATGGGGCCGGAGAACTCCAGCCCGTTCACGATCGACTTCTGCGACTCGCGGATGAACTCGAACTCCTCGACGCTCGCTCCCACCGAGGCCTGCCAAGGGAACCCGTTCCGCGACGAGGCGACCACCTCGCGTGCGGTCGCGGTGTCGCGCGAGATCACACCTGTGGCCACGAGTTGCCCGCCTTCGACCCTGATCGCATCCGTGTGTCCAACCCCGGCTGCCGGATCATGTGCGAACCGGATCGGGCGGTTCTGCGACGGGACCGACAGCCCGGCGAGATCGAGCACCACCGGGTGACGCCACCCGGCGACGCGCATGGCCCCCCCGGTGTACGCCAGCATCTTGAAGCGCGGCAGGGCTTTCTCCGCGTCGGCTCCGGCCGCGATCGCGGTGATCTCCGCGGTGCCCGTGAGCGTGAGCGGAGAGGTACCGGCCGGCGCGGCGGCGGCCTCAAGCCACAGACGCTTCGGCGCGAGTCGGGTCTTCAGAGCGGTCGGGGTCTTCGTTGCCATTGGTGTCGTCCTCTTTGGGTGCGGGCGTGCTGCCTGCGGGAGCCGTGGGGGGCGTGGGAGCGGGGGTCAGGCCGAGTTCATCCATGAGCACGAGCTCTTTCGCGCGCTGGCGGAGCTCCTGCTCCCAGTCGCGTCCCTGACGGGCGAACTCGGCGGCGAGCGTGGTTGTGTGATTGGCCAGGCGTGTGGCCTGAGCGGTCGCTTCCTTGGCGGGATCGACGTGCTCCACGCCATCCCAGAACCATGCGTGCTCGGGGAGGGTCGCTCCGAGCGTTCGTAGTGACTGCGGGAGCAGTCCCTCGACGAGCACCGCTTCGTTGAGCCAAGCCTTGAGCAGGCGGTCGAGCACGGCGAGCTGCAGGTGGTGCTGCTCGACGCGGATGCTCTTGAAGTACACCTGGTGGTCCAGGCGGCCGCTGGCGTAGTTGTAACCCGAAGAGTTCCCCGCCGCGACGTTGAACGGCATGTTCAGGCAGCGGGCGATCTCGTTGAGGACTTCGCGCTTGAACTCGCCGAACGTCGTCGTCGGCTGCTCCGCGTGAACCTGGCCGAGCTTCCAGCCGCCGGGGAGCACGGTCGCCAGCCGCTGTTCGAGCTCGACCTCGTCCATTGGCTCCAGCGGGTCGGCCTCGCCGTTGGGAGGAGCATCGGTGTAGATGACGGCGGCGAAGTTGGCGGCGGTCTCGGCGGCGGCGATCGTCGCCAGCGTGTACCGGCGGAGCTGCGCGAACAGCGGGAGCGCGGGCGTGATATCGGGAATGCCGCGGAGTTGACCGGGCCGATCGGAACGGAAGTAGTGCACGACGGCCGACGCGGCGAACGTGTCGTAGGCGGTGAGGTCGTCGACGGGTGCGCGGAGAAGGCCGCTGTCGCCCGGATGCCGCTTCAGTACCCGGTACGCGGAGGGGTTGCCCCATTGGTCGAGCACGATGCCGTCGATCTCATCGGTGCGCCCACGCTGGAGGAGCGGAGTGCAGACCTGATCCGCCTCGATGAGCTTGAGGTCCAGCGACACGGGCGACCCCCACGACGCGATCGCGGGGTTGTTGACAAGGAGGGCGAACGCCTCGCCGCTCTCGGCCCGGGCCAGCCGCATCGTCCGGAGCTTGCCGGCAAGATCCACGGCCCGGGACCACTGCTCGAACGCGTCCTCGATGCGGGCGTTGGCATCCGCGTCGCCCGTGAGCATCTGCAACCGCGGACCGGTGCCGATGGTGTCGTTAGCGAGCGTGAGGGCGATGCCCTTGGCGTAGGAGTTGTTGGCGACCTCGTACCGAGCGCGGTTGCGGAGGATGCGCCGGACTTCGGGATTCACCGCGGCGTTGGGCGAGAGACCGTCTGCGTTCGCCCAGTGCTTCCGGTTGTCGGGCGTGGTCTGCGCCGAGTCGAACTTTGCTACGACCAGCCGACGGCTGCCGCGTGAACCGCTTCCGTGCGGTGCACGCGACGCCGTCAGGGAGGGAGAGGCGGTCTGCGTCCCGCGACCGACCCGGCTCATGATGTTGGTGATGGTCTTGAGCATGGGGGTCAGACAGAACCGGGCGGGACGATCTTGGCGAACTTGATGCCGAGGCCGGGCTTCCTCGCGGCGTCCTTGGACGCGAGGTAGCGGTCGGCCTCGATCTGGTCCTTCAGCGGGTGCTGCTCGACGGACTGGCCGTCCACCGACGCCTTCGCGGGCTGCGATGCGCTGTCGCGGATGGCCTGCTCGAGGCTGGGGTCAGGTTCTGGCACGCGAGCACTCCGGGCGGCGAGACAGGGAAGGTCGCCACGGCATGCCTTTATGCATAAACCGATCGGGGTGTGGCGCTCGCGGAGCAGTAACTTGGCGTTTGTTCCACCGGTAGACCCCAGGCAGCCATCGATCGCAGCGTGAATCGAAACCCGGCCACTGCGCGGGCCGGTGCGCCGCTCATGCTCCAATGCGTTCGCTCGTGGTCACGCGTCGCCCGCAGTGGCGACACTCCCGCCGGCGGCGGATCGTGCCAATCGGGGTAGCGCGGGTGTAGACCACCTCGAAATGCCGGCACCCGCAGGTCGGGCAGACGAGTCCTCTTGGCTTTGCATCCTGCTTCGGCGGCGGCTTCGTCGTCATCGCGCCCGCTCCTTCAACGCCGAGAGTTTCAGCCGGGGACGAGCCATCACCTTCTGGTCGGTCCCGAACAGCACCGCCCCCTGCATCGACGCTGCAACCGCGCAGCCGACCAGCCCGTCCAGCCAGTGGTTGTCGAGCCCATCGACGCGAAGCTTCCACTCGTCGACGGTGCGGCCCCGGCCTTCGGTCCGCACCCGGTACTCGCTGGTCAGGTGCTCGGCCAGGAGCCGGTGGTGCTCGGGCTTGTGGCCGAAGAGCGACAGCCCGCCCGGATCGCCCATCGGCACGGCGAGCCGCGCATGCACGAACGACTTCCAGAAGTTCGTATCGAAGAGCACGTGCCGCACCGCACGCTTCCCCGTGACCACCGGGACTCGCCAGTTGAGCCCGACCCGCTCGCCGCGCTTGCGCTTGTAGTCGCTGAAGGGAAGACTGCTGGCACCCACGTACCGACCGTGGCTGGGCGTGAGTACGCTCGCGTGCGGGCTCTGGCGGCAGAACTGGTAGACCACGTCCGTCGACGAACCCCAGTTGGCGTCGATGAGGCAGCGGTCGATGCGCACCATCGCGCCGTCGTCGCGCCGCCACTCGCGGGCCACGGTCGCCTCGAGCAGTCGCTCCAGGCCGCCGTAGATCGCGCCCTCGACGCCGGCGCGGGGCGACGCAGAGCCGAGCGTTCGCTTGATATCGCGGAGCGTGAAGTACGCCTGTTTCTGGTCCGGTTCGGTCCCGTAGTCGATGATGTGCCCCGTGAAGTCGTCCTCCCATGCCGCCACGAGATAGAACAGGGCCTTCCCCTGCACGTCCACGAACATCGTCAGGTGCGAGCACCCCAGCGGCACACGCCCGCGGGCATGGCCGTTCACCTTCGCCGCGATCTGGTCGGCGCTGAGCAGATCGTCGGCGACCTCTACCTCCGGGAGGGGCTCGTTCTGGTACTCGGCGAAGAACGCCGCCTCATTCTGCAGCCGCAGGTTCATCGCGTGCTGAACCGCCGACAGCTCGTCGTGGTTGAAGCGCTCAGGCCAGGCGATCACCGCACCGGCGTCCATCTCCGCGCGTTGGGCCTTGTATAGCGCGGTCGCCTCCGCTCCGCCCCGGTCCGCCTTCAGCCCCTCCGCACGAAGCCGGGCATACTCAGCCCACAGACGATCCGCTTGGGGGAACGAGTACACCATCTTCGTCCGCTCGCCTTGCCACTGCGGGTGCTTGTCGCGGTCGAGAATGCGGTCGGCCAGGTCATCCGGGCGCACGACGGTCAGCGTCATGAGGCCTGCGATCTTCTGGCCCGGCCCCGCCAGGCCCAGGATCGCGCCGGCGAGGATCCGCTCGCGATTCGCGCACTGAGACGGCGAACGAGCACTCTCGTCGGTCTGCGGGTCGTCGATCAGCACGAGCGACGGACGAACGCTCACGCCATCCACGCGCTTGTGCTTCATGCCGCGGATGCGGCCGGTGATGCCCGCGACTCGAATGATCGCGCCCGACGCGATCGAGCCCGAGATCGTGGGCAGCACGATCTCCCGTGCCGTCCAGCCGATGTGGGTCTGCTTGCCCTGGTGCAGCTGGCCTGACGCCCGCTGGTGGATGCCTTCGAGCGAACGGATCGGATGGCATACCTCCGGGAAGTCGGCCCCGAGGATCTCGCTGTTCTCCAGCTCCGCCTTAATCGACTCGAGCATGCCAGCCGCGTGCTCTTCGTCCGAGCCGATCAGCGCCACGAACTCGCGGTGCCCATAGAGCATCGCCCACAGGCACGCGACCTCGCACAGGCTGGTCTTGCCCGAGCCGCGCGGCATCGCCATCGCGAACAGCCCGCCCTCGAGCACCGCCTGCTCGATCTTGGCGATGACCTTCAGATGGTCGTCGGACCATTTCAGGTGGAACGTCTGACCGAAGTACGTCTCGCAGAAGTACCGAAAGTCCTTTGCGGCCCTGGAACGCCGCGAGGGGTCAACTACGGTCGGCAGGGTGCCGATGTCCCGTCCCGACAGCGACAGCATCGCGTTGCGGAGCCGGGCCCGCTCCTTCATCGCCTCGTAACCCGTGAGCCCCTCGGGTGTGCGGGCTGCTTCGGCCAGCGCCTCGTGCCGCGTTGTCACCAGCCAGGCGACGTAGCGAAGTAGATCGACCTTACCCGCGTCGCCATCCGCCGCTACGCGGAAGCCCGCGCGCGTGCGGTGCCGGTGGAGCTGCCGCTCGCTGATCACTTCACCCAGCGGCGTGCTGTTGAGCAGCCGCGCGAGTTCACTGGGCTTGAGTTGGCGCGGGTCAATTGCCACCGGCGTTCATCTCCTTCACCAGCCACGCGGCGTAATGGACGAGGTTGAGCGTGCCGTTCGCGTTTGTCGGTGCGCCCGCGTCGATGTCGGCGCGGAGCATCTCCTCGGTGACGGGCTTCCCGCCCATCCGTGTCAACACCCGTGCCGCATCCGCGACGCCCAGCGCGGCGGGATCGAGCCGGGACATTCCCTGCCCATGCGCGGAACTAGGCGCGTGTTCGGGAGTCATCTCGGACCTCCAGCGCACAGTTGCCCACATGGGCGGCGGACTTGCCCACATGTCGCGGATTGACGGCGAAACCGCTGCGGTTTGCCTTGCCTGGTGGCGGATGTCATGGCTTCATGTGTCACAACGCGGGTCGGAAGCCCGCGACGGAGACCACGACGATGAACGCCCCGCAGAACGCCAAGAAGAACACCAAGCCGAGCCTCGACGGGATCAGCAAGCAGAAGGCCCTCGACGCCGAGATGGAATGGGCAAAGGTCGAGCTCCTGCTCGCAACGCTTGAGACGCGCAAGAGCGACAGCCTCGACTTCCACGAGATTCCGGTGTGGTCGATCCGGGATCTTGTCCGCCACGCCTTCGAGGCCGGGTACCGCGAAGGCCTGCACACCGGATACCGCCAAGGGCGAAGCGACGCGGTCCGCGAGGCCGCACGCGAAGAGGCCCCGACAAGCCCTCGCAATCCCGAACTGCCGACCGCCTGAAGCCCGCGAAATGCGGGCCTCGTTCTTCAAGGGACCAGCAAAACGCATAGGAGCATGAACATGAACGCACGCAAGCACAACCGCAAGCCCGAACCGACCGCCGCCGAGAGCTACGCCGCCCGCCGGAACGACATCGCCCGCCTGATGGACGTCCTGCAGATGGAACTCGACAAGCACGCCGAGCAGGCCAAGGCCGATCCGCGCAACTGGGGCTTCGCGGGAAGCCTCGGGAAGGTCCGCAGCGACCTGATCGACCTGGTTGGGTTCCTCAGCAACATGGACCCCGAGCACGTTGAGACCTTCCTGAACGACGCCGAGTAACCCCCGCCACGGAGACGCGCCATGAAGATCAAGCACATCGTCATCGAGGGCAGCGAGGAAGACATCACGGTGCGAGCCACGGCCGAGGGCGCGACCGCCAGCGTCGTGCGCATGAGCCGCGCTCAAGGCCGCTTCGACAAGGTCATCGCCGAGTTTCGCCGCGACGAGAGCCGCGAGGCCCGCTACGCGAAGGCCGCTGAGGTGGCCAAGCACGTCTACGGGCGGGACCGCCGGGGACAGGCAGCCGCCACCAACTCGATGGTCCACGACGTCCTCAACGAGATCGAGCGCATCGCTGGCTGCTGACCACGCGGCGTCGCGGGGAACCGCGACGGCCACGCTTCCCCGCCGCAACGTGCGGCGGTGTTCCGCACCACCGTTCTGGAGATGATCATGAGTACGAAGACCAAGAAAGCCGCGAAGCCCCGCACCCCCAAGATGTCCAAGAGCGCTTCCCGCGCCGAGGGAGCGGCCAAGACCGACCGCCTCCGCAAAGCCGCGCTCGCCGAGATCAAGAACCGTCTGGAGGGCAAGCCCGACGAGGCGACGCCCGCCAAGGTCAAGGGCGGCAAGACGCCCAAGGCCCCGAAGCCCGCGAAGGAGGCCAAGCCCAAGCGCGTCAGCGCCCTTGACGCGGCGGCGCAGGTGCTCGCCATGAGCGAGGTACCGATGCGGGCTAAGGAGATGATCGCCGCGATGGAGGCGAAGGGTCTGTGGACGAGCCCCGGCGGCAAGACGCCGGAGGCCACGCTCTACGCCGCCATCATCCGCGAGATCGCCGCCAAGGGCACCGCCGCCCGGTTCAAGAAGCATGAACGCGGCGTCTTCGTCGCGGGGAAGGGGGCCTGAGCCATGCCTGCCACGCCGACCCAAGCCCAACTCGACGACGTGCTGCAGGCCGCCCTCTACCTCCTCGGCGCGCGGCAGGACCAGATGCTCACCCTCGAGGAATGGACGGACCTGGCGCGGGCCGTCGCCGCCTGCCAAGAGCGCAAGACGGGCGAGTACCTGACCGAGCACGACCTTGAGGACATCGCCGAGCGATACGCCCTTGAGTGGGACGAAGCCACCGACGGCCCGCTGCCCAGCCTCGACGAGTGAGACGGTCATCACGCCTTGCTCCCAGCCGCGACGATCGTCGCGGCTTTCTCTTCGGCCACACCCTTCGCGAGAAGCCGCTCCGCCTTGCGGCCTGTGAACTTCTCCCAGCGCTGCACGATCACATCGCAGTAGAGCGCATCGAGTTCCATGAGGAACGCCCGCCGCCCGGTCATTTCCGCGCCGATGAGCGTCGAGCCTGAGCCCCCGAAGAGGTCGAGCACGTTCTCGCCGGGGCGAGACGAGAACTCAATAGCCCGTCGCGCGAGTTCGACGGGCTTCTCGGTGAGGTGGACCATGCTCTGCGGGTTCACCTTCTTGATCGACCACGTATCCGGCACATTCGCGGGACCGAAGAACCGGTGCGCTGCGCCTTCCTTCCAGCCGTAGAAGCACCACTCGTGGTTGCCCATGAAGTCCTTGCGGGTCAGGACCGGGTGCTCCTTGATCCAGATGATCGCTTGCGCGAAGTAGAGCTCGCAGCGCTTGAGCACGGGCGGGTAGTTCCCGCAGTTGGCGTAGCCGCCCCAGATGTAGAACGTGCCGCCGGGGATCAGCACGCGGGTGATGTTTCCGAACCACGCCGCGAGCAGCCGGTCGAACTCATCGTCGGACACGAAGTCGTTGGCGAGCGGCCGGTCCTTGGCCCGGAGCTTCTTGTGCGTCGCGCGGCTCTTCTCGGGGTAGCGGTTGAGGTCGGCGCTCTGCTGATCGTGCTGGTCGGCCTTGCCCGGCAGCGCGAACGAACTCAGCCCTGCGACGATCGCGTTATTCGATCGCGGCTCGACCTTCACGTTGTACGGCGGATCGGTGTTCACGAGATGGATCGGCTGGCCATCCAGCAGCCGGTCTAGGTCTTCGGGCTTCGATGAGTCGCCGCACATCAGGCGGTGGTTGCCGAGCACCCAGATGTCGCCGGGCACGGTCGTCGCGGCGTCGGGCGGCGCGGGGACATCGTCCGGGTCGGTCAGACCGTCGTTCCCAGCCGGGGCCATGATCGCCGCGAGGTCCTCGGCGCTGAACCCGAGCACAGCGAGGTCGAAATCCACGCCCTTCAGATCGGCGAGCTCGATGGGGAGGAGTTCCATGTCCCACGAGGTCAGGGACGCGACCTTGTTGTCGGCGATGCGCAGCGCCTTGACCTGGTCCGGCGTCAGGTCCGTCGCGCGGATGGTCGGCACTTCCTTCAGCCCGAGCTTTCGCGCGGCGCGCAGCCGTGTGTGCCCGGCGATGATGACGCCGTCACCGTCGATCAGGATCGGGATCTTGAAGCCGAAGGTCTCGATCGACTTGGCAACCGCATCGATTGCGGCGTCGTTGATGGTGCGAGGGTTGCGGTCGTACTCCTTGACCGCGCTGATGGGGAGCATCTCGATGTTCACGGCGATCTCCGTTCAGGCGCGCGGCGTGCGCCGCGCGTGAGGGGCGTCATGGCCCGCGGCACATGCCGACGGGTCCGGGGATCGCTGGATTGCTGGTTGGATCGCTCGGGCAACAGGCCCGTCCGGGGGCGCTCAGCGCCCCGAGTCTCGCCCGTTACGGGCCGCGCCCGTTGGCCACGGGTTTGCCCACGTTGGCCCACGTCGCGTTCTTGGCGGGGCCGCGTACCAACCCCGCCAGTCGCCCGCCCCGCGCCCGGACGGGCAAAACAAACTCTGTCGCCAAGCGCGGCTGTTCCCGCGGGCGTCTCTTCGCCGCCTGGCCCGGGAAGTACCTACCGACCCCCTCACCCCCGCCGTTTGGCTTCCGGCTGTTGGGCTCGTGGTAGGCGCGACCTGGCACGCGACCTGCATGGGCGCGGCGGAGCGAGAGGGGGGAAGTACATGATGAAAGAGAGAGATCTTTCAATCTTTCAATACCTCCCTTACGCCCATGTCCGTGCCCGCGCGTACGCGCTCCGCGTGCGCGCGCGGTGAATAGGTGAAAGATTGAAAGATTCGGTTCAGGGCAGCGCATACACCACCTTCGGCCGCGTCGAGGAGGATTCCTGCTCCTGCCGCAACTGCTGCGTTTCCAAGAGGTTGTCGATCACTTCCTGCCGCTCCCGCTGCGTCAGCCACTGCGTCTTGCGGCAGAGTTCACTCCGGGAGATCTTTCCACCCGCCTTGCGCACCACCCGGACCACGCGCTTTTGTCGGGCATCGAACACACCGTCGGCGACCCACTCGTGGGCGATGTAGAGCATTCGGCGCGTCAGGTATGACGACAGGTCGCACGCCCAGCGGGCGGCGTTCTCGTCGATGACCGGCTTCTGGGCGTTCGCCGAGCACGCGTAGATCAGGGCGAGCCGGCAGGCCTTCTCCTCGGCTCGTGCCCACAGCGATCGGCCCGACTCGTCGGGCTTGGCGAGCTCGGCGTCCACCATCGCGGCGAGCGCGTCGAACACCGCGCCCGCTTCCGGCGTGGTCTCGATCACGATCGGCTGAGGGTGCTCATGGGACAGGTTGCCACCGGGCTCGAACGTTCCCCACCACTCGGCTGCCTGCTTGAGCGTATCGGGAACGCCCGTCGCCCGGGCGCGCTGCCGCGCCGGCGTCTCGGCCGACTCGAACACCAGCAGCCTGGCGATGAACCCGTCGCTGAGGCTGTCGGCGGTGAGCGACTCGAAGAAGTGTTCCGGCACGGTCGTGCCATAGACGCTCACGCACGGCTGATCGACCACCTTGTTCCGCTTCTTGTCGGCATACGCCTTGCCCCGGAACACGGTGTCGGCGCTGGAATAAAGCTTCATCAGCGCCGTCAGCACGTTGAACAGGTGCGGGGCCTTCTTCGGATCGCCGATGGTGCGGAGGAAGCGCCCGAACTCGTCGATCTGGAACAGGATCGCCGGCTCGGCCTCGACGGCGGTGACCAGCCCGGCGTCCGACGCCAGGTCCTCGTTCCCCTCGTGCTCCACCATGTCGGCGGCGAAGAGGATGTTCTTGTTGACCTTGCGGGCGTTGTCCTTGCCCGCGCCGGAGGGCGCGACGCCTACGCAGTAGACGTTGGTCCGGTTGCCGCGCTCGTCGCGCACCTTGCGGGCCGCGAGGACGGCCTGCAGACAGATCGCGGCCGCGAGCGCCAGGACCGGCTGCGGCCGCGTGGCAGTCGCCAGGTTGTGCGCCATGACCTGCTCGATGAAGCCCGGCACACGGAGCAGGTGATCGGGGAACGCGCCGGGGTCGGCCGGGCGCTCGGAGCGGGGACGCTCGCCGGGAACACGCCGGCGCTCGGGATCAAATCCCGAGAGGTCCACATCGCTTGCTTCAGCGGGCCCGGCGTCGCGCAACCACCCGTGCGGGCGGTCGTGCGGCTTGCTCGCCGCGTCGCCAACCTTGTGCCGCAGCTCCTTCTCCGACCACGGCGGCTGGCAGCGCGGGTTGTACCGGTCCCACAGCAACCCGAACGCCGTCTCCGCGTCGAGCCCGAACCCGTGCACCATCGCGGTGGCAGCTGCGTAGGTCTGGCTGTGCCCGCCCGAGCCGGAGATCGCCGGTGGGATGCGGTCGAGGTACGCCTCGGCACGTCGCAGGACGGTGTCTGGAGCGGGAGCGGGGCGCGGCACTGCGCGCCGGGAAGCCGGTCGTTCCTGTGGGGGTGCATCGCCATGACGCAGCCTCGTCACCGCCTCGGCCAACGCCGCGACCGCCGCGCCGAGCGTCTCGGCATCGACCACGGCGGGCTCGCCCTCGAGCGGGTCGTACAGCTCCCCGCTGGGGTGCATACTCGGGCCGACGACCGTCTGAGCGCCGGTGCTGCGCAGTTCGACGATCATCTTCTTCGACGCCGGGTCCTGGTGCTTGCGGGTCTTCGCCCCCTCGCAGATGTACCACCAGTGCGACGAGGGCTTGCCAGGCCGCCCCGATGTCGCGCCCGTCGGCGGCAAGAACGCCGGCGCGAGCGCCACCGCCTCCTCGCAGTCCAGGTCGACGTCCACGAGCCATCCGCTCGGCTCGCCGAGCAGCACGCCGATGTTCCCAGTGCCGTTGAAGTGCTGGGGCAGCTCGGCGTCGGACAGGCGCAGGTCCGTCCAGCCCTTGAGCACGGGCACCTTCGTCCCCGCGGGCACGGGGATCGGCGCGTAGCCGCGCGCGAGGTACCACCGCGCCGCGTCGAGCAGGTTGGACGGCCCGTCGCTCATTGCTTACTCGTCGTCCCCCTTCGTCTTGACCCCGGCGCCCATGATCTTCAGCATGTGTGCTGCGTTCTCGCGGTCCCTCTTGCTCGCGCGGTAGTCAAGCAGGCGGTCCAGGTCCACGACTGGCTTCACCGCGTACTCGAAGCTGTGCTCGCTCCCGGCCAGCCCGAGGGCGTGCGCGATCGCCTGGGTGCAGCGGCTGGATCGGTGCGTCCCCGCCGCCGCCAGGAGCAGCGGCACCTCGGCCCGCGTCTGGCCGTGGTACATGAGGCCACCGACGCTGCGGGCCAGGAGCGCCCCGACGCCCTTGGCATCGTTCTTGTCGATGGATGCCGAGGCGACATGCCGGCCCAGCACGCGGCCGTCCTTGTCCGTTTCTTCGATGGTGATCGTGATCATCGTGTGCTCCTGTTCAGAAGGGGATTTCGTCGTCTGGGATGCCGTACGTGGTGCCGACCGGCTCGGGCAGTCGCTCGGGCAGGCCGTCGTCCCCGTCAAGCCGCGGCGGCTTGTCGCCCAGGCGGTGCGCCACCACCCGCTCGAACTGCTCGCCCGCCTTCCTCTCGACCGTGATGTGCAGCGCCAGCGCGAGCGCCCCGGCCCGCGCGAGCTCGACCGCTTCCTCGGTGCCGCCGGGCACCGGCTCGACCGATCGGGCCCGCCACCATGCTTCGGCCTTCGTCCGCGCGTACCCGGTGTGGTCGAAGCAGACCCACTCGCGGAAGTAGCGGTTGAAGCCGACGCGGTACTCGACGCGCATCGTCAGCGGCGCGGCCGGGTCATTCCGCTTCATGTGGACGTGGTACGTCGTCTCGCTGACATGGTGCTCCTCGCGGGTGGTCTGGCCCGAGAGGATGCCCTCGGTGCTGGCCTGAGCTTCGTGCTTCTGCCGGTTGGGCTCGGGGAACTGGTGCCCGCACTCCGGGCAGGTCTGGTAGCCCGCCGCGATCAGCGCGTGGCACTGCGGGCATTCCTTCGCTGGCGCCTCGCCCTCGCCACGGTCATCCGTGGTGAGCCGGATGGCATCGACCGGCCCGTGCCGGAGCACGTTGCCGCCGAAGTCCAGCACGAGGCAGTCCGCCTTGCCCGGGTTGAGGCGGAAGCCACGGCCGACCATCTGGTAGTACAGACCGGGCGACATGGTCGGCCGCACTAGCGCCACGCAGTCGATGTGCGGGGCGTCGAAGCCGGTCGTCAGCACGTTGACGTTGCAGAGGTACTTGAGCGCTCCCGAACGGAAGCGGTCGAGGATGGCGCTGCGCACGCCCGCGGGCGTGTCCCCGGAGACGAATCCGCACTCGACGCCGTGCTTGGACTTGAGCACTTCCACGATGTGCTGCCCGTGCCGGATGCCCGACGAGAAGATCAGCGTGGCGGAGCGATCCCTGGTGTGCTCGACGATCTCGGCGCACGCGCCGTCGACGAGTGCGTCCTTGTCCATGAGGTCCTCGACCTCGCTCGCGACGAACTCGCCGGCGCGAACGTGCAGGTCGTCGGTGCTGACTTTCTGAAGCCCCGCCTTGGTCCGCAGCGGTGACAGGAAACCCTGCACGATCAGCTCGCGGACGCCGACCTCGTAGCAGACATGATTGAGGATGTTGCCAGGCTCGCAGATCGGGCCGGACTTCATGCGGAACGGCGTCGCCGTCAGGCCGATCACCCGCGCGAGCGGGTTCACGATCTTGGCGTCGGCGATGAACTGGCGGTACATCCCCTCGCCGTCGGGCGGGATCAGGTGCGCCTCGTCCACGATGAGAAGGTCCACCGGCCCGAGATCGCACGCCCGCTGGTAGATGGACTGGATGCCCGCGATGGTGACGGCGTACCCCAGGTCCTTGCGCTTGAGACCCGCGGAGTAGATGCCCACGGGCACGTCCGGCGCGATGTGCCGGAGCTTGTCCGCCGCCTGCTCGAGGAGTTCCTTGACGTGGGCAAGGATGACCACGCGCCCGTTCCACGGCCCGACCGCGTCGCGGCAGATGGTGGCGATGACGGGCGTTTTACCGCCCCCGGTGGGAATGACCACGCACGGGTTGTCGTCGCGCGTCCGCAGGTGCTCGTACACCGCGGCGATGGCGTCGGATTGGTAGGGGCGAAGCTCCATCAGGTGATGCCCCCTTCGGGAACGCCGTTCGCTACTATCACCTGATGCGAGTCGCCGTACTGATCTTGACGCTCGTGGCAGCCGCGCTTTCGGCGTGCCGCTCGACGCCCGACGCACCGGAGACAGGAGCGGCCATGATTCAAGTTGAGGTTTTGGGTTTCGGTGACTGTCCGAACACCCCAGAGTTTCTCCGGCGCGTGCAGGTGGCGGCTACTCGAGTGGACGGCGCGCGAGTTGTGTACGTCGATCAGGAAGCGCTGCCCGAGCATGACGTCCGCCGCGGATATCCAACGCCGACGGCGCTGGCGAACGGACGAGACCTGTTTGGGCTTCCTGCTCCCACCACTCCGAGCATGGGCTGCCGGATGTATGAAGGCGGGCTGCCCGACGAAGACGCGATCACTGCGCGACTGCGGAGAGCGACTGCTCGCTGATCCCAACTGGCCTGTGGCAATCTGCATCACGCGTGGATCTCCGTGATCTCCACCAGCACCTTGCCGCCCGGCGTCACCGGGCCTCGCTCAACTTCAAGCCGATCGATCTGCGAGTCGTCGCGGTACGCCCCGCCGTGGGCGAGCGCGTCGAGCAACGCCTTCTGCACGTTGTCGAGGTCGCGCCGGCGGTGGTCCGGCGGGCAGACCGTGACGCGCACCGCCAACCGCCCCTCCATCCGCGCCACGCGCACCGCCGCGAGGGCGGCGCACACGTCCCTGCGGTAGCGCCGGCCCTCGCGGCTGATCACCGTCCTCGGCCCCACCCTCCGCCAAATGTGGTTGACGCTGGGCGGATAGGGGAGCTCGAGGACGCGGCTGTTGGGGGTCAGCGTTTCCAGGGCGGCGTGCTCCCCGGGCCGACCCCCGCGGGCACGCGAGCGCCGGCAGCGGCGCCGTTCCCCGAGCCGCCCTTCTTGGCGTAGCCCTTGATCACGTTGGTGAACTCGCCGTTGTCGTCGCGCTTCTTCAGCCCGACGCTGATCTCCAGAGGGATGTTGTGCAGCTCAATCGAGTCCTTCGGCTGCATTACCCCCACGGCGCGGCAGACGGCGGAGAGCTCGCCGCGGGCGATCTTGACGGTCATCTCGCTCTTGTTCTCGAGGTTGAGTCGGGCCCACACGAGCCGGCCCTTGTGCTCGCCGTCGATGATCTGGAACGTCAGCTGCAGGTACTTGCCCCCGCCGGCCTTGGTCGGCTTGTACTCCGAATCGGAGATGACGGCGAGGTACTTACCCGCTGGGATCGGGTCGAGCGCAACGGAGGGATCGACCTGGTTCGCATCGAAATTGTTCAGTGAGGCCATGAGTGAGCGTCCTTGTCAGGGGGGCTTGGTCGTGCGGAGTGGGATGAGATCAGGCGGCTGGCGCGTCGCCGGCGGTCGGCGCGGCGGCCGCCCTGACGGGCGCGGACTCGGCGATGGGGTTCTCGCCGCGGGCGAAGGCGCCGTAGACGCGGAAGTCCAGCGGCAGCTCCTCGGGAAGCGAGAGGCGGTTCTTCGCCACGTGCGCCGGCCGCTCGACGGTGCGGATGATCCGCTCGCCGGTGCCAACGCCGTTGTGCTTGGCCTTGTTGAACCCCTCGTCCACCTTGACCGTGTGGACCTTGTACGTGGCGAAGAGCACTTCGTCGGCCCACTCCTGCACCAGCGCCGACGCGAGCTTGTGCAGCCGCGGGGAGTAGCGGTCGTAGGGGACGGTCTCGGGGTTCTCGAACTTCTCGATCTTGGCGTGCGCGATCAGCACGATCGTCATGCCGCGGTCGATGCGCAGCGCGTCGAGGGCGCCCAGCACCATCCGCCACTTGTCAATCGCGTAGGTGTACCCCTTCGCGTAGCCGATTTTCTCGATGTTCTCGACGCTCTCGTCCGCGCACACCGCGGCCCAGATAAGCCGTTCAAGCCAGTCGAGGCTGTCGATGACGACCGTCTTGTACGAATGGGCGGTCGTGTAGAGTGACTCAAGCGCCGCCATCACATCGCCGAGGCTGCGGGCGAGCGGGAAGCTCTCGCAGTTGATGTCCGCCAGGCCGTCCTCGGTGGGGACAAAGATGGGCTTCTCGGCCATCGCGCCGAACGTGCTCTTGCCGATGCCGTGCGTGCCGTAGAGCATCACGCGGCGGGGCTGGGGCCGGCGCCCCTTGGTGATCTGGTTCATGAGGGTCGTGGGGGTTGTCGCGGTCATGGGATCTCCGGTTGAGGAAGGTGGAATCAGGTCGCCGGGCCAGATGTCGCGCTCGAACTCGCCCTGCCCGAGGCGGACGAGCGGCGGGCTGTTGCGATCCGCGTGCGGGGCACTGGCCGAAGGCACGCCAGTACCCCTCTGCTCGTGCCCTGCGGGTGTCGCGCCTCAGTTCAAGGCGGGGTTCAGGTCGGCGAAGTGGGCGCGGAGCCGGAGCACGAGGCGATGCACCGTCCCGCGGTGCACGCCGCGCTCCGCCGCGATCTGCGGGATCGACTTGGTCTGGAGTTCGCGGGCGAGCGCGCCGAGGTCGCCCGGCAGGCGCGAGAGCCGGTCGGCCATATCGAGCCGCAGATCGCTTTGGGCGGCAGACGGGTGCCGATCTCGGAATGCGTACCCCTCGGAGCCCGCGTCGGGCAGGGGCACGCGCCGTGATGCGCGGCCGCTGTCACGGCGGAGCTGCTTGCACTTCTGGGCGTACCAGAGATCGAGCGCGCCCTTGGCATAGGTGGTCTTCGACGCCAATGCCGCGTCATACCGCACAAGCGCCTTGAGCACTTCGCACGCGCCTTCGCTCTCGAGGTCGCTCCGGTCGTGTTCGTTCAGGCGGAACATCCGGCAGAGGCGCTCGACGCGGAACGTGAGTTGCCGCACCGTCAGTTCCGGCAGGTCGGGGGTGGGCGGGATGGGCCGTTCGTCGGGGGCGGCGGGCGCGGGGGCGGACAACAAAGTCATGGCCGGACCTCTCTGGCGTATGCCAGCAAGGCCCCGGGGGCGACAGGTCCGGCAAGAGCCCCCGGGGCGGGGATGTGAATCCGGGCCGGCCTGTCGCCCCCGACTGGCGACTTGTCGACGACCGACCCAAATTCACAGCCGCGGCGCGCACCAACGGCGCGACAGATCGCCGATGCCCGGCTGGTTTACAGCGGTGTGTTCACCGAGAAAAAGTTGAAGGGTCCGTTGCCGACGCCATCGACATGTCGATGAGGGAGGGTGCGGGGGTCAGCGGTCGGGCTCGACGTGGAGGCGCAGCCGCCAGCCGTTGCCCTCCAGCGCGATGGGATCGCCGTCGATGCCGAAAAACGCCTGGAGCCGCGCGGCGAGCCGCTCGCGGCGCTTCTGGTTCTTGGGGGAGGCGTGGCCGCTCTGCCAGTCCAGAATCCCGTGGCCGCTGGCAAACGCGTAGAGAAGGGCCCACTGCACGTCGGGCTTGCGGGTCCGGGCCACGCCCATCCCCATCGACGCGAAGTCGTAGACGCCGGCCTGGCCGCGGACGCTCACCGAGACCATGTGCGCGTCGGTGAAGCGGATGCGGACGTCTCCCCACGCGGAGCCGGGAGGGGTCGGGAATCGCCCACCCTCGGATGTCCCGCGAACCGCGACGTGTCGATCGAGGAACGGGGCGAGCACCTCACCGATCGGGCGCTTGGGGGCAAACACGCCCTCTCCGTTCCACGTGAGCGCCTCCTCCAGCGCCATCCAAGCCGCGCCGCGACCTGCGACGAGCCGAATCAGCGTTTCGCTCGCGGCCCTGCGCGTGGGCGTCACAAGCACGAACGGCCGCTGCGAGAGCGCTGACACATGGCCGGCGCTCTTGACGAGATCGTTGACGTCGCGCGACGTGGCCAAGTAGACGGGGAACCGCTCCCCTTCCATGGGCACGAACTCCCCCAGCCACCAGAGCCGGTTGCCCATCCCGACGGATGCCGGCGCGCCCTGCAGCCCGAGGGCTGCCACGACGCCCCGGAACAGGGCCTCCGCGTCGAGCTTCCAGAGCACGATGTCCTCACGGCTGATGGGCGAGGCCTCGGAGGTCTCACGGTCCACGGCGACGATGTCATCCTCGTCGTGGACAACTACGCGCCGGCCCTCGATGGTGCCGGGCCACGGCACGGACATCGCGAGCTCCTCCATCGGGCGCAGCAGCGGCTCAAGGAACTCCAGCTCCTCGCCCATGTGCTCGCGCCAGACGCTGCGCACGCCCGACCACCCGTAGACACTTTCAAGCGCACGCCAGAGCCGCATGGGCGCCTCCCTGGATGAACCCGCGGCGGCGGAGGAACGACTCGACCAGGTCGGCGTCGCCATCGCGGGTGTACTGGGCGACGTTCCCGTGGCGGATCGTCACCGACCGTGGCTTGGGCGAGTCCGCGAAGTGAATCTCGAACTTCGCGGCGGTCAGGAGCGCATCGGCGGGGATCACCTCTCGATTCTCCTCCAGCGCGAGCAGGACATCATCGGCCTGCTCGGTCACCGCGCGGTGGAACGACCCGCCCAGGTACATCCGCAGTTCGATGACCCGGACGTGCCGCAGCCCCTGGAGATCCGTGCAGACCAGGCTGCGCCGGCCGTCGCGGCGCAGCGGCTCGAGCGTGTACTTCTTCACATCGGCGGGGAAGAAGTCGGCCTGGCCGAAGAGGTGGCGGCCGATCGCCTCGCGGTACATCTGCTTCTCGCCCTTGCCGCCGCCGTTGATCCGCAGCTCCCACGAGCGCCGATCGAAGACCGCGACGCCGAAGCCCATCGGCCGGAAGTGCACGCTCCCCGGCTCCCCACCGTCCATGCTCCCCTCGCGCCGGTACGGCCCTCCGTGGCGGATCACCAGTCGCATCTCGTGCTCATGCTCGAACACGAACACCCGTGCGCCCGGGCCTCGCCTGTGCTCGATGTACCACGCCGCGACGTCCGCCTCCAGGCGGGCGGCGGCGGCAGCGTCGGGAGCGCGGTACACCAGCGACGCGCCGGGCCGGGCGGGGAACGACTCGAAGCTCTTGCGCTTGAGCACGGCGTACTCGGCGTGCTTGCGGCGCAGCAGGTCGGGCGCCGCGAGCCAGATCCGCGTCGCCGCGTCCGCGGGCGAGTAGTACTGCGGGTCCAGATCCAGACCGGCGCGGGCGGCTTCCTCGAGCAACGACTCCATCGCGTCGGGCGTGGACATCTCGTGGATGTACCACAGCGCGTCAATGAGCTCGGGCGGCGTGTCCGCGTGCGGCTGGAGCACCGCGACCGCCAGCGCCTCGTAGTTGAGGCCGCGATGGTCATCGGGCAGCGTGGCGTGGTGCCGCCGCAGGAACTCCGCATGCGGTCGCAGGAGGGCGATCAAGTGCTCGGGCGCGATCTCTCGTAGGGACGACGAATGCGTGAAACGACGGAACGACAGGCTGCTCATCGGGGTCTCCGACCGGTGCGCGATATCAGCCCTTCGCCGTCCCTGGCTCAGGTCACGTATTAGGCCCCGAATATAGCACGAACGTTCGGCCGCTGCACGGGTGCCATGCCGGTGGCAGGTCTTCCACCTGCCCAGGGTGACAACCCCATGTCAGTCCGATGGTTATGAGACGTGCCGCCCGGTCAATTCCCGCCAGAGGCGGCGCTGGGCCGCCCATCCAACCTCGGCGGCAATTGGCCGGATGTCGTGCTCTGTGACCGGATCGCGCCCCGACCGCACCAGCGGCATAGAGAGGATTGCCTCCTGGAGGTCGGGCGCCAGATGGAGCAGGTTCATGATCTGGGTCACGCGGGCGCGCGTGACGTGGCCGACCGCCGCCAGCTCCGCCTGCGTGGACACGGAGCCGGACCGAACCAGATCATCGAAGCGGATCGCCAGGGCCACCAACCGCGCGACGCGGGGTACGCGACCGGGCGTGGTCGGCGGTGCTGCCTTCTCCCGGTCCTCTCGACCGCGCCCGCCGATGACGAACCTGGCTGTGGTCGTGATGGGCGGCTCGCATATGCGGTCGGAATGTTCGGTCGGTGGGTTCATGCGCGTTGCGGTCCCCGCGGGGAGCCGACTCCAGGGCTGAAGGTGATGGAGACGTTCTGGGTCTGGCCGTCGTACTCGACGGAGGCAAGCACGACATGCAGGAACTCGGCCCGCTCGGCGAGCGTCATGGCGGCCCAGACTCCGTCGAAGGCCTCGACCGCGCCCGCCACCTCATCCTCGTCAATCAGGCGCTCGGCGTCCGCCTCGATCTGCTGTGAAAGCGCGGTCATCGTGCGGCGCACGCGTTCGATCTCGCGGAGCGTGGCCGGCGTCCGCTCTTCGCCGCCAAGCCGCTCGAGCACCATCTTCAGGCGAGCGTGCTCCGTCACGCGCGCGTCCGCAGCTTCGCGGAGGAGTTCGATCGCGCGGTCCACGACCGGGCGCATCGCGGGGTCCTGGGCAAGGACCACCTTGACCTGGTCGACAACGAACGACTCGAGGGCGGGCCCCGGCAAGGATGGCGCCGCGCAGTGCTGGCGCCCTCGCTTCACGGCCTTTGAGCAGACGTAGTAGCGGTACCGCACGCGCGAACCGTCGGCCTTCTTCTTCGTGGCGCTGCTGGGGGACATGGCGCACCCGCACGCCCTGCACCGCATGAGGCCCCCGAGCAGGGCACCGGTCGAGTTCTTCACGCTCGCCCCGCCGCGCTCGTTCGCGAGCTTGAGCTGGCTCTGGACGCGCCGGAAGAGGTCCTCGTCCACGATCGCCTCGTGCTCGCCCTCGTAGACCTCGCCGTTGTGGGGCACCTTGCCGACGAAGAGCGGGTTGCGGAGCAGGCGGGAGATGACGGACTTGTCGAAGGCGCGGTTGCCCACGACGCGGCCGGCGGTCGTCGCCCAGGACTTGGTCGTCCACCCGCGGGCGTTGCACTCCTCGGCGACGCGCAGGATGCTGCGAACGTCGAGGTAGTGCTCGAAGATCCAACGGACGCGCTCGGCCTCGGCCTCGTTCACGACCAGGCGCCGGCCCGTGAACGGAGGCGGGGCGGGGAGGAAGTCGTACCCGAGGATGGGCTTTCCGTGCTGGTACTTGCCCTTGCGGCGGGCCGAGGCGATCTTGTCGCGGGTGCGCTCCGAGATGATCTCCCGCTCGAACTGCGCGAACGAGAGCAGGATGTTCAGCGTCAGCCGGCCCATCGAGTGGGTCGTGTTGAACTGCTGCGTCACCGAAACGAACGACACGCCCTTACGGTCGAACAGTTCCATGAGCCGCGCGAAGTCCATCAGCGACCGGCTCAGGCGGTCCACTTTGTAGACCACCACGCAGTTGACCTTCCCCGCCTCGATATCCGACATCAGCCGCTTGAGCGCGGGCCGGTCCATGTTGCCGCCGGTGAACCCTCCGTCGTCGTAGCCGTCAGGGACGCAGGTCCACCCCTCGTTCCTCTGGCTGGCGATGTACGCCAGGGCGCTCTCGCGCTGTGCGTCGAGGCTGTTGAACTCCTGGTCGAGGCCCTCCTCGGTGCTCTTGCGGGTGTAGATGGCGCAGCGGATGGTTCGTGGCTCGGCCTTCGCCGGTTTCTGCGCGTTCGGCGAGCTCAGCGCGGCGTCCGCAACACCGCGGCGGGAGTGGGTGCGGGGGCGAGTGGCGGTGGTCGTCATGCGGTCCACTTCCTGGTCAAGCCGAAGAAGAGGAAGCCGTTCCAGTGCGACCCGGTGATCGCGGTAGCGACCGCCGACAGCGAGCGGTAGACCTTCCCTTCGTACTCGAATCCTTGGGCGAGCACGGTGACCTCGTGCTCGACGCCCTTGAAGAGCCGGCGGAGGACCGTCCCGGGCGCCGGGAGGCGCTCGTTGCCCGCGGCGGCGATTCGCCCGCTGACCGTAACAAGACGAGCGCCGGGGCGCTCGTCCGTCGCGGCGTCTCCCCCCGCTGGCGGCCGGACCCGGACATCCACATCCCGGGCCAACTCCGCGGCCCGTCGTCGCGCCCGTTCCGAGAGGTCCCCCTCAGCGAGCGCCTGGATACGCCAAGCGACGCGTCGAAAGAGCCACTGGCGATTCCCCGATGTCGTCGGCTCCCCAAAGACCTCGGCGTATCGCTCGCGGAGCCGCGACACGGGCATGCCGCGGAGTTCCTCGATCTGTTGCTGGATGGTGCTGGTGGCGGTCGCGCTCATCGTCCTTCAGGCTCCTGCGGTCCGCATCGCCCTGGGCTCTCCGGCTCGGGACGGTTGCGTTCACCCGTAGGCACACTGAGGGCGGCATGATCCGCGAGTTCAAGTCCCGCCCCCAAGGAACCGGCATGTTCAATGCTGACGCCCGGATCGTGGGCGCTTGCGTCGATCAGCCGGGCCGCGGCGGCGGCCAGGAGTTCGATAGCGCGGGCAGGCAGGCATAGCAAGCCCGCCTTCGTCGGGATGTTCTGCGCTTCGTGTCGTGGCATGCGGCGAGGGACGCAGCCCTCGCTCATACCCCTCTGCTAACCAGCCGGGTTTGTCGCGCGATGCCCGAGTCTCACAGTCTCACCTTTTGGCGCGGCCCCCCGCGGGGCGGGAGTCATAGGTGAGCAGCCGAAGCCCATTTCCCACAACCAGAAGGCTGGCGCCCATGTCCGCGACCACGGCCATCCACAGGGTTGCGACGCCCGCCAGGGCCAGAATGAAGAACACCGCCTTGATCCCCAAGGCTACCGCGATGTTCTGCCGAAGCACTCGTGCCGCCCGCCGGCTGAGCTGAACGAACGCCGGCACGCCCCGCAAATCGTCCCGCATCAGGGCGACGTCGGCGACTTCCAGCGCCGTGTCCGTTCCCGCCGCTCCCATCGCAAACCCAATCGAGGCCTCCGTCAGGGCCGGGGCGTCGTTCACGCCGTCGCCCACCATCCCGACATGGCCCCATTCGCCCGTCAGTTGCTTCACCGCCGCGACCTTGTCTTCGGGGAGCAGTTCGCCCCGGGCGTCATCATTACCCACGACCTTGGCGATCGCTTCCGCCGTGCGTTGATTGTCCCCGCTCAGCATCACCGTGCGGAGGCCCATGGCGTGCAACTGGCGCACCGCCTCAATGCTGGACTCCCGCGGCGCGTCGGCCACGGCGATGACTCCCAGGGCGGAGCGGTTGTTGGTGAGCACGATCGCCGTCTGCCCCTTGGCCTCCAGTTCTCCGAGGATCACCTCTACGTCGGGCGTACAGACGCCTCGCTCGTGTGCATATCGATGGTTCCCGAGGAAGTATGGCGTGCCCTCGATCCTTCCCGTCACGCCCTTGCCCGTAACCGAGGTGAACTGCTTCACCGGGAACAGCGGTCCAACAGCCTCGACCTTCTCTTGTGTCCAAGCGGCGGTCACGGCACGCGCGACGGGATGGTCGGAGCCTGCATCGATACTCGCTGCAACCCTCAGAATGGCGTCCGGAGCGAGCGAGTCCAGCGCCCGCACGTCCTGGACGCGGGGCTTGCCCTCGGTAATCGTCCCGGTCTTGTCCACCGCGATCACGCGCAGCCGGCGGCCCTCTTCCAGATAGACCCCGCCCTTGACGAGGATGCCTCGGCGCGCCGCCGATGCGAGCCCGCTCACCACCGTCACGGGTGTCGAGATGACCAGGGCGCACGGGCACGCGATGACCAAGAGGACGAGGGCCTCGTAGACCCACCGCATCCAAGGCTGTTGGAACAACAGCGGAGGGACGAACGCGACGAGGATCGCCAGGACCACAACCGTGGGGGTATAGACGCGTGCGAAGCGATCGACGAAGCGCTGCGTCGGCGCCCGGGCCGCCTGGGCTTCTTGGACCGTACGGATGATCCGGGCGAGCGTCGTCTGGTCCTTGCCGCCCGTGACCTTGAACTCGAGCACGCCGCTCTCGTTGATCGTTCCGGCGAACACATGGTTTCCCTCGGCCTTGTCCACCGGGACGCTCTCGCCGGTGATCGGGGCCTGGTTCACCGCGGACTCGCCCGCGACCACGACGCCGTCCAGCGGCAGCCGCTCGCCGGGGCGTACGCGCACGACAGTGCCGACGGGCACCTCGCCGGCGGGCACCTCTTTCCATGTGCTGTCCGGTTGCTTGACGAACGCGGTCTCGGGCGCCATCTCCATCAGGGCTCGCACGGCGTTCCTCGCCCGCTCCAGCGAGTACTTCTCGATCAACTCCGCCACCGCGAAGAGGAACACGACCATCGCGGCCTCGGGGTACTCGCCCACGGCGAACGCTCCGACGACGGCAACGGTCATCAGGAAGTTGATGTTGAGGGTGAACGTCCTCAGGGCGATGAGGCCCTTTCGGAGGGTGGGCAACCCTCCCAGGAGCACCGCCGCCGCGCTCACGAGCAGGACCGGCCAGTTATGTTCGGACTTGGACGACCACGCGACCGCTTCCGCGGCAAGGGCCAGCACGCCGGACGTTCCCAACAGCACCATCTCGCGCCTGGACGCGACCGGCGCGACGGGCAGCCGGGCCCGCCGTTCGACCTCCCTCCCTCCCTCCGGCCGAACCGTCGGCCCATTGGATTCCGCCGGTGCTCCGGTGGCCCCGTCCTGAGACACCACCGGCGTCATTCCCACCGAGCGCACACGGCCAGCGATGTCCTCCGGCGTGGCCACAGCCGGATCGTGCTCAACGATCATCCGCCGGTTCATCACGTCAAAGACAAGATCGCTGACGCCGGGCATGGCTCCGACGGCCTTCCGCAGCACCTGCTCCTCGGCAGCGCAGTCGAGTTCACGGACTTCGATGGATGTGCGCGATAGTCGGGGCATGAACTGTCAGGGCTTGGGCTCGATTGCTGGATGGATGTCCGGGTCGTGCCTGACCCTGACCACCGAGCCGTCGGGCGGCAGCCCGGGGAAACGGATGGAGTAGACCCCATAGCTTCCGTAGCGAGTGCGGGACCGGCGGAAGGTGCCATGACGCGGTTTCGGTGTTCCCGCCGATGCGACCGTATCGGCACGGTAGTTCACCTGCACGTCATAGACCGTGGCCCCATCCGGCGCGATCACGGAGACATCGATGTGCCCACCCGAATCCCGTGGTAGTGCCCGTTCGAGACGGCCCGCGACGACAAGGTCGCCTTCCTCTTCGTAGACGTCGGGTGGGCGACGCAGAACGTGGTCAATTTTGGGCTCAAGCGTAACGCGGCCGGCGGCAATCAAGTCTCCGTGACTCGCGCAGCCACCGAGAAAGCAGATCCCAGCGAGCGCGGCCAGTCCAATACCTCTCGGTGTTCGAAGCGGCGTGCAGTTCATGGTGGCTTCCTCGGTGAACGCCGTTGTTCGGCAGGGGTGTCGTGCTTCTGCGAGTGCTTCGACGCGGCACTCTTGCGAAGTTCCCTTGGGATAGCGATGCAGGCGTAGACCGCCAGCGAGGTGAAAGCGATCGCCATCCCGGTCACATCGAGCGGCAGGCCGATGTGCCCGTGCTGCCGGTAGTGGTCGGCGACGGACGCAAAGAGCGCAAAGTCTGAACCGGCAGCGAGGAGAACGAGCAGGGCCAGCAGCAACAGCGCGGACCGCACCGAGAGCGGCCGGTTGCGGCGCAGCCGGCCCCACTCGTTCTTTTCCATCGCTTTCCCTCGTTCGCCTGCTGCCGACATCGAGGGTTGCTTCTTCGATGACAGCCTACTTCTTGGGCGTTTCCTTCCCATGATCGTGCCCGTCGCCTTCCTTGTGATCGTGGTCATCGTGACCCTTGGCCTTGCACTCTTTGCACTCGCCGTGCCCGACGACGCGGAGGTTTGTGCCCTCGCGGACCCAGAGGTGCGCACCCTCGCCGTCGGCGGTGACGAAGTACTGGGTCTCGGACTTGACGGGCTGCGATGCGCCCTGGCCCATCAGGATGCCGGCGAGGGCAGTGACCCCAACACCGGCGACGACTCCGAGGATCACGTTCTTGCGGCTATTCTGCATACTCGACTCCTTGGGAAGACGGGCTCAGGCCGAGCCCTTGGGTGTTTCGCCGGGCTTGGTTTCGGGCGACACGCCCGAGGAGGGCGCCGGCGAAGACGAATCGGAATGGGCGGGCGGGACGGCGGGCCGCGGAGTTCCCGCTGGTTCAGAGGCGCCGGAGGCCGAAGGTGCGGGCACCGCGGCATGAACCTCCAGCGGACCAGACTCGGGACGCTCCCAATCTTGCGTGACGGGCTCGGGCCGTCCGGCCGGATCGCGCCCCGTGAAGATGCGGTAGAGTGCGGGGAGCACCACCAGCGTCAGGAGCGTGCTGGAGATCAGCCCGCCGATGACCACGGTGGCCAGTGGTTTCTGCACCTCGGCCCCGGTGCCGCTGGCGATGGCCATCGGCACGAACCCCAGCGACGCCACCAGCGCTGTCATGAGCACGGGCCGAAGCCGCACGAGAGACCCGCGGATGATCGCGTCGTCGCGGGCGAGCCCCTCGCGCCGCAACTGGTTGATGAACGACACCATCACAAGTCCGTTGAGCACGGCCACGCCCGACAGCGCGATGAAGCCCACCGCGGCCGAGATCGAGAAGGGCATGCCGCGGACCCAGAGCGAGAGGATGCCACCCGTCAGGCCGAGCGGGACCGCGCTGAAAACCAGGAGGGCGTACCTCACGCTCTTGAACGTTGAGAAGAGCAGCAGGAAGATCAGCCCGAAGCAGATCGGGACCACGATCGTCAGCCGCTCCTTGGCCGCGACGAGGTTCTCGTATTGGCCGCCCCAGACCAGCCACTGCCCGGCGGGGAGCGCGATCGACCCGACGGCTCTTTCGGAATCGCGCACAAAGGAGCCCAGGTCGCGCCCACGCACGTTGCACTGCACAACGATGCGGCGCTTGCCGTTCTCGCGGCTGACCTGGTTGCGACCCTCGGCCACATCGACTTTGGCCACGTCCCCCAGGGGGATGAAGCCCATCTCTCGTGTCTGAACCAACCCCGCCAGCCCTCCGCCGTTAGCGGCGCTGGCGAGCGTGCCGACCGCGCCGTGCTCTTCACCACTCGGAAGCGGAATCGGCAGTCGTTCCAGCGCATCGATCCGGCCGCGGATCTCGTCGGGCAATCGGACAACGAGGTCGAAGCGACGGTCCCCCTCGAAGACCAGCCCCGCTTCGGCCCCGCCCATGGCGGCGGCGACGACCTGCTGGATATCGTGGATGTTCAGGCCGTACCGGGCGATGGCCGCGCGGTCGATGTCCACGGTCATGACCGGGAGCCCCTCGACCTGCTCCATCTTGGCGTCGGCCGCGCCGGGGACCGACTGGATCGCGGAGAGCACCTGCTGCGCCGTCCTGGTCATCGACTCGAAGTCGTCGCCGTACACCTTCACGGCGACATCGCCGCGAACGCCGGAGATGAGTTCGTTGAAGCGCATCTGGATGGGCTGCGTGAACTCGTAGTTCTGCCCGGGCAGGGCCTTGACGGTGAGCTCGATGAGCTTGATGAGTTTGCCCTTGTGGCCCGTGAGCTTGGGGCCTTCTTCCTCGTGCCCTCCCTCGCCGCCGTGACCGTGTTCGTCCTCGCCGTGCGATCCCATCCTCTCAACCTCTTCAGTCTTGTCCGCGATGAGCGTGTCGAGTTCGGCTTCGCTCCGCCACTGTTCGCTGGACTTGAAGATCACGAAGGTATCGGAGATGTTCGGGGGCATGGGGTCGGAGGCCAGCTCCGCCGTGCCGGTCTTGGAGAAGATGAACGCAACCTCCGGGAACGCGGAGAGAGTTCGCTCCAGCTCGAACTGCATGTCCTGTGACATCGTGAGCGACGTGCTGGGCATCCGTAGCGCTTGGAGCGCCAGGTCCTTCTCGTCGAGCGTCGGAACGAACTCCTGGCCGAGGCGCGTGAAGAGCAGGGCCGAACCGAGGAACGCGACCACCGCTCCCCCCACGACCGCCCACCGGAGCCGGACTGACAGCCGGACCACAGGCTCGTAGGCCGCCTTCGCCCAGCGGACCAGGAACATCTCCTTCTCCGTGACCTTGCCGCGGATGAGGATGGCCACCATCGCCGGCACGAACGTGAGCGAGAGGATGAACGCGCCGATGAGGGCGAAGATCACCGTCATCGCCATCGGGTGGAACATCTTCCCTTCGATCCCGGTGAGCGCGAGGATCGGGAAGTACACGGTCACGATGATCGCCTGGCCGTACACCGACGGCTGGATCATCTCCTTCGCGGCGACCATCACCTCGTGCAGACGCTCCTGGAGGGTGAGGACTCGGCCTTTGTGGTGCTGCGCCTCGGCGAGCCGTCGCAGGCAGTTCTCGACGATGATGACCGCCCCGTCCACGATCAGCCCGAAGTCGATCGCCCCCAGAGACATCAGGTTGCCGCTGACCTTGTTCTGCACCATGCCCGTGGCGGTCATGAGCATGGAGAGGGGGATCGCGGCGGCGCAGATGAGCGCCGCGCGGACGTTGCCCAGGAGCAGAAGCAGGACCACGATCACCAGGACCGCGCCCTCGAGCAGGTTCTTCTGGACCGTCTTGATGGTGGCGTCCACCAGCTTGGTGCGGTTGAGAACCGTCTTGGCGTGGATGCCCGCGGGGAGGCTCTTCTGGATCTCGGGCATCTTGGCGTCCACCGCCGCCGCGACCGTTCGGCTGTTGGCGCCGATGAGCATGATGGCGGTGCCGACCACGACCTCCTCGCCGTTCTCGCTCGCCGAGCCCGTGCGGAGTTCGCGCCCGACCCCCACCCCCCCGCCGCCCTCCACGACGATGTCACGGACGTAGATCGGCACACCATTCCGCGTCCCGACGACGATGGCGGAGAGTTGCTCGGTGTTCTCGATCCGGCCCGTGGCCCGCACGAGGTACGACTCGCCCTTGTGCTCGATGTAGCCGGCGCCGGTGGAGAGGTTGTTCTTCTCGATGGCTTCGATGACCTCGGAGAAGGTCAGGCCGTAGGAGACGAGTTTCATGGGATCGGGCTGGACGTGGTACTGCTTGACGTACCCACCGATGGCGTCCACCCCCGCGACATCCTTGATCCCTTTGAGCTGCGGGCGGATCACCCAGTCCTGGATCTCGCGAAGGTAGGCGGCCAGTTCGAGGTCGTTGCGCAGGCGGCGACCCTCCGGGTTCAGGTACGAACCATCGCTCTGCCACCCGACCTGTCCGTCCGTGACGGTCGCACCCTTGCCGTGGGGGTGCTCGTACTCGACGGTGTACATGTAGATCTCGCCCAGGCCCGTGGCGATCGGGCCCATGATGGGGTCGACACCGGGCGGGAGCGACTCACGCGCCTCGCCCAGGCGCTCGCTCACCTGCTGGCGGGCGAAGTAGATGTTGACGTCGTCCTCGAAGACGGCCGTGACCTGCGCGAACCCGTTGCGCGAGAGCGAGCGTGTGGATTGCAGGCCCGGGATGCCCGCGAGGGCGTTCTCGATGGTGAACGTCACCTGCTTCTCGACCTCGACGGGCGAGAGCGACGGGGCGGTCGCGTTGATCTGGACCTGGTTGTTGGTGATGTCGGGGACCGCGTCGATGGGGAGTTTCTTGAGCGAGTAGACGCCCACCGCGGCGACGAGTGCCGTGAGGACGACGATGAACCACCGGTTCTTGATCGAGAAGTGCAGGACGGCTTCAAGCATGGCGGGTCTCTTTGCTGTGAGGAAGGGCGTTCCGGACGCGGAGATCGGTCGGGTCGGGTGAATCAGTGCTCGTGGGCGGCGGAACCCTTCCCGAGTTCGGCCTTCAGGATGAACGACCCGGCTTCGACGAACTTCTCGCCCTCAACCAGACCCGCCAGGACGGGCACAAGCCCGCCCACGGTCGGGCCCACCGTGATCGCCCGCTTCTGGAACGTGTTGGGCTCTCCGGCGACGGGCACGAACACGGCGGGGCCTCCCTCGACCGTCTGCACCGCCTCCTGCGGAACCGCGACTTGCGGCACGGGCTCCGCGCCGCCGGCATCTGCCGCGACGATCTCGACCTGCGCGAACATCCCGGGCCGGACTGTGCCGTCACCCAGTGAGGTGCTCGGGACCTCGATGCGCACCTGGGCGGTGCGGGTGGTCGGGTCAACCAGCGGCGCGATGAACGCGACGGTTCCTTCGTACTTGTGGGCCGTGCCCGAACCGACCACGACCCACGCCTTCGCACCGATCGCCATCGATGAGAGCCTGGCCTCGGGCACATCCGCCAGGACCCACAGCGTGCTTGTATCCGCGAGCACCATCAGGGACTCCCGTTCGGGGTTGACCAGCTCTCCCAGCGTGACTTCTCGCTGCACGACCTGGCCGCCAATGGCAGCCCGGATGGTGTACCGCGGGGCGATCTCGCCTGTCGAGACGAGGTCTTCGACGGCCTTCTGGTCCATCCCGAGCAGGTGCAGGGCGTTCTCGGCGGCGACCGCCGTCGCCTCGGCGGATTTGAGGCTCGCCACGGCGGCCTTGTACTCGGCCTCGCGCTTCTGAACCTCTGTGAGCGAGATGCCCTGTGACTGATCGAGCAGACCCTTGGCGCGATCCCACGCGGCCTTGGCGAGGTCCACCTGAGGTGCCGCGCTCTGCGCCGCGGTCCGCTTCATCAGGTAGTCGGCTTGCGCTTGGCCGAGTTCGGGGCTCTCAACGATGACAAGCGGGTCGTCCTTTTTGATCTGATCACCCAGCCGCACCTTGATCTCGACCGTCCGGCCACGGAGCGGCGAGCCGACGTGGGCCATCGCCTCGGTGTTGAAGCCCACGCGGGCGGGCGCCACGAACGTCGGCTTGAGCGCCCACATCTGGGCCTCGCCGACCTTGACGCCGTATCGCTCGACGGCCTCGCCGGTAAGCTTGACCTCGTCGGTGTGCTCTTCCGCAGCGCCGTGGTTGTGGCCGTCACCCTCGGCGTGCTGTTGCTTGGCGGGAGCAGCGCCGTGGTCGTGCCCGTCTCCCTCCTGGTGCTTCTTGCAGGAGGCAAGCGATGCCAGCAGGCCCAACGCGAGCAGGAGCGCGCCCGTGGGCCTGAGGACGGGAAAGAGTGAACGGCGGGTCGAGTTCTTGTGAATCATGGCTTGGTTCTCCGGCCGGATTGACTACGGCCGAGTTCAGTGGTTCGAGGTGTGCGAGACGATGTGGTCGGGAGCGAGGACGGCGGAAGAGACGGGCGTTGCGGGCTGGGTGGTCGGCGGGGACTCGCCCAGCGAGGCGGCCACGCCCGCGCCGCCGACCGCGCGCTGGAGCCTCACCAACGCAACGGCGGCCTGGCGCTCCACGTCGATGGCCCGGGCCTGTGCCGTTCGGAGGTCCTGCTCGGCCAGCAGAAGCGGCGTGATATCGCGCTCGGCGCGGTACACATCCTCGGTCACTTGGCGACGCTGCTGCTGGAGCGGGATCAACTCGTTTCGGATGCGGTCGAGGTTCGCGCGGCTCGCGGCGAGGGTTTGGTAGGCGACCCGGACCTCTTCGACGACCTTCCGCTTCGCCAGCGTGAGATCATGGCGAGCCTCGATCTGCTCGGCCGTCACGCGTGCACGCCTGGCCTGGCCCATGTCAAAGATCGGTATGGGTGTCGAGATGGAGGGTCCGACAGTCCAGTCGTCGTCGCGCTGGGCATCGATGCCCACGCCGGCCCCTTCCCACGGCAGAAGGCGTGCGAGGGCGTAATCGTCACCGAGCGCCGCCAATCGCCACGCCACGGCCTGCACCTCGGGCCGATTGGAGAGCGCCGCGTCAACCCATCGGGTCTCGGATTCTGGCCCGAGAGCCGGCGCGGTCCACGCTTCCAGCGTCCATGCGGCACCCGACGAGGGCTCGCCGATGAGTCGGGCGAGCCGCAGACGCTCCTCCCGTTGCTGAATTCTCGCCGCGGCGATCTCAACCTCCAGCTCCACGCGCTGCGCGTCGAGGACGGTGACCTCTCCCCGCGTGCCCTCGCCCGATTCCAGGCGGGCCTTGGCGGTCTCAGCCAGCTTGCTCACGAGCCTCAGCCGTTCTTCGAGCAAAGGGATCAGCGCGTCGAAGGATTGGACGCCCGCGTATCGCTCCTGAACCTCCGCCACGGTGTCGAGCGCCACCGTGACCGCTTCCGCCGCGGCCTGGCGGAGCCGATTGTCCGCCGCGCTCGACTGCCGCGGGATCTTGAATGCCTGGATCAGGTCTTGGGCGAGCGAGACCTCGATCTGCGGCTTGCCCGGCCCCCAGCGCAAGACGAAGTTGAGCACAGGGTTTGGCAGGAGCCGCGCTTGGTCAGCGTCGGCCATCGCAATCCGGACTCGTGCGAGGGCCGCCTGGAGTCCGGGATCGGTGGACGCGGCGCGGCGCACGGCGTCGCCCAACGTCAGCACGTCTCCGCCTTCCGAGGATTCGTCGAGCGGACCTCCCTCTATGCGGAACTCGATGGCCTGGCCAAGGCCGATCGCCGTTGAAGCCGCCGTTTCGGCCCCCGGATCGGGCCGGTTGGCGGCGCAGCCTGTGAGCTGGATCAAAGCCAGGAGTGCGGCGCACGGAACAAGGGTTCGGCCCGCTCGCGCGGCGTGGATGGCGCGTGTATGCATCGGATGTCCTCGGAAGGCGGAGAGTCAGGCGACGTGTGGGGAGGGATGGCCGACGGCCACCACGAGCCGCACCCATGACGCGGGCGCGACCATGCCTCGTGTGCTCCCGGAGCGGAGCGCAGGGAGAAACACACTGCCTAGACGAGCAGAATCACGGATCGCAAGCGCTGGAGCGTGTCCGGCGGTCGCTGCGGCCGAGCGCGATCCCAGAGGACCTGGGGCGGAGGCGGCAGATCGAAGTGCATCGCGATCACCGCCAGAATCACCGGGATCGGAACCGGCACATCGCTCGTCGTGCGCGGCGGCGCCTTCGTGAGTTGGTGATCGCCCTTGATCGGCGTGTCGTCACACGGATGCGCCGGTCCAGTGTCGTCCCCGGGTTCGTCGACGCCAGACCCGCAACTCGACACGCACTCGCCGCTGGCGTTCCGAGTGCATCCCCACTCGATTCGAGACCCGCCGTGGCCATCACGGCAGAACACCATCCCGCTGGCGAACAGCGTGTTGGTCAGCCCGAACCAGATCAGGCAGAGCCAGGCGAGAGTGGGATTGACGCGTTTGTGGGTCATTAGGGGGATCTGGAGGCGGCGGAGTATATCGGCTCATTTGCGGTCGCATGTACGGACGCACCAAGAGCGCCTTTCCTAGGCCGCCCTCGCCGACGGCCGATGGTAGTCATCGATCCTCCGGGATTGACAACGCTTCGCTAGGCAGACCCGAATTGGCCGGGACTCGGGGGTTGGCTCCTGCTCGGGATATGGTACGAGAGATGGGCTTCTGCTGCAGGAGGTTGCGAACGTCGACACGGTAAGCCCATGCCCGCAACCCCGCTGTAAACCCGCAGGCCGGACTCTCAACTCCGACCGAGAGTTTGGCGCGAGAAACCTCGAGGTCCGTGCCGTTTCGCCAATCGCGGCTTGAAGTGTGCCGCGAACCAGAGAGCGCGACCCGAGAGCGGCGATGGAGCGACACGTCGGCGTTTGTTGCGGGGAACTCGCGCGTGGTCGCAACCGAGCGAAGCCCCCGAGCCGTAAACGAACAGGGCCGCGTCTGAACGACGCGGCCCCTAAAGCTCGGCAATCCCAACCGCCACGAACTCCTGACAGAGACAAGACTTCCGTACTTTTCCACAACAAAATCTCCACTCAGACCCCGAACATTGACAACTGTTCGGGACCTGGTAAACTGCTTCCCGTCGGGCTCGCGACCTGTGCCGCCCCCGACCCGGTGTTTGCCCCTTCATGGAAGTGGGGGCCCCGGCCTCGCACGGGGACCCGGATCGCCTGGCCCCGCAACCGCGGCCGCCAGCCACGACCGGCAGCAGAAAGGAGGGCCCTTATGGCCCGCGCTTCCGCCAATACCGCCGTCGAAGTCGAGTCCAAGCCTGCCAAGTCCTCGCAGGCCGCGCCCACGCCGCCCGTCATCTCCAAGGAGAAGGCCAAGGCGCTGGACATGGCCGTCGGTCAGATCGAGAAGACCTTCGGCAAAGGCTCGATCATGAAACTCGACGAGCACGCCTACATCAACATCCCGGGAATCTCCACCGGCGCGATCTCGCTCGACCTCGCCCTCGGCGGCAAAGGCATTCCCCGCGGCCGCATTGTCGAGATCTTCGGCCCCGAATCGTCGGGCAAGACCACCCTTGCCCTCACCGTCGCCGCCCAGGCGCAGAAGGCCGGCGGCGTCGCGGCGTTCATCGACGCCGAGCACGCGCTCGACCCCACCTGGGCCCGCCGCCTCGGTGTCAACATCGACGACCTGCTTGTCTCCCAGCCCGATACCGGCGAGCAGGCGCTCGAGATCTGCGAACTGCTCGTTCGCTCCAACGCCGTCGATGTGATCGTCGTCGACTCCGTCGCCGCGCTCATCCCCCGTGCCGAGATCGAGGGCGAGATGGGCGACGCCGTGGTCGGCCTTCAGGCCCGCCTCATGTCGCAGGCCATGCGAAAACTGACCGGTGTCATCGCCCGCAGCGCGTGCACCGTCATCTTCATCAACCAACTCCGCGAGAAGATCGGCGTGATGTTCGGCAGCCCCGAAACCACCCCCGGCGGCCGCGCGCTGAAGTTCTACGCCTCCGTCCGCATCGACATCCGCCGCATCAGTTCCATCAAGGAAGGCGATATCGCCGTGGGCAACCGCGTCCGCGCCCGCGTCGTCAAGAACAAGGTCGCCCCGCCGTTCCGCGAGTCCGAGTTCGACATCATGTTCAACGAGGGCATCTCGACCTCCGGCGACCTGCTCGACATGGCCGTCGATGCCAAGGTCATCGACAAGAGCGGCGCGTGGTTCAACTACGGCGAGGTCCGCATCGGCCAGGGCCGCGAGAACGCCAAGCGATTCCTGAAGGAGAACCCGGAACTCTTCGACGAGGTCCGCCGCGGCGTGCTCGCCGCCAAGGCCACCGCGCCGGCCCCGGCCGTCCCGGCCGATGCCGATGAAGACGAAGGCGATCCCGGCGAGGAGTGACCCCTCAAGCCGGCTTGAAGCGAACACACAACACGGGCCGTGGGTGAACAACCCGCGGCCCGCTTTCACAGACTCGCCGCACCGACCCATAGGTCAGGAGTTCTCCATGGGCGCATGGGGCTTTGGCAACTTCGAGAACGACACCGCGCTCGACTGGATCGGGGACTTTGGCGACGATCCGAATCTAAAACTCCTCATCGAAGCGTTTCATCCGCACGCGGATGAACTCGACGAGATCCCCGAAGATGAAGTCTGGGATGAGGACGCCTGCCCGACCGCGCTGGTCGCGGCGGAAGTCGTCGCGGCGATGCGTGGCCACGCCCACCCGGACTTTCCAGAGACCCTGGCCGGGTGGGTCGAAGAGAACCGGGCTGCCGCGGATGCCCGACTCGTCAAGCAGGCGATCTCCGCCGCGAAGTCGGCCCGGCAAAGCCAACTCTTCCGGAGTTGCTTCTTCGACGATGACGGAATCACAGAGTGGGAACGGGAGGTTGACGACCTTCTCCGCCGCCTGCGGGCGTAGCCGCGCAGTGTCGCGAAATGAACTCGGCGACCGCCTCCGCGCACATCGGAATGAACCGATCATCCGTCCACAAGTTGTTGTGCGCAGCGCCGGCAACTTCGACAAGTGTGCCAAGCCCTCTCGGCGTCGCCGCGGCGATCGTCCGGCCATCATCGATCGGACACACTTCGTCCTCGGTGCCGTGCAACACGAGCAGGTGCACTCCGAGCCGGGCCGCGTGCTGAACGCGATCGAAGCCGCCCGCGCCCCGGCCCCGGCGTACCCACGACACGCCATAGCCCAGCCACAACCCCAGACCCACCATTGCCGCGGGCAGGTTCCACCGCCACGGCAGGCCGCGAATGGCCAGCACGCGTTCCGCGGGCACCCGAGGCACGCGATACGGAGCCTCGGCGATCACGCCGGCAATCGGAGACCGTGTCCGTCCCGCCGCGGCCACCACGATCGACACCCCCGCGCCCAGCGATGAGCCGTACAGCACGACCGGCCTGTCCCCGCCGACCCGTTCCAGCAGCCGCTCAAGGTCCTCGACCTCGCGGGTGCCCAGTGTGCACACGCCCGGACTGTCTCCGTGCCCGGGCAGGTCCCACATCACGATCCGGCTGCAGTGGGGGAGCAACGCCGGCAGCCGGGAGAGA
Source organism: uncultured Phycisphaeraceae bacterium (assembly GCA_964409775.1). Taxonomy (GTDB): domain Bacteria; phylum Planctomycetota; class Phycisphaerae; order Phycisphaerales; family UBA1924; genus JAHBXL01. Next base: position 30,894 of record CAYPEI010000018.1, on the reverse strand, counting down.
GCGACGACGCGCGAATCCGCCCAGCCGTGCGTGATCACGACGACCGACCCGGACGGCGCAAGTCCGGAGATGTCCCACACCGGGAGTTCACGCCCGCGCGATGCGAAGGTCCACGATGTGAAGGCCAGCCGCTCGATGCCGGGAATCCGCACCTCCGAAGGATCCCCCGGGACGCTCCGCATCACCGCCCAGCCATACGTTCGACGGGCCGGGTGCGTCAGCGTCCACGCCGTGAACGCGACCACCGCCAGCGCAAAGAGCGCAAGCCCGGCCAGGAGCAGCACCAGCAGACCGGCGACGTTCATCGCGGGTAGTTGTAGCCGATCGGCGATCAGCCCGTGAACAGCGCACGCAGGTCGTTGAATGTCACGATCAGGAAGACCGACGCGAGCAGCACAAGCCCGACCAGCGCCGCGACATTCTGCACCAGCGGCGAAACCGGCTTGCCGGTCGCCTGCTCATAGATCAGGAACACCATGTGCCCGCCGTCGGCGATCGGGATCGGCAGGAAGTTGATCACGGCAAGGTTCACGCTGATCAGCGCCATGAAGAACAGCAGCCAGTCCCAACCCCGCCCCGCCAGCAGCGTGCCGACGTGCGCAATGCCGACGGGCCCCTTCAGGTGAGTCACCTTCACCGTTCCCTGGAACAGCCTCGCGAATGTCAGGTAGGTCGTCAGCATGACGCTGTGCGTCTCGCGGAGGCCCATGCCGACCGCGTCGATCGGCCCTGTCGCCCGCAGCAGGGTCGTCTCGGGGACAAACAGGCCCTCGGGGATCGGGCTCGCCCACCCGAGTCGAAGGAGCGCGGCGATTTCCTCCGCCGGGATCCTCCAGGCGACCTTCTCCACCGCGCCCGGTTGACCGCCCACCCGCGCAGGCATGGCCACCGTGAGTTCCACGCTCTGCCCTTGCGCCCCGGCTTGGGCCGTCAGGGCCCGCAACGCGGCACGCGCCTCGGCAAGGGATCGAACCGCAACCCCGCCGACCGATCGAATCTCGCTCCCCGGCAGCAGCCGCAGATCAACGCCGCTGGGGAGTGCGGCCCCGGCCTCTCCCAGCGGCAGCCGCGGCCACGCTGCAACGAACGAGGCGAAGTCCGCAGAACTCCCCGCCGTGAAGCCGATCCGGCCCTCCCGATCAACGGGAACCGTCCCGAGGTCGACTTCCTTCCACGTCCCGTCTTCCTGCGGACGCACGACGACCGCGCGGATCGGTTTGCCCTTGTTCCCCCGGATCTGCAGGATCCCCTCCGTCGGGCTCGGCCACTCGACATTGCCCAGCAGCGAGAACACGTCTCCGGTCTGCAGCCCGGCCTGCCGGGCGTTCTTCCCCGCCGAGCCGATCCGGAGCACCGGCACCAGCCCCATCAGGTGATCGACCTCGTCACGAACCTGCTCGTTCGTGTCCACATCGCTCATGCGGAGTTTCGACACCATGTACTCCGGCCGCGGCAGAAGATCGAGATCCGCTTCCCCTCCGTCAGCCTTCTCAAACACAACCGACAGGGGTCGCCCGTTTGATGCCGCCGCCGCGATGGTCAGGTCGTGCGCTGCCCGGACAGGCGCGCCGTCCACGCGCACCAGCGTCATCCCCGGCTGCACGCCCTTGATCCGCAGCGACTCCATCGCCGATTCAAACGACGCACGCTCGTCGGCGGTCTTCGCGCCGACGAGGCGATTGGACATCGACGGCCCGATCCCGATCATCTGGAGTTTGCTCTCCGGATCGACCTCCGGCGTCACCTCGAACCGAAGCGGCTCGGCCACGCCTTCCCGCCGGACCACCATCGAGAGCGGCCGCGATCGCCCCGCCATCGCCGATGCCAGGATCAGATCCTGGAACTTGGCCGGCGCCTCCCCGTCGATGCTGAGCACCCGATCGCCGGGCTTGAGCCCCGGCTCGCTGACGCCGGCGCTGATGGCGTTGACCGCGACGGCCGTCGCCGCGGGCTTGCCGAGCACAACCGAGCCGACAACCGCCGGTTCAGTCCGCAGCCCGAACATGAACACCACCACGAACAGCGACGCCGCCAGCAGCACGTTCATCACCACGCCCGCGGAGATGATCACCATCCGCTTCCACACCGGGCAACACTGGAACGAGTCCGGTTCATCGCTCCGGGCCCCGGGGTCGGCATCGTCCTGGCCCAGCATCTTGACATACCCGCCGAACGGCAGCGCGTTGAGCCGGTACTCCGTCGGGCTCAGGCCCGCGGCGGCGGCCGCCTGCCCCCCGGACTTGAGCCGCCGATGAAACTCCGCCTCGCTGGAGCCGCGGCGCACCCCCAGCCCCTTCCGATACGAGACCAGCGCCGGCCCGAAGCCGACTGCAAACGCCAGGACGCGCACGCCCGCCCACCTCGCCGCGAGGAAGTGTCCGAGTTCGTGCACGACGATGATCAGGCTGAACCCGAGAACGACCAGCAGCAGGTCGCGCAGCGTGCCCAGCATCGGGAGCAGTGATGACATTGACGAATCCTAGGGGGTGAGGCCTGTTCGATCGGTCGTTGACGCCCGGGCGTGCAACAATCTCGCATGACCAGACCCTCGGGCTCATGGAGAGCCACCGACCGTATCCCCGTCGCCGTCGTCGGACCCACCGGTTACACCGGCCTCGAACTCATCGAGTTGCTCGCCCGCCACCCCGCGATGAGGCTCGACTACCTCGCCTCCGCCCGGACGCCCGCTCCCCGCATCGATGAGGAGTTCCCGAGGCTCGCCCACCGGCTCGGCGGCGGCCCGGGCGGCGGACACGCCGCCGGCGAGTGCGAGGCCATCGATGCCGCAAAGATCGGCGCGCGCTGCCGCCTCGCGTTCCTCTGCCTCCCGCACGAGGCCGCCATGGAGCACACGCCCAAACTGCTCGCCCACTGCGTCAAGGTCGTGGACCTTTCCGCGGCCTATCGCATCCGCGACGCCGCCACCTACCAGCGGGCATACGGCCATCACCACACAGACGCCCCAGGACTCTCCCGCGCCGTCTACGGCCTCACCGAGTGGTTCCGCGATGACATCCGCAGGGCCGACCTCTGCGCGAACCCCGGCTGCTACCCGACCGCCGCGGCCATGGCCCTGCTCCCGCTGCTCCGCGACGGATTGATCGACGGTCGCAACGTCATTATCAATGCAGCATCAGGCGTCAGCGGCGCGGGCCGGACTCCCAAGCAGAACCTCCACTACCCCGAAGCCAACGAGAACTTCTCCGCCTACGGAGTCGGCGTCCACCGTCACCAGCCCGAGATCGCCCAGACACTCCGCCTCAAGGGCGGCCAGTCCGGCGCGGTCTTCACCGGCGTGGCGGAAGGGGGCTGGAACGGCGAGCCGCTCTTCGTGCCGCACCTTCTCCCGCTGGAGCGTGGCATCCTCGAGACCATCTACGCAGCGCCCGCTGCGCAGGGAGTGGATACCGATCGTGTGCAGGCCTGCCTGCGCAGCGCGTACGAGCGCGAGCCGTTCGTCGTCGTGCGCGACGACACCCCGGCCCTGCGCGATGTCCAGCGGACCAACATGGTGCACGTCAACGCACGCGTGGTCGGTGGGCGTGTCGTGTTGGTCGCCGCCGAGGACAACCTGGTCAAGGGCGCCTCGGGCCAGGCCATTCAGAATGCCAACCTGATGCTCGGGCTGGATGAAACCACCGGCCTGCTGTAACGATCACTCCCCCACGTACACCACGAAGTCCGCGATCCCCCGATCCTCCTCGCGGATCTCCCCCGCCCACGCGTCGATATTGGTGATCGTCACGATCTTCGCCCCCGGCCGCATGTGCCGCAGCGCCTGCACCAGCCCGCCCGCGTGGTCGATGTGGAATCGCCCGACCACCAGCACCACCGGCTTCCCGCCCCGGTCCATCTCCATCGCGACCGAGTCGGCCATCGTCCAGTCCCACACGCTCTGCGACCGGAACGCGTTGGAGATGTTCTCTCGCTGCTTGGCCTCGGCCGCGGCCTTTGCCGGGTCGCCCGAGCCGTCTTCCGCCTTGAGGAGTTTCTCCCCGCCCATGACCTTGAAGAAGTCATCGCGATAGCGACCCTCCGGCAGAAACTCCGGAACGACGAACAACCGCTTCTGCTCCGCGCTCAAATTCCCGAGCCGGTCGAACCCGTCCTGCCGCGCAAGGCGAACGTACCGCCGCGGCGCGTTCGCCGCCGCCACCGGCCGTCCCGCGGCTTTGCACTCCTCCACGATCGTGCGGTGACCCGGGGTGTAGTTGCTGTCCGTACGGCGCGTCGCCCGCCTGAACTCCGACTCGCTGCTCACGCCGTTCAGGTAGTCGTCCAGCGCGGCCTGCTCGTCCCGCTCAAAGAACTCCAGCGCGCCGCCGGCGCTGGGCTGTCGGGAGATCAGGTCGCGAAAGAACTTCGACTGGAAGGCCTGCCCCACAATCTGCCCGTGACACTCGCCCAGCAACACCGCGTCAGCCCCCGAAGCCGCGGCGACAACTTCCTCCCATGCGGCCTTCGAGCCGTCGCCCCGCAGAATCGTCAACCGGGTAGGATCGGCCGCCGCCGCGGCGAGCCGCGAGTCTTCAGTCCGAACGGCGGTCGTGGTGCAGCCGGTCAGCGAGGCAATCACGATCGAGAGCACGGCGGTCCGGGTGATGTTCATGCACGCATTGTGTGCCCGATCGACCCGTCCGGACAACCGCAGCGACGGCTTTATCTGACGCTGGCCGAGCCGGTCACCCTCGCCCGTTCGGCAAGGTACTCGTCGAGCACCTCCACGACATTCTCGTGGAACTCCTTGGCACGCTGATCGGCGCCCGATGGGATCTCGTTGACCAGGATGCTGAACGCAAGCCGCCGGGTGGGTTCCCGGCCCGGGACCAGCGCATCGCTCTCGGTCACGACCGACACCAGCCCCGACAGCGATCGCACCTCGCGGATGTACCCGCTCTTGGCCCGGACCTCGTTGACCAGCGACTTGCCCTTGAACCGGTTCTTGACCGTCCCTTCCTCCTTCGCCACCGCCAGCGACCGCACATACGTCTCGCCCACCCGGTCGTCGGTCGCAAGGTTCGCCAGCCAGTGCGCCAGCATCTGCGGGGTCACCCGGTTCCCGCGCGACAGCCCCGAGCCGTCGGACATCGTCAGGTTCGCCGCGTGATTCGCGCCGATCCGGTCCTTCACCACCATCCGCACCACCGCCGCCCCGTTCGCCCACGAGCCGGGCTGGTGTGTGACCTGGTGGCCGGTCAGTTTCAGCAGGCACTCCGCGTAGAGATTGTCCGAGTCGACATTGCACCGCTCCAGCACGACGCTGATCGGCGTCCGGACCACCGCCGCGACGACCGATTCGGATCTCGAGGAGGCCACCGGCTCATCCGCCCCGGCCAGCCGCACCGACGGCGCAGCGCACTTCAGCCGAGCGCCGATCCGGTCCGCCAGCAGCCTCGCAAAGATCGTCGCCGGGTCCTTCACCGCGACAGACACCGGCTCCGTCGGCGCATTCCGAACGCTGCCGTGCAGCGCGAAGCGGAACGGCGTCGCTCCCTGCTCGATCCAGACCTGCGTCGTGCCTTCCCGCACCGTTCGCGCCCGCTGCCGGTCGAACTCCAGCCACGATGCCGATGGCTCCGTGCGGATCGACGGAGGATCGCCCGCCCGGCTCCCCGGCTGCGGGAACACGTGCAGGATGTTCGCGTGGAAGTTCAGCCCGCTCACCGGCGCGCAATACGCGCGGTTCAGTTGATCCGCCGGCCACTGCGGATGGACGGCTTCGCGATCAAAGACCCGGTCGTCAATCACGATCTCCTTCACCGCCCCCTTCGCTGCCGTCGCGACAGAGTCCGCCAGCCGGTCCAGAAACTGATCGATGCTCGTCCGCATCCTGCCCAGCAGTTCCGGGTCGGCCAGCGCGGGGTCGCCGGTGCCCTCGATCACGACCTGATCGCCGCTCACCACAAACTGCGTTCGGAACTCGAACTCCGGCCCCACCGTCACCAGCGCCGCCCCGGTGGTGAGCAGTTTCAGGTTCGACGCGGGGATCAGCCCCGGCTCGGTCTGTCCGGTCGTCGAGATCGACACCAGTTCCCGCCCGCTCGCCGCGTCCACCACGCACACCCCGACCGCGGCCTTTCCCAGACGGGCCTTCTCCATCGCGTTCCGGATCCGCTGCTCCAGCGAGCCCTGGCCAAGCGCGCCCGAACCCACGAGCAGCAACGCCGCCAGGAACGAAATCGCGACGGTGCCACGCGGCCGCACGCAAGCCTTCAACATGCCGGAACCCTCCTCGGTGGCTTGTCGACACGGACAAGTGCCCATTCATCGGCCGCCTCGGCGAACGCGCTCCAGACAACCCGGGCGGCGATCGTACCGCCCCTTCACGAGATCCGGGCGCCGCGCAGTTCAACCGCGCCCCAACGTTCTGGTGTACCATGCCCGCAGTCACCCAAGAGAACCTGATGCCCGACCCGAACCCGAAACCCGCCGGTCTTGACCCCTTCGACCCGTCCGCACCCATCGCAGGGACGGTGCTGCTCGTCGACGACAACGCCCAGAATCTCGAACTGCTCAACGCCTATCTCGACGACCTCGAGTGCCCCATCCGAACCGCCCGCGACGGCGTCGAAGCGATGGGGTCCATCGATCGCGAACCGCCGGACATCATCCTGCTCGACGTCATGATGCCCCGCATGAGCGGCTTCCAACTCTGCACCAAACTCAAGAGTTCTCCGGCAACCCGGGATATCCCGGTGATCATGGTCACGGCTCTGAACGAAGTCGGAGACGTCGAGCGGGCGGTGGAATCCGGTGCAGACGATTTCCTCACCAAGCCCGTCAACAAACTCGAACTGCTGACCCGCGTTCGGTCGCTCCTCCGCGTCAGGCTCCTCAAGAAGCAACTCGACAGCACCTTGGAGCAGATGCGCAAACTCAAGGGAGAGCGGGAGTAACCAACCGTTCCGCCCGACGCACCCCAGACGCTCCCGACTCTGATAAACCTGTTTGTCGCGACGCAGCGAACCGTCGTGCGACGACGCTCGCCGCGTGCGAGGACTTGTTCGGATTTCGATCGGATTTGTTTGTGTTTTCACACCATTGTGCCTAAACTGGCCCGCAAATTGTGGGTTGGCCGATATCACCAGACCTCTCCGACTCGTTCTGGTGCGATGCAGGTGTGGTGATTGAGGGTCGCCCGGATGGCGGGCGTGGACGGTTGGCGGGGTTGGTGATGGGGCGGCGGAGGCCGGTTTTCGGCAGTTCCTGAATGCTGGATCAGCACCAACGTCCCATGCTTGGCCCCTACGCGTTGACCCGCGCCCTGGAACCCTGCGCGATCGCCCAACGTTGGCTCGCGCTCCACGGCCAGGGGAACACCAGCCACGTCGCCTATCGGTTTGCGTCCGTGCGGGGACGGCACGACCAGCGCCGCTTCCTCAGCGCGGTTGAGCAACTCGCGTCCCTGGATGAGCCTCACCTGCTCAAGATCGAGCAGGTTGCGCTCGACCAGTCGCACACCCCGTGGGTGATCTGCCCGTTCACGGGCGATGCGGACGGTGTGCGCACCCTCGCCCGGCTGCTCCGCGAAAAGGGCGGACAACTCAGCCCCTTTGAGATCGAGCCCGCTCTCACCCAGATCTTCCAGGGTGTCGGATATGCCCACAGCCGGCGGCGATGCCATGGCCCGGTCGATCTCGACGAACTCCTCGTGGATCGCCACGGCCGGATCATCATCGAACTGTACGGTCTTCGTAGGGCCCTGCGGGGCGCCGCGGGCTTCGACCCCGAAGCCGCTCGCGACGAGGTCCGATCGGTCGCAGAAGTCGGCTATCAACTGGTCACCGGCCTGCGTTGCGAAGAGCCCCTCATCCCCGCCGGTCGCCTGGTGAAGCGCCTCGATCGTCGCTGGGATGCGTGGTTCGATCGCGCCCTCGATCCTTCGGGCGGCTTTTCCTCTGCCGATGATGCGCTCGCTTCGCTGCCCTCGGTCGCCGCGATCGACACCCAGCGGCGCGGCCCGCTCGCGGTCCGAGGCGTCCTCGAACTCATCCGGCCCGCCCGCCAGTCCTGAGCACGACCCACCGCGGTCAACCCCTCATCTAGTTTCGCGGCAGCCGACTGCGCAGAGCGGTCAATCGTTGCCCCTCCGGGCCGTCAACCGTCCCGAATCGCGTGTCGATCGCGCGGACGATCTGCGCCGCGTGCGGCAGTCCAATCGCGTTCTCCAGCCCGTCCACCCACGCCGAAACCGATGCGTTGCATGCCTCCGCCTCGTCGATGCGGTTCAGCCACAGCAATGCAATTGTCTTGAGACCGTCGAACTCGGCGCTGTCGATCACCGCCGCGATCGGCTGCAGGTCCGTGAGCACCTCCAGCGCCCCGGCCGGCCGGCCCAGTTCCAGCCGCGTCCGGCACAGCAGCAGCATGCCCGCCACCACGGCCGGGTGCGGTGACTGCTTGGCGCTCCGCCAGACGCCGAACGCCTGGAGTTCGGTCGTCTCCGTGAGTCGCGACAGGATCGCGTCGCGAAACACCGGGCTGTCGGTGGTCATCGCGGCCGCAAGCAGGTCCCGCGGCGGCAACCCTGTTGCCACACTGAGCAGCCGCTCCTGCCGTGCCGCCTCGTTCGCCGCGGGAAGCCGGGCGATCGCCTCATACCCGTCGATCGTCGCCCGGTGCAGCGAAACCGCCCGTGTCGCCGCCTCCACCAGCGTCGGGTCGGCCGCCGCGGCCGCGATCAGCGCATCCGTCGCGGAGGGGTCGTTCGCCAGCAGGTCCGCCGCCGCGCGCCGGCGAACCGGGTCCGACGTGCTCAACAGCCCGTGCACCTTGGCTCGGTCTTCATCGTCCCCGAGTTTGTAGTACATCGCCAGCGTTCCGCTCGTGCCCGGAGTCAGATCCTCGAGCGGCAACGCCCGGAGCGCATCCCGAAGGGTCCGCACATCCTGGGGCTTGTTCAGATACCCCGCGGCATACAGCGAAGCCGCCGCGCTCAACGCGGGCTCGCGGCACGCCGCGGGCCCTTCCAGCCATCGCACCACCACGCTCGCCAGGTCCGCCGACGGGTTCCTCGCCGCCGCCCGAAGCAGCGGGGCGACCACATCCGTGTCCTCCTCCCGCACCAGCGCCGCCGCGATCGCCTGACCGCCGTCCGTCAGCGAGAGGATTCCCAGCAACTCCGCGGCCGACCGCCGGAACTCCCGCGATCGGCCGCTCAGCAGCGACTCCACGGCGGTCGCCACGCTCGGCTCCAGCGGCCGGGCGTTCGCCAGTTCCTGCCGGGTGAGTTCGATGCCCAGTTTCCGAACCGCCGACACCTCGTGTCGGAGAAACTCCACCAGCATCCCGGACCGCTGCTCCGTGGTTACCGCGTCGCGGAATCTCGCCCGCAGCGAGTCCAGCAGCATCGCTGTGCTCCGATCCCGCTCCCGCGTCGCCCGGTCGGCCGCCTCCGCGAGGTTCTGCGCAAGCAGCGTCCGCCACTCAAGTTCCGGCAGCCACTCGATCTGGCCGAACCACTCACGCCAGCGGCGCTGATCCGCCCCAAGGTCGCCGCGGCCGGTCTGACGGCTCAACGCACGCGCCGCAGGCGAGCGAAGTTCCGGCCGGCTGGAGTCATCCAGCCACGGGATCAGCGTTCGGATCGCCTCCCGCGTCCGGATCGACCCGATCGCACCGATCGCCGCCGTCTTCGCCGCCGCGGAAGTTCGAACATCCTCCACCACGCCGCGGCAGGGTTCCAGCACCCACGCCGGAACATTGGCCGTCGCCGCCGCCGTTTCCAGTAACACCAGGCTGACGTCTCCGGCGCTATTGCCGGGCTGCAGCAGCCAGATCACTGCGTCGCGGACCTCGGGGTTGGTGGTCGCCAGCAGTCGCCCCGCGGCCGCGGCTTTGGTCGCTTCGTCGGCCTGCGGATCTCGAAGGATCACGATGTCCGCATTCACCAGGCCCGACGGTGTCGCCGAGTCGGCAGGCTGCGCAGCCGGGGCATCCGGCTGGCCGCCGACCCCGACCGGCAGGGCGCACAGCAGCACGTACCCCGCGACAAGGGCAAGGCGCCGGCACACCCTGGCGGAGTGACTGTTCATGGTGGGAGAGGAGCGATCGGTCGATGCTAGGTTGACTTCTTCAATTGAATGGACGCTTCGCGCCGAATAACCTTCAGCCGTTGCTGCGGTTGCACCTTCCTGCCCGGAACACGCCGTGAACGACTGGTTTGAGGCCGAAGAGCACGTCGAACGCGCACACGAGGCGTTCCAGGACGGTCGTTGGGACGACGCCGAGTCCGAGTTGCGCCGCGCGCTCGAACTCAACCCGCACCGGGCCGAGTGGCACTTCAATCTCGGCCTGACGCTCGAGGCCGCGGGGCGGTTCCGCGACGCCTCCTCCGCCTTCCGCGCCTGCCACGAACTCGACGCCGGCGATCCCCACGCCGCCCTCTGCGCAGGGTTGAATCTCCTCCGGGCCGATGACCCTCGGGGCTCGATCGAGTGGTTCGAACGGGCCCAGCGTTGCGATCCGCGCAACGCCATGGCCTACATCCACCGCATCGATGCCTACTCACGCCTCGGCGATCACGACCAGGCCGAGGTCATGTTCTACCTCGCCCAGCAGGTCGATCCCAGGAACGCCCTCGCCTTCGCCTGCCTGGCCGACTCCCTGCTCTCCCGCGGCCAGACCGACCGCGCCCTCTGGTGCCTCCGCGAAGCCGCGCACCACGACCCGCGCCTGCCCGGCGTGCACGCCCGCCTCGCGCAGGCCTACGCCGCCTCGGGCAGGCTCGAACGGGCCCGCCAACTCTTTCTGCGTGAACTCCGGCAGGATCCCGGTGACATCGAGACGCTCCTCGACCTGGGCATCCTCCTCGTCCGCATGAACCGCGTGCAGGAAGCCGAGGAGAAGTTCCGTCGCGTGCTCGAGATCGAGCCCGACAACGCCGATGCGCACTTCCAGTTGGGAGACCTCGCCTCCCGCCTCGGCAAGCCAGATCAGGCCGCGGAGCAATACACCGTCGTCCTCCGCCTCGAGCCCGAGTTCCCCGGCGTCCGCCGCCGGCTCGCCGCCACGATGCTCTCCCGCGGCTCCCGGCCCGATGCCGCCGCCGCTCGCGAACTCCTCCGCGACGACCTCGAGGCCTGGCGGCAGCGTCCCGAGCGGTTCACCGACCCCGAGGCCGAGGACCTGGGCGTCGGACTGCTCGACGCAGGAATGCCCGCCGAGGCACGCGAGGTGCTCGGCGTGGTCGTCCGGCACCTCCCGACCCACGTCCCGGCGCTCCACCACCTCTCGGTCGCGTGCTTCACGCTCGGCGACCGCGCTGCCGGAATGGATGTCTGCAGGCGCATCCTCAAGTGCGATCCCAAGTTCGTCCCCGCCATGCACAACCTGGCCGTCGCCTGCGTGTACGACCGCCAGTGGAACCGTGCACGCTACTGGGTCTCCCAGGCGATCCGCACCGAGCCGGACGACCCCTCGCTCAAGCGCCTCCGGATCAAACTCGCGCTGCACTCCGCCGCCGAGATCGCGGCCTGGTTCGCCCGGTCGTTCGGCCTGGTGTTCCTGCGCCGCCGCCCCCGAGCCTGATGGTGGCGCCTGATGCCCGCGAGGCCTCAGCGCATCCCGATCAGCCGCACCGCCTCATCCACGTCCTTGTCACCCCGCCCCGAGAGGTTGACCACCAGGTGCTGGTCCGCCCGCATCGTCGCCGCCATCCGCACCCCTTCATGGATCGCGTGGCTCGATTCGAGCGCGGGGATGATCCCCTCCGTCCTCGCCAGCAACTGGAACGCCGCGAGCGCCTCCGCATCCGTCGCCGCGGTGTACCCCACGCGGCCAGCATCTTTCCAATACGAGTGCTCCGGCCCGACACCGGGATAGTCGAGCCCCGCCGAGCACGAATGCACATCCGCAGTCTGGCCGTTGGCGTCCTGCAGCACGTAACTCAGAGAGCCGTGCAGGATCCCCGGTGTGCCGAACGAAAGCGGCGCGGCGTGCTGGCCCGGCGTGTTGCCGCGCCCTCCCGCCTCGACGCCGATCAGCGCGACGCCTGCATCATCGACAAACGGGTAGAAGATCCCCGCCGCGTTCGATCCTCCGCCGACGCACGCCACAACCACGTCCGGCAGTCGGCCAAGCGTCTGGAGGCACTGTGCGCGGCACTCCCGCCCGATCACGCTCTGGAAGTCCCGCACGATCATCGGGAACGGGTGCGGCCCGACGACCGACCCGATGATGTAGTGCGTGTGCTCGACCGAGCCCATCCAGTCCCGCATCGCCTCGTTGGTCGCGTCCTTCAACGTCCGCGAGCCCGCCTCCACCTCGACGACGCGCGCCCCCAGCAGTTTCATCCGCACCACGTTCAACCGCTGCCGCCGCACGTCCTCCGCCCCCATGTACACGTCGCACGACAGGCCGAAGTGCGCCGCCGCCGTCGCGCTCGCCACCCCGTGCTGCCCCGCCCCCGTCTCCGCGATGATCCGCCTCTTCCCCATGCGGATCGTCAGCAGCGCCTGCCCGAGCGTGTTGTTGATCTTGTGCGCCCCCGTGTGCGCCAGGTCCTCCCGCTTCAGCCAGATGTTCGCTCCCCGCCCGCTCCCCGCGCGTTCCCGCGCCGCCCCCGTCAATCGCGAGGCGAAGTACAGCGGCGTCGGCCGCCCCACGAACGTCCGCATCAGCACTTCGAGTTCACCCCAGAATGATGCGTCGTTCCGCACCGCGTCATACTGCGACCGCAGTTGCTCCAGCGCCGCCACCAGCGTCTCGGGGACATACGAGCCGCCGAACGCGCCGAAGCGGCCCGCGGCGGTCGGAACGCGGGACACAGGTTGTGCAGGGGCAACGGGTTGCATGCCGAAAGCCTAGCGGGCGCCCGCCGATTGCGGAGCCTGCTCGGGCGCGGGCAGCGGGCCCGGCCCCGGGCCCATCGGCGTTCCCGCTTCCGTCTGTCCGTCCAGCACGCGTGCCGACTCCCGGCCCCGGCGCTCGTTCACAAACAGCGTGATCACCAGCCCGGTCACGATGAACCCGAACAGCACCAGCAACGCCGCCGGCGTGCCCAACTTGTCCTTGGCCACGCCGAACGGGATCGTGCAGACCGCCGACAACTTGAACACCAGGCCCCACAGGCCGAACACCTCGCCCGTCCGCGAGACCGGCGTCAGAAAACCCACGAACGCCCGGTTCGCCGAGCCCAGCGAGCCCAGCCCGAACCCCAGCAGGTTCCCCATGATCCACATCGGCCACGCCGGGTAGTCCGCCGGCGAGGCCGAGCGTGACCGCATCCACGCATACGCCGCCAGCGCCAGCGTCGTCACCATCCACAGCCCCAGCAGCGCCAGCGTCGTGTTCTTATGCCCGAACGAGTCCTGATACAGCATCGGGATCAGCGTGCCGACAACCCCCGACACCGTGATCACCGCGACAAACGCCACCAGCCGAACGTTGTCGAACCCGAAGTCCGCCGCGATGATGCTCGCAAAGTACACCACCACGCTCATGCCCGTGCCATAGAGAAGCGACGCGACCAGCAGGATGCACAGGTCACGGAACTCGCGGATATTCCGGATCGACTCGCCCAGGCGCGCAAACGCATCCGCCACCACGTTCCGCTGGGGTCCCTTCTCCGGCTCCGCACGCTCGCGCAGGAACACCAGTGTCGGCACCGCGAACGCGATAAACCACACCCCGGCCGCGACGAAAAACGGCCGCCACTCATCCGGCGCCTTCAGGTTCCACCCGATCATCGTCGCCGCGGTCAGCAGCAGGATCACCAGCGCGGCGAAGTACGCCACGCCCCACGAGAACCCCGACACCCGCCCGAACGCCTCCCGCGGCGACAACTCCGGCAGGAACGACGCCAGGAAGTTCTCCCCGATCGAGTACGCCAGGTTCGCCGGGATGTACAGAAGCAGCGCCAGCCACAGCGCGCCCGGCCCGATGAACCCGAAGCAACACGTCAGCACGCCGCACGTGAGCCCCGACACCACCAGGCATTCCTTCTTCCACGCCCGCGCATCCGAGATCGCCCCGAAGATCGGCGACAGGATCACCGTCAGCAGCATGCTCGTCGCGTACGTGATGTTCCACCACGTGTTCCGCATCGCGGGGTCGGTCACGACCACCTGCGTGAAGAAGATCGAGAACAGCAGCGTGTTGATCAGCAGCGTGAACGACTGGTTCGCGACGTCAAAGGAGATCCACGACCAGATCTGGCCCTGTCGCGGCAGTCCTCGAAGCGGGTACAGTCGCCCAAGCATGGGCAGAGGGTAGCGGAAACGCTGCGTGCCAGAGAGCCCCGAGCGCACGCTCGGCGGTCGTGTCCGCGACTTCGCACCCACCCGCGGACGCTCACCCCAACAACTCGCCCCTTCTTCGCGTAGCATGTCGCGCGGGAGGAGCCATGGGTTGGCTGAACAAGATCTTCGGCTCGATCGCCAAGCCCCCCGAAACCATCACCCATCCCGGCGGCGGTTTCGATTCCGCCGCGGCGGCAATCGCCGAGATCGTGCGCAGGCACAAAGCCGCGAACGATGACGGCTGGGTCCACCTCGAGGCCTCATCCGCTGGCCGCACCGTCACCATCCAGATCATGCGCGACCGTCTGAACCTGCTGCTGGAGGAGTTGCCTGCGCACGCCAAGGAAGCGCTCTCACTCGAACGCCTCGAAGAAGGGCTCTACCGAATGGCGGATGGATCGCCGGAGGGGATCGCGGCGACGGTCGATGCGCTGCTGAACGTGCACTTCGGGCTGGGGGCGGGGTATTCGGTCAGTGGGACGTTGGATCGATGAAAGAGGCGCCTTGTCGGATGCCTCGATCGCTGATCTAGCTGCTGTATCGTCCGGCACTCATATACTTTGACATCATGACGATTGATCTTACGGGTCCGCGGCAGAAGGCCGCACACGCACGTCACCACTTCGCCGGATTGGTGAGTGCCGTCCAGCGGTTCGACAAGAGTGGGCAGATCGCCATGAGTGCATCGGAGGGGTTGACGTCATCTACAGCGAGGGTGAGTCTGCAGATGCCAGCGCCTATTCCTGCGGATTGGTCGCTCCGCATAGGCGATGTCGCTCACAACGCCCGTGCAGCCCTCGATTATCTCGTGTACATCCTCAGCCCTCTCCCTCCCGATGATGAAACTCGCGCACGGTCAATGTGTTTTCCCATTACCGACAACCGGGACATGCTCAAGAGAGCGATCGAACCGTACAAGCTCTCGCCCAAGCACGCGGAGCAACTTGAGAGGTGCCAGCCGTTCGCCCGCGAGCCGGCTCTGTATGGGCATCCACTGGCGCTGCTCGCGGAGATTAACAACATTGACAAGCACAGGGTACTTCACACTCTCTCCCGGAAAACCCACGTAGAGCGACTGCAGTTGGACGATGGAAGAGAGACGCAGCTCATCAACCACGGGGATCGCGTCGCCGCACGAAAAGTCGGTATCACGTTCGTGGGAGATGGCGCCATTCATGATGGCTCCACTCCAATTCTCGATTTGACCGCAGTAGGTGGGGGGACGATGACGATCGGACTTATGACGCAGTTGTCATTCGCAGGCGACATGCCTCTTCGCGGTCAGTGTGTGTATCGCACGCTGCGCGAGATCCTCGACAGCGTCGACACGGTGCTCGCGCAGGAGTTCTGAACACATTCTGCCGCAGCGATGTGTGAGTTGATGGGCCAGCTAGGGCCGCAGGTGCTTCACCAGAAACTCCGTCTGCAAGTTCTTCGCATCGTTCCCAAATCGCCCGAACCCCGCGTGTTCCTGCGGCGCGCCCGTCTCCGGCCACGTGCGAAACTCGACGCTCCGCGGGTCCGCGCCCGCCGCGGCGTACTTCGCCCGCAGGGCGTCGATGAAGCCGCGCTGCGTCGCGACCGGCACCAGTTCATCTTTCTCCGAATGCAGCGCCAGCAGCGGGATCGGCCGCCACCCCTCCAGATGCTGCATCGGATCGACGCGCGCGACGCGGGCAGGATCGTGGGCCACCGGCCACGCAGCCGTTGCTGGGTGAGTGGGGGGGTGACTCCGCGCGAAGTACAGCCCCGCAAGGTCGCCCGTCGTGCCCTCGACCGCCGCGCACACAAACGGGTGCGGGTCGCACAGCCTGCGCAATGTCACCATGCCGCCCGCCGACATCCCGCCGATCCCCATGCGGTCGAGATCAAACACGTCGCCGAAGACAGGATCGGCCAGTGCCTCCACCACGTGATCGACCTCCGGGATCGCCGCATCGAGCAGGTCGAGCGTGCGTCTGGGCGAATGGAACTCCTCATCCAACCGTTCCCCGTGCCCGGGCAGGTCGATCGCGCACGCCGCGATCCCGGCCTTGAGCCAGCGGACATAGCGGCCGGCATCGAGTTCCTTGTGCACGGTTCGCCCGTGCATCCAGATGCAGACCGGCGCGGGCGTGGACCAGTCGGGGTGGGCCAGCAACGCCGGCACCTGCGTCGGCCCGAGCCGCACGCGGCGGGCCTTGGATTCCAGCGAGGCGGGAAGTTTGGCGAAGCGGTCGATCATCAGGGGTGAGCGTAAGCGCTCAGGCGATGAGCCAACCGGGCAGGGCGTGTACACTTTGGATATGGAACCGGTGCAGACCAATCCCGGGATTCTCGGCGGAACACCGTGCTTCACGGGGACGCGTGTGCCGGTGGAGTCGCTGTTTGATCACTTGCTGCAGGGATACAACCTCGAGTACTTCCTGGCACAGTTTCCGACGGTGAAGCGGGAATACGCCGAAGCGGTCCTGGAGATGGCCAAGCGAGGAGTGCCCTTCACGACTGTTCCCCGCCGGGCCGCGGGATGAAGGTCCTGCTGGATGAGAATCTCCCGCATGATCTGAGGCTGCTGATCCCGCGGCACGAAGTGTTCACCGTCGCGTACATGCGATGGGCTGGTACCACAAACGGTGTCCTCCTGGCTCGCGCGGCGGAGCACGGCTTTGATGTCCTGGTCAGCAAGGACTCGGGCATCGAGTCGGAGCAGAACCTCGGCGAGTTGCCCTTGGCCGTTGTGCTCCTTCGTGCACGCACGAACTCCATCGACGACATCAAGCCGCTGCTGCCAGCATTGCTCGTCGAACTCGACAGCCTCTCGCCGCGAACGCTCGTGCGGATTCCGCGATAGATCGTCCTTCACATCGCCAGTCTCTGCCCGCGCTCGATCGCCCGCGGCAGTCTTCCGCCCGCCTTCAACTCCTCCCTCGTGCTCGCCGTCCGCGCCGAGATTTCCAGCACGCACTCCGGCTTGCCCTGCGCATCCCGCGGCACGGTGACCCCGCACCACTCCAGCCACCGCGCTGCGCGCTCCGTCTGGATCTCTCGCGATGACTGCGGGCTGTCCTGCCCTTCCGCGTTCTTGATCGGTGCAAACTCCTCGATCCGGTCGGTCTCCAGCACCGCCGACTGCTCGCACAGCGGCAGCGCATCGAACACGAACCGCTCCAACTTCACGCCGTTGTTCGCCGTGGGACGCACCGCCTCGCCCGTCTCCGGGTCGATGCACGGGATCTTCTTCTCCGCCCGGTGCCAGGGGAGTTCAAACGCCGCTTCCGTGTTGAGTCTCTCGACGAACTTCCGCCCCAGCACGTGCACCGCGATCGATCCCGACAGGAACCGCAGCCGCCCGTCCGGGAGTTTTTCGCGCTGCAGGTCCATCGGCAGATCGGAATACTCGACGATCTCCACGCGGCCCTTCTTCGGACCTGCGCCGTGCGCGCAGAACAGGCCCAACTTCTCCTCCGCGTACGCCTTCGGGATCATCTTGCTCGACATCTGCGCCGAGGATGGCGAGCTCGCCCCCGCGCCCCCGGCGTGCAGCCCGAGGAACACCGGGTCCAGCAGGTTCACGATCGGGTTGTCCACCTGGAAGTACGAGATCGTCGTCACGCCGCGCTGCTGCATGTCATCCAGCGCGCCCGAGGCCTGCAGCGCGCGGAGCGAGCCGCCGTGCCCATCGGGGTTGGTCGCGATCTCCCGCTGCGAGGCCATCAGCACCTTGCCCGTGCGGATGTCCAGCGACGGCATCACGCCCTGCATGAAGAAGTTCACGCTCCCCCGCGGCAGCCCGAAGAAGTGGTGCGCCGCGAAGAACTCCAGCGTCGCATCATGATTCAGCGGGCTGGTCATGATGTACCACGGGACGTGCACGCCGTACCGGTCATACGCCCCGAGGATCGCATCCGCGAACATCGCAAACAGCGGCTTGCCCGTCACCGCCCCCGCCGGGTAGCACCCCTTCGGCCCCTCATACCCCAGCCGCGACCCCTGCCCGCCCGCCACCACGAACGCCGCGACCTTCCCCTCGCGCAGCAGTTCCTCCCCCTTGGCCCTCGCCGCGGCCTTGTTCCACGGCCGGAACGCCGCGGTGTGGTCGACCGGGTAGTAGGGGGCCGGCTGCACATCCGGAGGCAGTTCGAACGCCGGCTTGTTGCGGACATACTGCTCGATCAGCCGCGGCAGTTCTTCCCAGCCGATCGACTCCACCTGATTCGTCAGCGCATCCTTCGCCGACTGATCCAGCGCGTTCCAGAAGTTCAGAACGTGGAACTGTCCAACCGGTTCGAGTTTCGCTCGCAAGGCATCGAGTGTGGGCATGCCGCCAGTCTAAGCCACCTTGGGCGATCGCCGCGTCGTACGCTCCTGCGATGCGCAACCTGTTCACCAATCCCCGCCGTCTCCCCCTCATCGCCCCCTCCATCCTCTCCGCCGATTTCGCGCGGATGGGCGAGGAGTGCGCCTCCGTGCTCAGTCCCGTCGCGGCCGGCCAGGCGGTCATCGATGAAGGCGCGGCCGACCTCCTCCACCTCGATGTCATGGACGGCCACTTTGTCCCCAACCTCACCATGGGGCCCGACATGTGCAAGGCCCTCAGAAAGGCCTTCCCTCGGGCTTTCCTCGATGTCCACCTCATGGTCACCGACCCGCTTCCACACGCCGACGCCTTCGCCGCGGCAGGCGCCAGCCACATCACCTTCCACGTCGAAGTCATCCCGCAGGATCAACTCGACTCCGCCGCCGCACACGTACGCGAGTTGGGTCTGAGCGTCGGCCTCGCCATCAACCCTCCTACGCCCGTCGCGGCCGCCCTCGACCACCTCGAGTCCTTCGACCTGTTCCTGGTCATGTCCGTCAACCCGGGGTTCTCGGGCCAGGAGTTCATCCCCGAAGTTCTCGAAAAAACCCGCAATCTCGCGGATTTGATCCTCCCGACCCAGCGCATCCAGATGGATGGCGGCATCCGGCCTGACAATGTTCAGGCTTGCCTGGATTCCGGCTGCGATGTGGTTGTGGCAGCCTCGGCAATCTTCGGCAGGCCCTCAAGCGATCGGGGAGCGGTTATCCGGTCTCTCCGGGGGTCCCAATCCCGGTCATAATGGCCAAACCTAGCCACTGAATGGGAAGATCATCCGCCAATAGTGGGGATGTTCTCTCCGTCTGAGCCGGATATCGGACCCACAGCCTCGTGTGCATGGCTTGGCCTCGCCGATCAGGGTTGATAGACTGCGACCCACCTCGGGTGCATGCCCGGGCAGGCATGGCGGGTATCACAGGGGGTTGGCGGTGGGGGGGTTAGGCGAGCCGACTTCATGGCCAAGGACGCTGCGATTCGGTTACTTCTGGTGCGGACGGGTCCCACGTGCTGGGATGGTGGCGGGCGCCTTCAAGGCTCCTGCGATCTTCCCTTGAGCGAGACCGGCCGTGCTGAAGTCAGCGCGTTCGTCCGGTCCCTCGGACGGCTGACCCTCGCTCAGGTGGCCTGCGCCCCGGATGAGGCGTCGGTCGAGACCGCCAAACTGCTCGCCGCGGCGGGCCGACGAATCCCCAGCAAGGTCCTGGCCCTGCCCGAACTTGCCGATCCCCACGTTGGCTTGTGGGAGGGCATGCGTCAGGCCGACCTCGAAGAGCGTTACCCCCGGGCGTGGGGACAGTTCACCGAAGACGTCCTGAGCGTTACCCCGCCCGAAGGCGAAACGATCGACGCCCTCCAGTCCCGACTGCTTCCCGGTGTCGGCCGGGTTCTCTCCAAGGCCAAGGCCGGGTCCAGGATCTGTCTTGTGCTGCGTCCGTTTGCCCTTGGTGTCCTCCGGTGCCGCCTGAAAGGTGTACCCCTGACCGAGGCCTGGAAACTCTCCGGCCCCGCCGCGGCCCCCGAGTGGTACGAAGTCGAAAAGAACGACCCTCGTCTGCGACCCGCCGAGCCCGCGCCCGCGGCCTCCGCCGCATGACCCTGTCCCCTTCGCGCCCCGCTCCGGTCCGGAGCCCCTCCGCCTTCTGCCCCGCACCAACGCCCCGCGGCCGCGACGAATGCCCGAGCCGCCGGCAATCCAGACGAACCAAGGAACGGTTGAAATGACACAAGCACCGGCGAAGACGTGGAACGAGTTCAAGGCGCAGACGCCACGGAAGAACTCGATCCCCGAGGGTCTCTGGCTCCGCTGCCCCGGCTGCGAGCAGATGATCTACCGCAAGCAGATGGAGGCCAACCTCCACGTCTGCCCAGAGTGTGCCCACCACTACCGGATCGGCGCGACCGAGCGCGTCAAGCAACTCGCCGACCCCGGCTCGTTTGAGGCGATGTTCACCAACCTCGCTCCCACCGACCCGCTCAACTTCCGCGACCTCAAGTCCTACACCGACCGCGTCCTCGCCGAGCAGATCAAGACCGGCCAGGTCGACGCGGTTGTCGCCGGCACCGCCTTCGTCAAGGGCCGTGCCGCGATGCTCTGCGTGCTCGATCTCTCCTTCATGATGGGCTCGATGGGCAGCGTCGTCGGCGAGACCGTCACCCGCTCGATCGAGACCGCCACCGCGCGGAACCTCCCGCTCGTCATCGTCAGCGGCTCCGGCGGCGCCCGCATGCAGGAGGCCGGCCTCTCGCTCATGCAGATGGCCAAGACCTCCGCCGCGCTCGCACGCCATGACGACGCCGGCGGCCTGTTCATCAGCGTGCTGACCGATCCCACCACCGGCGGCGTCACCGCCAGTTTCGCGATGCTCGGAGACGTCATCCTCGCCGAGCCCAAGGCCCTCATCGGCTTTGCCGGCCCGCGCGTCATCCAGCAGACGATCCGCCAGGAACTCCCCGAGGGCTTCCAGCGGTCCGAGTACCTGCTGCAGGCGGGCATGGTCGATCGTGTCGTCCCGCGCGTCGAACTCCGCAGCGAGATCGCGCGCGTCATCGACTACTCCGGCCGCTGAGGCGTACGGTCCCAACCGCATCCACAGGGTGGGGTGCACACCAGGCAATTGTCAGCGGTGTCGACGTTGCGGCACGCCTGCAACACGTGCCGGTGACGGAGTTCCGGGATCACTATTGCGGTCACGCGGGTGCGCAGGTACATTTCGTACTTAGTCCGGGAGATTGCGCTCGCTCATGGTGGGCATTCGCATGAGATCATTTTGGCGAAGATCAAGTGCCATTGGAGCGATTGCATCGGTACACGCTTTCGCCGTTGTATCGCACGCTCAGTGGTCCGTGACGGCCCTGCATCCCAGCGCCTTGGAAGATGGAAACTGGTCGGTGGTTTCCGGCCTCGATTCAGGCCAGCAAGTCGGACGAGCCGATGTCGGTGGAAGAAACCACGCCGCATTGTGGCGTGGCAGCGCCGAGTCGTGGGTGGACTTGCACCCGCCTGAGGCAAGCGAGTCGTGGTCGTTCGGAGTGTTTGGCAACCAGCAAGTGGGACGTGCGTACTTGGGGGGTGTGTTTCACGCAAGTCTCTGGAGCGGTACCGCTGAGTCTTGGATTGACCTCAATCCGAGTGGTGCAACTTGGTCGGAAGCATGGTGCATTTCCGAGGATCAGCAGGTCGGGTCAGCAGGTGTGGGAGACGCGCAGCATGCGGTGCTTTGGACGGGGACTGCTGCTTCATGGGTTGACTTGCACCCGATCGACGGTGGGCATTCTTGGGCGACGGGTGTACACAATGGGCGTCAAGTGGGCTCCGTGATATTGGGCAGCACTCACCGTGCTGCGATGTGGAGCGGAACTGCTGCGACTTGGCAAGATCTTCATCCACCGGGGGCTGTGTGGTCGGCAGCCAACGCTATTCATGGTGTTCAGCAAGTCGGATTCTGCGGCGTCGGCGGTTCGCAACACGCCAGCCTTTGGACCGGTACCGCCGATTCATGGGTGAGTCTGCACTACGCAGGCTCAGCTCTAAGTGTCTTCGCAGGCAATCAGGCGGGGTATTTTTTTGCCTCTGATGGGCAGCCGCGTGCCAGTGTCTGGCATGGAACGGCAGACTCGCTGGAAGAGCTTCACTCCAGCCTCGTCGGGGACTGGAGCGTCTCCTATGCCACCGGCATTTGGAACGACCACGCCACTGTTTACGTTGCGGGCTATGGATTCAACGTCGCGAGGAACCGTTGGGAGGCTCTACTGTGGAGTCGGCCCATTCCTGCGCCTGTCACAGGTGCGTGTTGTCTTGGCACGTCTTGTGTCACCGCCACATTCGAGAGCTGTGCGGAGCTCAACGGGACGTTCCAAGGCGACGATGTTCACTGCGGCGAGGCGGGGAACCCAACGACCTGTTGCCGTGCGAACTGGGATGGCGTCAATGGTGTCGACGTGCCTGACATTTTCGGATTCCTCTCGACTTGGTTCACCGGTGTGTATCCCCTGAGTGACTTCAACCTGGATCATGCAGTCAATGCAGCCGACATTTTCGCCTTTCTCGGAGCATGGTTTGGGCGGTGCGACTGAGCGTCAACTCTGCGACCGTCTCCATGGCCTCCGAACGTCGCATTGAAGCAGGTGTCCGCTCCCCGGTAGACGCGAGCGCGTGTGAACCAAACACCACAACCCGCTCTCTACGGAGATCGAGTATCTAGACTCCCCCCATGGCCGGATCAACCGAAGGCCGTCGTGTCGCCGGATGCGCGTGGTGGAAACTCGTCGCCGCCGGGCTCGCGCACGCGCTGCTCATGTGCCTCGCCTTTCCCCCGCTCGATGTCTGGCTCCTCGCCTTCGTCGTGCCGCTCCCGTTGATCTGGGCCGGCTGCCGCGCTGAGGAGCGACCCCTCTCCGGCGCGTTCTTCGTCTCCCTCGGCGTGCTCCCGCTGTGGTTCTTCGAGCAGCGATGGCTCATCGATGTGACCGTGCCCGGCTATCCCGCCCTCGCCGTCTATCTCTCCCTCTGCACCGGCTTCGGCGTCTACCTCATCGCCCGCATCCGCCGACGCGCCACCGGCGTCGTCGCCATCCCCATGTGCCTCCTCGCCCCCGTCGTGCTGGGCGCGGTCGAGGTGCTCCGCGGCGAGGTCCTCCTCACCGGCTACGCATGGTTCCTCGCCGGCCATCCGCTCATCGCTTCTGCGCGGCTCGCCGCGCCCGCCGCGATCTTCGGGGCCTACTTCGTCTCCGCACTCGTCTACTCCCTCGCAGGGGCCGCCGCCGACGCCGCCGGCTGGTCCGGCACTTCACGCGCCCGCGGCGGCCAGGCCGCGCTCATCGTCGCGCTCCTCTGGGCCCTCACAGGCTGGATCGGTTGGAAGCAAACCGGCGATCAGCCCGCGCCCCTCGTCCTCCACGTCGCCGCCGTCCAGACCAACCTCCCCCAGAACAACAAGATGCGCTGGGACCTCCAGCAGCGACAGGCCGACATGCGCCGATTCGCCGAACTCACCCGGCAGGCCGCGGCCTCGCGCCCGCCCCCTGATGTCATCCTCTGGCCCGAGACCATGTTCCCCGGCATCTCCCTCAGCCCCGAACTCATCGAAGAGTTCGAGGAGGTCTGGAGCGCCAACAACCCGGGCCTCGTCGCCGCGGGCGAGCGCAGCCCCTACGTCCTGCTCACCCAGGATGTCCTGAAACTCCAGACCGAGATCGGCATCCCGATGATCATCGGATCCATCGCCATGCCCGATCCGCCTCACGGACTTCGAGGCCCGCGCGAAGACCGCCTCGACTTCGGGCCCGAGCACAACAGCGCCTTCCTGATCGTCTCCGGCCGCGTCAGCCCCATCCGCTACGACAAGATCGACCTCACCCCCTTCGGCGAGGTCATCCCCTACGTCTGGCGCTGGCCCGCGCTCCAGCAGAAACTCGTCGATCTCGGCGCCAAGGGCATGGCGTTCAATCTCAAGCCCGGCTTTCTGCCGGCCACGCTCCCGGTCTCCGTCCGCGCGGGCGAAGGCAGCGCCCTCACCCGCCAGGACATCTACGTCGCGACTCCCATCTGCTTCGAGGGCACCCGATCGGCTCTGTGCCGTTCGCTTGTGTACGACGGCACCCACCTCCGCGCCGCAGTCATCTTCAACCTCAGCAACGACGGGTGGTTCGGTGACTACTCCGGAGGCCGCGAGCAGCACTTTCAGGCGTCCCGGTGGCGATGCGTCGAGTTGGGCGTGCCGATGGTCCGGGCCGTGAACACCGGCGTTTCCGCCGCGGTCGATTCCCACGGCCGAGTCCTTCAACTCGGCCCCAACGGCCGGGAAGCGGTCGGAACCGACGGCGTACTCTCCGTAAGGCTGCACATCGAGCCCGACCGCGCCCCGACGACCTACGGCAGGATCGGCAACGTCTGGGCCTGGGCGATCCTGCTGGCCGCCGCCGCCTGGTGGCTCTGGCGCGTCGTGAGGGGTTGAGTCGATACACGTGGGTGCAAGGAGGATCAGCATGATCACGGATGGACGGATACGGACCGGTCTGGGATTCGGAGCCGCGGCACTCATGCTCGCCGCCGGTTGCTCAGGCCCATACCAGGCCCCGCTGGCGCGACGAACCATGAACAAGGATGCGGACCGCGTCGAGACCCGCGACACCCGCGACACCCGCGAGTCTGACCTGATCGTCCAGGAGCAGCCCATCCGCGTGCCCGCTCAGACGCCCGTCGCGGTGCCCGCCGCGACCGATCCCGTCGCCGCCGCCCAACTCCGCGAGCGGGCCATGACCATCCTGCTCGCCGGAACCCGCAGCCAGTCGCCCGAAGAACGCGCCAACGCGCTCGAAGCCCTCATCCCCATGCCCGCCCGCCTCAAGCCCGCCGCCGCGGCGGGCCTCGCCGATCCAAACCCCGGCGTCCGCGCAATCGCCGCGATGGCCGTCGGCAAGGCTCGCCTCGCCGACCTTGCCGGCCAGGTTCGACCCTTGCTCAGCGACCCGCTCCCGCAGGTCCGCGCCAACGCCATCTATGCCCTGATGCGCTGCGATCAGCCCATCGACCCCACGCCCCTCGCCGAAATGCTGCGCGATCCCTCCCCCCAGGTGCGGGCGCAAGCCGCGTTCGTCTTGGGCGAACTCGGTGAGAAGTCCGCCATCGGGCCCCTCCGCGAGGCGCAGCGCCAGGGCCTTGCCAAGGCCGCGACCGCGGCGGTCCGCATGATGGAACTCCAGATCGCCGAAGCCAGAGTCAAACTCGGCGATGATGACGCCCTCATCGACATCCGCACCGCCCTCTTCCCCGCTCGGTCCGAGGACCTCGAGGCCACCGCCCTCGCCGCGCAGATCGTCGGCCAGATCGGCGACAAGGGGTCCATCGACCGCCTCATGTTCCTCACCGCCGAGTGGGACCGCGACAAGCAGCCCCTCCCCGCCGAGATCCGCCTCGCCGCCGCCGGTTCCCTTGCCCGCCTCGGTCGGCGGCAGGGGGCCTTCATCGCCGAGCAGTACAAGGCCAGCCCAAACGATGTGCTCCGGGCCCAGGCCGCGGTTGTCCTGGGCGATACCGGCTGGACCGACAATCTCGCCAGCCTCAGCCCCATGCTCGAAGATCCGTCGGGACGTGTTCGGGTTGCCGCCGCCGCCGCAGTCGCAAGAATCACCGGCAACATCGCCCAGCCCAACGGCTAACAACACGGGGCCGTGTTGACAGATGCGCCCGATTGGGGTATCAAACACGCCCCGATCAGGCTGGTGCCTGCCCGGGTATCGTCCTCTGTGAGGACTTTTGCTCCCGAGTCGAACCTTCCGGCGGCATAAGCGGATAGAGCGTCCGAGCGCGTCCGGTCATTCAGAGAGCCAACAGCCCCGCCCATGGACCGGGCGGAGGCACTTGTCAGGAGACTCCTGTGCACGCTGTCACCAAGATTCTGGTCGTGTTCTGTGCCATCCTCAGCCTCGTCCTCGCGGCCCTCACCATGGCCTACGCCGCCAACGCGGGAGCCATCAAGAGCAGCCTCATGAGCGAGCGGGCCGCGAAGATCGCCGCCGAGTCCGCCGCCAAGAACGAGGTCGCCCAGTTCGCGCAGGAGCGCGTCTCCGCCGAGGAGCGCTTCCGCTCCCTCCAGTCCGAACTCGCCGCCCGCGCCAAGGAGGTCAGCGACCTCCAGAGCCAGCGCACCACGCTCATCGCCGACCTCGAACGCGCCACCGCCGAGGTCGCCTCCATCCGAAACCAGATCGCACAACTCGGCGCCACCACCCAGACACAGGCCGCCGTCATCACCAACTACCACCAGGAGGTCACCGCCCTCCGCAACGAGATGCTCGCCTCCAGCAAGCGCGAGATCGATCTCGTCGATCGCATCAACGACCTCGAGTCCGCTCGCGAAGTCCTCGAGCAGAACTCCCGCGCTCTCAAGGAGCAACTCGAAGAGGCCAAACTCGCCGTCCAGAACGCCGGCCGCGGCGGCACGGGCTCCGTCGCCGATGAGCCCCGCGAACTCGCCGGACCGCTCATCCGCGCACGCGTCCTCGAAGTCATGAAGAGCCCCTCAGGCGACGACCTCGTCGTCATCTCCGAAGGCGCCAACCGCGGCCTCAAGCCCAACGCGCTCCTCCACATCATCCGCGGCGGTGACGTCTTCGTCGGCTCTGTCGTCATCACCGCCGTCGAGCCCGGTCAGGCCGTCGGCAAACTCAACCTCTACGGCAAGCCCATGTCCGTCCAGTCCGGCGACACCGTCCTCAGCCGCCTGACCTGGTAACGCTTCGCGCGCCTCCCAGCCAGGCCTTCCTGACCACGCCCGACACGACCCTCACCGGCACGACGCCGGATCGAAAGACCAGACCATGAGCCAGTTCGGAATGCAGATGCCGGGGGGACAGATCCATCGCGGCGCATCGATGAACGTCTACACCGGCCTGCTCTTCGCGTCGGTGCTCGCGCTCCTCGCGGCGTGCATCTGGGTCTTCCTCCAGGCACGCGAGATCGCCCCGGGTGGACAGCCCTTCAGCATCCATCCCTACGACGAGGCCGCCAAGTCGTACCGAATCGACCTGAAGTGATGCCAGGGCCTTCACGCCGCTCGCCGCGGCAACACCAAGCGCAACACCGGCCGCCGCGGATACTTGACACCGGCCGACCGTGGACTACATTTCTCGGCTGCTTCGGCCGCCGCGGCTGATGCCAGCGACATGTTTGGGGCGGTAGCTCAATTGGTTAGAGTACCGGACTGTCGATCCGGTGGTTGCGGGTTCGAGTCCCGTCCGCCTCGCTTGAAAAGACCTCTAGGAAACTAGAGGTTCTTTGCTTTTTTGCGGGAGGGCGAACAGGAACAGGATCCGGTTCAGATCAGGATGGATCATCGCGTGTACCGGGTTCTGCCCAGTGAGGGACGGATCGGAGACATGGCGGTGTGGCACCAACACCCATCCCGCGCCACCAAAACCGCTTCAATCTCGGTGCCGATCCGCGGCCGGTGCGGCCCACCACCAACAGCCGCATCCCCTCACCCTTCGCGGCCACATTCCCAATCTCGACCAGGGTGCGGCGCACCACCAACCGCCGCATCCCCTCACTCTTCGCGGCCACATTCCCAATCTCGACCAGGGTGCGGCGCACCACCAACAGCCGCATCCCCTCACCGCCCCGGCGATCTCCTGCCGGCGAAAGCCACCACTCCGCTCACGGTCGTCCCGTCTTCCCAAGAAACTCCTCGATGCTCTGCACGGCCGCCGCGTGCTCGTCGGCCTCGATGCCCTTGATCAACCCTTCAATGGCCGAGATGTCCCGATCCCTGCTGTTGACATCCAGACGCCCCGCCTCATGTTCCGCGCGCAATGCCGCGGCGGTCTCCCGCAGCCGTGGAATCACCTCTCTCGCCGCGCCGCCATACTTCTTCAGGGGCTTGACGCATTGGTTCTGGTCGCGGCCCCATTCAAACTCGTTCATCATGTCCACGCACAGCCCCATCCCCTCGCGAATTCGGAACCGCGCCAGCAGTTCCAATCCCGCCCAGCGAATGCCATAGCGGAACATCTCGCCGCTCGGGGCATTCTTGCGAGTCGCCTCCACGATCTCGGGCAGAACTGCCTTGACATCCTCCGCCGAGAGCATCGGATAAATCCCCGCGGCCAGCCCGCGAATCAGTGCATCCTCGTTGGCGAGCACCTTCCTGAGGGCCGCGTGCAGCAGCGGCCGATCGACGCCATCCAGGGACCTCGACAGAATCGGCGTCGGCCCGTGTGTGCCGGGCATGAGCGCGAACAGGGCCTTCGCCACTTCGCCCACGACGCGCTGGCGACGGTCCTCGGGGTCCTTGATCAACGCCGCGTGGAGCAGGTCGGGCACAGCGGCCGCGCGAACCTCCGGCCCCATGTGGGCCAACGTGCGCACGGCCAGCATGCTCAGCCACGGGTCCTTGTCGTTCAGCAACGCGCGCACCCGCGGCGCAGCGAGGTCCGCCTTGGGTCCCAGATTCGCCAGAGCCTCACACGCGCCGTAGCGGCCGTCGCGATCGTTGCCGTTGAGCAGTTCAAGAAGTCGCGGCACGAAGTCGCCCTCGCGCCGGCTCAGCGCCAGCGACGAGCGAAGGCGAACCGCCGGAGACCAACTCGACAGCCCTCTCATCAACTCTTCCACTGTCCGCTGGCAATACCACTCCCCGCGCTCCGCGGTCTCAAACGTGAAGTCGCGCCCGGCGGCAATCGCCTCAGCCGTTTCCGTGGGAGAGAGCGCCGGCGCTGCGCCCGCCCGGCGGCCCGTGAGGTACAGGCTCTTGAGCGGCAGCGCATAGCCCAGCAGGTACGCGCCCGTGCAGTCCCATCCGTCGTACGAGTCGCCCCCCGGGAAGCCGACGTACTCCACGCGTCCATCCCAGCCGCGCGCCATGTCGTAGTACCACGAAGTCTCGCGGAAGTACGCGGCCGTCGCGGCATCTCCGCAGCGCGACACGCCGGGAAGCGCCCAGAAGATATTGAAGAAGTTGCCCGTATGCCCGCTCTCCCGCTCCGCATACGCCGCGGCGCCCATGCGCGAGTAGAACGAGGCGGCCTCGCGGTCACCGAGCAGGTCGAACAGCACCGCCGCGCCGGAGCACTTCCCGTTGTCATCATGCCACGGCCACGGCTCATGATCGCCGTACGGAATCGCTCCCTTGTTGACCCACTGGCGCAGGAAGGCGCTGGCCTTGGCGATCGTGCTGTCCAGTCCCGGATCTCTCACCCCGGCCTCGCGCGCGAGAACCATGTCCAGCGTCAGCGGGATGCCCGGTTGATTCATGCAGCCGTAGCCGTACAGGTTCCCGTTCGGCTGGGCGAAGCGGTGGCCCCATGTGCCCACGCCGCTTGCGCCGCGGGCGATGGCCAGCGCTGCGCGCCGCAGGCCATCCATCACCGCCGCGTCCTGTGTCGACAGGGCATACTCCGCCAGAAACAGCGTGTTGAAGGCGTACTCCCATGACTCAGGAAACCCCGGCTCCGGCTGGGTTGCGGCGACTTTGTGGGCGTACTCGGCCACCAGCGCGCGATACTCCTCGCGCCCCGAGCCCACCAGCGCCAGCAGGGCCAGAGCGTTCAGGTCGTTGTCGATGCTGACCTGCACGTTGCCCCGCTTGTCCTTGAAGCCGCGCTTCGCAATCGCCGCGCACCCCTGCTCAAAGATCCGTGCGGACTTGGCGCAGCCGAACGGCGCAGTGGGCGCATAGGTCCCCAGCACCTGCAACCGCAACTGGATGTTTTCCGTCTCGCCCGCCCGCCAGCGGACCAGGTTGAGCACGCCGCCGTTGCGCTCTTTCTCGGCTTCCGTGAGCGCCTGCGCAAACACGCGACGGGCATCGCCGGAAAACGCCCGGCCGTCGATCCCCGTGATCACGTCACCGGCGAGCAGCACGCCATCGGCCGGCGAACCCTGGGCCACGTCGGTGACGAGGATTTGCCGCGCATCCGTGTTCTCGCTGCCTCCCGCGAGGGAACTGCTCCAGATCCATCCCCGGGCGCCGGTGGCTCCCAGCGTCAGGCGATGCTTGGTGTCCGGCTTGCCGCCCTGCGTGAGATCCGGCGGCGCGGCGGCCACCATGGCCGCCAGGCCCGGCAGCAAGGCCGCGGCGATGATGACAAACCAGGCCCGAGTTCTGACTTCCACAGGCACATCCCTTCCTCGGCGACACATTGGCCGGAAGTTCCCGCTCGACGCTCCGCCCCCGACGGTCACATGATCAATGTCGCGAGTGTACCGCCGGAGTGCCGGACTGATGATGCCTCGCGCCTCCGCGCGGGCATGCTCGAAGGAGTCGCACCCCTCCGCTCCGCCGCGCCGCGCTGGGCGTGGTCCGCGCGCATTGGCGTCATGCCCCTCGCCCACGCTTCGCCGTCTTGCGAACCGGTCGCTTTGACTGTTGTGGTTGGGCCGGTTGGCACCAACCTCCAACTCATGCCACCGAGGTCGCGTCGATCTCGGTGCTGAACCTCCGAACCGCGCCGCGCGCTGCGCCGCGATTCAACGCCAAGATCCGATCCTCACCACCGACACCGCTTCGATCTCCGTGCTGCATCGCGGCGGGAGCGCGGGGTGGTAGTAGGAGTGGTGGTGGTGGGTGGGGGGCGCACACCAGCGCACACTCCCGCACCCCTCGCCGATCATCCCGCACCCCTACCTGAGCAATCCAAACAAATACCTGGCAAACTGCTCCGTCTTCTGGTAAACTGCACGCCGTTCACCTCCGCCGCGGCCGCGCGGCCCATCGGCGTGCGCTGAAACACGCCAAGCGGGTGTCGGCCGCGCGAAAGCAGGGGGGAGTTACGCCCAGGCGGAACGGTGCCCCCGGCGGGGGCGGGGGGGCGGGGGGC